>NZ_JAULRU010000823.1 GCF_030518155.1 Gilvimarinus gilvus | reverse complement strand
GCCCTTCGGGGCTTGCAGAGCTTTCCGATCTCTGTGTTGGCTCCCCTCACCGGGCCATCGGCACGCCATCGGATCGCCGCCTTGACCTCGAAAAGCTCTGTAAGCCAGAGGCCACTGAGGACTTAATCAGAGGCTCCCTAGAACTTAAAATAATGAATTAGGTGCCGTGGCCGCAATATGCATATACATCGCTGGGTTTTCATACTGTCGCTCGTTTTTTTCAGTGTTATGGTTCAGGCCGATAGTGGCTTGGCTGGTGTGACCTGGCATATTGAAGCTATTGCAGAAGACCAACCATTCCGCCAACACGTCGATGACCCAATAGCTTTAAGTAATTGGCAGGTGTTGGATCAACCATCACATGTGCTGACTCAGGGCTTCAGTGCCTCAGCGTATTGGTTGAGGCTATCGTTAGAGAATTTACAGGAGCGGCCACTCTCAGCAGTGTTAATGATTGAAGTTCCGTGGTTAGACTATATAGATGTATATCAAGCGGGATATGACGAATCAATGCAGCGACTTGCCGCGATGGGCGATTTGCGGCCTTACCAAAGGGCGAATTTTGCATTTACTTTCCCCAAGGTTGAGGTCGTTATTCCAGCGGGGCAAAGCTATTTATATTTGCGTGTTGAATCTCAAGAAGCGCTAATTGTTCCTATCGCACTGGTCTCACCACAACAACATACAGAAGTTGCTATTTACCAAGGAGTCTATTTTGGCCTGCTATATGGCGGGTTGTTGATCATATCTGTCTACAATGTATTTCTGTTTCTAATCTTCAGAAACAGGGACAATCTATACTACGTACTTTTTGTAGCCACATTTATTCTTGGTTCGGCAAGCTACAATGGGCTTCTGTATCACTTTGGGTTGCACCAATACCCAAAAGTAGCAACAGAAATACATCCGCATCTATTCTTTTTGTATCAGTACGTGGGGTTAATTTTTATTTCACGCCTGCTGAATATAAAAAATGACTATCCCATAGTATATAAACTGATTAAGGGCTTTGCCGGGCTCTTGGTTATTACGCATATCGTGATGATCGCTGTGAATTCCGCGTATTTTTCTCAAACAGTCAGTGTCGTTACATCAGGATTCTATGGATTGGTGTTATTCAGTACCTGTGTCTATATATTTGGAAAACGAGGTTTAACCAGCGTATTGGCGACCTACGGTGTGTTCAGTTCACTGATTGGAACTCTGATCACCACGCTTACGGTCGTTTCTGTGGTGCCCTACACGTTTGCCACTTTTAGATCGATTGAGTTTGGATTTGTGATTGACGCAGTATTGTTATCTTTTGCACTTGCGGCTAATAAAAAATATATGTTTAAGGTGCGCGAGCGAATGCAGACTTATTTGCTCCAGCAGGAGAACCTGAAGAAAATTGAGCTCGAAGCTCTGGTTAAAGAAAGAACCGAGAATTTGGAATCAGTCAATCAAAAGCTCACGCGTTTGGCCGTTACAGATGAGCTAACCCAACTGCTTAATCGATCGGGTGGAAATACGTCACTTCAGGATTCTATTAATTGTTATTATCGCTATAACAGGATTTTTTCAATCATGATGATTGATATCGATTTCTTTAAAAAAGTAAATGACAGTTACGGGCATCAGGTAGGGGATGCGGTGCTTGTGGCAGTAGCAAAAATTATAAAAGATAGCGTAAGGGCTTGTGATGTTTGTTGCCGATGGGGAGGAGAGGAGTTTTTGATTGTTTGTCCTGAGTCGGATATGGCTGGGGCAAAGAGAGTGGCCAGTGAGATTCTGACTAAGGTTCGGGAGAGTAAAATGCACCCGGTAGAAACTATTACCTTGAGTATTGGTTTGGCCGAAGTAAAGCCAGGTGACGATATAAATTCTGTTATTGCAAACGCCGATAGTCAGTTATATCGGGCGAAAACAGAGGGGAGAAATCGTATATCTAGCGTTGTCGAAAGCTCTTGAAAGTAATGTGATTAATGGGTTGAATAAGTAAAAATTCCTGTATATTTGCTACAAATGTAAAGCCTCTGTCTTACTCAAAACGTAACGTTTACGTTGATAAAGCCATTAGCGAAGTTGTGAAGAAATAGAGCTATATTGTTTCGGTATTGTTTTACTTCCAACCCTTAAGTATTGGACATTCCGAATTCAAGAACCCTATATCGGTAATACTGAATTTTTTGCTAGGGGTGTGCCACCCACTGCGTACACAGAACGAGAACAGTATAAGAAGTATCGCCAGAATATAATGTTCAATCTATTTTTAGGTAAAGTTATCATTGTTCAGTGTTGAGTTGGTGTGTCGTGTACTCTGCGCGAGCTATTCAGTTACAATGCAGTTTCGACCTTTGCTTTTGGCCTTGTAGAGGTTTTTGTCGGCCCGCACAAATAGCTCTTCGAAGGTTTCGTTGCTTTTCAGTTGAGCGACACCAATGCTAGCGGTTATCGTTAGGCCTTCCGGGTCACTTTTTGATATTGCCACGCGTATTCGCTCGGCTACATCAAACGCACCAGATTGCGAACAATTGGGCATTAGAGAAATAAACTCTTCACCCCCATAACGCGCGAGAGCATCTTCTAGTCTGCTATTATTCTGAAGTATGGACGCAACTGTTTTCAGTACAATATCACCCGTACTGTGACCATATGAGTCGTTTATATTCTTAAAATGATCCAGATCTATTACCAGCAAGCACAAGGACATATTGTTACGCCGCGACAGGCTGATCATTTTGGGGGCCATATCGTAGAAGCTGTGGCGATTATAGAGGTTGGTTAGTTGATCAACCATCGCCATTTTTTCCAGATCGTCACGTTGTTGACTGACTTTCTGCAACAGTGCATGGGCTTTAATCAGATTGGTAGATCTTACAAGTAGTTCCGCCTGATCATAAGGTTTTAGAATGAAATCGTTAGCACCTTGCGTGAGAAGTGAAACTCGGGCGAGTTTATCGGTGTCGGCTGAAATGATAAGGATAGGTGTTTGAGATTTGGCGGGATTGGTGTCTTGGCGAACTATGTTAATGATATCGTAACCCGTTTCTTGATCGGCTAAATGATAATCACTAATGACTAGGTCAATATCAAAGGTATTAAAAATTTCTTTGGCTTCGGTTACCGTTGATCCGTGACGGACCAGTGTACCCAGCTGGCGGAACTGTTCACTTATCGCGTTGGCGACGGCTATGGAATCTTCGACCAATAGAATACTAGCTGTATGTTCAAGCGAACGTTTTTTAATGACACTATGGACAATATCTTGCAGGGCTACCAATTTTTTCTTGTCAAATACTAGCTTGAATCCGGCTTGGTTAGCGGCGGTATACTCGCTATCAGTTGTTTCTGACAACAGCAGTATTGTCAGAGAATTGCCAAATCCAAATTTCTCTTTGTAACGGGCTAGAAACTCTTCACCAGTGCTTTGGCCTGCCGACCGAGAGATAATAATGAACGTGTAATATCCATGTCTTGCATTTATGGCTGCGTCAACATCGCTGAAGCATCGACACTCTACACCGGCAGATTCTAGAATCTTCGTTAAAATGCCTTGAAAGACTTTGCTAGGTTCAAGCACCAAAGCTCTATGTCGCATAGTTTTTTATGGCCTTCAGGTTATCTGTTAATAGTAGACTGAAAATTGGGACCGGTCAGCAATTCTAAACCCTAAAGATTAATGACATTCTCATATGAAGCGTACGGCATGCACAGTGACATTTGTCGTAATTCTGGAGAAAAGACGAAGAACAAAGGTAAAAAATGATTGCGTTGAATATTTTAATGGCGTTGAGTGTGGCACCATCGAGCTAAGCATCTGGCTATTTGACAGTAGATGAAATGGATGTGGGTTAATCTGCAGGTGTCCGCTGAGCCGGTCTGTCGCTGCATGGGGGCGCATTCATACAGGTGCTGTGAATGTATCTTCCGTAATTCGAGCCACCGGTGGCGTAGAGCCAAAGACGCTCGTAAAGTCCCTCCAAAAGACAAGAGCGCCACCATGTGGCGGCAAAATCTGCTAGACAACCTATTTTATTTTACGTTGCCTACTGGCGCTTTTCTTATCGTTTCCTTTAACGTCTCAATATGAAGTCAGTTTTTGACCGCTCTTCTGCGCTTGTTGAGTCTCATTTAGCATTTTATATAAAGTTTTATCAGGGCGCAGGGGTGCCAATGAAAGTTTCGCTAAGCTGTCCTTTTACGAGATCGAGAATAGCGTATATTTAGGGGGTGAACTTAATCGATCCCGAGCAGACATCCCCTTCTTCAACACCGTCTAGCCATTGCTGCAAAAACGCGATGCGTTGCTCGATAAGGCCGGTTTGATAAGCGTTTTGGCACATGGGGTAAACGCTGCCATAGGCATTGGGGTCACGGTTGGGGTATTTTAGATAAGTATCAGCCTCGAGGCTTTTCTCAAACAACAGTTGAGAGCGCATTAAGGCTTTGATAAAAACCTCGTCATCGCGGTAGGCTTGCTTGAGCATTGTGACTGTGTGCTCAAGGCGCTCGCGAGCACCTCCAGCTTCAGCACCTGCGCACGCGTTCATAGCGCCTTGTGTATAGGCTGTTGCGTAGCAGTCGGCGAAAGTGGGCCAGGCGACAACCAATAGGATTAAGGCGATCAAACATTTCATAGTCTGTGGGCCTCCGCGGGCCATGATGCGGCAAGCAATGGATCAAATTGCGACGGTAAATTCCGCGCCTGATTCTTGATTCGCCTGAGCGGCCAATTTGATGTGCACTTCTATCCAGCCCTTGGTGGCCGGATGGTGCTCTTCGATCCAGGATTCCACATGGTGAATCCACTGGCGGATTTGCTCGGCCAGGGAGTCCCGAGAGTCTATTGTTTGCGGTCCCATCATTGCTACCGGCACTCGGCCTTCAATGCTGGCGCTTAGGTGGTAGCAATAGCCGAGATCGGCGGCCACCTGTTGTGGCAAGTGATGATCTTGCGGCCACTGGTCGAGTATTTCGGTGATAAAACGATCGGCTAAGGTTTGCATGGTTCACCACTCATTGTTTGGAGCTAACCTATACCGCAACAGCGGCACTGTCCATCATAGCGTCATTTTGATTCTTTGGCGGCCGTCGTCAAGAGGCTCGGCAACCATAGGCAGCCATTGGTCGGCTTGCACGTCACGGGCAAAAGTCTCTGTGAATGTGAAATTGGTGTCGATCCGGATGCCCCCGGTCAGTGGCATTACAACATTACCGGCCAGATCAATTGGGCCCTCCAGAGAGAATATGTCCGCCCGAATATGACCCTCGGCAGTCGCGGAAAGATCCGCGGCAAACGCGCCAAGATTGAGCCACATCTGACCATTATTCAAGCGTGCCTTGGTCCAGCTTAAATTGCCCTTGAGCGCTTTCAGTTTGTTGTCGCTGAGTTTGAGTGTTTCGATATGTGACGAGAGCTGCCCGGTAATTTCACTGGGCTCGGGCAGGCCTTGTATCAGTCCTGCCGGGACACTTATATTGGCATTGGTTAAGGTGATAGAACCACCGATGCCGGCGCAGGCGGTGCCTGAAATTTGTTGCCGCTCAAAGTCGGTGGAAACGACCGCGCAAGGCTTCAGGGTCAGTATGCTTAGGGGCTTTAGGGTCCAGTCGAGGCTGCCCAAGGTGTAGTGCCTGCCGTCGATTTGTATGGATGCCATGTTGGCTTTACCGCGCCACAAGGTGCCGCTGATACCCGACAGGGCAAGCGGTGTGCCGTTTGTCATTAAATACCCACCCCAGGTGGCGGGAATTTGCGTGACGACAAACGCCAGCCAAAACAATAAACCAAGTGCAATCCAACGAATCATATTGTTAACTCTAGCAATAAAAAGTGCGAACTATTTCAGCGACTTTAGTGGTACACGGGTCACTTGAATATCTTCTTTGCCGGTGGCGTAGGCGACGTAGAGATAGCCTTCGAACACGGTCGATTTCGGGTAGCTATAGCCTATGCGCTTGTAGCGTCCGTCGTACTTTTGCGCCGGCACCTGGTGTCCTCCGGGGCGCAACAGCCAGGCCTGGTCGAAGCGCCGGCCATCGGTACTGATACTCAGCACCAGAGGAAATCGCTGTTTACTACCGCTGGGGTTATTCACTAAATAGGCGGCCCCATTGGGGAGATTGCCGGCGCTTTGCTTGGCGCGTGAGTCGGGCATGTTACTGACCATAGGTGTCGTCCAGCTCTCGCCGCGGTCGTGGCTGGTGGCGGCCAGCACCCGAAAGCTAGAATCCTGATCGCGAAATACCATTACCAGCTCTTCTCCGCGGCTAAACCAGCTGGGCTCAAGTTCCCGGCTGACGTTGTCGCGGTGCGGTAAGTTAGTCATGTCACCGGATTGCCAGCCGCTAAGGCCAGTGGCGTCGTCGGTAAAGTAGGGTTTCACGATAAGACCGGGTTGCTGGTGCACCGCCGTTAGCAACCGGCCGTCTGCCAGGGCACGCATGTCTTGCTCGATAATGCCGGCCAGCGGCTCGCCGGCGTTATTCAATACCGGTTTGGGAGCGGTCCAGTGAATGCCATCTTTGCTGGTCCGGTATTCAACGAACCCCCCTTTGGGCTCTAAATCATGGGGCCAGACATTGATATAGGCGACCAAGGTATCGCCAAACGCCCACCAGCCACCGCTGGTAACGGTGGCGTCAGGTCTCGGTTTTTCCAGAATTATGGCGTCGCTCCACTGTCGCCCGTCCACGCTCATGGCGTAGCGCACTTCGGTTTCAGGGGCGTCTTCGTCGTGTTTGGAGCTTTGCCACTGCACATAGAGCTTGCCGTTAAAGGCAAAAGGTACAGCCCCATGGTTGTACTGATAGCTACTGTCACTGGCGCTGAACACGGTATGGGTTTGGGTGCCGGTAGCTTGCTTGAGGCCAAAGTTTTCTGCCTGTTCGGTGTCCAGTAAGTCAGGTGCAGCGGCGATAGGTGCCTGCTGAGCCAACGCCGGTACTGCGAGTACCAATAGAGCACTGCGCAGGGTGAGGGTGATTTGCTGCAACATCTTAATTCTTACTCAACCGAATATTCGCGGTCACCTGTCCGGCCGTATTGGTGCCCGCCATGGAAAGATCTTTAACCGCAACGTCGTGGCGATACTCGAGATCGTACAGCCACTGCATGACAGAAGCGTAGTTGACGTTGTCCAGGCGAACTCGCACTTCTCCGCGCGTACCCGGCTGAAAGCCACTCATACGTAAGCCGTTGGCTTGCAGGGTTGAGTCAATTAACTGGCTAAAATTGGCGCCGGAGTTGCCGCTGGCTTTCTGGGTGTTGGACTGTGCCTGTTTAATTTGTGCCGCCATCAGTTTTACTCGCTCTAGCGAGGCGCTGGTACTGGCATTGGTCGCAATTTGCTGCTCACGCTTGTCTTTAAGCGGTGCGAGCACTCCCATCCAGAGAATGTAGAGCACGATCGACAGGGCACCGACAAGCAAAATGGTTTGCTCGCGGCGATTGTACTTGCCGAGGGCATCAAAAACCTTGTTCATGGCAACTCCTGCTTTATTTTCATTCGGGCCGAGTGAGTATCACCCTGCGCACTGGCGGACAGCAGCTCCGCGCTCAAGCCGATGCTCTCGATGGAGCCGCGCAATGACTCTATGGCGTTAAAGGTTCCCGCTTGCAGGTTGAGGCTGAGCTCGCCGTTATCACTGGTGTAGTACACACCTTTTAAGGTGACTTCGGCACTTTGAATGGCAGGCAGTACCTGATCGAGCAGTGCCATTACGGCCGAACCGCTGGCGCTGGGCTGCAGATCGCGAGCCATAATACGCAGGCGGCGCTCCGGGTCGATAGCCGGGCCGTTGGGCACGACGGTGCGAAATACTTGTTCGATTTCGCGGCGAATTTCCAGATTGTCGTTTTGCAACTGATGAATGGAATACAGCAGTGTTGCGAGATACACGACAACGGCTGCAATGGCCGTAAAGGCCACTTTGCGCCAGTTGTTCCACCAGCGCTCTACCGGCAGTCGCTGGGAAAACTCGCCCTGGCACAAGTCAATCGCGCCAGCGTCGGGTTCAAAGTCCCACAGCGAGCAAATACGGGTATCGCCGGAGGCGTCACTGAGGGCGGCAGGCAGCCGCTGCTCTAATTGTTCGAGCTGAGTTTCATCGGGAGCGCTGAGCACCAGTTTTGGCGCCGATACGCGGCTTTGTGATTTTAGTAGTAGCTCTAAAGCCAGTGCCATACTGCTTGCCGCAATCGTAAACCCTGAGCTTGCACCGCAGCGAACGCTTACTAATCCGTCTTGCCAGTGGATTGCCCAGCTGTCATTCTCATCTGCTGTTTCTTCTTCATTGTCATTGGAGGTGGTCGGCAGCAGTGCGGCAGGTATCACCTGAATTACTTCGACGTTGATCGCCGCGAGGGCGGTGAAGATTTCCTGCAGGGGCGCGCGCTCGGTGTACACCAGACTGACACTGCCGTTAGCGGGTACGCCAAACGCGAAGTGGAACTGATCAATGTCACCGATCACATCCTCCTCAAGTTGAAACGGCATTAACTTGCGCAAATGACGTTTCTCGCCCTCGGTGTATTGCACCGTGCGACTGACAGTTTGCGGACCACCGACAATGAGGCGAGCCTGATGATTATTGCCCTGCTCCAGAGCGTTGGCCAAAGTGTCGATATCACCCTGCCCCAGCTCATCGGGTAAATCCGGGCGGCGAAACAGCCAGGTAAGGTTGCTGCCGTAATGGCTAATGTACAGCGTCAGAGATTCGCTCATGGGTCCGTCGTCTGTTCCTGTTGGCCGGAGGGCACGGGCGCCTGCTCCAGACTGAGTATGTAATCGTACACGTCGCGCCTTTGCACAACGTTAAAAGATTTTTCATTGCGCTGCAGCAAGCTTTGCCGACTGCGTCGCTGCTCGCCCAGTTGTACCCGGGTGGTCACCAAAAAGTGATTGGTTTTAACATTCACCAAGGCATCTCCTATGCCGTTCTCACCGCTGATGATACTGGCCCAGCCGCTGTTTTGGGTAAACTCATCAGCGCTGGCGTATTCACCGTTTTCGGAGACGATACTGCTGGCTTCTTCAGCAGTCAGTGGCGTGAGTATATCGTCCGCATTAAAAGTCCGCAGCAGGTGCGGGTGCAGGGTGTTGACGTTAAGGCCGCCCGAATTCCCGCCCCCTTCAGTCGCATACACGGCTATAAAAGGTCTAAGCAATTGCATTAACTCGGGGGTGACGTAGCGTATCAGGCGCAGCTCATCGACACTGGTCAAGGGTGCATTGGCCGGCTGGTAGGCTGGATCCAGAGATTGATAGTAGTCGCGTTCGGCGCCCATAAAACCACTGATATCGTGATCGGTGTCGGTCCAATCGACTAAAGCCTCGAGAATCGCAATAGCATCTTCGGGCGATACCGGGTAAATCTCGGGAAAGCTTTGCAGCAGCCGTAAAAAATGTTTTTGCGCCGGGTAGAAACGTTCGGGGGCGTTGGGGTTATTGTCGCCGGTCTCTTTAAATTGCGCCTCGATATCGTTGAGGTTTAGGCGCGAGCTGGCATCTTCAATTTCTGCGAGGATCATGCCGCCTTCAATGGGAAACGGCGGCAACTCCATCGCCCAGGGTTCGAGCAAGCTATCAACTTCGGTATTTTCATCGAGCTCGAGAAAGTACATGGCCAGGCTCTCGGCACCCGACAAATAGGCCTCGGCTTGGGCACCGTGCCAGCGCGCCTCGGCGCGGGCCATGCTGAGCTGGTAGTCACGCGAGGCTTTGACGGCAAAACCCGAAACCAACACAACGATCAGTATCGCTAAAATCAGCACGGTGCCGCGCTGGCGGGTTGGTAAATGAAGCTGTTTAACTGGAGAGGTCATAAAGCCTCTCACTGATTAGCCCGTCTGTCAGTTCGATGCGAATCCACACCGCGACTGGCAAGCTGGTGTCGATACCGGCGGAATTGCTGGCGGGCCACAGTTGCTCCCAGTCGCGGGTATAGTCATCGCCCGAGAGCACACTGGCGCCCTCCTGAGAAATGCGCTGTTCGGATAAAAAGCGCAATTCAATGTCGGCGATGCCGGCCAACATTTGCTGTTGGATTAGATCTTCGGCGAATAACCAGTCCTCGATCACGAAATTGCGCTCGGGACGGTAGTCACGCCAAAGTACCCCGTCGGAAACCCGGTAAATGACTTGCTGCATGTCGCTGCGAGCTCGATTCATGGGGTTGAGCCAGGCATTGCGGGTGAGTTGCAATAACAATTTGTCGCCACTGGCCTCACCGTAAAGACTGTTGCCGCGAAACGGGCGGCGCACGCCACCGATCACGCTGGGGTCGCCGCTGGCATCGATCGGCTGCAGTAAATGACGCAGGTCTTTTTCCAGTAGCTGCCAGGTACGGTCCAATTGATTGACCCGCGCCATCACTTCGCTGGTGGCTTCGGCGCTGCGTGAGGCGGTGCTAAACGACTGGTAGCTAAAAGTCATAATGACCGCGGTTATCGCCAGCGCTATAACAACTTCGATCAGTGTGAAGCCCTGGTAGCCGCTACGGGGATTACTCATTGATAAACCCCGTTAAGCTCGCCAGGGTGTCTTCTTTTTGGGCGTCCAGCGCGACGGTTAAGTCGAGACGTCTAAAGCCCTCGACTTCGGTTTGCTGGCTCGTGAGTTCCCAGTACCAGCGTACGCCGTCGCGCTCAACAGTGCCGTTGACCGAGTCGGGAATACTGAACTGCTCTACCAGGCGATCGCGCAGAGTAAGTCGGGCGAGCTGATTCTCGGCAATCCAATAAGCCTGGGTTTTCTCCCGGGTAATACCGGCACCCTGCAGCTGGCTGGTGATGAGCATCATGAGTGCGGGCAGAGCGGTGGCAACAATCGCCAGCGCCACCATCACTTCAATGAGTGTAAAACCGCGCGAGCGTGTCACAGCTCGGCCTCGCGTTGGGCAATTGCTTGTTCGCGATTGAGCCAGCGTACCCGGCCCATCATATCGACCTCCAGGCGCTGGACGTCCTGTTCACTGTCGAACTGGGCAAAGAGCGCAATCTCCAAGGGGGTAGCTTCACCGCTGGGGTAGAAAATCATTACCGGTTCGGGGCTGGTGAGATTGGGGTCGTATTCGTACTCTTCGCCCTCAACGATCATCTCCACACCCATGTCGGGTTGCAGGCATTGATCGGGTAAAAAGTCCGATACAGGCTGCCAGCTACTGTTGCGAAAACGGCGCCAGCGGTAGCACCATTGCTCGCCCTCGCGCGATTGGGTGGGCCTAACAAACAGTCCTATAACCTCTCCGGTTAAGGTGGTTTGCTCGGCGACAAATTCAGTTTGCAGCAAAAATTTATCGGCGGCTTCCTCCAGTCGGCTGGTATCGTCTGGGGTAAAAGCCAGCGTCGCCATGCCCGCACTCAGGCCGATGATCATCACCACAATCATGATCTCGATCAGGGTAAAACCCTTTTGATGCTGCGGGTACGACATAAGGCATTACTGCTCTGGCAGATCCTGATCCCAGACGCTGATATCCGCTGCCGGGCCTTCACCACCGGCGACGTTATCGGCGCCTAGGGTGTAAATGTCGTATTCGCGGGACTCACCGGGACTGATGTACAGGTATGCGCTACCCCAAGGGTCGATCGGCAACTGATCCAGATAACCGCTGGAGCGCCAGTTGCGTGGCACAGGTGTTAGGGTAGGCTTGCTGACCAGAGCGTTCAGCCCCTGCTCGCTGGATGGGTACACGTAGTTATCGATGCGGTACAGGTTGAGCGCGGTCTGAATGCTTTTAAAATCCGCCTGCACTTTGTTGATACGCGCCTCATCGGCACGGTCCAGCACCATGGGGGCGACGATACTGGCCAGCAGACCAATAATCACCACCACCACCATAATCTCAATCAAACTAAAGCCGCTTTGGCGAGTTGTGAGTTGCATTGTTGTTACTCCGTTGTGTCTATTGCTTTGCGCTTGGCTTGGCAAAATTGATAACTGTCTGATGTCAGAGGTCAGAGGTCAGAAGTCTGACGCAAAGGCGTCCGACTTCAGACATCTGGCCTAGGGTGAATGCCCTAACCCACCATCTGATTCATTTCAAAAATCGGCTGCAAAATAGCTAAAACGATGACCAGCACCGCGCCACCCATAATCACAATGGTGGCCGGTTCCATCAAACCTAATGAGACGGCCAGCACCATCTCGAGTTCCCTTTGTTGGTCGCGGGCGGCGTGTTCTAACTGCGCGGGCAGTGTACCGTTGGTTTCACCACTGGCGACCATTTGCACCAGCAGCGGCGGAAAACAGTCGGCCTTTTCCAGGGCGCGGTTGAGCGCGGTACCTTCGTGCACCTGATTGGCAATTTGTTCGCAGGCATCTTGCAGTACCCGATTGGTCATCACTTGCCCGGCGATACGCAAGGCTTGCAATAGCGGCACCCCACTGGACATCAGTAGGCTCAATGTAGCCGCAAAGCGTGCCGAGTTAGATTGGTTGGCGACATTGCCAATCACCGGTAATCGCAATTGAATTTGGTGCCAGCGGCGCAGCCGCCGCTCATTTTTAAGCAGGCGTTTGATGCCGTACATGGCGCCGAACCCTGCGGCTAGCACCCAAATACCGTAGCCGACGATAAAGTCACTGGTGCCGATTAGGGCGCGGGTTAGAAAGGGCAACTCGCGGCTGGAATGGGCAAACAGTTTCACCAAATCCGGTACCACGAAGGCCATAAGTCCGATAATGACCGCAAGGCTCAAGACCAACAAAACCACAGGATAAATCATGGCGGTTTTGAGGCGCGCTTTCAGCTGTTGTGAGTTGAGTGTGTGTTCGGCCAGCCGGTCGAGCACCGGACCGAGGTAGCCCGAGCTCTCGCCGGCGCGAACCATGGCGCGGTACATGTCATCGAAGGACTGGGGATGTTCCGACAGCGCCTGCGCCAGAGAGAAGCCCTCCAGTACTTTGGTACGTATCTGCAACACGACCTGTTTGATGCTCTGTTTTTGCGCCTGCTTGGCGGTAGCCTGCAGGGCTTCATCCAAAGGCAGTCCGGAGCTGATGAGCGATGCTAGCTGGCGGGTGACCAGACTGAGATCGCGAGGCTTGAGTCTGGGGGTGCCGGCAAACAGCGAGAAACCTTTGCTGTTGCCGGTTTTAATTTGGGCACGGGTACCGGCGTCGGTAACTTCCAGCGGCTTGAGATTTTTGGCGCGCAGTTGCGAGCGAACCTGACGCTCGCTGTCACCCTCAAGCATACCCTTGACGGTTTTGCCGGATTGGTTAAGTGCCCGATAGCTGTATGCGCCCATGGTTTCGTCAGCCCCTAGCTCGCGGTGGTAACGCGCAGCACTTCTTCTAGACTGGTGATGCCTTCTACCACGTGACGGCGGCCGTCATCGCTGATGGATTCCGACTGTTTGCGGGCTTCGGCAATCAGCTCTTGCTCACCGGCTTGTTCGTGAATCAGATGGCGCATGTGCTCGTTGATTTCGATCAGCTCGTAAATACCTTTACGGCCCCTATAGCCCATTTGGTTGCACTTATTACAGCCGCCTGCGCGGAATACGGTTTGACCCTCGGGTAAGTTGAGCATCTGCCGCTCGGACTCTACCGGCTCGTAGGGCACTTTACACTCCTTACAGAGTTTGCGTACCAGGCGCTGCGCCATAACCACTTCGATACTGGAGGCCAGCAGAAAGGGCTCTACCCCCATATCTTTGAGACGCATGATGGCGCCAATGGCGGTGTTGGTGTGCAGGGTGGACAGCACCAGGTGGCCGGTCAAACTGGCTTGAATGGCAATGTCAGCGGTTTCTGAGTCGCGAATCTCCCCCACCATCACCACGTCCGGGTCTTGCCTGAGTATGGCGCGCAAGCCGCGGGCAAAGGTCATATCGACTTTGGCGTTTACCTGAGTCTGACCAATACCGGCAAGCAGGTATTCAATCGGGTCTTCAATGGTAAGGATATTGCGGCTGGGCGCATTAATGTGGCTCAAGCCCGCGTACAAGGTGGTGGTTTTACCGGAGCCGGTGGGGCCGGTTACCAGAATAATACCGTGCGGGCGTTTCAGGGCGTGGCCAAATCGCTCTTGTACCACAGGCGGCATTTGCAGTTCTTCAAGTTTGAGCTGACCGGCGGCCTGATCCAGCAGACGCAACACAATGCGCTCACCGTGGGCCGACGGTATGGTGGAGACGCGAATGTCAACGGCGTGACCGGCCAGGCGCACGGTAATACGGCCGTCCTGTGGCAAACGTTTTTCGGCGATATCCAGGCGCGCCATCACCTTTAGGCGCGAGACCAGTACGGGCGCCAACTCAGGCTTGGGCGAGAGGACTTCGCTTAGTACGCCATCGATACGAAAACGCACTGAGACCCTGTCTTCGAAGGGCTCAAGGTGGATATCAGAAGCTTGTTCGCGCACGGCCTGAGACAGAATTGCGTTAATCAGGCGAATAATGGGCGCGTCGTCGTCACCGGCCAACAGGTCGGTGCGGTCAGCCAAGTCATCGGCCATGGTGGATAAATCAAATTCCGCGCCCAAGTCTTCGGCGGCGCGCTGAGCGGCGCCGTCGCTGCTTTGGTATTCGCGCGTCAAACGCTGCTGAAATGTTTCGCTGTCGAGCTCCTCAATCACCATGTCGCCGTCAAAATAACGGGCGAGCTCGGTCAGCACGTCTAGCTTTAAGCCGGGCTTGTGCAGCACCCGGCCCGGCTGTTCCGGGTCGAGCATAACACCGTGGTCCGAGGCAAAACTAAACGGCAAGCGTGGGCTCTCACCGGCACTGGCGGCCAGGTGTTCCTCGTCCGTGACGGCGTCGCCGCTGTCAAAGCCTTCCGGCAGTTCTGCGGGTTCGGAGATTTCGCTGTTCAAGGCTTACTCTCCCGCCTCGGGCGCTGCCGACTGCTCGGCGTCATAGCGCTGCTGGACCTTGCGCAGCTGTTCTTCCCACTCGGGCAGCATGGGCATTTCCGAGTTGTTGATCATCAAGTTGGAGTTATCCCGGCGATCGATCAGCTCGTTGCGAATATGACGATATTTCTCCGCGGTAGCCCCCTGCAGCATGGCGTCATCGGGCACGACACTGGCGCGAATAAAGACCATCAGGTTGGTTTTCAGCTTGGTGCTGGTCTGGCTTTTAAATAGGTTTCCCAGTACGGGTATATCACCCAAAATCGGCACTTTACGCTCGGTAGTGGTCACGTCGTCTTTGATCAAACCACCCAACACCACGACCTCGCCTGAGGCGGCCATGACTTGGGTGCTAATTTTGCGCTGGTTGGTAATAATGCCCGATGCTGGCGTGGTGCTCGAGCTATCGACACTGGATATTTCCTGTTCAATATCCATGACCACGGTGTCGCCGTCATTGACGTGAGGAGTCACTTTCAGCAGGATACCCACGTCTTTGCGCTCGACGGTGTTGAAGGGGTTGGTGGGGTTGCTGCCACCGCCACCGCTAGTGCTGGTGTAGGAGCCGGTGACGAAGGGAACGTTCTGACCGACGGAGATTTCGGCCTCGTGGTTGTCGGTGGTGAGCAGGCTCGGTGTTGATAAAATATTGCTCGAACCATTGGCTTTGAGTAATTTCAAAACGGCCAGCATATCGGTGGATTCACCGAGTCGGCCAATACCGAACACCTGCCCTGCTATACCAGATAAACTGCCAGCGAGCCCGGCCAGGGCCGCGTCATCATCGCCAAAGGCACTGCCTGCGATGGAGCCCAGGGTGCCGTCAGCGCCGTTGCTGGAGCTGCCAAAGCCGGCATTGTCGTCGCGGTACATCCACTCGATACCAATTTCCTTGCTGGCGTTGTCTTCCAGTTCAACAATAATGGCTTCCACCAGCACCTGGGCGCGGCGGATGTCGAGGCTTTCGATCAGCACCATCAGTGACTGCAAAGTGTCGCCATCGGCGGTAATTAGGATGGCGTTGGTGTCTTCGTCGGGCTGCACGCTGGCTTTGATCTGCGAGCGCGAGCCGGTATTGCCTGCGCCCTCGGATTGCTCGATTTTCTGCATGTTTTGCAGCACGCCATTGAGCACTTCGGCCACTTGTTCGGCCTTGGCATACTTGAGATAAATCACGCGCACGTTGGAATTGGTAATCTGCGGGCGGTCGAGGCGGCGAATTAAGCCTTTAATGCGCTGGCGCTGCATGTCGTCGCCGTTGACCAGAACGCCATTGATACGCGCGTCAGCCACAACGGTAACCGGGGAACTGGCGTTACCGCGTTGGGCATCGGGCTTCTCCAGTTGCTGGATGACCTTAACAATGGCTTCCGCTTGTGCGTAGCGCAGCTCTACTAATTCAGTGCTGATAACGGCGGCTTTATCGATTTGTTTTACCACATCCAACAAGCGATCAATATTGCCGCGCGTGTCGGTGACGATAATGGCATTACTGGGATCGTAGGCTGAAATATGACCGTGCTGGGGTACCAGCGGGCGCAATACCGGCAGGAGTTTGGCGGCACTGATGTTTTCCAGTTGAATAACCTGAGTCATGTAGGCATCGCTGTCGCTGCTGCCGTTATTCGCGCTGGGTATGGGCAGGGAGCGAGCATCGCGGTTAGGAACAATACGCACCGCATTGCCGTTCTCTACCGCGGTAAAGCCGTGGACATCGAGAATAGACAAAAAGAGCCCGTACAGCTCCTGACTGTTGACCGGCTTTTCCGAAATAACCTTAACCTGACCGCGCACTTTGGGGTCGATGATAATGGTTTTGTCGGTAGCCTCGGCAATAAATTTGATGACTTCCTGAATATCTGAGTCTTTAAAGTTAACCGTCCAGGTTTGCTCGGCGTGTGCCAGGGGCACAACGGCCAAAGCAAATACCAATAGGGCGGCTTGAATGCGGTTACTGCACCTTCTCACTACGAACCTCACTTATTCCAGCTCAACGTCAATGGTCACTGTGTCACCATTGCGCTCGACTTCGAGGCTGGCGGATGTGGCTTGACCTAAATTGCGATAAATTTCCATGATACGGCCGGGGTTGTCCAGCGGTGTACCGTTCACTGCCGTGACAACGTCACCAGACTCTAGCCCAACGGCGTCAAACGCTGCCGGGTTGCGCCCGGGGCGCACTTTATAACCTTTGATTTGACCGCTACTGTCTCTGTGAATATTAAAGGCGACCACATCGGAGAGATTTTGACCAATTTGCTCGACCGACACATTCTCTTGCGGGCCCTTGGGAATGTCTCGCTCAATGGGGCCAGTTTGGGGCTCTTGGGCATTGCCACCTTCATCCAAAAATTCGGAGTCATCACCCTCCCAGCTGCGGCTGTTACTTGCCGCAGGTGGCGCGTCATAGCGTTTGGCGATTTGGCGCCCACCGGGGCCCTCTTTATACAACCAGAGTGATTCAT
The DNA here is from genome assembly GCF_030518155.1 of Gilvimarinus gilvus. Lineage (GTDB taxonomy): Bacteria > Pseudomonadota > Gammaproteobacteria > Pseudomonadales > Cellvibrionaceae > Gilvimarinus > Gilvimarinus gilvus. Next base: position 257,880 of record NZ_JAULRU010000823.1, on the reverse strand, counting down.
ACTGACCTTTGTTGTCCAAAATCACGCGCAGATCTAATACCTTGGCAACTTTAACCCCGCGCATATTTTTGATTTCATCACCGGGGCCATATATTTCCTGGTTCCGGGAATCGGCAATAATGGCACGGGCAGAGCGATTGTCACTGGAGTTGATGACTCCCTGAAGAACGAGCGACAACTTGGTATCTACGGCCTGATCCTCAATCTGTGGCTCCAGAGGCCGAGCTGGCACTGTGTTATTTTCGCTTTCTTCACCTTCAGCGCTAGTGCCAAAGACAGTCAATTCGCGCAGCCGGGTAATATCGGCGTCGGCTTTGGCGTCGCTTCCAGTGTTCGTGAGCGTGCTAACAGCAACTTGCGCCGGAGGAATGTCGGGTGAGGGTATGACCGCCCAAAACAACTGGGCAAGGCTGTGGGCGAGCCAAAGCACGATCAGCAACATAACCAGCGCTTGCCAGCGCTTCAGTGGGACTTTACCCAATGCCGCACCGGCGCGTCGTGCCAGGCTGCCGAAGCGATGTGAACTTGCAGCGCCAGTATCTTGTAGGGAAAAGTTTTGCATCTTTGTAATTTTCGTTGTTCCGAGCTGAGCTATTCAGGGTCCATGTTTATCCGCAGTATGCGGGTCCTGAACCGCCCGATTGTACTGTAACAATTAACCAATTGCGATGTGGTTACCGGTAGAGGTGCCAAGCGCGAAGATAAGTGCGCCAGCCTACGCAGCGATTGTGACAGTTTTTTTGCAGTTTTGATTCCCACTTCTTGTGTTCTTGCGATAAAAGTATGCAACTCCGTGCGGTTTCGGGCGCTAAGGTAACAGTCTCATTCGAAAAGTGTGGTTAAAAAGTGTACTTTTATCTATTTGTTCGCCGCGACCCTGTTGGGTTTGTTATAAAAGACACCCCAGTAGCAATTACAAAAAAGAGGTGGAGTATGCGGCGGGCTATGCTGAGTTTGGTCATTTATGGGTTCTGTACGCTGGTTGCCAGTACTTGGGCAGAGCCCTGGCAGGGAGATTTTGAAACCGAAGACCTGTCACAGTGGCACTATCTGGCGAATCCCGCCGGTATTAGTGTGCAGTCCGATTGCGTTTACCAGGGTGGCTACGCCGCAGAAATCACCATTAGCGGCGACGAACAATTTCTCTGGCACGGCAATGCAGCGCTCAATCGCAGCGAGCTGAATTTTAAACCCGCGGATACCCGCGAAGGCACCGATGTTTACTTTGGATGGAGTTACTACCTGCCCAAACCTTTGTCTTCCGCCAAGCACGAGCTCGGCTACTGGGAATCCAGTGATTCCTGGCAACAACAAGTACGTTTTAATATTCACGGTGAGGCCCTGAGCTTCCAGTCTTCGAGGGCCGATGAGGTTTATTGGCGCTTACCCGAGGGCGCCAGTGCCGGGGTTTGGCACGACCTCGCCATGCATATTCACTTTTCCAGCGACCCGACCCAAGGGCATATGACCATTTGGCACGACGGCGAGAAAATATCGGAGCAATACCTGCAAACCCGGGTGAACGATACCGATGCGATGTTCACTCAAATTGGCATTCTGCGCGCCCGCGAAGATTCCACCGCAACGATATTGATCGACAATGCCCGCCAGGCCACTGATGTTCAGACGTTGCTGGCGGCTTTTGACCCGGATCGCCCGGTGACGTGTGATTGATAATGTACGGGGAACGGGGAACGGGGAACGGGGAACGGGGAACGGGGAACGGGGAACCGGGAACGGTGTATCATTAACCCATGGCTGAACTAACCCACCGTTTTCTTACCTCGATTGATCAGTGCACGCAGGATGACTGGAACCGTCTGATGGTTAGCGACTACCCGTTTAGTCGCCACCAGTGGTTTGCAGCGCTCGAATTGTCCGGTGCGACCACGGCGCAAACAGGCTGGCAGCCCTATCACCTTTTGGTTGAGGAGGCCGGTGTATGTGTGCTGATTGTGCCGTTGTTTATCAAGACACATTCGTACGGCGAGTATGTATTTGACTGGGCCTGGGCCGATGCTTATCAACACCACGGTCTGAGTTATTACCCGAAAATGTTATCGGCCATTCCGTTTACTCCCTGCTTGGGTACGCGATTAATAGGCGGTTGGCAACGTCAAGACTTGCTTAAATTTGCTTTGGCTGCGATCAAAGAGGAATGCGATACACGTGGGCTATCGGGCTGGCATTGTTTGTTTCCCAATGCGTTACAAAGTGACGCGCTGAGCGAGATCGGATTGGCGCGCCGTACGGGTACCCAGTTTCACTGGTTCAATCGCAACTACCGCGATTTTGGCGATTTTGTCGCTACCTTTTCCTCACGCAAGCGCAAGAATGTACTCAAGGAGCGCCGTCGGGTACTCGAACAGGGGTTTACTTTTGAGGTGGTGGCCGGCAACGAGCTTGCTCCCGAGCACTGGCAATTTTTTTACCCGCTCTATCAGCACACCTACTTAAAACGCAGCGGTCATGCGGGCTATTTAGGCGCGGAATTCTTTCAGCGATTGGGCACAACTTTGCCGCAAAATTGTGTAATGGTTATTGCCCGTTTAGAGGGCCGACAAGTTGCAGCCTCGTTGCTGCTGCGGGACAGCACTACCCTTTACGGTCGTTACTGGGGGTGTATTGAGGAGTTCGACTTTCTGCATTTTGAAACCTGCTATTACCAAGGTATTGACTACGCGATAAGCCAGGGCTTGCAGCGCTTTGATGGCGGTGCTCAGGGCGAGCACAAATTGGCTCGGGGGTTTGAGCCGGTGACAACCGTGTCCCATCATTGGCTGCAGGATGTGCGCTTTCAAGCCGCGATCGACGACTTTTTGCAGCGCGAAAGTGCTATGGTGCAAAGCTATTTTAACGATGCCCGAGACCATCTACCGTTTAAACATGAAGCCTCTGACACACCTTAATCCCGCGCACATTCTGTCGATTCTCGATGCGATCGACGCCGAGGCGCCCTCTTATAGCCTGGATCGCCGGGCCTCTTTACGCCGAATAATGGCAGTGCTGGCGTGTGTCTGCGTGTGTTTACTGTTGGTACATTACGGCAAATATTCCAGTAACTTGCGGACGCTGCTTACATGGTTTGGGGCGATTCAGGGGCAAGATTTTATTGCTGAGTTGCGCGCTAACGGCTTTTTAGAGCTGGCCGGCTATGCCTGGTGGAGTGGCGTGCATCTAGTGGGCTATGTACTGTTACCGGCGCTGGTGATTCGTTTTATCCTTAAAGAGCGGGTACTGGACATGGGGTGGCGCTGGGGTGAGACCCACAGTCATTGGCTGGGTTACCTGCTCTTGGTTACGCCTATTCTATTTTTTGTCTATTTAGTGAGCTTGGGGCAAGATTTCGTGCATCACTACCCCTTCTACGGTCAGGCCTCGCGAAGTTGGTTGGATCTGATCGCGTGGGAGTTGCTATACATTGCGCAGTTTGTCTTCCTCGAGTTTTTCTTTCGCGGTTTTATGCTTAATGCACTGCGCCCGGCACTCGGTGCCAATGCCATATGGGTAATGTGTGTGCCCTATCTGATGATCCATTTCCCTAAGCTCTGGCTCGAGGCCACCGGTGCTATTTTGTTCGGGCTTTTTTTGGGGATACTGGCACTGCGTTCGCGCTCTATCTGGGGCGGTGTGGCCGTGCATGTCACCATCGCATTGGCTATGGATTTCGCTGCGCTTTGGCGTAAATCTGGCTTGCCAGACGTGTGGCTGCCTTAGCTCGCATCAACGAACTAAACCGGCATTTGCTACGTACACCCCCTAATACCTGAAGGAGGTGTCCAGTGCAATTTAATCGCTCAGATATTGACGTCATGTCACCGCGCTTTCGCGCTCAGTTTATTAATTCATTGTCGGGATACAAAAGCGCCAACCTGGTGGCGACCCGTTCGCGAGATGGCAAGGAGAATGTCGCCATCGTAAGTTCAGTGTTTCATTTGGGGGCAAATCCGCCACTTATGGGGGTCATTTTTCGCCCCCATTCTGCACCCCGTCATTCACTGGAGAACCTACTCGACACCGGTGAATTTACCCTCAACCAGGTCAATATGGAGATCTATAGGTGTGCTCATCAAACCTCGGCGCGGTTCGAACGAGAGCAGTCTGAGTTCGTTGAAGTGGGCTTAACCGCCGAGTACGAAGAGGGGGTATTTGCGCCGTTTGTACAACAAAGTCGTGTAAAAATGGGGTTAAAAGTCGTCGACCATCAAATAATGTGTAATAAAACAGAGCTTGTCGTAGGGGAAATTTTCATGGTGTTGGCACCGGCACAGTCGGTTGTTGACGATGGTTATATAGACATTGCGGGGTTAGGTGCTGTGGCTGTATCGGGCCTCGATAGCTATCATGTAGGTCGGCCTTTGGAGCGGCTTGCCTACGCTAAGCCCAATCAGCCCGTTCGGCCTCTGGTTTGCGAAACCGCTCAATCGGAGTAAAATCTCGTTTTTCCTAACATTAGATGATAGATAAGAGACAGGCATGGGCAGAGCTTTCCAGAACCGCAAAGAATCCATGGCGAAAACCGCCGACGCGAAAACCAAGGTCTACAGTAAGTATGGCCGCGAGATCTATGTGTGCGCCAAGCAAGGGGGTTCTGATCCCAGCGCCAATCTGTCTCTGCGCAGTTTGATGGATAGGGCGAAGAAAGATCAGGTGCCCAGTCACGTGATTGAGAAGGCGCTGGACAAGGCTAACGGTGGAGCTGGCGAGGATTTCTCTGCCGCTCGCTATGAAGGTTTTGGTCCGGGCAATGTCATGGTCATTGTTGACTGTTTAACGGACAACCCTAACCGCACCATTGGTGATGTCCGTACTTGTTTTAACAAGACCAAAAGTAAATTGGGTACCTCGGGCACCGTTAGTCATATGTTCGATCACAGTGCGATCTTTGTTTTTGATGGTAACGACGAAGAGCAGGTGCTGGATGCGTTGATGATGGCTGATGTTGATGTGACTGATATTGAATCCGCCGATGGTAAAATCACAGTGTTTGCCCCCAATACGGAATATGGCAAAGCGCGCAATGCCTTGTCCGAAGCTTTCGAAGGTATCGATTTTGACGTGGATGAAATTCAGTTTGTTCCTCAAACCATGACGGAAATAGCCGGCGACGATGTTGAGATGTTGGAAAAACTGCTGGATATGTTGAACGATGTTGACGACGTACAGCGCGTCTATCACAACGCCGAAATTCAGTAATCAATAAAGCCCGGTGCATGCCGGGCGCGCTCGTAGCCACAGGGTGTCGCCCCGTTCGAAAACATTGACAGGGAAGCGGTAATGACAGAGCAAGAAAATCGCGATCGGCCCGCCGATACCCTTGAGTACATTACCCCACACGCACTCAATATAAATAACTCTCTTATCGGGCTGCCGTTGGCGCGGCCCGCAAAACGTTTGCTGGCAATAACGGTAGATTTAGCGTTAATAGCATTGCTAACAAACTTGGCAGTGGGCTGGATTATTTTTATCGTCGTCATAGTTTTTCTGCGCTATTTCAGAAAATCTGGCCACACAGTTTCTTTTATACCGCATGCAAGCCGTGCATTGGTACTCAAAACCCTGAAGCCTATCGTGCTGCTCGTGGCGGCGTTGTTTATTGTGGTTGTTGCAATAGGTACAGCAGCCTGGTTTGTATTTGGCGATCAACTTAAACACGTAAACTTTCACGGCGTTGATTTGTCGTCGGAGGTTTCGCCCGAGCAAGCCATTGGTGTGAATGTCTTCCTTGTGGCAGCTGAGAATACCGCCAAATTTTCTGAGTGCGAAAGTTTGGCGTGTTGGCAGTCGGAATATTTTTACTTGTCGGCTTCTTTCCCCGATTTACAAATATCTAAAGAATCCGCAAAGAACATCTATCCTATTTTTGCCGAGTTCACGAATTTAAGCAGTGATGAACAGTCTCAGCTCGTTAGTTTTCTATTAAAAAATTATGGCGTCAAAATGACTGAACACCCGCAAGCTGATCAGGCCCAGGTTGCCGAAGTACATGCAACGCCATTTTCGCTGATTGACTGGTTGGTGTCGCTAATGAAAGACCTTGGGCTTGGTGTTAGTTGGATGGCTATTTACTTCACGCTGTTTACTTCTGTGGCCAATGGCCAGACGCCTGGCAAACGCTTATGCGGTATTAAGGTGGTCAAGCTTGATGCCAGTAGTATTACTTTTTGGGATAGTTTTTTTCGCTACGGCGGTTATGCCGCAGGTATTACGACCGGACTTTTGGGGTATTTACAGATTTATTGGGATGCCAATCGCCAGGCGATTCAAGATAAGATTTCCGCAACCGTTGTGGTAGATTTGAGAAAACAGGTGTTGGATGCAGAGCAAGTGCGTCACCTTTGTGGGTAAGCATGCGTGGGTTTTTTTCATCAGGGCAATGAAGTATTGGCCGGCGTGTGACGATTGGTGGAATTGCCATTGGAGGGCAAAATGAAATGCTATAGAGTGTTTTTCCTGATATTGCTGTTTGTATTGCCAGTGCAGGCAGAGATTTATAAGTGGGTGGATGAGAATGGCAAAACCCACTATGGCGACAGTAAGCCTGCACAGGCTGATGCGCAAACAATTGAACCCACGATCAACTCGTATAAGCACCAGGCGGTTCCTGATTCGGCCTATGGCCAGGATCAAGAGTACAAATTGTTGTTAGCAAAAGATGTAGTCATGTATGCGACCAGCTGGTGTGGTTATTGTAAAAAAGCGAGACGCTATTTTGCTAAAAATAATATCGACTATGTAGAGCGTGATATCGAAACCTCTGAGCAGGCAAGGCGAGATTACGACCGATTGCAGGGAAGTGGTATACCGTTACTGCGTATTGGTGATACCACCATGCAGGGCTGGAGCGAGTCCCGGTTCAATAAAATTTACCGTCAGTAAATTTTCGCCGGCTATTTGTCATACAAAATTTTCTGCCAACAATGGGAATGTTTTGTTGGCTATAATGTCTTACGTAGAGTTTTCATGTCGCTAAACGCGAATTTGCAGCAGCAGTGAGGATAACCTTATCAATAACCCAGAAGAGTGGATCAAGCTTTTATTAGCCGCTTCGTTAGCCTTGGGGCTCTGGGTATGCCTGACATTGTTGTTCAGCCGTACCGGTAATCGCCTGGCGAATCGCTTGTTATTGGTGTTGGTCGCCTTAATGTTGCTGCCGCCGATCAATGTTTATTCGCAAATGGCGTTTGGCACTATCGACTGGTGCTGGGTGTTGACGACTAACTTGTCATGGATATATGGCCCGCTGTTGTTGGGTTTTGTGCAGGCCATTCGAGGGCAGGGTTTACCGCGCAGTTGGCCTGTCCACCTGTTGCCTTTTGTCATTACCTTAGTTTGGCGTTTTTCGGGTGCCGCAATACCCATGCAGGCAATTGCCGTGGCCCTGACAGTGCATTTGCTGGTTTACTTGGCGCTGAGTTTTGGCCTGGTTGTACGTCACAAAAAGGCGCTGCTAGAAAAGGTCAGTCTTCACAAAACGGCGTATTTTTACTGGCTTGTTTATGTGGTAGCGGGTTTGGCTGTTTTAATGTTAATCGATACCGGCTTGATTACCCTGTATGCCTGGTTTGAGCCACTCGCAACCTGGCCCTGGCGCTTTTTGGTTATGCTCATCTCCCTATATTTACAAGGTTTGGCGTTTGTTTGTGTGTATCGTCCTAAACTGCTACTCAATGACAGCCAGCGGGCTGTACGGCAAGTGGTTGAGCACATTGCACCGGCCCGGGAGCCTGCGCTGGCGGCTTCCACGGCCAAAGAACTACAGGCCAATTTAGAAGATTTAATGGCGGGGGAAAAACTTTATCTGGACAATGACTTGTCGCTCAAACGCTTGGCTGAAATATTGGGGGTCAGTACTCATCAGCTGTCGAGTTTATTAAATGATTATCTGCAGCAGAGTTTTTATGACTACATCAACCGCATGCGGCTTGATGAAGCGCTGCGTCTGTTGCGTCTTGAGCCGGCTATGCCAATCGTCGAATTGGCCTATGAGGCAGGCTTTAACAATAAGAATACTTTCTATCGTCTGTTTAAAGAGCGCACCGGATTGACGCCGACCCAGTTTCGCAAAGCGCCGCTGGATCAGAAAATATTGGTTAACGGCTAACGGCTAACGGCTAACGGCTGCTTGCTCTGCCACTACCTCCATTCTCCGTGCTGCACTCTCCACGCTCTGGCGCGTGTCACTTTGTATCCAGAGTGACGCTTCGCTGCCTCTAACTCAGCATTATGACTGCAGTCGGGCACTGCCGTTGCGTGCCTTGAGCTGATTAAGGAGGTAATAATTATGTTGGCACTAAAACATCCTATCACGTGCCTGGCGCTGAGTGCCTTGGCAACTTTCTCGTGGGCGCAAGCGGATGATATTAGCGAACGCGACCGGCGTTACTTAAACCCGGTATTTGAAAAAACCGAACGCCATGGTGATATCGAGTTTGCCCGTGTCTTTAACGACAGCTCGGGTGAAACAGAAATATTGGCTATGCGTATTTTTGAGCCGGTGGGGGATGATGCCCGTTTGCGGCCCTTACTGGTTCTTACCCCGGGCGGTGGTTTTGTCGCAACCGGTGATGACTGGATGGATGATGTCGCCCACCAAATTGCCCAGGCAGGTTACGTGGTGGCTCTTAATCAGTACCGGTTAGCGACATCAATTGAAGGCCCCGACTTGTATTTTGACGCCCTGCTTAAATCGGTTGCGGATCAAAAATCTGCCATTGCCCACCTGGTCGACCAGGCCAAGGCCAGCAACCCCTATCGCATTGATCTAAACAATGTATTTATCGGTGGTCATTCGGCCGGCGCTATTATTTCCATGCATACCGGATATCTGGACCCAGGCGATGCTTTGCTTCCGGGTATGGCTGAGCCCATCGCCAAATTCGGTGGCCTCGGCCAGTTGGACAGTGACGTGACGGTGCGCGGTATCATCAATCTCGCCGGTTTAGTGACTGATGTGACAATCCTCGATGCCAGTGAGCCTCCACTGCTGAGCATACACGGGGATAACGATGCCACAGTGCCCTTGCATACGGGTGAAGGTGTTTACGGATCGGTGCCGCTGGATACGTACGCCAATAGCATTGGTGTGGACAGTGTTCTGCATGTTATTGAAGGCGCCAAGCACATTGACACCAGCACTCCGGCAATCTGCGAGGAGTGCGTCCCCATGATGAAACGCTTTATGTTTAATCGTCTGGATCTGGCTAAGCCAACACCGGCGACTCCATAACCCTCACAAATTCACCCTAGTACAGCTAACCCGGGTCATTTTCTATCGAGAGTGACCTGTTACCAGTGGCTTGTCACTATTGTGAAAAGCCCAAAACATGAATGTAGGAAATATTTATGACCTTTTTTAGTTACTTGCGTTTGCTGTCAGCCAGTTGCGTGGCTGCAAACTTGGCGGTGACGCCCGTACAGGCAGTTGAAAATACCGAAGTATCCTTTCACTCAGGTCAGCGTATTTCGCTGGTGCTGCCCGATGAAACTGGCGCTGATGGCGATGCACGGCAGGCTTATTTGGATGGTTTGGTGAGCCTGACGGCCGATCTTGGACTGCGGCAGTCGCACAGCTTTGCGGTTGAGCGTGTGATAATCGGTGATCACCAACCGCAAGCGATGGCCATATACAGTTGGCCCGATGCGGAGCAGTCGAAGCAGCTGCGCCACAACTCTACCTTTCAGAGTAATTTTGAGTCACTGGCGAGCCAAGCTTGGCAAGAGCTGGTGACCGTAGATGTGGATTTGGAAGATGCACTTGAGATTACATTCGACACCGATAAAGTTTACACATTGGCTGTTGCCTGGATAGGTGATGAGGCTTTATTTGAGAGTTATGTGGCGCTATCGGCACCCGTGCGCGAAGCCTTAGGGGCCCGGCCGGTGATGAATTTACCTGTAGCGGATTTTAGTTCGATCCAGGGTCTGGGCGGTCGATCGCCCGATCGTGTGGTTATTATGGAGTGGAATGACTCGTCTCACCCCGACGCGTACCTAACGGCACCGGCGGTTCAAAACAACCAGGCTATTGTACAACAGGCGTTTGAGAAAATAGAGTGGTACGAGCTGCGCCATTGGGAGGGATACTAATGCATACTTTGACAAAGTTGTGGTTGCTCACGGTGTTGTTAGTCGGCTCGGTTGCTGTCTCGGCTGACGCGGTCACCGATAAGCGAATATTGGTGGATGCATATCTGGCGGTATGGTCGGAGCAAGACCCCAACAAAAGGCAAGCACAGCTGGCACAGCTATTCGTCGTTGATGGCGTTCATCAAAGTCCCACCACCCACTCGGTGGGATACGAGGCCATTGGGGAGGAAATAGAAGCGTTTCAGCAACGTTTTCCTGGTGCGAGTGTTACCGCGACCAACTTATTGATGACTAAAAATCATTTGGTTTTCAACTTTTCTTTAACCGACGCGGCGGGAAACCCAATTGTGTCAGGTATTGATTACGTGAAGTTGTCGGTAAATGGGTCGAAAATCGAGAAAGTGGTAGGATTTTACTAAACAGCCCCATTCTGAAGGTCGAGGCTACCACTGGGTTTAGCGTATGCGCGAGTGGTGGCCGGGAATCTCGACGAATGAGCCGGTACGCTTGCCCGAGCGGGTATTGATATAGCTGCGGCTGTGGCGAATAACCGTGAACGTTTCCCCTAAAGCGGAGAAAAGTGCCAGTGTTTCATGGCAGGGGTCGAGGTATGCGTAGTGGCACTTGTAGCGGTACTGGACGTAAATTCCTGGCTTACTTGCATGCGGCGGGTCGAAAAACCAAGTGGCGGTAGGGGTGGAATATCCCGCGTGTGTGCCTGCAGACTCGGCAAAACGGAGCTCGCTGGTTTGCCACTGGGTTGCGGTTTGACGTCGCTGCAGGCTGGTATCGAGGTATTGGTAAGCCCCGGGGTAATCAGCCTGTCGCAGGAGTTGGGTGAACTGGTGAAAGGTCTGATCGGCGCGGGCTTGTTCCGCGGGCGCGGGAATATAGTGACTGACCGATGAGCCGCTGGCTTCCTGTGCGCGCAGTTGATGGCTGCTGAATGCCAGTAGCAGTAGGGCTTGGCAGAGCATTGGCAGCAGCGGGCGTGGATTCACTTAAAGGCCTTGTGTCGAGAGTGGAGGCGCCACTTTAAAACCATTCCATTATTGAGCAAGTGGCCAGTTGGCAAAATTGACCGTTTGGCGGAAAATTCTCTATTTTTCTAAACAGCACTGGAAATTGCGCGCAATATTGGCTATTTTTTAAACGCTCTTGGCTGTGAAGAAACCGTTGGATGTGCCGTGATTCAATCCGCCTCACCTTATAACCCCTATTTGCTACAGAACGCCCCTACGCGTCCTGCTGAACGCGTTGCCGAGCCCGCCCGGGTCAATCCAGCTGAGCGTGTAAGCCGGCCGGTTAATCAGACCGAGGCGCCGCGCCGAGACGGTACCGACAATCGCCGCACCGCCGAGCGGGTTGAGGCCAGCGCTCAGGTTTCCGAATTTAGCCAGATTGATCCCTTAATTGAGCTGTTTATTGAGCGCACGGAACAAAATGGGCAAAACCGTCAGCCGTTGCAGCGAGAGCCCGACGGCAATGGCGTCATTGAATACGTCAGCGAGAGTGAGCTTGCCGGCGCCAACAGTGCTGAGCAAAGCGGCGGCGCCGCTCAATCCGCCTTAGGGTTCAGTGATTTGCGTTCGGCACTGAGTTTTTGGGAATCGCTCAACCCGGAACGTGAAGATACCTCAAACCTGCCAGCACCAATTGCCGCCTACCGCGAAGTTGAATCGGGCCCTTCGCCCAGTTTGGGCCTCTCTGCATACGCGTAAGTGCATTTTTCTTCTCAAACCGCGCCAAATCCGGCCGTGCAAGGACCGGAACTTAATACTTCACGCGGTTGTGGTTGAGCTGCCATTGTTGAAACGGGCTATTGGCGTCTGCCATCGCTAAGTGATGAAAAGGAATTTTTCGCTCTGCCCCATCGATACCAATTTGTTGGTAAATGAGCGAGTCATCAAATCCCGCAGCGGCCGCCTGCCGACGGCTCGCGGCAAAATAAACGGCGAGAGGTCGCGCCCAGAACAGAGCGCCCAGGCACATTGGGCAGGGCTCACAGCTTGAGTAAACAACACAGTCGATAAGCTGGTGCGATTTTAGGGCTGCGCAGGCTCGGCGAATGGCGTTGACCTCCGCGTGGGATGTGGGGTCGCAATCTTTGGTAACGCGATTGCTGGCTTTGGCGATGATGTCATTGTTTTTAACGACGATGGCTGCAAATGGCCCGCCACCAGAGCTCACTGATTGTTTTGCCAGGTCCAGACAATGTTGCAGCATCTGCGTATGCAGTGCAGAGGTTTGATCTATCATAGGGGCGTGAACTAATTACCGATTAAGTGCGAGAGCTGCTCAGATTTAGCGGCATCGTTGTCGACAAAGCGCAGAGCGGCTTTCACCACGCGACTGTTGGGGCTGGCCTCCGCCGCTTGCAGGCTGTGGACGTAGGCATTGAGTTGAATGTGGTCATCTAATCCGTCCTGACCGATATCTACCACTACCTGATCGAACAGGCCGGGCAATCCATTGTCACGGGCTAACGCAGCACTGAGTTGCTGCAGATTAATATCGCGAATAACGCAGGCAACCGGTGGCTTATTACTGTCAAAGCGAATTTGCGCCTTAAACTTTTTCCCCTTTGCGGGCTTTTCTGGTGTTGGTGAGCTGGTTAAGGCTTGAGCTGAGCCGCCGGTAAGCGCGTCGATGGAGCCAAATGCATGGCCGCGATTACCGTTGTTGGCCGCCTTTCCTTGCCCGGGCGCCGCGGGCGCCTTACCGATTTTTTTTAACTGTTTATACACTTTGCGCAGCAGTTCTTCAGGTGTAAACGGTTTGGTGATGTAGTCGTTAACGCCTGCCTCTACGGCCTTGACCACATGAGCGCGGTCACCGCGGCTGGAGATCATGATAAAGGGGGTGGTTTCATAGCGTTCGTCACTGCGCAGGCTGCGCAACAACTCTTCGCCGCTGAGGTTGGGCATTTCCCAATCGGACAGGATTAAGTCCATAGTTTGCGCTTTGGCGGCGGCGAGCGCCCGACTGCCGTCGGTGGCGTCAAAAATTTCGACACCAGGTAGGCTATCCCGGAGGTTTTTTTTCACCATGTCGCGGATAAAACTGGCGTCATCCGCCACGAGAATGCGTAGCGCCATACCTGGCTCCCAAAATGCGTTAGTATTCTTTAGGATAGCCGATTTTGATGTCTGAGGTCAGCTTTAGTCCTGGCGACGTGTGAATACCCACTCACGCTCGGAAGACAGCTCTGGTGCGAAGCTGTAGCCGTCCACGTCGAACGCTTTGATCTGCTCTGCCTTCTTGATGCGGTTCTCGATAATGTACGCACTCATTAGGCCGCGGGCTTTCTTGGCAAAGAAGCTAATGATTTTGTACTGACCATTTTTCCAGTCTTTAAATACAGGGGTAATGACGTCAGCGTCCAGCTGTTTGGTTTTAACCGCTTTAAAGTATTCATTCGAGGCTAAATTAATCAGTATGCGGCTTTTTTGCTCGGCCAATTGTTGATTGAGAGCGCGGGTCAAGGAGTCGCCCCAAAATTGGTAGAGGTTATCGCCACGGGCATTGCTGAACTTGGTGCCCATCTCCAGCCGATAAGCTTGAATCAAGTCCAAAGGACGCAATAAGCCGTATAGACCGCTGAGTATACGCAGGTGCTTTTGGGCAAAGTCAAAATCACGCGCCTTAAAACTCCCGGCATTCAAACCCGTGTAAACGTCCCCTTGAAAGGCCAGTACCGCTTGTTTGGCGTTTTTCTCGGTAAAGGGCGTTTTGAATGCCTGAAAGCGATCAAAGTTGAGTACGCCGAGCTTGTCGCTGATGCTCATTAAGCCCGAAATATCAGCAGGCGAGAGATTGCGCAACTCTTTAATCAGTGCGCGTGAGTCGTTTAGAAAGTCAGGTGTCGAGGACTTGTCTGTCACCGGCGGCGTGTCGAAGTCCAGAGTTTTTGCAGGTGAGATCACAATAAGCACGTTTTATTACTCCGGTTTTAGTAGGTCTTGCCACCAGTTGAGGGGAGTGACACCGTCGTTGGGGTCATAGACATTGCCGTACTGCCAGCCCGCATCGTCACTGTTGATGGTATTAAAGACTTCTTCGATGGTGTTAAAGCCGCAACTGACGTGAATGCTGTAGATGAGCATACGCGGTGTTTCGAAGTCGAGTTCTCCACCGAGTTTGACAACCGGGCCATTGAGTCTATCGGCGAGCGTGCTAGCATCACTACGGGAAAATACTCGTACGCTCAGATTGCCGCTGTGCTTTAAAATTTCGAACTCACGCTTGTCCGGGTCAGCCTTGATGACATCGCCACTGGCCAGGCCTTTAACAAAAGCGGGTGAGCGCACTAGCTGTAAGGTGTTGTCCGGCAGCGCTTTTACCGACAGCCGCTCTACCATGGGTTGACCGTCGGGCCGAATGCCAGCGAAGAGTTCGATTGCTTGCAGTGATTCCATGTAACCTCTGTATGGGTAAAATGCGGCATTATAAAGACTTTGTGCCCTGTCTGCCTTGGCACAGGTTATATCAATGAAAGGAGATGGTTGTGAAATTGGTTCGTTCTATAGCGTCCATAGTATTACTGGGCATCCTGCTCACTGGCTGCAGTGTCAATCCGGTTACCGGCCAGCAAGAGTTGTCACTGATGTCGCCGGAGCAAGAGGTGGCTATAGGTGCTCAGCAATATGGCCCCAGTCAGCAGTCTCAGGGCGGGCGCTATGTGGTAGATCCGGACCTCAATGTCTATGTGAATGCGGTGGGCCAAAAGCTGGCCGCCGTGAGTGATCGTCCTGACCTGCCCTACGAATTTGTTGTACTGAACAATAGTGTTCCCAATGCATGGGCACTGCCCGGCGGCAAGATCGCGATTAACCGCGGGTTGTTGGTGCTGCTGGAGGACGAAGCGCAGCTCGCGGCGGTACTCGGCCATGAAATTGTTCATGCGGCCGCCCGCCACAGCGCTCAGCAGCAAACCCGCGGTACCTTGCTCAATGTTGGGCTAATGGCCGCCGGTGTTGCCTTAGCAACGCAGGAACATGAGGCGGCGGGCCTCGCTATGGGGGCGCTCGGTGTGGGCGCGCAAGCTTGGCAGGCACAATACGGACAGGGCCAGGAGCTGCAGTCGGATAAGTATGGTATTGAGTATATGGTTGCGGCGGGTTATGACCCTCAGGGTGCAGTCGAGTTGCAGCAGACGTTCGTAAAGCTCAGTGAAGGTCAGCAATCCAGTTGGTTGGACAGTTTCTTTGCCAGTCACCCGCCGTCGCAGAAGCGAGTGGATCGCAACCGCCAGATGGCGGCAGCCTATAACGGCGGCGTCCGCAACCGCGCTGAATATCAAGATGCCATCGCCCAACTGAAAAAAGACAGCGAAGCTTATGGAAATTACCAGAAGGCACTTAAAGCGGCCAGTGAGGACGATCTTGGTACCGCCAGGCAGCTTATTGATAAGGCGATTCAGCAGCAACCAAAAGAGACCTTGTTTTGGGAGGCGAAAGGCCGCCTGTACGCTCAGGATAAGGCGTTTGCCGAGTCAGCCGATGCGTTTGGCAAGGCGATAACAGCCAACCCAGAGTTTTTTCGGCCGTATGTCTACCGCGGTTTGGCTTACTCGCAGCTAAAGAAGTCTGATGCCGCAGCCAATGACCTGGAAAAAAGTATGGCGTTGTTACCCACTCAAATTGCCGCTTACTATCTGGGTGAATATGCACTGGAAAATGGCCAGCAGCAAAAGGCCGTGGAGTATTTTCAGATGGCGGCACAAGGCGGTGGCGAATTAGGTCAGAAAGCCCAGGCGCGGCTGCAGCAAATGCAACAGGGCGGGTAACCGCCAGAGGTGAGTAGATCGCACCGGAGGCGCCCGTTATACTGGGCGCCTAAACAATAAAGAACAGGCCGCAGGCTTCATGAACTCCAGCTCTTCTTCGGCGACGACGTCTTCCCGCGCACTACAGTTTCTCGATCAAATAACGGAATGGACCGGGCGCAGTGTATCCTGGCTCACTTTGGTGATGGTGGTGGCGACCTGTTTGGTGGTTTTAGCGCGCCGGTTTTTAGGGGTGGGGTTAATTGGCCTGCAGGAGTCGGTGAGTTATATGCACGCGGCGGTGTTTTTGCTCGGCGCTGGGTTTGCACTTAAACACGCCGAGCAGGTTCGTGTGGATATTTTCTATCGCAAAATGAGCGCCCGCGCCAGGGCCTGGGTGGATGCGCTGGGTTGTCTGGTGTTTCTGATGCCTTTATGTGGTTTTGTCGCGGCCATCAGTTGGTCTTTTGTGATGGGCTCCTGGCAGGTGGCGGAGGTCTCCACAGATTCTGGTGGCCTGCCTTTTGTGTACCTGCTCAAGTCACTGATCATACTTTTTTCGCTCAGTTTGGGGCTTGCCGCTACGGCTGAATTGCTGCGTGCATTGTGCGTGCTAAAGGAGCGCCATAATGATTGAGCTGTTGCCGCTGGTGATGTTTGCCGTGGTGTGTCTGGCCTTGATGCTTGGCTATCCGGTTGCTTTTACACTGGCGGGCGTGGCGTTAATGTTTGCCGGTGGCGGTATTATCGGGGGCATTTTTGATCCGTCTTTGCTATTAACCTTCCCCGGCCGTTTGTTCGGCATTATGAGCAATTACACGCTGGTGGCCGTGCCACTGTTTGTGTTTATGGGGGTGATGCTGGAGAAGTCCCGCCTGGCCGAGGAGCTGCTGGGCAACATGGCCAAAGTATGTGGCCGCCTGCCAGGTGGTTTGGGCTTGTCGGTAATATTGGTCGGTGCGCTGTTGGCGGCCAGTACCGGTATTGTAGGCGCAACCGTCGTGACGATGGGGCTGATGTCGCTCCCGACTATGCTGCGCCACGGTTATCAACCCGCATTGGCCACCGGCACTATTTGCGCGACGGGCACCCTAGGTCAAATCATACCGCCTTCAATAGCATTGGTTCTGCTCGGTGACGTGCTTTCAAGCGCGTATCAACAGGCCCAACTTAAGCTGGGTGTATTAAACCTACAGACCGTTTCGGTGGGTGATTTATTTGTCGGTGCGGTGGTGCCCGGTATGCTTTTGGTGGCCCTGTATATGGGCTATCTCTTGCTGGTGGCAAAAGTTAAACCAGCCGCCGCCCCTAAAGTGGTTGAAGTCGGCGAGTCACAGGGGGTTAGCAAGCTACGGCTGGTGCTGTCTCTGGTGCCCGTATTGGTACTTATCACCCTGGTATTGGGCTCGATCATTTCCGGTATAGCAACGCCAACTGAGGCGGCCGGCGTCGGCGCGATGGGGGCGTTGATTTTGGCCGCCTTAAAGCGTCAGTTGAACTTATCGAGATTGCGCGAGGTGATGCGCGCTACCACCCGTGTCAGTGCGATGATCTTTACTATTTTGCTTGGCGCGTCGCTCTTTTCTCTGGTATTTCGCGGTTTTGGCGGAGAAGAGCTGGTGCATCACTTGTTTGAACAGCTGCCCGGTGGAGTGTTTGGTGCCATGGTGGTGGTGATGTTGGTGATTTTCTTGTTGGGGTTTATTCTCGACTTTATTGAGATTACCTTTGTCGTGGTGCCCATTGTCGGACCGGTATTGTTGGCAATGGGAGTGGACCCGGTGTGGCTGGGCGTTATGATAGCGATTAATCTGCAAACCTCGTTTCTAACCCCGCCGTTTGGCTTTGCGCTGTTCTATTTGCGTGGTGTTGCACCGGAATCTGTGCCTACATCTGCCATATATCGGGGCGTTGCGCCCTATATTGGCTTGCAATTACTATTACTGCTGGTTCTTGCTCTTTGGCCTCAGCTGGTAACCTGGGCTTAACGAAGAATCCGCAGAATTGGCAAACCAATTGCTGCCAAAGCGCGTGGGTTCTGGCAGGGAGATAGCTTTTCACGCCAGGTGCCTTAGGTGCTATTAACAGTCCTTCGCTGAATGAAGGGCTTGAATTTATAAGGTAATGCTTATGTCCATGCACGGATTGGATGAAGATCCTACCCCGCGCGGAGTCTTAACTCTGCAAACGCTGTCGATGCCCGCTGACACTAACCCGTACGGCGATATTTTTGGCGGCTGGTTAATGTCGCAAATGGATATTGGCGGCGCTATTCTTGCGCAGGATATTGCTCGCGGCCGTGTTACTACTGTGGCTGTGGGCAGTATGGTGTTTTTGCGCCCGGTGCCAGTGGGCGCTACGGTCAGTGTCTATGCAGAAGAGGTAGAGGTGGGACGCTCTTCCATACGCGTCATGATCGAGGTATGGATTAAAGACCACCGCTCTGGCGAGGTGGCGAAGGTTACCGAGGGTGAATATGTTTACGTGGCCATTGACGATAACGGTCGCACTCGCTCCGTTTCTCGCTAGGATTTCCCCGCTACGGATAGCGGGGCGCTCATGCATGAAGCACCGCGTCTCGTTGTCTAACTGACAATTCGCGGCAATTATGTTGCGCTTCTCACACTTCTTAACCAGCGTTCTGTTGTCAGGTTTGCTAACTTAGTAGCATCTGTTTGCTTGTGTCGTGCTGAAGGATTTGACTGAATGTTGAACGATAATGCGAGAGGCTATGGTCTGGTGACCATTGTTTTACACTGGGTGTGTGCACTGGTGGTCGTCTTTTTGTTCGCGCTTGGGCTCTATATGACGAGCCTCAGCTATTACGATGACTGGTACCACAAAGGGCCCTCGCTTCACGTCAGTGTTGGATTGATTTTGTTGGCACTCATGGTGCTGCGGTTGCTGTGGCGCATTTTTAGCAGAACTCCGGATCCACTGCCCGAGCACAGTTTGCTAATTCGGTTAGGTGCGAGCGCGGTCAAGATTATTTTGTACGCTCTGATATTTACTGTGATGGCGTCCGGATACCTTATTACCACGGCAGAAGGCAGTGCGCCGTCGATATTTGGTTTGCTGAGCTTTCCTGTGCTGATCGAGCTGGGTCCGGATAAGGTCGATTTAGCAGGGTGGGTTCATCTGGTATTCGCCTGGGCCATTATTGTCTTTGCAAGTTTGCATGCGTTGGCTGCAATGAGCCATCATTTTTTGATCCGCGATAGAACGCTCATTCGTATTTTAAAACCCGTTAAAAAGTAATTTTACCTAAAGGAGCAAGTTATGAAACCGCTGAAGAATATTTTAAAGGCATCGGCAGCAGGGGTTGTATTAACGACCGCTATGGCTTCTGGGAACGCATTGGCGGCTGATTATGCCATCGACACAAAGGGCGCTCACGCATCCATCAATTTCAAAATTAAACATTTGGGGTATAGCTGGCTTCTGGGCCGCTTTAACGATTTCAGTGGTGATTTTAGCTATGATTCGGCCGATGTGTCGGCCAGTAAAATTTCCGTCAAGATTGATACAGCGAGTGTAGACAGCAATCATGCAGAGCGTGATAAACACTTACGCGGTGATGATTTTTTGTCTGTCAGTAAATTTCCGGAGGCCACTTTTGTCAGCACCAAGGTTACTAATGTCGATGGTGAAGACTTCGATGTAGTCGGTAATTTAACGCTGCATGGTGTTACCAAAGAAATTACCATTGAAGTCGAGAAAGTAGGCGAAGGTAAAGACCCTTGGGGCGGGTACCGAGTCGGCTTCGAAGGTGATACTGAAATTCGCTTAAGTGATTTTGGTATTGACTACAATTTGGGGCCGGCGTCTCAGGTGGTAGAGCTTGAATTGCATGTAGAAGGTATTCGTAAGTAAGAGACTCATTTATTCGACGTAAAAAAACCGGCTAATTGCCGGTTTTTTTACAACCATCCTTTTTGCTGAGCTATGCGAGCCGCATCTATTCGATTGGTTGCATTGAGCTTGGCAATCGCTTCTGACAGATAATTTCGTACAGTGCCTTCTGATAAAAAAAGAGCTGCGGCAATATCGGCGGTCGATTTTCCTTCCCCAGCCAGTTTCAGTGCTTTGCGCTCTTTACCGGATAAAGGATCACAATCCCCTAACGCGGCAATGGCAAGTTCCGGGTCGATAATTTTTTTACCGGATGCCACTTTTCGAAGAGCCGCCGCCAGCTCTTCAGACGGCGAGTCCTTTAACAAGAATCCATCTACGCCAGCGGCTAGAGCACGTTTGACATACCCGGCCCGGCCAAAAGTGGTTACCACGACCGTTTTTAAATTGGGGTATAGCTCGCGTGTTTTTTCAATGAGCTCAATGCCGCTAAGGTTTGGCATCTCTATATCGGTCAGTAAAATGTCAACGGTATGTTGTTTGAGAAGCCTCAATGCTTGCTCGCCGTCTTCAGCCTCTGCGATAACATCTATATCGCTTTCCATTTGCAGCAGAGCCCGCAATGCACCTCGCACCAAGCTTTGGTCTTCCGCCAATATGAGTTTAATCATTGGTTATCACCGGCAGCATGATGTGCAAACTAAAGCCCTGATTGTTGTCTATGTCCATACTTCCCGCTAGATCTTCGACGCGTTCTTGCATGCCTTTGAGCCCGTTGCCTAACGTGATGTTATTGGCATGGCCGTTATCCTTAATAGAGACGTCAATTTCTGAGTCTCCTGATGATAGACTGATTTCCACTGTATTGCCGGAACTGTGACGAACAATGTTGGTCACGGACTCAATTAGGATTAGTATCAATGCCGTCTCTATTTTAGCACTAACGTTAGTTACAGAGTTCTCGATTTTTACGGCGAAGTCCGCTGCAGTGAGTTTCTGCTCGAGATTCTCTAGTTCTTCGGTAAGCCCCTTCTTGCGATAACCGCTAATTGCGCTTCGAACTTCGCTGAGCGAATCCCGGGCAAGCTGGGCGACCTGGTGTATTTCTTTCAGTGCGTCCTCTACCTGGCCGTTATCGCCTAATTTCTTTGCCAGTTGCGCTTTCAATGTAATGCTAGACAGGGTGTGGCCTAAAGTATCGTGAAGGTCGCGGGCAATCCGCTCTCTCTCCGCAACTTTTATAAGCTGACGTTTTTCTTCCGAATTTCTCTGTTCCTGATAAGCGTGACGTGTGGTGGACTGGATATAAAGCCCCAGAAACGACATAGAAATAGCGGGAATCAAGCTTGGAAAAATATAATACGTAACCCAAAGGTCGTGAATGTGAGCGGAAATAAACAGACACACACAGACAATGGCCAATGCAATAAGCGCATGTGCTCGCTTTAGATAAAAGCCAGCAAAAAAAGTGGTATACCCAAAAATGACGCCGGAAGAAGGGTTGTGACCAGAGGCGATAATGCCGAGTATCAACATGCCCGTAAGTGTCAGTACGACTTGATTCTGCGGGCAACGGGTTAACCTAATATAGAATGCGGCAAAAAGTGCGTAGTAAAAGAGCGCTACCACAACAAAGTGAAACGTGAGTGGCAGCGCAAAAAAGGAGAAAAAATAAAAAGCGCTGAACATGAACGATATCCAGCTCCAGGGGCTTGTAATCCTGTGCTGATTGTTGAGTTCGTCGACAGAAACGATGTCCATGTTATTCTCCTGATCATCGCACCCGAATTACCGGGTGCGAATATGGCTTTTTATTGAGTATTGCTGCTTAGCAGGTATTTAGCCCAGCCATTGTTTGGTTCCAGTGTTGCTGCAGCTTGGAAGTGCGTAAGCGCTGATGTCTTGTCACCCAGTTCAAGAAGGGTTAAACCAAGCCAAATATTGGCCTCATCGTGCCCCCAGTAATAACCAGAGTTTACATCATTTGGGTAAAGCGCAAGGGCTTGCTCTAAGGCTTGCTTGGCTATGTCTTTGCTACCGCCATAGGCTGCAGGCGTGTTGTACTGAAGTATGCCCTTGACGAGGTATACCCGCGGGTTATTAGGGGCAAGGGTTTCGGCTTTAGCCAGAGCCTGATACGATTTTTGGCCGTAGCTGGTGGCCTTTGCGGGGTCGAGAGTAATGCTGTAGCCACATGTGTAAGCTAACAGAACCAATGCTTCAGAGTCGTTCGGGTTAGCCACAAGATGCTCCTCCAACCCGGAAATGAGACTCGCAAAGGTTGCTTTGGCTTGGTCCGACTGTTGCGAGAAGCTGTACATCATGCCCAGGCGGTACTTGGCGAGAAATCGATCATAGCCTTGGGTGGAGTCGATCAGGTTGACCAACGCCGCAGGTTGACCGCCCAGATAGGCGTCTTCAATGGCGTCAATGTCGCTTTGGGCAGACCAACTGACATTCGCTATGAGCGCGGTCGTCAGGATTAAAGTTGCTTTCTTTAGTATTTGCATTTTGCTATCTCCTTGATGAAGCAGGTTCACACGGTGGCGTGTGATGTACTCTGCAGTGGTACCAGTGTCGCTCAAGCAGGTGGGGGGGATAATTGAGGCTTGTCATGACTTGAGGTGACATATGTCATCAAGCCAACGTAGTTGTCGGTGCGTAAAAAATTAATAGCAGATTATAATAAGGCGGCCGGGCTAGCCGGATGGTAAGGATAAAACAATAAGTAACCTTGAAGGAGCGAGTGATGGACTCAATAAATTTGGCCCAGCGAGATATGCGGCAGGCCTATTATTATGGTGTACCGGGTGTTATCGCGTCTGGCACGGCCTGGGGTGTGGCAGGGGTTGTAGCCCTAGCGATATCGCCAATAGCGGGAATCGTTACACTGATCGCTGGTGGTACGCTTATTTTCCCCGTGTCGGTTGTGTTGTGTAAGTGTCTTGGCCGTTCAGGCAAGCACGAAAAAACTAATCCATTAGCGCCTCTGGCCATAGAAGGTACAATATGGATGTTATTTTCAATTCCGGTGGCGGTAGCCGCCGCCTACTATAGTCAGTCAATGTTTTTCCCTGCCGCCATGATGCTCGTTATAGGCGGTCGGTATCTGACCTTTTCAACGTTGTACGGGATAAAAACCTATTGGTTGTTTGCCGCGGTGTTGTTTGCGGCGGGGTTACTTTGCGCCATGCTGCAAGCCCCCGTCGCCATTGGTGCACTGACAGGCGGGCTCGTAGAGTGGTTTTTTGCGGCCGTCATAGCCTGGTTAAACCGCGGCAGGCCAGATCGACCCGCTCAAGTATAGAAGTGCAATGACCGAAAGAACGGGCATTAGCATGAAGGGGAATCGCTAATACGTATACGGCTATTGCGTATTGGCGAGTGCCTGCTGTGGTAGCACATTCCTGCGGTTTTCAACTCTGCTCATTTTGTCGAAATTCAACCGCAACATACTCAACCTGGCTACTTTGTGACGACTTAAAATACAGTGATGATGCATTTCCCGGCACTGTGACTTTTTTCCATGGCGCTTTGCTATTGATGGGGCGCTTGGCCTGGTCATAAAACATAGCGCGCGCTTCTAATTGCATGGCTTGTTTGCCCTGATTTCGCAGAGAAACCCAGACATCTCGCATGCCCTGAGTGGAGCCAGATATACCTTGAGATTCAATGACGATGGGTTTACCCGCAAACAATGGCTGATCCATCCATACCAGAGGTGTCAGTCCCTCTTTCGAATGACAGGCACAGGCTTGAACGCGCTGATACTCTGGCAGTTTAGATGAGTAGGTGTTGGGCTTGTTATTCAGGATTTGTTCCTCGGAGGTGAAGCTTATCGTTTTGGGCGCTCGCCAACGTGAGATCCATTGCAACAGCATAGACATTTTCCTTTGGGGTAAAAACACGTCCCTGTGGCTTTGTGTGTCCTTAGCCATAACCGAAGAGGCACCAGAGTGAGGTTATGAATGCCCAGTATGGAATTTGCGACTGGCGCGCTCTATATACCATATGGTACAAAAGACCAAAGTACAGAGAAAAACGTGTGAACTTCTAACGCCAAAGGGATAGTGGATGGGCAGTCTTAGCGATGATTTTCGCGATCAGGCGATAGAGCTAATCTATGAAACGGCGGTGGATGTCAGTGCTTGGCGAGCTTTTATGGCGCTTATTCAACGCGAGCTCAAGTTTGACGTTGCCAACGTAACCTTGGTTGATAACCAATCCCTCAAGCCTTTATCGCGCCTCAATTATAATAACCCTAAGGAATATGAGGACCTGTATCTTAAGCATTTTCACTCAGAAGATGTTTGGTATCAGGCTCTGCAAAAAAAATCTATTGAGGGCGTTTTTACCCCCGACCATAAGGTGGTCACGCCTGAGCAGTATAAAGCGAGTGCGTTTTACAACGATTTCTTACGCGATTTTCGCATTCATCATGCTATTGGTGGCTACTGGCAATGGCAGGGCAATGTCTCTGCGCGTGTAAGCTTCCTGCGTGAAAAAAGTATCAGTGAAGAAGAGGAGCGTTTTTTCAATTCTCTATCACGCCATATAAAGTGCGCATTACGCCTGCAGAGAAGCAGTGCGCTCGCAGCCACGCACCTTTCAGATTGCTGCGCTATTATTGATAAAAATTTAAAAATTATGCAAAGCTCACCAGCTTTCAATCAGCTACTCCATCAAGGTGATCTTGGTGCGGCGGTGGGCAGCAGTCTGCAGCTGGCTTCAAGAAGATCGACAAGTGACCTTCGCAAAGCGTTGCGTACGCTTATCAGTCCTAATCAACTTGTATCGGAATCCGTGCCTTTGGTAAGGCGGGGCCGTTTGGAGGCTTTGCTGCACGTGATTCCAGTTCGATTTGCGAGCGGAGCTTCGGGAGATTATTTTCACATCACCCTAACACCTGCGAACTTCGCAGATGTGTCAATTCCACTGCAAGAGAAACTCGGCCTCAGTGATGCCGAATTTGCTATTTGTACTGATCTAGCCGGTGGGTTAAGCGCACAAGAGGTGGCGAATAATCGTTGCCGATCGGTCAATACCGTGCGCAAACAAATAAAGGATATTCAGGTGAAGCTCGGAGTCAATAGCCTCTCCGGCGTAGTAGCTATTTACTACCAACAGCTACTGGGGAAAAACTAAAGCCGCTTTAGCTGCATGCGCTGACGAACTTCTCAATATCCTGTGTTAGCCTTTCTGAGTGATGTAGCATCAGGTTGTGGCCGGCATTTGTGTAGCTTACTTGCTGAGCGCTAGCTAATTGATGCGCTATATGATTGACGTTAATGCGGTGGTTGAATGGGTCGCTATCGCCCAGTATCACTAAACATCTTTGTTGCAGTATGCCTAGGTTTAGTTGTCTATTTTCCTTAAGCCATGCATCGACGAAGGTAAAAAACAAGTCAGCATTAAAGGTAAGGTTGTTCAGTACGGACGGCGGCGCAGGCTGGGGATCGTACATTGGAAATACGTGTTGTAGGTACTCGGGCAATGCGTCGACTGATTTCTGGAGCCAAAGCGCTTTGGCAACTGCGCTGTACTGTGGGTTGCTGGATTCCTTTATGTATTTAATTAAACTATCCGGGCCGCCTAACACCGGGGAGATAATAACGAGCTTATCGACAACGTTGGGAAGAGTCGACGCCAGTTTGGTCGCAACTATAACGCTGGCTGAGTGACAGATGATGACCACTGGCCGATCGGCAATATTTTTAACAAATGCTTCAATATGCCCCAGCCACATGTTAAACGTATTATTTTGCTCGCACAGCGCGCTGCTTGAGCCAGTGCCCGGCGGGTCAAAATAGATAACTTCGCCATTAAGGTTTTCCAGGGCCGGTCGGAATAGTGCATGATTTAAACCGGGGCCACCCGGTATCGCGATGTAGAGTGGAGCGTTCGCTGTGAATGACAGTTGCCGGTAATAGCAGTGAGTCAAACCATTGATTGTCAAGGTGTTCGCTGTTACTTCCATTCGCTTGTGATTCCCTTTGTTGCGTTGCTAGCAGGCTGTTGAACAAACCTTTACGTACTCAGACTCTCAGGCTGGTTCGTAATCTAGGCGCCACTTTGACGGTGTGTGCCCACCCATCGAAAAGTGGTGACGACGAGTACGGGCCAGCCTGCTAGCCTTAGGCTAAAAGAGAATCATTTTTTAGGCAAGTGCGACAGAGTTTTGTTATTGGGCTAATCCAGCTCAGCAGGTGGATTGTCAAGCGCATTGCTGGTATCGCGGCGAACCTGATAAAAAGTTTCTTCTGACACTTTATGCCACTCGCCAGCTTTTCGTAAAAAGTTTTTGTAGGAATCGTAAACCTTAGCAAACATCGGGTCGGCGGCCGCTTGTTCCTGGAATACTGTTTCGGTCATTTGTCTGAGTTCGACCAATACTTCATCGGGAAAGCGTTTGAGTTGTACTCCATGGTTATTTCTCAGGTTTTGCAGGGCGGTATTATTGGTGGCGGTGTATTGATCAAGCATGTCGGCGCTGGCTGCGCGAATAGCGTTAGCGACAATCGCTTGTAGATCAGCCGGCAGTGATGCATAAGCGTCTTTGTTGACGATTAGCTCCATCATGGAGCCCGGCTCGTGCCAGCCAGGGTAGTAATAATACCGAGCAATTTCATGGAAGCCAAAAGCCATATCATTGGCCGGCCCTACCCACTCAGCGGCATCAATCACCCCGGTTTGCAGTGCGGTGTATAGCTCTCCACCGGGTATATTAACACTGGTGCCGCCAGCACGATTAAACACTTCACCGGCAAGACCGGGAATACGCATCTTTAGGCCCTTTAAATCATCGAGAGAGTTAATCTCTTGATTGAACCATCCGCCCATTTGTATGCCCGTACTGCCTGCAGGAAAAGGCACTAAATTGAAAGGCGCATAAACTTCGCGCCACAACTCGAGGCCGTCGCCATGGTAGAGCCAGGCATTCATTTCTTGCGCATTCATACCAAATGGAACGGTGGTAAAAAACTGAGTTGCCGGGGATTTACCGCGCCAGTAGTAGGCGCCGGAGTGGCCCATTTCTACGCTGCCGGACGAAACCGCATCAAACACACCCATGGCCGGGACAATTTCGCCTGCGCCGTGTACGTGAACTGTCAGGCGGCCACCGCTCATTTCATTGACGAGCCTGGCGAAAGTTTCGGCGCCGGTACCGAGGCCGGGAAAATTCTTGGGCCAGGTGGTAACCATGCGCCATTGAAAGGTTTGCTGCTGGCCCACGCCCTGCGTTTGGGCGCCGCTGAAGTCTTTGGCTTTAGACATTACCAGAGCGGCGAATAGACAAACCGATAGGCCCACCAAAGCCAGAATAACGAGCGGGGCGATGTAGAAGGAGCGTGAGTTGGTCATGGCATTATTATTTTGATGGCAAATTTGTGGCTAATGGTAGCACGGTTCTTTGTGCTCCGTTCCCGTCTATACGGCCTCCAGCTTGGCATACTGCATCACCAGCCACTTTGTACCTTCACTGTCGAAATTGATTTGCACTCGGGTGCTGGGCCCTGAGCCTTCAAAGTGAATAATGATACCTTCACCAAACTTTTTATGGGCGATACGCTGCCCTAGTCTAAAGCCTGTGTCCGCACCGGAGTCGCTGAGGCGTACAGCCGATTTGCTGCCTCGCGACGGGCTTCGTGAGCCTTGATTCTGCAGTCGTGCGGGACGCGTAATGGTACTTTTAATACGAACTTCTTCTAAATGTTCATTGGGAATTTCTTTTACAAATCGCGAGACAGCGTTGAACGTTTCGCTGCCGTGCAGGCGCCGTGTTTCCGAATAGCATATATAGAGTTTTTGCATTGCACGGGTTATGCCCACGTAGGCCAGGCGGCGCTCTTCTTCCAGCCGGTCCGGATCTTCTACAGACATCTTGTGAGGAAAAAGATTCTCCTCCGCCCCGGCCATAAATACCAAAGGAAACTCCAGGCCTTTGGCCGAGTGAAGAGTCATTAGCTGCACGGCGTCTTCAAATTCATCGGCTTGTGCCTCACCGGCGTCCAGAGCGGCGGTATCAAGAAACTGCTGCAAGACGGATTCGTCTTCATCGGCAGCCTCAAATGCCCCGCATGCGGTAACCAGTTCCTCAAGGTTTTCGGCCCGGGCCTGGCCCTTTTCGCCTTTTTCCTTTTTGTGAAACTCGAAAATCCCGGTTGTGT
The DNA here is from genome assembly GCF_030518155.1 of Gilvimarinus gilvus. Classification (GTDB taxonomy): domain Bacteria; phylum Pseudomonadota; class Gammaproteobacteria; order Pseudomonadales; family Cellvibrionaceae; genus Gilvimarinus; species Gilvimarinus gilvus. The sequence continues at coordinate 230,004 of NZ_JAULRU010000823.1, read as the reverse complement.
CGAGCACGGACTTGGCTAACTGATCCAGTGCTATCTCCTGGCTTTTTTGAGTAAGCTCATCGATAAGTTTGATAAATCCCTGGAGCGCATTGCCGGCACGGGCACTTAGCATCTTGTGTTGCAGCATCTGCTCCGACGCCTGCCATAGGGAGCAACCGTGCTCGCGTGCAAAGGCGCGAATATCATCGACGGTTTTGCCACCAATACCTCGTGTGGGAGTATTGATTACGCGCTCAAAAGCCGGATCGTCAAACTGATTGGCTGCCAGACGCATGTAGGCTAGGGCGTTTTTAATTTCCAGTCGATCATAGAAACGTTGGCCACCGTATATGCGGTAAGGAATGGCCTCGCGTAACAGCGCCTCTTCGAGTACCCGCGACTGGGCGTTGGAGCGGTAAAGAATGGCGCAACTGCTTTTACTGTTGCCTTGCGCGACCCAGTCGGTGATACGCTCGACAATAAAACGCGCCTCGTCCTGTTCATTAAAGGCAGCGTAAAGCGATATAGGATCACCGTCGGCGCCCTCGGTCCACAACTCTTTTCCCAGCCGGCCAAAATTATTGGCAATGACCGCATTGGCGGCATTGAGAATATGCCCGGTGGAACGGTAATTTTGTTCCAGGCGTACCACCTGTGTTTGCGGATAGTCTTCTTCGAAGCGACGGATATTTTCCACTTTTGCACCGCGCCAACCGTAGATGGACTGATCATCATCGCCCACGGCGGTGACAAAGCAAGCCTCACCTGCCAGTACCCGCAGCCAGGCGTACTGTACCGAGTTGGTGTCCTGAAACTCATCCACCAAAATATAGGGGAAGCGACCCTGATAGTGATTGAGCAGCGCCGGGTTGTTGAGCCACAATTCATGAGCGCGCAGCAGCAATTCGGCGAAGTCGACCAGGCCGCCCCGCTCGCAATCAGCCTCGTAGGCGCTGTACACCGCAGCCATGGTGCGAACAAACGGGTCGGCGGACTCCTGAATATGTTTGGCGCGCAGCCCTTCGTCTTTTTGACCGTTGATAAACCACTGCGCCTGACGCGGAGGCCAACGCTCCGCATCCAGCCCTAAATTTTGATACACGCGCTTAATCAGCCGGAGCTGGTCGTCACTGTCGAGAATTTGAAAGTTCTGCGGCAGCTTGGCGTCTTTCCAGTGAGCCTTGAGCAGTCGGTGTGCTAAACCGTGGAAGGTGCCTACCCACATACTGCGAGTATTTATAGGTGTGCCGGAATCGCGAAATAATTCGTCTAAGCGCGCCCGCATTTCGCGCGCGGCTTTGTTGGTAAAGGTGACGGCGAGAATACTGTAGGGAGAGACGCCTTGAGTTTGCACCAGCCAGGCAATCCGATGCACCAGTACGCGCGTTTTGCCGCTGCCGGCTCCGGCGAGAATCAGCTGATTGCCGGGGTCAGCGGTAACGGCCTGATGTTGGGCCTGGTTTAAATTGTCGACAAGTTCTGGTGCTTCCATGAATAGTTCTGCATTTGGCTGTTGGCGGTTGAAGGGTCAAGGATAACATTTCACTGTAAATTTACCCAGTGGTAGGCGCGTCGCAGTTTGGGGTGGTATCACAGGCACAGGCTATGAAATACTTACAGGGTTGGCCGCCAAGGCTCTGAGAGAAGGATGTTATGGAAGTACTCACGCACCTGCGCCTGATGGCAGGCTATAACCTTAGAATGAATCGCCAGGTATACAGTGGCGCCGCCACCTTGCCAGAGGAGCAACTCAGCAAGCCGATGGGGGCCTACTTTGGCTCGGTATTGGGTACGCTTAACCACCTGATGGTTGGCGATCTGCTGTGGTTGCACCGTTTTCGCCGGCACAGCGAGACCTATCGCAGCCTGCAGGCGCTGGAAGAGCTGCCTCAGCCGACAGCGCTGGACAATGTGATCTACGATCGGTTCGGAGCGCTCGGTGCGGCCAGGGCTCTGGTGGATGAAACGCTACTGACCTGGGTAAGCGATGAGCTGCAAGCCGATGATTTAACTCGCAATCTGTCTTATCACAATGCGAAAGGTGAAGCGGCGACACAAGATTTTGGCGAGTTGGTGTGCCATATGTTCAATCATCAAACCCACCATCGCGGCCAGGTCAGCACCCTGCTCTGTCAGCTCGGGGTCGATATCGGTGCGACAGACTTTATTGTGGATATTCCCCGCGCGCGCTAGCTTGCTGGAGATGGGCGCCATATCGCAGCCGTTCGCGACCCGTTTAGGCGCCTTAAGTCAGGACGTTTTTTCGCGTGAGGGTTGGGCTTGACTCTTTCTGCTAAGGCCCCATTATGGGTCTTATATTGCCGTAATATGTATAGAGACGTGAGTTGTTATGTCTGAGGTTTTTATTATTCAGAATCAGGATAAGCTGTTTTTAAGTAAACAGCGCGCCTGGGTTGATGGCCGCGAACCGGCCGGTTTATACCGTACCCCACATCGGGACGAAGCGGTGAACGAAAAGTTTGAGGTGAATGCCAAAGATTATAGTCAGCGAGTGTCTCTGGTGAGTTGCGCGCTGAATGAGCGCGGTGTGCCACTGATTGATCCTGACATTTTACCGCCGCCGCTACCCAAGGCCAAAGGTGAAGACTCTATGGCACTTGAGCTTGAGCCTGAAACCGTCCCGGAGCAGGCTGAGGGCGTCGAAACCGTATCCAGTGAAGCCCCTGCGGGCGCAGACCAACCTACGGCGAGCGTCGGTTAACGAGGACACCACATTGTCACAATTAGACGCGCAGCTGGCCGCATTTGCGGACCCCGCTGCTAATAGCACCTTGCGTGGAATTCTGCGCGGACTGGAAAAGGAAAGTCTAAGGGTGACTCCAGAGGGTAAGCTGGCGCAAACCGAGCACCCCAAAGCGCTCGGGTCGGCTATGACTCACCCTCACATTACCACCGATTATTCCGAGGCCTTGCTGGAGTTCATCACTCAGCCCCATGAGCGCATTGCCGACGCACTGTCTGAGTTGGATCAGGTGCAGCGTTACACCTACGCCCAACTCAACGATGAGCTATTGTGGCCGGGCAGTATGCCTTGTGTGCTGGCCGGTGATAATGCCATACCAGTGGCCCGCTATGGCACATCCAACAGTGGCCGCATGAAAACCGTTTATCGTTTGGGGTTGGGGCACCGTTACGGTCGGGCAATGCAGACCATTGCCGGGGTGCACTATAACTTTTCCATGCCGGATAGTTTTTGGCAGGCTCTATCGGAAATTGAAGGCAATACCCGCACACTACAGGCGTTTAAAACCGACAAATATTTTGCCTTGATCCGCAATTTTCGTCGTTACTTTTGGTTGCTGCTCTATTTGTTTGGTGCGGCTCCGGCGGTATGTCGCAGCTTTGTGCGCGGGCGCGATCACAAATTGCAGGCGTTAGGGCAGGATGAAAACACGCTGCATCTGCCCTACGCGACTTCACTGCGCATGGGGGATTTGGGCTATCAGAGTGCGGCGCAGCAATCATTGGTGGTGTGTTACAACAACATTGATAATTACTTGCAAACGCTTTGCGGAGCCATTACTCAGTCTCACCCAGACTATCAAAGCATCGGTTTGCGGGATGAGGGCGGTGAATATCGTCAGCTCAACACTAGCCTGCTGCAGATTGAAAATGAATTCTACAGTTCCATTCGTCCCAAGCGCACGGCAAAGTCGGGTGAGACTGCACTGCAGGCCTTGCGTTTGGGGGGGGTCGAGTATGTTGAAGTGCGCTGTGTCGATCTCAACCCTTATCAGCCCCTGGGGGTTAGCAGTGAGCAGCTGCATTACCTCGATGCTTTCTTACTTTTCTGTTTACTGACCGATAGCCCCGAAACTGACGCCGCTGAATACCAGGATATGCAGGAAAATCAAAAGCGTGTGGTTGATGCGGGTCGCAACCCGGCATTGACCTTGCGAAATCGCGGTGACGAGCGACTTATGCGTGACTGGGCTGACAGCTTGCAAAGCGAAATTGGCGCCTGTGCCCGATTGCTCGATACGGCCTGCGGTGGTGAGCACTACCAGCAATCACACCGGGCGCAAGGACGCAAATTAGCCGGGGAAACGGCGACGCCGGCTGAGCAAATGCTCAAGCAAATGCAAGCCGAGAATAAAACCTATTACGCCCTGATTATGGAGCTGGCGCGCGAGCATCAACGGCACTATGCCGAGCGCCCTCTGGAGGATGATGACTATCAACGGTTTGCTGCGCAGGCACGAGAGTCTTTGTCGCGCCAGCAGGAGATTGAGGCGGCGGATGCCATCAGTTTTGAAGCACACCTTGCCGCGTACTATGCCCAGTATCGCGACTGTGAGAGTTGTGGGTGCGAACCGCAGTCCGCTATTTCTGTACAATCAGGTTGTTAAAGTAAACATCGAGAACCTCGGCGGCGTTTTGTTCAGATTCAAGCAGAGCAATAACTTCTTGTTTGGCGGATTCGCGTAGCTTTTCAACACCGTCTGTCGAGGTAATCGCCTCCTCACTTTGGCGCGACAGCAGCATGACCATGGCGTTGCGTATTAACGGCATATGGTGACGCACGGCCGAGGCCGTGTGCACGTCGTTCACGCGCAGCGAGAGTTCAGTTTTTAAATACTTTAAGCGCCCTGCGCCGCCATAGTTCACGACAAATGGTGGCTCCATCGGGATGTAAATGGCGCCTTCAACAGCCCCTTCGGCCTCCTCCTCTTCCTGCCCCCAAACCGTGCTGGTACATGCCAGTAACATCAGTAAAAGCAGTGGTGTCAGTTTGATCAATTTCACAGTCTTTCTCCCGGGCGGACGTCGATACACAATAGCGCTGTTATTAGTTTACTGCAAAGAGACTATCGACCAATCTGGCGCTTACTAAAGCGTGACTCCGTGTTAGTATAAAGCGCAACATATATTAATAACCCCTAGGGGAAGTCGTATGCTGGAAAACTGCCAAGACGCCAAACAACGTTGGGGTGGCGTTAGTCAAATTGTTGATCGCTGGCTGGCTGAGCGTCAACAAATGTTGGTGAAATACTGTGCACTGTCGGACACGAAAGACGCCGATGATACCGCACGTGGTACCAAACTACGGGCCATGTGTGAAATTATGGTCGACTATGTGTCGGCCGGGCATTTTGAGGTTTACGATCAATTGCTCAAAGAGGGGCAGGATTTCGGTGATGCCGACGCTGTGAAAGCAGGCGCAGAGCTGTTCACGAAAGTGGATGCTACCACCGAAGAGGTTCTCGATTTTAACGATAAATATCAAGAAATTGACGATCTGACCACTCTCGATATCGATCTCTCGCGTTTGGGTGAGGTACTTGAAGCTCGCTTTTCGGCGGAAGATCAGATGATTGCTGTGCTTCACGATGTGCATAAAGACATGATTTAGCCTCCACGAAAACCCAGCGCTCGCTGGGTTTTCTGCCTCTGCAAGATGCTACACTTGAGCAACGGATGAATTTTCGGCTGCAGGGCACATGAATAAAATCACCTCGCTAATCTCACTGTTTATACTCTCGCATGCGCTCACAGCCTGTTCGCCAGTGCCCGAGCCTGTCGATGCGCTCGAGGTGGCCGCACGCACCGTCCAGGCAGGAGCGCTATCGCGCGACGGCGACTCAGCCGCGATCGGCTCGGTCTATCACGGCGCCAGCTATTGGGACCTGGCCACACAGGCGCGCCTGTTTAGCTGGAACCACAGCGAAGCACCAGACACATTAGTTCTCGCCACGGATATATCGCCGGATGGTGGCTGGGCTGCGACGGTGGATGAACAGTCACTGGTGTTGTGGAATACGCAAACCGGTCGCAGTCATGGATTCTGGAGGTTGACGGCAGATGTGACGTCGGTCGCACTGGGTCGTCACGGTAATGTAGCTCTGCTCGGTATGCTCGATGGTCGCGCCGCTTTCTATAACGTGCGCGGCGGCGGTGTTTATCAAAGCTTTGAGCATGCCGGTGGCGTGAACACAGTGGCGGTTACCGACGATCTGTCCCGTGCGCTTACCGGTGGGGAAGACTTTGCCGCCAGATTGTGGGATTCACAAACCGGCGAGCTTATTATGGAACGTCTTTACAGTGAGCCGGTGCAGTTGGTTGCACTGACCCCTGCCGGTGACCGGGCGATGGTCGCCGCGCAATATGACCGAGTCGAAATAATAGACGTAGCCAGTCAGCAAGCTCTGTGGCAATTGCCTTTTACCAAGGAGAAAATGATGCGTGGCCTCAGTGTTACTGCTGCGCGTTTTTCGGATGATGGCCGTTATCTGCTGACCGGTAGGCCCGATGGGCGAGTGCAACTTTGGGATATTGATGGGCAAGCTGAGGTCTATACCTGGCAGCTACCCAAGCGCAAAGCCTGGCAGCCAACAGCAAATGCCGTGATGGACTTAAGTTTTACCGCCTTTGATGATCAATACAAGGCAATTGGCAGCAGTGGCTTCGTCTACACCCTAGCCTACTAAGCGGCAGACGGTTATACGGGGGAGGGAGTAAATGCCGGGGTGGGAAACTCCCCCCGGCACAAGCCGGGGGAAGATAACTGCTTACTCAGCCGCTTCTTCGGCAGGCGCTTCGGCGGGTTCAACTTCAATCAGCTCAACATCAAAAACCAGTGTTGAGTTCGGTGGAATACCCTGATTGCCGCCTGGGCCGTAGGCTAGATCAGATGGGATATAAAGCTGGTATTTTGAGCCAGTTTCCATCAACTGCAGGCCTTCGGTCCAACCTGGAATAACCTGGTTGAGGGCAAAGGTGGCGGTTTGTTCGCGCTCGTACGAGCTGTCGAAAACGGAGCCGTCAATCAGGCGGCCTTCATAGTGAACGGTGACGGTGTCCATCTCGCCAGGTTTGATACCGTCGCCAGCTTCAAGCACTTTGTACTGCAGGCCGCTGTCGGTGATCTCAACACCTTCTTTGGCGGCATTGTCGGAGAGGAACTGTTCACCTTCTAGCTTGTGCTTTTCGGCGAGTTCTTTCTGACGCTGCTGTTGTAGCTCCATTTGCTGCTCTTGGAAGGTTTGCATCACTTCCTGGATTTCTTCTTCGGTCAGCATGGGTTCAACGTCATCACGTACGTCTGTTAATGCTTTGGTGAAGGCGTCTACTTCGATCGGAACATCGCGACTTTTAAAGTTGGTGGCCATATTCAGGGCAATGGAGTAGTTCACTTTTTGTTCCAGAGTGTCGAGTGTGACCTCTTTTTCGGCTTCAGGCTCGCTCTGGTTGCAACCGGCCAGTACCGCTACAGAGCACAGCACGCCAGTCATCAGTAAACGCTTGTTCATCATAGAAAACCTATTTATTTGTCGTGTGTTGGACCACCTGCCTCTGGGTGGATGGTGGTTGGTCGGTGTATCCGACCGCTTTATCGCTGCCCGGGTCCAGCTTAATACCTGTCAAAAATGCAACTGTCGATAGGTATTCGATTCGGGCGTTACAAACCGAGCGCCTATGGTAACGCAAGTTTGCACCAGTTTGTGACTCCTGGTCGGCGTTTGCGGTAAAAGCGCGCCACCTTACCGGTGGGGTTAGCCTCTATTTGGGGATATATGGCGTAACTTCAAGGTGTTGCTGCGCTGCCACGCTATGGTCCCGAGCAACATCTGTAGGGGGGCGTTTTAACGTTGAAACTGTGATTTGGTAATGTTTGAGACGTACACATTTTGCTGTATTGGGTCTACAATAATGCGCAAGATTTATTCACTGTTGTTTCATGTTCGTCCAATTATTTAGAAGGGTTTTACTATGGCTGCGAAGAAAAAAGCCGCTTTGTCTGTTGCGCAATTGGAAAGAGAAATTGTTTCGCTGAAGGCCAAGCTCGATAGTGAGCGAGTCAGGGCTGTAAAAGCTGCTGAAAAAGCACAAGCCGCGACTAAGAAAAAGCTGGATGCAGCAAGAAAGAAACTGACGACTCTAAAATCGCGCAAAGTGGCCGCCGCCAAGGCGAAGCCTAGCGCGGCTGCGAAGGCGCGTTCGGTAAAGGCAAGCGCTGCGTTAACGGCTCAGCAAAAATTGGTGGCTAGTCTCGCCGCAGAAAACGCGGAGGCGGTAGTCGCCTTGGCCGCTGCACGCAAGGCGAAAAAGGATGCCGAACAGCTCGCTAAAGTGGAAGCCAAGTTTGTCAAAGCAGCCGAGGCCAAGCGAAAGCAGGCGGTCAAGAGCGCGAAGGCGAAGCGAACCGTTGCAAAAAAAGGCACACAGTCTTCACCGGCGGTTGCTGGTAAATCTGAGCCTAAAAGCGCAAAGCCCGCTACGGCGAAAAAAGCGGCAAGTGCAAAGGCAAAAGCACCCGTCAAGCGCCAACCTGCTAAGGCGTCCGCTCAGTCTGTGGCAAAGCCCAAGGCGAAGCCTGCGGTTAAAAAGAAAGTGGCCGCGAAAAAAACGGCGACTGACAAGGCCGCAGCGACCAACACAACCCCGGCATCTGTCGCCGAGCCGGCGCAGGCTAGCCCCGCTCCCGCGACCGTAAAGCCAGAGCCTGTTGCACCAAACCCACTCCCGCATCACATGGGTACACACGTTATTGAGCCCAGCGAGCCGGGTAAGTTAACGGTCGAGCCGGTACCGGATGCTCCGGCCGTACCTAAATCGGGCAGCTTATTTGACGAAGAGTAAACGCTAAACGGCCACCATATGTCAGCGTAAAAGCCCTGCTCAGCAGGGCTTTTTGTTATGTGCAGCTTGTATCGCGAGGAGTAAGGTTTTCAATGTGCTTGCGCGCGCAGGAGCCGCCATACCCAGGTGGGTTAAGTAGTCCGCGCTCGCTTGGAGTTGATCAACACGGGTGAGCGCTCTGTTGTGCGATGGTGTGTGTTCGACTAGCGATTGCAGCTGTGAAAGTAATAGCTTTTCAGCGAATAGTTCTTGGCTTTTTATGGCCTCGCGCAAACGCGCCTTATCGCCATTTAGCTCAAGGTTGCGCTTCATCCAACGGCGGGCGGTTCGCAGTGGTGTGACAATATTGTGTTGCCACTGTTCGGCGATTAGATGACCAGCATTTAGCGATGCGGGAGGCTTTGCAAAATAGCTGTCGATCCACAGTAGCCACAACAACAACGTCACATTCACGCCCTGCTCTTCTTGCAACTGCAGGCATAAGGGCTCGACCTCGGGTTGTCGATACACCGTCGTAGCAAAATGCCAGATATCTGTGTAAGGTTCGCACATATTTTTGTCGGTACCCGGGTCCAAAGGCTCGCCAGTTTAACAGGCTTATAGATAAACCATGATTGCATTAGAAGGCGTTAGCTTACAGCGTGGCTCCAAATTTTTGTTGCAGGAAGCCGATCTTTCCATTTTTCCCGGGCAGAAGCTGGGCATGATCGGAGCCAACGGCAGCGGTAAGTCGTCATTATTTAAGCTGCTACTGAAGCAGTTGCACGCTGATGCCGGGCGCCTGGATATTCCGGCCCAGTGGCGCTTGTCGCATATGGCACAAGAAGTTACCGATGTTGAACGCAGCGCCCTGGACTATATTTTGGATGGTGACACGCATCTGCGTGAACTGGAGCGAGCCATTGCGGCCGTTGAAGACGACGGTGAAAAGCTGGCTACTCTGTACGGTGATCTAGAGCAGGCAGATGGCTATACCGCCAATGCCCGCGCCGCTCAGTTGCTCGATGGGCTCGGATTCGCCATATCCGATCATCAACGCCCGGTGACAGATTTCTCCGGTGGCTGGCGTATTCGGCTTAATCTGGCTCAGGCACTGATGAGCCCATCGGATCTGCTGTTGTTGGATGAACCCACCAACCACCTCGATCTAGATGCAACTCTGTGGTTGGAGCAGTGGCTACAGGCCTATGACGGCACCTTGCTGATTATCTCTCACGATCGCGACTTTCTCGACAATGTGGTGGGTCGTATTGTCAGTATTGAGTCCGGAAAGTTGATCAGCTACAGCGGTAACTACTCGTCCTATGAAAGGCAGCGTGCAGAGCGTCTGGCACAGCAGCAGGCTGCGTTCGCCAAACAGCAAGAAAAAGTAGCACACCTCGAGAGCTACATCCGCCGTTTTCGGGCCAAGGCGACCAAGGCTAAGCAGGCACAAAGCCGCGTTAAACAGTTGGAACGTATGGAGGCTATTGCCCCTGCACACGTGGACTCACCTTTTACCTTCACACTCCCCACATACGAGAAAGTGTCAGATCCTCTGCTCGTGTTGCGCGACGTCGATGTGGGCTACGGTGATAAGAAAATTTTGTCCGGTGTCAATGTGAATGTCGCTCCGGGTCAGCGCATTGGCTTGCTTGGCCCCAACGGAGCCGGCAAATCCAGCTTGATTAAAACCATTGCTGGCAACTTGCCACCCATGACCGGCGAGCGTGTCACCGGTGAGCATTTCCGTTTGGGCTATTTTGCCCAGCATCAACTTGAAGCCCTGGATATGAGCGCATCGGCGGCGCTGCATATTCAACGACTCAGCCCCAAGGCCAGTGAACAGCAAATTCGCAATTTTCTCGGCAGCTACGATTTTCGCGGCGACCGTGCGTTTGAAACCATTGCTCACTTCTCCGGTGGTGAAAAGGCTCGCTTGGCGTTAGCCCTAATCGCCTGGCAAGAGCCCAATGTTCTGTTGTTGGATGAGCCCACCAACCATTTGGATCTGGAAATGCGCCAGGCTTTGACCATGGCACTTCAGGACTACGAAGGTGCGGTCATTGTGGTCTCGCACGATCGTCACTTGTTGCGCAATACCGTCGATGAATGGGTGCTGGTGGCCGAAGGCGTCGCCCGGGAGTTTGATGGCACTCTCGAGGAATATCACGTCTGGCTGCTTGAACATAAGCGCGCGTCAGCCACTGGGCAAACCGCCGCTCAGCCCGAGGCGACGGCGAGCAGGAAAAACAAGCGCCAGGATGCCGCAGCTCAGCGAGAGCAACGCAAGCCGCTAATGAAGAATCTCAAGAAACTCGAAACACAGGTGGAAAAGCTAACCGGCCAGGTGGCTCAAGTTGAGGCGGATTTGGCCGATACGGCCTTGTACGAGGAAGAGAATAAAGCGCGGTTACAGGCACTGCTGCTTAAGCAATCGCAGCTTCAGCAGCAGCTTAGCGACGCGGAAGAAAAATGGTTAGAGGTACAGGATCAGCTCGATCAGCTGAACAGTTAACCAACAGCAGTGCCCGCTGCGCTGTTCTGCCCGACAGGTACGTGCCTGTACGGCGCGAAATATCTCCTATACTCCAGTAAACATCTATTTTTCAGGTGAGCTTGCGCTCGCCGGTTTTCGAGGATTGGTAGCATGCGTTGGATAACGGAAAGCGTACAAATGCGCTTGATGGTGGCTGTGGGTATTGGCTTGGCGGGTTTATTGATTGCCGCTGAGGTAGCGATATATATGCTGAATGGGCAAATTAACAGCTACAATCGCTTAATCGACAACAATATTGCGCAGGAGCGCCAAATTAACCGTATGAACTTTGATTTTAAAGTTCAGGTGCAAGAGTGGAAAAACGTGTTGTTACGCGGCGCCGACGCTAGCCAGCGAGAAAAGTACTGGGACCGCTTTCAGAAGCACCACGAGACTATTCAAAGTGAGGGAGGCCAGCTTTCAAGGGGCCTGAAATCGGGTCAAAGCTCGCGCTTGTTGGGGGACTTTTTGGCCGCTCATGAAACGGCCTTTGACCAGTATAACGAGGGTTTCGATGCTTTTGTCGCCTCAGGGTACAACCATCGCGCCGGCGACGAAGCGGTGGCAGGAATAGACCGTGAGCCCAGCCGATTGTTGCAAGAGGCCGCAGATATCATTAAGGCCGAGGTGGAAAAGGCGGCGGCAGAGGTGCAGGCGCTCAGTGCTAAGGTCGCGTTTTGGGCTCAGTTGGCCACTTTCGCGGTCGCAGTTGCCGCTCTGGCAGTGCTCTGGTGGCTGTTAAGCACAACCATTATTCAGCCAATGCAGGCGATTATGGACCATATCCGGATTATGTCTGGGGGCGATTTTTCCAAACGCTTTCATTTGCAGCGCAATGACGAGCTGGGGCAACTGGGGGAAAATTTGGCGCAAATGCAAGAAGAGATACGCGGCGTCGTATCCTCGGTAAAAGATACCGCACAACAATTAGGCGGCGCCTCGGCCAGCATTAACCAAACCGCAAGCGATATTGCCCGCCATATCAGTGAAACTGAGCACTCAACCGATCAGGTGGCCGCTGCCGTCAATGAGATGTCGTCCACTGTGCAGGAAGTCGCAACCAACGCGTCGGGCGCAGCCGAGGCCGCTGGCGGTGCAGACAGCAATGCTAAAAATGGCATTAATGTCATGGAAAATACCGTAAGCTCCATTAACGAGCTGGCCACCCAGGTGGAAGAAGTCAGCCAATCCATGGCCCAGTTAGAAACCGAAAGCGACCGTATTGGTCATGTGCTCGGTGTGATTAAGGGCATCGCAGAACAAACGAATTTGCTTGCCCTCAACGCGGCCATTGAAGCTGCGCGAGCGGGGGAGCAAGGCCGCGGTTTCGCCGTTGTGGCGGACGAGGTGCGGGCCTTAGCGCAGCGCACCCAGGAGTCTACGGCGGAAATTCAACAGATTATCGAGGCCGTGCAGTCGGGAGCATCCGGTGCGGCGCAAGCAATGGTCGTCAGCCGGGACAAAACTCAGCGTACGGTGAGTTTAATGGGAGAAACGGGTGCGGCTATTCACGCGATTTCCCAAGCAATCTCCAGTATTCTCGATATGAATACGCAAATTGCCACCGCCGCCGAAGAGCAAAGCTATGCGGCTGAGGAAATTAACAAAAATGTAACCCACGTCGTTTCCATGGTGCAAAGCGCGCAGGCCAGTGCTCAGAAATCTACAGAAACGGCGAACGAGTTGGATGTCACTGCACAGAAGCTGGAGAAACAAATAGCGCATTTCTCTGTATAAATGCCCTGCTTTATTTTCTAGTATTCTGTGTCGGCAGAAAAGCGATAAACCAAAAAGCCCAGCAATCGCTGGGCTTTTTGGTATTGAGTTTTTTTGTTTGATCTAGGTTGTGAACTTTGACATCTCATCCCGCAATTCATGACTGTCGTGATCAAGAGTCGCGCTGCTGTCTCGCACAACTTCGGCATTGTGAGAAACTCGCTCGGTGATGTCGTGAATGGTGGTTACATTTTTACTGACTTCGTGCGCCGTTGTACTTTGTTCGCGCGAGGCGTCGGCAATATGGTGGTTCATATTATTGATTGACTCGACGTTACTGCGAATATTCTCTAGTGCTTGTTCCACCCGGCTGGACGTCGAAATCGTTTCCTCCACGGCTTTAACGCTATACTCCATCGAGTGATGGGTATCATCCGCGGACTTTTGCAACTCCTGAATAATGGACGCTATTTCTTCTGTGGACTGTTGAGTTTTTTGTGCCAGGGAGCGAACTTCATCGGCTACTACCGCAAAGCCTCGCCCCTGCTCTCCCGCTCGCGCAGCTTCAATGGCGGCGTTTAGGGCCAGGAGATTGGTTTGCTCGGCGATATTGCGAATAACCTCCATGACGGAGCCTATGCTGTCGGATTTCTCGCGCAACCCTTTAATTTTATCGGCTGTTGTTTCAATTTGTCCGGTTAAGCGATTAATGGTGCCAATGGCACTTTTGACAACATCGGAGCCTTCGTCAGTAAGGCGCATGGTCGCTTGCGTGTCGGCCGCGGTATTTTTGGCGTGATCGGCCACCTCTTGCGCCGAGTGCGACATTTGCTGCAGGGCGGCCGCCACTTGTTCAATTTCTCTAATTTGCTGAGTAATGGCGAGTGATGTGTTTTGAGATGCCTCTGTCATGCGTTCTGATTGCGATGTCACACTTTTGCTGGACTCGGTAACACGCTGAATAATCGATGCAATCTGCTCCATAACCCGGTTAAAATTGTGACTTAAGTCCCCAATCTCGTCAGAGCTGTTGGTGGGAAGTCGGCGGGTTAGATCGCCACCACCGTCGGCAATTTCTCCTAGTGACTCACTGATTTCAAGTATGCGCCGTGAAATCATTTTTTTGGTTAATAAAGCAACGGTCACTAAACTGCCAATCAGCAAAGTGGCTATCGTGATAAAAGTGGCCAGCGATTGACTGGCCAGTGTGTCTTGCACCTGTTGTTTGGAAAAATAGATATTGATATAGCCAATCAACTTCTCTTTGCGGGTGATTTCAATTTTTTCCCGACGTTCAATTAAGTCAGTGTCGGGGCGCTGGCTGTCGCTAGCAGAGGCCAGTGATTTTTCGCGGTGGTCGACAATATCAATAGAGATGATCAGCGGGGTGTTGGCTAAAGACTTACCAATAGTTTCAATCTGTGGTAAATCATAGGAAAACACCGGTTCGCGCAGAGCCGATAATGCCAGTTGTATCTGTCCGTCAACACTGATTTGAAAAACTTCGTCCTGATTGGCACTTTGAAATCGATAGTTAATGATGACAATGGCGGCAGCAATGAGCAAGGAGATGGCAGTCAAGGCCAGCATCAGCTTTACCGTGAGCGTTTTTCTTATCATAGTGGGTCACTCGCTATTGTTTCGTCTACTTCTTCACTGGGCTTGGTTAAGCTTTCAATATCAAACCATAGGTCGGTATTGTCTACAGGAGTGGCGGCAGGCAAGCTGGGGTTGTCGAGCTCAAATACTGTGCGCTCCGACATATTGCCGCGCGCGATAACCATTTGCACCATGGGGTCCTGCATCATCAAGGCGTCGAAAGCGCCATTATTAATTGCCTGCATCAGGCCATTTTCAATGGCTTGGGCTACTTCTGGGCGTTTAGGGCTCACGAACAAATAAAAAGGCATGCGGTAAACAAACATTAAGTTCTGATCAACGGTAAGATCCAGTTGCGGGCGCTGCTCGATTTCCCCCCAGGGCTCGTTTACACCGCGTGGAAACGCGTGAAAGCGTTGGCCGTCGGCCATGAGAAACAGACCTTCGTAGGTGCCCGTTTCTACCTCCAGGCCGTTGTGGCGCATGATGTCGGTATCTGGCCAACCCTTACCCTGGCCGAATACAAAATTCTTGAGTTGATCAAACTCTGATACATCGGCAAATAAATTGCGATTCTCCTTGTGAATGATAAAGACGCGGTGGCCCAGAAGACCCTTATACAATGGGATGCGTATAGGCAATAGGCGCTGCTCTATGTCATCAGTGGTAGCAGCCCACATAATGTCCATGACGCCTTCTTCGGTATCTTGCTGTTGTCGGGCACTGGTGAGTGTGCCGTCGGAGATTTTCAAATCGTATTCAGTGCCAACGGTATCCAGCGCCAGCTTGATCATATTAATGGCGTAGCGGGCGTTGCCATCACCTCGCGATACTAAGTTAATTTCCATTGCGGCCTGCAATGGAAATGTAACTATCAGGCCTATTACCAGTAAAAAATATCTCACTTATTTGCCTCTTAATTTTTGTTATTAGGTGGCCGTCCGTGGAATCAAATTATCGTCGCAACTTCTATATTTACTTTAGAAATTATTTGCTGTGTGTGCACGTTAGTACAGACAAGTTGGCGCATAAAGCAGCAACAGGCAAGTATTGTTTTGTAATAAATTTACAAGAATTTATAACCATAGTGATAATGCCGGGTCTCTCCGCGCCGTATCTTACGGGCAAGAGCACGGAGAGCCCAGCGATAAGGTTTACGGCTGGCGTGGCGAAAAGTTAAGTGATTATTTGCCCGGGTTGGTAGAGACACAAAGCAGCGAGTAAGCGCTTGTGCCGCCGCGCAGTACTCGCCTCGCGTTTAGCGCTAGCGGCCTTTCTTCATGGCCTGCTGCAGCAGAGCGCCCATGCTGCCTACGGCGGCCTTGGCTGGCTGCTGAGATTTATTGTGTTTCTGGGTCGATGGAGCCCGCTTGGGGCGTTGACCGTCGCCACCGGTTTTTTCACCGGGAGTATCTTCCAGGCGCATAGACAGGCCGATTCGTTTGCGGTCCACATCTACCTCCATCACCTTGACCTTAACGATATCACCGGCTTTTACCACCTCGCGGGGGTCTTTGACGAAGGTATTTGCCAGGGCAGAGATATGCACTAAGCCGTCCTGGTGGACGCCGATATCGACAAACGCGCCAAAGTTGGTGACATTGGTGATGGTGCCCTCGAGAACCATGCCTGGCTCCAGGTCTTTTATGGTGTTCACGCCGTCTTTGAACTCGGCGGTGCGAAACTCGGGCCGAGGGTCGCGACCGGGCTTGTCGAGCTCGCGCAGAATATCGGTAATGGTGGGAACACCAAATTGCTCAGTCACATACTCCTGCGGCTTAATGTTCGATAGAAATGACGAATCTCCCAGCAGATCGGCGACTTCGCGTTGGTTTTTCTGCGCAATCGATTCCACCAATAAGTAACTTTCCGGGTGGACGGCGGAGCGGTCCAGGGGATTACTACCCTCCGCAATACGCAAGAAGCCGGCCGCCTGTTCAAATGTCTTGGCGCCAAACCGGGCCACATCTTTAAGTTGGCTGCGGGTCGAAAACGCTCCGTTCTTGTCGCGAAATTCCACGATATTGTTGGCAAGTGTCGCGTTTAGCCCCGATACACGCGCTAATAGTGCCGCGGAGGCTGTGTTCACCTCGACGCCGACGGCGTTTACACAGTCTTCCACTACAGCGTCCAGTGATCGCGCCAGCTGAGATTGCGAGACATCGTGTTGGTACTGCCCTACTCCAATGGATTTAGGGTCAATTTTTACCAGCTCTGCCAGTGGGTCTTGCAAGCGACGGGCAATAGAGATGGCGCCGCGAATAGTCACATCCAGATCGGGAAATTCTTTGGCGGCAAACTCCGAGGCAGAATACACGGATGCGCCAGACTCATTCACAATGACAGGTTTTGCGGTCAGGTCGTCGTTGCGCTTAAGCATATCTTTAACGAATTTTTCGGTCTCGCGGCTGGCCGTACCATTGCCAATGGCAATGAGATTGACGTTGTGAGTGCGGCACATGTGGGCCAGGATTTTCTCGGATTCAGCTATCTTGTTTTGGGGTGGGGTGGGGAAAATAGCGCCGTGATCCAATACTTTTCCGGTGGCGTCCAGAACCGCGACTTTAACTCCGGTGCGCAAGCCTGGGTCGAGGCCAATCGTAGCCTTTTGCCCGGCCGGAGCTGCCAGCAGTAAGTCTTTAAGGTTGGAGGCGAAGACTTTGATGGCATCTTCTTCTGCGACGTTACGCAGCTCACCTAGCAGGTCGGTTTCAAGGTGGGTTAATAACTTAACGCGCCAGGTCCAGCGGATTACTTCGGCCAGCCAGGCGTCGGCGGCCCGGTCTTGACTTCGCACATTCCAATGCTCAGCCACCATCGCTTCACAGGGGTGAGAAGAACCGGGCTCGAGGTCGGCGAGAACCAGTGCCAGAGTGAGCACCCCCTCATTGCGACCGCGGAACATGGCCAGTGCCCGGTGTGATGGGGTCGACTTGAGTGGTTCATCGTGCTCGAAGTAGTCGCGGAATTTTTGCACTTCCTGCGCTTGATCATTTTCTTTACCGGTGGCAACCCGGCTCGAAATAACGGCTTCTTTTAGCAAAAAGTCGCGAAGTTTAGCTAAAAGGTCGGCATCTTCGCTGAACCTCTCCATCAGAATGTATTTGGCTCCATCCAGAGCGGCCTTGGTGTCTTCGATCTTGTGCTCGGCATTGATGAATTTTTTGGCTTCTGTTTCGGGTTCCAGCGTTGGGTCGTCCAGCAGGGATTGGGCCAGAGGTTCCAGCCCGGCCTCGATGGCTATCTGCCCCTTGGTGCGGCGCTTTGGTTTGTAGGGTAGATAGAGGTCTTCGAGGCGAGTTTTGGTATCGGCAGACTTAATTTCGCTTTCGAGCTGGGGGCTCAGTTTGTCCTGCTCGGCAATGCTTTTGAGGATGGCGTCACGCCTATCTTCAAGCTCACGCAGATAGCGCAGGCGCTCCTCCAACGACCGCATTTGCGTGTCGTCCAACCCTCCGGTGACTTCTTTTCGATAGCGAGATATAAAGGGCACGGTGGCGCCTTCATCGAGAAGATTGACGGCGGCACTGACTTGCTGGCCCTGAATGTTTAACTCGTCGGCAATGCGCTGATAAATACTGCTCATGATGTTGTCTCTTTAACCGCTTTCATAGTGCTGAAGTCGAAGCATTATGCGCAATTCCGCCGGTGAGTACAGTCTTGAATTCGTCGGGTTTCTGTGTCTGTAGCAAATTCCGTAGGGGTTTGCCAAACTCCGATATGCTGATATAGTTATATATATCACTAGAGCAATTCATCGAATGTGAGAGACGTAACAGCATGCAGTGGCGAGATGATCAGCCGATTTACCGACAGCTATACGGGCGCATGATTGATTTAATCATGTGCGGCCAGCTGGCCGCCGGCGAAGGTTTGCCCTCGGTTCGTCAGGTGTCGGCCGACTTTAAAATCAATCATTTAACCGTCGCAAAGGCCTATCAGGCACTGGTAGATGAAGGCTTAGTTGAGAAACGGCGCGGTGTAGGAATGTACGTGTTGGAGGGGGCTCGGGAGCATTTACTCGAGCGCGAACGCGAACAATTTATTCAATCGCTGCCTGCGTTGGTGGAGCGGGCGGCAGCTTTGGGGATCGGGCTTGACGCGCTGGTGCAGGCGCTGCAAAAGGCAAGGGAGGAACAATAGCAATGACGGCAATAGTAACTGCAAAGAATATAAACAAACGTTTCGGTCGGCACCAGATATTGCGGGGAATTAACCTCGATATTCCAGCTGGCAAAATTGTGGGTCTTGTTGGCCCCAATGGTGCGGGCAAAACAACCTTATTACAGGCGCTATTGGGTTTAAGTGTTGCCGCTGGTGATATTTCGGTGATGGGGCGTGACCCGCGCAAAGAGCGGGCAGCGATGCTGGAAGATGTTTGTTTTATTGCCGACACCGCTACCTTGCCGCGCTGGATAAGCGTCGAGCAGTTGCTGGAGTATGTCGCTGGTATTCACCCTAAATTCAGTCGCCAGCGGGCGGAAAAATTTCTAGCCGACACCAAAATTAGACACTCAGCTAAGGTGCGCCAGCTGTCTAAGGGGATGGTTACGCAGTTGCACTTGGCGCTGGTTATGGCGATTGATGCCAAATTGCTTGTGCTCGATGAGCCCACGTTGGGTTTGGACATCGTCTATCGCCGCCGCTTTTACGATGCTCTGCTCAATGACTTCTATGACCAGGACCGCACCATCATAATCACCACACACCAAGTGGAAGAAATTGAACACCTGCTTACCGATGTGTTGTTTATTCACGATGGCGAGATTGTGCTTGATCAAACGCTGGAGTCTTTTGAGGGCCGGTTTTTAAAGCTAATTGCCGGGCAAGACACCCAACAACAGGCGCGGTCGCTGCACCCCATTATGGAGAGCCGGGCTTTGGCTGGGCGAGAGTTTATTTTTGAAGGACGCAGTGTAGACGAATTGATGGCCTTGGGCGAAGTGTCAATGGCAAGTTTGGCTGAGGTATTTGTCGCCAAGGTCACAGGCGTTGGTGGCGCAGCGGAGAAACACTCATGAATAGCATTATTACTCAGTTTAAGCGTGAAGTTTGGGAGAGCCCAGGCATATTCTATAAAGCGCCTATCGTGCTTTTTGTTCTCATTATATTTTTGTCGGCAATTTCTTTTTACTCATTGCAAAATGGCGTTGTAGCCGATTGGGATCTGCAGTCAAATTCTGAGCAATGGAGTTGGAGTTTGCATTCGGAAATTGGCAGCGACAAGCAGGGAGAAGACGCAACGCCGCAGACCGTAGTTGAGAAAATCTCCCATGGTCAGTACATCATCTACATTTTGTTTGGTATTGGCTGCCTGTTTAACACCATCAATTATTCGCTTAGTGCATTGGTAACCGATCGCAAAGATCGCAGTGTGTTGTTCTTTAAATCCTTGCCTTTGTCCGAATGGCAGGTGGTGTCGACTAAATTAGTGGTTGCGGTGTTTTTGCTGCCCCTGGCCTACTGGTTGTTCGCGCTTGCTACTGTGGTGGCATATACCATCATAGCAGGGGCGTTTGCTAAAGTGGTATTGGGTGCGGACCCTCAGGTGATCTGGCAACAAATATCTTTTTTTAGCACGCTTGCACTAAGTGCTGTTGGCCTTGTGCTTACAGCATTGTGGGCGCTACCTATGTACGCAATTATATTGACGTTCTCTGCGCTCGCTCGTAAATCCCCTCTGGGCCTGCTTGGTGCGGTGTTGATGTTTTTATGGGTATTGGAGAAATGGATTTTTGGAACTCATTACCTAGCGGATACCTTGCGCGGCTATTTTGGTGGCTTAGAGATCGTGGGGCAGGTGAGTTTTGTGCCGCTGGAGTCACTGGAGTTGCGGTCAAATGCGTGGCGATTACTTGCGGCGCCAGGGCTCTATATAGGGCTGGCCATTAGCGCGCTTTGTGTATTTGCAGCTGTATGGCTGCGCGACCGGCGTTTTGAGATCTAGGGCTCGAAATGAAACGTTTGATAATGCTCAGTTTTCTTTTGTTGCTCGTTGCCAGTGCGCGAGCCGAAACGCATTGGCCTAAAGTTGCCCACGAGCTGGTGCAAAGTGTTTACCCCACGTCCTGGGTCTGGAGTGACACAGATTGGCCCAGTGATAGATTGCGCAGCATAAGGCATTGGGGGGCACAGGTTGTTAATCAGATCAGCTTTTCGCATTCAGATGTAACGACGCAAACATCCGAGTTGCGCTCTGTTGCCAATGGTTTTCTGCACTATGGTGCGCTGTTTAGCCTCATACTTAGTGTGACGGTATTGATAGTGGGTATACAAGAAGTGCGGCGACCATGAAGATATATGTATGGTTTAGTGTTGTCTTGGGGATGGCCTGCGCCAACGCGATTGCTGATCCGTTGGCGCAGTTGCAAGCCGAGCTGCTTGACCTTAGTCAACCTCGTGAAGCGAACTATTTGGTGTCGGTAATGACCAAGCAGTTAAATGGCAAGGGAGATGATCAAATTGTCCGTCGGGGCGAGGCTGGTGTGCAGGTGTATGATGATGGTGAAAATCTTAGTGTAGTCTATTCAGCAGCACTTCTGGCGACAATGGCGAGCGAGGAGCAGGCGCGACTGAGCAACAAAGATGCACCTACGCCAGCCATAGATGGTGTGCGGGAACTGACGCTTTTGCCTTTGCGCTCAGCGATCAATGCTGCGGAGCAAATGCAGCGAGTAATGGCAGAAGCAGAAAACATTGCTGCTTATCAGGATACATACAACGATAAGCAGGCGCGACGGCTGGACTTTCGTTTGCCGGAAAGTCGTTTAAGTAAAGGACAGCGTAAATACATCAAATCGTTTCAGGGGATTTACTCGGTGTGGGTTGATCAAAACGGCACACCATTGGCCTCGCGCAGCCGGGTTGATGCATCTGGGCGCGTTTTTATCTTTATTCGCTTTCATATAGAAACAGAATCAAAACAGCATTATCAGGTTGTGAATGGCCAGCTAATTACAGCCAGTGAGGACTATTTTCACTTGAGTCATGGTGCTGGTGAGCGATACGAGCACAGTCTGCAGCGCACTGTGCAGCCCATGCAAATGGAGTAGCACTGATTCATAGGTCGGCATTAGTGATGGGCGGAAGTCGGCGTAACCCAGGAGACTAGATAACATGAATGAAGTGGATTTTTTGGCCCAGTCAAGTGGCTATGTGGTGGGGTGGGGTACCTTGACATTAATCAATGCGGGCATAGCTCAAGGCAAAAACCGCAGTGGGTTGGCGTGGTTTTTACTGTCAATTTTGCTGGGTCCAATTGCGACACTAGTACTGGTTATTCTCGACAAGAAGCGTGATTTTTAAGCTACAATAACCCGCGTATAATGTACGAGCTGGCAAATGTTGGAGGCGCGGGTGTTAAGAATCATTTTGTTAGGTGGGTTGCTAATGACAGCCCTTTCTGGCTGGGCGCAAAATATTGCCGTGGTGGAAAGTCAAGCCGCGGCGTATAATGAACATGACGTGGAGAAATATGCCAGCTACTTTCATCCGGATATTGAGGTGTATAATTACCCGGATACACCGCTTACCGCGGGTAGGCTATCTTTAATTGACACCACGACTGATAACTTTTCGGCTCGATCCCCGACCTCTGAAATACTCAATACCATCGAAATTAACAATAAAGTCATTACTCATGAGTTGGCCACGTTTAAGGTTAATGGCCAAAGGCAGAACGTGGCCGTGGTCAAAATCTATGAATTCAAAAACGGTTTAATTCGTCGAATGACGTTCTTAAACTAGTCAATACAGCTTACCTGCATACTTTGTGAGATTTTTAGCTATGAATAACCCAGAGAATGAAACACTGTTTTGGG
Organism: Gilvimarinus gilvus; assembly: GCF_030518155.1. Taxonomy (GTDB): domain Bacteria; phylum Pseudomonadota; class Gammaproteobacteria; order Pseudomonadales; family Cellvibrionaceae; genus Gilvimarinus; species Gilvimarinus gilvus. Next base: position 207,771 of record NZ_JAULRU010000823.1, on the reverse strand, counting down.
ATTTGGTGGACTCATTTATTGATCATGCCAACAAACTAACCGACCGTGCCGACCCCAGTCTGGTTAGTGCTGCCATGCTACAGGCTCTGGGCCGTTACAGTGCTTTTCTGGTGGCCAGTTCATCGGTAGACCGAAAAGAATATACCGAAGAAATGGAGGCGGCTGGTAAATATCTTACCAACCAGTTTCGCGATGTACTGAGCGATAACCTGGAAGATTACAGAGAAAATTACAAAGTCTATATGAAAGTTGAGGACGACCCCGAGTAGTCCGAACACTTGCGTAATCTGACGTTCACCTTTAATTTCTGACAGCGAGCCTGTATTGAATTCGATAGCCTTAATATTGGGGTACGTTTGGCCTGAGCCGAACTCATCGGCAGCGGGTGCCCGTATAGTTCAACTGATTAAGGCGCTTCAGAGTAGAGGACTCGAAGTGCACTTCGCTTGCGCTGCTGCGCCAACTGAGCATCAGATTGATTTAGGCGCCATGCAGGTCACGGCGCATACCATTGAGCTTAATAGTTCTAGCTTTAATCAATTTGTGGCAACTTTAGAGCCTGAACTCGTTATCTTTGATCGGTTTGTCACGGAGGAGCAATTTGGCTGGCGTGTAGCGGAATCTTGCTCAGGCGCAATGCGCATACTAGATACTGAAGATTTGCACAGCCTGCGCTATGCGCGTGAAAAAATACTTAAGAAGGCTCAAAAAAATAATCAAGAATGTGGGCCAGTATTAGCGCAGAGCCAAGAAATTTTTCAGGTAATGCGCGAAGATGAGTTAGTCATGCGAGAAGTTGCGGCTATATTTCGCTGTGATCTATCGTTGATGATTTCTGAATTTGAAATCGATTTGCTTACCCGGTTTTTCTCCGTACCTGCATCCTTGTTACTGCACGTGCCATTTATGGTTGAGTGTTCTGCGCGCTCTACCCCGACCTTTGCAGAAAGAGAGCACTTTGTTTCTATCGGTAATTTCCGTCATGCGCCCAACTGGGATGCTGTGCTTTGGTTAAAGCAGGATCTATGGCCGTTGTTGCGTCGCCGGTGTCCATCTGCGCAATTGCATATTTACGGCGCGTATCCGCCTAAGAAGGCAACTCAGCTCACCAATCCGAAAGAGCGCTTTTTAGTGAAAGGTTGGGCTGATGATGCGTTGCAAGTAGTGGAAAATGCGAAGGTTTTATTGGCGCCTTTACGGTTTGGTGCAGGTATAAAAGGTAAAATTGTTGATGCTATGCGAACCTCCACGCCAAGTGTCGTAACCTCCATTGCCGCAGAATCTATGGCGGGCGATTGTGCTTGGCCTGGAATTGTAGCCGATACTAAAGAGTCGTTTGTCGACGCTGCGGCCCAAATTTATCAAAATGAATCGCATTGGTTATTGGCATCACAGGCGTGTTTGCCACTGTTATGCAGCCGGTACGACTTTGCCATGCGTAGCGAAGAACTTATGAGTATCGTCTGCGCTCGATTGCAATCGTTAGAGAGATTTCGTCGCAATAACTTTTTGGGCGGAATGTTTCAGTATCATAGCGCGCGTAGTACAGAGTTTATGTCGCGCTGGATTGAAGTAAAAAGTCGAATCAATGCACAATGATAGGGGCGGATCGTATCGGAGAAAGCCTCTATTATTCACTACTTTCTTCTTTGTTGGTGCGCTTAAGTGGTGTAGCGAACTGCAGTATAAAAAAATTGGTCAGCGATAGTACCAGAGCAATTTCATAGCGATTATACGCTACCGAAACGCCAATCGCGCCGGTATTCCAAATGCTGGCAGCGGTGGCCGTTCCCATCGTATGATTGTTGTTTTTCAATATTGCGCCACCGCCGATAAAACCAATGCCGGTGATGATTCCATACATCACTTTGGCTTCGGCACCACTAGTGTCGTAAACCTGCATGCCGACAAGCATATAGGCGCACGAAGCAAGAGCGACCAAAGGAAAGGTTCGCAAACCCGCGCCGGGAGTTGCATGTTCGCGATTAAAAGCCATGGGCGCGGTCAGTAACAGAGCAATGCTCATTTGCACAAGATGCTCAAGTACTTCTTGAGGGTTAATGTTAAAATCCATCAGCTATTCAATCCGTTAAGTAATATTCGACAGTCGAGACAACGCGAACCTTCTTAATGTGAGGGTTGTTTGCATCGCGCGCGCTGATAGAAAACTGGCCTTGCGATGCCCGTTTTATTTTTCCTAAACGGCTGCCGGAGTCGATGGCGAACTTGTTAGCAACTTCGCGGGCTTTTACCGTAGCTTCTTCAATCATCGCAGGCTTTATGTCATTGAGACCGGTAAACAAATACTCGGTGCGAGCATCATAGTTTCCGGCCGTGAGTACAATACCATTTTTACCCAGATTACTTGTGTTTGCCATGGCCTTACGCACGGTTTGCAAGTCTTCGCTGTATACGGTGACAACGGCGGTGGCAACATAGCGAAACGGTGCGCTGTCAGCGCCGTAAGATTGAGCAGACTTATCCGTGATAACGGGAGCATTAGTGGTAATATCACGGCTGGCTATACCATGTTCAGCCAAGAAGTCTCGAATGTGTGTGCTACTTTGATCTAAGTTGGTATAAAGCTCAGACAGTTGATTACTGGCGAGGGTAAAGCTTATGGGCCATATGACAATATTGGCAAACATTTCGCGCTCGGCAAGGCCTTTTGCGGTCACTGTGCGCTCGTATTCTTTAACCGCGATGGCAGCACTTTTGCCGAAATAGCCAAGTATGCCAAAAGCGACAAGTAAAAAAGCGCCAAAAATAAGCGCGGGACGTGAACTTTGCATAGGTCATCCTGATGTAGCAGCCATCAAATTGAAAAGCTTTCGTTATTATTATACTTAACAGGCTGTTGAAAAACCCCATGCATGCTCAGCGTTTTTCAACAGCCAGTTAATTTCTCTGATCAGACAAAGGAGCCTAGCAGTGCAGGCAGTTAAAACAGAGCAATGGACAGCAGACACCGAATTGACAGATTTCGAGGTCATGCCACTCAAGGTGGGTCAGGAGGATTTGGCTCATACCGCTACTTTAATACGGGCCAGTAATAACCCAAAGTCGACCACACATACCATCTTATATGTGCACGGTATGACTGACTATTTCTTTCAGGAGCACCTGGCGCACGCCTTTGTTGAGGCCGGTTTTGCTTTCTATGCGATTGATTTGCATGGTTTTGGGCGCTCGATTACAGCAAATGAAAGGCCAAATTACTGCGATACGGTTGATGAGTATTTCGCCGAAATCGATTTGGCGATCAACACCATTAAAGCGGAAACCTCGGGTACTTTAACAATTAATGCTCACTCCACCGGGGGGCTCATTCTCAGCCTTTACGCCCACCGTGGTCTTGAGCGCGAGCAGATTGACGGTTTGTGTTTGAACAGCCCCTTTTTCGAATTCCCCGCCGATGGTATTGAGTTATTGGGAATTAAGCTTGTCGCTTGGCTCGGTCGTATATTTCCGCACGCGTCTTACCCGCGCAGTAAGCCGTCCTTGTACGCGCAAAGCATTTATAAGGGTTATCGCGGCGAATGGGACTACAACCTGACGATAAAACCTGCACAAGGGTTTCCCCTTTATTTAGGGTGGTTGAACGCGATTGTTGCAGGTCAGCGCGAATTGCAGGCGGGGCTCAATATCCAATGCCCGGTACTCGTTATGCACTCAGCGCAGTCGATACGAGGTTTAGGACGCTGGCGCGATGACATGTTGAGTACTGATGCGGTCCTGAATGTCGAGCACATGCGCCGGTTTGGCCCGGGCCTGGGGCAAACTGTTAGCCTTATTGAAATTGAAGGCGGTATGCATGACTTGATTTTATCGTCACCGCCGGTGCGCGCTGCGGTACTGGCTCAAATGTTCGCTTGGCTGGGACAGATAGCCGGCCCGGTGAACAGTAGGGCTTAACGCTCCAACAATAGGTTGCCAACGTCATCTACGGTTAACGTCCAGCCTGGAGCCACCAAAGTCGTTGAGACTTGCTCAACGATAAGCGCAGGTCCATTTATCGTCTGCCCGGCGCACAGTTGCTCGCGGCGATAGATTGCGGTGTCGCCAAGCTCTGGTAGTGACACAGTTTGAATTGCGATTGCAGCGGTATTTTTCAGTTTTGGCAGAGAGAGAGGCTGGGTTTGTGCGGTTACCTGTACCCGCAGGTTCACCAATTCCACGGCGATGGGCAAGCGGTGTCCATATCGCTGTTCGTGGGCACGGTGGAAGGCCTCGTCAATATCGGACGACTCGCGGTAGGGGATGTTAATTGAGAAGCTCTGACCCAGGTAGCGCAGGTCCAGGCTGTATCGCTGTTCAATGGCGCTCGGGTTAACACCCTCCTGCTCCAGTTGTTGACGGCCTTGCTGCGCTAATTGGGCAAAGGCTTGCCCGAGCTCGTCAGGCTTGCTGTCTGAGCTTGGTTTTTGCCAGGAACGCGATAACTGCCGTTCGCGCGGGGCAACCAACATGCCCAGTGCAGATAAAACACCGCCGTGTACCGGGACAATTGCGCTGCGCATACCCAGCTCTTGCGCTAAAGCGCACACGTGCAGTCCGCCCGCGCCGCCAAAGCAGCACAACCGAAAATTGGCTGGATTGTGGCCACGTTGCACGGAAATAACCCGCAGCGCGGCGACCATGTGCTCATTGGCAAGGCGGATGACGCCGAGTGCAGCCGCCAGGGGTGTCACTTTGAGCTCCGCTGCCAGCGCAACAATAGCCCGCTCTGCGGCCTGATGATCCAGAGTCATGGCACCGCCGAGAAAATATTCCGGGCGCAGGCGGCCCAAGTACGCGTTGGCGTCTGTCACTGTGACCTTAGTGCCGCCTTTGCCGTAACAGGCCGGGCCCGGGCTGGCGCCGGCTGATTCTGGCCCAACTTGCATTAAACCTCCGGCATCGACACTGGCAATGCTGCCGCCACCGGCGCCAATCGTATGCATGTCCACCATCGGTACCGCAATTGGGTAAGGGCCCAGACGCCCTTGATTGGTCAATAGCAGTCGATCGATAATCATCGCTACATCTGTCGATGTACCGCCCATATCAAAAGTCAACATTGGCTCAGGGCTACGGCCAAGGTTGCGCTGCTGCGCGATAAACTGCGCGGCGGCCAGGCCCCCGGCGGGGCCTGAAAGCAGTAGGTTGACGGCTCGGTTTCCCGCCTGATGAGCATCGATAGTGCCGCCGGAGCTTTGCATGATCCCGAGCGGGCAGGGCGCAATGGCGAGGGCCAGGCGCTGCAAATATCCTTGCACAAGGGGGCCGAGATAGGCGTTGAGCCAAGTGGCAATGCCGCGTTCATATTCGCCATATTCTGGCAGCACGAACGACGAGCGGCTTACAAATACCCAATCCGGGCAGGCTTTCTCAAGCGCTTTTTCGTCGTTGTCATCGAGAAACGAATACAGCAAGTTGATTGCCACGGCTGCGGGGCGATGCTCGGCAATAGCTGCCTGCAGGTGGTTAATATCGTCGTCACTCAATGCTTCCAGACGGCTGCCATTAGAAGATAAGCGAGCACTTACTTCCAGGCAGAGTTCTGCAGCCACGGGTGCGTCGACTGGTGTCGGTGTAAGGTCGTACAAACCTTTGCGGGTTTGGCGTCCAATGCTTAGCACATCGGCAAGACCGCGATTGGTGACATACAGGGTGCTTACACCTTTGCGCTCAAGAGCGGCGTTAGTGGCTACGGTGCTACCGTGCACAATCGAAACTTCGCCCCGGGCGAGATGGGGAGTCAGGCCGAGTTCATCTATGCCCTGCAAAATTGCCTGTTCCGGGCTGTCCGGTGACGATAGCACTTTGTGGACAGACAATTGACCATCGCGGACCAACACGAAATCGGTAAAAGTTCCACCTGTGTCGATGCCAAGCAGCATAGGGAGGGCCCCATAAAGAGTGAGGTGGGTATTGTACGAAATGCCACGGGGAATACCAGTTTGCTATAGGCGTTTATCTGAAAACGCGAAGTTTTCGCTTGATTAGGATTGCCGGTGTGAAGGTTGAATGCCACGCATGCGTTTACTCGGGGGAAGAACTTTGGCTAAATACGAGCTTTTGGTTGGTCATCATGCCTGAACTGCCCGAAGTTGAAACGACACGCCGCGGTATCGAGCCACATATCACCGGTAAGCGAGTGCGCAGTGTCACTGTGCGACAGCCACAGTTGCGCTGGCTGGTACCGGCTAATTTGCCTGAGCTGTTGGCCGGCAAGGCTGTAAGGGCGGTTGATCGCCGCGGCAAATATTTATTGTTGAAATTCAGCAGTGGTACGGTGCTGATTCATTTGGGTATGTCGGGCAGCTTGCGCATTGTTCCTGTGGGCACCGAACCACAGCTGCACGATCATGTAGATTTCGTCTTCGCCGGCAACATACTGCGCTATCACGACCCCAGGCGTTTTGGCTCAATACTTTGGCAAAGTGGCGAGGTTTTAAAGCATAAATTACTGGCCAATTTAGGGCCCGAGCCATTGACCGAGGCGTTTAGCGGAGAGTTGCTATTTAAGCTCAGCCGTAAACGCAGCATCCCGGTAAAAACGTTTGTTATGGACAGTCATATGGTGGTCGGTGTCGGTAATATTTACGCTAATGAAGCCTTGTTTATGGCGGGCATTAAGCCAATCCGCAAGGCGGCAAGCTTAACCCGTAAACAGTGTGAAGAATTGGTCGGGCGAATTAAATTTGTATTGGCCCGTTCCATTGAGCAAGGCGGCACTACGCTCAAAGATTTTGTCGGCGGGGACGGCAAGCCCGGATATTTCAAGCAACAGCTCACGGTTTATGGGCGCGGCGGGGAGCCTTGTGTTACATGCCACAAGCCTTTAAAGGAAATAAAGTTGGGGCAGCGCGCGACGGTCTATTGCACGCGTTGCCAGAGCTGATCAAGCGTTAATCTTGAGGTTTTCAACGAGAGTGCCCAGAGAATAAAACCTCTCAGGTACAGGTTAAACGTCAAGCATCTTGGCGAGGTGATTTTGGGCCTCATCCATACGGTCAAAGACAGCAAGTGCACCTGAAAAGTCGTGCCCCCTCGAGTAATCGTTTTGCACGACAATACAATCGATGCCACAAGCAATAGCTGATTTTAAGCCGGTAGGACTGTCTTCAATGGCAATGCATTGTTTGGCTTGGAGGCCGAGCTTGTCCAGAGCGTATTGATAGACATCCGGTGCCGGCTTGGCGTTGTCAACATGGTCACGACTGGCAACGATAGGAAAGTATTGCGCAAAACCGTGTTGGCTGAGTGTCGGTTCAACCTCGCGCGTGGCTGCACCGGTAGCGATAGCCATTGCTAGCTGCCGACCATGCACCCATTGCACCAGTTGCTTTGCGCCTGGAATTAGCGGGCACGCCTCTTTACCCAATGTGGCATTGGTAGCGATCTCGCGTTTGGCAAAAAGTTCGTCGGCGCTTAATGGCAGATTATACGTGTCAACTAAGTAACGGGCGTTAAATTGCGTAGGGACACCGGCTAAATGGGTTTTGTAAACTTCTTCGGGAAAATCAATACCAAATTCCGCCAGTATATCTACCCATAAACCGTAGTGCTTGCGTTCGGAATCTACCAGAGTGCCGTCGTGATCGAATATAACGCCTTTCAACATAATGTCTTGCTCGCAAAACGACAATTGTAGCATTGTACAGACACAAAAAAGGGGCCATATGGCCCCTAGTTTTTTGTTCTTACTGATTATTACGGCTCGGCTATATCGCCCACCTTAAAGTCGCTGCCTGAGGCTACCGTTGCCTCGGCGTAACTCGCTTCCACATTGGTAAGCTTAATAGTGCCGACAGTTTTATAGGTGACTTTAAGTACCGCACCGGTTGCCGGATCTTTAATTTCACGGCCCTTGCGTTTCACGTCAAGGGTTTGGCCCGACTTTAATCCGGCGCCGCTGCCGGCGTTTAGAATAATATCGTTGCCGGCAACATCCGCCAGTAGCACTGGGCCGGCCGGCTTGGCCGCTGCGGCTTTCGTCGCGAAATCAGCATTGTCTAATTTGGTCACGAGCTCGCCGATAGCACCACGCATCGCTTCTGTCGCACTTTTTTCATTCCAGCTTTCGCCACCGCCAAAACCAAATACTCGCACATTCATAGATGACTTATGGCCACTGCCTGTATCGGCAAATAAAATACGAGAGCTGTTAACATCCACAACACGTACATCGACAGTTGCGTGATAGCCCTTCTTGCCGACATGCACGCCGCCTCCGCCCCCGCCTGCTTGGCTTTGGCCATACTCGGTTACTGAGCCGGTTACAATATATTGCACACCGATAATCTTACCAATCTTGGCGGCTGTAGCGGGATCGACCCGACCCGAAGAGCCGAGGTTCTGCTCTTCCATAATGCTGGTGAGGCGATCGCGCTCGAAAATGTCGTAATCGGTGCCTTTGACAAGTTCTGTTGTCAGCATATCAGCCGCACCACGGCCCACGCGCCAGCCACCGTGTTGACTCTTGTTTTCGAAGTCAACTACCGCAATCCGCGGTCCTGCCCAGCTAAGCGGTGTAGCGGTAATACAGAAAATGGTGGCGAGCCAAATCCCCCAATGTTTTAGACGCATAGTAATCTCCTTGAATTTTAGGGTCGTTATGGGCTAATGATAGGATACACACAGAGGTGGAATCCACCTAAACGGCAGATTTGTGGCACTATGGCGCAATTTTCTACCAGCATAAAAAAAGGGATAGCCAAAAGGCTATCCCGAAGTCCGATACCATGAAGCTATCGGGGGAAGAAACAGCGATCAACCAATAAGCCGACGTTCCTTGATCAGCCAACTGGCCGCGAGTGAAGGATTACACTCGCCGTTTCAAAACCGGTACCAGACAATCCTTTGTCTGCATTACTGCCATTAGTAAGTACCGGAATCTAGGAGCAACAGAATTAATTGATGGCGATACTGACCCACTCGTCTTCAACCTTAACGGCATAAGCGGCAACACTGTGCTCAGGCTCTTCCAGACACTCACCGGTTTTCAGGTCAAAATGCTGCTTGTACAGAGGCGATGCGACACAGATGCGATCACCCTGTGAACCAATAATGCCGCGGGACAATACATTGGCTTTGCCAATTGGGTCGAAGTTATCGATGGCAAACAGCTCATTTAATTTACCCGAATAAAATAGTGCAATTTGCTTGTTCTCTATCAGGGCGCACACGCCCGTGTCCGGGGTTAAGTCTGTCAGACGACAGACTTCTACCCATTGGCTTGCCTCGCTAACGCTTGCTGAATTTGTAGTCATTTTCGTACTCTCCTTTAAGCGGTAACTTCAACAGCAGGTATATGATTTTCACGTTCAGCTTCGGTGGCTGGGCGGCGCTGATCGCGCTCCACAACATAGGCTAAGTTAGTGTCTTGTTCTTCGCTGTTAACAAAGTGACGGAAGCGCTTGAGTTTTTCAGGGTTTTCGATAGTGGTTTTCCACTCGCACTGGTATTTGCCGATATTGCTGGTCATGTCGTCTTCCAGCTCTTGGGCGATATTGAGTTTGTCGTTAATCACGACGTCGCGCAGATAGTCCAGGCCGCCTTCTAAGTTTTCCAGCCATACCGAGGTTCGTTGTAAGCGGTCCGCTGTGCGGATATAGAACATCATCGCTCGGTCGATATACTTCACCAGTGTCTCGTCATCGAGGTCAGTGGCAAATAAATCGGCGTGACGGGGGCGCATCCCACCGTTACCGCAGACATATAAGTTCCAACCGTTTTCGGTGGCGATAACACCGAAGTCTTTTGATTGTGCTTCGGCACATTCTCGGGTACAGCCGGATACACCAAACTTAATTTTATGTGGCGAGCGCACACCTTTATAGCGATTCTCAAGCGCGATGGCCATGCCGACACTGTCTTGCACTCCGTAGCGACACCAGGTGCTGCCTACACAAGATTTGACCGTACGTAAAGATTTACCATACGCATGCCCTGTCTCGAAGCCTGCATCAACCAATTGTTTCCAGATGAGTGGCAGTTCGTGTAACTGAGCGCCAAATAAATCAATACGTTGGCCACCGGTGACTTTGGTGTAAAGGTTAAACTCTTTCGCTACCTGTCCTAACACGATTAACTTGTCCGGGGTGATTTCCCCGCCGGCCACACGCGGCACAATGGAATAGGTACCATCTTTTTGCATGTTGCCCAGGTAAATATCATTGGTGTCCTGCAGGCCTATATGCTTATCTTCCAGAACATAATCATTCCAGAACGAGGCGAGTATTGAGCCCACGGCGGGTTTACAAATATCACAGCCTAAGCCCTTGCCGTGGCTATCGAGCAGCGCATCGAAAGATTCAATTTTCTTAACCCGCACAATATCGGCAAGTTCCGCGCGCGAGTATTCAAAGTGCTCACAAATATGGTTGTTTACTTCAACTCCCAAATTTTCCAGCTCTTTGTCCATGACACTTTTAACTAACGCCGCGCAGCCACCGCAACCTGTCGAAGCGCCGGTTTTGTCTTTGATGTCTCCCATGGAGCAACAGCCGCTCTGTACAGCATCGACAATGTCGCCTTTAGTGACATCTAAACAACTACACAGCTGCGCCGCGTCTGGCAATGCGTCAACGCCCATCGAGGCGCCGGCACTGCCGTCAGAAGCAGGTAGAATCAACTGCTCTGGTGACTCAGGCAAAGCCATATCGTTTACGCACATCTGTTGCAGTGTGCCGTAGCTTTCGGCGTCACCAACGAGAACGGCGCCCAGAAGTTTCTTGCCGTCTTCGCTTACAATGATGCGCTTATAGACCTCGTTTACACCGTCTTCGTAGGTGTAAGTCTGCGCGCCTGGAGTGCGTGCGTGGGCATCGCCGATACTGGCCACGTCTACTCCCAGCAACTTCAGCTTGGTACTCATATCGGCACCGGTAAACTGGTCGCTGTCGCCATTGATATGAGCGTAAGCAACTTTAGCCATCTGGTAGCCAGGGGCTACCAGACCAAAGATCTTACCATCCCATAATGCGCATTCACCGATGGCGTAAATGTCTTCGACTGAGGTGCGGCAGTAATTGTCGACGACAATACCGCCGCGCTCGCCAATGTCGATTCCATTATTGCGTGCCAGCTCGTCTTGTGGACGAATGCCAGCTGAAAACACAATCATGTCGGTTTCCAGTTCACTGCCATCAGTGAATTCCATAACGTAGCGACGTTTTTTACCGGCGCCGATATTCTTGGTGTTCTTCTCGGTGTGTACATTCACATCGAGAGATTCAACTTTTCTACGCAGCAAATTGCCGCCGCCCTCGTCCAGCTGTACGGCCATAAGGCGCGGTGCAAACTCAACCACATGTGTTTCCAGACCCAAATTTTTGAGTGCATTAGCCGCTTCGAGGCCCAATAGACCGCCGCCGACGACAACGCCTACTTTGCTCTCTTGCGCCGACGCGGTGATGTCTTCCAGATCTTCAATGGTGCGATAAACCAGACAGTGCGGTTGATCTTTACCAGGGATCGGAGGAACAAAAGGAAAGGAGCCCGTGGCAAGAACGAGCTTGTCATAGCCTTCAACTTTGCCTGAGGCTGTGGTCACGGTTTTTGCGTCACCGTCGATTTCCAGCACTTTGTCATTGAGCGTATAGACAACGCCTGAGCTTTGATAATGCTCTTCTGAGGTAAGCATTAAGTCATCGACACTGGAGCCGGAAAAGTAGCTCGACAGTTTAACCCGGTCGTAGGCTAAACGAGGTTCTTCAGAAAAGGTCACGATTTCATAATTTTCGGGGTTGTCACTGTTGATCACAGTATCGATAAACTTGTGACCAACCATGCCGTTGCCGACGACGATGATGCGTTCTGTAGTCATGTTTCTTCCTCTACTAATTCGGTTATGCGCTCAGGCTTTCTAGCTGGCCTGTTGGATGTTGATTGACAACTTGTTGCAGTTGGCTTGCCATTGACACTACCTCACCTACGACAATGAGTGCGGGTGACTGCACTGCATGTTGTTGTGCCGTATTGAATAGCTCGGCAACAGTTGTCGTTACGATGCGTTGGTTTTTCCTACAGCCGTTTTCAATAAAAGCCGCCGGTGTGCTGCCCTTCATGCCAGCGTTCAACAGTTGATTTTGAATGAACTCTGACTTACTGATCCCCATGTAAAAAACCAGGGTGTGATTGAGCTGTGCCAACGCGCTCCAGTTGAGGTTCAAATCTTTCTCGCCATGGCCGGTGATAAGAGTGCAGCCTTGTGAAACGCCCCGGTGGGTGAGTGGAATATCCGCTGCGGTAGTACAGCCAGAGGCGGCCGTTATGCCGGGAATGACTTGCGCATCACAGCCTGCTTGGCGCAACGTTAATAACTCTTCGCCGCCACGACCAAATACAAAAGGGTCACCGCCTTTGATGCGGCATACATTCAGGCCGCGTTTGGCATGTTCAACCAGCATTTGATTGAGGTCAGCCTGAGCAACACTGTGATGATTTTTAACTTTGCCTACGTATATCGCGGGTGTATTTTTGGGGAATAACGCGCGGATCTCTTCACTGACCAGTTGGTCAAAAAAGATGACGTCGGCATTTTCGATTGCTTTCAGCGCTTTAATAGTGAGTAACTCAGCATCACCCGGGCCTGCACCGACCAGTAATACTTTGCCGGGCTGACGCGAAGGTCGGCCGTTGAGCGATACGATTGTATTGGGCTGTTGTGTGCAGTTGTTGTGCATGGTGCATTCTCGCTTGGTCGTACTAAAACGGCCGCTGGCTGTTAATGATTTGCGTTGGATAGAGCAAGGTCAGTGCCAGAGCTAAAAATATTGCCCAAAAAACTACTATTTTATAAATAAAACAATTACTTATAAGGTTGGATCGAATACTGTGCAGCGCTTGCCAAAAATAACAAAGGCTTTACAGTGGTGCGCTTTGCACCACCATATGCCCCATCGGGGTGTTTTTATGGTGAAAATGCAGTGGTCAATTATGGTGCTTTTGTGAGGCGCCTAACTTCGGGGGTGTCATAGTGGTGCACATTTTGGTGCGTGAACTTATGGGCGCGTTGCGATAGATTAACTACTAATGGTGGCAACAAAGCCCTTCACCCCAATATAGGTGGATGTGGTAATACTGGTTTGTATTTTGCTGTTAGAGTTGTGCAGGTAGCCGGAAAATATGTGCTAAACCGCGCGTGAGTCAGTGTAGACTGACGTATTATTCTCAATTGCCGCGAATCTAGTCGAGCTTTTGCCGCAAGATTGCGGCAATCTTGAAGCCATGCTTAATTTTATTTGACGTTATCCTATTATGCTTAGCCACACCAAGCCCGCACTGATAGATCGCTTTGGTCGCGAGATTCGCTATTTACGGATGTCCATTACGGACCGCTGTGATCTGAGGTGTGTCTATTGCATGGCAGAAGATATGACTTTTTTGCCGCGCAGTGAGGTGCTGACCTTAGAAGAGCTAGAACAGTTGGCGCAAGTCTTTGTTAGCCTTGGTGTTCAGAAAATCAGGCTGACCGGCGGTGAGCCGTTGGTGCGTCAGGGCGTTGTATCTTTAGTGGCAAAGCTCAGTGCGATTCAGGGGTTAAAAGAACTCTGCATGACCACCAACGGAACCCGGTTGGCTGAGTTTGCCGAGCCGCTTAAAGCCGCAGGCTTAACACGACTGAATATTAGTCTCGATACTCTCTCGGAAGATAAATTCCGTACCATGACACGCCACGGCCGTCTGGCCAGTGTGCTGGAGGGTATCGATGCGGCGATTTCCGCCGGTTTCGAGAAAACCAAGCTCAATTGTGTGGCTCTAAAGCACTACAATGCGGATGAGGCCGGCCAGTTGGTAGAGTTTGCAATGTCCCGGAATCTGGATATTAGTTTTATCGAAGAAATGCCTATGGGTGAGGTGACCAGTCATGGGCGTGTGGCCGAATACATTTCCAGTGACGAGCTGCGTGAGCAATTGGCGAGTCAGTTTACCCTGACGCCAAGTGCTGAGCAGAGCGGCGGCCCGGCCCGCTACTGGGCGTTACCGGGCTCAGCGTCGAAAGTGGGGTTTATTTCACCACACAGTCATAACTTTTGTGGCAGTTGCAATCGGGTGCGCTTGACCGCGACAGGTCGCCTTTTGCTTTGCTTGGGCCAGGAACACAGCAAAGATTTACGACATGTATTGCGAAGTCGGGTGGGTGGCGAGCAAGACCTGGCCGCGGCCATTGTCGATGCGATGCAAATTAAGCCCGAAGCGCACAGTTTTGATGTCGAGTCTTCGGATGTACAAGTGGTGCGCTTTATGAATATGACGGGTGGGTGACGGCCACTTTGCGCAGACTCCCGGTCTTTTGAAGCAACCCGTAAGCGAGTGATCTTACGAGCAAATATTTTATGAGTAGCAACAAAGAGTTTATTGCGCTGAACTGCGCCGTTCTTACGGTTTCGGACACGCGCACACGTGCAACAGACACGTCTGGAGCAGCGTTGGAAGGGCTGGCGCGAACGGCTGGTCATAACGTGGCTGAGAGAGCTTTGGTGCAAGACGATATTTATCAAATTCGCGCTGAAGTATCGCGTTGGATCGCTCGTGCAGATATCCAGGTTGTGTTGATTACAGGCGGTACCGGATTTGCCGGGCGCGACTCAACGGTTGAGGCCGTGACGCCGCTGTTTGACAAAACCGTCGTCGGTTTTGGCGAGCTATTTCGCCAACTATCGTATCAGGAAATAGGCAGTTCAACGATACAGTCGCGGGCTACGGCAGGTCTTGCCAATAAAACCTTAATGTTTTGTCTGCCCGGCTCAACCGGTGCCTGTAATACGGCTTGGCAAATCATCGAAGAGCAGCTCGATGCGCGTCACGGCCCCTGTAATTTTGTCGGTCAATTGCGATGAGCCTGGGGCTAACTCTAGAGCAAGCGCGAGCGCGCTTGCTAGGTTGCGCGCAAGAGTATGCGTTGGACTCGGTAGAGCACGTCGGTTCAGATCAGGCGCTCGGCCGTATATTGGCGACGCCATTATACGCCTCAGTGAGTGTGCCCCCGGCCGCCAATAGCGCCATGGATGGCTATGCTTTGTGTGCCAAAAGCTGTCGACCGGGTGTCGGGTATGAGGTTAGCCAAACTGTTTTGGCAGGGAGCTCTCCGGCTCCACTGCAGGAGGGGACGCTGGCGAGAATTTTTACCGGTGCGGAAATTCCCCCAGGCGCTGATACCGTTGTGATTCAGGAAAATGTATCGCCTGGTGATACAGGCGTCATTATTAATACGCCTTTTTCAGCCGGTGACAATATCCGTCCCGCAGGTCAGGATGTTGCGCAAGGACAGCAGGTTTTAACAAAAGGTCGGCGTTTGCGTCCGCAAGACTTAGCGCTCGCAGCATCAGTAAATACCGTGGAGCTTGCGGTTAGGGGGAGACTAAAAGTCGGGCTGTTGGTTACCGGAGCGGAACTGGTATCCCCGGGCCAGCCACTGACACCCGGTAAAATTTATAACTCCAATCAACCAATGTTGTCTGCCCTTTTTGCACAGATGGGTTGCGAGCTTGTTACCCAGCAAGCTGTTTCCGATGATTATAACGCTACTTGTCAGGCCCTGGAGACGGCATCAGCCCAAGCCGATGTCATTGTGACTACCGGTGGGGTCTCGGTAGGAGATGCGGATCGGGTCAAGGCGGCGGTAGAGTCTTTGGGGCAGTTGGATTTTTGGCGGGTGGCAATGAAGCCAGGTAAGCCGATCGCTTTTGGGCGGGTGGGACAAACGCCTTTTATCGGGCTGCCCGGAAACCCAGTGTCTGCCTATGTCACTTTTCAGTTGTTACTCAGGCCATTTGTGCAGGCGTTGATGGGTGAATCAGTGTCGCATTTGCACAGGCTCGAGTTGCCTGCAAATTTTACCAGGGTCACCGCCGGGCGCAGGGATGAGTATGCGCGCGGTCAAATAACGGCAGATGGAGTCGCACTGTTTCCCCAGCAAAGCTCGGGAGCGCTGTCGTCGGTAGTGTGGGCAGACTGCCTAGTGTATATCCCGGCAGGCCAGCTTATTAGGCGCGGGGATACGGTACAGGTGTTGCCAATGAATCAGTGGGTTTAGCTGAAAGCCTCAGCGCAGAGCTACCAACACCACGAATTGGGTAGCTTTTTCATCAAATCTTTGCGGCTTTTGATCAGCTCTTGATAGGACGCCATTAGCGAAAAATCTACACCTTGTCCCTGCAGTTTGAGTTCGTGAACCTGCCTTTCCAGACCGGTAATCTCAGAAATCAGCTGGCGCCTAAGTAGGCCTGTGTGGTTGATATTAATTGATATGCCAAAATGGCTCTGGGCATGGGCCATTCTACTCTCCCTTGGTTCATTCCGTGACTTACCAAGAGCTTAACACGATGGCGCTCAATCGCCAGCGAGCCTATTAGAATGATTTGCTTGATTGAAGGCTGTTCGAGCGATAATCCCGTTATGATGTTTTTTGCGCCAGCCAATCTCTGGTCATATAAAGGGCTGCGATGGAGCGACCTTCAATGACATCATCTTGCATGACTAGGCTGAACAGATCATCAAACGGGCTGGGTACGACTTCAATGGGCTCGGGCTCGTCGCCTTGCAGTGTCTCTGGGTAAAGGTCCCGCATTATCAGTATATTGATTTTGTGCTCCATGTATGAGGGCGAAAGGTGCACCTGTTTAAGAAAATGGATACTCTTGGCGCCGTAGCCTATCTCCTCTTTTAGCTCGCGGTTTGCGGCCTGTGCGGGAGTCTCACCGGCATCCATGGCACCCTTGGGAAGTGACAGGTGGTAATTTTCGAGCCCGCCGGCGTATTCGCGTACCATAAGTACTGTCGAGTCATCGAGCATGGGCACCATCAAAACAGCGCCTGGCCCACCGCTGCAGAGCTTTTCATAAGTGCGTTGCTCGCCATTGGAGAACTCTAGTTGTAACTCTTCTGCGCGAAACAAACGACTGCGGGCGACAGTATTACGTTCCAGAATGATAGGGGTATTCGGCATGTGCATCCTATTTGGTGTGCCGGCTGGCAGTGCATGGTGTCCTGCAACAATCACTGCCGAGCGCAAGTTGTGTATTGTTTGTTAGGTGGCAGCTTATTTGCGCCGAGACGTCTCCATCTTACGCCGGCAGCCAGTCAGTGTATCGGCAAGTACCCACTCACTGATTGGCCACGGCTACTGGGATAATACATGTAAAGAGGCTTAGAAAACGCGTACTATACATGCACTGGAAAACTGCATCTAAATGCTGAAAATTCACGTCAAACCTACTACAGGTTGTTGCAGGCAAAAAGGGCCCGCCGGTGTTTTTACGGATATCACTATGATAAAGCTCAATAATATACATAAATATTACCAGACTGGAGAGCAGTCGATCCACGTGCTTAAAGGGATTGATTTACATATCAAAGAAGGAGAGCTGGTTTCCATTATGGGCTCTTCGGGCTCCGGTAAGTCGACGCTACTCAATATCCTCGGTGTTCTGGATTCGCACGACGCGGGTCACTATCATTTGGCCGGACAAGAGATAAAACATCTGAAAGAGCGTCATGCTGCGCACTTGCGCAATGCATTAATTGGGTTCGTATTTCAGTCATTTAATCTATTGCCCTTCAAAAATGCGTTAGAGAACGTCGCTCTGCCACTTTACTACCAGAAAATGGGTCGAAAAGAGCGCAACCGACGTGCTGCGCAATACCTTGAAATGGTCGGGCTTAGCGATCGTGCCGGGCATATGCCGAATCAACTCTCCGGTGGGCAGAAGCAGCGCGTTGCCATTGCGCGAGCATTGGTTACGCAGCCTAAAGTAATACTTGCCGACGAGCCAACCGGCGCGCTGGATAGCCAGACAACCGCAGAGGTTATGGAGGTGCTTAAGCACTTCCATGGCCTGGGCAATACCATCGTGATAGTGACGCACGAACAGGATATTGCCAATCAAACGCAAAGGCAGATTCATTTGCGCGACGGTTTGATCGATACGGCCGATGCCGCTATGACACCCGAGGTGGTGGTTTGATCGACGGCCTGCAGGAAATTCTATATACCCTAAAGCAAAACAAGCTGCGCACGGCGCTGACCGCGTTCGGCGTGTTTTGGGGTATCTTTATGCTGATATTTCTTCTGGGTGCTGGCCGGGGCATGCAGAACGGTGTTATTGACAGCTTTGCCGATAACGCGCTCGACACCATTATAATTTGGAGCGGTACCACATCGGTTGCGCACAACGGTCAGGGGCTGGGGCGGCGTGTTTCTTACACCGACGATGATATCGAAGCGATTCGGCATCACATAGACGGGGTGCGCTTTGTCACCGGTGCCAATTCAATGGGCCAGGGAACGGTTGTCTATGGCAGCAAAACCGGTTTTTTTGATGTGTACGGCATCGACGATACCTACTTCAAGATTCGGGATCAGGTGCCCATAAGGGCGGGTCGTACCATTCAGATTCTAGATCAAGAGCAAACGCGAAAAGTGGCTGTTATTGGTAGCGCTGTTCGCGATCGCCTTTTTGGTCATGATGGAAACCCCATCGGTGCGATGATCAGAGTGAATAACATCAACCTGACTGTGGTGGGTGTATTTCACGATCGTAATAACAACGGGCGGGACTCCGAGCGACTGTTTGTGCCCTACAGCACCTTCACTAAAACCTTCGGTCGTGGCAATCAGGTCCATGTTATTTGGGCCCGGCCAGATGCAAACGTGGATGGCAAGGTTCTGGAAGAAAACATCATTGAATTGTTGAAAAAACGTCACAATGTGTCTCCTGACGATCGTCGCGCCATTCAATCTTTCAATTTCGCAGAGCCTGCCAAAATGGTTAAGGGCATGTTTGTGGCAATCAATGCACTGATCTGGTTTGTGGGTCTGGGCACCTTAACAGCCGGTATCGTCGGCATCAGTAACATTATGATAATTACGGTTAAGGAGAGAACCCGGGAGATTGGGATTCGCAAGGCGCTGGGGGCTACCCCTTTTTCCATTGTCAGTACCTTATTAATGGAGTCAATTCTAGTGACAGGCTTTGCTGGCTACATGGGGTTGGTGGTTGGCGTGGGTATTGTCGAGTTGATGGCGTACGGGCTAGAAGTTAGTGGCGCCAAGATGGATTTTTTTCAGCGCCCTGAAGTGGATTTTCAGGTGGCCGTGACAGCGCTAGTGCTACTCGTGGTGGTCGGCACTTTGGCGGGGTTAATACCGGCGATCAGGGCAGCGAAAATTGCGCCGGTGGAAGCCATGAGGTCCGACGGATGACGTTAATCGATACCGAAAAATGGCGAGAAATACTCACAACGCTGGGCCAACATAAATTGCGCACTTCGTTGACCGCATTTGGTGTCTTTTGGGGCATCTTCATGTTGTCGGTTTTACTGGGCGCAGCTAAGGGCCTGGAGAATGGGGTAATGGATGGGTTTCCCAAGGTGCCGAATGGCGTATGGGTTTGGTCGGGTAGTGAGACACAGATTCCCTACAAGGGTATGGCAATCGGCCGGCGTGTGACATTGCGACCGGAGGATGTTAACGACATAGCCAACAATGTTGATTCGGTCGGTTTTGTACAGGGGTTAAACAGTGTGGGAATTTGGAATGGATCGCCACCTTACACAGTGCATGAAGACAAAAATGGAACTTTTTTTGTGCAGGGCTCGCACGAGGGAATGGCGTTAATGCATTCGCTGGAGGTGACCAGTGGTCGCTACCTGAATCTGATAGACATGGATGAGAGACGTAAGGTGGCGGTCATTGGCAGTCGCGTTAAAGAGCAGCTGTTTACCGATGATGATCAGGTGATCGGCGCTGACATTACTATTAATGGCATAAGCTTTCAGGTGATTGGAACTTTCAGATCGCTTTCCCAGGGCAATTCAACTCAGGAAGAAGAAAAAATATTCATACCAAATGCCACGCTTCGCTATGCATTCAACCAGGTGGGCTGGCTCGGTAGTTTTATGCTTATACCCAAAGAGGGTGTAGACGCTGCCGTTGTGGAGCGGGAAGTTAAGGAATTCTTGTATGAAAAAAACAAAATTCATCCCGATGATGTGGGGGTTTTGGGCAGTTTCAATCTGCAGCAAGAATTCGACAAAATTAATGGCCTATTTCTGGGGATTACCTTTTTCAGCTGGTTGGTTGCAATTGGTACGATTATGGCCGGTGCCATTGGTGTTGGTAACATTATGCTAATCGTGGTCAAAGAGCGAACGCGGGAAATTGGTCTTCGCAAAGCGCTTGGGGCAACACCAGCCTCTATCGTGATTATGATTGTACAGGAAGCTGTTCTGATCACGGCGGTCGCTGGGTACTTAGGATTGGTCGCCGGGGTTATGATTTTAGAGCTTGTCTCGGCGGCGGTAGAGGCTTCAGGCGGTAATGACATGTTTCAGCGCCCCGGTGTGGATTTTTCAACGGCAGTCGTGGCTGTCGTGGTGTTAGTAGTATCAGGTGTTTTGGCAGCGCTACTTCCTGCCACGAAGGCTGCAAAGGTAAATCCCATAGTGGCGTTACAGGATGAATAACGGAATTTAACCATGAAAAAGTTTTTTACCATTTTAGGAATACTTATCCTTGTGCTTGTGTTTGTAGGAACTGCGGTTTTTCTTTTTAATAAGTCGAAAGAAAAGCCTGTGGTCTATGAAACGAGTTCGCCTTTTATTACAGATATAATTCAGAAAACCGTCGCCACGGGCAAGGTTATTCCGCGCAAAGAGGTGAATGTTACTTCGCAGGTGTCAGGTGTGGTGGACCAGTTGTTTGTTGATGCCGGTGATACCGTGGCTAAAGGCGATATTATCGCGAAAATATCACTAGCCCCGAATATGATTGCGCTCAATAATGCCGAGTCTCAACTCGAAAGTGCAAAGATTAGTCTCAGCAATGCCGAAAGAGAGCTCGAGCGGCAGAAAAATTTGAAGGCTCAGCGGCTCGTTTCGGAGTCGGAGTACAATAAATTTTTGCTTGACTTCGAACTCAAAAAAGAGCGTGTAAAATCGGCCGAGAATAACCTGTTGCTGATACGCGAGGGTTCAACCTTGCAGTCAGACTTGGTGTCGAACATTATCAAGGCCACCAGCGATGGCATGATCCTGCAAATACCGAACAAAGAAGGTGCCTTTATCGTTGAGTCGAGTACCTTTGGCTCCGGCACGACAGTTGCGACGTTAGCGGACATGAACGATATGATATTTGAAGGTATGGTGGATGAGGCGGAGGTCGGCAAAATTCGCGAGGGAATGGAGCTTTTACTGGATATAGGCGCTCTTGACAGTGAACCCTTTCAGGCAGAGCTCGAGTACATTTCACCAAAAGGGCAGCAAGATCAAGGCACGATCAAATTTCAGATTCGGGCTGCGGTTAAATTACAGGATCAGGTGTTTCTCAGGGCCAATTACAGTGCCAACGCAGACATTGTGCTTGACAAGCGCGAGCAAGTGCTGGCAATTAACGAGGGCAATCTAATATTCGAAGAAGGGGCCCACTTTGTTGATGTAGAAACGGCTCCGCAGCAGTTCGAGCGCCGCCAGGTTGAAACCGGTCTGTCGGACGGCATCAATATTGAGATTGTCTCCGGGCTGGTAGAAAGTGATAAAATAAAGCAGTTATAGCTCTTTGAGGTAAATCATGATTGATTGGTCGGCCATTGATACCGTCATGTTAGACATGGATGGCACATTACTTGACCTGCACTTCGACAACTATTTTTGGCGTCAGCACCTGCCTGAGCGTTACGCTGAAATTCATGGTCAGCCGTTTGATTCTGTTCGCAGCCGGTTGGAAGCTCAAATCGCCGCCGAGCAAGGTCGCTTGCAATGGTATTGCCTTGAATTCTGGTCGAAAACACTCGACTTAGATATTCGTGCACTAAAGCAAGAGATTCAACACAAGATTCAAGTCCGACCCCACGTCGAAGAGTTTCTTACTCGCCTGCGTCAGGCGGGTAAGCAGGCCATTTTAGTGACCAATGCTCACCCGCAAAGTATGTCACTTAAGTTTGAAGTGACCAGCCTGGATCAGTGGTTAGACTTAATTATATCTTCCCATGAGTTTGACCACCCCAAAGAGGCGCAGCAGTTTTGGCATGCCCTGGCGGAGCGAGAGGCATTTGAGCCTGCCCGAACTTTGTTTATTGACGACACTCTGCGAGTGCTGGATTCTGCCCGCGACTTCGGTATCGGCCATTTGTTGGCAATTCACCAACCGGACAGTCAAATCTCGCGGCGGGTTGATGAGTACCCCGCGATAGAACATTTCAGTGAAATAATGCCCCCCGTGGCATAGTAATCCTATGGATAAGGTTCGTATTGATAAGTGGCTGTGGGCCGCACGGTTTTTCAAAACCCGGAATATCGCGAAGCAGGCGGTCGAGGGCGGTAAAGTTCAAATAAATGGTCAGAGGGTAAAGCCAAGCCGCGAACTTGAAGTGGGTTCGGTGGTTACTGTGCGCCAGGGCTGGGATGACAAAACAGTCGATGTATTGGCGTTAAGCGATCAGCGTCGTGGAGCGCCAGAGGCTCAGAAGCTGTATTGTGAACAGGAGCAAAGCATTGCTCTTCGGGAGGAGCGAGCCGCAGAGCGCAAGGCGGGCTTGGGAGCCTTCATTGTGAGCGAGCATAAGCCAAACAAAAAGCAGCGTCGACAGATTCATCGTTTTCGTCAAAACATGGGTGAAGACTAACAGGCTGTTGAAAAACACCAAGCGTATGTTGTATAGGGAGCCACAATGAGATTTGCATGGAAAATTATTATTTGGCTGTTGATCGTATATCCGGCCATGGGTGTGGCGGAGTTATATCGCTGGACGGACGAAAATGGGAAAGTTCATTTTAGCGACCGAAAACCAAATGACGTAGTCGCAGCAGATCAAATTGACCAAGATCTTAAGCCGGTCAACGTAGATGAAAGCAGACATGAAACGCAAAAGCTTAGAAATGTTTTTCCTGATCGAGATGATTCTCGGCAGAGACAGGCCGCGAATAAGAAGAAGGCCGAACAACAGCGGCGTACTGACGCTCAGTGCTCGCAAATGCGGGAGCATTTGCGAAAAATTAAAGGCCCGGTCTATTTTGTAGATGAAGAAGGAAACGAATTCGATATTTCTGAACGTGAACGAAAAGAGCGTCAGAAAAAACTCGAGCAGCTAATTGTTGAAAACTGTTAAAAATTTGAGGCGCTATGACCAACAGTGATTTATTGCATCGGTTTTTGTTTGACGAGTGCGATATGCGAGGAGAGATTGTTTCGCTTGAGCAAAGCTATCAAAATGTTCTCGAACATAATATTTACCCCGAGATGGTGCAGCGCTTGTTAGGCGAGTTTTTAACGGCTGCATCGCTACTGTCGAGTACCCTAAAGTTCGATGGCATTATTACCTTGCAAGCAAAGGGGGTTGGCCCGGTGTCGCTCATTATGGCCGAATGTACACATCATAATGCGTTGCGCGGTATTGTCCGGCTCTCTGAAACCGTCGCGTTTCCGGAGGATGCGGCCGACTTGCCAGAGTTGATTGGTCAGGGAATTCTTACCATTACTGTAGAGCCTGCCAAGGGGGAGCGCTACCAAGGGGTTGTGCCGCTAGATGCAAATACGTTGGCTGAGTGTCTGGAGCACTATTTCTATCAGTCTGAGCAGTTAAAAACTCGCATATGGTTGCAGGCTGACGCCAAAAAAACCGGCGGAATACTGTTGCAAGCTCTGCCTACGCAAATCGTTGAAAACGAAGAAGTCAATGAAGAGCAGTGGCACACAGCAACAACTCTGGCGGACACGGTAAAACGTGAAGAGCTTCTTGACGTGGAGCACAATGAACTTTTGTACCGGCTTTTTCACGAGTTTAAAGTTCGCGTGTTTAGTCCATCCGCAATACGATTTGAATGCAGTTGCTCGCGCAAACGCAGCGTTGCCGCACTAAAATCTTTAGGTCGTGACGATGTTGAGCAATTATTGATAGAACAAGGCACTATTGCAATTGACTGCCAGTTTTGTAACCAGGTCTACCGATTCGATGCGTCGGATGTGCGAGGTATGTTTGGACAGGACACCTTACATTGATTTTTCTACGTCTTTTAACGGTGTGCTTGGTTGGTCTTGTGGGGTCAGCCGCGTTGGCGCAAGTTCCAGGAGAAAAACGCTGGGAGGCGGGTATCGGCTTGGGCGGGCTTTCCGCACCTGATTACAAAGGCTCAAAGTCTTATCGACAGTATATTGCGCCCATCCCCTATGTTGTGTATCGAGGGCCAGTCATTCGAACTGATCGCGATGGAGTACGCGGAGATTTTTGGCGAACCGATAGGCTAGAGCTAAACGCCAGTATGGCGCTTTCTGTGACGCCTGATACGGATAAGAATGAACTGCGACAGGGAATGCCGGAATTACTTTCAACGTTAGAGGTGGGGCCGGCGCTTAATATCAATTTAACAGGCCAACACTTCTCTGAAGGACTAGCACTGACAGTGCCTATTCGTGCTGTTTTTACGGTGGGCGATGGGGCACCAGAATATATTGGATTTACTAGCGCACCGTCATTGGTTTACCGTTTGGCTCATGGCGATGGCTGGAAATGGAGTATGCGGGCGGGGCCTGTATTTGCAAGCGGTCGGTATCATGATTACTACTATTCGGTAAAACCGGCCTATGCGAACAGTGAGCGACCCGAGTATGAAGCGGGAAGTGGTTACAACGGCTTTAATGGGCAGCTGGCGTTAAGCCGGCGCTTTAGTGATTACTGGTACGCATTCTATGTTCGATACTCCAATATTCAGGGGGCAGGATTCCTAGATAGCCCCCTTATTGAAACCGAACACAATGTTACGGCAGGTTTTGCTGTAAGCTGGGTTTTCCTATAAAAGTAAATATAAGCGTTGCGTTTTTGTACTCCGCTTATCTATAACTTACTCACTGCGACGCATTGGGACGGGTACGGCATTTGGTGCAACCGCAGCTGCGGGTTCGGCTGTAAACCTAGCGTAGGTTTCGCCTTGCACTTCGGCGATGCGATTCACGACCGCGAGAAGTTTGGGGTCTTCGCAGCCTTCGATTTGCTCAAAAAGCGTATTTACCGTTTTTTTCGCTTTTAGCTTCAAGTCGGATTTTGCGACCTCTCCATAGATTCTGGCAAACATGTCATAACCGAGCTTAGCCTCCAGTTCTTTGTTGACGGTTTGCTTATCCACCATTTCTGGTATTTTGAAATCTGGACAGCGGTCTTGAATGGTTTCCAGCATGGTGTAGTTGGAACGCAACATTCTGTAATCTGTTCCAAGCTCGCGCAGTCCTGCACTGGCTGATACGCTCGTTAAGGCCAACATGGATACAAGCGTTAATCGTAATGTGTACATAAAAGTAATCTCTGCGTTGGTGCGTAATATTTGTGATTGTAACATTACGGCGTAAGGCTTTTCGAGTTGACCCAGCTATCGATTTTTTGCTCAAGTATGTTCAATGGTAACGCACCACTGTCGAGAATTTGATCGTGAAACTCGCGCAGACTAAAGTCCGTTTTCAAAGCGTTTTTAGATTGCTGCATCAGTGCTTGTATTTTGAGCATGCCAATCATATAGGATGTCGCCTGCCCAGGGAGTACAATATAGCGCTCTACTTCACGTGTAGCATCGGCGCGGGGCATCGGCGAGTTGGCAACAAAATACTCTATGGACTGTTTACGAGTCCAGCGATAGTGGTGAATGCCAGTGTCCACTACCAACCGAATGGCGCGCCACAACTCGAAGCTTAAGCGGCCAAAGTCGGCGTAAGGGTCTTGGTATAGTCCGAGTTCTTTAGCGGCTTGCTCGGCGTAGAGGCCCCAGCCTTCAATATAAGCTGTGTAGTGACTGTGGCGTCGAAAAGCCGGCATATTTTCCAGCTCCTGGGCAATGGCGATTTGCATATGGTGGCCCGGCAAAGCCTCGTGGTAGGCCAGAGCCCGCATTTGATATTTGGGCATAGCTGCAAGGTCATGTAAATTCAAATAGTAGATGCCGGGTCTGGAGCCGTCTTCGGCCGGAGCCTGATAAAAAGCTTTGCCGGCAGATTTCTCTCGAAACGGTTCCACGGCTTTTACTGTCAGCTCAGCTTTTGGTAGGCGGCCAAATATTTGTGGCAGCAAGTGTTCGATCTGATCGATAATCGACCTGGTATCGCTTAGATACGCTGCCCTGCCTTGCTGCGTATCGGGATAATATTGCTCCGGCGACGTTTTTAAATGGGTAAAAAATTCTTGTAGGTTACCCTCAAAGCCAATGCTTTTTTGTAGCGCACGCATTTCTTCGTGAATTCGCGCAACGGCCTGTAATCCAATGTTATGGATGTCTTCGGCGCTGAGCTCAGTCGTAGTGATCGAGCGCAACTGGTCTCGGTAGAAATCATCCCCGGCGGGAAACTTCCAAACACCTGCTCGATTGTCAGCTTGCTGCTCAAGCTTTTGCAGGGTGTTTATTAAGTTTCGATAGGCCGGTTGCAGCGATTTCCGTAAAGCTATTCTAGCCTCGTCTAAATATTTTTGCTGTTTGCTGTCAGTAAGCTCGAGCTTGTTAAGTTTGCTGGTAAAATCGGACCACAGTGGGCTATCGATACTGGCTAGACTAGGATCGACGCCTGAGGTTGAAAATGGCACCCCTGAAATTAAGTTGCGACAGTCTTGCAGAACCTGTGAATATACAAATTGCGGGGCTAGAATACCCTTCTGGGCGCGCACTTCTAAATTCTCAATGACTTGTGCAATCAGTTCTGAGACACCTTGCAAGCGACTAATATAGGCCTGAATATCGGCTTCAGTATTGACGTTGTGAGCATTAATTAAGAAAGCGGGTATGCTCGAGTGCCAGCCAAACATTTGGTTCACTGGATAGGAGTGCTCACGCCAGCGATAACCAGCAATACTATCACTTAATTGATTGATCAGAAGCTGGCGGTTGAGTTTATTTGCCGCTGATAGGGTGTCCATCTCGAGAGATTCGACTTGCTGAAGTTGCGCTTGGTACAGCTTATGCGCTCTACGGTCTGCTGCGGGCGAGATGTCATCCCACAGTCCTTTGTCGCTAGTGCGCCCCAACCGTGTCTGCATCATAGGGCTAAGGCTTACCCATTGCTCAAAAATATCGTCAAACAGTTTTTCGGCTGCGTCATCGGAATTGTTGAGGCTGTCGTTGGCGCTGACATTTAAGTGCATAGCGGTCAGGCATACACTTAAAGTGAGAAGTTTCCAGATTGTCATAGAGTAATTTCTTATCTTTATTGCGAGCCGCGTTTGTTCTCGGTATTACCTGTTTTGGACTGATCGAGTGCAACGTCGGCATGGCTTTTGAGTTTTCGTTTGCTGCGAATAGCGGCAAAAGGGTCTTGAGCACTTTGAGGCGTCGCTGTGGATTTGGTTCCCGTATTCTTGGCGGGATTGGGCGTACCCTGACCAAGCGTTTCTGATTGGCGCAGCTGACGATTGAGGTAAAGGTAGTAAGCGACTGTGAGCGCGATCAATAGCCCCCACTTAAATAAGTAAGAAAGCCACAGGTACGTCGTATCGGCCGCGCCTTTGACGTAGTCAACATAGTCGCCGTGAATCATTGCAACTAAAAAATAACCAATTAACAATGCGAAGGTGGCCACTATGGGACGGTGGTAGCGTTTCCAAATCAGGGTTGCGAGGGCAGACTTGGCGAGAAATCGAAACATAGCTAGCTCGCTCTAAGGGAATAGGCTAAGGCCAAGCGCGGCGACCAGAGCGACAATGCCACGGGACTTGTATTCGCTGATGAGTTTGTCTTCTTCTTCACGCACAATGGCCTCTAGTATATCCGGATCATAATCTTCGGGTTTGCGGCCATGTAAATAAATTCTTGTTTTTGCCCTTTCAATTGCCTTGTCGCGAATCTTGCCTGCGTATTTTTGTTTTACTTTGCGGTAGGTACGGCGCAGCACATTGCTGTGTTGTTTACTGTCGAGTTCGTTTTCCGGTAGGCTCATATTGGCTTCACTTGCACGCTAATTCTGGGGTGTAAGTTCAGGCGCTGGAGAGGTCATACAACGCCAGTTGGGCTTTACGGCATTTTTGGCAATGGAGTAGGCTTCGTCGAGCATTACTTCTCGCCCCCATCCTGTGAGTCCCTCGAACGAGCCGTCATCACTCATATCCAAATGTTGTTGTGGCTTGTTGCCCGGGCCCCAGGACCAGGGTAAAAACCCAACATCAAACTCGAGCGCTGTTTTTATGATGGTTCGGTAGGGAATTTGGCCACCTTCGGTGTCATCCCAACGATCTCCAAACTCACCGATGATCAAGGGCAGTTTCGCCTCTACTGACTCGATGATTTCGCTTCTGACCCTGGCGGCGTCATAGCCCCACATTTTGGGCCACCACATATGCACAGACAGCAGAATGTTGTGTTGAGGGTCGGCCTCAATTAGCGCAGGGCCCGCAGCCTGAAGTGTATCAATGTCTTTGCCCCAGCCTGGAGCGTCAATCATCAGCGGCGTCTTGTAGCCGGCCTGGCGTAAACGTTCAATCGCCTTGCTGTAGCCTTCAATATACTCGGGTAGAAGTACATCATCTCCAACCTCATTGCCAATATTAACAATCGTGTAAGCCTGGTGCTTAGCTATGGTTGCGACAATATCGGGGCGGCGCCAGTACTCTATTAGGTCGCTAAGCTTGGACCAGTCACCGGCGGCATCGTGCAGTTCAATAATAGGCAGCAATTGGTGGCGGCGAGCATTCTTAAGAACGGTATCCAATTCCGCGGCAGAGCCCTCGGTCGTCCAAACGATGCGGACACTATTGGCACCTGTTTTCGCAATTTCAGCGAAGCTGGACAGCCCTGTGCGATCCATCCAGTAAACCATGCGGTTGGGGCCCATCAGGACAATGCGCTCACCGCAGGGTGAATAGAGAAAGCGATCTTGTACCCCCAGGTGGGTGGCCGCAGATTTGGCCGCGGTTATACACAGCACAAGACTTATGAGCAGAGTTCGGATCACAGGTATACGCACTTATATCGGCCTAATATCGCCCGGTTAGCTGGGGGTTCATAGGCCTAGTGTAGCGCGAAGCGGGTTACTTGTCGTTAGGGCGCAGGCCCGTTCTGCCATCGTTAGCGGGCAGGACACAGGTAAAGACGCTGCCCTTGCCCACTTCACTGTGGATTTGCAGCTCGGCGTCGTGGCGCAGTAACACATGCTTAACGATGGCGAGCCCGAGGCCGGTGCCGCCGGTTTTACTGTTGCGACTGGCATCTACCCGATAGAAGCGCTCGGTGAGGTGTGGAATGTGTTTCGTCTCAAACCCCGCCCCGTTATCCGTTACCGAGAAGTACACGCTGGGCCCGCTGCGCCACAACCGCATGGCGATTTTGCCCTGCTCAGGTGTGTATTTCACCGCGTTTATAACAAGGTTTGAAAATGCACTATGCAATTCTTTCTCGTTGCCTACGACAGTGATATCGGCGCTGGCGTCCAGCGTAATGGTTTGTTCCTTATCGGTTGCTAATACCATAGCTTCGGCTCTAATACTTTGCAGTAAAGGCTCGAGAGGCATACGTTTTTGGTTAAATCCGGTGTCGGCGGTTTCGAGTTTGGAGAGTGTGATTAGATCGTTAATAAGCAGCGACATACGCTTAGATTGTTGCTGCATTTGCACCAGCGGCTTATCCCAGGCGGGTGTGCTGTTGTTATCGGCCATGGTTTCCAGGTAGCCGCTGATAACTGTCAGCGGGGTGCGCAACTCGTGCGATACATTGGCCACAAAGTCTTTGCGCATTTGTTCGAGGTGGAATATTTGAGTGATATCCCGAACTACAATAAGCCGTTCATTTTTGCCAAAACGCGTAATTTGAAACTGTAGTCGTTTGTCCGGAAAGCGCGAAGAGGGAATATCCAATGGCTCGGCGTAGTCGTCTTGCTCGAAGTATTCGACAAAGCGTGGGTGGCGGATAAAATTGAGCACGGACTGGCCTTGGTCGGAGTTGTAGAACCCGAGCAGTCGCTGGGCGGCCGGGTTCCACCAATCCAGATAGCCTCGCCAGTCCAATAGAATGACTCCGTCTTTTAGTGCGGATGTGGTTTCCTGGACGCGGTTGATAACCGCCTGCAGGTTTTTCTTTTCGCGCTTTTGCCGACGCTGTAGATGGTAAATTGCGTCAAAAACTTCGCCCCAAAGACCGGTGGATTCTGGCGGTTGTGCTTTCCGCTTGCCCTGAAGCCAGATGCTAAGGCGCAGCATCTGCCATAAATTCCAGCCTATGTACCAAGCGGCAGTTAAAAGTAGCGCCCAAGCCAATTGATCGACCAGCAGGCCGATAATACCGGCAATGGCCGTGGCCACAATCAGGCGTTTTACTTCGGTGTTGAATCCTTGAAACAAATTACAACCTTATCTGTCGGACCACACTAACGATGCGGAACATACGTGGCTTCGTTTAGATTAGCAGATTGATGAAAAACCTGTAGCGTACCCAGGCCTTCACGTCAGTTTGCAATCCAGGCCCCGTTTTGAGGAATGTGGCCATTCACAGAGGCGCCGCAACGACTCGCATGGGCCAGCTCTGCAACTACATATGCTGCGCTTTTTCTCCGGGAAAGGAAATCCCAGCCGATCGAGCCGAGCCATATTTGCCGCACACTTGCGTCCGCGCCGAGCATGCGGGAGATTTTCAGTGGCCTGCTAACCTGCTTTGGTCGAGAAACGATAACCTGTACCGCGCACTGTTTGCACTAAGTTTTCATGCTGATCGACAGTGAGTGCTTTACGTAAGCGACGGATGTGTACATCGACCGTGCGCTCTTCAACGTAGACATTACCACCCCAGACGTGATCCAACAATTGGCTGCGCGTGTAGGCTCGCTCCTGATGGGTTAGGAAAAATTGCAGCAGGCGGAATTCGGTGGGGCCCATGTCTACCTCGCGCTCATTGATGGTGACACGATGACTGGACGGGTCCAGACACAAACCCTGAACTTTAATGGGTTTGCCGGTGGACTGTGGATCGGCCCGGCGCAAAACGGCTTTTAACCGAGCAACTAATTCGCGCGGAGAGAAGGGCTTGGTGATGTAATCATCTGCGCCTACCTCCAGCCCTTGAATCTTGTTGTCTTCTTCGCCTTTGGCGGTAAGCATGATGATGGGGGTGTTGGCTGTCACTTCGTCGCGCTTAAGGCGACGGGCGAGCTCAATACCGCTGGTGCCTGGCATCATCCAGTCGAGCAGAATAAGGTCTGGCTTTTCGTCGACAACTAAGGCGTGTGCATCCTGTGCGTTGCTGGCTTCCAGACAGCGGTATTCTGCCATCTCAAGGGCGATACGTAGCATATCGCGAATGGCGGATTCGTCATCAACGATGAGAATGGTACGACTTGTCATATTGCCTGCCTGTGGTCCATCAAAAAACTGAATCTCTCAAATTGTTGATTGAATACCCGGGGCAAGAAGCCTTGGGGTACCAACCGTGCAAGCGTATTTAATGTATTAATTGTTGCATATTTATGACAATTGTTCGGTCACATTGCATCAATGCGGTATTTTTAGTGAGGAAGTGACCCAATAACAATGCCAATAAAGACAGAGATTTGCGCCCAATTGTTATTTAGAAAGGCTTTGAAGCACTGGCCGCGCTGGCGATAACGAATCAATCGCTGTTGATAGACAAACAAGCCAGCAGCGCCTGCCACACCTAGGTAGTAGAAGTTATTCAAGTCAAACCGGCGCGCCATCATCAACAGTCCCAGTATCACTAACACTTGAAGCGTTGCGGTAATAACACGGTCCTGCTCACCAAACAGTATGGCGGTGGACTTCACGCCAATTTGCAGGTCATCGTCGCGGTCAACCATGGCGTAAAAAGTATCGTACACCATGGTCCAGATAACCACGGTGAAGTAGACCAGCCACACCTCAGCAGGCACAGTGTTCTGCACGCTGGCAAAGGCCATGGGAATACTCCAGGCAAATGCCGCGCCGAGCGCAAGCTGGGGGAGATGGGTATAGCGCTTCATAAAGGGGTAGGCACTTGCCAGAAGCAGCGCGACAACCGCCAGCTGCATGGTCAGGGCATTGGTTAGCAAGACCAGTATGACGGCAATAAAAACAAGTACGGCAAAGCCAGCCCAAGCTTCACGCACACTGAGTTGGCCTCGGGCGAGCGGCCGGTCTTTGGTGCGCTCAACATGGCCATCAATATTGCGATCGGCAATATCGTTAATAACGCAACCCGCCGAGCGCATAATGATGGCGCCCAGCGTGAAAATAATCAAAAGGTCGGGCCGTGGTATGCCGTCACTCGCAAGCCACAGCGCCCAAAGCGTAGGCCACAGTACCAGTAGCCAGCCAATGGGCCGGTTCAGTCGGGTCAGTTGTACGAACAACCTGAGGCGATCGGGCATGATTATGTGTTCCTCTGCAAGGTTTGCTCAAGGTCGGGCAAAAACGTTTCGCTTACCAATAGCTTTTTACCATATAAGGTGAATACAGAGCGACGCCCCCACAGTGATGTATCTCCTTGCAGTGCTGCCGGAATAATGCCGGTGGGGGGAATAAGGGCAAGCTGCAGTTTTGAGCGGCCAAGGCGGGCATGGGTGAACAAATAACCGCCGAGTGGGCGGCTGTCGAGCTGGCGCAGATGACGCAAGGCCCCGGTCAAACTTGCAGCCGGGAATAGGCTGCGTGCAAATACCCAGGGTTGCTGTCTGGGGCCATACAACACGACTTCGCGAATTAGGCAGGTCTTACTGGTTCTCAGTCCCAGAGTACGGGCTTCGCTCAGGCGTGGTCTGCCCCATGACTGGCGCAGTACCTGGACTTTTATCGGGGCTCGGCCTAGCGCGTTGAGGCGCGCGGTAAGCGAACCCGGGTCGTTGAGCCAAGGTCGCAAATGTTTGGGAATGTCCCAACGGGCGCTTGATGGCTGCCACATGCCAAACCCGCGATGACGCCAAGGACGGGACAAAAGCGTATGTTGGTGACGGCGGCCGACGGTGTGCGACAAGACTAACCTCTGGATACAGATAGCGACGGCCGCTATTCTACCAGCCGCACAGTCGCGCGTGTTAGCTGTGGTGTGCTTTACCCACGGCCGGCACCTTGGTTTAATGGCCTTCCCAATGCAACCGGTTGTATAAAACTATGAAAAAAGCCGATCTGGTGGCTGCGATTAGCGCTTCCGCCCGTTTGTCGAGAGCCGAGGCTGACACCCTGTTTGAAGAATTGTGGGCGCAAATAGCCCTGGCGCTGGGCCGTGGAGAGCGCATCGCCATCTCAGGTCTGGGGACTTTCGAGGTGCGCCATCGGGTCGCACGTCAGCAAAGGCATCCGCAAACCGGAACCACCGTGCACGTTGCCCAGCGCAATGTTATCGGTTTTCGCCCGGCGCAGGCACTGCGCTCAGCCCTGCAGGAGAATCTCTCGTGAGCTTAACTAAGCGCATTTTAATGGCAATGATGCTGGGTATTGCTACCGGTATTGTGCTCAATCTACTGGATTCCGGTGCGGCCAATAGTTGGATACAGGTGTTTTTGGTCGAAGGTGTTTTTGACGCGATCGGCAGTATTTTTATCGCATCGCTCAAACTATTAGTGGTGCCGTTGGTATTTGTGTCTTTGGTCTGCGGTACCGCCACTCTCGGTAACCACGCGCGGATGGGTTCGCTGGCGTTCAAGACGATAGGGCTGTATCTGTTGACCACCGCTATTGCTATTAGCCTGGCGATTACCATTGCCATCGTAGTAGCGCCAGGCGAAGGCGTCGAGCCCGATACCGTTGCCGTGGCTATGGATGCCCAGGCGCCCTCCATTAAAGAGACTCTGGTTAATATTTTCCCGGATAACCCCGTCCGGGCAATGGCCGAAGGCAATATGCTGCAGGTGATTGTGTTCTCCATTTTGCTCGGGCTTGCCATTTCCCGCAGTGGTGACAGCGCCAAACCTATGGTGGAGTTTTTCGAGAACCTCAATCAGGTCATTATGAAAATGATTTTGATGCTGGTGCATTTTGCTCCCTACGGTGTTTTCTGCCTACTCGCCAAACTGTTTGCCGGTGAGGGCGTCGGCGTTATACGTAATTTATTGTGGTACTTTTGCACGGTCATCGCCGTGTTGGCGCTACAGTGTTTTGTGGTGTATCCGAGCTTGTTGAAATTTTTAGCCGGTCTCAACCCGCTGATTTTCTTCCGTAAACTGTCGCCGGTGTTGCTGTTTGGCTTTAGCTCGGCCTCCAGTAATGCAACCCTGCCTTTTACCTTGACGACGGTGCGGGACAAACTGGGGGTGGACAATAAAGTCGCGTCTTTCACCTTGCCCCTTGGCGCGACGGTGAATATGGATGGCACCTCAATCATGCAGGGAGTTGCAACGGTGTTTATCGCTCAGGCATACGCCATTGATGTTGGCATTGGCGGTTACCTGATGGTGGTACTGACCGCGACGTTAGCTTCTATTGGCACCGCTGGTGTGCCGGGAGTGGGGATGATTACTCTGACCATGGTGCTGCAGCAGGCGGGTTTACCGGTCGAAGGGATTGCCATGATTATTGGCGTTGACCGACTGCTGGATATGCTGCGCACGTCGGTCAACATAACCGGAGACGCTACCGTGAGCTCGGTGGTTGCCAATAGTGAGTCGCTGCTCGATCGGGAACGATTCAGCGAGCCCACACTCCGGGATTAACGTTATGACACGATGAACATAGAGCGGCACAAACGAAAAAAGCCAAGCAATTTGCCGGGCTTTTTTTGCTATCGTTCTCGCGTTTACAGCCCTCTTCAGCCGGGTGACAGCGCGCTGGCAATATGCTCAAGTTCATCCGTCGACTCAATAATATTGGCGACGGTTGCCTCGGCCTTGTCCCGCTTCAGATGCAGCTCGTCAAACAGGGCTGCGGGTATCGCAATCTTGGGCCCGCTGCCGATGCCTTGCTGGCGCAGCAGACCTTTTGCGACGTAAATAAGTTTGGCATAAATGGCGTGTTCACCCTGAATGTTCGGGTTTTGTTGGTGACGGATGCCGACAACGACTTCCTCCGGCATGGACCACAGTTCCATCAATTTACTGGCGATTTGGTCGCGGGTGACACCCAGAATATGACGTTCAATAGCTTGCGGTACCGTGTGTGGGTTGGCTTCGCTCAGTCGGCAGTACTGCTGATAATGCGGCGGGAAGACTTCTGCCATGATAAGCATGCCAAAATTATGCAGCAGCCCGGTTAGGTAGGCCATGCCAAAACTGGGGCGGTAGTCGCGCGGTATCGCGGTGACCAAGCCCTCTATGGTGGCGGCCATGTAAACCGATTGCTGCCAGTAGGCGAGCTCACCGTTGGGGCTGTCTTTGGGTAAAGAGATGGTTTTGCCAAGGGCTAGACCCAGTGCCAAATTTAGCACCATATCGAAGCCGAGCACGCGCACGATGGCATCGTGAATGGATTTGATTTTGCCTGGTGCTGAGTAATAAGGCGATGCCGCCCAACTGACAACCTGGGCGGCGAGGCTTGGGTCGGTTTCGACGATTTGGGCCAGATCGGATATGTCGGCGTTGGGGTCAACCCGCAGTTTAATAATACGCTGCGCGGTATCGGACAGTGGCGGCAGCTCCAGAGTTTCTTCCAGGCGTTGTTGAATGCGCAGTTGGGTGAAACTTTGGATGGCATTATTAATATCGGCAATGTCATCTGCCTGGCTGTTGTCCGCTTCGAGTGGTGCCAGCGGGGTGGCAATTTCACTGACGATGGCGTCTTTCAGCATCTGCTGGAAGTCGGCGCTTTGCACGTGAATTAGCTGTTCATCATCGCCAGAGTCGAGCAGTAACTCGTTGCGGTCGAGCAGCGCCTGATCGACCAACGTGAGAAGCCCGGCGACCTGGGGCAGCGCTGGAACCGACTGAAATTGATTGGCGTCGCAAAACTGTTTGAGCTCCTCGGCACTGGCGGCCTTCAGTTCGCGATTCAGTTGTCGATTAACCGTGCCCACATCAAGCAGGGTATTGGCGGCAATGACTACCTGCACCCGACCAATTTCGTCTTGCAGCAATATCGATTTGGCGGCACCAACACTTCTCAGGTGTTGATCGTGCCAAATGAGCTGATCGTCGGCGTCCATGGGGGTGGCGGTCAGGCCATAGCGGATATTTTGGCTGCTGAGCAGCGACTCTACGCTGGTGGGTACTGGCACGGTTTGTATCTCCTTTGAACTTGCTTCGCTTGGCAGCGGGCGGGCATTTTTCTCTATTTAAAATGCGCCTTCTCTCTATCCAGATTAGCAGTAAATATAGGGTTTTATCTTCTGTGTTTCTACATCAACTGTGATGAAGTGCATATTTTTCCGATAAAGACGCATGGCGGGTGTAAATGTGAACAAATATTGCTCTGATTAGATCGTTTAGGCACCCAGGTATTTTTCCCGCCCGCTTAGCCAGCGCGCCAGCACTGCCTGAGCTTTTGCATGGTGGTGAGCAAGCATGTACTCGGCGGCTTTGCGAACATCGGGTAGTAGATAACTGTCGCGGGTCAGTTGAGCGATACGAAACTGCATTTCGCCGGTCTGGCGTGTGCCGAGTACTTCGCCGGGGCCCCGCAGTTCTAAATCCTGTTCGGCAATATAAAATCCATCGCTGCTCTCGCGCATGACTCGCAGTCGCTCTTTGCTGTGGTTCGACAGGGGGGATCCGTACAAGAGCACGCAATGGCTGGCGGCAGCCCCCCTCCCTACCCGACCCCGCAATTGATGTAGCTGGGAAAGCCCCAGCCTTTCTGGGTTCTCAATGATCATCAAGCTGGCGTTGGGGACATCGACTCCCACCTCAATGACGGTAGTGGCGACCAGCAAGTCAGTATCACCCGCCTTAAAGGCCTGCATAACAGCGTCTTTCTCGGCCGCCTTCATGCGGCCGTGAACCAGCGCTATCTTAAGGCTGGGCAGCAGTGATTGCAGGAGTTCGCAGGTTGCCTCGGCAGCTTGCGCCTCCATCGCCTCGGACTCCTCAATTAACGTGCAGACCCAATAGGCTTGGCGGCCTTCCGAGCAAGCCCGATTGACCCGTTCGATGACCTCATCCCTGCGTGTATCGGCTATCACCACGGTAGCAATGGGTGTGCGCCCCGGGGGCAGCTCATCAATGACAGAGCAGTCCAGGTCGGCATAGGCACTCATCGCCAGTGTGCGCGGTATAGGGGTGGCTGTCATGATCAACTGATGCGGTGTGAGCCCATCCGGAGCCTTGCTGCTGAGTGCCAGGCGCTGGTGGACGCCAAACCGGTGTTGCTCATCAATAATGGCCAGAGCCAGTTGGTTAAACTGCACATTTTCCTGAAACAAGGCATGGGTACCAATGACCACTTGAGCTGCGCCGCTGGCGGCCAGCTGCAGGGCTTCGCGGCGCGCGGCGGTCTTCTGGCGTCCGCTGAGGTAGGCTACGGTGACCCCTAGGGGCCCCAGCCATTGACTGAAGTTGGCGTAGTGTTGTTCGGCTAATATTTCAGTGGGCGCCATCACTGCTGCCTGCTGACCACTGGCTACCGCACACAATGCAGCCATGGCCGCGACGACGGTTTTGCCCGATCCGACATCCCCCTGCACCAGTCGCAACATGGGCTCAGATTGGGCGAGGTCGCTGTTTAATTCTTCCACAACGCGGCGCTGGGCTTTGGTGAAAGAGAAGGGAAGACTTTGTTGAAATTTTTGGGCTAACTCACCGCCATTGCCCAACGGCTGAGCGCGAGCTTGCTTGGCGCGATTGCGGAACATGAGCATGCTCAGTTGATGCGCCAGCAGTTCCTCAAAAATAAGACGCTGCTGATAGGGGTGCGTGCCTTCTGTTATCGCCTGTAGGTCAGTACCCACCGGTGGTTTATGCAGCAATTGCAGCGCTTGAGCAAGCGGAATTTGGCCCAGCGCTTGGGTAATCTGAGCGGGTAAAAGTTCGGCTATTGGCTGCTGTTCCAGTTGCTCCAGCGCTTGTTCGATAAGAACTCGCAACCTCGGCTGAGTTAATCCCTCTGTCGCGGGGTAGTTGGGGGTCAGGTATTGAGCCAACGGTTTGGGGCTGTTCTGGTCCACCAGTTCGTACTCTGGGTGAACCATTTCCAGGCTTGTAGCGCCTCGTCGTAGCTCCCCAAAGCAACGAATTTGGGCACCGGGCACCAAACGTTGTTTTTGTGCCGCCGTAAAGTGGAAAAAGCGCAGTGTCAGTATTCCGGAATGGTCCTGAATTTTGCAAACCAGTGTTCGGCGGCGCCCATAGACCACGTCGCAAACCCGTACTTCGGCCTCGACAACCGCGCTAGAGGCCGGTTGCAAGCTGCCGATTGCTTGAATCCGGGTGCGGTCAAGGTAGCGATTAGGCAAGTGAAACAACAACTGGCCAACGCTGGATATGCCGAGTTTTTCAAGTTTGGTGGCCAGCGCTGGTCCCACCCCTTTTAAGGAGGTAACCGGCTTTGCCGCCAGAGCTGAAGAGCCCGAATTCATGGCTGTTAATTGATGAGTGAAATCAGCGAGTTATTTTGCTGGCTGCGCCGAATGGCGCCGCGCAGAGCGTCTACGGCTTTAAAGCGCGGAAAGCTAGCCCGCCAGGCAAGGGCGACGGTACGTTTGGGGCCGTTGCCAGAAAATGGGCGAGTCACCATTACGTCTTCGCTGTATCCCGCGGTACTGGCCGCTGACACAGGTAAGATGGTGATGCCCAGGCCCGAGGCCACCATGTGGCGCAACGTCTCCAAAGAGCTGCCCTCCGCTGCGGTGCGGATTTTGCCATGAGCGGTATTGGCCCCATTTTCCATAGACATTTTTAGGTTGGGACAGGTTTCCAGCACTTGATCGCGGAAGCAGTGGCCTTCTCCCAGCAGCAGCACTTCTTCCTGATCGAGGCTGTCGGGGGCAATGCTGTCGAGTGCGGCGAGTGGGTGGTCCTTGCGCATTAACACCACAAAGGGCTCTTCATACAAAGGCTGCGTGACCACATCGGCTTCAGTGAAGGGCAGTGCCACCACAATCACGTCCAGTTCGCCCTTGCGCAGTTTATTGCGCAGCGTGGCGGTGTAGCCTTCTTCTACATACAGAGGCATCGAGCTTGCCTCTTTTTGCAGCTCGGGGATAAAAAACGGTAACAGGTAAGGCCCTATGGTAAAAATCGCGCCAATGCTCAACGGGCTCGATAGTTGATCTTTGCCCTCGTTGGCGAGATCTTTAATGGCGGAAGTTTGTTCCAGTACCAGGTTGGCCTGTGCGACAATCTTTTCTCCCAGCGGCGTCGCTGAAACTCTCGACTTAGAGCGTTCGAACAGTGCCACTCCAAGCTCTTCTTCCAATTTTTTTACGGCAATGCTCAAGGTGGGCTGACTGACAAAACAGCGTTCGGCAGCGCGACCAAAGTGTTGTTCTTGAGCGAGAGTGACGATATAGCGTAATTCGGTCAGTGTCATGGCGGCCCTAGTGGGTTCTTGGTTCGGTAGTATCAAACATTCAGCAAATGTGAATAATCTAACAAAATGGATAGCGAAAAACTATTAATAATTGGTTGTGGTGATCTGGGTCGCCGCTTGGCACACAACGTGTGCCAACGCCCGGTGCGAGTTACCGGCATTAAACGACATGTGCCGGCCGGGCTGCACCCGGCAATACAGTACGTAGCCGCCGACTATACCGATGTATCTTCATTGCGAAAGGTGCTGTCGGCAGGCTTTGACCGCATTGTGCTAACACCGACTCCGGTTGAGCGCTCAGATGACGGGTATCGGCGCGGATACGTTTCACTGTGTGAAAATCTGGTCAGTGTCCTGCGCGGTGTGCCGCAGCCCAGGCAGATAGTCTTTGTCAGTAGTACGTCGGTCTATGGTCAGTCCGATGGCAGTTGGGTGGATGAAGATTCGCTCACCATACCCAGCCGTTACGCCGGTACTCGTGTTCTGGAGGCGGAAAATGTGCTGCGAAATGCGAAGCTGCCCGTTACTGTGGCGCGATTAGCAGGTATTTATGGTCCCGGCCGCGAGCGCTTACTCGGGCGTGTGCGCGATGGTTTAATCGCACCCGCGTCCAATTTTACGAATCGCATACACGTTGAGGATGCCGCCCGGGCACTGGACTTTTTACTCTATGAAATGCAGCAGCCTGAGTCGGTCTATTTGGTGAGTGATGGTGAGGCACCCACGCAGGCAGAGGTTGTACGTTGGTTGGCTGAGCGGCTTCAGGTGCAACCGCTCAATGAACAAGTGGTCACACATCGCAATAAGCGAATAGACAGCGGGCGCTTGCGCGCCGCAGGCTTCGAGTGTCGCTACCCCACATTTAGGGCGGGTTTTAGTGAGATTATCCCGCAGTCACCATAATGCCGTCCGCCTCAACCTGCGACCCTTTGGGTAATTGGCTAATACCAATAGCGGCTCGCGCCGGATAGGGTTCGTCAAAGTGACGCGCCATCACTTCGTTGACAATGGGGAAGTTGGCCAGGTCGGTGAGGTAGATGTTCAATTTCACTATGTCATTAAGGCTGCCACCGGCTTCGGCGCAAACGGCTGCGATATTCTTAAATACCTGTTCGGCCTGCTCCGCAAAATCGTCGCTGACCAGCTCCATAGTGGCTGGGTCGAGTGGAATTTGGCCAGACAGGTAAACAGTTCCATTGACCTTAACCGCTTGCGAATACGTACCAATAGCTTGCGGGGCATTTTCAGTGTGAATAACGGCTTTGTTCGGCATGATTTTTCCAACGCTGTAAAAACGGCTAAGTATAAACCCATCCGCACCGGTCACCAAACTGGCACAAACCACGTATTACTATTTAATCGCACCGCCCATGGCGTGTCTCAACCGCTAATCACATATTGCCCCAATGACGGCGCTCCCACCCTTATTCTAAACCTACTTAATCAAACGCAAGGAGAGTAACGATGAAAGGTTTAAAAGTATCGGTCATGGCTGTTTTGGGTGTCGCAATTGCCGCGGCAAATATGAGTGAGGCGGCAGAGCGCAGTTTCGACGTGGAAGTGGTTGGACAAGGGAAGCCAATGATTCTTATCCCGGGGCTGAATAGCTCGCCGGCGGTATGGGCTGATTTGCAGGCGCACTACCAGAAAAATTACCAACTGCACTTAGTTCATATTAACGGTTTTGCGGGAAACCCCTTGAACGGTGAGGCTTCGTTGAACCAGGTAAAAGTTGATTTGCTCGATTATATCGACGATAAAAACCTGTCTAAGCCAATTATGATGGGGCACAGCCTGGGTGGGTTTGTATCACTTTGGGTGGCCAGTAGCCAGCCCGAGCAGACGGGTGAGTTAATTATTATAGACTCGCTGCCCTTCTTTCCGTTGGCCTTTAACCCCATGGCAACCGAAGCGTCGATGCAGCCTATGGCCGAGCAGCAGCGTCAGGGTATTCTCAACTCGCCTGAGCAAGGCCGGCTTCAGTATTATCAGCAGAGCTTGCCAGGCTTGGTCAGTGAGGCGTCTGACGTTGAAACCATTATTGAGTGGAGTATGAGTTCAGACCCTAAGATGACCGGTCAGGCAATGTATGAAATGTTTACTACTGACTTGCGCGATGAGATTGCTGACATAAGATCCCCTGCTTTGGTGCTCGGAAGTTGGACAGTCGCAAAAGATATGGGTGGCACAATGGATACGGTTCGTCACAATTTTTCGGTGCAGTACGAGAATGTGCCAGATGTTACGATCAAGATGCATTCCAGTGCTAAGCACTTTATCATGCTTGACGATCCGCAATGGACAATTGAGGCAATCGATTCATATTTGCATCATCAACCCTAACGCGGACGCCGCGTAGGTGAATCAGGTGTAGCCCTAATGACAAAAAATCATACTTATTATTTGGTGCAAATAATCGCCTGGTCGCTTTTCTCAGTCGCGCACATATTATTTACCCTTATGAGTATGCCGCTCAGTAACGTCAGTGTTGTGAACGGTGTTTTTATTGGGGCAGTAGGGTTGGTTGTGAGTCATACAATGCGCACCTTGTTTCTTCGCAGGTGGCTGCAACAATTGGCATTACTGCCTTTACTTGGCAAAATTCTACTGCTTGTGGTGATTTGTGCTGCAATATGGGAGTCACTTATTATTTTTGTGCTCCATATTGGCTGGCTGCACTTTTACGACTTACAAAGCATAAGCGTTGCGGCGACATTGTTTTGGTACTATTACTATTTCGTTGTCCTCAGTTTGTGGGTGATGCTGTACTTCGGCATCAACGTGGCCCTAAAGCGCAGGCGAGAGACGATGGAAAAATTGCAATTAGAGTTGATTCTGAAAGAGTCGCAGTTGGCCAATCTTAAGAATCAGCTCAATCCGCACTTTTTGTTCAATGCGTTAAATAGTGTGCGCGCTCTTGTGCTTGAAAACCCGGAAAAATCAAGATCAATGATTACCCAGTTGGCGAGTTTATTGCGCTATTCTTTGCGTGACTCTGAGCAGCACACGCAGCCATTGCAACAAGAATTGGACGCAGTTCGGGCCTACCTGGAGTTGGAAAAAGTGCGCTTTGAAGATCGATTAAACTATCAGTTTTCAGTCGCCGAAGGATTGCATGACGAACCTGTTTTGCCCATGAGCATTCAGACACTGGTTGAGAATGCTGTAAAGCACGGTTTGGCACAAAGGCCTGAGGGCGGATCAATTTCAGTGAAAATCGAGAAACGCCAGGGCTGGATAGAGGTAGAGGTTATTAACTCGGGTCACTTGCGCGAAACGGCATCTGGTGAGCATTCAACCGGGACGGGTTTGCCAAATACACGGGCGCGGCTTGAGCAGGTTTTTGGGCCGCAGGCTGGTTTGGAGTTGGAACAGAAGCAAGACCAAGTGGTGGCAAGAATGAGTTGGGGCGCGCAATCATGAAAGTACTGATTGTCGATGATGAACGATTGGCGCGCGTTGAGTTGCGTCAGTTGTTGTCTGAGTATGAAGACATCAACATTGTTGGGGAAGCGTCAAGCGCGGATGAGGCGTTAAAGAAAAGTGTTGAGCTTGGTCCGGATGTTGTTTTTCTAGACATTCAAATGCCGGGAAAAAGTGGGTTTGATTTTTTGCAAGAGCTCGACCCGGGACCCCATATAATTTTTGTAACTGCCTTTGATCAATATGCCTTGAAAGCATTTGACGTGTCCGCTATTGATTATCTCCTCAAGCCGATTGAACCTCATCGCCTGCGCCAGGCCGTCGACAAAGTGCGCTCAGAATATACCGGCACTGAGACGGAGCCTACGTTAGGAGGGGCGGATAAAGTCTTCTTAAAAGATGGAGATCAGTGTTGGTTTGTACCTGTGGAAAAAATTGTAGCTGTTGAATCAATTGGCAATTATAGCCGTGTTTACTTTGATGAAAATAAACCGATGATTCGACGCTCGCTAAATCAGCTGGAACAGCGTCTGCCAGTCGACTTGTTTTTTAGGGCTAATCGGCAGTTTTTGATAAATTTGAATAATATATCCGATGTCAGTACATCGGTGGGCGGGGCGGTAGAAGTCACTCTTACATCAGGGGTGACGTTGGAAATGTCGCGCCGGCAAAGTTTGCAGTTTCGGGATCTGAAGAGTCTATAAGCTGGGAATGCGCCATTTATGAGGTCCCAACTCCACGCTACTTTGATTTAATAAAAGTATAAACCATTTGTAATTTTTGCTCGCGACGAGGGCCATTTGAATTGGCAGTAGTTTTGGTGTTCTCGCCTTTGAGTGAAAAACTATTGCCTTACGCTAGCGTTATAGCTGCGATGAGGGCCTGTGCTAGTGCGTTAAGCCATAGACAGAGAATAAGATAGTGCTATGCATAGTGCGGAATGTGCAACGAGTATTTATCTTAGCGCGACGGTTATCCCTGAAAGCGCATTAGTGCCAACCAAGGGAGGGAACTTTACCTTTGGTTGGCAATACGATCAGGTTGGGATACAGGATGGTACAAAATTAATTGAGCAAC
Source organism: Gilvimarinus gilvus (assembly GCF_030518155.1). Taxonomy (GTDB): domain Bacteria; phylum Pseudomonadota; class Gammaproteobacteria; order Pseudomonadales; family Cellvibrionaceae; genus Gilvimarinus; species Gilvimarinus gilvus. The sequence goes on along the minus strand of NZ_JAULRU010000823.1, from coordinate 163,951 downwards.
CTGCACCTTGTGTCAATACGCTTCCTACTTCGCATGTAGGCAGTCCTGGAGCTTCCAGTAAGGCAGGTGTATCTGGGTTTGGTTTGGTTTGAGCTTCCATATCGGATTTGCCGATTCCACAGGCCGGCTGGGTGATAGTTTTAATTCGCAAGGATACGCCTGCGTTGTTAGTCAGTTCAAAGTACTGGTTACCTTGCTGATATGACGCAGATAAGTCGATAACTTCCCCACTGGGGTTCGTCAGTGACACCGCAACTGGAGGGTTAATGGCTTGAATTTTGTGACTGTAAATCAAGCCGGCAGCCGAAGTAACAATTAAGGTAGGGGCGATGATAGCGGGTAGCCATCGGCCATTGCGGTTGCGTAGCGCCCAAACACCTGCCACCAGCACAGCCAGCATCGTTAATACGAGAGCAAAGTTATTGTTAGCGGGTAGGCTCGCCGCACCGGCAAGTGGTCCAGTGCCGACGCTTTGTGCCATGGATATTGGTGTCAGTAGCGCCAAGCCCAATGCCGCGCTCGAAACGAGTAACTTTCGTAACATATTTGATGCTCCCCGGGGAATGTGTGCGGTGTTTCACGGATTGCGTGTGAACACTGTCGCAATAGTGGATAATAGTTGCACAGCAGTCGGGTGTTGTCTAGCAATGACGGCAAATTATTGGGCCAATTTGAATGCAGCTGCACTGAGGGGGGGGGAACACAGTTGCTGCTAGAGTAACCTGATAGCAAGGGCTTCTATTATTCGTTAACTAGGTAGACTTCTGGTGTCGTGACTACGAAGGTATTATTGCTGTCGAGTTCTATCGTTACGGTAAATCTTTGCCGTTGATATTGTGGGGGCTCGGTAAAGAAGAACTTTATCCACTCGCGGGCGGGGGCCGGTGTGTATTCATAGTCAGCAAGCGATGCGACACCGTCCAGATACGCTCTGTCATAAAGCGAGGTCAGCGCGCTTAAATCCGTGCCCGCAGGGTAGTCGTCGGTATAGGCATTGTCGCTAACCACCTCGACGCGAATGATCTTTTCAGCGGGTTGTGGTCCTGCGAACGAACAGGCATGAGCCTGTCCAAACAGGCTAAATCGCGATGGCTGTGGTGCATTGTGCTGAACTAAAAAATAGTCGCGCTCGGTGTTAAGCTCGATACCCAGATGTGCCCAATCGACCGGCTGCTCGCCGACGACGGAGCCGCCCCCGAACGTAAGATCACTGAGTGCTTCATCATGCACAACCGCCTCGACCTGGTATTGTGAAATGGAGTACTCCTGAGGTGGCGGCGGTTCGCCGCAGCCGGCGATATTGTCAATGTCGTCGCCACCGCTACAGGCGCCGAGGTAGGCCGGCGCGATGCATACGAACAGTCTCATCCATAGCTTCACCATCAATGCAAAATCTCCATGTTAGTTGCATGTGTTAACAGTCTAACGCGAAGAGTGCCTGGTGAAATGTAATACTTTGTGACTGATGATTTAGCCGATTTACAGGACTAATTTTTTGCCCGCTGTATGCGAATCACGAAACTCAAATTCCTGACCCGGCGCATAATGTTCGCCAGGTGAATACGGTTTTGCACTCCAATACACAGGTTGATAACGCTGTTGTGGGCATCGCGTTCATTGACGTGAATATGTTCGATGCTCGCTCCCTGTTCGGTGACGCGGGTAGCGAGAGTAGCGATAATACCGCGCTCGGATTCAACCTCGGCCCGTATATCCACCAGGAATTCACCGGTTACCGTGGGGGCCCAGTTTACATGGCTAATTTTTTCCGGGTTGTCACGTATTTCCGCTAAGTTATGGCAGGTTTCCTGATGAATAACCAAGCCTTTGCCCGAGCTGATATGGCCAATAATCGGGTCGCCGGGAATGGGGCGGCAGCACTTAGCAAAGGTTATCAGTACGCCGTCTGAACTGTCGATGGTCAGCGGCGAATAAATGCTACCACCGCGCGGGTCAATGTCCGCATCGGGTTGCAACAGTTTGGCGACAGCGTAGGCTATGCGATTGCCCAGCCCTATTTCTTCAAAAAGTGATTCCAGCGAGTGAGAGCCAGTCGCTTGTAGCAGTTTGTCATTTTGTTCTGGGGTAAGGTTGTCAACATCAATGTCCAGGTCACCCAGTGCGCGGCTGAGCATCTTTTTGCCCAGCGCCACTGACTGGTGATGACGTTGATTTTTCAAAAAGTGGCGAATGGAGCTGCGCGCTTTACCAGAAATACTGAAGTCCAACCAATTTGGGTTGGGCTGCGCACCCGGTGCGGTAATGATGGTGATTTTTTGTCCGCTTTGCAGTGGCTGCGATAGGGGCGCGAGTCGACCGTTAATGCGGCAGGCGACACAGGTGTTGCCGATATCGGTGTGCACAGCGTAGGCAAAGTCAACCGCCGTTGCCCCATGGGGTAGCTCCACAATACGGCCTTTGGGTGTGAATACGTAGACCTCATCCGGGAACAGGTCGATCTTCACATTTTCGATGAACTCCAGCGAATCGCCGGCGCGGCGTTGCATTTCGAGCAGGCCTTGTACCCATTGGCGGGCGCGGCTGTGGCTGCTGCTCAGTGTGTCATCGCTGTTGGATTTGTAGAGAAAATGAGCGGCAATGCCGGTGTTGGCCATTTCGTCCATTTCTTTGGTGCGAATTTGTACTTCAATCGGCACGCCGTGCATACCCACCAACACTGTGTGCAGCGATTGGTAGCCGTTGGCCTTGGGAATCGCAATATAGTCTTTGAATTCTCCGGCCACCGGTTTGTACAGATTGTGGATCATGCCCAGTGCCCGATAGCAGGCATCGACGCTGTCCACAATAATACGGAAGGCGTAGACATCCATGATCTCTTTGAAGAACTTCTTCTTCTGCCGCATTTTCTGATAAATGCTGTACAGGTGCTTTTCACGGCCGATCACGACCGCGGTAATCATTTCGCGGGCCAGGCGTTTTTCAATGGCGGTTTGAATTTGTTCAACCAGCTCTTTGCGGTTGCCCCGGGCGGTTTTGAGCGCGGCCTGCATACGCGTTGCCCGCAGTGGGTACATGGCGTAAAAACCGCGATCTTCAAATTCCAGGCGTAAGTCATTCATCCCCAGTCTGTGGGCAATGGGGGCGTAGATCTCAAGGGTTTCCTTGGCAATGCGGCGTTTCTTGTGCGGCGGCATAGCCCCTAAGGTGCGCATGTTATGCAAACGGTCGGCGAGCTTCACCAAAATTACGCGTAAATCGTTGGCCATGGCCAGCGCCATCTTCTGGAAGTTCTCGGCCTGTTTTTCAGCGTGGGATTCAAATTCGATTTGAGTGAGCTTACTGACGCCGTCAACCAATTCGGCGACGGTGTCACCAAACTGTTTGGAAATGGCTTTTTTGGGAATGCCGGTGTCTTCAATGACATCGTGCAGCATGGCAGCCATCAGGCTTTGATGGTCCATGTGCATGCCGGACAGAATATCCGCGACCGCGAGCGGGTGAGTGATGTAATCCTCACCCGAGCGGCGTTTTTGCCCATCATGCGCTTGTTCAGCGTAAAAATAGGCACGCTTGACCTGATCGATCTGAGGGGGTTCCAAGTAGGACGAAAGCCGGTGGCTCAGTGCCTCAATGGTTAACAAATGATTCCTCCGATCGGTTCAGCGGCGTTACATAGGAGATTGTTGCTCGAAGCTGTTTTCTTCCATTTGCGGTGCCGGTGCTGGCTCGTCGCGCTCCAGCAAAATGCTGGCATCAACAAAACCTTCTTCGATTTCACGCAGAGCAATAACCGTTGGTTTATCGTTCTCTTCGGGTACGTGAGGGTCCTTACCGCCCACAGCGATTTGGCGAGCGCGCTTGCTACCAACCATAACCAGTTCAAAGCGGTTGTCGACATGATCGAGACAATCTTCAACAGTAATACGTGCCATGAGTGTTTCCGTTTCGTGAGACTTAAAATAGGGAGCTCGCGATAATCGCGGCCTTTGGGGCTATTATGCGTCAATATGGCGCTAAGAGCCAGTGAGGGCGGTCGCGAGCGGGGGACGTATTGTACACAAATTGCCCAGCAGGAAAAGACCTTTCTCGATATTTACAATGCCTGCTCACTTAACAGTTCGCTGAGTAAGGCCCGATGACGGTCTGACTGCACAGGTTGGCGCAAGTGCTGGCTGGTGATAAGAGCCTGAAACTGAGCTAACGCAACTGTGAAGTCGTCGTTTATGATCAGGTAATCGGCCTCAATATAGTGCGAGATTTCATTAATCGCTTCATTCATGCGGCGCTCAATCACCGCTGGGTCGTCCTGGCCCCGGCCTGTCAGCCGCTGCTGCAATGCTGGCAATGAGGGGGGCAGAATAAACAGGCTGACGGTGTCGGGCATAAGTTTGCGCACTTGCTCCGCGCCCTGCCAGTCGATCTCCAAAATGACGTCCATACCGCTGGTAAGAGTATCTTCTACCCAGTGTTGTGACGTGCCGTAGAGGTTGCCGAAAACTTCCGCATGCTCCAGAAAGGCGCTTTGCTCAAGCATGCTTGCAAACTGTTCGTGACTGACGAAATGGTAATTGACACCATTATGCTCGCCGGGACGCATAGGCCGTGTAGTGTGGGAAACCGAAACACAGACTTCCGGGTTGGACTCTACCAGTGCCTGTACCAGGCTGGTTTTACCTGCGCCGGAGGGGGCAGAAACAGTGTATAGAATTCCTTTACTCATGGCGGGCGTGTTTACCTTAAGTGCGCAAGGGTGAATGAAAGCGAGTATTATGGCACAGGGGGTTCGCGCCGAACACTGCGCCTGCCCCCATTGTCAAAGTAGCAAGGTGATAGCCCTATGAAGACCCGTTTGTCGATCGACGAAAGCGCCGAATACCTGGGCGTAAGCCGGGAGTTCGTCGACTCTATGATCAGTAAAGGCCGACTGGCACCAGACGCTAAGAACACTATTGCTGTCGACCAGCTGGCCGCTCTGGCCGAACTGGTGGCGAAATTAAAAACCGGTGGTATCGCGGCCATGGTGTCGGCGGTCGATCAGCAATTGTAATAAAAATGTTAATGGCGCATTAGCTCTCTTGCTGTTTGCGTCAGGGTAAGATAATTTAAAACTCTGGTGGCCACTCGGCTGCCGGCCAAACTATTCCAATAATTCCAACGAAAATATTAACAAGCTCTGGGCCTATGGTCTGGATGCGCTTTGTATTACTCACAAGGAGATGTAGCTGTGGGCATAGTAATATTCAGTATTTTTGTTATCTGTGCGGTTTATGTGCAGTTTCGCGGTAGAGTTCGCCACCAAAAGCTGACCCGCCGGCTGACCGATCACTCCAATCTGTTAGCGCCAATCAATTGTTTGTTCTACGGTTTCTCGGCTGTCAAAAATCGGCCCTACCTTAATTTAGATGATTTTCCCGAGCTGGCCCTGCTGCAAGACAACTGGCAGGTGATTCGCGAAGAAGCCTTGGGCCTGCATGAGCAAAGTGAAATTAAGGCCTCAAAGGACCTGGACGATTTAGGCTTTAATTCTTTTTTTCGCACCGGTTGGAAGCGGTTTTATCTTTCGTGGTACGGCGATCCCGTGGCGTCGGCACGGGCGCTGTGCCCTAAAACCTGCGAGTTACTGGCAAAGCTTCCCAATGTGAAAGGCGCCATGTTTGCTATGTTGCCGCCGGGGGCGCGTTTGGTAAAGCATCGCGACCCCTATGCCGGATCGCTTCGTTATCACTTGGGCCTGGTAACCCCCAACAGTGAAGATTGCTATATCGATGTGGACGGTGAAAAGTATCACTGGCGCGACGGCGAAGCGGTGATGTTCGATGAAACCTACATTCACTATGCAGAGAATAAAACCGACCAGAATCGGATTGTTCTTTTTCTAGACGTCAAACGGCCAGTGACGCAAGCCTGGGTTGATGGCTTTAACCACTTGTTTTCTCGGGCCGTGGTGTCAGCTACCGTCACTAAAAACCTGCCCGGGGATAAAGTCGGCTGGTTGAATCGAGTGTTTGGGCGGGTTTATAAAGTGCGATCACTCGGTAAAAAGCTCAAAGCGTATAACGCGCGCCTTTACTATACGTTGCAGTACGGGCTATACCTGCTCCTGATTTACACCCTCTTTTTCTCGCGTTAGTCGGACAGTAAAAGCCCGCAGACGCCCACACTAGAGGCAGCGTTGGGCGGCTGACTGTTTGATAATGCAAGCATGCATGGGGTTTTTCAGCAGCCTGCTAGGGAGCCTCTGATCTAGTCTCCAGTGGTCTCTGCGCGAGTCAAAACGTTCACTCGGCAAGGCGCGCTTCGCAGGCAATGGCCATAGTCCTTGGCAAGAGGTGCAACACAGCGGATGGACGTTTTGGCCGCGCCCCTCGGGGCTTGCAGAGCTTTCCGATCTCTGTGTTGGCTCCCCTCACCGGGCTATCGGCACGCCATCGGATCGCCGCCTTGACCTCGAAAAGCTCTGTAAGCCAGAGGCCACTGAGGACTTAATCAGAGGCTCCCTAGAGCTTTTGCGCTGCAATGGTGGATTCCAGCAAGGCAATATTGTCCTTAAGTTCATACAAGCCCGGAAATTCCTGATAGGTATCTCGCATTAAACGCAGGGCGTGTGGGTACTCCTTAAGTTCAATGTAGACCTTTATTTGACCTAGCATGGCGTGCTGTCGGCTTTGCGGGAATGACTTGGCGCGGGAATACAGAGTGTCCGCTCTGGCGAGTTGGTCAATGGCAAAGTAAAACTTCGCGGCATCGAGCAGTATTTTGCCGTCAGCGGGGGCCAATGCTAAGGCTTGTTCGTGCAGTTTCTTAGCTGCATCGATTTGTTTTCTTTGGTGAAGCAAAACAGCGCGTCGTGAAGCCAGTACAGCCATCTCTGCTTGACTGAGATCCCCATTCTTTTGCAGCTGATTAAGTACCGCTTCTACTTCGTTAAATTTTTCGTAGTGGGTTAGCCAGTTCGTCACCTCGTACGCGATGTCTACGGGCATACCATGTTCGGAAAAATACGTGGTTGCCAGCTCGTATCCTCTGGCGTGACTGCTCAGTTGGAAATGCAGTCGAATTGCGGCTAAGACGTTCTCGGGTGTGTTCTCGCCAAGCTCCATGGCGGTTTCCAGGCTGGAAAGAGCGTTGAAGTAATCATCCTGGTTGAGGTAGTTAAATGCCCGGTTAAGCCAAAGGTTGACGTCATCCGGCGTCTGTTTAATCATTTCATTGAGCAGCGAAGACGCACTCTGGATTTGGCCGGACAGCGATAACGCAGACAGTAAGCCGTTTTGCCATTGTTTGTTGTCGGGCTCCATAGTCAGCGCAGTTTGATAAGCCATAACGGCAGACATAGGATTGTGAAGCTGTAGATTAAGGTAGCCGAGCTGGCCCAGTACTATGGGATTGTACTCACCGTATTTAACGGCGAGAGAAAAATGCTTGCGGGCTTTTTCCAGCTGATTGGTTACCAAATACAGTTGGCCAATGTCACTGTGACCCCGCACTAACTGCGGTACACGGGCCAACACCATTAAAAAAGTTGTTTCGGCGTTTTTATAGTCTTCCAGCGCGAAGTAAATTTGACCCTTAAGATGCAAGAGCGCCGGGCTCATTTCAAACTCAAACAGAGTGTTTAATGACGTAAGTGCTTCTTGTTTATCGTCCGCATCGAGTAGAGCTCTCAAAGAATCGGCGTACTCATACTCGTGTGGTGGAATACTGCTCTCTCGGTTGGAAAAGGGGTTTGAGAAGCGCGGGATAACAAACTCCGTTGGCGCCAGCGTAATCTTGACGTCGGGGCTTTGCTCCTGAACGGATATGCCTTGTGCTCCAACACTGCAAAGCAATATCAGTGAAAGTAAATATTTCATAGTCGTCCTTTTACTTAAATACTCTAAATCTTATGATAAACAAATACTCGGCGTTGACCGGAGCACCATTTTTAAGGGGTGTGCTAAATTTAAGTGCGTCGATATGGCTTCTGATGACGGGGACCATTTCGTTGTATCCCGGGTCAACAATGCGTTTAATGTGGACGTCCCCATAGCGATCAATAAGAATGTCGACTTGCGCTTCTACAAAATTTATGCCTTTTTTAGTGAGCTCGGAAGGAATCATAGACTTTCTACTGGACAAAATTTTAGGCCTTTCATCCAGCTCTTCGACATCGTAGGCCTGCAGGCTGCCCTCTAACTCACCGCTAAAGTCCAGTTGATAGTCGTTCAAATTCAATTCTGGTATTTCGTTCAAAGTGGTATTGAGAATATTGGGCTTTTGCGAAAAGGCGACGCTGGTACTGGCCGTCATGTTGGTCAAGTTGCTACTCAGTGTTTGCTGAACCTGATCCTCAATCGGTGTGTTCTCAACCGGTGGTGGCGGTGGAGGTGGGGTTGGTGCAAAACTAATCTTACGTAATTTTTGCGATGAGCTTTTGGGCTCAGGGTTGCCGTCATAGAAAATAACGCCAAGAGTAAAAAAGGTTAAAGCCACAGCCGCTAAAAAGGCTAATAGCAGTGGTATTAACTCCCGGCGGGAAAATGTGAAGCTAAAGTTCTGTGGAGATGCTGACATCGGTTGCGCCTCCGAGCTTGATCTGATCAATTACCTTGACGAGCATATCGGTGGAAACCGACTTGTCTGACTGTATGACCACGGGTTTGTCCGAACGCCTCAGTTCCGTAGTTACGGTTTTTCGCACCCCGTTAAGTCCAATGTTTTGGCCGCCGTAAACAACCTCGTTATTGTCGGTGATTGCGATAATAATAATGGAGTCGGTTTTTTCTTGGGCAGTTGCCGCCGAAGGCTTGTCTATGTCAACGCCAGATTCTCTGATAAATACAGAGGTCACGATGAAAAATATGAGAAGAATGAAGACAACATCCAGCAGTGGCGCCAGATCAATATCGGTTTGTTCTTCAGACTCTAAACGCTGCCTAAAATCCCTTTGCATTATGCCATCTCCGAGTCGTAAAACTTCGCACGCTTTCGATTAAGCAGCGTGCAAAGCAAAATACCGGGTACGGCCAAAGCAATGCCCGCTTGCGTCGTTGTCAGTGCGCTTGAAATGCCGCTCGCCATAAGTAACTGAATATCGGATATGCCGGTTGCCAGTGTAGAAAAGGTTGACATGAGTCCGGTAATAGTGCCGAGCAAGCCCAGCAAAGGAAGAGCGCCAGCCATCGCCTTTAGGCTAGTGCGCCACGAATCTACGAGCTTGAGCCAGGCTGGATTGCGCTTGCTGAAAAAGCACAAATACATAAGGATGGTGTAGCAGCCAATTGCCAGACTTATAATTAGCCACAGCACCGGGGTTGCAAGTATTTGTTCGCTAATGGCTTCCATGATTAGGCCGCCGATTTTGCGTTCATGGCGATGGCGGTTTCTTCTACCTGATGCAGGTGAGATTTTACGCGTCGACTTAATAGAGCCCCGGTGACCAGAGCGGGAATGGCCACTATGAGGCCTAGCTCGGTAGTGACCAGTGCCTCAGAAATGCCGCCGGAAATCGCCACAGGATCGCTATTTCCGAAAATCGAGAGCATCTTAAATGTTTCAATCATGCCCGATACCGTACCTAATAGGCCCAGTAGGGGAGATACCGCAGCGGTTACCGTAATGATGGTTAAAAACTTTTCGCAGGTGCGGCGCTCTTTGTGAATTCGGTTGATAAGCAGATCGTCGCGACTGGTTGACGCGGGTTGATCCAGTACAATTCGCAGCAAGTCGTAGTAAACATTCTCCATTTCGCCAGATAAAGACCTTAGTAGCTTTTTCGACCGTTCAGTATTGTCTCCCAATAAGGTCTCAATGTTGTTCATGGTTTTCTCAGACAGCTTAGGTAGGCGAACCAGCTGAACCGCCTTGCCGAGCGCAATGATGAGTGCTATAGCACCAAAGCCTAAAATCGGAATGATCCAAACGCCACCTTTTTCCAGGTGTGCCAACACACTTTCCTCGGCCAGTTCCAGCTCGACTGCTCGGCCCTGCGATGGGTCGATCTTCAAAGTCGTATGCCCTGTCGTTTGCAAGTTGATAGTTGCCTGATGGTCATCGCCACTGAATAAATAGTGGGCTCTAAACGGAGGTTTTTGTCCCTGTAGAAATCCCGACTCCTCGTTGCTGATAAAGTAGCGATGGACGCCTAGATCAAGTACATCAGCGCTAATATTTTTACCGCCTATACTGGTGATAGTTTGTTCTTGCCAGCGTGGTGATAGGTTGTTTCGAATATCATCCAGTGCACCTGAGAAAGTCGCTAAAGTGGTGTTCTGATCCGGTTCGTCGGTCGATTCTTGGTAGTACTGATGAAAGTTTATTAACAGATTTCTTTGATAATAGTGTTGATCCTCCCACAGCTTCAAATCACTTTGTAACTTCTCTAGAGAGATCAGTTGATTGTCTGCGGCGGATTGAATTTTCTTAATTTCTTTCTCTAGCAGTCTGGTTTTACGGTCTTGTGTTTCCAGACGTTTTGCGTACTCAATTTTTTCCCTATCAATGTTTTTCTGAATGTCATCTAATTTGTTCTTGGCCGACTCGACCTTTGCCGAGACGCCGGGGTTATCCAGTTGCTCGGCGGTTCCCTTTATTGGGTAAAGTGACAACAATAGGATCAACAAAGCTATACAATGTGCGGATTTCATTACTTCTTCCTTATAGCAATGGGTATGCTCACAAACTGGCTGCCGTCTGGGCCGTTCAGTGCATCGCTGAGTGTTTGAATCTCTTTGGTGCTAATACTAAAACCTAAATCTTGTTTGGTGTTATCAGCGCTTATCCATTGCCAGCCGTCTGCCGTGGGCATGCCGACACCATATTCACTACTGTCCGGTGATAGATACCAGGCAAAAGATATCCCCATATAAATTTGCGTTACATGCAGTGAGCTGTCCGGGCCTATGAGTATAGGGCCTTCAGTTTTATGGTATGACTCACTAAAGTTATTGATATTTTTAACGTTGTCGATAAGTGCCGATAAGCGGTCGGTGACGGAGGCGCTGGTGTCATTCATCACCTCAAGCTTGCCGTCAATTGTTTCGAGTAAAGGCGGGGGTAAGCGTTCACTTAAGCCATTAACCTTAAACGTATACTGCTCAACAGACGTCATGAGTTCACTTTGACTGTCCTGATACTCCGACATTTTTTCATTTATATCGGATCGACGTTCCTGCGCATCCGTTTGCGTGGTCTGGCTAATTTCAATTTTACTTTGCAGCTCCTCTTGCTTGGTTTTGTGCAAGTAAAGTTGTTGATCGAGCAATATTTTCCTTTCAAGCCAGTCGCTTTCAATCTGACTTCTTTGAATTTCAAGGCTTAGCCACGCATCTGTGTTGGACGGGTTTAGCGCCTGCGCAGAACAGGCGCAGGCTAGCCCACAGAAAAGGGTGACAAGGGTGATGTACACTCTCGGCATATACAGTTCCTTTGTTGGTAAGATGGTTACCAGGTGGTAAGGCGGTTAGCCGCCAGGTATCGTTGGGTCGTCGAATGAATGTTCTCCGGCCGCGTCACCAAACCCCATATTGCGATCAAAGTCAGTCTTCCGTTCATATTCATCAAAATCGTGTACAACGCGCTCCAGGCTGTTGTATTGACCTGTCTCGTCGAGGTATTGACGATAGCCATCTTTTTGTCCCTGTCTAAATGTGTCTGCCAGCTCCATTGGGCAAGTGTAAGAGTCTATGTCGTTTTTTGATCCCAGTTCGAAACCATTCTCGTAGGTGCAAAATTTCTGTAGACCTTGAAAAAAACCAAGTTTATAGGCATTCAAATTATCGCCAGAAAATTGATCTCCACAGCTTTTATGGTATTTTTTTATAATATCGGGCTGTGTTCCTGATTTGGCATCTGCAATACCTTGCTCCTGCCAGTTGGGAATATCGCAACTTACCTGATTGTTTGGTGCGGTGCTACAGCCCGCAGCGATAATGAGTCCTTGTGCGGCTAAAACACTTAATACGCGTTGACGAAACATAATTCTATCCTTAGTTGGAGACACTGGTTTTCCATTGCCGTGAAAGTGCAGGGATTACTGATTTATTGGTTTATAATTTCCATTTTTATATCTGTTATATTTTTTATATGTGATGGCTGTTTATAGCCTGACACATTGTTAACGAAGCTCTCCATGTTGCCACGTTTTTGCGTGTTGATGGAAGCTCATTTGTTGTTTTTTCCGCCAAAGAGTTTCCGGTACTTTCTGCCCAGTGAGGGGCGCTGGCGACCCCCCCCCTGTTTCACTTCCTGCAATGTCATTGGGCTGATTCATTCGATCGTCGTGAGCGAGCACTTCAGCCTTTTTGGTTGTCATGATAAGCGCGACATGCACACTACATACACAGTTCCTTTGTTGGTCAATTAGTTAGCGGCCAGTCGTTGGAGGTTCGAAAGTGCTGGTCCAGGCACCGTCACCCGCTCCCATATTGCTGTCAAAAGTGTTCTGTCTTTTGATGTGTTCAAAATCGCGGGAGACTCGCGTCAAGCTGTTGTCCTGACCTGTGGCCGCGAGATATTCACGATAACCGTCTTTTTGCCCCTGTCGAAACTTTTCCGCCTGCTCCATTGGGCAAGTGTAAGTTTTTATGTTGTTTTTCGAACCTAACTCGAAACCATTCTCGTAGCTGCAAAACTGCTGTAGGCCTAGGAAAAAACCCAGTTTATAGGCATTTATGTTATCGCCAGAAAATTGTGTCCCACAGCTTTCCTGATAATTTTTTATAATATCGGGTTGGGCGCCTGAGCTGGCATCTGCAAGCCCTTGCTCTTGCCAGTTGGGGATATCGCAACTTACTTGCTTGTCCGGGGCGTTGGTGCAGCCCGCTGCTATAAGAAGTCCCTGTGCTGCTAAAATGCTTACTATACGTTGACGTAACATCATTCCATCCTCGTTAGAGGCAATAAAATTGCTATTGCCATTATATTGAGGGCACTATTTTTTGTTTGGCTCATTATGCGTTCCTATTTTTCGGAATCTATAAATAATTATTTGTAACCGGGTATATCGTTCACAAAACTTTCTACATTGCCGCGCTTTTGCATAGTAATAAACGCTCGTTTGTTGTCTTCTCCGCCAAAGGCAATATTGGTGGGGTGTTTGCCGTTGAGAGCGATGGTTTTAATAAGCTCACCTTTGGGGGACAACACTGCAATAGTGCCTGCGCCATAGCGAGCAATATAAAGATTGCCTTCAATGTCACAGGCCATGCCGTCCATGCCGTGGTTATCGAACGAGTAGAATTCACGTTTGTTGGAAATGTTGCCTTGATCGTCTAGATCGTAGGCCCAAACTTTGCGTTGTACACTTTCGTTTACATAGAGCGTTTTGCCATCGGGCGCAAGCTCAATGCCGTTGGTGGTGCCCATATTGGATTCGAGCAGTGTGGTTTTTCCTTTGCTGTCGGCGCGCCACAGGTTGCCGGTACTCTCTGCCCAGTTGGGGTCGCTGGCAAACACAATTCCGGCCGCGCTTATGGCAATATCATTGGGCTGATTCATTTGATTGTTGTGGGCGAACACTTCAACTTCTTTGGTTGTGGTGTCGATGCTTAATATATTGTGGCCAGTGTAGTCGGCAACGTACATATTCCCGTTCGGTGCAATGCGCAGCGCATTGCCGGTGCTTCCCTCGGGTAATGCGAGCCAAAGGCTGGCTTGATTTTGACCCGTGATTTGACCGATGGTACCTTCGCGCTGAAAATTGACCGCGTATAGATGACCGTCCTCCCCCACCACGGGGCCTTCTATGCCTTGGGTAAAGGTATTTTCTTCAACCCAGTCTATAGTATCTACCGCTGATACGTGTCCGCAGGCGGTAAGGCCAAGACACAGCAGAAACGAACTACTCAGTCTTTTGGACTTTTCAAGTTTCATGGTTTGTTCCTTTTGAGGTCGGCGGCATCGAGTAATTGCGATACGCCGAAGGCTGCCGCGATAATGACTTCATGTTGTATTGATTGAGCCTGCTCTAGCGTGCCGGCAAAGCTTTCAAGTTGTTCTTTACTGAGATTTCTTTCATAAAGTAAATGCGCCATTAGGGCTAAGCCGGCATAGCTGACTTTTTCAACACTTTCGCTCAGCTGGGCTAATTCAGAATTGGGTTCTATCGATTGACTCTTGCCAACGGCAATACTGGCATCCTGCCAGACGTTGAGTTGTTGTTGAGTGTTTTGAGTTAAGGCGTCGTTATGACGCTGGTGCAGCCACTGTGTAACGTGTTGGCTAAATTGTAGGGCTGGGTTACTTTGCGATGGCAGTGCGTCCGCAAAGCGGTTGAGTGAATCGCGTCGGGAGTAGGTTTCTTTCTCCGATTTTTCGTGGTGGCGATGATAGTAATGCGCAGGCTCGATTGCGGAGCTGAAGGTCAGCAGCGTATCCACCGCAAGATGCGGGGCGAGTTTGGCCAGTAAGGTTTGCTGCTGGGCGAAATGTTGTAAGCCTACCGATTTCGCTGACCACATCGATACTGCGTTAAGGCGGCGCTGCATAGACATTTCGTCAGTCACGGCTGCGTCAGACCAAAGTCGCTCTGCGACCACAAATCCGCGCGGCCAAAGCCGCAGGTCCAGATTGGTGTGATCAACCATTTCGCTCCAAAGCGCCGCTTCCCCGCCCAGTACTTGATCGAGTTTATCTTCGCCAATGTAGTCTTTTGCGACGGGTTTGGGTATCTGGCTGTTAGCTATGGTGTTCGTCGCTACTAACGTTGCAGTGAGCGCGTAAGGTGCATTGCCTACCAATAAACTCCCGCTCAAGTCACTTTTCTTAGCGGTAAGGTTAGCGGTTACCGGGCCCATCCAGGTATCGATGTTAAAGCTAATGTGTTCGCCGTTGACCCGGACATTATTCAGTGTTTGACGCGACTTGCCTTTAAAGTCGATAAATCCACGCAGGTTTTCGCCTTGGCCTAAAAGAGTAAGGTGCCCCTGTACCGCGCTGCCGCGTTTGCGCGGAGCCTTGAACGACCAGCTGCGCCATGGTTCAGAGGCTGTCGGCTCGATTGCAATGTCGATTTTTTGCGGCACAAACTTAACCCGGTGGTGGTAGCTGGCGTACTGCGGTTGGTCGAGGTAAAAGCCTGTCGACAGAAGTGCGGGAAACCCCATGTTAATAGCGCGGCCTAGTGCATCCGGACCCTGCCAGGACTGAACAATCGTGCCTTCGGGCAAATCGGGGTGCAGCACTTCGTCCCAGCCAATCATTTTACGGTTTAGCTCGCCTAAAATATCGGCGAGGCGCTGATTAAAGTAGGCGTGTATGGCATGGCTATCGGCCAGCTTATTGGCCCTGGCGAAGGCCTGAATTTCTGGGTTGGTCTCCCAGTGTTCGGCGTCAACTTCGTCACCACCAATGTGCACATAGGGGAATGGGAACAGGGAGGCGACTTCCCCCAAAACAGCTTCAGCAAATTGGTACACCTCGGGGTTGGCCGGATTCAGCAAAGGTTTGTGTACTCCCCAGCGGTCCTCTGCTGCATAGGGGCCGGGTGCTGACATAAGTTTGGGGTAGGCCAGGGCAATGGCGCTGGCGTGGCCCGGCATATCAATTTCTGGCAGAACATAAACGCCACGGGCGGCGGCGTAGGCGATCACATCTATCACTTGCTCTTGGGTGTAAAACTGGCCGTTCGATGCAACCTCGTGCAGGCGCGGGTAGGTTTTCGACTCCAGCCGCCAGCCCTGGTCATCGGTTAAGTGCCAGTGGAATACATTAAGTTTGGCGGCGGCCATACCATCGATTTGGCGTTTGATATCGTCAATGGGCAGAAAGTGGCGAACCGAGTCCAGCAACAAGCCGCGCCAGGCAAAGCGCGGTGCGTCGACAATCGTCACAACCGGCAGTTGCGGCTGCTGATCTGTACTGATTCCGGCAAGCTGCAGTAAGGTTTCCAGCCCGTGCAGAGCGCCACGCTCGCTGTTGGCGCTGAGCTCAATGCCGGTGGCGGCAACCTTAAGCGTGTAGCCTTCGCCGTTTTTGTCCAGCAAGTCGTAAGCGTTATCGTCCACAATAATGCTGAGCGCAATTTTTGCCCCCGCCGTGGTGAGCCCAGTTTGTTGGCTGAGGCGTTGTTCGAAGCGTCCCAGAGCCGCCTGCAATCGTTCGCTGGCCTCATCTGGCGCTTCAATCACTGGCAAACCAGTCAGCGCAAATACTTCGCCGCTGGCCGCAACACTTTGTGGCATTGGCATAAGGTCGATATCAGGCACTGCAACACTGTCGTCGCCATAGGCAACTAGCGCGAGTAACAGTACAGAGAGTGCAATAATTAGTTTCATATAGGGGCTTCGCTCGTTGCCTTAAAAGCAGGTATCGATGGTGTCCAGTAGCTGGTACTGTTCGTCAATAATGTGCACCTGGCGCCACTTATCGAAGGTCAGGCAGGGGTGTGATGTGGAAAAGGCGAGAATGTCGCCCACCTGCAGGTCACAGTGGGGCGGAATTTTCATGGCCGCATGTTGATCCATAATATGGAACACTTGCCACTGAGATGGCGCGGGCTTGGGAACGCCGGTGCCCGGGCGAAAGTGCAATGAGGGTTGCGGTAGCCCGGCGTCAAAGGCGCAGTCACGCTTGCCCAGCGCGACAATGGCGAGCCCCTCTTCTGGCAGCGATTGCACATACGACCATACCTCGAGGGCAGACTCTAAATCCCCTTCAACGGCACAGCTGTCTCCCAGCCGCTCGCGCACCTTATTTTGCGCTTCCAGGTAAATGCCTTGGTCGTGAATAAGGTAGCAGCCGGGGCGGATGACCGGAATAAACTTATCCGGGTCGGCCTTACCGAACACGTCACTGACCAGGTCGTACCAGGCAGAACCGGCGCCGGTGATCACGGCCTTAGGCTCTGCAAAGTAACCCGCTGCATGCACCGCTTCGGCGGTTGTCAGTACCGATTGCAAATGTTGGTGAATTTTACTGGGGGCATCTGGCCCGCCAATAACACCCTCATAGGTTTCAATGCCCGATAACTTAAGAGCGGGTAAACGGGCGATTAATGCACTGAGTTCCAGCGCTTGTTCCTGGCTGCGACAGCCGCAGCGCCCGCCGGGCACACCTATCTCAATCATGACATTGAGTGACTGGCCCGCGTCAGCATAAAACTGACTGAGCGCTTTGGCATTCAGAGCGTTGTCCACCAGGCAGTGAAAATCCACTTCGGTGTCCGCTATAAGCTCACTGATAATCTGCATATTGGCCCGGCCCACCAGCTGGTTGGCCATAATAATGCGATGAATGCCGGCATCTTTGGCAGTGCTTGCTTGCTGGGCAGAGGCCACCGTTTGGCCCCAGGCGCCCTGCGCTTGTTGCTGGCGAAATAGGGCCGGCGCCATCGTGGTTTTGCCGTGAGGTGCCAGTTTGACGCCCTGTTGCTCGGCAAAGCTCTGCATCCAGTTTAGATTCTGTGTCAGCCGGGGCTGGTACAATACGGCGGCGGGTAAGCTAATGCTTTCGTCCAGCATCGAGCGCGTGTTTTTGCCCACATTGGCGACACCCTTTTGGCTTAGAGATACACTATTATTAGATGAAGTCATGCAAGTCGACGCTGTAATAGATGAATTATATTGAACGGTATGATATTAAATAACATTAGTGGCGGTCAAACATTGATACATAATTTCATTAAGTGCATAATATATCTGAATATTTGGGCCCCTAAGGCAATTGTAGACCTGCAGGGGGGCGGCCAGTGACTCACGACCTGGATATCGTATCCCGTATTAATACGCTTTATGGGCAGCTGCGAGACGCCGAGCAAAAAATCGCCAAAATGATACTGGCCGATTTACAGTTTGCTTCGGAGTCCAGTATCAGCGACATGGCAGCCAAGGCCGGTGTCAGCGAGGCCAGCATCACCCGCTTTGCTCGCGCCGTAGACTGTAAGAATGTACGCGATTTGAAGTTGCGTCTGGCGCAGTCGGTTGCCGTGGGGCAGAGGTTCTACACCGACGTTCAGGTAGAGCCCGACGGAAAACACGCCGTGTTTGAGGCGGTTCAGGCCGCGCTGGAGATGAACGCTGCGCTGATTACCGATGAAGTTATTGAGCCTGCGGTGGATGCACTGGCCGGTGCCCGACAAATTTTAGTGTTCGGTGTTGGTGGCGGTTCCACGGTATTGGCGCAGGAGTGCCAGTATCGGCTGTTTAGGTTAGGACTGACGGCAACGGCTTATTCCGACCCTATGCTGATGCGCATGGCGGCGGCGACGCTCGATGGCAATGACGCGGTTATCTGTCTCTCTGCCGGGGGTTTTAGCCCGGACGTACAAGAGGCGGCACAAATAGCGCGCGATTACGGCGCCAAGTTGGTTGGTATAACGACGAAAGATTCGCCCCTGGGTGGCGCTGTTGATTGTTTGTTGCCCATAGAGTCCATGGAAACCGATTTTATTTTTAAGCCCAGTGCGTCGCGCTACGTTATGTTGGCGGCGGTTGATGTTTTGGTCACCGAGTTGGCGGTGCGTCACAAGCGCAAAAGCCGGGAGACGTTGCGCCGAATTAAACACACACTGGATATACACAAGCAAGGCAGAGATCGTTTGCCGCTTGGAGACTGACAGGCAAACTCTCGCGATTGCAGTAGGGTTTGTCAGCGAAGAGATTTATGCTGTATCAAACCCTGATAAAAAACGCGCTGGTTTTCGATGGCACCGGCGCGCCTCCCCGCCAGGCGGATGTCGCCATTGTTGATGGCACTATCGCGGCCATAGAGGCCTCATTAGAGGCCGACGCTCAGAATACGATTGACGCCCAGGGCCTATGTCTCGCCCCGGGCTTTATCGATGTCCACACTCACGATGACCTAAACGTTGTGCACAACCCTCATATGCTGGAGAAAATCAGCCAGGGGGTTACCACCGTTATTGTCGGTAATTGTGGCATCAGTGCCAGCCCGGTCACCCTCGCCGGCGACCCGCCCGACCCGCTCAACCTACTGGGCGATCGAGCGCAATTTACGTTCCCACGTTTTGCCGATTACGCAGCGAAAGTTCGCAGTGCCAAGCCCAGTGTCAATGTCGGCGCACTGGTGGGCCACACCGCGATTCGCAATAACCATATGGATCGTCTCGATCGCGCTGCGAGTCAAACTGAACTGGCCGCCATGGTGGATCAATTGCGCGGCGCGCTCAAAGATGGCGCTCTGGGGATGAGCTCCGGCCTGGCCTACGCCAGTGCCAGACAGTCAACAACCGAAGAAGTGATTGCAATGGTAAAAGCGCTCGGTAGCGCCGACGCCATTTACACCACGCATTTGCGCACAGAGTTTGACGGTATTTTGGAAGCCATGGGCGAGGCGTTCTATACCGCGCGCAGCGGCAAAGTGCCGCTGATTATTTCCCACCTTAAATGCGCGGGCAAAGGCAATTGGGGGCGCAGTGGTGAACTGCTGGAGCAAATAGAGCACGCAATCGAAACGCAACAGGTCGCGTGTGATTGTTACCCCTATGCGGCGAGCTCCAGCACGCTTGATCTGGCACAGGTAACGGAAGACACCGATATTTTTATTACCTGGAGTGACGCGCATCCAGACAAGACGGGCAACACGCTGCGCGATATTGCCGATCAGTGGCAGCTCAGTCTACTGGATACCGCCCGCAAACTTCAGCCAGCGGGTGCCGTTTACTACTGCATGGATGAAAACGATGTAGAAAATATATTGCAGTACCCGCGCACCATGATCGGCTCCGATGGTTTGCCCAATGATCCGCACCCACACCCAAGATTGTGGGGCGCATTCGCGCGCGTGCTTTCGCACTACAGTCGCGATCGAAAATTGTTTGATATGGCCACAGCCATTCACAAAATGACGGGGCTGTCTGCCAGAGAGTTTCGACTGGCCGGGCGCGGCGAAATTCGCTGTGGTAATCACGCCGATTTAGTATTGTTTGATGCCGAAAAAATAAAAGATAAGGCCACTTTCGCCGAGCCCAAACTGGCAGCGGAAGGTATAGAAAAAGTATGGGTCAACGGCGTGCTCAGTTATCAGCCGGGCCAACCGCAAACCGGCCGCAGTGGAGAGTTTTTACTGCGTCAACATAATTATTAAATGTATCCAAACAGTTGTCTAAATTTACGATTTGTTTATTGAAAATTAAGTGGGAGTCAGTATGAGTATTACGCGATACGGGGCGGAAGGTAGTATGGGTACCGGTGGGCAGCATCTACCTTTTGCCATGGCGGCCGAAGCGGCGGGTTGGCTTTATGTGTCGGGCCAAACCCCAATGCTAGATGGCGAAGTTGTAGAAGGCTCCGTGGTTGAGCAGTCACAATTGGCGATTGATAACTGCTTAAAGATCATGAAAAACGCCGGCTACGGTAAAGAGCATGTGGTTCATTTAACCGTTATTTTGACCGACGCGCGTTACTTTCAGTCGTTTAACAAAGTCTTCAAGCAAGTGTTTGGCGAAGCGCCACCGGCCCGTATTTGTTCGGTTTGCGACCTGGTGGTTGACTGCAAAGTGGAAGTGGGTGTGGTTTGTTATAAGCAGCCGGAGTAAGACGGGAAACGGATGACGGAGTACGGGAAACGAAAAAATACTAGGGCTGGGATTGAGGAAGGCAACTTACAACGGGAAATAATGGAATATGAGTCGGAGGGAAGTGAACGAAATAAAATACATATGTGATTCTTTTCCGTACCCCGTACCCCGTACCCCGTACCCCGTACCCCGCCCCGAATTCCGGCGAGCACAGAATAACAACCCCTGAGTTTAATCACTAACTTTCGAATACTTTATGAATACAAGTATATTTTTAACCGCTCTTGCCGTTTATATTATTTGTCTAATTGCGCTAAGCCTATTTGTGTCTCGCAATAATAAAAGCGGGGAGGATTTTCTGCTGGCCGGTCGCGGCCTGCCAATATTTCTGACCATTGGCACTACGGTGGCAACCATGGTGGGTACCGGCTCCTCTATGGGGGCCGTAGGTTTTGGTTATGCCAATGGCTGGGCGGGCATGCTGTACGGTGTAGGTGGCGCTGTGGGCATATTGCTGCTGGGTTTGTGGTTTGCGCCGGTGCGTAAGTTTGAATTTATGACCATGAGCGAAGAGATTTCCTACTATGTAGGTGCCAATCGCTGGGTTAAGAATATTGTGGCTGTGCTTATTTTTGTGGCCAGTATTGGCTGGTTGGGGGCACACATCTTAGGTGGCGGTTTGTACCTGGCCTGGATTGCGGACGTTGAATTGCAAACGGCCAAAATTATCATCGCGGTAAGCTTTGCAATTTACGTGATTATTGGCGGCTACAACGCAGTGGTGTGGACCGACACACTGCAAGCGATCATATTATTCTTCGGGTTTATTCTTATGGCCGTGCTAGCGGTGGATGCCGTGGGCGGTTGGCAGGCGCTGATGGACGCGCAGCCGGTGGAGAATATATCCTTTTTGGCAATCGACGCTGTCGGCTCCTTGCACGCCGTATCACTGATGCTGGTCGTTGCCGTTGGCGTGCTGGCAACTCCCTCTTTTCGCCAGCGCATCTATTCGGCGCAAACGGTGAGCTCGGTGCGCAAATCGTTTTATATATCGGGCACGCTCTATGTCTTTTTCTCATGCGTGCCGGCCATTATCGGTATGGGCGCCTACGCGCTTAACCCAGAGTTAGAAAACCGCAACTTTGCCTTCCCGTTTCTGGCCGCAGAAGTGTTGCCGCTGGCGGTGGGTGTGGTGGTACTCATCGCTGGTTTGTCGGCGACAATGTCGAGCGCCAGCTCCGATGCTATCGCCGGCGTCAGCATTTTAATGCGTGATACCTATGCGATGGTCACCGGAAAAATGCCGCCCAAGAATCGCGTGATACATCAGTCCCGTTTGGCGCTGCTGGGTATTATTGCGGTGGCGCTCGGCTTCGCGCTTTTATCCAACGATATTATCGGTTATATCACCACCATGATTTCAACGGTTATGGCCGGGCTTTTTGTCTGTGGGTTGCTCGGGCGTTTTTGGCTGCGCTACAACGCCCCCGGCGCTATTGCCTCGCTGTTGGCCGCGTCGGTAGCGTCTCTGGTTGTGGTTAATTTTTACCAGGGGTTTTGGGGCAACCCGGTTATTCCCGCGGTGATCAGCTCGCTCGTGGTCGGTATCGTCGTCACCTTGCTGACGCCGACTTCTAAATTGACGTCGGAACAGGCCTTAAAAGTGTTGGGCGACGAACGCCATGCAATGGAAGGCGGTCGCGAGTAGCGCTTCGCCTAATCAGGTGCGGGTATGTCATACCCCAGCGCGTCTTTGCTAAACTCAAGCCATGGCTTACGACATCCGTTTGCAACGAATTTACCAAGATGCAGCGCCAGCCGACGGCACGCGCATACTGGCTGATCGCCTCTGGCCTCGCGGTAAACGCAAAGACGAGCTCGCGCTAGCGGAATGGTGCCGCGACGCTGCTCCCTCCACCGGAATTCGTCAGTGCTGGCACAGAAATGAATTGACAGAGGCGGCTTTTGGTCACGCCTACCGTCATCAGCTGGATCAAAGCCCGGAATGCTTGGTTCCTTTAATGCGAGCTGCAAGGCAGGGCAGCCTCACGCTACTGACGGCCAGCAAAGAACCTGAAAACTCGCATTTGCCCATATTGCGGCGCGCGATACTGGATGCCCTTCACGCCGAGGATAATGGCGATCGGGACGACCCTGCCTCGCCGGTGTGCTTCCGGTCTTAGCCGCGCTTCGTGGTAAACTAACCGATTTACCACGTACAGAACCATGGCATCGAAAAAACTCAACAAAGGCTCCTCCGGACAAAACCGCGCCGCCAGCGAAAGCTATATCGACAAATACCGCCAGAAAGACGGCGTGCAGGAAACCACCACGGGCCTGCTCTACCGCATGCTGGAAGCAGGCGACGGCATGACCCCTACCGAAACTGACACCGTCGAGGTGAATCAACGCATTCAACTGATCGGTGGCAAAATCATCGGCGATACCTACAAAGAAGGCATGCCCGACGAATTCACCATGAAAGAGGCCATACCCGGCATTCGCGAGGGCCTGCAGCTGATGCACGAGGGCGCCCGCTACGAGTTCGTCGTACCGCCTGAACTGGCCTGGGGTAAAAAGGGTGTGGGTAATAAAATTGGGCCCAATGCCGTGCTGATTTTTGATTTAAGGTTATTGAAGGTGGTGTTTTAGCCGGTTGTATAGATACCCGGCTCAACGAGTATAGGAAGCTAAGAAAAATATACATTTCCACACAATATGTATAGAATGTGCGAAAATCTATACATATATTTGCGCCGTCGTTCGAGCCAAAACCGCAGGCATCACCTATGGAGATTCAGCCCCCTGTACTCCCTCTGCCCAATATCACTGAATTGGAGACCCGGGCAGTTCTGAAAAAAGCGGCTGAAGCGCATCGTTTTTTGGCGGAGCTAAAAGGCGTAGCGGCCACCATTCCCAACGAAGCCATTCTGATCAATACATTGAGCCTGCAAGAAGCGAAGGACAGCTCCGAGATCGAGAACATCGTCACCACCCACGACGAGCTTTACAAGGCAAGTCTGTTTGAGGAAAACCTGCCCAACCCAGCCGCCAAAGAGGTGCAAGACTACGCTGTTGCTCTCAAGCAAGGGTTTCAGGTTGTGCGCCATCAAAAGCTGATTCGGCTGTCAGATATTCTAGCCATCCAGCAAACTCTTGAAAAAAACAACGCGGGCTTTCGTCGTTTGCCGGGTACCGAACTTAAAAGCTCCAGAACCGGTGAAGTCGTCTACACACCACCACAGCATGCCGAAGCTATTGCTCAGCTAATGGACAATCTGGTGGCGTATATCAACGACGAGGCTCTCTGTGATGCTGACCCTCTGGTTAAGATGGCGATTATTCATCATCAGTTTGAAAGCATTCACCCCTTCTACGACGGAAACGGTCGTACCGGCCGTATTCTGAATATGCTTTACTTGGTGGCAAAAGACCTGCTTAACCTGCCTGTTCTGTACTTGAGCCGTTTTCTTATCCGCAACAAAGCCGATTATTATCAACACCTCCAGACGGTGCGAGTGACAGGTGATTGGGGGCCCTGGTTGCTGTACATGCTTGAGGGGGTTTCCAACACAGCCCAAAATACCATTGCGTTGATTAAGGAAATAAAAAAATTGATGAAGGCCTATAAGCACCGTCTGCGCGAGGAGCTGCCTAAAATCTACCGTCAGGAGTTGTTAAACAATATGTTTAACCACCCCTACACCAAGATTGAGTTCGTTATGGAGGACTTGTCCGTCTCGCGTATCACGGCGACCAAGTATCTTGAGAAATTGGTAGAACATGATTTTTTGGAAAAGCAAAAAATTGGCCGCGCTAACTACTATATCAATACGCCCCTGTGTAGTTTGTTAATGGCGCACAGCTAATGGTGCTATTAATTTGCAAAAGTAATGTAAAAAAAGAATGTATGGGTTTGCTGGCGTTTTATGCCCAACATGTTCATAAAATGGCTAGCAGGCTGATGTATTCCAGCGGCCACTGCTCCACCCGCCGAATATCGGCAAGCGTGATAGGAGTACTGATCCCTCTACCCGCGCTGGCAGACATGCTTTCAGTGGCCAACTTTCACAACCGTTACGACAAGAAGCTCATCCGCCACTTCATATATGATTCTGTACACACCCTGCCGGATTCGGTATCGCTCTTGCCCCGAAAGCTTTTCACTGTCGACTGGACGGGGATCCTCCCGCAGCTTCTCCATGCGCTGAACAATGCGTGCAACATCTTTATTTGGGATTGGACGAAGATCTTTAGAAACAGATTTCTTGAATACAAGCTTATAGTTTGCCATGAGCCTTCAAATCGTCCAGCAAAGCCTCATAGCTTATGGTTGGCTCAGAAACCCGTTCCTCAAACGCCACCAGATCTTCCTGATCCTCAGCCAATGCCGCACGAACCGCCTCATTGACGATATCTGACAACGAGCGATGCGTATGTGCCGCCTTCAGCCGCAACGCAGCGTGTATCTGGGGGTCAAAATAAACCGTAGAGCGCTTCGAGGTCTCGCCCATGAAATTCTCCCATCAAGTTGACGCTATAACATTATAGCGTCAAAGCGTTAACGCATCAATTCGCTAGCGGAGTAGGCCTCGCCCGTTGTCTTATCACCATGATTGATCCAGGCCGCCAGACGCTGGTACAGGCTCAAGCGCTTTTTGGAAAAAGTGTGGCTGTCCCAGAATTGTCCAGCTGTCCCAGAATTGTCCAGTGGGACGGGTGGCTCATGGCCGAGCCCATCTTTTGCCCAGCTTCGGTTTTGCCTATACCAACCCCTGACTGGTGCGCACGCCGCCTGGTAAATCGGTTAAGTAGAGGGTGCTGAAGTTGGTTTTTTGAAGAGGGAGGGAGCGGTGCACGGGGAACGGTATACGGGCGATGGGGCCTCGAGGCCATTGGGCGTGTTGTTATCGAAAATGCCGCAGGCCGGACTTGGTGCCGCTAAATAAATAGATAGTCTTCCGATAGCCTTTTAGTAATTGCCGGTAATGTCTGTGTTTGCATACCCCTCCTCCAGCCAATCCGTTACAAGAACCATAAGCGTATCCTCAGGCAGCCTTAAGCGGCCTCTTATGGCGCACTCCCATACACAGAGTACACCCCAGCCATTGGCTGTCAGCTCCTCGCATGCCTTTTCGTCTCTTTGGGTATTGGTGGTAAGTTTGTCTAGCCAAAACTCAGTTCTCGATTTCGGCAGTACAAACAGTGGGCAGTTGTGCATATGCCAGAAAAATTTCTCACGAAGCAAGTGTGACTTATAGTCCGTAGGCTCATTGTCTACATGATTGGATGATCTGATACATAAGGAGATACTTATGTCAGATCACTTACTTGTTGCTATTGGCCAGAACCTCAAAGCTATTCGTCTAAGAAGAAACTTGTCTCAAGAGAGCTTAGCCTCCCTTGCTGATTTAGATCGGACCTATATCAGTGGTGTCGAGCGTGGCAAGCGTAATGTCAGCATAATCAATTTATTCAAAATCGCTCAAGCCCTCAATGTAAAAGCTTCAGAACTGATTGACATTGGTGTTGCCCATGATTAATCCGGCGATGTATTCAAGTCCTTTGGGTTCATTCTTAGATGAAAGTACGGATTCTATTGTTGGAAAACTAACTGCGGTTCACACGCAAAATCTCCGGAATGTTGCTACTCAAGCATGGATATCAGAAATTGAAATTTTAAAAGGTGCTTTGAAGGGGGTAGACACGGAAGGTGCTTACATTTTCCTTGAATTTTATATTCCAAGAATAGGTAGGCGAGCTGACGTTGTGATAATTATTAAGGGGCTAATATTTGTTGTTGAGTTTAAGGTTGGGGCCAAATCTTTTTTTGCTGAGGATGTTCGTCAAAGTCATGGTTACGCTTTGGACTTAAAAAACTTTCACAAAGGAAGTCATGACAAGCTTATTGTGCCAATGCTTTTGGCAACACATTCAGAAGAAATAAATGATAAGCTATTTTTGGACATTCGATAATGTTGCTAGAGTGATAAGAATAGCGCCGTCACAATTAGTTCGTACGATTAGCAGCGTTATTAAAGAAACTAATGCTCAGTGTTTTGATGTAAATGGGTGGTTGTCATCTGGCTATCTTCCTACGCCTACAATCATAGAGGCTGCACAAGCGCTATACGGCTCTCATAGTGTAGCTGACATAACTCGAAGTGAAGCCGATAAACCTTGTATCGTCACTACGAGCACAAAAATAAACGAAATCATTCGATACAGTAAAGAGAGGAAGAGGAAGTCTATCTGTTTCGTGACGGGCGTTCCAGGTGCAGGAAAAACATTAGTTGGTCTGAATGTCGCTAGCGAGCACTCCACTCCAGATGACTCACTTTACTCAGTATTTCTTAGCGGAAACGGACCTTTAGTCTCTGTTCTTCAAGAAGCGTTAGCTCGAGATCAAAAAAAGAATATTGATATTCCACTCAAGGACGCGCGCCGAAAAACCGAACAAATGATACAAAATATACATCGGTTTCGAGATGCTCACCTTGATGGCAGTACTCCCCCAGAACAAGTTGCCATTTTTGATGAAGCACAACGGGCCTGGAACGTGGATCAAACCAGTGCGTTTATGCAAAAAAAGCGTGGAAAGCCAGAATTTTTAATGTCGGAGCCAGAGCTTTTAGTTGAATATATGGATCGTCATAAACAGTGGTCCGTAATTGTTGCGCTTGTTGGTGGTGGTCAGGAAATAAACACTGGTGAGGTGGGCCTATTTGGTTGGATTGAAGCTCTCAGTAATAGGTTTAGTCATTGGGATATTTATTATTCAAATAAGCTTTTTGAGGGGGCCTATGTTACAGATGGACTGAGTGAGTCGTCTTTTTCTAAAGCTCAATCAATGGAAGAGTTACATTTGGCAACATCTATACGCTCCTTCAGGGCGGAATATCTATCCAATGCGGTTCATCACCTAATCAATGGGGACGATCGATCGACCAAAGTAGAGATCAGTAGTCTCGAAAGTTTATACCTTATTCGTGTTACTCGGAGTCTTGAGGATGCAAAACGATGGATTAGGGGGCGCCAGCGTGGCATTGAATCGGCAGGAGTGATCGCATCTTCTGGTGCCCACCGGCTGAGGTCAAAAGGTATTTTTGTAAAAAACGAGATTGATCCAAGAAACTGGTTTCTTAATTGTTTTGAGGACGTTAGGTCTTCGAATTGTCTCGAAGAAGTGGCTACTGAGTTTCAAGTTCAAGGCTTGGAGCTTGATTGGTGCTTAGTCGCTTGGGATGCTGACTATAGGTTCACTGGTGATCGCTTTGAGTATTGGCAATTTAAGGGCAGTAAGTGGTAGAGGCGAAAAAATGCAGATAGCCAGCGATATCTTACAAATACCTATCGGGTACTTCTAACTAGGGCGAGGCAAGGGATGATTATTTACGTGCCCGAAGGGGATAGTACAGATGAAACCAGAGCTCCTGAATTTTATGATGGGACTTATAATTACTTGTTATCCTGTGGTGCTCAGCCTCTCTGAATAATAAGTAAGGGCATTGGATGAGATTCAGTTGGTTTTAGGTGCTAGATTCACCGGCAACTCCCTTTCGCGTTTACCACCACCAACACCAACAGTGCTGCCAAACACCAGAAAGACGTAGTAAGGCCGACCCATTCAGCGACAAAACCAATCAGTGCCGGGCCGATGAGGATGCCGGCGTAGCCGGCGGTGGTAACGGCGGCGATGGCGAGTGCGGGGGGCATGTCTTTTTGTTGGCCGGCGCGGCGGAATAGTACGGGAACAATGTTGGCGAGCCCCAGGCCGATTAGCGTAAAGCCTGCGAGCGAAATGCTTGTTTGGTCGATGGCCAGTAAAACCACAAAGCCCGCAACCGAGAGGCACCCGCTGCTGACGAGTAAACGGTAATCGCCAAAGCGGGTGGCGAGTCGGTCACCGTTAAGGCGGCCCGCAACCATGGCCATGGCAAACAGCATATAACCCAAACCGCCGTGGCTTGCCTGCACTTTTTCCGTTGCCACAATAAGCAGTGCGCTCCAGTCGAGAATGCCGCCCTCGGCTAGAAAGGCGATGGCGGTAAGCGCGGCAATAAGCCAAATTTTACCGCGCGGCATGGCCAGTGTTGCATCGCCTGCGGGTGGGCGGTCGCGCAGTAATTTGGGGGCGGAACAGGCCATCGCCCCAATCATGATCACGGCGCCTGCCAGGCATGCGGTTAATAAATTCAATTGCAATGACAGCAGCAAGGTAATAAAGCCCGCACCGATAAACGCACCCAAACTGAACATGGCGTGAAAGCCTGACATAAGAGGTTTGTCCGATGCCTGCTCTACCTCAATCGCGTGCAGGTTAATGGCAACATCCAGTGAGCCCATGGCGGCGCCGAAGGCGAATAAAAATACACCGAGCACTTCAATGCTGGTGGCGTAAGGTAACAGCGGTAAAATTAATGCGAGGGCAAAACCACTGATCAGAATCACCGGCCGGCTGCCAATACGCGCCGCAATAATACCGGTTAGCACCATGGCAACCAGAGAGCCAAAACCGATACACAAAAGCAGCACACCCAGAATGGCTTCGCTAATGCCTAAATTACTTTTAATAAAAGGCACCATCGGCGCCCAGCAGGCAATACCAAACCCCGCCACTAAAAAACCGAGGCGGGTGGCTAAGCGAGTGGCGGGCGTGTTGGAGTTAGGCATCGGGAGAGTGTGGCGGTTTCATCATCAGGCGCCAGTGTAGCATGATGCTTTATTGCTCCCAGTAAGGTATTCCACTGTATAAGCCGGCAAAATAATCAATAAACGCCCGCACTTTGGGGGCCAGTTGCCGCGAGCTGGGGTAGACGGCCCAGAGGGAGGTGTTGGACACCAGCGGGTAGTCTTTAAGAATATGCACCAGTTCGCCGCTGCGCAATTGTTGATAGGCGCTCCAGGTGGAGTTGATGGTGATGCCAATGCCCTGCACGCAGGCGTCGCGCACGGCCTCGCCGTTGTCGGTGCGCAGTTTGGCCTTAATTTTGAGCGCGATTGGCCCCTCGGGGCCGGTAAAGCGCCAGGTGTCTAATCCGGTGAGTGTCAGGCATTGGTGCTGGATCAGTTCGTGCGGTGTTTGCGGCACACCAAACTCTTCTAGGTAGGAAGGCGCGGCGCAGAGTATGCGGTTATCCGGTGCCAGCTTGCGGGCGATCAGGCTGGAGTTTTTAAGCTCGGCATTGCGAATGGCGATATCAAAACCGCCTTCAACTAAATCCACAATCGCGTCCGAGAAGCGGCAGTCGATGGTCAGGTTGGGGTAGGCTCGCATAAAGCCATGCATTTGCGGCATCAAATGCATGCGCCCGAAAGACGCCGGGGCGGTGATACGCAAGGTGCCGCTGGGGTCGTGATTGCCCCGGCCTATGGCGGCCTCGGCCGCCTCAACGCTGGCGAGCACATCTTCGGCGTGGGGTAAGAATGCCTCGCCGTCTTCGGTGAGCGATACATGCCGGGTGGTGCGGTGTACCAGCCGCGTTGCCAAGCTCTTCTCTAGCTTGTTGATATAGGCACTGGCCACCGCTGGCGACAGGTTTTGCTCTTCGCCGGCCTGGCTGATGTTGTGCGTGCTCGCCACGCGAACGAACAGACGTAAATGCTCTATATTCATAGTATTTTCAACAGAATCTTAAAAGTGATTGTTTAAAAAACGGCATTATCAACAGGTTTAAGTATAAATATACTGGCCCTTATCGATAAGCGCAAAGCTTTACGAGCCGAAGGAGCCACGCTGTGAATACATTTGCCCCTATTGCCGAGTCATTTCAGACGCTAAACGCCGCCTTTACCCGCGTGTTTCGGCCCTCGCGTTTAACCCTGGGGTTAGTGGCGCCGCTGGAGCGCTACCCCGACAGCCCGGTGCCGACAATGCAGGCGCACATTGAGCGTACCCGGCTGGCTGAGCAACTGGGCTTTGCCGCGCTTTGGCTGCGCGATGTGCCCTTTAATGTGCCCTCGTTTGGCGATGCCGGTCAGATCTATGACCCCTTCGTGTACCTGGGCTATCTCGCGGCTCAAACCTCTGATATTGCTTTGGGGGTATCCAGCATTGTGCTGCCGCTGCGCCACCCCGCCCATGTGGCAAAAGCGGCGGCCAGTGTGGATCAGTTAAGCGGCGGGCGCTTGCTGTTGGGCGTGGCCTCGGGCGATCGGCCGCAAGAGTACCCGGCGATGAACTTCCCCTTTGCCGATCGCGCAGAGCGCTTTCGCGATGCCCTGCAATACATTCAGAGCGCCTGGCACAGCCCGGCCCAGGTCAATAACCGCTACGGCCAACTGAGCCCGGAGCTGGAGTTACTGCCCAAGCCCGCTGCGCGCGAAGTGCCCTTGCTGATTACCGGCTCCAGCCAGCAGGCGCCCGAGTGGATTGCGCAAAACGGCCACGGCTGGATGCTTTACCCGCGCGCTACCGACCAACAAAAAATTGTTATTGATGCGTGGCGATCGCAGGTAAGAGCGGCCGGTGGTCCTGCCAAGCCGGTTATGCAGCCGCTGTATATCGATTTGGCCGAAAACCCGGATGCAAAACCCGAGGCAATTCACCTGGGGCTACGCGTGGGCAGCCGCCATTTGGTGGAGTACCTGCACGCGCTGCAAGACATTGGCATAAATCATGTAGCGCTTAATTTGCGATTTAACCGCGCCCCTATTGAAGCGACGCTGGAGGTTTTGGCCCGTGATGTATTGCCCGAATTTCCCAGCGTGCCATTGGTATAAGCGGCCCAACCCGGCCCGCAAACTTTGTCCGCACCCTTTATTTTTTTAATTAATTTTCAGGAGAACACTATGCAAGCAATGACCTTAACCCAGTACGGCAGCAGTGAGCACTTTACCTTGAGCGAGATCGCCAAGCCCGAGGTTAAGCCCGGCCATGTTTTGGTGAGCATCGCCGCCACCAGTGTTAACCCAGTGGACTACAAAATTCGCACCGCCGGGGACGACTTACCCTTTGCCCCGGCTCTGCCCGCCGTGTTGGGAATGGACTTTGCCGGTACCGTTGACGCGGTCGGTGAAGGCGTGACGGATTTTGCCGTAGGGGATGAAGTTTACGGCTGCGCCGGTGGCTTGGCGGACTTACCCGGTACTCTGGCCGAGTACATGGTCGCCGATGCGCGCTTGATGGCGCACAAACCCAAAACCTTAAGCATGGCCGAGGCTGCCGCTTTGCCGTTGGTGAGCATTACCGCCTTTGAAGGCCTTACCCGCGCCGGTGTCAGCGCCGGGCAAAAAGTATTGGTACACGGTGGTTCCGGTGGTGTTGGGCATATTGCCGCGCAGCTGGCCAAACAATTAGGCGCCGAGGTGTATGCCACCGGTGGCGGCGACAAGCAGCTGCAACTGATTGAATCGTTCGGGGCGACAGGCATCAACTACAAAACCCAAGCGGTGGATGAGTATGTCGAGCAGCACACCGCGGGCAAAGGCTTCGATGTGATTTACGACACCGTCGGCGATGCCAACCTGCTTAATTCGTTTCAGGCGATTGCGCTGAACGGCCAAATTGCAACGACCTCTACCATGTCGGAAATCGACTTAACCTTGGCTCATATTAAAGGCGCCAGCATGCACATTGTGTTTATGTTATTGCCGATGCTGCACAACGTCGGGCGCGAGCGCCACGGCGAAATTTTAAAGCAGGTGGCGAGCATTGTGGATGCCGGCGAGCTGAAGCCGATACTGACCGAGCAACAATTTACCCTGGCCGAAACCGCCGCCGCGCACGATTACGCCGAGAGCGGACAGGGCATGGGCAAAGTGGTTATTACCATTTCGTAGTGAACCTTAAACACGGAGAGCACCATGAGCAAAGCGATTTTGATTACCGGCGCAACCGATGGCATTGGCCTGTTAACCGCACAAAAGTTAGCGGCGCTTGGTCACTCGCTGCTGATTCACGGGCGCAGTGAGACCATGCTAAACGCCGCCGCAAAAACCTTACGCGAGTGTGGTGCGGTATCTATTAGCACCTACCGGGCGGATTTTTCCGATCTGGCCGAGGTGGCGGCCATGGTGCAACAAATCAAAAGCCAGAGTGTCGCGCCGGATGTGATTATCAATAACGCCGGTGTTTACAAAATCGCCCAACCGCTTAATGCCAGTGGGCAGGATGTTCGCTTTGTGGTGAACACCCTCGCCCCCTACTTATTAACCACCAGCTTGTTACCACTGATGCCGCCCGGCGGCCGGGTAATCAATTTATCATCCGCCGCTCAGGCACCGGTGGATTTACAGGCGCTGGCAGGCAAAAAAATCTTGAACGACGACTTTGCAGCCTACGCGCAAAGCAAACTGGCACTCACCATGTGGTCGCGCCAGCTTGGCCTTGAGCTAAAGAGCAAAGGGCCGGCGGTAATCGCGGTTAACCCCGGCTCGTTACTCGCCAGTAAAATGGTGAAAGAAGGTTTTGGTGTTGCCGGTAACGATTTAAATATAGGAGCCGACATTCTGTTAAAGGCCGCTTTGAACCCAGAGTTTGCCCAGGCCTCCGGGCTTTACTTTGACAATGATAAAGGAACGTTTGCCGATCCTCATCCGGATGCATTAGACGAAGTAAAAGGCGGTAAAGTCATGAGGGAACTCAACAGGCTGATAAACATTGAATAGCTGTGCGCCAAAGTATTACAGCCGCGCCGCCATGTTGAGTAGATGTGGCTAGTTGGGTGAGGACATATTATGAGAGTCTGATGACGGATGCGTGATGTCGGATGTAAAAGCGTCAGACATCCGACCTCAGACGTCTGACTTTATTCTATATTCTGCACCTGCTCGCGCATTTGTTCGATCAGTACTTTTAATTCTACCGCCGCTTGAGTGGTTTCACTGACGACGGATTTGCTGGAGAGGGTGTTGGCTTCGCGGTTGAGCTCTTGCATTAAAAAGTCGAGGCGACGGCCGAGGGAGTTCTTTTGTTTTAATGTGCGACGCACTTCCTGCACGTGGGTGTCGAGGCGGTCGAGTTCTTCGTCGACGTCGGCCTTTTGCGCCATCATAACAATTTCTTGTTCCAGTCGGTCGGGGTCCAGCTCCACTTGCAGGGCGGCGATTTTCTCGGCCAGTTTGTCGCGCTGCGCCTGAAGAATTTCCGGCATGCGTTCGCGCAGTTGCGCTACGTGTTCGGCAATGCTTACCAAGCGTTGTTCGATAAAGCTGGCCAGTTCATTGCCTTCGCGTGCGCGGTGCTCAACAAGTTGATCGAGGGTATCGCTAAACAGTGCAAGTGCGCTTGCGTGCAGAGACTCCCGATCCATTTCCTGAGTGACTTGTACACCGGGCCAGCGCAGCACTTCCAGTGGGTTGATAGCGGCACAGTTGGGTACCTGGGCATCGATACGGGTACAGGCATCCGCCAGCTGTGCCAGACGTTCGCTGTCGAGGCCAATTTTGCCGGCACTTGCCTGTTCGGGCTGGAAGTTGATAGTGACTTCGAGTTTGCCGCGTTGCAGTTTGGTGCGAATGATTTCTCGCAGCTTCGGTTCTATTTCGCGAAAGTCGTCGCCCAGGCGCAAATGCATTTCCAGATAGCGGTGATTAACACTGCGAACTTCCCAGGTCAGGGTGTAGTCTGTTTGCTTACTTTCTAAGCGGGCGAAGCCGGTCATGCTGCGTGGCATTGTCAGTCCTTACAAATCTGGGGCTCGGGGTGGTAGAGATTACCCCCCGTTAAACGTTAACATGGTCTGATCTTATCACACCCTAACCTTCGTTAGGCTCGCGACACAACAGGATTTAACCTATGCAAAGGCCGAGTGGAAGACAGCCCGAACAGCTGCGCCCAATCAAGATTACCCGCAACTACACCAAGCACGCCGAGGGCTCTGTATTGGTCGAATTTGGTGATACCAAGGTCATTTGTACCGCCAGTGTGGTGCCCGGGGTACCGCCTTTCTTGCGGGGTAAAGACCAGGGGTGGCTAACGGCCGAATACGGCATGTTGCCACGCTCGACTGGCAGTCGCATGGGCCGTGAAGCCGCACGCGGCAAGCAAGGTGGCCGCACCGTAGAAATTCAGCGCCTGATTGGCCGCTCACTGCGCGCCGCGGTAGATTTAAACCAGTTGGGCGAAAATACCCTGCACATCGACTGCGACGTTATCCAGGCCGATGGCGGCACACGCACCGCGTCTATTACCGGTGCCTGGGTTGCTATCGCAGATGCCATCGCTTACATGAAAAAAGAGGGTATGACCAAGGGCGACCCGCTCCTGCGCGCCATTGCCTCTGTTTCGGTGGGTGTTTACCAAGGCGTTCCGGTGCTCGATTTGGATTACCCGGAAGACTCCAACGCCGATACGGATATGAACGT
Organism: Gilvimarinus gilvus; assembly: GCF_030518155.1. Classification (GTDB taxonomy): domain Bacteria; phylum Pseudomonadota; class Gammaproteobacteria; order Pseudomonadales; family Cellvibrionaceae; genus Gilvimarinus; species Gilvimarinus gilvus. The sequence continues at coordinate 129,228 of NZ_JAULRU010000823.1, read as the reverse complement.
GGTCATGGCGAACGATGGCGGCATTATCGAAATTCAGGGCACCGCCGAGGCCGACCCGTTTACCGAAGAGCAGTTTACCGCGATGTTTGCGTTGGCGAAGCTGGGAATTGCCGAACTCAACAAGCTGCAGCAAGAGGCACTGACGTCTGACGTCTGACGTCGGTCGTCAGACAGGGCGCCAGGCGCCCTTACAACTCCATATCGTAATCAACAATCACCGGTAGGTGGGTTGAGAAGGTGGTGGTCTTGTAGATCGCGCCGTACTCGACCTTTTGGCCAATGGCGTTAGAGGCGACCTGAAAGTCGGTGCGCCAGCCGGGGCCCTGGCCCATTTTTCCTTCGGGCCACCAGGTGTACTCGTCGGGGTCGCGAATGGCGCGGCGAAAGGCATCGACATAGCCAATCTGGTTGAACAGCTGGCTCAGCCACTGGCGCTCGTGGGGCAGGAAGCCCGAGTCGTGCTGCATTGCGTCGGAATCGGTTACATCGCGCGGCGTATGCGCCATCTGCCAGTTGCCACAGAATATGTACTCGCGGCGCTTGCGGGTGATTTTGTCCATATGGGCTTGCAGGTCATCGAAGAACTTAATCTTCACTTCCTGAGATTCCGCTTCGGAGCTAGCGCTCGGTGCCAGCAGTGAGCCGATGCTCATGTGCTCGTAGTCGATTTGCAGATAGCGGCCTTCCATATCCACACCCGATGAGAAGCCCAGGCCAAAGATCAGGGCTTTAGGTTGTTGGCGGGTATAGATAGCCACTCCGTTGTAGTGTGGAGTACCGGAGTCGAAAAAATAAGCGAAGTAACCTTCCGGGTGAAACACCGGATCGTCCAGCTCGTATTCGAGCGCACGCAAATCCTGCAGACAGATAACGTCTGCATCTTGATTACCCAGCCAGTCGTACAGGCCTCGTTGCGCCGCTTGAAAGATACCGTCGACGCTCAGACTGATCACTCTCATGTTAGCCCCTTTGTTACGGACTGTGTATGATACCCGAGCCGAAAGCTATTGTGTTATGCGTTATCGGACGTAGCGGCAATTCAGAGAGACTTTTTACCCTTTTTTATTGTTGTTGGTTAAAAAATCGTCATTCTACGGCGCACTGCGTGGCAACCGCTCCTCGTTTATAATAGCCTGTTTTCACTAAAACACTACAGGAAGCCGACCCTATGAAAGACTATCAGCGCAAATTTATCGATCTGGCTATTGAAAAGCAGGCCTTATTATTCGGTGAGTTTACGCTCAAGTCGGGTCGTGTGAGCCCTTATTTCTTTAACGCTGGCCGCTTTTTTCAAACCGGTAAAGGGCTGGCTTTGTTGGGCCAATTTTACGCTCAGGCAATTGTCGATGCCGGCATTGAGTTCGATCTGGTGTTCGGCCCTGCCTATAAAGGTATACCGCTGGCCAGCGCTACTGCAGTGGCACTGGCTGAGCATCACAACCGTGATGTGCCCTACTGTTTCAATCGCAAAGAGGCCAAGGCCCACGGCGAGGGCGGAACATTAGTAGGTGCACCGCTTGAAGGTCGTGCGCTTATTATTGATGATGTGATTACGGCGGGCACCGCGGTGCGTGAGGTGATGGATATTCTCGCGGCCGAAACCGCCAAACCGGCGGCGGTTGTGATTGGTCTGGATCGGCAGGAGCGGGGTCAGGGTGAGCTCAGCGCGATTCAGGAAGTTGAGCGGGATTACGACATTCCGGTGGTAAATATTGTTAACCTAGGCGATATTATTAATTACCTTGAATCTGAGGGCGATGCGCAAAAACTTGATACGGTGCGTCGCTACCGTGCTCAGTACGGCGTTTAGGAGTTGATTATGCTAACCAGATGGGTTGCTGTTGGTGTTTTACTGACGATGAGTTGCGCAGTGATGGCGCAGCTCGGTGATGAGGATACGACAACCAATGTCTTATTCCGTTACACCAATGACAAGGGCAATCTGGTGGTGGAGCAAAGTATTCCACCAGCGGCCGCGGCCGGTGGTTATGAGATTATTACCGAACAGGGGCGGGTATTAAAAAAGGTACCGAAGGCCCTGCAAGGTGAGGACGCGGTTAAATATGCCGAGCGTTTGCGCCGGGAAGCACAGCTGGCCGAGTGGGATGCCAAGCTGAAGCGCCGCTACAGTAGCATCAAGGATATTGAGGCGGCGAAAAAGCGCGCACTCAGTGAATTGAGCGGTAACCTCGGTATATTGCGTTCAAATTTGTCGGGTGTCGTTAGTCGGTTGGAAGAGCAGCAGCGCCTGGCTGGCGTTAAAGAGCGCAATGCTCAGAAAATTCCGCAAACGGTATTGGATAATATTGCCAGCCTGGAGTCAGAGCGTGTTGAGGTGATTCGTCAAATCGCTACACGTGAGAACGAGCTGGCACAAAGGGCCAAAACATTTGATCGTGATATTGAGCGCTTTCGCGTCATACTGGGAGAAACGCCAGCGCCTTAAAGGCGGGCGTTTGGGGCGGGCTTACATCGGCGGGTTTTCACGCATCAGCCCTGCGGCTAATGCTTGCCATTGATCTTGCCAGTATTCCGTTGGTAAGCGTTTGAATTCGCTGCGCACAAATTGGGTGATTCGCCCGTCCACCAAAGAGATAAGCAAATTAGCGGCGGCCGAAAGTGGTAAGTTCGGGCGCAGCCCTTCACGCAATTCCGCCTCCCGGATAACCTGTTTAAGCTGCGTTTCAACGCGTTCAAACAGCTGTGCTACGCGTATGCGCAAACGATCGGTTTCGCCGGTGAGTGCGTCGCCGGTGAGCAGCCGGGTGATGCCTGGGTTGCGCTCAGTAAAGCTTAGCAGCAAAAAAAGAATTTTCTCACAGCGTACAAGAGCCTGCGGTTCTTCACTTAAAATTAAGTTCACCCGGCTAAATATGGTCTCTTCAATAAACTCGATGAGCCCTTCAAACATTTTTGATTTGCTGGGGAAGTGACGATAAAGGGCTGCTTCAGACACACCAACTTCTTTCGCCAGTGCCGCTGTGGTAATTCGCTCACCCGGGCTGGCTTCTAGCATGCTGGCCAGTGCTTCGAGAATCTGTTGGCGGCGGGATACCTTTTGATTGGATTTACTCATAGCGCTGACTCAATATTCCTTGTTTAAAAGCGATTGTGGTTACAACGAAGCTTTGTTGGTAATCAGTGTGCCGACACCTATATCGGTAAATATTTCCAGCAGAACCGCATGCGATACCCGGCCATCGACGATGTGCGCAGATGTTACGCCACACTTAACCGCATCCAGAGCGCAGCCGATTTTAGGCAGCATGCCGCCGTAAATGGTACCGTCTGCTATCAGCTCGTCCACTTGTTGGGTCGACAGTCCAGTGAGAATTTCACCCTGTTTGTTCATTAAGCCGGCTACGTTGGTCAGTAGCATAAGCTTTTCTGCTTGCAGTACCTCGGCGATTTTTCCGGCAACCAGATCGGCGTTAATGTTATAGCTGGCCCCGTCCTTACCCACGCCAATAGGTGCAATCACCGGAATAAAGTTACTGTTTAGTAACATATCGATGACCGACTTATTGATTGAGGCCACTTCGCCGACATGACCTATGTCGATGATTTCAGACGCCGAAACTTCCGGTGATTGAGAGGTAACTTCAAGTTTTTTAGCGCGAATTAACTGCCCGTCTTTACCGGTAATGCCGATCGCTTCACCGCCATTGCGGTTAATGAGGCTGACAATCTGTTTGTTTACAGTGGCGCCAAGCACCATTTCCACCACGTCCATGGTTTTGCTGTCAGTGACACGCATGCCATTTACAAATTGCGAGTCAATATTCAGGCGCTTGAGCAAATCGCCAATTTGTGGGCCGCCACCGTGAACGACAATCGGGTTCATGCCGACCAGCTTCATCATCACGATGTCGCGGGCGAAACTATTTTGCAGTTCTTCGTCTACCATGGCGTTGCCGCCAAATTTAACCACGATGGTTTTGCCGGTAAAACGTTGAATATAAGGCAGCGCTTCTGCCAGTACGTGGGCGATATTCATCGCCTCATCGCGATTTAGAGACATAGTTAAAAATCCAGGTTCAAATTCTTGTTGATTTTTCGCAGTTCGCGTTTAAACAGCTTTTTAATTTGGTCGATAATTTCGTCAGTTTCTGCCTCAAATCGCAGTGTTATTTCAGCGCCTGTGTTGGATGCCCGTACCAGCCCCCAGCCTTTGGCGAAATCAACGCGTAAACCATCAATGGTGGTGGGTTTGCCCGTTTGGAAGTCACCTTGCTCGATTAATTGTTCGACCAAAGTAAATTTTTCTTGTTCGGGCACTTCTATGCGGTACTCCGGCGTGCTTGGCAGCATGGGGAATGCCGCAAAAGCTTCCTCAATCGTTTGATCGCGCAGGGTAATAATTTCCATGAGTCGCGCAGCGGCGTAGAGGCCGTCGTCAAAACCGTACCAGCGCTCCTTAAAGAAAATGTGGCCCGAATACTCGCCGCCGATAAGCGCGCCGGTCTCTATCATTTTGCGCTTCATGTGGGAGTGGCCGGTTTTCCACATAATGGGGCGCCCACCATAACTGGAAACGAGCTGGTTGAGCTGTTTGGAACACTTTACATCGAACAGTACGTCTGCCCCCGGGTTGCGCGACAGCACATCTTTGGCGAACAGCATTAACAGCTGGTCGGGCCAGATAATATCACCGGAAGGTGTTACTACCACCACGCGATCACCGTCACCGTCTAATGCAATGCCCAAGTCGGCACCGGTTTCTTGTACTTTGGCGATTAAGTCTTGCAGGTTTTCAGGCTTGCTCGGATCGGGTGGATGATTCGGGAAGGTGCCGTCGAGCTCACAGTAAAGTTCGATAACATCGCAACCCAACTCCTCAAACAGTTGTGGCGCCACCAAGCCTGGTACGGCATTGCCGGCATCGACGACAACGGTAAGTTGGCCGGCGAGTGCAACGTCTGAGAAAATACGCTCGATGTAATCGGCTGTAATATTTTCCTGGCTTTCTTCACCGTTGCCATCCAGGTAGCGTTCTTGGGCAATGCGCGAGCGTAAATCTTTAATGCCATTGTCCGATAGGGTCTCACCGTTAATAACGATTTTAAAGCCGTTGTTGAGTGGTCCGTTGTGGCTGGCGGTGACCATCACCCCGCTGCTCGTGTCTTCCAGTTCGGCCGTCGCAAAGTGCATGACGGGGGTGGGCACCTGACCAATGTTAATAACATCACAGCCGGTGCTGAGAATGCCCTCGATCAAACCCTCACACAGCTCAGGGCTGTGCGTCCGACCGTCGCGTGCCACTACAATGGTGTCTTCGCCCTGATCCTGTACTTCACTGCCCAGGGCTTGGCCGATTCGTTTGGCCAGTGCGGGCGAAATCCCGTTCTCTTTTACCTCGCCGCGGATGTCATAAGCCCGGAAAATTTCGTCGGGTAAGCTGTCATCATTGCCCGCTGCGTAAGTGGCGGCCGCTGGCGCTTTTTTGCGAGGGGCGGCGCTGTCCAGTCCGAGAATGTCCGCGTCTTCTTCGACGACTGAGATGTCGAGTATGTCCTGTGATTGATATAGCCCGCCCGGTGTCGCGCTCGCAACAGTTTCGGATTTTTCCTGGTCGTCTTCGGCAGCGGCGTCTTTGAATTGCTGAGGCAGCACCAGGCCTTCATCGCCGGGGCCTTGTTTGGGGCGAACCAGAACACGAGCCAATATCAGTGAGAGGGCAAGCCCGGCTGTTGCGCAAAGACAAACAACCACCAACCATAGGCCGGGCAGTTCACTGGCATTGGCAATGAGCACCGCTGAGGGCGTAAAAGCAACACTCAGGTAGGAGCCTGGCACCTTGGCCGTGGCGCTGTCACCGGCATTGCCCTGGCCGGCACTTGTGAGTGCTACCGGTCTGACGCTCGAGAATGTTTGTTGCAGCGTATATTGCCCCAGTGAGAGGTCGGCACTGGTAACGGAATGCTCCAGAGCGTCGCTGGCGTAGGTGGCGAGAAGGCTGCCTGCGGCTATTTCTTCACCCTCGACAGGCACCGGAACGGCAATTTGCAGTTGCCAGCCGTCTTCCAGCGGAGCCGCCTCGGCTAATGTATCGAGCCGACGAGTGCTGCGGCGCACTAAATCCAGTTCGGCAAAGCGCACAGGGGCCGCTGTATCGACAATGGTGTGCTCGGTTCCTTTGGGGAAGGCGCGAACGGCGAGCAGTTCACCTTTTATGACACTAATGCCATTAAGCACTTGCTGTGCGGTATCGCGTTCGCCCGCTTGCATTGCGGAAATTAAGTTGGGGCTGCTGGCCCACAGCGCAACGTCGTCGCGCAGCGATTTTATGTGTTGATCAATGCTGGCGGCCGTTTTTGTTGCGGCTTCCTGTGAGTACTGCTCTACACGTTGCTGTTGTTTGCTTTCCACCATAACGCCGTAGAGCCACCAGCCCAGAATCACGTTAATGGCCAGCGACGCTGCAACCAAAATGGCAAGCGCTTTATGGCGTCGGGCGTGAAACTGCTTTTTGGCCTCCAGTGCGCGCTTTTCGCCACGGGTAAGTTTGGCCGCGTTGGGGTCTGCTGGTGCAATGTCGGGGTTTTGTTGTTTTGCGCCCGGCTTCTCACTCATGGTGTGGTGTCCTTAGCCTGTTCACTCTTGTTTGCCAGTAGCTCGATTAAATCCCGGGCTAGCTGCGCTTTGCTTCGTTGATCGAGACGTATGTCACCGGAACGGTCAATAATGGTGACGGCGTTTTCGTCGCTGTTAAATCCAATGTGGTCGTCGCTAACGTCATTGGCAATAATACAATGGACGCCTTTTTTTACTCTTTTGGCGCGCGCGTACTCCAGTACATTTTCAGTTTCTGCGGCAAACGCTACGCTGTATACGGCCGGGTATTGTTTTACCACACTGGCAATGATGTCTGGGTTGGGTACGAGGCTCAGCGTAAGGGTTGCCTCCCCCTGCTTCTTTATTTTGTGCTCACTGATCGCCTCTGGGCGGTAGTCGCACACCGCGGCGCCGCCGATGAACATGTCGCAATGTTCTGCAGCTTGCATGCTGGCGGTCAGCATTTGTTCTGCGCTGTCGATACTGACGAATTCTACCCGATCTGGTGCGGGCAGTTGACTGGGGCCCGAGATCAAGGTGACCCTGGCACCAGCCTCCACAGCGGCAGTCGCTAATGCGTAGCCCATTTTACCTGAGCTGTGATTACTAATGTAGCGTACCGGGTCGAGAGCTTCGCGGGTAGGGCCGGCGGTGATGACAACGTGCTTGCCCGCGAGCAGGCCAGATTCGAAACTCGCAGCCAGCTGTTCTACCAGTTCCAACGGCTCTAGCATTCGCCCGGGCCCCACTTCGCCACAGGCCTGGCTGCCTACCCCAGGGCCGTAAATGGCTGCGAGTTTCGCTTTTAGTGTGGATAAATTCTCTTGAGTGGTGGGGTTTTCCCACATGGCTTGATTCATCGCCGGAGCAATCATCACCGGGGCTCGGGTGGCCAGGCATATGGTGGTTAACAGGTCGTTGCCCATGCCGCTGGCAAGGCGTGCCATAAAGTCGGCCGATGCCGGCGCAATCAGTACCCTGTCAGCCCAGCGCGCGAGTTCAATGTGGCCCATTGCGGCTTCGGCAGCGGGGTCGAGCAGTGAGGTGTGCACCGGGTTGCCCGACAAAGCCTGTAGGGTGAGCGCTGTGATGAACTCTTGTGCCGCCTCCGTCATGACCACCGCCACGTCGGCGCCTTGCTCACGCAGCCCGCGAATCAGCTCGGCCGACTTGTAGGCCGCGATACCGCCGGTAACGCCCAGTAGTACTCGCTTGTTTTGCAGAGTGGACATGCTTTTCCCTTCGCGCGAACGCGCCGCTTTATAATTCGCCAGGTGCTGCTGTGGTAAGCGCTGACCTACGTTGCAGGGTATGTAAGTAGTTGCTCGCCTATTCCATAAAGATAACATTCAATGGCCCGGATCGCACCCGCCTCGGCACGTAAATTAATAATCACTTGAATTTTCCACAGGGGCGACGACACTACTAGAGGAGGCCCAAGGGGCAATCAGGGACGATAACCGTTTTACAGTGCAAGGGAGTTGCTATGTCGATACAACACTGGCCGGCGGCAGAAAGGCCGCGCGAGAAGTTATTGGAGCGCGGTGCCAGCGCTCTATCCGATGCCGAGTTGCTGGCAATATTTTTACGCACCGGGTGCGCCGGCAAGTCGGCCGTGGACCTAGCCCGCGAGTTGCTGGTGCAGTTTGGTGGTTTGCGTCCGCTGCTGGAAGCTCCACGCGATCGCTTTTGTGCGGGGTTAGGGCTTGGCGATGCCAAATACACGCAATTGGCTGCGGTGCTGGAAATGGCGCGGCGCCATCTCGGTGAGTCTTTGCGCGCGGGTGATGTGCTCACCAGCCCTGACACGGTGCGGCAATTTTTGGTGTCTCAATTACGCCACTGCCAGCGAGAAGTGTTTGCGCTACTACTGCTCGATAACCAACACCAGCTGATTCGCTACGAGCCGCTCTTTGAGGGCACTCTCGATAGTGCCAGTGTGTACCCGCGTGAAGTGGTCAAATTGGTGCTGCAGTACAATGTGGCGGCTGTGATATTGGCCCATAATCACCCCTCAGGTGTGGCGGAGCCCAGCCAGGCGGATTTGGGTATTACCCGCAAGTTGATCGATGCGCTGGAGCTGGTGGGGGTGAGGGTTCTCGATCATATGATTGTGGGCGATGGCTGTGTGACCTCGTTCGCCGAGCGGGGGCTGATTTAGCCCGTCGTGGGTCAAAAACCAGTTTTTTTGGCTAAAAAAGCAGCTAAGCGTTGCTATTGAGGGTCGCTTTTGGTATAAAACGCGGCTCTTCGCGGCCGGGTTGCTGAACAAGGCATCCATTAAGGCCCTCTTGGGAGTTTTCGGACCGTTCGAACCCCTCGAGTAAAGGCCGCATTGGTATAAATTGGCTGCTCAATGAATCCAGCTCTGGGCCACCGGGGCCGATGCTCACCCAGGTGGCGCAGCGCGTTATAAATTGGTTAAGAGGCAACTCCATGTCTAAGGTATGTCAGGTTACCGGCAAGCGTCCCGTAACTGGAAACAACGTTTCTCACGCAAAAAACCACACTAAGCGTCGTTTTTTGCCAAATTTGCACTCTCATCGTTTCTGGGTAGAAGCCGAGAAGCGTTTTGTTAAGTTGCGCGTTTCTTCTAAAGGTATGCGTATTATCGACAAGCGTGGCATTGAAGTCGTATTGGCTGAACTGCGCGCTCGCGGTGAAAAAGTCTAATCGAGGAGAATAAATCATGCGCGAGAAGATTCGTTTGAATTCAAGTGCCGGTACCGGTCATTTCTACACGACCGACAAGAACAAGCGCACCATGCCTGAGAAAATGGAGATCAAAAAATACGATCCCGTTGCTCGCAAGCATGTGATGTACAAAGAAGGCAAAATCAAGTAAATCGATTTTGACCCGATACAAAAAAGCCCGGCCAGAGATGGTCGGGCTTTTTTGTTGGTAGGGCGAGAAGACGATAAACGGGGAACGGTTAAAGGTTAACGGTTGCGGCTCGTTCCCCGTAGACCGTACACCGTTATTTTGGGTATAGCTTTTCCACCGCGTCGCTGCGACCTAGCAGCAGTACGTCGGCGCCACGCTGGGCAAACAAGCCATTGGCGACTACGCCGGTGATTTGGTTGATTTGCAGCTCCAGCTCTTTGGGGTTAACAATCGACAGGTTGTGAACATCCAAAATGACGTTGCCGTTGTCGGTGACAACGCCTTCGCGGTATACCGGATCGCCGCCGAGCTTAACCAGCTCGCGCGCCACGTAAGAGCGAGCCATAGGAATGACTTCTACCGGTAATGGGAACTCGCCCAGCACCGAAACCCACTTGCTTTCGTCGGCGATACAGACAAATTCCCTGGCCACCGCGCGGACAATTTTTTCCCGGGTAAGGGCTGAGCCGCCGCCTTTGATCAGTGCAAGTTGTGCGTTGGACTCGTCGGCGCCGTCGATATAGGCGACCAATTCACTGACCTCGTTTAAATCCAGCACTTCGATACCGAGCGCTTTGAGCTTGGTTGCCGAAGCGTCGGAGCTGGCCACGGCGCCGGCAAAATCATCCTTAAGCTCGTCGAGCATATCGATAAAAAAGTTGGCGGTAGAGCCGGTGCCAATACCGAGGATGCTGTCTTTTTCCAACTTGGGGGCAATGTAGTCGATGGCGGCGCGCGCTACGGCTTGCTTGAGTTGATCCTGATTCATAGTGCTCTCGTTTGTTCGGTTTAATCCATTATAAGCGGTTGTGCGCGAATTATCAGCGCCTGTCACGCTTCTGTGCGTGTAACCGATGGCCAAATTGTTTATCATGCAGCGGTTCTGTTTCTCTTAATTTAAGGCACTGCTATGGCCGACTCTTACATCAAACGTATTCTCAACGCTCGCATCTACGATTTAGCTATTGAGACGCCGCTCGAGTCGGCTCGCTTGATTTCCCAGCGTACCAATAACAACGTTCTGCTGAAACGTGAAGATTTGCAGCCGGTATTCTCCTTTAAAATTCGCGGAGCATATAACAAGTTGTTGCAACTGACCGAAGAGGAGCGAGCTTGTGGTGTTATTGCGGCGTCGGCCGGTAACCATGCTCAGGGGCTGGCGCTAGGAGCGCAGCACTTGGGTGTAAAAGCCGTCATTGTAATGCCACGCACGACCCCCGCGATTAAAGTGGACGCGGTGCGCGCGCGCGGTGCAAAGGTTGTTTTGCACGGTGATAACTTCGATGAGGCCGCGGCTTACACGCAAAAGTTGATTGCTGAAAAAGGCTATACCTATATCCATCCCTTTGACGACCCGGACGTGATTGCCGGGCAGGGCACAGTGGCCATGGAAATTTTGCGTCAATACCCCAAGCATATCGACGCTATTTTCGTTGCTGTGGGTGGCGGTGGCCTTTGTGCCGGCGTTGCTGCTTATGTGAAATATGTGCGCCCGGATGTCAAAGTCTTCGCCGTAGAGTCTGAAGAGTCGGCCTGTCTTGCCGCAGCGCTGGAGAAAAACCGTCGGGTGAAGCTGCCTCAGGTGGGGATCTTTGCCGACGGGGTGGCCGTGGCACAAATTGGTAAGGAAACCTTTCGAATTTTGAAAAAGACCATCGATGGCGTTATTACCGTCAACACGGATGAGATCTGTGCCGGCATTAAAGATATTTTTGAAGACACGCGTTCTATTGCTGAGCCTGCCGGTGCGGTGAGTGTGGCGGGTTTAAAAAAATACGTCGCTGAAAACGGTATAACAGGGCAGACGTTAGTGGCCATTGATTGCGGGGCCAATATCAACTTTGATCGCCTGCGCTATATTTCCGAGCGCACCGAAATTGGTGAGAAACGCGAGGCGGTTTTAGCGGTAACCATTCCCGAGCGCCCGGGTGCCTATAAAGAATTTTGTAAGGCGTTGGGTCGGCGCAGTATTACCGAGTTCAACTATCGCTTTGCTGACACCGACAAAGCGCGTATTTTTGTCGGTATTCAGGTGAGCGCCGATCCCGCCGACCGCGATGAGCTGGTCAGTGACTTGCGTGGGCAGGGCTATGACCTTGTGGATATGACCGATAACGAATTGGCCAAGTTGCATATCCGGCATATGGTGGGTGGTCACGCCGCCGAGGTGAAAGACGAAATGGTGTTTCGTTTTGAGTTTCCCGAGCGACCCGGTGCGTTGTTGCAGTTTTTAACGCAAGTGGCCGGCCGTTGGAATATATCGCTATTCCACTATCGCAACCACGGCTCCGCTTTTGGTCGTGTCCTGGTGGGCATGGAAGTGCCACCTAAAGAGCGCGCTCAGGTACGTAAGTTTTTGGCCGAGATTAACTACCCGTTTTGGGAAGAGACCGATAACGAAGCGTATCAGTATTTTTTGGGGTAAAAGAAAAAGTCTGGCGTCTGACGTCTGACGTCTGACGTCAGACGCTTCGCAATGTGCGAATAGTTATTCCGTGCGGATCTTGACGTCATTAAATGTTAATTGGCCACAATGGAAAACCTCAGACCTCAGACCTCAGACCTCAGACCTCAGACCTCAGACCTCAGACCTCAGACCTCAGACGATCATTCCTTCCTCCGTCACCACGGCATCCAACCCAATATCCCAGGGCTCTAGTGGCAACTGCTCCACTTCCTGACAGCTGTGGGCAATGCCGATCAAGCGCGGTTTGGTAAATCCGTTTTGACGTCGTTTAAACGCAAAGGTGGTGTCGTAGAAGCCGCCGCCCATGCCCAGTCGTCCGCCGTGGCGGTCGAAGCCTACCAGCGGCATTAACACTACATCCAGGTGATGGGCGCTTAGCGGTGCTGCCCGGTGTTGAATCGGTTCGGGGATGCCGAAACGATTGCGGCTGAACAGAGTCTCGGGTGTGAAGGGTGTGAACCAGAGCTTGCGCTTGTGCCACCGGTGTAATACCGGTAAGTAACAGGCAATATTGTGCTGCCAGGCCCAGTGGGCAATAGGGCGCGGATCGAGTTCACCGTCGGCCGGCCAGTACAACGCGATACGCTTGGCGCGCTGCAGCCATGGTTGCATTGAGAGAATATTAACCAGCGCCTGAGCGGCGAGAGTTTGTTGTTTGGGGGGGATGGCGCGACGCTTGCTGCGCAAGACTGTGCGCAATTGGCGTTTGCCTGATTCAGTGTTCATGCGGGAATAAAGCCCCAGGATGCCGCTGTCGAGTGGGCCTTGAACCCTAAAGTTCAAGGGGTGGCCCCAGCGATGTTATTAGGCTTTCCGTCATGCGGACATGCTCACAAACACCAGCGAGGAGCTACCGGGTACAGCATTATCGGCTCAAGGACATAGTCAACTGGCGTACATCCCAGGGTACATTAATTATAACGTACATTAGGCTGTACCCCAAAGAAATAGAGGTAAAGAATCGGTTAACTGGCTGAGAGTTGGTCGAGCTGCGCTTCAATTTTTTCTTGCATACGCTCGATGGCGCTGGCGTCAAATGAGGCGGAACCCTCCGCGGACTGGGCCAGCAGCAGCTCGTGGCTGAGGTTGAGAGCGGCCATGACCGCAATGCGTTCGAGGCCAATAACACTGCCAGAATTTTTAATCATGCGCATGCGTTCATCGAGTATTTGTGCGGATTCGATCAGCGCGCGTCGCTCCTCGTCGGGGCAGGCCACCTGATAATCTTTGTCGAGAATGCGTACATTAATGGTTTGACTGCTCATAGGAGCCTCACTTTATTCGGATTCCAGACTCTTCAGGCGGGTAATCATGGCTTCTACCCGGGTGCGGGCTAAATCGTTCTTTTCAATCAGGCGTACACGCTCGCGCTGCCAGTCACTTTCGCGCAGCTTGAGCTCTGTGTTTTCCTGTTGCAGGCGCTTACACTGTCTGAGTAACTCATCCAGTTTGGCTTCTAGCGTATTGATCAATTCGTCGGACATTAGCAAGATCCGTTGAGAAACGGTAGATACTATAATTGCCCCAGCTTGCAGGGGTCAATTGTTGTTGATGTAGTTTCTAGCTTATACGCGCAGAGTGCGAATATCAAAGGCATTTTTGTGCGCTATTGCGCGCTGTGCTCGGACTGCCCGGCCCCTGTGCTAGCATATGCTCATTATTTGGGAGTGGTTTTTATGTCTGAACTGGAAAAAGTCGCCAATCCATTTGATGAGTGGGATGAGCGATTCGCGCCGTTAAACGCGCTTAATAGCCCGGCAGAACTGCAGGGCATGTTGTGTGGCCGCTTGTGTGGTGTGGCCTTGAATGAGGCCGACTGGCTGCGATTGGTGAGCGATTTTATGGCGTTGACCGAAGAGCCTGATCAGGCTACAACGTCCGCCTTGCTGGAGTTCTTAACACAGACGCGCAGCCAGTTAGCGGGTGAAGGCTTTAGCTTTGTGTTATTGCTGCCCGATGATGAGCAGGGTATGGCGGAAAGGGTTGAGGCCCTTTCCCAGTGGTGCCACGGTTTTTTAAGCGGCTTTGGTGCATCGGGTGCGGCAGGACAAGATGAGTTGGCCCGCGAAATTGCCGATACTCTGGAAGATTTTTCGGCGATTGTTCAGGTTGCGGCCGATGATAACGATGCCGCCAGCACCGAAGCTGATTTTATTGAGGTCGCCGAGTATGTGCGTATGTCGGCACTGACAATTTTCCAGCACTACCATCCGCAAGCCGTAGAGTCTGACTCTGCGAGCCGAGACGAAGCCTCTAACACCTTGCACTGAATACCTTATGAGAATTGCCAAATCTGAATTTGCCCGGCGTCGCAAGGCGCTGATGGACGTGATGGAGCCGGACAGCATTGCCATTGTACCGGCGGCCCCGGAGCGCACTCGCTCGCGCGATACCGAATATATTTATCGTCAGGATAGCGACTTTTTTTACTTGACGGGCTTTGCCGAACCCGAGGCCGTATTGGTGCTCATCCCCGAGCGCGAACATGGCGAGTTTGTTCTGTTCTGTCGCGACCGCGACCCGGAGCGAGAAATTTGGGATGGTTATCGGGCCGGCCCCAATGGCGCCTGTGAGCAGTTTGGCGCCGACGATGCGTTCCCGATTGACGATATCGACGATATTCTGCCTGGGTTGTTAGAAGGGCGCGAGCGCGTCTATTACGCGATGGGCAAGGACGCAGGGTTCGATCGTCAGGTAATGGAGTGGGTTAATACTATCCGTGCTAAGGTTCGTTCCGGCGCGACGCCGCCCGGTGAATTTCTCGACCTCGCGCACTTTCTGCATGATAACCGCCTATATAAGAGCGCCGGTGAAATCCGGGTGATGCGAGAGGCCAGTGAGATCTCCGCGCGCGCCCATGTGCGAGCCATGCAGTATTGCCAGCCCGGGGTTATGGAGTATCAGTTAGAGGCTGAAATACTGCATGAATTTGCAATGGCCGGTGCCCGCTCGCCCGCTTACAACTCTATTGTGGGCGGCGGAAAAAATGGTTGTATTCTGCACTATGTGGAAAATTCAGCGGCGCTAAAGGCCGGTGACTTGGTATTGATTGACGCCGGTTGTGAACTCGACGGTTACGCGGCTGATATCACCCGTACCTTCCCGGTGAGTGGCAGCTTTAGTGAAGAACAAAAAGCACTTTACGAGATCGTGCTGGCCGCTCAGGAATCTGCCCTAACCACAGTTAAACCCGGCGCGCACTGGAATGAGCCGCACGAGGCGTCGGTGCGTACGATTACCGAGGGGCTATTGGGTTTAGGCTTGCTTGCAGGCGAACTCGAAACGCTGATTGAGGACGGTGCATACCGCCGCTTTTACATGCACCGCATCGGTCATTGGCTGGGGATGGACGTGCACGACGTTGGCGATTACAAAGTGGGTGGCGAGTGGCGCGTGCTGGAGCCCGGCATGGTGATGACCGTGGAGCCTGGCATATATGTCTCGCCCGACGATGAAACCGTCGCCAAAAAGTGGCGCGGCATCGGTATTCGCATTGAAGACGACGTATTAGTGACCAAAGACGGTTACGACATATTGAGCAAAGACGTTCCCAAAACCGTCAGCGAGATTGAGGCGGTCATGGCGAGCGCGCAGACGCACCGGAGTGCATAAACCTTGGACGATGTTGATATTGCCATTATCGGTGGTGGTCTGGTCGGAGCCTCGGCGGCGTTGCTGTGCGCCCGGGCCAATCCGAACTGGCGCATAGCGCTCATCGACCCCGAGCCGGCACCGGCCATGTCAGCGGCGGGGCGGCCCAGTTTCGATTCCCGTTCCAGCGCACTGTCGGCAGGCAGTGCGGACTGTTTGCAAAGCCTTGGGTGTTGGTCAACACTCGCCGACTGTTCCGGTGTTATCGATCAGGTGCATGTGTCCGATCGGGGCTATTTGCCAGGCCAGAGGCTTCGGGCCTCTGAGTTTAAGCGCAGCGCTCTGGGTTATGTGGTACCCAATATTGCGCTGGGCCACGCGCTGTTTAAGGCGCTTGAGCAAGCATCAGGTGTGCACGCCGTGACTGATCAGGTTGGGCAGATTGAGTTTCACGCCGGTTGTGCGCAGCTGCGGCTACACAGTGGTTCGACCTTGGCGTCGAAGCTGGTTGTTGTCGCCGATGGTGCGCAGTCAGTGACCCGGGAGCGCCTCGGCATCGCTACCACCGATTACGATTATGCTCAGCAGGCGGTGATCGCCAATGTGCGCGTCAGCCAAAAGCATAACGGGGTGGCCTATGAGCGCTTTACCAGTGAGGGGCCGCTTGCGCTATTGCCACTGGCCGATGCACACGAGCTGGCGCTGATTTGGACGCTGCCGATCGACCAGGCAGATCTCGCACGAAATTGGTCCGACGCAGAGTTTCTAGCGTCATTGCAGAGGCGCTTTGGTCATCGTCTGGGGCGTTTCGAGTCGGTGAGCGAGCGCGCGAGCTACCCACTGGTGCGGCGGGAGGCGAACGAGCAAGTGCGTTCCCGGCTAGTGCTGGTTGGAAATGCGGCCCACTCGCTGCACCCGGTGGCAGGGCAGGGTTTTAATCTGGCCTTGCGCGACTGCGTACAGCTTGCCCACCACCTATCCAGAACGGACCCGGGCGCATTCAGTGAGCTCTTAGCCTATCAGCAGGCGCGAGACCTTGACCAGCGTCTGACGACGGCTATGGGAGATTCGATGGTGCGTCTGTTTAGCCGCAGCAATCCGCTTGCTGTCACCTTGCGCCACCTTGGCCTGCTTGGGCTAGAGGTGCTGCCAGCGCTGAAGCAGCGATTCGGCCGCCAAATGATGGGGCTGGGGGTGAACCGTCCGGTAATGTCGGTCCCGGCTGCGATGAATAACGGTGGTGAACATGGCTGAGCGCTCTGCCGACATATTGATCGTAGGCGCCGGTATGGTCGGAGCCGCCTGCGCGTTAAAACTGCACAAAAGCTTGCCTGACAAGCGCATAGCGCTGGTCGCCCCCACGCCACCAGACATGACCAACCCCGAGCCCTTTGATCCTCGCGTCGTGGCGCTGACGGAGCACTCCCGGTCGCTGCTTGAAGGCTTAGGCGTATGGTCAGCGCTGGTCGCTGAGCGAGTGTGCCCATACAGTCGCATGGACGTCTGGGACGGAGAGGGCGCCGGAAGCATTCAGTTCGACAGCAACGAGCTGGGCCGCGAGGCGCTCGGTCATATTGTGGAGAACCGCTTGATAACCCGCCAACTGCTGCAGCGGGTGCAAGCATCGGAGATAGAATCTGTACCGGCCAGCGTGCAGGCGTTGGCGTTTGCCCAAAATCGCATCGTCGGCGTCACTCTGGACACAGGTGAGCGCATGGTTGCCCCCCTTACCATTGCCGCCGATGGGGCCCAGTCTAGTTTGCGCGATCTGGCGGGTTTTGCGGTCCGCGAGTGGTCGTATGGCCAAAGCGCTATCGTTACGACAGTGCAAACCGAGCTGTCGCATCAGTTTACCGCGCGCCAGCGCTTTACCGCCCAGGGGCCACTGGCGTTTTTACCGCTGCGGACAACAAGCAGCGAGGCTGCGCCGAAACATTGCTCCATTGTCTGGTCGGCGGAGCAAGCATTGGCCGATGAGCTGATGGCGCTCGATGAGACGAGCTTTGCCAGGCGCCTCGGGCTCGCCTTCGAGCATCGCTTGGGTAATGTCGAATCGGTGGCGAAACGGTTTGCTTTGCCGCTGCACCAGCGCCACGCTCGTCAGTATGTATGCCCGGGGTTAGCGCTGGTAGGTGATGCCGCGCACAGTATTCACCCGCTGGCGGGGCAGGGCGTAAATTTGGGTTTACTGGATGTCGCCTGCCTTGCACAAGAGCTAGAGCGAGCCGGACAGCGCGGATTAAAGCCGGATGAATATGCCACATTAAGGCGCTATGAACGGTCCCGAATGGGGCATAATCTGACCATGATGGCGGCCATGGAGGCATTTAAGCGGTTATACGGCAGTCAGAGTCTCTCGGTTTTGCACCTGCGCAATCGCGGTATGGACACTGTTAACCGCCTGACACCACTGAAAAATACACTGGCCGAGCAGGCAATGGGCCTTTCTTTGTAATAATAATGTCGACTTTTTCTATGAAACTACACGTACTGGCACATTTTTTTAATGCTCTTTTATTGCTATGGCTGATAGCGGCAGCGGGTTTTCTCGCGTCGGAATTGCAAGTGGTCACAATATTTGCTGCGTTGGTGACCCTGGGCATTGCGTTTTTTGTCTTTAAACGCCAAAGGTGGGGGTATTTCTCCGCCGCCGCCTGGGGTTTGGCCTGTTACCAGCTCGCCAAGGAAGAACTGGCCTTCGAGGTGGTAAAGCGTCCGGCGATGTTGGGCGGGTTTGCTGTGGTAGTGATTGCGCTGGTACTGCACGAAGTGTTTTGTCGCCGCCCCACAGGAGAGCGCAATAACCCTATGTGACGCACCTTTTGCCCTTGCTCCTATTGGCTACAACCAAAACTTATATATTTGATCGTGTCCGGCGCGTTATGTCGGATTATGGTCTCGGAAGACCTGAGTTGAGCTGCGATAAACTCGCCTTTGATTTTGGTCCCAGGGCCCGTCGGCTCTACACTTTCGGGTACCGCACATGGCAGTGTGGGTAAGTATGGAAACCGGTTTGGCCGGTTAGTAAAGTAAGTAAGAGGGCGTTATGTCAGAGCAATTGGTCTCAGGTGTTGTGAAGTGGTTTAACGATGCAAAAGGTTATGGGTTTATCGAGCGTGAAGGTGGTCCGGATGTGTTCGTACACTTTCGTGCCATTAACGGCACGGGTAGACGCACCCTGCTTGAAGGTCAAAACGTGACCTTTGAGGTGGTTCAGGGCCAAAAAGGCCCGCAGGCTGAAAATGTGACGGCTACATAAGCTCTCACTGACTCGACGCCCGCGATGCACTGAGCTAAAGTGCTGCGCCGGGTGTAAGCAAACAAAATTGTTTCGCCCCTGGTTGCAAAGCGGCCTGGGGCGTTTTTGCGTGTCGTTTTTGATTGAAGGGTAAGGTGCTTGCTTGTCTGATTTAACCGTCGTTATTTGGTTTTTTGTGGTAGTTGCCGTTGGCTATTACTGGTGGCGCGCGCTTATGGCCAAAGAGGTGGCTTTCAGCGCTGCGACGCGGCACTGCAAAGAGATGGGGGTGCAGATGCTGGATCAGAGTGTCTATCTGCGCCGCCTTTGGTTTAAGCGCAATAGCAAGGGCGCTCTCAGCTTGTGGCGTGCCTTTTATTTCGAATTTACCTCCACCGGTTCAGATCGATACAGCGGCCGGGTTCTCATGCTGGGCCGACGCATTGAGCAGGTGGAACTGGAGCCACACCGGGTTCATTGAGTTTCTCGCCCTCAATACTGGCACTTGCTTGGGCCAAACCTTTATAATTCGCGGTTCGGCCCTTCGGGCATATTCAGTTGGAGTCCATCATGACAGAGCGCAAAGCGCAGGTATCACGCGATACTCTGGAAACTCAAATCAGTGTCGAGCTAGATCTCGACGGCAGCGGATGCGGAGAATTTGATACCGGCGTGCCGTTTCTCGAGCATATGATGGACCAAATCGCCCGTCATGGAATGATCGATTTGAAAGTCACCTGTAAGGGCGACAATCACATTGATGATCACCACAGTGTTGAGGATATCGGCATTACCATCGGTCAGGCGATCGCTCAGGCTATTGGTAGCAAGAAGGGTATTCGCCGTTATGGGCACGCTTATGTGCCTTTGGATGAGGCCTTGTCTCGTGTGGTGATCGACTTTTCTGGCCGCCCTGGGTTGATTATGAAAGTGCCTTTCACCCAAAAGCGTGTAGGGGCTTTCGATACGGAACTGTTTTCGGAATTCTTTCACGGATTTGTCAATCACGCGCAAGTGACACTGCACATCGACTGTTTGCGCGGGGAAAACGCCCACCACCAGATCGAAACCGTGTTTAAAGCCTTTGGCCGCGCCGTGCGCATGGCGCTGGAAGAAGACCCGCGCATGGCGGGCATGACGCCGTCCACTAAAGGTAGTCTGTAAGCGATGACAGAAACGGTTGCAGTAATAGATTATGGCATGGGCAACTTGCATTCGGTGGCCAGTGCTCTGGGTAAGGTGTGCGATCAAAACGTTGTGGTCACCAGTGATGCCGGGCAAGTGCGCGGAGCCGACCGGGTTATTTTCCCTGGCGTCGGCGCCATTGGCGACTGCATGGGCGAAATACACCGATTGGGCTTTGATCAGCTGCTGCGCGAACAAGTAAGCTCAGGCAAGCCCGTTTTGGGTATTTGCGTGGGTATGCAGGCCCTTTTGGCCCATAGCGAAGAGAGCGGCGGCACAGATTGTATCGACCTGTTTCCAGGCCAGGTAAAGTTTTTTGGGCACGACCTGAAAAGTGCAAGCGGAGCGCCGTTAAAAGTACCGCACATGGGCTGGAATCAGGTAGAGCAGGTTGATCACCCGTTATGGGAGAGTATCCCGCAGCTCGCGCGCTTTTATTTTGTGCACAGCTACTTCGTTGAGAATTCTGGCAGCGAGGTCAAAGGTCGCTGCCAATATGGCGTCGAGTTTGCCGCAGCCCTCGGCCGCGATAACTTATTCGCTGTGCAATTTCACCCCGAAAAAAGTCACACCGCCGGATTGCAGTTACTGCAAAATTTCGTTCGCTGGAACGGCCAGGCCTGACCGACACATTACAGAGAGTTTTACATGCTTATTATTCCCGCCATCGATTTAAAAGACGGTCAGTGCGTGCGTTTGCGTCAGGGCCTGATGGATGATTCCACCGTATTTTCCGACGACCCGGTCGCCATGGCCACCAAGTGGGTAGACGCTGGCTGTCGCCGTTTGCACTTAGTGGATTTGAACGGTGCTTTTGCCGGTACCCCCGTCAATGGTGATGTGGTTACGGCTATTGCCAAGGCTTACCCGAAGCTGCCGATTCAAATTGGCGGTGGTATCCGTTCGGCAGAAACCATTGAGCACTACATTAAAGCGGGTGTTGAATACGTCATTATTGGTACCAAGGCAGTAAAAGAGCCCGACTTCGTTACCGATATGTGCCGCGAATTTCCCGGCCACATTATTGTTGGCTTGGACGCGAAAGACGGCTGGGTGGCCACCGACGGTTGGGCTGAAGTATCCGATATTAGCGCCCACGATTTGGCGCGCCGCTTTGAAGCGGATGGCGTTAGCTCCATTGTATACACTGACATTGCCCGCGATGGCATGATGCAAGGGGTGAACGTAGAGGCGACTGTTGCCATGGCCGAAGCGTCCAGTATTCCTGTTATTGCCTCCGGTGGTATTACCAATATGGATGATATTCGCGCTTTGAAAGCCAAAGCCAGTCACGGTATTTGTGGCGCCATTACCGGCCGCGCTATTTACGAAGGATCGCTTGATGTCGCCGAAGCGCAAGCTTACTGCGACAGCCCGGAGTAATTCATCATGGCATTGGCAAAACGTATTATTCCCTGTTTGGATGTTGATGAGGGGCGCGTCGTCAAAGGCGTGCAGTTTGTGGATATTCGCGATGCCGGCGATCCGGTTGAAGTAGCCAAACGCTATAACGAAGCCGGTGCCGATGAGATAACGTTTCTCGACATCACGGCCAGCCATCAAGGCCGTGATACCACTGTACATACCGTAGAGCGAATAGCGAGTGAAGTCTTTATTCCGCTGACCGTGGGCGGTGGCATTCGCAGTAACGATGATATTCGTCGAATGCTTAATGCCGGTGCTGACAAGGTCGGTATTAACTCGGCCGCCGTGCACAATCCAGATTTTGTTAAAGCGGCGAGCGACCGGTTCGGTGCCCAATGCATCGTGGTGGCTATTGATGCGAAACAAGTCAGTGGCGAAGGCGAAGCCAAGCGCTGGGAAATTTTCACCCACGGCGGTCGTAAGCCAACCGGGATTGATGCGGTTGAGTGGGCCGAGCGGATGAGCAATTACGGCGCGGGGGAAATTTTGTTAACCAGTATGGATCGCGACGGCACCAAAAACGGCTTTGACCTGGAACTGACGCGAGCGATCAGTGATGCGGTTCCGGTTCCGGTGATTGCCTCCGGCGGTGTCGGCAATTTGCAGCATCTGGCTGACGGTGTGATTGACGGTCGCGCCGACGCGGTGTTGGCGGCCAGTATTTTTCACTTTGGCGAATACACCGTCAATGAAGCCAAAGCCTATATGCAAGAGCGCGGTATTGAAGTGCGCTTGTAAGGGCTGACTAAGCCGCTCTTAATAGCTTAAGAGCGGCAGCCTGGTCCGCAACATCATCTCTGAGATATTGCTGTTACGCAGTTACCTTCTTTGCCGTCAGCTCTTGCTCCAGCTCTTCCAGGGTTTTGCCTTTGGTTTCCGGCAGTAACCACAACACCAGCGCTAAACCTGCTGCTGCGCTTAAGCCGTAGGCCATAAACGTAAAGGCCGCACCGAAAGTGGCAAGTTCCCAAGGGAAAACAACTTGTATGGCGTAGCTTACGGCGCTATTGATCATGCCAATAAATGCCATGCCGACACCGCGCAAGTGGTTGGGGAAAATCTCGGACAGCAGTACCCACATGACCGGCCCCAGCGACACGGCAAACGCGGCCACAAAACCGAGAATACCAATTAATATAATATAGGGATTCATGTTGGCGGCGACGGCGATGATTTCACCTTGCAGTGTACGCAGCTCGTTTTCCGACAGATGTTCGCGCAAAGCGTTTTTAAAGCTGACATCGTCCGCAAAGGTAACCCCTTCAAGTACTTTTAAACGCGACTTTACCGACTCGTCGGAAATCTCAATGGTGGTGACGTCATCAATGACGTAGCTGGCCTGTTTAAATCCGTAGGTACAAATTGCCATACTGACCATGACGCCAGACAGACCAATAATCAGCAGTGGCCGGCGGCCCAACTTCTCGATCAGCACCATGGCAACAATGGTGAAGACGACATTGGTGATGCCCACCCATATAGCTTGGGCAAAGGCGGCGTTGGTGCCGATGCCGCTCTGTTCAAAAATAGTGGGAGCGTAAAAATAAATGGCGTTAACACCTGTGGCTTGCTGGGCAATGCCCACCACCAGTCCGATCATTAACGCCAGACGAATTTTGCTATTAAAAAGTTGTTTGAGGCGGGACAGAAAAGGATCCAATTGGGTGTGATGAGTGGCACTAATGGCGGCCACCTCTTGCGCCGGGTCTGAGCCGGGTAATAGTTTGCCCAGCACTGATTGTGCCTTGGCCGGCTTGCTGTTTAGCACCAGCCAGCGTGGGCTTTCAGGTATGCCCATTAACACAAAGACATAAATCAACGCGGGTACGGCTTCAATGCCGAGCATCCAGCGCCAGGTGTGAGTGTCTATGCCCAGTGCCTGAGTCCATTCGGTTCCTGAATTGGCCATTTGTAAAATGGTGTAGTTGGCAAAATAAGCGGCGGAAAACCCGACGACAATATTCAGTTGATTGATGGAAACCATGCGCCCGCGTACCCCGGGCGGGGATATTTCGGCAATATAAATAGGGGCCAGGCTCAGCGCCCCAAATCCCAGGCCACCGATAAAGCGCGCCAGCGAAATGGTAAAATAGTCGGGGGCAAGCGCCGAAAATATAGCGGATACAAAGTAGAGAATAGCCAGTAGTAGCAAAATGGGCTTGCGGCCAAAGCGGTCACTCAACGGCCCTGTGCTGCCGCCGGCGATAATACCGCCTAGTGTCGGCGCGCCCACTACCAGCCCTAATTGCCAGTCGGTAAGATCAAAGTCGGCGCCGATGTAATTAACGGCACCGGAAATAACCGATGCGTCGAAGCCAAAAATAAAGCCGCCGAGCGAAGCGATGATCGCCAGACGAAATGCATAGTTGGATTGATTCATATTAGCGTGCTCAATGTGTAGTTATTATGGTGCGACTCGGTGTTCGATCACTGAACTGGTTGCAAATTGGTAGCGCATATTGCGATAGACGCAGACGTCGGTGATGTCTTCTGGCGTACCTTGCGGGCAACAGCGGTAGTTGGTTGATACTCGGTAGCCGCCGGTAACGGGCTTAACGCGATGCCAGGTATGACCGTGCAGCAGTACCAATGTGCCTTTTCTAGGTTTTAGAGTTATCTGATCGGCAAAGTCTTCATCGACTGCGCCGACGCTAATGGTGCCGCGTTTGTGCGAGCCTGGTATGACCAACGTTTGACCGCCGATTTCGTCGGTAATGTCGGCCGTGTAAATCAGGCGATTGACGTTGAACTTCTGGCTGTCCTCCATCGGGTCGCAGTCTTGGTGCCAGGCCTGGCCTTTGGTGCCCTGCCGGGAAAACATGGTCATACAATAGAGTGTGTACCAGCCTTCCCCCAAAATGGCTTCGGTCAGTGCTTGCAGTCGGGGGTCGTGCTCAACCGTATCGAACTGGTTAACACCATCCCGCTGAGGAAACCATGGAATCACTTCGGTTGCCGACAGGGTCAAGAATTCATCATCGTGAAGAAACTTGGGCGAGGCGCCAAAGTGGTCGAGAATTAAATCCTGGTAGGCGTCCATAAGAGCCGGTTGGAAAAACTGCTCTAACACAAGGTACCCGTCTTGCCAAAACTGATCAGCGAGCTGGTTGACGTTCATGGCATTTTTACCTTTTTATTATCCATGGCGCGAATGGGCGTTTACTGTACGAGTCGTTGCTTAATAAATCGTCCCACTTTAGGTGCCGGGCAATTACTGGTAATAGTGAAAATAGGTAAAGTCAGCGGGTTTCTGCATTCCCGTCATATCCTGGCAAGCCATTCCCACAAAAGCCCTGGTAAAACTGGCACCATCCCCCTTGCCGGCTTCGCAGGAAAGGAAAGTCGCATCCAGGGTATGGTCTATGGTTTGCCAATCCCGGCCATCGAAACTTATAGGCAAAATGCAGGGCTTCCTTATTGATTTCGGCTCGATGGGAAAGTCTGCCATTAAATCGAGGTTACCCAGACACGACATGATATTTAATTGTCGTTGCCCTTCGTCGTCGCAGCTGATGTAAGGATAGCGAAGCTTCGGTGAATGGTAATAGCAGGTCATTCCCGCCATTTGCTGAAAGCTGGTGGGCGAAAATTCAATACAAGTTTGTGCCGTGTACTGCTTCCTCGACCGACGCATGGCAACCAGCGAGGACAAAGGGCGGCTACCCATTGATTCGCGGCCATACAGTCGCAGATGTCCGTGTCTTGCGGCGAGA
This sequence comes from Gilvimarinus gilvus, assembly GCF_030518155.1. Taxonomy (GTDB): domain Bacteria; phylum Pseudomonadota; class Gammaproteobacteria; order Pseudomonadales; family Cellvibrionaceae; genus Gilvimarinus; species Gilvimarinus gilvus. Next base: position 104,170 of record NZ_JAULRU010000823.1, on the reverse strand, counting down.
CTGAACAAGGTTTCGGGTCAGGGAGTGCGCAACCACGGAAAAGCCTGAGGCAGTTCGGTTTTGTTAAACTCTGGATGTATAACCGGTCAAGCGCGCAGTAGGTAGCTAAAGTTCGTCGGGTGGATACTGCGGGGTCAAAAATGATGACGCAAAGGATTTTTAGCGACGAGGGGGCTCGTCGCTACAAGAAAAAGGCGGGGGCAGTTACGCTGCGCGGTAGCGTTCGATGATTTTGGCGGCGCCGGGTGCCGAAGAGCAGACGTAATCGATAAATTCGCCCACACCTATCTCGGCATCAGCGCGACTGTCGAAGGGGCCTATATCGACGCCCTCACGGGTCATGTAGTACCAATACCCGGATTTCTCCAAAAAACGTCCTTTTCTGTCTGGGACGGTACCCTGTTCGCCATCTCGCAAATTTGAGCTCATAGTGTTCACCTCGCGTTGATCATCCTGAAATTCGACCCCCATACAACGTTTTGTTGCTATGCCGGCCGGGGCGCCCATGCGCTGTTCCCTGCTGTGAATACGCGTTACACCTATAACAATGTACCAGTGTGCTTGATAAATGCAAACAAACGGTCGCTCAGGTGTGCCCCGAGGGTCAGTTATGACCACCCGTCCTTAGATTATACGCACATCAGCCAGAATTGTTTATATCGTCTTTATCTACCCTTAAAAGCCGATGATAACTAAATCCTATTAAGGAACCTCTGATTAAGCCTTCAGCAGAGACGACTGGAGACTTAATCAGAGGTTCCTGAGGCTCGGCAATATATTGGCCGTTTGAGGGGAGTTTTGAGCAAAGAAGTAGCCCGACCTTTGACGCAGTAGGACAGGGGGAGCGGGACAGGTGAGGGTCCCGGGTATGGCCCGACGGACTAAACTGGATGCGGCGACCAGCTCTATACCCTGTTGCTCCAGCCATTGCCCGGAAGCGGCCTCAAGCACGTCGAGTGTCTCTGGGTAAGGGTGGCCGATCGCAATGGCGTGCCCTCTTTTCTGCGCGAGTGCCACCGCTCGTTTAAGCTGTCGCCAAATCGCGGCGCGGTCCTTTTCGTGGTCGAGAAAGATATCGCGGCTGGCACTGGGTAAGCCATAGGCTTGAGCTGTACTAAAGGCGATACTGCTAGCCGTGGTTCGGCTATCGACAAAATAGAGTCCGGCCCGGCGCGCCTCCGTCATGGTCCAGCCCATGGCTTGAAATTGGCTGGTTAGAGCGCTTCCCATATGATTATTGATTCCTTTGATATGAGGAATCTGGGCAATTGATTGACGTAAGCTGCTGACGAAGTCGGCTCGGGACATCTCTAAGGTAAGGGCACCAGGGCCAAGTTTAAGGCCCCCCAGACTAGCCATTGGCGCATGCAACATCAGCTCCTTGTGTTGTTGATGGCCTAACTGCGCTAAGAATTGGCTGTGCGGTGTATCTGGCAGTAGAGCGAGGGTATAGGCGCCGGGCAGGCGGGCGGTGCGCTCGCCGAGCGCCCTATTATAGCCTACGTCATCAATAATAATGGCGAGCTGTGCCCCCTGCGCCGCGCTGCTCAGCCCGCACAGTACAACGAGGGCGGCAAGCCAGTAACGCACAGCGTGGCCTATTGTTCCGCGTCGGCCGAGGCCTGTTGACGGAAAATATGCAAACCCTTGAGAAGGTTGAGCGCTTCATGCAGTTGATTGTCACGGGCGAGCATCGATGTTTCGCCGTCGCGCGTTTCTTTACGCTCCTTACTGCCGACTTCTTCTTCGCCGTTGCCATTGCCTAAATGCCCGGCCAGGTCGGCTTCGGTGGTGCGCAGGGTCGGTTTAACCGCGGTCACCTTGGCGCGCTCCACCACGACATCGGGCTCGATGCCTTGCGCCTGAATGGAGCGTCCGCCAGGGGTGTAGTAGCGCGCGGTGGTTAATTTAATGGCGCGGCTTTCGGTGATGGGTACCACCGTTTGCACCGAACCTTTGCCAAAACTGCGGGTGCCCATTATGACGGCACGCCCCTGATCCTGCAGCGCCCCGGCGACAATCTCAGACGCCGATGCCGAGCCGTCGTTGATGAGCACGACCATCGGCAAGCCCTCGGTAATATCGCCGGCATTGGCGTTATAGCGGCTCTTGCTGCTTTCAATGCGGCCCTCGGTGTAGACCACCAGGCCGCCGTCTAGAAAGGCATCGGCCACATCCACCGACGCCTGCAAAACTCCGCCCGGATTGTTGCGCAAATCGAGAATGACACCGCGAACGTTAGCGCTATCTTGCAGTGTGCGTTTAAGCTTTTTAGCAACATCGCGACCGGTGTTGACCTGAAAAGTAGCAATGCGCACATAGAGGTAGTTGTCGTCGAGCATTTTGGTACGCACGCTGCGCACTTTAATAATGTCGCGCTCAATGGTCAGTTCAAAGGGTTGGTCGACACCTTCGCGGACAATGGTCAGGGTCAGTTCGCTGCCTTTGGCTCCGCGCATAACACTGACCGCTTCATTTAGCGTCATGCCTTTTACCGGCTGTTCGTCAAGCCGGATAATCAGGTCGCCGGCTTCTATGCCGGCCTTTTGTGCAGGTGTGTCGTCGATGGGTGAGACAACTTTGACAAAGCCATTCTCCATGCCAACTTCAATACCCAGGCCGCCAAACTCACCGGATGTGTTGGCTTGTAAATCTTCAAAGCGCTCGGCATCGAGATACGAGGAGTGTGGGTCGAGCTCCGCCATCATGCCTTTGATGGCGTATTCCAGTAACTCGGTATCGCTAAGCTCTTCCACATAGCTGGTGCGAATGTGGTCGTAAACGCGGGTAAATGTGCGCAGATCATCCAGTGGCAGCAAGCCCTGTGCTGCGGTCTCATCAATGGCACTAAGCTCACCTTCGCTCGGGCTATTGTCCGTAGCCGTTTGGGCCCAGCTTAGGCTGCTGCAGCATAGCAGTGCCAAAAGAGTAAGGCTGGATGGAAGTAAACGCATGCAGTTCTCCTAAAGATTCGACCGATGCCGTCAGGCGCGGTCTAGCCAGGGTCTGGGATTGGTTGGGCGACCCTGGTGGCGAATCTCAAAATACAGGCCAGAATAATTCTGACCGCCACTGTTGCCCACTCGGGCGATTGCTTCTCCACTGGCTACCCGTTCACCGGGTCGCTTGAGCAGAGTTTGATTGTGCGCGTAGAGGCTCATATAGCCTTCGCCATGATCGATAATCAGGAGTAGACCGTGGCCTCGTAAATAGTCGGCAAAGATTACCACTCCGCTATGTACGGCGACCACCGGAGCGCCATTTTGGGCCTCGATCACCATGCCCTCCCAGGCCAATTGATTGCCCACTCGGTCGCTGCCATAACCGTGGCGAATCCTACCCTCCGCAGGCCAGGGCAGTTTTCCCTGCAGGCGGCTGAAGGGGCTGTTGTTGGCGAAGCTGGTGCCAAGGGTCGCGGTCATCTCCTGTAAAAGGGCGCTAAGCCGGGCCTGATTTTCCTGATCCGCCGCTAACTTGGCATCCTTGCTGGCGATAATGCCAGCCAACTTTTCCAAGGTGGTTGCGCGCTTTTGTTGCTGGCCTTGCAGCTGGCGCTGGCGCAGGCTGAGCTGTTTGCGCTGCTGCGCCAAGGCGTCGCGACTGGCCCGCACTTTTGGCGTCAACGTCTTGATTTCGGTCAGCGTGGCTAAATAGCGTTCGAGCTTTTCGTTGCGCGCTTTTAGCAGATAGTCGTGGTAGGTGTTCAGCCTGGACAGGCGCTCTGGAGACTCTTGATTGAGGAGAATTTTCAGCGGGCTCTGCGGGCCGTTCTGATACGCGCTGCGCACTTGCTGAGCAATTTGTCGTTTTTGGCCGGCGCGCTGACGGTTTAAATTGCGCTGACGTTGCTGCATTGTTTGCAGGTTTTCGTCTTGCTCTTCAATTTCTTCGTTTAAATTATCAACTTTATTTTCCAGCTGGTCGATTTCGGTTTCAGACTCTTCCAGCTCATTTTGCAGCTCGCCGCGCTCAGTCTTCACCTGCTCCAGTTCGCGCTTGAGTTTGTCGATATTTTCCTGCAATACCTCGAGTTTTCGTTGATATTCGGCGGCGTCATCGGCAGCAAAAATTGGCTGGGCACTCACACTCAGCAATAGAATTAACAACGCCGCAACCAGAGGTCGCGGCTTGCACTGGGTTCGCTTAAATCGCATAACGACTGGTTGCCGCCGGCCTAGCTTTTCAGCTCGACCAGGTTGCGGCCAGTCATTTCCGCGGGCTGCTCCATTCCCATGAGGTACAGCATGGTGGGGGCGATATCGGCCAGCGACCCACCACTGCTAATGCTGCCATCGCGCTCGCTGACAAACACCAGGGGTACGGGTAAGGTAGAATGTTGAGTGCTCACCTGCCCCGATTCGGGGTCGAACATCTCTTCTACATTGCCGTGATCCGCCGTAATCAGTACTTCACCGCCGGCGGCGCGCGTCGCATCGACAACCCGGGCAATGCATGTGTCCACGGCCTCTACCGCAGCTACAGCGGCTTCAAATACGCCAGAGTGACCGACCATGTCGCCGTTGGCATAATTACAAATCACAGCGTCAAACTTGCCCGACTCAATGGCTTCCACCAGCTTGTCGGTTACTTCCGGCGCGCTCATTTCTGGCTTAAGATCGTAGGTGGCAACATCGGGCGAGGGCACCAAAATGCGTTCTTCGCCCTCGAATACGGCTTCCTGGCCACCGTTAAAAAAGAAGGTGACGTGCGCGTACTTTTCCGTTTCCGCGATGCGCAATTGGGTTTTACCTTGATTTTGTAAATACTCACCAAAGGAGTTGGTCAGCGGTTGCGGTGGGAAGGCGCAGCTGGCTTTAATGTCCGCCGCGTACTCGGTAGTCATGACAAAGTCAGCTAAATCCGGAACCAGCTTGCGTTCGAAGCCGTCGAAGTCAGGCTCAACCAGTGCGCGGGTAATTTCGCGGGCGCGGTCGGGGCGGAAATTCATAAAAATAACCGAATCGCCGTCGTTAATGGTGGCTACTTCCTGGCCTTCCGCACAAATGACGGTGGCTTTTACGAATTCGTCATTCTCGTCGCGGGCGTAAGCGGCTTGCAAACCTGCCGTTGCGGTTTCAGCATCGTGCTCTGAATCGCCCGTCACCATCACGTTGTAGCACTGTTCAACCCGGTCCCAGCGATTGTCGCGGTCCATGGCAAAATAGCGGCCACATATACTGGCGACGCGCCCCACCCCGAGCTCGGCAAATAATGCTTCAGCTTTTTGCAGGGGAGCTTCGGCACTGCGCGGTGCGGTGTCGCGGCCATCGAGGAATGCGTGTAAATACACTTCGGTGGCACCTTGATCTGCAGCGGTTTTAATCATGGCCAGAATATGGTCTTCATGGCTGTGTACGCCGCCGGAAGACAATAAACCGATAATGTGAACAGCTTTGCCGCCGTCTTTGGCTTTGTTGATGGCATTAACATAGGCGGGGTTGGTGGCAAAGTCGCCGTCTTCAATGGCCTTGTTGATGCGGGTAAAGCTTTGGTATACCACGCGACCGGCGCCCAGTGTCATATGCCCCACTTCACTGTTACCCATTTGACCTTCGGGTAGCCCCACGGCCAGGCCAGAAGTGCCGATAAGGCTTTTCGGGCAGTTATTCCAGTACTGGTCCCAGTTTGGCGTGTTGGCACTGTAGATAGCGTTGTGTTCGGTGGATTCTGAGTACCCGAAGCCGTCGAGTATCAGCAAAACCATAGGCTTTTTCTTGGCTGTCATAGATTCAGTCGCTTGTTTGTCGTGTCAAAAAGGGTAGATTCGCTTTATTCTACCGATTTAGCTGCGACAACTCTACGTTGAAGCCAGCTCAAGAGGCGGGTTTTTTCTATCTGGCCGATAGTGTTACACGCCTGTCGGCCGCGGCGTAGCTGGTGTATACTCCCGCCTTTTGTCGTCGCCAAGGCGACTGTTAACAGCAAATTAAGGGTGCCGCGTGAACGATATTTTCACATTTGTCGGTGAGCAGTGGTTGTTAGTCGGGGTACTGATAGCACTGGTTTACCTATATGCATGGCGAGAGAGGTTGAAAAATGGACAACCTGTCACCACATCTGAAGCTACCGTTTTGATCAATGCGGGTACTGCTCAGTTCGTCGATGTGCGTGATGCCTCGGAGTTCAAGGCGGGTCACATTACCGGGGCGCTGAATATTCCTTTCAGTAAGTTGGCTGAGCAAGCCGATAGCCTGGAAGAGCACCGGGAAAAAACGCTGATTTTGGTGGACAAAATGGGGCAACATGCCGGTAGCGCCGGGCGTCAATTGGGTGCCAAAGGCTATAAGGTATGTCGCCTGTCAGGCGGTATCTCGGAATGGCAAAATCAAAACTTGCCACTGATTAAGAAGTAAGCGAATTGTGAGTCAGGTAGTGATGTACACAACGGCCATCTGCCCGTACTGCGTAAATGCCAAGCGACTGCTTGATGCTAAGGGCGTTGCGGTTAAGGAGATGCGGGTCGATCGTGAACCACACCTGCGCCAAAAAATGATGGCAGACAGTGGGCGTCACACCGTGCCACAAATTTGGATTGGTAACCGACATGTCGGTGGATTTACCGATTTGTGGGCGCTGGATAAGCGCGGTGAGCTCGACGCCTTGCTGGCTGCTGAATAACTAAACACAGATTGTAGAGACAAATATTATGTCAGAAGAAAACACCCCCGCAGAAGAAAATACTCAGGCAGCTGGCAACGAAGGTGCGGAGCCGTCGTTCGCCATTAAGCGCATTTACCTGAAGGACCTCTCTTTTGAGACGCCAATGGGACTGGAAGGTTATAGCCAAACTAAGGCACCAAAGGTTAATCAAGAGCTCAATGTGCAAGTCAATAAGGTGAACGATACTCACCACGAAGTGGTGCTGTTTTTAACGATTACCGCAACCGTTGATGAGCGCGCGGTATTTTTGGTGGAAGTAAAACAGGCCGGCGTATTTGAAATTGCCAATATGCCTAATCAGGCTATTGCTCAGATAATAAACGCCAATTGTCCGAATATATTGTTTCCGTACGCACGTGAGGCCATCGACAGTATTTTGAATCGCGGCGGGTTTTCTCCGATCAATTTGCCACCGATTAACTTTGATGCGGTTTTTGCGCAGGCTGTTTCCGAAGCTCAGCAAAGGCAGCAGACTGGTGCAACGGCGGATGCTTAGGCACCCCCTGTTCAGACGTTTGCAAAGAGCCCGCAACTGCGGGCTTTTTTGTGCCAGCCGTATTTTTCTTGTTGATAAATTCTCCGCGTTGCTTTGTTAAGCCGCGGCTTAAGGGGTAGTATTCAGAATAAATCGCGCAATAATGGAGCGCTATCACTATGTTTAACCTCTCGCGGATACTCTCAAAAGAAAATAGCCATATTGCGGCTATTGATTTGGGATCAAACAGCTTTCACTTAATTATTGCCCGCTGGGAAAACCAACAACTTACCTTGCTCGACAGGCTGCGAGAGCCGGTGCGTATGGGTTGGGGGTTGGAAAAAGACGGAAGCCTTAATCCCGAAGTCCAGGAGCGCGCACTGGCGTGTCTGGAGCGCTTTGGTGAGCGGCTGCGTAACTTCCCCTCTGGAAGTGTACGTACGGTGGGTACCAAAACGCTGCGTTCGATAAATAACTCCCGTGAATTTCTGGCCCTCGCAAAGCAAAAGTTGGGTCACCCTGTAGAAATTATTTCTGGTGAGGAAGAAGCGCGTCTGATTTATCTGGGGGTGGCGCACTGCATCGCTCCCGGCGATAAAACTCGCTTAGTGATGGATATTGGTGGCGGTAGTACCGAGGTGATTTTTGGTCAGGGAATGGAGCCGCGGGTAAAAGAAAGCTTGAGTATGGGCTGCGTGGCTATGACCAAGCGCTTTTTTGCCGATGGAAAAGTCACCGAAAAAGCGATCAAGAAAGCTCGTATTGCCGCCGGACAAGAAATAGCGCCCGTCGCTGACAGCTACAGTGAGCACTCCTGGCAAGAGGCGCTCGGCGCATCGGGCACGATTAAGGCCGTTGCCAGTGTCTGTCTACAGGCCGGCTGGAGCGACGGTGAAATTACGCTTAAGTCGCTGGAAAAAATTCTTAAACATTACGTTAAGCACGGCGCTACCGATATCCCTCTCGCTGGTGTTTCCGAGGATCGCCAGCCCGTTTTTTTAGGTGGGGCAATTGTGCTTACCGCGCTGTTCGAAAACCTGCATATCGAGTCTATGTATGCCGCTGATTGGGCGTTGCGCGAGGGCTTGTTGTTCGACTTAAAGGGCCGGTTGGAAGATCACGATATTCGCGAACAAAGTGTGCAGGCGTTGGCGAGGCGTTTTCATGTCAATATGGCAAAAGCCGAACGCGTCGCGGTTATGGCGCAAACACTGCTACACCAGGTGGCTGAGTCCTGGGCGCTCGGAATCAGCGATGCCGACAAGTTGTTGCGCTGGGCCGCGTACCTGTATCCGGTCGGTTTAGATATCGCTCACAGTGATTACCATAAACACAGCGCCTATATTGTAGAGAACGTCGATATTGCCGGGTGCTCGCGCGCCGAGCAAGCGCAGCTGGCGGCGCTGGTACGCTGTCATCGTAAAAGCTTGCGCGAAAAGCATTTTGTTGATGTCGGCACTGAGCTCATCCCATTGGCCATTTTGCTGAGACTTGGGCACATATTTAATCGAACCAAGAGGCATTCGCTGCCAGAGGGACTGGAAGTATCCGTTGACGGGAAGTGTATAGAGTTGAAGGTGGCACACGAATGGCTAGAGCAAAATCCACTCACCATGGCCGACCTTGAGTCCGAGGTAGGGCACCTCAAAAACGCCGGTTACACAATGATCATACCAACCGAAGAATAATGAGCGATGGCAGGGAGCACCGTTATGTTAAAGGTTATTCCCGGTCGCCCACTGAGTGAGCAGCGTGCCCTGAGCGTCGATGGTTTCTTCGCCGTCAGCGGGGGCGAGCTTTTCATAGTGTCCGTCGCTGTGGAGCACCCAGGCGTGAGTATTGTCCGCAAGGTATAACTCCAAATCGTTGATCATCTGTTCGCGGATTTTTTTCGATTTCACCGGGAAGCAGGTCTCTACCCGGTGAAACATATTGCGAATCATCCAGTCGGCGCTAGAGCAGTAAACGATAGGCGTGCCGCCATTTTCAAAACAAAAGACTCGCGAGTGCTCCAAGAAGCGGCCGACAATGGAGCGAACATGAATGTTTTCCGATTGGCCCGCTATTCCGGGGCGCAATTGACAAACACCGCGCACAACTAAATCCACTTTAACGCCGGCATTAGAGGCATCGTATAAGGCCAGTACTAATTGATCTTCGTACAGCGAGTTCATCTTTGCGACAATGCGAGCCGGTAGCCCGTTGTTCGCATTTTCTATTTCCTGGTGAATATGCTTGATCATTGCTTTGTGCAACGTGAAAGGAGCATACAGCAGCTCATTCATCTTCGAGGCTTTGCCCATACTCGAGAGCTGCAGGAAAATCCGGTAAACGTCTGCGCAAATGTTTGTGTCAGAAGTCATTAGGCCGTAGTCGGTGTACAACTTGGAGGTTTTCGGGTGGTAGTTCCCCGTACCTAAGTGTACGTAATAGGCCAGCTTTTTCTGCTCGCGGCGCGCGACCAGCAGCATCTTGGCATGTGTTTTATAACCCACCACGCCGTAAATAACATGAATACCGTAGCGCTGTAAGCGTTCCGCCAGCGCGACGTTTTGCTCTTCATCAAAACGGGCGCGCAGCTCTACAATAGCAGTGACTTCCTTGCCGGCTTTCGCTGCAGCAACCAGTGCGTCTACCACCGGAGAATTGGACCCGGTTCGATACAGTGTTTGTTTGATGGCCAAAACGTCCGGATCCATTGCTGCTTCGCGCAGAAAATCGACTACGGCCTGAAATGAATCGAACGGGTGATGCAGCAGTATGTCGTTCTTCTTCAGGGCATCGAAATAATTGTCCGCTTTCTTGGGTAGTTTGGGCATAGATTGCACAAACGGCGGAAAAAACAAATCCGTGTCTTGTACCAGGTCAAACAAATCGGAAAGGCGATTCAGGTTAACCGGTCCATTCACTTTGTAGAGGTCGCGCTGATGAATTTCGCAGCGTTCAAGCAGAAAGTTTTCAATGTCCTGAGGGCAGGTGCCGGTCAGCTCCAGGCGAACTTCGTCGCCATACTGACGATAAACCAATTCACCTTGCATGGCGCGAAGTAAATCATCGGCTTCTTCTTCGTCGAGAAAGATATCCGAGTTGCGGGTTAAGCGAAACTGAACGCAATCCTGAACCACCATGCCAACGAAAATGTCGCCCATAAAATAGTGAATAATGGATGACATAAAGACAAACTCGCGCCCATTTTTCGCTACGTCGTTGGGCAGCTCAATCATATTGGGGAGCGAACGCGGCACCTGCACAATAGCGCGACCAGAGCTGCGTCCGAAGGCGTCTTTGCCATCGAGCTTAACAATAAAGTTAAGCGACTTGTTCATAATGCGTGGAAAGGGGTGCGCCGGGTCTAGCCCAATGGGGCTGAGCAGTGGCAAAACTTCGGTTTCAAAATACTCGCGCAAGTAGGTTTTTTGATCGCTGCTCCAGTCTTCACGGCGGACGATATGCATACCGTGCTCGCCGAGCATTGGCAGAATTTCGTCATTAAACAGAGCGTATTGCTCGTCCACGAGCTGGTGGCATATATCACCAATCGCGGCGAGGTTCTCGCCGTGGGTGAGACCGTCAGGGGGGATTGCGCTGGTGCCAACTTCCAACATTTGCACCAGGCCACCAACCCGAACTTCAAAAAACTCGTCCTGGTTGGTGGAAAATATACAGAGAAAGCGCAGCCGCTCTAACAGGGGGAGGCTCTTGTCGTAGGCCTGATACAGTACCCGCCGGTTGAATTCCAGCAGGCTGAGTTCCCGGTTAAAAAACTGCTCGGACACGTTACTACCTCTGTCTAGATGCTTCATTAAACTCCCTGCAACCTATACCGAGTACATGACATATTTGTTACAAAGCAAGCAAATGAGCTAGTCGTTGCAGACAAATACGCTGAAGTGCTGACGGCCTTCGACAATATCGGAGGCCGGTACTATTGTGTCTCCGCCCAAGCGTGCAGCTTCGTTGCGGGCGATGGTGGTTAGCTCATTGGCCATTTTTTCTTCGCTGCGGTCGATAAAGCCAACGCCATCAAGAACCTTGGCGGATACGTGACTCAAGCGCTCGCAGTCGGTGATATCCTCAGCCGTGGCCAGCGCAATTTGCTGTGCTTCAGGCTCAAGCTCCACCCAAGTGCAGGCCCCACTGAAGGCGGCGGCAGAACACAGTAACAATAACGAACGCATTGATGTATACCTCTTAAAGATCATCCAGCCCCAAATTGCGCACAATGCTGGCAACCGGTTCAGACTGGTTCATGGTGTAGAAGTGCAACCCAGGTGCACCTCCTTCAAGCAGAGTTTCACACAGCTCGGTTACCACCTCTTCGCCAAAGTCGCGCAGGGCTTCCGGGTCGTGCTCAAAGCTCTCCAGGCGACGACGCAACCAGCGCGGAATATCCGCGCCACAACTGTCTGAAAAACGCGTTAAGTTGCGATAGTTAATAATAGGCATAATGCCCGGGTAAATTGGGTTCTCAATGCCGATTTTGGCGCAGGCATCCATAAAATAGAAGTAGGCATCTGGATTATAGAAGTACTGCGTAATGGCATTATCCGCGCCTGCATCGAATTTTCCTTTTAAGTAGCGCACATCATCGTCATAGCTTTTCGCCTGAGGATGAATTTCAGGGTAGGCGGCCACTTCAAGTTCAAACGCATCGCCAAAGTGTTGGCGAATAAATGCCACCAATTCATTAGCGTACACCAACTGGTAAGAGCCGCCAACGCCCGATGGCATGTCACCACGCAGGGCGACAATGCGCTCAATGCCCGCAGTGCGGTACTCCTCAATAAGCTCCTTGATGGTTGCCTCATCGTCGCCACCGAATGAAAGGTGAGGCGCCACCGAGGTTCCCAAGGCATTAAACTGGGTAACCAGATTCTTAGTGTTGTCGCGAGTAGAGCCGCCTGCGCCATACGTCACTGAGAAAAAGTCCGGCGCAAATACAGCCAGCTTTTCGCGCACCGCCGTTAACTTGGTCTTGCCTTCTTCGGTTTTGGGCGGGAAGAACTCAAAGCTCAACCGTAATGTATCTTCACTCATAATCAATTCCTATCGGAAGGAGGAGAACGGGGAACGGTGTGTGGAGAACGAAAAAGGCTTCGTCAACCGTAACCCGTCTACCATTTTCCGTTTAGTATTTATAACTCTCAGGCTTGAACGGGCCTTCTACTGCAACGCCGATGTATTCCGCCTGGTCGTCACGCAGTTTGGTGATTACGCCACCAAAGCCTTCCACCATGTGGCGGGCGACTTCTTCGTCCAGCTTTTTCGGCAGTACTTTCACGTAAATATTGTTGGGTTTGTCGGCCGCTGGCATGTCGGCGAACTTGCGTTCGTACAGATAAATTTGCGCCAGTACCTGGTTGGCAAAAGAGCCATCCATGATGCGTGACGGGTGGCCGGTGGCGTTGCCCAGATTTACCAGACGACCCTCGGACAGCAGAATCAAGTGGTCGTTGCTGGCGCGGTCACGGTACACCTTGTGAACTTGTGGCTTAACTTCTTGCCACTCCCAATTTTCGCGCATGTAGGCGGTATCAATTTCATTGTCGAAGTGGCCAATGTTACAAACCACGGCGCCGCTTTTCAGAGCCTGTAGCATGGCTGAGTCGCAGACGTTAATGTTACCGGTAGTGGTCACCAGCAAATCCGTGTTGCCCAATACGTCGGAGTTTACGTCGGCGGCCGCGCCTGTATTAATACCGTTTTGGTAAGGGGATACCACTTCAAAGCCATCCATGCACGCTTGCATGGCACAGATCGGATCGATCTCGGTAACTTTTACAATCATGCCTTCCTGACGCAGCGACAGTGCGGAGCCTTTACCGACATCACCGTAACCAATAACCAAGGCTTTCTTGCCTGAAAGCAAGTGGTCGGTGCCGCGCTTGATGGCATCGTTTAAGCTGTGGCGACAGCCGTACTTGTTGTCGTTCTTGCTTTTGGTGACCGCGTCGTTAACGTTGATGGCAGGTACTTTCAGAGTGCCCTTTTTCATCATATCCAGCAAGCGGTGCACGCCCGTGGTGGTCTCTTCGCTGATGCCATGAATGTTGTCCAGCAGTGCCGGGTACTTTTCATGGGCCAATTGAGTCAGATCACCGCCATCGTCCAAAATAATGTTGGCATCCCAAACTTCGCCATCTTTTAGAATGGTCTGTTCAATACACCACCAAAACTCTTCTTCGGTTTCGCCTTTCCAGGCAAATACAGGAATGCCGGCCGCAGCAATTGCCGCAGCGGCGTGATCCTGAGTTGAGAAAATATTGCACGAAGACCAGCGTACTTCAGCGCCTAGTGCGATCAAGGTTTCGATCAGCACGGCGGTTTGAATGGTCATGTGAATACAGCCCATAATCTTAGCGCCAGCCAATGGCTGAGAATCGGCGTACTCAGTGCGCAGCGCCATCAGTGCCGGCATCTCACCCTCGGCAATATCAATTTCAAGGCGGCCCCACGCGGCCAGTTGTTGAAAGTCTTCCGCGGTTTTGGCGGCGACTTTGTAGTCGGTGAAGGAATTCTCGATTGCAGTCATAGTGTCCTCGGTCGATTGAGTCGGACGTCTGATGTCGGACGTCAGATGCATTAAAGGTTTTGTTTCAGTCGGTTTATAAATGCCGTTAATAGGGCAAAAACCCGATTTGTTACTTCCAACAAGCTATCCGTGTTTGGCAATAATCTTAACCGCGTGCAAAGCAGCAGTTGAGTCTCAAGTTCTTGCAAGGAGCCCTTTGCAATCTGCAAAAATCTTACAAGTTCCCGGTCACTTCCCCGACCCGCACCCTCGGCAATATTAGACGGTATGCTGACGCTCGCCCGACGCAATTGATCCGCTAGCCCAAAGCGCTCAGAACTGGGTAAGTTTAAGAGCGATTTGTAGACCATTTCCGTCAACAGCATAGATTCCTGCCAAACTTTAAGTTGCTGATATTTTCTTTTCATCGTTCACCTCCCTGTGATCGATTTTCTAAAACGTCAGACCTCCGACTTCAGACATCTGACGTTTCCAATTAAAGCGCTTTGCGCAGTACATCAACTTTATCCGTCCTCTCCCAAGTAAACTCAGGCAATTCCCGCCCAAAGTGGCCGTAGGCCGCGGTGGGGCGGTAGATGGGGCGCTTGAGATCGAGCATGGCGATCAGGCCTTTGGGGCGCAGGTCGAAATGTTGGTGTACCAATTTTTCAATTTCCTGATCGGGCAGTTTGCCGGTGCCGAAGGTGTTAATGGAAATTGAAGTGGGCTCGGCTACGCCAATGGCGTAAGACACCTGAATTTCACAGCGATCGGCCAGGCCGGCGGCGACAATATTTTTTGCCACATAGCGACCAGCGTAAGCGGCGGAGCGGTCAACCTTGGATGGGTCTTTACCAGAGAAGGCACCACCACCGTGACGCGCCATGCCGCCGTAGGTGTCTACAATAATTTTACGGCCGGTCAGGCCACAGTCACCCACCGGGCCGCCGATAATAAATTGGCCGGTTGGGTTAATGTGGTACAGGGTTTCGTCGTGCAGCCACTCGGCCGGCAGAACCGGTTTAATGATTTCTTCACGCACCGCATCTTGCAAATCTTTTAGGGCAATGCCCGGGTTGTGCTGGGTCGACAATACCACCGCATCAATGGCAACGGGTTGGCCGTTTTCATAGCGCAGTGTCACCTGACTTTTAGCATCCGGGCGCAACCAATTGAGCGTACCGTTTTTGCGCAGCTCGGCCTGTTTTTCCACTAAGCGATGCGAGTAATAAATAGGTGCGGGCATTAGTACGTCGGTTTCGTTGGACGCATAACCAAACATCAGGCCCTGATCACCGGCGCCCTGATCTTTCGCTTCGGCCTCATCAACGCCAACAGCAATGTCTGCGGACTGTTTGCCGATGGCGTTCAGCACGGCGCAAGAGGCGCCGTCAAAACCTACATCGGAACTGTCGTAGCCGATATCGAGAATCACCTGGCGGATCAAATCTTCCAGATCAACGTAGGTAGAGGTGCGCACTTCACCCGCCACAATCGCCATGCCGGTTTTAACCAGAGTTTCTACGGCAACGCGAGCATCCGGGTCATCGGTCAGAATTGCGTCCAGTACCGCGTCAGATATCTGATCGGCCAGTTTGTCGGGGTGGCCTTCCGACACGGATTCGGAAGTAAAAAGAGCGTATTCGGCCATAATTGATTGGCTCCTGCTGGTGTCTAAAAAGTTAAAGTTGTTTAATAAATTGTCTGAGCTGAACCTGAAAGCCATTGCGCAGGGCAATGTACATGCTCTGGCCATCTTCCAGGCCGGCGTCACTGGCCCACTGGGTTAAGTCGGCAGGCTCGAACCCTTGCCATAAGTCGCCGCAGTTCTCCCGCGCCCAATCCTGCTCGTGGCGGCACAGTTCGGTTACGATTAAGGCGCCGCCGGGTGTCAGTGCCTGGCTTAAATCTTTAAAAATATCCGCTGGCGATGGGGTGTGGTGCAGCACCATATTCATCACAATGCCGTCGGCCAGTACCCGATGTTGGGGCAGGCAACTGGTGTCGCCGTGAATAAATTCAACATTGTTTAGCTTGGCCTTCGCGGCCGCTTCGCGCGAGTGTTCCAACATGGCTTCGGCGCTGTCGAGCGCGACAACATGAGCAAAGCGTTTGGCCAGAGCCGGTAAAAATTCACCCTGGCCCGGGCCGACCTCCAGTGCCAGATGCCGGCTTCTAAACGGGGTGTTGCTTAACAATTGTGCAACCTGCTCGCCGTACACTGAGTAGCTGGCGATTAAGTCTTGCTGGGCCCGAAACTTATGGGCGTTATCGGCAAAAAACTGTTGTGAGGCCTGCGCGCGCTCTTCGGCAATGGCTCGGCATTGCCCGGCTACCGCGGGGTCGCTCGATAACTGGTCTACGCTTTGGAACAGCGATAATTGCAGGGCCGCGTAGGGTTGCTCAGGCAGCACCATGGCGCGCCGATAATAAATAGAGTTGCCCTCGCGACGCGAGCTGGTTAAACCGGCGGCGGTAAGCAGCTTGAGGTGGTGGCTCATGCCCGATTGGCGCACGTCAAATATGCGCGCCAGCTCGGAAACGCCAAACGAATTCTGCGCCAGTATGGCGAGAATCTGCAGGCGCAGGGGATCTCCGGCCGCTTTTAATAAACAGGCTAAGGTGTCACAGGCGGACGCGGTGGCGTCGGCTGCAGGAGTATCGTTGGCCGCATTGGCAGTGAGTGCTTGTGTCATGGACGGTATGATAGTCGAATTCCACATCTATATCAAAATTTTTTGATATAGATGTCGTGCTTCGTTATGCATTCTTCGATTGAGCGCGCAAATTCCCTAAAATTCGGCGTTTAGGGCGTGCTCAGGCGGCCTTTGCCTTTACTGTGGCGACGAGGTGCGGGACAATAGCGCCCCCAAAAAAGTGGAGCCAACAGGCTTAGGCTTTGACTATTTTCAGCCCAAGTACTTGTGAGCCACGCAAGACAAGGTTGCGTAACAACTGATTTTAGGCCCGCCAGAGGTCAACTTGAATCTAACCCAAGCTACTTTATAAGGAGCCTTGACCCCTATGCCGTCTCGTTTAGAACTTGCAAACGCCATCCGTGTCCTGTCTATGGATGCCGTGCAAAAAGCCCAAAGTGGCCACCCTGGCGCCCCCATGGGTATGGCAGATATTGCCGAAGTCCTGTGGAACGACTTCTTACAACATAACCCAGAGAACCCTCAGTGGAGCGACCGCGACCGTTTTGTGCTGTCCAACGGCCATGGTTCCATGCTGGTTTATTCTCTGCTGCACCTGTCGGGCTACAACCTGCCTATGGGCGAGTTGAAAAACTTCCGTCAGTTGCACTCAAAAACACCTGGTCACCCAGAGTACGGTTACACCGAAGGCGTTGAAATTACCACGGGCCCACTGGGTCAAGGTATCAGCACCGCGGTAGGTATGGCCATTGCCGAAAAAATGCTGGCCGCTCAATTTAACCGCGACGGTCACGACATTGTCGATCACAACACCTATTGCTTCCTGGGTGATGGCTGCATGATGGAAGGTATCTCGCACGAGACTTGTTCTATCGCGGGCACCTTAGGCCTAGGCAAGCTGATTGCCTTTTGGGATGACAACGGCATCTCTATCGACGGTCACGTTGAAGGCTGGTTTACCGACGACACGCCTAAGCGTTTTGAGGCTTACGGCTGGCACGTTATTCCCGCCGTTGACGGTCACGACCCAGAAGCTATCAAGCGAGCCATTGTCGCCGCGCAAGAGGAAGATCAAAAGCCAACTTTGATTTGCTGCAAAACCACCATCGGTTTTGGTTCGCCTAACAAGTCTGGCTCACACGACTGTCACGGCGCCCCGCTGGGTGATGACGAAGTGGCAGCGACTCGCGAATTCCTGAAGTGGGAGCACGCACCTTTCGAAATTCCCTCTGAGGTTTACGCCGGTTGGGATGCCAAAGAGGCAGGTTCCGCTGCTGAAAAGAGCTGGCAGGCCAAATTCGAAGCCTATAAAGCGGCTTACCCTGCTGAGGCGGCTGAGTACGAGCGCCGTGTTATCAAAGGTGACCTGCCTGCCGATTTCGCCGAAAAAGCTGAAGCCTTTATTGCCGAGTGTCAGGCTAACCCAGAGAAAGTGGCCTCACGTAAAGCGTCGCAAAAAACCATTGCCGCCTTTAACAAACTACTGCCAGAAATGGTGGGTGGCTCTGCCGACCTCGCCGGCTCTAATCTGACTATGTGGGAGGGTTCACGCCCAATCACAGCGTTAAATGCCGATGGCAATTACATCTACCACGGTGTTCGCGAGTTTGGTATGAGCGCCATCATGAACGGTATGAGCGCGCACGGCGGTTTTATAAACTACGGCGCAACCTTCCTGATGTTCCAGCAGTACGCGGCTAACGCGGTACGTATGGCGGCGCTGATGAAGCTGCGCAACGTGTTTGTTTACACCCACGACTCTATTGGTCAGGGTGAAGACGGCCCAACTCACCAGCCGGTGGAAGTATTGGGCACCTTGCGCTTGACGCCCAACATGCAAACCTGGCGTCCGTGCGACAGCACCGAAACTGCGGTTGCCTGGAAGTCTGCCATTGAGCGTAAAGACGGGCCTTCGGCGCTGGTCTTCAGCCGTCAGGGTATCGACCCGGTTGAGCGCGCTGACAGCGAAGTGGCCAACATCGCTAAAGGTGGTTACGTACTGAAAGACTGTGATGGCACGCCAGATGTGATTCTGATTGCCACCGGTTCTGAAGTGCCGGTTACCGTTGAAGCGGCTGAGCTGCTGATCGCTAAAGGCAACAAAGTGCGTGTTGTGTCTATGCCAAGCACCAGCGTGTTTGATCTGCAGGATGCGGCTTATAAAGAGGCTGTACTGCCTCTGGCTGTTAGCAACCGCGTTGCCGTGGAAGCAGCCCACGCCGATTGCTGGTACAAGTATGTGGGTATCGATGGCCGCATTGTGGGTATGACTACCTTCGGCGAATCTGCCAAAGGGCCAGACCTGATGAAGCACTTCGGTTTCACT
Source organism: Gilvimarinus gilvus (assembly GCF_030518155.1). Lineage (GTDB taxonomy): Bacteria > Pseudomonadota > Gammaproteobacteria > Pseudomonadales > Cellvibrionaceae > Gilvimarinus > Gilvimarinus gilvus. The sequence continues at coordinate 85,541 of NZ_JAULRU010000823.1, read as the reverse complement.
GCCGATAACATTGCTGCCACTGCCCAAGAGCTTTTAGACTAAGCTTTTAGGCTATGAACGCCGCCGCCCGGCGGCGTTTTTTTCTATCTTATTACTCTTTCCTATTTAGCAGCGCAGAGCGCAATTTACGGAGCGACACATGAACGTAAAACTGATGACTGATCAGGACCTTTCAGGCAAGCGCGTATTGATCCGTCAGGATCTGAACGTCCCTTTGGATGACGGCAAAATCACCAGCACAGTGCGTATCGACGCCTCGCTGCCGACTATTCAAAAAGCCTTGGATGGCGGTGCCAAAGTACTGCTGATGTCTCATCTGGGTCGCCCGGAAGAGGGCACCTATGACGAAGCCGCTTCACTTGCCCCTGTCGCCGCAGAGCTCAGCAAAAAGTTGGGGCGCGATGTCGCTCTGGTAAAAGACTGGGTGGACGGTGTCGATATGGGTGACGCCGATGTTGTGCTGCTGGAAAACGTACGGTTTAACGCGGGCGAGAAAGCCAACGACGATGCGCTGGCGAAAAAAATGGCGGCTCTGTGCGACATCTTCGTAATGGACGCCTTCGGTACCGCGCACCGCGCGCAGGCCTCGACCCACGGTGTTGCTAAGTTTGCACCTATTGCCTGCGCAGGCCCCTTACTGGCCGGTGAATTAGATGCTCTCGGTAAGGCTTTGGATAACCCAGCTCGGCCACTGGTAGCGATTGTCGGTGGCTCTAAAGTATCGACCAAGCTGAGCGTGCTCGATGCCCTGTCAAAAATTGCTGACATTTTGGTGGTGGGCGGCGGTATTTCCAACACGTTTGTTGCCTCGGCCGGTAACGAAGTGGGTAACTCTCTGTACGAGAAAGACCTGATGCCTGAAGCGCAGCGTTTGCGTGACACCACTGAAGTGGTTTTTGCTACCGATGTGCGCACCACCAAAGACGGTTTCAGTGACTGGAGTCACGACAGTAAAACCGAAGTGAAAGCGGCCAGCGATATTCAGGCTGACGAAGAAATTATCGACTACGGCCCGGAAACCGCGGCCCGCGTTGCCGAGATTATCAAAAACGCCAAAACCGTTTTGTGGAATGGCCCCTGCGGCGTGTTTGAATACGATGCCTTTGCCAAAGGTACCGAAGTTATTTCCCGCGCGATTGCCGAAAGCGACGCCTTCTCGGTAGCCGGTGGTGGTGATACTTTGGCGGCTATCGATAAGTGGAATTTGGCGGATCAAGTAAGTTATGTATCCACCGGCGGTGGTGCTTTCCTTGAGTTTGTAGAAGGTAAGCAATTGCCAGCGGTAGCGATATTGGAAGAGCGCGCGAAGGGGTAGGTTTTAACCTTCGGTTGTGTATTGAAAGGCGAGCTTTGGCTCGCCTTTTTTATATGCTTTTTCCGTTCACCGTTCACCGTTCACCGTTCACCGTTCACCGTCAGTCCTCCAGTTTTTATTTTTCTATTGCGTCCGTCGTCAGACGTCTGACATCAGACTTTCTCATTCCATTCACTTGGCTCAGTCGCTTATGAGACGATGCCTTTGTTGTTATACATTGAGTACTTTTCTTCGGTGAGTTCAGGCCGGACTTTATAAGGCCCGTGACTAGCAGGCTGTTGAAAAACCCCATGCATGCTCAGCGTAGCCTGATGCGTACAGATGTAGTGTCTTGTCTCGACGGACAGGGTGGTTACCTTTGCTAGAAGCAAGGCGCAGCAGATGTGCGCTTCAGGCCACGCCCTCCGGGGCTTTCAGACTGGCACGTACTCGTCGTTGCCCTTTTTCGATGGGTGGACACACACCTTCAAACGGCCGCCTAGATTACGAGTCAGCCTGAAAGTCTGAGTACGCTTGGGGTTTTTCAACAGCCTTGCTAGATATTAAATAAAAATTTGTATTATTCGAACAACATAAATTTAAGAGTTGTGTTGCGTTTACACTCGTACATGGCTTTGTCGGCTGCGCGAACGGTGTTTTGCAGTCGCCTGGCCGCCTCTATTAAAAGTTCATCACCACAGTCATGTCCATAGGTATCATTGACTTGCTTGAATCTGTCCAAGTCCAAGTAGATAAGGGCGAACGCGCTTTTGTTTCGAGTACAAAGGTCTACCGCTCGAAGTAACCGGTCGTCCAGTAGCGATCGGCTGGCGAGACCAGTTAGGTGGTCGTAATTTGCCCTTCTGAACAGCTCTATTTCTTCGCTCTTGCGCTCGATGGCCTGTACGATACTGCCGGTGATGATTGCCGTGTCAATATTGCTTTTAGGAAGATAGTCTTGCGCTCCCAACTTCATGGCCTCAACCGCAATTTTTTCGTTACCCTGGCCGGTCAGCATAATAATCGGCACCTTGATATTACTTTCGCGAAGGCGTTTCAAAATCTCTAAGCCATCACGGCCGGGTAGCGAATAGTCGAGCAGGATGCAATCGAAAGAGCGGTTTTTAACCAGGTCAATAGCCGTACGGCCATCTTCCGCCTCGGTAATAAGCCAGCTTCGCTGTTCGTCTTCGGTCAGTCTCTCGCGGTATTGCTCCCGGTCGTCTTCGCTGTCATCGACCACGAGAACTTTGAGACTCGCTTTCATCGCTTACTCCTTAGGTAGTATGGCAATCTCGAACCAATATTCGTTGAGCTGTTTGATCGCTTCAAAGAACTTGTCCAGGTCCACGGGCTTCTGGATATAAGTGTTGGCGCCAATAGCGTAGCAGTCTTCAATATCCCGTTCGTCCTGGGACGTTGTCAGAATGACGACGGGTATTTTTCTGAGTCTTTCGTTGGATTTTACTTGCCGCAGGACTTCTCTTCCGTCTATTCCGGGAAGGTTAAGATCTAGCAGTATAATTCCCGGGAAGTGATCCTTGGATTGTTCTTTGGCTTCAGATAGGTCGTTGAGATACCGCAGTGCCTCTTTGCCGTCCTCAAATCTGACGACAGGGTTCTTGACGTTGTTGTAAATGGAGAAAGCCTCCATCATGATGTCATAGTCGTCATCACTGTCTTCGACCACCATGATACGTTGCGATTGGCTAATTCTTCTCACTGTCTTCTCCGTGTAAATAAAAGTGAAATGTGGTTCCCTCTCCGGGAGTGGAGTCCAGCCATATTTTGCCGCCGTCCTGGCTGATGATCTTATTGACAAACGTTAGTCCGGCGCCCGTTCCCATGCCGTAGGCCTTCTCACTGTTAAGGCGTTTGAACATTCTGAAAATACTGTTGTGAAACTCGCTGCCAATGCCAATGCCGTTGTCGCGAATGTGAAACACATTGCTGCACTCTCCTTCCTGACCGGAAAATGTTTCATCAAAGGATATTGTAATTATCTTCCTGTTGTTGTCATTGTACTTAATGCCGTTGACTATTAAATTTCTGAAAATGATGCCTAGCCTGCTTCGATTGTGCTTAAGGCGAGGCAAGTTTTCTGCGACTATCAGTTCGGCGTTGTGGTCGGCTATGTACTTCTCCAAAAGCACAATCTCTTCGCGTGCCAACTCCCTTGTATCAATTAATTCAGACGTATCTTTGTTTTTGTTGAGCCTGGAATAAAATAGGAGGTCGTTAATCAGAGATTCCATTTTACCTGTTAGAGCGACAAGTCTATTGAGTTTGTGCTCGCCGCGCTCATCCAGCGAGGAGGCGTAGTTGCGCAGCAGTGACTGAGAGTGGTTGTTGATTCCGCGAAGAGGCTCCTTTAAATCGTGTGAGGCGATGTAGGCGAAATCGTCCAGTTGCCGGTTGCTTTTTTCGAGCGCTTCCAGGTAGGCTTTTATTTGGGCTTCTTGCTCTTTGCGTGCCTGAATGTTTTGAATCTGTGAAATAAAGTGTCTTGGACTGCCGTCTTCATGACGCACCAGTGATACTGAGAGCAAAACCCAAACCACCTCGCCAAGCTTGGTAATGTATCGCTTCTCCATTTCATAGGTCGATAGTTTCCCCGACAACACATTCCTAACATGCTCAAGGTCTAAATCGAGATCGTCCGGGTGGGTAATGGTTTGAAAGTCTGAGGCCATCAACTCCTCTTGCGAATAGCCGACAATGTCGCACAAAGACTGGTTGACTTTGAGCCAAGAGCCGTCCGGTGCAACCAGTGCCATCCCGATAGGCGAGTGCTCCATAGCAGCCCGGAATCGCAGCTGTTCTTGTTCCAGGTTTTTTTTGGCCAGCTTCTGTTCGGTAATGTCGTAGGCAATTGAGCCCAGGTTTGTAATAGTGCCGTTGTTGTCCCGAACCGGGAAAATGGTAATGTTGATCTGATACTCTTCACCGTTTTTTTTGAAATTGGTCAGCTCACCGTGGAATATCTGTTCGTTTTGCAGCGCCTGCTTGATGGCCTCTCGGGCCTCGGATTGATCTGGAGTGGACTCAGGGCCCTGTTGCAAAAATGAAGGGTTTCTCCCGATCACTTCCTCGGGTAAATAGCCGCTGAGTGCGAGGGTGCCCTCATTGGCGTAGACGATTTTGGGCTCATAGATGTCGGCCGTGGTTATCAGAACACAAGTTTGGGAATTATCCACAGCGCTCTGCAACAGGAGAAGCCTCTGCTCGGCGAGCAAGCGGTCGGTGATATCTTCGTGAACGCCGGACAGGCGCAGTGGGTTGCCCTCGGAGTCGCGTTCAAATATCTTGCCTAGGGAGCGAATCCAGCGCCAGTTTCCGTCTTTGTGTTGCATCCGGAAGATCGATTCGTAGAGCTCCCTGTTGCCCTGAATATAATCAGTAACGGTTTGTGTGGCGGCGTCGATATCATCAGGGTGCACTAACTTTGTCCAGGTGGAAAAGTCTTGAGCTAGCTCTTCGCGCCGATAACCGACCATTTCGCACCAGCGCTCGGAAAAAACCACCTGACCGGTGCTGACGTCCCAGTCCCAAGTGCCCAGTGAGGCACCTTCAATAGCGAGCCTGAGTCGGTCGCGGGTGATCACCAGTTGTTCGGTCACTTTGAAATACAGATAAACAATGGTCGCTGTAATCCATACCGCAACGACTGATACGGTGCGATTGACCAGTGAGTTTTCCACGGGCGCGATGCCGTCTTGGGAAAGAAAGTAACCGAGAACGATTAAGGCTGTGGACAGAACCGCAAAAACAAGTGGTGCGCTTCGTTTCCTGTACCATAGGCAGCAAAATACCAGCGGAATATAGCCAACGCCGGCGGCAATACCCATAGGTGTGAAGGCATCCGCAATCAGTACGATTAAAAATAGAGCTCCGGGCACCCAAAGAGGAACGGCGCCGCTGGCGCCTGAGGACAACCTGGTGGACAGGCGTGTAAGACACGTGGCGGTCAACAAGAAGCCCGCCGCAGTGTGGCCAGCCATATGGGTGTATTCGCCCCAGCCATAACCGCCTTTTGCCTGAATCAGGTAGCCCAGTAGCGCTGTGGCTGCCAATGCCCCCAATAAGACGCCGATTAACTGTCCACACAGCTCGCGAAGCCTTAAGTTGAGTCGTGACTGGCCCAAAAGAGCGATGGCCGTACCGCTCAATACAAAACACAGCGCCGAGTTGGGTGCCATGCGCCCGGGGTGCGAGGTGTTGGTCACGACATGATGGGTCCAAAGGAGTTGATCAAGGCCGAGGTTCAGCCCCGCCAGGTACTGGACGAGCGTCAGTAACCCTAGCAGCATCACCAATAACCCTAGCACAGTCGCGCTTGTGAGGCGGTGCTGGGCCAATAACAATAGCCCCAGACCTGTGGTGAGAAAACCAACCGCGGTGTTGAACTGCATGGGAACCAATGCCGGGTGAAGTTGCACGACGACGGTGGCGTTGAAAAACCAGCCCACTATAACGATTAAACCAAGGGTCATAATCACGCCGGACATTAGGTAGACGCTCAAGGTTCGTGCGGCTATCCTTTCTGGCAGCGCAGATAGGTTGACGAAGTCGGGGCGTTGGATGAGGCTTTTGCCGATACAAAGAGACGCAATCATTAACAGATAGGCGGTCCAGCGAAGTGCGTGACTCCACCACCAGGTTAGTTGCCAGCTTGTGCTCAGCGCGTAGGACAGGCTGGCCACGGCGAGCAGCACGAGCGCCAGGGCCCGAAAGCTTGCCTGGCGCTCCAACGGGCGTTGCGTGACATAGAAAAATGCGCCAGCCAAGGCAAAGCCGCAGCCGGCCAGAAGGCTGAATGCCCGCGGCAGCAGTAACCCTAACGACTCGATTAAAAGGACTGCACTCTTGTCCGGCGCCAGCAGATAACTCAATGCGCAAGCTGACGAGCCAGCCACAGCCGTTACCAGCAGGCCTTGCATGACCCGCGGGTTGTGGCTGAGCCAAAGGGAGGCGAGACAGATGCCGCCAAACAAAGCGGACACAACATGCAGCCAGTTGTCGGCATACCCGGGTGCCGCGACGGCGTGTAGCAAATCCAATAACCCCATAAGGCCGAAGCCAGCGGCTAGGCAATGCTTTATGGGCCTGTCAATGGATGGGTTGGCGAGCAGCAGTAGCATGACCGTCAAGGCCGCCGCGCCGCTCAGCGCTTCGACAAGCTCATGGATAGAGGGCGCCACGAGCGTTGGTCCGCGAAAGACCGTTGCGCTGACCAGACTAACGGTGAGCGCTAGCGCAGTGATGGCGAGCGGCACTGCGCCCATGCCAGACAGTCTGCGTCGGGTTTCGGGTTGCATTCGCGAGGCTCCTTATCTTCGGGCACTGTATTGTTGTTGGCCGCGCAGGCATCTGTTCATGGTAGCGAAGGGTACGGTGTTTTCGCTACCCGTACCCGATCAGTATAGTCAATTTTGGCGACAGTTCCGCTTTGTGGGGGCATTGCGTTTGACCGCTGGCGGCATAGTTCACATTGGCGGTTTGGCGAGAGAGTTAGCCGCGTCTGGGGCAGGCTCTGTCAACTGTATTGCTCAGCTCATAATATTGAGAAGTTAGCGAATTACGGAGCTGTGAGTTGATCCGCAGCCTTATTCATACTCGCCTTGTGTAAAGTGTTGATGAGCGAGATTATGTTAAGCAGACATGTTCAAATGATGAGCTTCACTACAATCAAAATCGCCAACGAATTACCGGTTTAAGAAAACTGCAATTCTGCAGACTCGTTAGGGCTGATCGTAGTGTCCACCAATCGCGAAGATATAAATGGAATTATCATCGAAGCGATATACTAAGCGATCTTTTTGCGAAATTCGTTTTGACCAGAGACCTGAAAGGTTATGCTTCAGCGGCTCAGGTTTTCCCAAGCCAGAAGACGGGTCGTCGGAGCGGAGTATTTCTTTGAGCAATTTCCGCAAGGTCTTGTGGAGCTGCTTGTCCTTTTCGCGCAGAGCCTCATACTCCTCCCATGTATTACCCTCAAATATCAGTGATTTCATTCAGTTGTTCGTCAATCGGCTTATAGCCTTGGCCACGGGCATGGGATTCAAGGGAGTTGGCAATCTGCTGCATGAGATTCTTGTTCTGGAGCACATAAAGAGTTTCTTGCTCTCGCTCCCAGTCGTCGGCACTAATGACCACAAATGCCTCGCCCGCCCGTCTGGTTACCTTGAGGGGCTCATGTCGACTAACCACTTGTTCTACAACACTTTTCAGGTTGTCTCTAAACTTGTTTACGCTAATTGTGTCCATACGGGCTTCCTCTTGTACGGAATTTCCGTACGACTATACACCATAAGCCCTCACAAGGCCAAGTACCGCTACTACGGCCGAGACGCACTAACGTGCGTCCTTATTTAAGGCGTGAAGGTTCCGATGAGTGTCAAGCTTACAATATTTTTGGCGTGATATTCTTGGGTGTTTTCTCTGGAGAAAGTTCACTTCAGTCGGTATATGTTGCAAAGCTGCCACTCATATTTGGCGGCGCTGTAATCTCGATGTCGTTTATTGTAGGGGGTCAATAGGGCCAGAGTTGTTCAAATTTTATAATATAATGCTCGAAGTCTATTGGTTTAGTTAAAGATTATTGAAACGGAAAATTAAACTAAGGTGCAGGGCTTTCGAAGCTACTTCGCACTCAGTGGCAATAGCCGTAGTGTAGGTAGAGTCTTTGATTGTATCCTTGATGGTCTTTACAAATGGCTCAACAGACGTAGTCAGAGAAGGAGTTTTACATGGAATGGTATGAAAAGTATGCTTAACCACTTTGGTTTCCGGTCAATGCGAGTGCGCAAGCCGCGCGTCATCGTGGACTGGTATGATGAGAGAGCTTGTGATTTACGCGGGCAATGATATTAATGAGGAGCCGGGTGCGGTAATTCCGCACGTCCGGATCTGTGTGGGGGCGTTTCAGTAATGGGGCGTTCTACCACGATTATTTTTCTGGCAACTACATGCCCTCTGTCAGAATAAGCTGTGATGTATAACTATCTCTATTTTTTAAAAATTGGACTAAAAGAGCCGGGTAATTTTCTGCAACCGCCTGCTGAACAGATTTCCGTTGTCTCAATGCGCTACGCCACCACTGACACTTAGGTAAATTGGTAAAAGTATTCAAATCAGTGAAGCTGTCGAATACATCAAAATACCGAAAAATGGGGCCATACACAGCGTCTATCAAATGAAACTGTTCACCTGTAAAAAATGGGATGCCAGAAATTTTCCCTTCAATAATCCGGAATTTACCGTGTATTTCAGTATGAATTCTATGGAAGCTCGCGCTGTTTTTTGCGTTGTACAGGCTGGCGATACTTTGCAGTATGCCGGAGCCAAACTCTATCCACGCTCTGTGATACGCTTTCTCCAATATATCAGTGGGGTGTAAAGAACCGGATGTCACTTCATCTAAATACTCGCAAATGACCGCCGATTCAAACAGTGCGCGGTTTTCATCAACTAGTAGAACAGGAACCCTTCCCATCGGTGATTTTTGTTTAAACCAGGTCGGCTTATTGGCAAGATCAATATCGGTTCTGGTATAGGCAATACTCTTTTCTTCCAAAGTGATAATTGAGCGTTGCACGTATGGACATAAGGCGTGGGTTATGAGATGGAAATTTTGTTGTTTCATAGCATGGTTTTCCAATTAGCTGAGCTGTGATTGTTTTGATAAAAAGTAATGACTAATTGCGTACTTCCCATCGCCTAGGCCGATCTGTGAGACTGCAATGAAGGTGAGCAGTAGTGGGTATTCCCAACCCCCTCCAGCGTTAGTGAACAACCATCCATTGGATGAGTGTGCCCAGGTCGCGCCAAGTAAAACGGGTATAGCGAGTGCAGAAAAAATCCTTGTATTGAAACCCACTAGAAGGGCCACACCAGCGATCGCTTCAACAAGAAAGACAATATAAGCTAGTATTTCCGGTAATCCGATTGAGCCAAAAAATTGTGCAGTGCCAGGCAAGGTAAACACGACCAGTTTCAGGTAGAGACTGTGTGCTAGGAGTACGGTGCCGAGGGAAACTCTTACGATAAATGCGCCGGTATCTGGATTGAGTAAGCGGTTCATGGTGGTTATCTCCGTTTAAGTAAGTGCTGTAGAGTATGCGCCTTGCGTTATTGGTGGTAAATTAGCAAAATATGCAAAATAATATTGCATAATTGCAATGCACGGGATGCTGTATGGATTGGAATTCATTGAAAGTGTTTCTGTCGATTGCTCGTCGTGGATCTTTATCTGGGGCGGCCAATGATCTCGACGTTAATCACACGACCATTTTCCGACGCTTGAATGCCTTTGAGGCAGAAATCGGTGGGCAGCTATTTGAACGTATCAATAACCGCTATGAATTGACAACATTGGGATACGAACTACTTGACCTCGCACAAAATATCGAAAATTCTTTTGATACCATAGATCGCTACATTGTTGGCAAGGATTTTCAACCCAAGGGTATCGTGAAGATCACCGCACCCAACAATATTGCTTATCGCTATTTGCCACGCTATATCTCCGAATTTAATAGCCTTTATCCGGAGATACACATCGAGTTATTGGTGAGTAATCAAGAATTGAATATGTCGAATCGTCAAGCTGATATTGCGGTGAGAGCAACATCTTCACCGCCGGAACACTTGGTTGGAAGACAGGTAAGTACCCTTAATTGGAGTGTGTTTGGCAGCAAAAGATATGCAGATAAATTTGGTTTGCCTAACGATAAGGGTGAGTTGATAAATCATTCTTTAATTGGTGCTACAGGAGCAATGCGCAATCTTCCAGCTTTCGTTTGGCTGGATAAACACTTTGCTGATCAAGTGATAACACGCTGTGATGATCTGACCGCGATGTCTTACTTTGCAGAGTCAGGCCAGGGCCTGGCTTTTTTGCCTGACGACCAACTTCGACCAGAATTAACAAGGCTATTTGGCGTTCAGGTGAATAAACCCAGTAACTTATGGTTGTTAACACACCCTGATCTACGTAATGTTGAAAGAATAAAGCTGGTTATTCAGCATTTAACAAAGGCATTTTCGCAGGAATGGCCTTCTTGATCCACAAGAGTATAACCGGGGAAAATATAACAAGCGCTGCTGGGAAAAATTTACTCGCTAGAGCTCCTAAATTTCCGCAGAGCGCGGCGTTAGAACTGCCAATGTTCCAAGTGAAAATAATATTTTTGGGTTTTTCAATTCTATTGACTGGGTGCTTGGTTAATTTTACCAAACAGAGTGGTCTGTTCGGGGTCTGGAAGTCGAATGAAGCTAAAGCTCTTGATAGTATGCGAAGAGTTGTCGGCGTAAGTGAAAAAGCTAAAGAGTTATTCGAAAATGACTTTTTCGGTCACCTGATAGCTGAATGTCGAGCTGATGAAGGACGTTACTATTTTGATCGGGAAGAAGACAATATCGAAGGAATGAAAGAGTTCATAGAAATATGATGGTCAAGTCTTGAATTGTGAATATTGTTTTCCGGCTGAGGCTCTAAGCTTCAATGCCTGGCTTCCGTGTTTAGTGTAGCCAGTCTAAATTTGACATCGCTGCTGGATACGGACAGTAAAATAAGTCCATTCGTCGCGGTTGTCTTACCTTTTAATCGGTGCGTCTTTCAGTAGCTCGATAATTTCTTCGTTGCCGTTCAATTCGGCGAGGTCTACGAGGTAAGATTTTTCGAGCTCTACAATGGGTTCTTGGGCCAATAAATCTTTGACTGATGTTTTGTCACCATTGGCAATGGCGGTTTTCAATGCTGAAAATTTGTTGATGCTTCGCATATATTTTCTCCCAGCTGTGTTTTACTGTGCGGCCTTAGCAGATAAATATTATGTGTTAGTGTATTTTCAATGATTGGTGAAGACCAGTGTTCGTCGTGCCGCATAGTAGAAATTGTATGCAAAAAAGCTAGTGTAACAAGGTGTTAGATCAGTTGCACAGCTGCGGGTGATGAGTTACGCCCTTTTCTTCATTCTGCTAACCCCCCTTCCCTCTTTCTGAATGCCGCTAGTTTTAAGGCGAAGTCTGTCACACCTATGTCACCAACGCCGGCAATAATTGTTTATTTGCTAAAGCTTTGGGGTGATGTATGCCAGATGTATCCAGGCGGGGTTTTATCCGCAACGGTCTAATGGGCCTTGGTGGTGTGTATGTGACATCGGTACTGGCAGGTTGCGCCGGCAGCGATGACAACGAAAACTTGGGAATGGGCAGCTTCGCCCACGGTGTAGCTTCAGGTGATCCAGTGGCCGACAGCGTCATTTTATGGGCGCGGGTCACGCCTTCTGATGCTAGTGCAGAGGCAGTACGGGTGAGTTGGGAGGTTGCCGATGATCAAGAGTTTAACAATATTATTGCCGGGGGTTCGGGCGAGGCGCATATTGCGCGTGACTTTACCATTAAGGTGGATGTACGGGGCCTGACGCCGGACTCGCACTATTACTATCGATATAAAACGGCCAATGCCGTCTCTACCACTGGGCGCACAAGAACCATGCCTGATAACAGCGCGGAGCAGCTGTCATTGGCCGTGGTATCTTGCTCGAATTACCCAGCGGGGTTTTTTCATGTATACAACGAGGTTGCCAATAAGAATATAGATTTAGTCCTGCATTTGGGCGACTATATTTACGAGTATGGTCGCAATGGCTACGCTTCGGATGCGGCAGCGCAAATGAACAGGGAAGTACTGCCTGCCCACGAAATACTATCGCTGGATGATTACCGTGCCCGCTATGCTCAGTACCGCACAGATCCTGATTTGCAAAGGGCGCATGCCTCTGCACCATTTTTGGTGGTGTGGGATGACCACGAAATAGCCAACGACACCTACATCGACGGCGCAGAAAATCACGACGCAAGCGAGGGTGATTTTGCCGAGCGTAAGTTGGCAGCATTGCGTGCTTATTTTGAATGGTTGCCTATTCGCTCGGAAGGGGCTATCGACAGTGACAGTCTGGCTATGCCATCAAGCATTTATCGTCAGTTCGAATGGGGCAATCTCGTTAACTTATTGATGCTCGATACCCGCAACGAAGCGCGCGCTAAACCCTTAAATACCGCGAGTTACTTTAATGCACAGACAGGTGCATTCGACTTTGCCGGTCTGTTTGCCGATATTAACGATCCGGCGCGCGAGCTGTTGGGCGCGCAGCAGCGTGACTGGCTGGCGGCAGCGTTGACAACATCAAGTGCAACCTGGCAGATGCTGGGCCAGCAGGTATTAATGGGGCGCATGGACTTGCCCTTCGCTATTGCCACTCAACAGTTGAGTATACCGGATTACGCCGAGCTGGGTGCTCTGGCTTTATTAGCCGCTCGCGCAGAGCAAGGCGATCCGAGCCTGACTAGCGATGAGCTGCTTTACTTACAGGCGAATCAAGAGCGTCTTACGCCCCAGGTTGTTGCCTTGCTGCAAGCGCCCAGTATTCCGTATAACCTGGATGCCTGGGACGGCTACGGCTATGCACGCGAACAAGTATTGGCCATGGCCCGCCAGGCAAATGCCCGATTAGTGGTGTTAGCCGGGGATACTCACAACGCATGGGCCAGTGAAATTGCCGACGCCGAAGGCAACCCCGCCGCTGTAGAATTAGCCACCTCATCGGTGAGTTCGCCGGGGTTGGAAGAGTACCTGGCTATACCGGCCGATGCTTACGCGCAAACCGAAGCCGGTATAGTCAATTTGGTGGAGGGGCTCAAGTATCTTAATAGCGCGGACCGTGGACTGCTAACTTTGGATATTACCCACGAGCGCATTATTGCCCGCTGGGAGTTTGTAACTTCGGTACAAAATAGCGATTATAGTGTGCAGGCGTCGCGAGCTCAGGAAATGAGCGTGACGGCAGATAATCCGTACCAGTTCAATTAACAGGCTGTTGAAAAACCCCATGCATGCTCAGCGGAACCTAAAGGATGCACTTTTAGTGCATCCTCCCCAACCAGGAACTTTGGCTAAGATCCCCGAATTTACTTTTACTTAGGGCTCTTATTAATGTCGATACTCCGGCAGCCCTTGTGCGCTGCTATTACTATTAAATCCCACGCGCGCCACTTGCTGGTCTATCCAGAGCCGTTATGTCCTCACAGGTTATTGTGAGTCGTCGATGTTCGGTTTGAGACTCCTTGAAAGTCAGCGTTAACTCCTATCGATTAATGTAAAGCCCACAATGTATTGCAATTTATGCAGTGGAATCTTCAAAAATCAAGACTCTACCCGCCACTTGACGTCGAAATCTTCGGCCCATATTTTGCTGGTAGTACAGGTAACATGTTTAGTAACGACTAGGAGGTTTTCTATGTCTACTTCGTTGAAAGGTAAAAATGTTGCCATCCTTGCAGCTGGTGGTTTTGAGGAGTCTGAGTTGTCATCGCCTAGAGAAGCGTTGGTGTCGGCCGAGGTAAATGTCGATATTGTGTCTCCCAATGGCTGGCAAATCACTGCCTGGGCAAAGACAAATTGGGGGCAAGAGTACACGGTAGATAAGACGCTTGAGGACGCCAATAGTGATGACTACGATATGCTTGTTTTACCCGGAGGTGTGTTTAACCCTGATTCGTTGCGCACTAATCCGATGGCGCTCGAGTTTACCAGGGATTTCTTCCAGCAGCGCAAGCCTGTGGCGGCCATATGTCATGCTCCCTGGCTATTAATCAGTGCTGGTGTTGTTCGAAATCGAAAAGTTACTTCCTACCCGTCGGTGAAAGACGACTTAGTCAATGCTGGGGCCCGGTGGTACGATCGCCCGGTTGTCGTAGACAGCGGCCTTGTGACGAGTCGTAGTCCCGAAGATTTGGAACAGTTCAACGCAAAAATTCTGGAGGAGCTTGGCGAAGGAAAGCACGAAGGGCAAGCTGCGTAATTTAACCTAAGCCTATAGCTTATCGCAGATTTTAAACAACAGAGGATACTGTAATGGATGCAATACGAGTTGTACTGTCAATCTTACTTCCACCCGTTGGCGTTTTTCTGCAGGTCGGTATAGGCCTGCAGTTCTGGTTGAACATACTGCTGACACTGTGTGGTTATATTCCGGGCATTGTTCACGCTGTCTGGATTATTGCGAAACGGTAGATTTTTCAGGCTATTGTGTTAATTTTCGGCCCTGTAGAAGGAGGGAAAAAATTGCCAGAATATTTAATTCTATTTCTGATGTTTTTCGGTAGCGTAATAACGCCACTTGCAGCGTGCGACGGCAAGTGACGTCTGTCGAACTTATTATCGGCGGGTAGGCTGGCTTGGTTCTTGTGGTGTCCAGCTAGGGTTCCCATCAAATTGCGTGACCGCACCTGGTGGTAAAGCCAGCTCACACTTAAAGCCCATATGCTGAGCAGAGTTAACGTTGTCATGATGGTAGATCAAGTATTCGAGTGCACCTGTTTCTTGATTGACTTCACCTACCGAAGGAATAGTAAGCTTTAGTGCTAATGTTTTGTTGCCGCTCAGGCGCAATTGGTTTGCCATATTCAAACAGCTTTCCGCTGCAACGGCGCGTGTTACTTCTATGTTGTGGTTCTGGCCTGAACTGTAGTATCCCAGTTTTGTGCGCAGTCGAATGTCCACTGTTTTCTGGGGGGGTGGTGCTGCCAATAAATCGGGCTTCGTAGTCACCGAGAACCTAGGGGCTGTAAGGGTTCATCACGCGCGCCTGCGAAATAACACTATCGAAGTCGCGAATATAAAAAGTGTCGTCGGCGGCAGCCGAAAGTGAAGCCAGAGTAAGTGCGGAAAAGGTTAAGTGCTTATACATGGTCGTTCTCCTAAGATTCAAAGTGGTGTTTCCTAGGTAGTCGAGGCCAACCTCTGGAAGGTTCAAATATAATTCGTTTATTTTCAAGGGATCTATCGGTAGTGTCTGCTAGCCGAGACTGGTACGTTGCCAAGTCACCCGCTGGGACGTGCCCGTACTGCAGACCAAGTTGACATCCCGTACGGTATGGGCAATGATTTGGCTATGACTCAATACTCAGAACGTAGAACCTCTAAAATTATTACCATCATCCCTTAGGGTTGGTGGGTTTTGATATGTATTGAGTATTTCAAACCCGCCCGAGAGGCGGGTTTTTCGTATTTGCTTCTTGGGTTTGACGAAACTATAGGAGTTCAATATGAAAAAGGTGGCAATATTTGGCAATGCGGGTGGAGGTAAGTCGACCCTTGCCAAAGCGCTGGCTGACGCTAAGGGGCTGCCGTTGCGCTCGCTTGACAAAATGAAGTACCAGAGCGGCGGGGCAGAGGTTCCCCATGCAGATTATCTCAAAAACCACTCAGACTTACTTAAGCAAGACAGGTGGGTAATTGACGGGTTTGGCTGCGTGGCATCGGCATGGGAGCGCTTTGCTGCGGCCGATACACTGATATATGTGGACCTTCCTATATGCCAGCATGGTTGGTGGATCACGAAGCGCCTGCTTAAAGGGTGGTATGTTAATCCTGAGGGATGGCCTGATGGTAGCCCCATTATTAAAGGCACCTTGAGTAGTTACAAAGTCCTTTGGATATGCCATAAAAAGCTGACGCCTAAGTACCGCCAAATGATATCTGAGGTTAAGTCAGTTAAAGAGGTATATCATTTAACATCCCGGCGCGATATTAAAGATTTTTTGCGGCGCCTGTGATAATTGACAGGCGTGGAAATGGAACCGTTAAACAATACAGGATAAAGCGCAGATGCTTACAAAGTTGGGCTGGAAGTTATTGCAATTAAGTCGCGCGCTATGGATGCGGACTTTAGCGTTCGCCATTTTAGCTGTATTGACCGCTTTGGTTGCGATTGCATTGAAAGGTGTAATACCCGCCTCATTCTCTGGTTTGATCGGCGCTGAAGCGGTCGACAAGATTCTTTCAATTCTTGCCTCTAGCATGCTGGCTGTAACGACTTTCTCCTTAAGCGTTATGGTATCTGCCCATAGTGCGGCGGCCAATAATCTAACGCCGCGGGCAACTCGCCTGATGATGGAGGATTCAACCACACAAAATGCACTGGCGACGTTTGTCGGTTCATTTGTATTCTCTCTGGTGGGAATTATTGCGCTCAGTAGTGGGCTCTATGGCGAGCAGGGGCGCATTGTTTTGTTTATCGTAACCATTGCTGTGGTGGTGCTCATTGTTGGCACCATACTGCTTTGGATTAATCATTTGGCCCGTTTAAGCCGCGTCAGCGAAATTGCGGAACAGGTAGAAGTGGCGGCCTGCTCCGCAATCGTGCGGCGCGGCAAGCACCCATGGCTCGATGCAAATCGGCTCGACCGATTAGCGGATGTTCCGAAGGGCGCTTACGCCATCACCGCCACAGAAATTGGCTATATACAGCATATTGACATACAGGCGTTGAACAGTTGGGCGAAGGAACACGAAGTAAAGCTCTATGTGGTTTGTCTGCCGGGCAGTTTTGTGCACGATCAGCGGCCAATACTTTACGCCAGTAAAAGTTGCAATCAGGAAGAATGCGCCAAACTACAAAACGCGATCACTATAGGTGATACACGCTCGTTTGATCAGGACCCGCGCTTTGGTTTGTTAGTCATGGCCGAAATTGCTTCGCGCGCTCTTTCACCGGGCATTAATGATCCCGGCACAGCTATTGAGATTCTTGGCCGTGGTGTTCGTCTTATTAGCAAGTGGCGCGTTACGCCGGATGACGTTAGTGATGTAGATGTTCCCTACCCCTATGTATGGGTTCCTCGTATCGATGTTAACGAACTTTTCGTGGATTTCTTTTCGCCCATTGCACGCGATGGTGCGGGCTTAATCGAAGTTCAGATTCGTGTACAAAAATCCCTTGCTGCCTTGAGCGTCTATGGCGATCAGTTTAACCAATCCGCTGGCGCCATGGCGAGAACAGCTATGGCAAGAGCCGAGCAATCTATGAGCTATGCGCCGGACATTGAAACCCTAAGAGAGGTTCACAGTAGGTTTTTTAGCCAGCCATAACGGCCTCAATTTGATCGAGTTGACGACAGTGCTCAATCGGTAATTCACTCATAATTTGTTAACAAGAGTAAATATATTGTCAAAGTTGAATTAACCATTTTGAAATTGGCGTATATTCGTTGTGCAAATAAAATTGTCAATCATTGTTCGAGGTAGCTATGAATAAAATAATAAACACAATTGTATGTGCCGCCATTTGTGCGGGGTCTCTCAGCAGCATGCCCGTCTTCGCTCATGAGTATGGCTTGCAGTTGTACAGCTTACGCCACCAAATGGAAGAGGATATGCCATTGGCATTTTCCCAGATTAGCGATTGGGGGCTGCACGCCGTTGAAGGTGGTAGCATGCTAAATGGTATGCCGTTGGATGAGTACAAGGCGGAACTTGCCAAAAATCAGCTAAAAATTGTCAGTGTTGATACAAACTATGCGGAGTTAAGGGATAACCCAATTGCGGCTGTCTACAAAGCCAAATATTTTTCGGCCGATTACGCTACTTTCTACTGGATTCCACATGGTGAAAATCGCCCATTTTCCATTGAGGATGCTAAAGAGGCAGTAGCAGTGTTAAATAGCGCAGGCAAATTGTTGGAGGAGAACGGTATTACGTTGCAATACCATGCTCACGGATACGAATTTTTGCCTTATCAAGATGGCACTGTATTTGATTATATGGTCCAACATACAAAACATGCGAAATTCCAGATGGATGTGTACTGGATTAAGCACGCTGGTGTAGAGCCGGTTGAGCTGTTACAGAAATACCCAGGAATTTTTACGTCTTTGCACCTTAAAGATCGTGAAAAAGGGACGCCAAACTCATCTACTGGGCACGCCGATGTCGAAACTAATGTCGTACTTGGTGCTGGTGATGTTGGGATTGCTAGTGCGGTAAAGGAGGCGAAGCTACAGGGTATTCACTATATGTTTCTGGAGGATGAATCTTCACGGGTTATGGAGCAAATTCCTCAGAGTATTGATTACCTAAAAGCCTTAGAAGCTGAAAATAAAGGCGTCTCTAACTAACACGCTGTTGAAAAACCTCATGCATGCTCAGCGTAGCCTGAAAGCCTGGGTGCGCTAGGGGTTTTTCAACGGCCTGCTAGTACAAATGCGTTTTTGTGCCTGCTGAAACCGACAGTTATGAGGCAATCAAAGATACATTTATTTGATTGCCTGCTTATTCGCTGGCGTTTTCTATATGCCCATTTTGTTGTTGTGCTCGGCGCGCTTGTCTTTGCCAGTGACGGCGTGCAAGCTCCTGCATATCTCGGGCCTTATCGCTCTCATCCACAATTTCCCGGCCCAGCAAGGTTTCAAGTACGTCTTCGAGCGTAATCACACCCTGAATGTCGCCAAATTCGGTGACGACTAAAATCATATGAGTTTTTTGTCGTAAAAACTCCTCGAGTGCTTGAGTTAGCGGCATGGCATCGAGAAGCGCCGGTAATTCGCGCTTATATTGACCAACTTTATGGTGTGTCTCCCCCCTTGCCTGAGCCAGAAGTAAATCGTTTAGAAGCACAACTCCGCTGATATTATCGCTTTCTCGTTCGTATATAGGGATACGGGAAAATGGCATGGTGTTGTGGCGACTAAAAGCTTCGCCGATCGTACTGTCGGCATCCTCGGTGAAAAGCACTGTGCGTGGCGTCATGGCCTCACGGATGGTGGTATGGCGTAGTGACAAAAGGTTCTTTACGACTTCGCTCTCGTTTTCGTCCAAATGCCCCTCGGCACTACTAATGTCGGCCGCTATCGCCAGCTCCTGTCGATTCAGGCCTGAGCCACTGCGCTCGCCGCGCGTTATCAGTTTAGTGAGTAATTCGGAAAGTCGAATAAAAGGCGATAACACTTTGATAAGGTAGTGCAAGCTATAAGCGGTAGCCGGTGCCAATGTACGCCAGTAGTAGGCACCCAGCGTCTTCGGGATGATTTCTGAAAGTACCAGAATGAGCAATGTGAGTATTGCCGAGAATAAGCCGAGATAGGCACTGCCAAATACTACAGTCGCTTGTGCGCCAGCGCCTGCGGCGCCTATGGTATGAGCAATTGTGTTGAGGGTGAGTATTGCTGCCAGGGGGCGTTCTACATCCCGGGTGAGTGAGGCCAGGAGACTTCCGGAGCGCTTGCCGCTTTGCTCCAGCAGTGATGAATAAGCCGAGGTCACACTTAAGAGAACAGCTTCAGCCACAGAACAGAGAAATGAAACCCCGAGCGCCAAGGTAATGTAAAGCAGTAACAATGTCATACTATTTAGCTCCGGCCGGTTACGTCACATAAGCCAGAGAGCGTAGCAGGCCCGATGCATGGGGGAAAGGTGCCGCCATTCAATTTGCTTTTGGAGGTTGCTGATGTGATCGCTTGCTAAGCTGATGGGCGGGCTCGAAAAGAGGCATATTCCCGAATACAAATCATTGTGAAAGAGGTATAAATGAAAGGCAGCTGTTTGTGTGGTGACGTTAAGTTTGTAATTACCGGCGATATACAAAGCTTTTATTTGTGCCACTGCATCTATTGTAAAAAGGGCAGTGGTTCGGCAGCGGCCGCTAATCTTTTCGTGGCAAGTGCGGATATACACTGGTTGGCGGGGGAGTCGCTACGGGTATTCTATCAGGTACCGAACAGTCTACATGTGCGTTGTTTCTGCTCGCAGTGTGGTTCGCCAGTCCCTATGGTACTGGATGAATCGGGTTTGGTGATGTTGCCTGCGGGCTGCCTGGATGACGATATTACAAAGGCTCCGGATGCGCATATTTTCATTAAGCGGGAAGCTCAATGGGAGCGACAGGCTGTGCACGCGAAGTGCTTTGCGGGTGAGCCCGACAGTTATTGAGTTTTACTTTATTTTGAGTGCGGAGACGGTAGGCTTTAGTAAGACCTTAAGCGCTTATTACGTAGGTATGCGTGTACCTTGTTTTTCAAGAAAAATAAAATAAAATCAGCTATTTAGGGCGTTGGCGTAAAGCTGGCGGGTGATTGGCGTAACGCAATTTATGCATCTTCGCTTAGCTTGGGGTAAATCAAGCGAACGGAGATCCGAACATGCAAGCGAAAGATATGAAAGTTAAATCCACAGTGGTTAAAAGGATGCGTGCCGAGCGTATGTGGTCGCAAGAGCAGTTGGCCGAGGCGGCGGGCCTTGGCTTGCGCACCGTACAAAGGCTGGAGGCCGCAGGCACAGGCTCACAAGAGACGGTGCGAGCATTGGCGGCAGTATTTGAAGTGCCAGCGGAATCTCTGGTGTGGCGTGCCGGTGGTTATCAGACTTATTGTCATCGGCAATGGGGGTTGGTGGTGCTCGTCATTTTACCCATGGTGCTGGCAATTATAATGGCTCTGCGCGATGCAGGCGCTGTGATACCGGGTGCTGTTCTTATCGCGCTAGGGCTGGTTTTTACGGGTGTGGGTATTGTCTTTAGTTCAATGACTATTGCGGTTAATGAACAGGAAATTGTCTGGTACTTTGGTCCAGGGTTAATAAGGAAGCGATTACCCCTGTCCGATATCGATGCTTGCCGCGCTGTTAAGAACCCGTGGTGGATGGGCATTGGCATTCATGCCTATGGTACAGGCTGGATTTATAATGTGTCTGGAATGCTTGGCGTGGAGCTAGCGCTGAGCAGTGGTGCCAGCGTTAGATTGGGAACTGATCAGCCTAAGTTTCTGGTTCAGGCTATCAATGACGCGAAAGACGCCGCCGCCAGCCAGTGACCTGGCAAGCTGTTGAAAGCCCCGCAGGGCGTGGCCTGAAACGCACATCTGCTGCGCCTTGCCTCTAGCAAAGGGAACCATCCTGTCCGTCGAGACAAGACACAACATCTGCACGCTTCAGGCTACGCTGAGCATGCATGGGGTTTTTCAGCAGCCTGCTAGCTCACAGTGGCCACTGGGCGCCTCGCGCGCGAGTGCTATTGAGCATCGATATGCTCTAAAAGCTCAACCAAATCGTCGGCATGCTCCTCCTCTTGAGCCAGCAGGTCCTCAAGAAGCCGGCGAGTGGTTGGGTCCTTATCGCCAATAAACTGGATCATTTCACGATAGCTGCTAATGGCTATACGCTCGGCGACCAGGTCTTCTTTTAGCATTTCGACGGTGTCGCCACCGCTGTGGTACTCGCTGTGTGCACGCTCAGTGAGAACAGCTGGGTTCATTTCAGGCTCTGCCCCGAGTTGTGAAATACGCTCGGCAAGTTTGTCGGCGTGTATTTGTTCCTCTTGTGCGTGCTCCAGAAACTCCGCGGCAGCATCGCGAGCACCGCGTCCGTTGGCTGTGTAATGGTGTACTTTGTAGCGCAACACGCAAATCAGTTCGGTTGCCAGCGCCTCGTTGAGCATTTTAACAATGACTTCTCTATCGCTGGTGTAGTCTTCTGTGACTGCGCCGCGCATCATGTGTTGCTTGGCTTGCTGTTTTCGGGTTTGTAGGTCGTGAATAAACGCTGTACTTTTCATACTAAAAATGTCTCCTGTTTCGCAATCAGTGGTGGCAGATAAACCGACGCAACGCGAGGTTTATGACTGAACCTGCAGCTGGTTATCGACCGAAGCAACGCCTTCGCGTTTTTTCACGATCGCTTCCACTAGCTCTTTCTCTGCCTCTGAATCTACTGTACCTTCCAGAGTGACTTCATCGCGGAAGGTGTCAACATTGATATCGAGACCACTGATGTTCGATGAACTTACCAGCTCTGTTTTAATGGCGGCGGTGGTACTTAGGTCCTCCACGTACTGAGCAAAGTCGCGACCTTCTTCTTTCGCTTCGGGTTTGATGTCGTCTACAACCTTGAGCTTGTTGTTGACTTCATCAATACCTTCAATGCCGAGCGCAATGTTGCTTGCAAGCTCGCGTTCGATAGCGCTGGAGACGTCGCCACTTAGCGTAGCAACGTTACCGTCGACTTTAAGGTCAATCTGGAAAGGGTTTAAGTGTTCATTCATGACGATAGCCGTTTCCAACTTTCCTTCTACCCAGCCGTCGCGGAATGCCACTTTTGTTGTGTCCCAGTTCTGTTCTGCATCCTGTTTGAACTCCGACCAATATTGTTCGGCTGTACGTTTCTTCTCGTACTGTTGCTCCTCCGCCAGTACCGAAGGAGCTGCCATTGAGGCCGTTACGAAGGCGGCCGATGTTGTTGCGAGTAACGTCTTTTTGGTTGGAAGCTTCATAGGGTTTCTCCTTAAATGTTAAAACCAATACGGTGGGTGCGTAGCTGGAATTGTGCCAACAATCATAGTTTCCGGTGTCGCGCGGCCTGTAGCGGATTTACCACTCAAAGATTGTGCTCAAAATAGCGATTATTCTGAAAATTTTTCAATTGGACTGTAAAAGCTATAAGTAGATTCAGCTATTGGGGCATAGCAAGTGCGTATTAGGTGGCGTTCATACTATTGGTATGAAAATCGCTTTCGACAAATGGATGTTCGGGTATCAAGCCTGAGGCACACTTTCTTTAACTCAAAAATGGATACATCAATGACCAGCAAAGTGAAGACGGCGTGGATTTCAACGGTAGATAGAAGTGACGCGCGCTATGCAATTAACGTTCTAATGTTTTTTGCCATTGTGTATACCGTATATTTCGCTAAATCCCTTCTTGTGCCGGTATTTGTCGCGGGTTTCGTCGCACTTTTCTGCAGTCCATTAGTAAAAGGCCTTCAGCTCGTAAAGGTGCCTAAACCCATAGGTTCGGTGTTGGTAATTGGCGCCCTACTCACCTTGGTAACCTATGTTATTAACTTGCTTGTGGAGCCGGCCAGTCGCTGGCTACAGACAGTTCCGTACATACTTCACCGCTTGAAATCCGAAGTAAATGGTGTGGCAGAGCCGCTGGCCGCTATCAGGGGTGGTGCAACGGCAGAAACTGATAGTGCTTCTGGCGCTATGGGGGGCGCCGTAGATGCCTCGGTAGATAGCCTCATTGCACTGCTCGCTGAGACGACTGTGATATTTGCGATACAGCTAGGTGCCATTGTTGTCATTACCTATTTCTTTTTATCCTTTGGTGAGGATCTGGTTAGAAATACGGTCAGCTTTCAGAAAACCATGTCTAAGAAGAAAACAATAGTCTCAGTATTTAGCGCAATTCAAAACGATGTGTCCCGGTATGTTCTAGTGATTTCACTCATTAACATTCTTTTAGGTATATGTACTGCGGCCGTTCTATACGCATTGGGCGTGCGCGATGCATTGTTGTGGGGAGCGCTGGCGACAATGCTAAATTTTGCGCCTTACATTGGACCTATGTTGTTAACGGTAATCTTGACAGGGGTTGGTTATATTGAGTTCTACAATATTCAGGAGGCTCTAATTGTGCCAGGTGCCTTTTTGATTCTCAATTTTCTTGAGTGCCAATTTATAACACCTACCTGCCTGGGGCAGCGCTTTAACGTTAATCCACTGTTTGTTGTGCTGTGGATGTTCTTCTGGGGTTGGCTGTGGGGTGCCGTAGGAATGTTGTTGGCTATTCCGTTGTTGATGTGCTGTCGAATACTCGCAGCGCAACTAAATCTACTAGGGGGCTGGGAGAGAGTTCTAAAGAGCCGCAACTCGGCGCGATCCTTGTAAGAGCGTAAACAATTTGCAGCTTATACAAAAAATTAGCGAATAATCTTCTCAGAACCGCTAAAAACAGCGCAATTAGAGATGGCACGAAGTTTGAAGGTATAACTGTGAACCCACTAAAGGAGAATGACATGCTAGGTTATGCAATTTTATTTTTCATAATAGCGTTAATCGCTGCTGTGCTTGGTTTTGGCGGTATTGCCGGTGCGGCCACAGGCATTGCACAAATCTTGTTCTTCGTGTTTCTAGTACTTTTTGTACTGTCGATCATTTTTGGGCGTCGTCGCCCATAAAAGGCTCAATTAATTTAACAGGAAAGGAGAAAACTTATGGCTACTCAAACGGCAAAAAAGTCGAATTCAGTATCCGATAATGCAGAAGTGGTAGAAGCGATCAATCAAATTAAAGAGGCGTCAAACAGTGTGTACCAGGCGTTTGGATCTTTGTCTGAGGCAGGAAAGGCTACGGCGCGCGAAGCACTTGACGAAGGCAGAGCGAAAGCGACTGACTACGGGCAAAAAGCGGAAAGTGTCGTCAGAGAGAAGCCTGTCGTTGCTGTCGGCGTGGCTTTTGCCGCTGGCTGGTTGGTGTCTCGTATGTTGAGCTCACGCAAGGGGTCATAATGACCACTGAACAGCAAGAGCAAGCTTCAGCCGAGCAGGGCGCGGCCGCAGAGGCTGCGCCTTTCGGCGGCGACTATGCGGTGATTGGCAAAACAGTTATTGCTTTACTGCAAGAGTTTTCTGCGATCGTAGGTTTGGAAGCACGTCAAACAGTTCACTCTGTTCCAAAGTTGATTGCGGCGTGGTTGTTGTCATTGCCTGTTTTAGTTTTTGCCTGGCTCGGGTTCTCCACTACTCTCGGTTGGCTCGCCTACTCATTGAGTCAGCAGGTGTTTGCGGCCATGGCCACTTTCACTGTAGTGCAAGTTATCTGTTTTGCAGTGTTACAGTGGTATTTGCGCAGAACCGCGTACTGGATGTCGTTCCCGCACACACGCGAAAACATACATTCATTCGTAGAAGGGGTTAATCGTGCGACTCAAGGCCCGCATCAAACAACGGCAGCGCCGCCTACAGCAGGCGAAGCTAGAGCTGAGTCAACAGCTCAGTGATCAGCAAGCTCAGGTGTCACCAAGAGCCGTAACTGTGACTCTGATATCTTGTGGATTTATCCTGGGAGTCTTGTGCTCTAAAGTGAGATTTACGACGCTTGTTCGTAGAGGGCTGCTACCAGTGGTTGGTAACGTTTCAATGTAATGCAAATAGCACAGTTATACGTTTCAGGGCTATAGGGCTAGGACAGCCTATACCCACTCAAACCCCTCTATATTCCAATTGTGCCCGGTCTGAGCTTGGTTTAGACTAATGCGCTCACATCGTGCACTGGTATACTTGGATGAATATCATTGCGATGAGTACATTCAGTCAACAACAATACATTAGAGGCGATAGAACCAAGTGGCGAATATACTGCTAGTGGATGACGATCAAACATTTGTGGACACTACCCGCGAATTGTTGGAGCTGCTTGGGCACTCGGTTGCAACTGCTACATCTTTTTCCTCTGCTAAAGAAATCATTAGTAGCCGAACCTTTGATCATCTTATACTCGATCTTATTCTGCCAGATGGCAGCGGCCTTCATTTACTTGATGCGATCGAAGATCAGAACGCCAGCAGCATTACGTTGGTTACCGGACACCCTTCTGTCAAAGCTTTGGTAAAAGATCTGCTGGGGCCGAATATTTCTTACCTGATCAAACCGATTGACTTAAAGCAATTAAAAGCGGCAATCAGTTCTACCCGGCGAACCAACGTTAAGTCTGACTCCAGTGATTTACACTTCGGTTGCCTGGTGGGTGAATCTAAACCCATGCACAGACTGTACGAGCAGATAAGGCGTGTTGCCAAAACGAAGGCAAACGTTATGTTGATGGGGGAAAGTGGTGTCGGTAAAGAAATGGTCGCTGCGGCGGTACACACGGCCAGCCAGGTAAAAGGTGAGTTGGTTGCTACAAACTGTGGTGCGTTTTCAGGTGAGTTAATCGCCAGTGAACTTTTTGGTCATGAAAAAGGCGCATTTACCGGCGCCATACAGCGCAAGGAGGGGGTGTTTGAGCAGGCGATTGGCGGCACGTTATTTCTCGATGAAGTGACGGAAATGCCCATTGATCAACAGCCCAGCTTATTAAGAGTGTTAGAAACTCAAAAGCTGACACGTACGGGCGGAACAACATTGATAAATGTAGACTGTCGGGTTGTGTCCGCAACGAATCGTAGCGAAGCTCAGTTAGCCAAAGAAAAGTGCTTGCGCGAAGACCTTTACTACCGGCTCGCTGTGTTCCCTATATCGATTCCCCCGTTGAGGCAGCGCAAAGAAGATATACCACTGTTGGTGGCTTATTTTCTTAAAGACTTTAACGAGGAGTACGGAGCCAATATAGGTGTGAGTGATGAGGCGATGGATAGACTCTCAAAATATGACTGGCCGGGTAATGTGCGCGAGCTACGTCACGCCATTCACCGGGCCTACATTATGGCTGATGATGAGCAAGAATTGATTGTATTACCTGACGATTTTTCATCGCCTTTTTCCCAGGGCGGAAGCGAAGCGTCGCCGGGAATTGCTGTGGGTAAAACAGTAGAGGATGTGGAGCGCGAGCTAATACAGTCTACATTAAGTCACTATGACGGGGACAAAAAAACAACCGCAGACGTCTTGGGTGTGAGTCTAAAAACTTTATATAACCGCTTGAACAGCTACGCGGAAGAACAGGTTTAGAATGACAGATGATCTTAGAAAGATAGTTCATGATGCGAGAAATCCACTGAATAATATTTCGGTCAACGCTGAGCTGGGAAAACTGTCACTTGAAAGTTTAGATGATAAGGCGAGAGCTATCGAAGTGTTAGATACAATTGTACGTGAGTGTAAGAGGTGTAGCGATGTACTTGACACACTGACCGAAGCTATTGCTCAATCTGAACAGGAGGAGAGGTGACTCAGGCATACTCTAGCGTATCCAGAATCACTGGCCGTACTTGGGGCTATGTTCTCATTCTTGTCGTAATATTTTTTTTGGGCAGTATGGGGTCCGCCTATCGCTCGATTGGTCTAATGCACGAAAATAATTTAAGTGTTGGCAATACCCTTCGGGTAATGGGCATTATTCGAGACTTAAAAATGGCGCTAGTCAGCGCAGAGTCGGGCAAGCGCGGTTACCTTTTGACGGAAGATGGGCAGTATCTTGCACCCTATCACGCTGCTATGGAGGATATTGACAGGCTAGTATTGGCCTTAGGGGATTCTCATACCGAAATTGATCAGCAGCAGGAGCGTTTTCAGGAGTTGGATTCGCTCATTGCCCAAAAGGTCGATCGTATGCAGGAAAAGGTGCAGTTGGTGCACCTGGGGCGTAGAGCCGAGGCTGTCGCATCTTTGAAGCAAGATGTTGGCGTCGACCTAATGCGTAAAGTTGACCGATTATTTACAGATATGGAAGCCGATGAGACGGCATTGCTGGAGCGCAATCGTGAAATTGCTAATCGCGATAGAGAGTCGATTCTTATCGTATTATTGGCAACTAACGGCGTAGGGCTGTTGCTGGCAATTGCAATTTTTATATACGGCTATCGACACGCCAGAAAACTGCATGGCCTTTATAGACAAATAGAAAGTGCCAATGATGAGTTAGAACAAAAGGTTGCTGACAGAACATTTGCTTTACAGCAATACTCTGAAGAGCTACAGCGCAGTAATAGAGAGTTGGAAGAATTTGCGTTTATTGCGTCTCACGACCTGCAAGAACCACTGCGCAAGATCCGCGCATTCGGTGATCGCCTTAAGCAGAAATACAGTGACGCACTTGACGAGCGTGGTGCCGACTATATTGACAGAATGCATGCCGCCTCGGCGAGAATGTCGCAACTTATCGACGACCTTTTGAGCTTTTCCAGGGTCACGACACGTCAAGAACCCTTTGAAAAGGTTGATCTCAATCAGGTGGTGTCAGATGCGCTGGAAGATCTGGAGTATGCCATCGACGATTCTCATGCGAAAGTGACGGTGGGAGAATTGCCAACATTAGCGGCTGATGCCTCACAGTTACGCCAGGTATTCATGAATTTACTGAGTAACAGTATTAAGTTTCGCAAGCCTGATATCACTCCCGAGATTTCAATAACTTGTGAGTTGACAGAACATGCAGACGCAGAAGATGAGTACAATGGCCAATGGTGGAGTATTGCTGTTGTTGATAATGGCATCGGTTTCGAAGATCAGTATTCTGATAAGGTCTTTAACCTGTTTCAGAGGCTGCATGGTCGAGGTGAGTACAAGGGTACTGGTATTGGTCTAGCGCTATGCCGCAAAATAGTCGAACGCCATAATGGTACGATTATAGCGATTAGTGAACCAGGTCAGGGAACTGAGTTCAGATTCAGCCTGCCTACTAAACAGTTAAATTTGGATTACTTAGAGGAATAAGCGTGAGCACAGAAAAAAAACCTTTAGTGATTTTGATGGCTGACGACGATGAAGACGACCGATTGCTAACGGCCGAAGCTTTAGTCGAAAGCCGGGTGCTCAATGAGCTTCATTTTGTTGAGGATGGCGTACAGTTACTGAACTATTTGCGAGGCGAGGGTCAGTACTCTGACCGCGCTAAGTATCCGCTTCCAGGGTTGATTCTGCTTGATTTGAATATGCCCAAAATGGATGGCCGGGAAGCACTTGCTCAACTTAAGCAAGACCCTGTTCTAAAGCGCACCCCTGTAGTAATTCTCACGACGTCCAAAGCGGAAGAGGATATGTTGCGTGGCTATGACCTGGGTGCTGCCTCGTACATTACTAAACCGGTGACATTTGACGTATTAGTCGAGCTGATGCGGACTTTGGGCCGATATTGGGTGGAATTCGTAGAGTTGCCTTAATATTTATGGAAAAAATAAAGCTACTCATTGTTGACGACGACGAGGATGATTTTCTTCTTACGCGTGATCTGCTGGAGGATATTTCCTCGGGAACCTATCGAATTGAGTGGGCTTCTAGTTTTGAGAACGGCTATAAGCAACTTGCATTAGATCAACACGATTTGTGCTTAATGGACTACCAGTTAGGTGCCCGCAATGGTATTGAACTTCTGCGAGAAGCAATTAACTGTGGATTTTCCGGGCCGGTTATTTTGCTTACAGGAATGCATCAAAGTGATGTGGACATGGAGGCGCTGGAAGCCGGTGCCGTCGACTATTTGGTTAAAGCACATCTTTCTTCGGAGCAACTAGCCCGATCTATTCGCTACGCATTGTCGCGGCGAGAGATGGAAAAAGAGCGAGTTGAGCGTCTGAAGGCAGAATCTGAAAACCGATCAAAAAGCGAGTTTCTGGCCCATTTAAGTCACGAATTGCGCACGCCACTTTCTGCCATTCTAGGTTTTACCGAACTGTTGATGAATAAGGCGGGTGATGCTGAATCTCAAGGGCATCTGCGGGTGGTGCATAGAAACGGTAAGCACTTGCTAGGCCTACTCAACGATATCCTTGATCTATCGAAAATTGAGGCGGGTAAGCTCGAGCTAGAAAATAAAGACGTATATCTTTCGTCATTTCTCACTGACATTTACTTTCTAATGCATGGGGCTGCGGTTGATAAATCGCTCGACCTTAAAGTTGAATGTATCGGATCCATTCCCAGAAAAATACAAACAGACCCCACACGGTTGCGTCAGGTTCTGCTTAATTTACTTGGCAATGCTATTAAGTTTACCGACGTGGGCGAGGTATGCTTAACCGTTGAAGCGTTGTCTTCGGAAAGTGTGGGCCGTTTGCAGTTCAGCGTAAAAGATACCGGTATTGGTATTAAGCCCGAGGTTGCTAAGGATATTTTTCAGCCATTCGTCCAAGCTAAAGATTCTTATGCTGAGCCACGCTCAGGTACGGGGTTGGGGCTTGCCATCAGTCAACAGCTTGCGCGCCGCCTGGGCGGCGTTATTGAGCTATTGAGTATTCCAGGTAAGGGGAGCGAATTTACCTTTTGTATTGAATTCGACAAGGCCAGCCTCAAAGAGATGATACCTTTTTCTTTTGAGTACGCGGGAGAAAAATTTGAACCTGTAGATTTTCCGAAATTACAGGGGCGGGTTCTGGTTGTCGATGACCTACCTGATATACGTAATCTGGTGGGGCATTTCGTCAAGCAGTGTGGAATAGATGTGGTTTACGCAAAGAATGGCGAAGATGCCGTTCGCGTATTGCAAGCCAGTGTGCAAGAAGCGGGAGAGCCGATAGATTTAGTGCTCATGGATATTCATATGCCAGTGATGGATGGCCATCAGGCGGCACAAAAAATGCGAAGTATGGGGTTTGAGCAGCCCGTTATTGCTTTAACCGCGGCACACATGAAGGGCGATATGGATAAATGCCTGACATCGGGATTTTCCGCTTACATTAGTAAACCGGTAGATCGCGTTCAGTTACATGGCATGCTAGCTAAGCACTTGGCCAGAGAGTTATCACCGGTAACCGCTGTACAACAGAAAACTATACTGGTCGTTGATGATGATAGAGACGCGCTCCAGGCTACGGCTAGCTTGTTGGAGCTCATTGGGTGGCAGGTATATTGTGCGCAGACCGGTGAATCCGCTGTCCATTGCGCTAATCTCTATAGACCAGATGTAGTGCTAACGGATCTACATCTACCCGATATTGATGGCATGCAGGTGGCCCGTAATATTAGCGATTCTCAACCCGAGGCGCACATTGTGTTATTGAGTGGCCAGAGTGTGAATGAGGAAGAGCTGCGCGCCGCCGGAATCGCAACAAGTATATTAAAGCCTGTCAGTATCGACGCTCTTAAGTCTCTATAGAAGTTCTTCTGTAATTTTTTCAATTTTTGTATCTTATTTTTCACTGTCATCAAGCTTATATTGTGGCAATGGGCTCTAAGAGTCGTTGTCAGAGATGTCACGTTTCAAAAAAACCTTTATAAACAGTGTGTTAGGTTTTGTTTTGGCAGCCATTAGCGCAAGTGTTGCCCTAATCATAAGATTGGCACGATTTGAGCTACTACCCCTGTGTAGCGAAAACAATTGAAACTCAGGAGGACGCATGGAAATTTTTAAACGTATTGCTTTATTACTGGTTATTGCCCTGCCACTGGCCGCTTGTGACACCAACGACGGTGGTGCTGAGCAGCTAGGCGAGAAACTGGATGAGGCCGCCGAATCAACCCGCGATGCGGTGGATGATGCAGCTGACACTGTTACGGATACGGCTGAAGATGCCTGTGAGGAAGTGTCTGACGAAAACTGTTAGGTTGCAGGTCGTTTAAGCTTTCAGTTATAGATATTGCTGAGCATTGAGCCCCGGATCATCTTGATGAGAGATGATCCGGGGCTTTGTTTGTAATCCGTATACGTTATAGTAATGTGCTCTTGATAAAGCTTGAGGGTTAGTCGAAATGAGTTGTCCCCGGTTGGTAGTAAGCGTTTTTCTTCTGGTGTTTTCCGCTGTCTGTTGGTCTCAAATTTCTGTAGATCTAGTCGCGGGCGAGCAGTCGTCTTCGCAAAGCAGTAGCGCTCCGTCTGAATGTTCTGGGGACGGGTGTGAGAATGAAGAGTCGAATTCGTCAAAACCTCCGATCGATCTGAAAGTAGAGGGTATGGTTGATGTGGATAAGCTTGCGTCATCCTGGGAAACCCAAGTCAGTGCGTGGATGAGCGAGCTGGGTTTTACTGCCGGCTGGTCGGCAAAGGCGGCAGCCACCGCGATTACCGTATTCGTCGCGCTGTTATTGATGTGGCTAATCGCCAACGGTTCTAAAAAAGCCTACCGGAAAATAGTCAGTATTGACAAAAAACTTAAATTCAATAAAAAACGATTGAAAATATATAGAAACATTGTTTCAACTGTTCTACAAGTAATTACAGTATTACTCGTTACGCTAACCATACTTGTTATTTGGTTTGGTGCTGGCGCTGATCTGTCGGTAGCGGAAAAAGTCACAAACTGGTTGGCCAGCTCAGTTCACTTTGCAATGGCGTTAGTAATACTGGTGGTTTTATTCGAGGTCATATCTGCTCTAATTGAAAGTTACTTTATAAGAGTGTCGGCAAGAGGAAGCGCCCGTTTAGATACCGTTATGCCTATTGTGCGCAGTATTGTCTATGGGATTATGCTATTGCTTTTCGCCATAACTCTGATTTCCCAGTTGGGTATTAATGTTACACCTATATTGGCCAGTGCCGGCGTATTTGGTATCGCTATTGGGTTTGCTGCACAAGCTCTAATTAAGGATGTTCTGAATGGGTTTATTATCCTCATGGAAGACTTGTTAGGCATTGGTGACGTTGTGACAGTCGGCGAAAGAACAGGGATTGTCGAAAAAATCACCCTGCGCAAAATTCAGTTGCGGGACTTAGATGGCTGTGTCTATACCGTGCCATGTAATGAAATTTCGGTCGTTAAAAATTTTACCAAGATATTCAGCTATTACTTGTTCGATATCGGTGTGGCGTACCGTGAAAGTACCGATGAAGTGTGTGAAATATTGCATCAGATTAGCAAAGAGATGATGGAAGATGAACAATATAGTGATGATATTCTCGAACCCCTGGAAATACTTGGGGTAGATTCCTTCGCCGACAGTGCCGTTATGATTAAGGCGCGTATTAAGACCAAACCTATTCGACAATGGAAGGTGGGGCGAGAATTTAATCGGCGTATGAAGTATGCCTTTGATAAGCACAATATTGAAATTCCGTTTCCGCATCAAACCCTGTATTTTGGCGAGAGTAAAAACGGGGAGGCGCCCGCTGCGAAGGTATTGGTCAATCGCGAACTTGAAAATGCTGACCACAAATCTGAAAGTGCACCCACTCACTAGCAGGCTGTTGAAAAACCCCTTACGTACTCAGACTATCAGCCTGCTAGCGCGGTCGTAGTTATTTAATGGTATCAAATGAGTTGTTGTTTAGTTGGGCCGCTTCACGTCCAATGAGCGCCGCTTTTCGGTCTTCACCCCAGCGGTAGCCGCCCAGACAGCCGCTGGCTTGGATCACTCTGTGGCACGGTATCAAAATGGCGATGGGGTTTTTACCAATAGCACCGCCGACTGCCCGTGCTGCATTGGGCTGGCCATTAGCAGTGGCCAGTTGGCCATAGGTGGTTAGCCTACCTGGAGGAATTTTCAATAAACTCTTCCAGACCTGAAGTTGAAAGTCTGTCCCTTTAAGATGAATATGCAGCCTATCGGCAGATGCGAAGGTGTGCTGGAAGAAACTCTCGACGCGAGCTAAATGGGTTGATTTGGAGGCAACGCACTGGGCTTTGGGGTAATCATATCTAAGTTGTCGAAGTGCAGCCTCTCTGTTTTGTGAGAACTGTAGGTGGCAAATACCTTGTTCCGTTGCCGCCGCCAGAAGCTCGCCAAACTCCGTCGCTATAAATTGGTAATTAAGGGATAGTTTTTCCCCTCCATTACGCCACTGCCCGGGTGTCATTGACTCTATGTTAATAAACAAGTCATGTAATCGGCCAGTTCCTGAAAGCCCGGTTGAGTAGGCGGCATCCTCCAGGCCGACAAAGTCGTCTGTCAATATAGACTTGGCGTGCTCAATACTCAGGTACTGGGAAAATTTTTTGGGGCTAACCCCTGCCCATTGACTGAAAACTCTCTGCAAATGGTCTGGGCTCAGATTTACGTGCGCAGCGATAGCGGCCAACGATGGCTGATCCTGATAATGGCTGCGAATATAGTGTATTGCCTGTGCAATGACGTGGTATTGGCCATTTCTGCTGTCTGAGGTACTTTGCTTGGTCATCGCATAAAATACTCATTGCGGGCTTGCTATCATGCGCCGATGTCCGTTTGGTTATAAAGCACTGTAATGGCAAACCCAAGTGATGGCCACCCGATTCTTGCGCTATTAAGGGAAGTTACCGGAGACGCGTTGCGCTGGCCTCTTGCTAGGGCTGTTAGCTTGGCGCCGATACTGTGTCGGCGTAATGCCTTCAAAGCGTTTGAAAAATCGCTGAAACGCCGATTGGCTATTAAAACCGGATGCTAAAGCGATATCCAAAACGGTGCTTGTACGATTTTCACTCAATCGCTTTTTTACCTCTTGCACGCGGTAGTAGTTGATGATCTCAAAAAAGTTCTTTTCGTAGTGCTTATTAATAAGCGTGGACGCCTCCCTAGGCTTTACCCCACAATGTTCTGAGAAGCGCTCCAGATTAATATGAGGCTCAAGGTGAAGTGAATCAACGTCAATGGCATGGCGTATTGCTGCCAGTTTTTCTTCGCTGTTCTCTACAATACTTGAGTCGCGTTTGTGATCGGAAATGTCAGGAAGTATCAGTGCTTTGCGGCCGCTCCACAAAGTGAATCCAAAAAGCACATTAATCAAGGCTGCCGTTACATAATCGCTAATTTTTCCCATCTGCTGATTGACTTCCGGGCCAACATAGCCCGAAAGCCAATACGCAACAAACGCCCAAAGCCAGTGTAAGGAGAAGCCACCCAGAATAATTTCCGCCCAGCGTAGCTCCCAAAAAGGTATGTTTGAGTAGCGATCTTGCAGCTGTTTGCGCAGTCGATACTCTGCTGTACAGCACAGTACGGTATAAGCTAAAGGAAGGCACTTAAACCCAGCCCATATAAACAAAATAAGGTTGTGTTTGTAGTTGGCGATATGAGGCCAATTGTGCGGGAGCCAATCGAAAAGCGTTAGATCAAAGACCAGTATAATAACGACAGACATCACTGCTGGAGAAAAGTGAAGTGCCACTGCCGCCGAATAAAAGTTAACGTGCTTGGTCAGTGACTGCATATAGAAATACAGCAAAGGGCCCTGAGCCAGTAGCCCAAACGATAATATCGCAATAAGTAGGCTGGAGTACAGAGCGCTGGTTTGCTGTACGGCGGAGCTCCAGACCAGCAATGTTGCCAAAAGTATGGATGCTATTAAGGTTAAAAGCCCGGCGAGCAAACAGTGGGATTGAGGCCGTTTCTTAGGTATTACAATAATACCCAATGCAAGTAGTAGGGACTCGGTAACAGTAATCAGTAGAATGACTTCATGTAAATTGAACAGCGTTTGTTGCATTATTATTGGTCTTGTTAGCGCTCAAGCCATGCTTGAGCTAATGCCCGTATCAATGTGCAGGGTGCAATAGTGGCAGTATATAAAAAATAAGATAAATGGCAATCATGTTGACTAAATGTAACCGAGTGTCACCTAAGTAATCTTCAGCAACGCTATAACGAGTACATTTCACATGTATTTGTATTCGTCTCACGTATGTTACGAAAATAGCCATAGGCCGTTACGTTTTTGCCCAGTGTTACTGCCCACTTTCAGTATTTCCTGCCCAACTTAACTTCTTAGGCAAAGTGGGTAGTTGTTATCGCGCATTTTTCCTAGTGTTGCTCATTCTGGAGAGTCTGACGTAGCAGGTTCGTATTCAGGAGCCTGCGCGCAGGTCAGCTTAAGTAGTTTCGCTGACATTGATTTGATAATAACGAACCTCAAAGAGGAAGTAAGCGATGATTTTAAAATCTCACAAAAGTCTGTGTACATCCCTGAGTGCATTATCTTTAGCGTTGTCGGCCGCAATGGCAACGGCTGTGGAGCCCATGAGCACCAGCGGTAATCAAGTTCTGATAGGTGGCACTCCGGACAGTGTTGCAGGGCCTAGCTTGTTTTGGAGCAATAACGGTTGGGGCGGCGAGAAGTTTTACAACTCTGGTGCTGTCGCGAGTGTCAATCAGGACTGGAATGCCGAAATAATTCGCGCTGCCATGGGCGTAGAGGATCCAGGCGGCTATATTGATGATCCGGCTGGCAATATGGCTAAAGTGCGGGAAGTGGTTGATGCCGCTATTGCCAATGACATGTACGTTATTATTGATTGGCACAGTCACCACGCAGAGCAATATACGGCACAAGCTGTGAGCTTTTTTCAGCAAATGGCGAGTGAATACGGACAGTATGACAATATCATCTATGAGGTGTACAACGAGCCGCTGCAAGTCTCATGGAGTGGCACAATTAAGCCCTATGCCGAGCAAGTGATAGGTGCCATCCGGGCGATAGATCCCGATAACCTCATTGTTGTGGGCACACCAACTTGGTCGCAGGATGTTGACGCTGCCGCTAATGACCCCATCACCTCTTACAGTAATATTGCCTATACCCTGCATTTTTACGCGGGCTCTCACACTCAATACCTTCGCGATAAAGCCCAGTATGCACTCGATATGGGGATCCCCTTGTTTGTCACTGAGTGGGGCACGGTAAATGCTAACGGTGATGGCGGTGTCGATTACAACGAAACGAATATTTGGATGGACTTTCTGAAAAGCCGAAATATAAGCCACGCCAATTGGGCATTAAACGACAAGGCAGAAGGCTCTTCTGTTTTAGTTCCTGGCGCCAATACAACGGGCAGTTGGCCCGATAGCCAGTATACGGCCTCCGGCACTTTTGTGCGTGATATTGTGCGCGCCTGGTCCGATGGCGGCGTTGACCCAGACCCTGAGTGCTCGCAAATAAACCTTCCGGGTAAAATTGAAGCTGAAGCTTACTGCGCTATGGAGGGTATTCAGACTGAGGCGACCACCGATACCGGCGGAGGTCAAAATGTCGGCTGGACAGACAGCGGAGACTGGTTAAGCTACTCGGTTAATGTGGCCGCTGCCGGAACCTACACCGTGAGTTATCGTGTGGCCGCCGCGGACGCGGTTGGAACCATCAACCTAGAAGCGGCTGGTGGCACACCTATGTATGGATCGCTTGATGTTCCGGCAACTGGCGGCTGGCAAACTTGGCAGACAATTTCTCACGAGGTGGAGTTGGTGGCTGGTGAGCAAAATATTGCCGTAGCGGTCGGTGCTGGAGGTTGGAATTTAAACTGGATTGATGTTCAGCCCGTTGATGATAGTCAGGCTTGCGCGGCGGTCGCTGTACCGGGGCGGATACAGGCGCAAAATTACTGTACTCAAAGTGGTGTGCAGACCGAAGCGACAGCTGACAATGCTGGAGACGAAAACATAGGCTGGATAGATGCCGGCGATTTTGTGACCTACCGGGTTGATGTTCCTACTGCCGGCATTTACGCCGTGAACTACCGCGTTGCATCACTCGCTAGCGGGGCTTACTTCGAGCTTGAGTCAGAAGATGGTGCTAGCTTATACGACGTGGTGCAAAGCTCGGCTACCGGGGGCTGGCAAAACTGGGAGACAGTAACTAGCCAGGTGGATTTGCCTGCTGGCAATCAGGAGATCAAGGTAACGGCTACCGGTGATGGTTGGAATATGAATTGGTTTGAACTTGGCTCGACTTCGTCCTCCTCAAGCAGTTCTTCGAGCAGTTCTTCGAGCAGTTCGTCTTCTAGCTCTTCCAGTTCGGGTTGTGATATCGCAAATGCCATAGACACCGGAGGCAACACCACGTGGGTCAGTCAAGGTCAGTGTCTGGCGTACAATCATAGCGACGGTCAACTTCGCTTAGGCAGTTGGAGTGCGGCGGCGGGTACGCAGTACGATGTCACCAACTGTAATGGAGAGGTCATCAGCAACGTGTCGCAGGTGGTGAATGGCTTTAGTGCTGTGAGCACGGGCACCAACCACTGCACGCACTACATCCACGTTAAACAAGCGCCAGCAGACTTTAGCCTGCAGTTTGGTAGCTGGTAAAAATTCCGGTCGTTTTTAGAGTATGAGCGGGCCTTGTGCCCGCTTTTTTCGTTCTGGCCGGTAAACTGCGATGGGTATATTCTGGAATAGTAAACCCACAGAAATAACGAGAGTACCGCTATGCCTTTTACGCCTTTTCATATGGGGCCCGGCCTACTAATAAAGTCGGTGCTGCGCGGTGCGTTTAGTTTAATGGTATTTGGCTGGGCGCAGATAATAATGGATATACAGCCTCTGTTGGTCATGTTAACGGGGGATGGACACTTACACGGTTTCTCTCATACTTATCTGGGCGCAAGTTTGCTCGCCGTATTGGCCGCAGTAACGGGCAAACCACTGGCTGCGATCGGTTTGAAAATATTGCGGGTGACGCCTGAGCGAAAAACCATTACCTGGCCAATCGCGTTTGTTAGCGCCGCAATCGGAAGTTATAGCCACGTATTTCTCGACAGTATTATGCACGCCGATGTGCAGCCTTGGTTTCCTTTCAGAATGGGCAACCCGCTGTTAGGGTTACTCTCCTACGATGCCATTCATTGGTTCTGTCTTGGAACGGCCCTGTTGGGTATCGCCTTATATGTATTGGTGAGTTTTTGGCGCGATCGCAATCCTTAGTGCAGGCTGGCCGAGAAGTATAAAAAAGTGGTCTAAATCGATACATCTCAACACTGGCGCGGTGCGTATAAGCTAGACTGGTATTACAGGGTGCAGAGTAACTTGCTCCACGCGAATATCAACTCCTTTTTTTTGATGTTTGTGGAATAAGCATTGCTTTTTGGTGGAAATGATGAAGCATCACCTGAAAATGACCGCAGCCCTCGCACTTGCGCTGTTGGCGCTGCCGTTTGGCTTGTGGTTGACACTGTCTTTGATGTCCGAATTGAAACAAAATAGCCTTATCAATGCGGGCCCGTTACGGTGGCAAAATGTAGACGGGAGCTGGTCTTCGTTACAAAGTAGCGCAGCGCCCTATACCTTATTGTTTTTAGGTTTTCTATCGTGTGACTCCGTTTGCCCCAAGCGCTTGTCGGAAATGGCGCTAATTTCTCGCAATACCGATGCTGAACAACTTCAGGTTTTATTTATTACGATAGACGCAACACGTGATACGGCTGGGATCCGTCGGCAACTGGTTGATGCTCTCGGTATCCGATCAGGGCTATTGGAGCCTCAGGCTTTGCGGGCGCTGAGGTCACGGCTTCATGACCGAAATCAAGAGCTAAGTCGACATAGCCCGCGTACCTACCTGCTGGCCCGGGACGGGCGAGTTTTAGCAATTTTCCAAGGGGAGGCATTAAGCGCACACGCTGTGCAAAAACATTTAAGTATGCTAAATGCTACCACCTAATGAGCTCGAGGTTTTTATGACATCACTGCAAGATTACCGTGAACGTACTGATAAGGCCATGCTCATTTTACTCCTGTTGCAAGTGCCTATTCTCTGGATTTCGGGGTTGATGGGGGCGGGCTTATTTTTATTCAGTGTTATTAGCTCCTCAATTCTGGGGGGCGTTGCCTTCGTGTGTTTTATAGTGCTGCGTGGGCATTGGCAAGCGTCGGTCGCTTTTGCCATCCTGATGATGAGTTTTTCCGCTATCTTAATTCAATCCCAGCTTGGCATGATTGAAATGCACTTCCACATTTTTGCGATGATGGCGGTGTTTTTGGTGTATGAGGACTGGCGCCCCATTGTGGCAGCGCTGTTAACGGTAGCCCTACATCACATCAGCTTTACGCTGTGGCAATTGGCGGAGACGAGTATTGGTGGCATGCCGCTGATGGCATTTGCAGTGGAGTGCACCTGGGGTATAACGTTCCTCCATGCCGCTTTTGCTGGATTTGAAGCCACCATATTGTCGATATTGGCCGAGATACTTCGACGTAGAACTCAGGTCGATCAGGCTGTTGTTCGGGTAGTCGAAGAAGTCGCTTCAAGCCGAAATTTACTCGCGCGGTGTGAACACGATGAAACCGATTCTGGTCGTGCTGTCAACGAGCTGGTAAGTACCTTACAAGATTCCTTTATCGGGTTAAGAGAAAGTGCTGATAACAGCGAGTCCTTGAGTGATGCGCTCGATGAAATCAGTTCAAACTTAGGACGCCTGATAGCAATGCAATATGATCAGACTTCCAATATCGCAATGTCTACCGAAGAAATGCTCAACAGTATTGGTGCCGTAGAGCAAAGCAGCACTCGTTCGGCACAGCTTACAAACCACCTGGAGGATGAAGTATCTGCGGCCAGTCAAAGCATGACGGCTATTGTCAGCTCCATTCGGGGGTTAGAGTCCGATATGGGAGATGTTGCTGGCTCGATGAATCAGGTTAATGACGATACTTTGGCTGTTGGCTCCATCGTCGAAAGCATAACGGCCATCTCTGAGCAGACAAATCTACTTGCCCTTAATGCCGCGATTGAGGCCGCTCGCGCTGGAGAGTCTGGGCGAGGTTTTGCTGTTGTGGCCGATGAAGTACGCACACTGGCGGCACGCACCAAGAGTTCGGCCAGTGAGATAGGTACACTTATTGAAAAGCTTAACAGCAGTGTGGCTAAAACTGTTGAGTCAATGGGGCGCAGCCAACAGGAAATGGAGCGTAGTAGTTCCGAGGTTATGACAGTGGGTGACAAGCTTGCTGCGATTGCGGAAGAAACACGGCAAGTGAATGAAATGTCTCAGGCAATTGCTCAAGCGCTGGAAGAGCAGCGCCGGGTGATGGAGAAAATTGGCAGTAATACCAATGCTATCAATACAGAAGGGCGCGAAATGTCATCGGTGTCGGAGAAGCTCGTGCGCGGTGCCTCTGAGCTGCGTGGCACCATCTCTGAGAATCGCGCAGTGATAGCGCAATATCAAGTTCAATAGCCTATATTCGCTAGCGCATTCGGCCACCCCGGTCGCCACCGCTGCGACTAGTGCTTCTTGCCGGAGTGCGGCTTACCGGTCTGCTATTGTTCGTGGCCCGTTGTAAGGTAGAGCGCTGCGCACTGTTTATTGCCGGGGGAGACGTGCGCGTGCTCGGGGTGCTTGCCGGGCGTGAGACGTTGCTTGGCACTCTGGCGGCAGGTGTGCGCACTGATTGTGGTGTATTGCGGTTAACGCGCTCTGGTGTGCGGGTAACTTGGGTGCCGGGGCGAACCGGTGCCCGATTGGCGCGAATTTCTTCTGTGGAGCTACGGCGTACATTGGCGCTGCTGGTATCGCGTAGTACGCGCTGGCGAACACTCTCATTGTATTGTCCAGATGTGCGCTCCCGGTTAAGTCTGCTCATTTCCGCATTGGCCCGGCTTTGTGCAGTGCCCGCACGGTGTTGACCGGATTGCTGGCCGCGACCACCGTATATGGCATTTAAGCGGCTTGAGTGGTGCTCAAGTTGTCGGGTAGCTTGTTCGCGGCGCGGGTCGTGAGATGGCGGGTTGTGCCGGCCGTGGCCGCCACCGTAGTTATGGCGAGAGCCGCCGCCATAGTAACGTACACCGCGGCGGTGAGTTGGGTTGTGATACCAGCGCTCGGTATAACGTGGACGGTAGCCATAGTGGTGGTGATGGCTATAGTAATAAGGGCGATCGTAGCTGATGACCACGGTGCGCTGGCCCCAGTGAAAGCCGCCGAAATAAAACCAGTCACCGACGGGGGCATAGAAGCCCCAGTAGAAGCCGCCGTTGTAGCGCGGCGGGTAAGACCAGTATACCGGTGGGTAGTTAACCCAGCTCCAGGAGCCATAAACATAACGCGAGTCGTAGTAGGGTACATAGACCACCTCGCGACGCACGGGCTGAATAATAATCTGCTCTTTCTCATAAACCACTTCCTGATGTTCCATATCCTCGAGCGAGCCTTCA
Source organism: Gilvimarinus gilvus (assembly GCF_030518155.1). Lineage (GTDB taxonomy): Bacteria > Pseudomonadota > Gammaproteobacteria > Pseudomonadales > Cellvibrionaceae > Gilvimarinus > Gilvimarinus gilvus. Next base: position 44,212 of record NZ_JAULRU010000823.1, on the reverse strand, counting down.
TTCAGTGCTTTTTGTCGCAGTATTTGTACCGCCGCCAGTGTGTCGCTTTCGCTGATTAGAAAGGCTTCGCCCAGTTCCTGCGTCCATAGTAAGTCCTCACTCATGCGCGCCAGCAGGTCGGGAAACGCGAGGAGTGCTTTTACGCTGGGGTCCCAGGGCTCATTCTGAGCTGCCTCCACAGCTTCCTGGCCTTCATGTTCGGGGTGTTGCTTGGCCCAGCGGTCCGCTTGCACCACTTCCAATGGGTAGGTGGCGGCAATCAGCAGATGAGTCAGTACGGTATCCGGATAAAGTGCCACCGGCGCCAGTAGCTGCTGGAGCTTCTCTGGTGATGGGGCCTCAACGTCTTGGGTAGACTCGGCATAGGTGTGTGCCGAGGCGATCAGTACGAGCGAAACAAGCCACACTGGCAGTAAGCGTAGCACCGCCAACAATGGAGTGTTTGAGTTGCGAGTGCTTTTAAACCTAATCATATAAGCCTCCCGTGATACGGGTATTTTCAGCTGTGTTATGGACAGTGTAACAAGTCAAACTGAACGTGCCCTGAACGATACTGATTTTAAGCGCCGTCATATTTATTCACTCAGTATAGCGTTTTGGAGCAGCCTAAAGAGTGGTGGAGCATTCGATGGAACTTTGACAACACTGAGCACAGGTTAGCTCCTCAACGTTCGCAAAAGTATGTTTGTTATTGGTATTCGGCAAGCGCACAGCCGCAAAAATGATTGCGCTACCACCCCGGTGGCTTTTAGTCGACGGGTTAGATTGAGTCGAATTTGGGTTAAATATGGTGAATTTAATTTGCCATAAAATTTGACTCGCTTTTGTATTATCAATTGTTAAGTGGTTGATATACATGATGTTAGTGTTTCCCGTTTTACTGAAATAAAAGTGAGACTCGCCATGTTATCGCTCACTGTCAAAGTGGGACGACGCTCTTTTGCTATGGCGCGATATTAGCCTCGGTTAGGTCGGTAAGGCCGACCTTAAACATAACAATAATGGTTCGAGGATCAGCTCCATGAGTATTAAGCAGAATTTCAAGCGCAAGCTTATTGCCTCTGCAATTGCTTCTACAGCGATTGCGGGTTTTGGCAATGTATCCTATGCCCAAGACGAAGAGGCTATGTTGGAAGAGGTGATTGTTACGGGTATCCGTGCCAGTCTCCAGCGTTCGATGGATTTAAAACGTGACGCCAGCGGTGTTGTAGACGCGATTTCCGCTGAAGACATTGGCAAATTCCCCGACACGAACCTGGCTGAGTCGCTGCAGAGGATATCCGGTGTATCGATCGATCGCCGCGATGGTGAAGGGTCCAAGGTTACGGTCCGTGGTTTGGGGCCGGACTTTAACCTCGTTATGCTTAATGGCCGTCAAATGCCAGGTGCGACACTCGAGTCAACAGTGGCCTCCGGTTCGCGCTCATTTGATTTTGCCAATATCGCCTCCGAAGGTGTGGCTGCGGTAGAGGTGTATAAAACCTCCCGTGCCGATGCGCCTCCAGGTGGTATGGGTGCAACCATCAACATCGTAACGCCGAAACCATTAGAGGCTGGCTCGAAAGCGTCAATCGGTGTGAAAGGAGTATACGACCAATCTTCACAAGACTCGTCAATCACTCCTGAAATCTCCGGCATCTACAGCGAGACTTTTGCCGATGGCAAGATCGGCGTGGCGGTAACGGCCAGCTACCAAGAACGTAACGGTGGATCGGCTGCAGCGCAAATCGGGACTGGATGGCGTTCATTTCCCGGCACGGTAGTGCAGGATTGGGGTGGTCAGGAAACCGTAGATTGGGAATGGGGTGGCATCGACTTTAATGGTAATCACCAAAATCAGCCATCTGCGGATGACGTCTATTCTACCCCCCAGCAAATGGGCTACGCTTTTACCGAATTCGAGCGCGAGCGCACGAATGGTCAGCTTACGCTGCAATTTGCCCCAACGGATGATCTGACTGCGACGCTGGATTATACCTACAGCGAAAACACTATTGCCTCTACTTACAACGATGTGGGTGGCTGGTTTAACTTTGGTGGGCAAAGCACCATTTTTACCGATTACGATTCCCCGGCAGTCCAAACTCCAGTGTTGTACTCAGAAGACATGACCGATGGCGATTTGCCTATGGGTGTGGGCCGTCAGGCCGCAAAATACGAGAACAACTCTATTGGTGTAAATCTTGAATGGAATGTTACTGACAAGCTGACACTGTCTTTAGACGCTCACAGCTCTGAGGCCGAGGCAACCCCGGACAATGAGTACGGTAACAGTGTAGGCATCGCGGTTTCTGCTTATGTGCGTGATCGTTCAACAGTGAACGTTCGCGGTGAGATGCCAGTATTGATTTTGGATATTCTCGATGGTGCTGGTGGCGACAATCTGCGTGTGCAGGATATGCAGGTATCTGGCAGCTATTTCCGCAATAGCCGCATGAAACAGGAAATTGACCAAATTCAATTGGACGGCGAATACGCATTTACCGATAACCTGAAATTACAATTTGGTGTTGCCAGCACAGAAAGTGATTACCGCTCGTCCTTTAGCAACGTACAGCGTGAGTCCTGGGGTGGCTTGGGCGAGCCGGGCATGTTGAACGAAGACTGGTTTACACCAGAAACAATCCTCGATCGCTTTGATGGCACATACAGTGAAGTCTCTCAGGAAGAGATCAACTTCTTAGGCGGCACCAATACCTCGCCTCTGAACGAGCGCTACTCATTTAGCTTTGAGGATGTGCGCAATTTCGCGGCCAATAACCTGGACGATGGTGAAGGTCCGACTAATTGCCCCGACGGGTCAACTTGGTATTGTGCGCAGGCTCCAGATCAGTTCAACGACATATCTGAAAGCTCCGAGAGTGCGTATGTATCGGTTGCCTGGAATACAGATATAGCATCGATGCCGTTTAATCTATTGGCAGGGGTCCGCTATGAGTCGAGCGAAGTGGAAACTCCGGCTTCGGCCCAAGCATATGGTCCAATTTCCTGGGTGTCAGCCAACGAATTTAGTATGCCAACGGTGGGAGAGCCGGTAGCCATTACAGACAGTGGTGAGTACGACTTTGTGCTGCCGTCCATCGACACCAGTTTAGAGGTGATGGAAGATGTCATACTACGTGCTTCTTACGGGCAAAGTATCGCTCGTCCCAATTGGTTGGATTTGCGCGGTGGTACTTCTTATAGTCAAGGGCCGCGCGTTAATGGCACTACCGCTAGCCGTGGTTCGCCAGGTTTAGAGCCTTATAAGGCCGACAACTTTGATTTTTCTGCGGAGTGGTATTTTGCCGACGCCAGTTATGTGTCAGTGGGTTACTTCCAAAAAGAAGTGGAAAACTTTATTGGTTCACGTGTCGTGACCGAAGAAAATTCCTTGGAAAATACTCCGCACCCTGCGCAAGGTGAACGCTTCCAGGCGGCGGTTGATTCTGGCCTTTCTCCCAATGCTGTTGTCGATATCCGTGAATACATTTACGCAAATTACGCCGACCCAGATACCGCGTATATTGATGGTAGCGGCAATATTGTTATTGTCGGCATACCGGGTCAGGATCCGAATGTATCTGTTGAAGTCACTGAGGTGGCGAATTCAGACCGCATAGTCGATGTCGATGGTATCGAGATGGCTATTCAGCACACCTTTGGCGAAAGTGGCTTTGGCGTTATTGCCAACTACACTATGGTTGATGTAAGCACCAACTTCGATAATATGGTATTGCGTGATCCACAGTTCTCATTGCCGGGCGTAAGTGACACTGCCAATTTGGTGGGCTTTTACGAAAAGAATGGATTCCAGGCTCGTGTGGCCTACAACTGGCGCGATGCATTCCTTGCCTCTGGCGCATCGGGCACTGGTAACAACCCCATATATGTTGACGAGTACAGTCAGGTTGACGTGAATGTCAGCTACGATGTCACCGATAACCTGTCTGTGTTTGTTGAAGGGCTTAATATCACCGAAGAAAGCGGTCGTAACTACGGTCGTTCATACGATCAGGTGCTGGGTTACTACCAAGGATATGCTCGCTATAACTTAGGTGCCCGCTATACTTTCTAAAGTACCAGTTTAGAAAGTGCGGATTGCAATGCCGGTGGGTCTTCCCGCCGGTATTGGCAGCAGGGAAAGCCGCCAAGATAAGGCGGCTTTTTTATGCGCAAGAATTTAGTTAAAGTGAACAATCAATAATAATGAAATATGGGTGGCAATGTGACGAAAACTGTAATGCTCAACAGTGAAGAGCACAAAGATTTACGAATTAATACCGAATATTCCCCAGAGTTGGGGGACGGCGTTATGTGGGCGCAAACCTTTGCCGCCGAATTTCGCAATGCGCAAGCTCACTACCCAATACTCTTCCAGAAAGACAGTCAGACCGGAAAGTTTATGTCAGTTGCATTGCTCGGGTTTGAGCAAGGGGAGAATCTATTTATGGAGAATGGACAGTGGAATGCAGGTTATGTACCGCTTATGATTCAGCGTATTCCATTCTCGATCGGAGTGGCTAAAGATGACCTAGGTGCTGAAGACCGCCGTTTGATCAATGTAGACATAGAGCACCCCAAGGTGAATAGGGAACACGGGCAACGTCTGTTTGAGGAGCATGGTGCCGCCACGCCATTTCTTGACCGGGTTTCAGGAATGTTGGAAACCATTCATGTCTGGTATCAAGATAACGAGGTTTTTCTAAAGGCATTAGAAGAATTCGAATTGTTGGAGCAAGTGTCAATGGATATCACCCTTGATGATGGCACTAAAGGTCAATTACTCGGTTTCTATACAATAGATGAAAAAAAACTGCGTGAGCTGACCGCTGACAAGCTCGCCGACCTGCATCGGCGTCACTATCTCGAGCCCATCTATATGGCAATAGCTTCCATTGCGAAAGTGCGCAGTTTAATGGAGCGTAAAGTCGCTCTAAACACCGCTGCCGACAGCTAGCGAATTTTTTATGCAAGAGGTAGAAGTTCTAAGTTTTCCTGAAAAGGGAAAAGCACCTCAAACCCTTTCGCAGCTGGCAAAGCCGGTTGTACTAAAAGGTTTTGTCGATCATTGGCCTGTAGTTGAGCAGGCGTGCCAATCTGATCGTGCGTTAATGCAATATCTAAGTCGCTATGTCGCCGATCTTTCGGTCACTTTTTACCAGGTGAAACCTGGAGTAACTGGAGGTCGGATTGGGTATCTGAACGATTTTAGTGGTTTTACCTTTGATCGCCTTGGTGGAAGTTTTCAGGAAGTATTGACTCTTTTGATGCAAGAAGATGTCCCCCGTTATATTGGTTCAACTCGCATTGATCGGTGGTTGCCGGGGTTTCGCAACGAAAATGACGTCGAGTTTTCTTCTGAAAAGCCGTTGGCCAATTTTTGGATTGGCAATGCGACAGATATTGCGGCTCATTATGATAGTCCGCTCAATATTGCTTGTTGCGTATCAGGTAAGCGAACGTTTACTTTGTTTCCTCCCGAGCAAGTCGAAAATCTCTATATAGGTCCGGTAGACAAAACTCCGTCTGGCCGAGCAATTAGTATGGTTGACTTTTCTGCTCCCGATTTTGATAGATATCCCAGATTCAGAAAAGCACTTGATCACGCGCAGACTGTAGTGCTAAGCCCGGGCGATGCAATATATATTCCGCCGCTTTGGTGGCATAGGGTGAAAAGCGAAGGCAGGGTTAACATGCTGGTCAATTACTGGTGGAAAGAAACTCCGGACCATATGGGAATTCCTGATCTCGCGTTGGAGCATGCAATTTTGGCGCTTCGGGGATTGAATGATCGTGATAGGTCGTCTTGGAAGGCTTTGTTTGATCACTACGTTTTCGCAGAACAAAATATTGCTACGGATGCCATTCCGGAAAACCTGAAAGGCATGTTAGATCCGGAAAATGAACAAGCTGCCAGGCTGGCTTGGATCAACTTTTCTAAAAAACTAAATTCGTAGATTAAGATGTACATTACCCAATTGACTTGTTAAGCGAGGTGTTACCCGTGAAGCCCATCAAAAAAATCGTCATTGCCGGAGGTGGTACCGCAGGTTGGATGGCGGCCGCAATGATGGCTAAAACCATGGGAAAGAACCTTCAAGTCACCTTGGTGGAGTCTGATGCTATTCCGACGGTGGGTGTGGGTGAGGCAACAATCCCACCGCTAACAACATTTCATAATATTCTCGATATTGACGAGCGGGAGTTTATGGCGACAGTGAATGGCACCTTTAAACTTGGTATAAGCTTTGAAAATTGGCGAGAAAAGGGCCATAAATACATTCACTCTTTTGGTTATGCCGGCAAGGATTGTTGGGCCTGTAGCTTCGTTCATTTCTGGTTGGCAGGAAAGGCTCGCGGGATCGATTACCCCTACGCTGATTATTGCGCTGAGCTTTTAGCTGCGTATGAAGGGAAGTTTGCGGTGTTGCCAAATGGGAGAATGAATTACGCTTACCATATGGACGCGGGACGGTACGCTAAGTATTTGCGTTCTCTTAGCGAAAAGCTTGGCGCTAAACGCCATGAGGGGAAGATAGAAAAGGTCAATATTGATAAATCGACAGGAGATATTCATTCACTGTTGCTGCAATCCGGAGAGACTATAGAGGGCGACTTCTTTATTGACTGTACAGGTTTTCGTGCGCTGCTCATTGAGCAATCGCTGCATGCCGGATTCGAGGATTGGTCACATTGGCTACCTTGCGACCGGGCTCTGGCTGTGCAAACTAAAACTGTAGCGACGCCCTTGCCTTACACCAGATCCATAGCCCACGATGCTGGTTGGCAGTGGAGAATACCCCTGCAAACTCGGGTGGGTAATGGGCTCGTGTATTCAAGTCGATTTTGGAGTGATGAGAAAGCTGCAGAAGTTCTGATGGCCAACCTGGAGGGCGACATTATTAGTCAGCCCAAACCTATCCAGTTTCGCACCGGTACCCGGCGCAAGCACTGGCACAAAAACTGTTTGGCGCTGGGGCTGTCCAGTGGATTTCTGGAGCCTCTAGAGTCAACCAGCATCCATCTTATTCAAAAATCGCTGGTTCGCTTTATGCAGCTATTGCCGTCCTCTGGGGTTAATCTCAGTGATGTCGACGAATTTAATCGACAAACCAAAATTGACGTAGAGCGAATTCGGGATTTTGTTATCTTGCATTATAAAGTGACTGATAGAGTCGATTCTGAGTTCTGGCGATATTGCAAAAATATGTCCATTCCGGAAACACTTCAACAAAAAATTGATCTATTTTCTGATTCAGCCAAAGTGTTCAAAGTAAATAACGAGCTTTTTGGTGAAGAGTCCTGGATTCAGGTGATGATGGGCCAAGGCGTAATACCCAAGTCATACCATGGGTTTGCCGATGTCATGAGCGATCAGGAGCTGGGCGAGTTTCTGGCGAGTATCCGTCAATCTATGGCGCAAATGGTTGCAAAGTTACCCTCTCATCAACAGTTTATCGATCATTACTGTAAAATGACGGATATCTATGAGTCCAGGTAAAGAGTATTTTCCGAAATTGTGATGAAATGATCAATATAAGAGGAAAACTAGATCCAAAAGTCAGGCTAGTGGGAAACGGTAAAACCCCAGTTATTGTAATTGACGACTTTAGCGATCAAATAGATGCGCTGCGTCAAATAGCGAATGGATATGCGCATTTTTCTAAGGCTACGGGAGGGTATCCGGGGCAGCGCGCCGTTCTCCCTTCTGCTTATGGCGGCGCTATCTATAACGCTCTGGAGTCATTGATTAAGTCAGTATATGGCTTGCCTAGTGACAATTATGGGCGCTGCTTTCATCAGTTGTTTTCTCTGGTTACCAATGCAGAAGAAGACCTTTCGTTGTTGCAAAGACTGCCGCACTTTGATACGGATAAGTCTAGCTATTTTGCGGTAATGCACTATCTGGGTGATGGCGATTTTGGTGGTACAGGATTCTTTCGGCATCGTTCGAGCTCGATTGAAAGAGTCACTGTGGAGAATAAAAGCTTGCTTACCGAGAGCGTGCGCCGAGAAATTGAAAAAAGTCCCCCTGCCCCTGCGTATGTGCAAGGCTCCTGTGATCAATTCGATATGATTGATTCTATAGATTATCAAATGAATCGATTGCTGGTATATCCTGGAAACTTATTACACTCAGGCCTTATAAATCCCGCTAGAGATGTATCTCACAGTGTTCTGAAGGGGCGGCTCACTGCCAATATATTTGTTGACTTCTCTTAGGGCGCGGCTAAGAGTTTGGTGAAGCTTTAGAGGTTCGAACAAAATGTCTTCAGTGTTGAAGTGAAGTTTATATTGAGGTTTAACGTAGTAAATGTTTGATCATTGCCCGGTTGCTCGGTAAAGCATTAATGTACTTTGTTAGCTTTTGCCTATTCATTGCAATGAATTTTTCAATTGTTGCATCATTATCGGAAACTTTGTAAGTACTTCTTGGCTCTGTGTTAAAACCCATGCCGTACAAAACGTATTGGTAACTGGCCGAGGGAAAAACTTCCCCTTTGCGGTCGAAGTCTAGCTCCGATGGTGGGCGATGCTTCCAAAGCATAAGTTTTTCTGATAGCGATTCAGGAATTGATTCTGGATTGCGATGGGCGTTCCAGTATTCACCTTTACGTTGCGATAACACATAGTGCAGCTTTAGGAACTCGATTACCCGGTCCCATCGATAGAGAAATTTTTCGTTAAACCTGCGGGCCGTGTAATCCATCATTTCGCGATTGGTAGGTAGGTCATCCCGGATCATTTCGGCGGCTAGTTCGACCATAACGAGTGCAGATGCTTCAAGTGGCTCAATGAATCCCGCAGACATTCCGACTCCAATGCAGTTGCGGTGCCAGAACTGGTGGCGGTGACCTGGGTCGAATTTAATTGCTTTGATGTTTAGAGACGAAAAAATATTTTCAGATGTATCGCGTTCAATGTGCTCGCGAAGATTTTGTTCGGCCTGGTCATCCGAAGTGAATTCGCTGGCGTAAACGAAACCTACGCCGCGTCGCGTTGGAAGTGCAATATCCCATATCCAGCCTTCATTTTGAGCTGTGGAAATAGTGGTGGATGCGATCGGTGCTTCCGGATCGCTATAGGGAACTTGGGTGGCAACGGCTCGATCGTTGAACAAATAGGGTCGACAATCGCGCCAGCCTATGTTGTAGTGCTTGCCCAAAAGTAACGAAGCACTGCCGCTACAATCAATAAACAAATCAGCTTTAAGTTCGCCGTGGTTGTGAGTGCTGAGGGAGTGTATGTCGCCGTTATCGGCGCTGTTAACCCCGGTAACATGATCCAGGATATGGTTAACGCCAAGCTTCGAAGTCGCGTGACGTTGTAGTAGTTGGCCGAATTTACCTACGTTTAAGTGGTAGCCGTAATTTACAACAGCGGCGTAATCAGGGGTCGCCATTTGCTTTGGGGCCAAGCCTTTTTTACACAGGTGTGTCTGGGAAGTAAAAGTATCTGCATAGGAAGCACCTCGAAATTGGCGGCGCCAATAGTTATGCAGGTTAGCTTCAAAATAACCCTCTGGTAGGACGAACGGATGATAGTAGGCATCTGTGTCAGAGCCGTTAACCCAGCCGCGAAATTGTGAGCCCTGTTTGAACGATGCGTCGCACTCACGGAAGAATATTTTTTCTGAGATGCCGATTCTGCTGAGTGTTTGACGCATGGTTGGCCAGGTGCCTTCACCGACACCAACGGTAGCGACATCGGGCGACTCTATTAGCGTAATTTTTACCCCATTGGGGCTGTTGCAACAGTGTTCTGCAGCGATAATGCTGGCCGTTAACCAGCCAGCACTGCCGCCGCCAAGTACTACGATGTGCTTTAAGTGTTGATTCATACATAGGCTCAATTTTGTACGTATTGGAGCACTATAGCGGCCAATGCCGATAGCGTCCAGAGCACATAATGGATGGCTGTGTACTTTCTGTTAAGTGTCGTCTTAATGGCTAACGGCGACTAAAAATATGATGAAAAACAATTTTCGCTTACTGCACGGTATCTGGTAAATGGCCATCAACCCATTTAAAATTAATCGCTTACACAGTTCACGGAAGCATAGGTTATTGTCTTTATATTTATGTGTAATAACTGTTAGAAGAAATGGCAAGGGTCGTGCCTGTTAATAATAATGAATCTAAAAAATAAGAGCCGGTCCCATGGACGCAAGAATATTTAATGTTCACGATATATTTTTAGTCATAACTATATTTGAAGTGGTTATTTTGGCTGCCTACCGAATTACAGTGCCTACTAAAGCTGGTGCTGGAAATTTATGGCTAGTGCTTTTTCTCGTTGCGGTCGCGTTGGATATGTTTGCCAATTTAGTCATGTGGAACCCTGAGTTTCCGGCGGCGCATTGGGTTAAGCAGGAGTTTCTGGCTTATTTGTTTACCTTTACTCACTTTGTGCGAGGACCGTTATTCCTTTTTTATGTGACATCTTTGCTATTTTCCCGGCGTTTTAGCCGATTAGAATTGATGGCCCATGCTATGCCATTTGTGATTGCGTTGACCGCGGTGGGTGTTTTGGGGGTTACCTCCTATGATTTACAGTCCCGATCAGATAACACACTAGCTAACTCGATCGCCAGTGCAATTTGGTACATCTCAAGTGTGGTGTCAGTCATTTATGCGCTTGTGGCTCTGTATGTAATTAACCGCTATATGGTTCAGGTAAAACAGCGTATGTCGAGTGTGCCTGTATCGGAGGTTACATGGCTGGCAGTACTCAGCATTTGTTTTTTGGTGAGTTGGACCTGGTCGTTCTTGGTTGTTCTGGTGGCGGATACCGTTGGCGGCGAGGTGGCGGATGCGACCGGAACATTGCACAATTTAATACGGTTTTTACTGATGAATGGTTTGGTTTTTTATAACCTTGCGTATGCTTGGAATCTCAGTTTAGCTGAGCCTGCCGATACCGCTGTTGCGCAGACAATACCCGCTGCAGATGATGTCATTAAGGCTATTCAAAAAGGTATAGATCACTATCAGTTGCATCTACAGCCAAGCATTAATATAGACCAGTTCGCCGACAAGGTGGGTATGCCACCGCGAGTTGTTTCGCAGGTGATTAACCGAGATCTTGGTACGCGCTTTTTCGAGTTTATTAATCATCATCGGGTGGAGCACGCCAAGACGCTTTTGACGGATCCAAATTGTGCCAGAATGACCATTCTCGACATATTATTGGCCTCAGGCTTCAATAACAAATCATCTTTTCACCGTTTCTTTAACCGCTTGGTTGGATGCTCACCGACTGAGTTTCGGCGGGCCCACTTGCCCCAGCATGGCTCATAAGCCAGAACCCCCCTTTTGGCCGTCGCCGTACTCCTCAAACTCCTATCTTCCCACCTTTTTTGCCGAAAAGAAAAAGTGGGAAGTTAATGTCGGGATATTAAGGTTGAAAAATCTTGGCTCCGAACCCCCTGTAAATAAAGGGCTGCAGGCCTCCCAGTTTTATTTTCGTCACAGATTGCGATTCTGGTCAAAGAGTGACGAAATTACCTGTGTTGTTGACTAGTTTGACATGCTCAAGGCGGGTGCGTGTGATGAGTTGGCTCCCTAAAATGAATCGCCGGGCCAAAGCATCGCCGCCTCAAGTTTGTGCAACGGACTTAAATGGACTGCCATCTACAATCGCACAGGCTAATAAGCACCAAGGGAACCTAACAATAATCAACCCTGGAGTAGAGCTATGAACAAGCGCAACCGGCGCAAAACACCCCGACCACTATTGGTTGGGGCCGCGGCACTTGCCGCAGCACTTAGTGCGGCTTCCTCACAGGCCCAGCAGGTGGGCCAGTTATTGTGGGAGGATAATTTTAATAACCTCAATACCAATCACTGGAACGTTGTTGAAGGCAATGGCTGTCAGCTCGGCCCAAACTTGTGTGGCTGGGGCAATCAGGAATTGGAGTACTACCAGGCCGACAATGTCTCTATTGAATCTGTGCCTGGCGAGCCCGGTAACTCGGCGCTGGTGTTTGAAGCCCGCTCGGAAAATGTAGACGGCAGCGCTTTTACCTCCGGTAAGCTGGACAGTCAAAATGCCGTGGCCATTCAGTATGGCATGATCGAAACTCGTATTCGCGTGCCGAACCTTGAAACCGGCCTGTGGCCAGCCTTTTGGTTGTTGGGTACCAGCACTGCCAGCTGGCCTGCTAAGGGTGAGATCGACATGATGGAAATGGGCCATCGCCAGGAAGAGATCGACAAATTCCATGCCGGCGCCACGCCCAACAGTTTTGTTGGCGGCAACGCTATTTTTTACTCTGACGATGCCTGTGTAGAAGGCAATCCAACCTGTGCGGCTATGTCTGCCTGGGAAACGGATAACGCTTATGTCTCGCAATCGCCGATGAATGACCGGTTTATTACCTATCGTTTGTACTGGACGGATGAATCACTGCGATTTACCGCTATCGACAATGGCGTTGAGTACGATATGTACGACGCCCCTATTGGCATTACGGAAGAGTCCGACGAATTTCGCGCGCCCTTCTATTTGTTAATGAATCTGGCGGTGGGGGGTAACTTTACCGACGCTTTGCAAAACAATCAGGTGACCGCACCGATTCCCGCCAAAATGTACATCGACTATGTGCGCGTGTACGAGTACGACGGCTTAGGGGAAGTCATATTAGGTCAAACATCGCAGCCCGAGGTGGGTACCTTTGGTGTGTTTACCGATGACACCTTTACCAACAATAAATTAGAAGCGGGCAGCAGCTCTGATGTGTATATCTGGAGTACTGGGTCGCTTGTTGGTGGCAGCGAGCCTGCGTATGAAGGCGACAACGTTATTAGTTGGGACTATACCGCCCCTGGGCAGTGGTTTGGCGGTGGCATCCAGGCACGCCAACCACTGAATATGGATAACTTTGCCGAAGGCACTGTGAGCTTTCGAATCAAGGTGCCAGCCAATGTTTCCTTTAAAGTGGGTATGACCGATACCTATACCAATGAAAACTACATTGATTTTCCAGCAGGTGAAAACAAGTACGGCTTGGTGCGTAATGGTGAATGGGGAACTGTAACCATTCCGGTGGCGGACTTGCGTGGTTCACTGGTCGCTATACAGTCACTGGCCTACCCATTTGTCATTTTAAATGGCGATAATCTGCCGGGCGCTAACTTTTCATTGGCGATCGACGACATTGTTTGGACGGGCGGAGGCAATGCGGCCGACGACGATGGTGATGGTGTTCCCAATCAAAATGACGCATGCCCTTCGACGCCTGCGGGTACTTCGGTAGACAGTAGTGGTTGTGCGCTTGTCGTGCCCACCGACACCGACGGTGACGGCGTACTCGATGGCGACGATGCCTGTCCTAATACCCAAGCGGGGGTGACCGTTAATGCGTTGGGTTGCAGTACCGAGAGTGTAAGAGTCCAGGCGGAAGATTACGTTAATTATATCGATGGCGATGCCGGTAATAATGGCGGCGCCTATCGCACCGATGACGTTGATATTGAAGCGACCAGCGACACCGACGGCGGTTACAATGTGGGCTGGACTGGCACCGGTGAGTGGCTGGAGTACAGCTCCAATCTTGCCGCAGGCACTTATCAGGTAACCGCCCGAGTAGCGGCTCTCAATGATGGCGGCGCACTGAGCGTCGGTATTAATGGCGCTTATACACCGAGCACCGCAGTCAACAGCACCGGCGGTTGGCAAACATGGCAAAGCATTGTGTTGGGCACCGTGGATACTGTCGCGGGCGATGCCAATGTTCGTATCAATATTGATGCTGCCGGTTTTAACTTAAACTGGATCAGCCTTGAGAAGATAGTCATAGATACCGACGGCGATGGTGTCGGCGACAGTCAGGATCAGTGTCCTGCGACCGCAGCCGGTTCTGCTGTGAATGCAGCAGGCTGCGCCAGTGCGGGTGTGCAGTTACAAGCGGAAGACTACATTAACTATTCCGATACGACCCCCGGCAATGAAGGTGGTGCCTATCGCAATGATAATGTCGATATCGAAGCGGCAGCCGACAGTGGCGGTGGTTTTAATGTGGGCTGGACCGCAACGGGTGAGTGGCTTGAGTACAGCGCCGAGCTGGCTGCCGGTACTTACAACGTCACTGCACGCGTTGCTGCGCAAGGTGGTGGTGGCCGCATCACTGTCACCGCAGATGGTGCCAGTACCGGTTCTACTGCTGTTGGTGATACCGGTGGTTGGCAGAGTTGGGTTACCCGCGATTTAGGCTCGGTAACCGTAGGCAATGGTGTGACTACGATCCGCTTAACCGCCGACAGCGTGCCCTTCAATATTAATTGGTTGGCCCTGACGCCTGGCACTGCGCCCGCTGACAGTGATAATGATGGCGTTAACGACGGTCAGGATCAGTGCCCCAACACACCGGCTGGTACTCAGGTGGATGGCAATGGTTGTGCTGTGGTGTTAGATACGGATAACGACGGTGTGGCTGATGGCGCCGATGCGTGCCCCAGTACGCCCGCAGGTGCCAATGTCGATGCCAACGGCTGTCAGATATTTGGTGACAGTGATGGCGATGGCGTAACCGATAACCTTGATCAGTGCCCCGCGACCCCAGCAGGTGCGTCGGTTGATGGCAACGGTTGTGAGGTGAACAGCAACGATGGCAGTTACGGTATTGGCGAACCTGGCGCTGGCAGCCTGGAGTTTTATCTCAATACAGCAGACTGGGCTGACTTGCACTACACCGTCAATGGCGGTGGTCAGATCAATGTCGCCATGATGCAAGCCAGTGGCCGCAATACCTATAGTGCTAACGGTTTTAGCTCGGGCGATGTGATTGATTACAGCTTCACTTACTGGAATGCCAATCTGGCTGGTGCGGTCGACTCACCTTGGGCGAGTTACACTGTCGGCAACGGCTCCAATCCCGATCCCGGTCCCGATCCAGACCCAACGCCGACCGATAGCGATGGTGATGGTGTGGTTAACGCTCAGGATCAGTGCCCAGGCACGCCGGCTGGCACCAGTGTTGATGGCAATGGTTGCCCGCTAACGACACCACCCGGTGCTCAGGTGGTTCCACTGTTTGATCAAAACACACCATTGGAGCCGGTAATTGTCTATGACCGTGGCGATGCATTAGTGACACGCTTCTCTGACCGCGCGCGCGATAGGCACGCCAAGGAAAATCACTTCCAGGCCTACGATCATTATCTGACCTTCTACTGGGAAGACCGTACAGCGGCGATTGAGATTGTCGATTACGTCGCTAAGGGCGGTGATTCCATTCGTATGAATGTGCGTAGCGAGTTCAAACTCTCGGACACCGAAGCGGAAAATCGCTGGTGGTACGAAGGTCTGAACACTTTGGCCCAGTACTGTGGCAATGGTGTTATGGACACTAACGACAATGTCAACTACTGGAAAGAGGAAAGCTGGAACTGCCGTGAAGGCCGCCCAATTCAGGTAGGCGATAAGCTTGAGTTCGAAATTAGTCAATTCCTTGATGTCGGTGTTCCACGTGGCCGTGCTAACTACTATGGCACGACATACCTGTACATTGTGGGTGAAGGTTTAGTGCCTTGGGATGTCACCGATAAAGTGGAATTTGTCGGCGGTAATTATCTGCAGCGAGACTCTATCCCCGTGCCGGAAAAAGCGCGCATGGGTGGAGATACGACCTTGCATGTGCAGATGACCGCTGAGCCCGATGGTCACTTTCAACAAATGGCGAACAACCTGGGCTATGAAAATGGCCAGCCTTTTGTGTTAGGACGTCGCGTTCATCACTCGTCGTTCGTTGACGGCACCCACGATGAGAACCCGGAAAACGGCGTTAATAACGCGGCCATGGGTAAATCCGGCCCGCACTATATCAACGAGCGTTGCTCGGATTGTCACGTGCGTAATGGTCGCGCCTCGGTCGCTGAAATTGGGGAGCCGCTGGATCGGTGGGTATTTAAAATCGGCGATGCCGACGGTAATCCTGAACCTGCCCGTGGTCGTGTTCTCCAACCACAAGGTATAGGCAGTGAAGGTAATGTGGCCATTCAATCCTGGACCGAGTCCGGTGGATTGCGCTCACCCAACTACACTTTCAGCAATGGCGCCCCAGATACTTTCTCGGCTCGTTTGGCGCCTAACCTAAATGGTATTGGTTTGCTGGAGGCAATTCCCGAGTCTGATATCTTGGCAAAGGAAGATCCCAACGATGCCAATGGCGACGGAATTTCAGGGAGGGCCAACCGTATTAGTGATCCCGCTACAGGACAAACACGCCTGGGACGTTTTGGTTACAAGGCGGCAACCGTCAGTGTCGAGCATCAAGTGGCTGCGGCCTTTAATACCGATATGGGAGTGATGACCAATTTGCTGCCCAGTCCTGACTGCGGTTCGGCGCAAAGTAATTGTGGCCCGGCTGGCAGTGAACTGGCCGATGAGCACCTGAATAACCTCATTAAGTATGTGTCGTTGTTGGGGGTTCGCCCACAGCGCGCATACAATGACCCTGCGGTATTGAATGGTGAACAAACGTTTGGCCAAATCGGATGTGCGGATTGTCATACGCCTAGCCATCAAACCAGCGAGTACCATCCGCTGGCGGAGCTTCGCGATCAAACCATTCGCCCCTATACCGACATGCTTTTGCATGACATGGGGCCCGGCCTTGCCGACAACCTTGGCGAAGGTGAGGCGACCGGCAGCGAATGGCGAACAGCGCCGCTCTGGGGTGTTGGATTATCGGCGTGCGTCACCGGTGGTGTTGAAGGTGGTCGAGGCTGGGATGCCTTTGGCCTGGATGGTTACGAGTACTGCACACCCGATGCCAATTTCCTGCATGACGGTCGCGCTCGAACCATTGATGAAGCCATTCGTTGGCACGGCGGTGAGGCGCTGGCCTCGAAGCAGGCTTACGACGGTTTGTCGAATAATGCTCGTGATAACTTGCTGAGGTTTATCGAGTCGCTGTAATTTAGCAGTCACCTACGAGTATAAAACGGCGCTTTCGGGCGCCGATTTTTTATGTGTGTTATATGGAGAGGTTTTTCTATCCCACTTTTAATGGGACGGGTTGGCGCCTGGCCCGGATAATGCGATATGTCCTGCAGGCCAGTAATTATCTGGGTTTGGGGGGAATTCCCATCTTTGATGATGTTGTAAAAATGGGACGATTGCGAGAGTGGGTGAAGGCACACTGGCACTGTGGATGTATGGGCAACCGGTTTACCGGATTACGTTCACGGCCGCAGGCATGTCAGGTTGCCTGCGGTTAGAGTCTAACGAATATGCGAGTATTTCTGACTCTCCTTATAGTATTCCCCTCCCGTAAGGGAGGGGCTTTTTACATAACATAATATGGCCCCATTATAATTTCTTCAGGCAAGGGCAGGCACAGTATTCAGGTACTAAGTTCACTACCTCTGCGACAGCCGTTGCAAACACATCAAAACAATAACGAGACAACAAGCCATGAATAAATTCACTTTATCTTTATTGGCTCTGGCACTGACGGGACTCTACGGTTGCGGTGGTGGTTCCTCTTCAGATTCCGACAGTTCAAGCAGTGTAAGCAGTTCCAGCAGCTCTTCTAGCTCGAGTTCGTCCAGCTCTGTAGCGCTCAATGAAAACTGGAATCTCATCTGGAGTGATGAATTTGACGGCGATACTATCGATAACGGTAAGTGGAGCTTTGAAGTCAATTGCACTGGTGGCGGCAACAATGAATTACAGTGTTATACCCCGCGCCCCGAGAATGCTTTTGTTGCAGACGGTCACCTCAATATTGTCGCCCGCCAGGAAAGTTTCAGTGGCCCGGGCCGCTGGGATGATGACCCCAGTTATGACCCAAACGATACTTCAGTTCAACGCGACTACACGTCTGCCCGCCTGCGCAGTAAAAACAAAGGCGACTTTAAATATGGTCGCATGGAAATACGGGCAAAGCTTCCACAAGGACAGGGTATTTGGCCCGCTTTTTGGATGCTGCCTACCGAAAATATTTATGGCGGTTGGCCGCGCAGTGGTGAAATCGATGTTCTGGAGGCGGTCAACACAAATGCCGCTGGCGCCAACGAAGTGCATGGCACGCTGCACTATGGGGCGGTCTGGCCAGGCAATCGTTTCTCTGGCACCTCATTTGTACCACCTGCGAATGTGTGGGAGGAGTTTCATACCTACGCTGTTGAGTGGAGCGAAGGCGAAATTCACTGGTTTGTGGACGATACGCATTTCGCAACACAAACGTCTGACGGTTGGTACACCTACTATGAAGGCCCGGCAGGGCAAGGTTTTCAGTTGGGTGAAGGCTCGGCACCCTTTGATCAGGCTTTTCATTTAATCATGAACCTCGCGGTTGGTGGGAATTGGCCCGGGGCACCGGATGACAGTACCAGCTTTCCGCAAACGCTGCTGATTGATCATGTGCGTGTTTACGAATGCGCGCTGGATACGACGACCGGTAAAGGCTGTAGTGATCAGTTGGATGAAAGTGTAGAGCCGCTCGATGGGTTTTCGGCGCCTAGTGCTCAAGGTTATGAATTGTTTAAAGATGGTGCCGCCAGTGTGGCTATGGAGTCTCCCGCAGGCGATGAACCTGCCACATTGACACCGGGCTACTATGAAGCCGCTTCCGGCAACCTTATTGTCGATCCTGCCCAAAGCGATGACAACGCTACCGTTTGGAGTGCCGAGTTTTTTGGGCTTGCCAATATTTTTCTGGGTATTAGTAATACCGCAGGTGCAGAGGGCGTGGATACCGGTGTTAATCTCACTGAGTTTGCGCAAACCGGTCAGCTGGCGTTTGATATTTACCTAGAAGAAAAATCCAGCGATGCCACCCTTTTGATTAAAGTTGACAGTGGTTGGCCTAATGTCAGCTTTACTGAAATTGATCCGCCCGTTGGTGAGTGGGTTCGTATGGCGGTACGCTTCAATGAATTGCAAGCAAATAATATTGAACCCGGTCAGGTTAATCTGGAAAATGTCATCAATCCTTTCGTTTTGGAAGTAGCAACAGGCACGGCTAAATTAAAGCTCAATAACATCGCACTGGAATGTTTAGGTGATTGCGCCCCTCAGGCCGTTCTAATGGGGCAGTCAGATACCTTGGAAGCTCCGCATGCGGTTTTTGACGATACTATTGACGTGAACTGGGATTTTGGTATCGGTATTTATGAAACGGGTGCAGGTCACGTGTCAGCCGCTATTGTCGACGCTGAAGACGTTGTGCGCGGTCAAGTGATTGATTTGCAATTTGGCGACTCCGGCGCCAGCGGCATAGCCTTTATTCAATCAACCGGCACCAAGGACATGACGGCTTTTTCCGGCGGTACTCTCTCCTTTGATATCCATGTTCTGGACTACGGCTCGGCATCAAATATTTCAGTGCGGGCGGACTGTGTGCACCCGTGTAGTTCAGGTGATATTGACGTAGGTATGGTGGGCGCGGGCTCATGGCAAACGGTTGAATTGCCGGTGAACGATTTAACCAGCGGCGGTCTTGACCTGTCTCGCGTCAATACCCCAATTGTGATATCGCCTACCTGGGAGTCACAAGCCAACGTTCATTTGCAGTTGGATAATATTCGGTATCTGGCGCCGTGAAGCTTGAGGTCTGAGGTCTGAAGGAGGTGCGCTAGTTCTCCAAAGCGTCAGACGTCTGACATCAGACGTTTGACGCTCCTAAGTCCCATTTGTTACACCACCTTCCGCTCCTTTCTGCTTGCGGTATTCAGACGGTGACATGCCCACCAAGCGCTTAAAGAATCGGTGGAAGGCGGATTTACTGTTAAAACCCGCTTGCAGCAGAATGTCCAAAATTGTTAGGTCTTTGTACTCAGGGGCGAGCAGAAGGCGCTTGGCTTCTTCAACCCGGTAGGAGTTCATAAACTCAAAAAAGTTAGTGCCGAAGTGTTTGTTTATCACACCGGAGACATCCCGCACCGGAAGATCGATTCGGTTGGAGAATTCTTCAATGTTAAGGCTGTGCTCCAGAAACAGCTTCTCTACTTCCATGCCGTTTTGCACTTTGTCGATAGCGATCTTATCGGGTAGTTCTTGAGAGGTTTCTTTGCTGGTAACCGGCTTCGTCGTGAGTACCCGGTGTGCGTAGGCTGCGCTGTAGGCAAACAAACCATTGATCAATACGAAAATGACATAGTTCTCAGAAATGCCCAGGTAGTTCGATAAGCTCACGGTGCTGAACTGAGCGCCGACATGAACGCACAAGGAAAAGGTCCACTGCAGTAAAAAGCCACCGGTGAGCACAATAAGCCATCCGGGTTCACCACTTGAGAAGGACGAGTACTGATCTTTCAGGGACAGATAGTAGCGACGTGCAAAATACACAGACGCGACACCATATAAAAAGGGAATGACCTTAGTGCTGTGCCAAATAAAATTAACCACAGCCACCGAGAATTCAGATTGCCCATCGGCACGCCAGCGCAACGCATCGCTGTCAATAAACATAACCAGCAATAACAGCCAGCTTACTGCCAGCGGCACTAGGTGAATTAAGTGCTTGCGCTGCAGCTTGAATGCTTGCTCGGTGAGTGAAATAACATAAAAATACAGCGCCGGCCCTTTCACAAACGCTGCCAGCGTCAATAGATAGGGCACGACATTCAAATCAAAAAAGTCGGTGGTATGAACTAAATCATTCCACAGTAGCAGTACACAAAAACTGTGTAAGCTGGTGGTCAATAAAAACGCAATCAGTGCCCGACTGGCTACTTTTCGATCGGTAGGCAGCGCCCATTGGAAAAGCGCGAGCATGATGCACTCAATGATCGTCATAAACACTATGACGTCGTGGAAATTGAAAATGTAGGCTTCCATAGAGGGTCTTAGCTGGTTGATTTGTCTGATTTTTATTATACCTAACGCACAGTATAAGACCTTGGCTGCGCTAAGCAACGCTTAATATCACTTGGTCTTTTAGACTATATGATGGGGCTGTTTATGCGCATAGACATGGCTTTGGTTTCTTCCCGCCGCCTTGGCCTGATAGAGGGCTTCGTCAGCGTGCTTCATCATTTCTTGTACCGAGGGCTGCTGGTCGATGTTCATTATCTCTGCAATACCGCAACACAAGGTGTGTTCGATCATATGGTCATGGTGCTTGGTGGGTGATGACGCAAATTCGACCCGGATTCGTTCCGCTACCTGTACAACAGTGTCGACGTCCTGCGCGCGCAATAAAATTGCGAATTCTTCACCTCCATAGCGAGTGACTACATCACTTTCGCGGCAAATGCGCAATAGCAAGGAGCCCACTTCGGTTAACACTTTGTCACCCGCATCGTGGCCAAAAGTGTCGTTGATCTGCTTAAAGTAATCGAGGTCAATCATTAAAACAAAAGCTGGGCGGTGATCAATCACCATAGCGTCTTTGAGTTGCGTAAAGGCAAGCTGTAAGCGGCGGCGGTTGCCAAGCCCTGTTAGCGCGTCTTCATTAGCCTGAGAGATTGCCTTTTGACGCTCGAGCTCTAATTGTATGAGCCATTTCGACAACCCAATCATCAAAAAAAGCGTTTCCAGTAGGCTTGCGACCTGAGCGTAAAATAGAGGCGTCATTCCCCAGCTAAAGAGCGATGTTGAAGCACTTATAATACTCAGCAATAGGCCTACGGCATAAAGTAGCCAGGCCAGCAAGCTCCAGAATGCGTAATCCAGGCCATCGCGCCAGACCTTATAGCTGGCGAATGGTATAACAAACGTCAGTACGACAAGAAGTGCAAACGACAGCATAAGCACTGGCTCATACAACCCGAGCAAGCGCGCAACTATGCCTGCAAGGGCTAGCAGCTGCAAGGTGGCAAAGACACGATTAAGTCTTGGCGCCAGAGAGTCTAGTTGCAGGAAAGATTTACTAAACTGTAGTGCGCACCCCACAAATAGCAAATAAACGATATGAAAGCCTTCGTTATGCCACCAAACAGCATCGGGCCAGAGATACTGAAAACCAATACCGTTTAACTTTAACCAGAACAAGATGGTGCTTAATAAAAATACAGCGTAGTAAGCGGCATTGCGTTGTTTAAGTGCAATCGCGAAGATCAAAGACATTATAATCATTATGCTGAGGGCACCATAGAAAACGCCGAAGCCTAAATGTTCGCGTTGTTGGCGAGCGCCAAAGGCCGGAGGCGTATCCAGAGTAAACCCGAGTGTCACTGAATCAGGTTACTGTTAAAAGCCTGAATGTAGATCTCAGAGCTGGAGATTGCCGGGATTTGCAGTGGCGTGGCAAGTGTACGATAAAATAAAGGGCGCTGGGCGAAAGGTTCTCTGTCAGAAAGTGCTGTCACCGTGAAAGGTTTATTGGCATCAGTGCGCTGATAGACAATTATATTGTCTATATAGGTAGTCTCAGTGCTAAGTATGTAAAAGTTAGGCGCATCAGAGTTGTTTGCCACTGCAAAGCGAAGCCAGTACAGTTGGTTGCCAATACCCTGGTTACTATCGCGTTTTTGGTAGCTTTGCCAGCGAGTGTCGCTGACAGCCTGATCAATACTCAGGGCTGGAGCCTTTAGTAATACCTGGGCGTCAAGTTGTTCTAACGTATTGCTCTTTCCATGCTGGTTGGCCATGGCAAAAGCGCTGAAAAACAGCAGTAACACGCACAAAAATTGTCGCATAAATGTGTTAGTTAACATGTCTATCACAAACGGTTGGCTCCCCCGGCACACTACGATTATAGCTTTTTAATGAAAAAATGCGCCAAATGTATTGGCCTATGCCAAGGAAATGTAAATATTGGAGATTGAGAGGCGCTGTCCGATAGTATGCATTGGCAAGTGGCAGTATAGTGTAGGTCAGTATTTTTACGCGGTACGGTGATTTTAAATCCGCGGAACGAATTATGTGAAGGAATACGGTAATGTTTCTAATGAAAGTCCTTCTGTCCTTTCGCTTCATTATCGGCTGCTGCGCAATTGGTTTGCTGGCGGCGTGCTCTTCGCCCCTGCCTAATTCTCAACCTCCCGGCGGCATAACCTATGACGCCAATAGTTGGAAGTCAATATTGGACGCTAGCTGCACCGTTTACTTTGACGGTTGTAATCAGTGCCGACGGGCCGAAGGCGCCGACGTTGGCGTTTGCACCCGCAAAGCCTGCGCCGCGTATCAAAAACCCTACTGTTTTGATAACAAAGCATCCAGCCATGAAAAGCGTACATACAGCTGTAAGGGTGGCGAACAGTTTATGGTTTTCACTGGCGAGTATCGCGCGGATGATATGCGCATCCAGTTAGACGATGACGAAGTGTGGCTCTCCGACCGCCAAAGCCACACGGCGTATCGTCTCAAAAGAGTAGAGGCGGCCTCTGGTGAAAAATACACTGATGGTCAATTTGTCTTCTGGAGCAAGGGTGGTGATGCGTTGGTACAGGTTGCGGGTGAGGTGCTGTATCGCGGGTGTCGGTATTGAAGCAATTATTCATGGCCTTTTTAAATGAATAGGTACCACTTAAACCGAATATTTTTAATGTTACCCATCTTTGATAGTGACCTTTAGATGAAATAGGGAGAGTTCTTTACCATGCAATCCATGAAAAATGTGCCACTTTTCGCTGGGCTAGTTATCGCATGCAGCGGTCAGCAATCCCTGGCACAAGAGCCAACAGCTGCTGAGCTTGCGAAAAAGCTCAGTAATCCCGTGGCGGCGCTCATCAGTGTACCGTTTCAGCTCAACTACGATACTGATATTGGCCCGGATGATACCGGTGATCGCGTTACCTTGAATGTGCAGCCTGTCATTCCGATTGACCTCAACGAAAATTGGAATGTTATCTCCCGTACCATTTTACCAATCACCGACCAGCAGGACATTTTTGCCGGCGCGGGTAGTCAGTCGGGAATTGGCGATGTAGTACAGAGTGTATTTTTCTCACCCAAAGCGCCCACCGATAGCGGCTGGATACTCGGAGCGGGGCCGGTGATGTTATTGCCCACGGGCTCTGACGATATGCTATCGGCCAAAAAATGGGGGCTGGGGCCCACCGCGGTAGCCTTGAAGCAAACCGGCCATTGGACCTATGGTGCGCTAACCAACCATATTGAAAGCGTTGCCGGTGACGATGACCGGGCCGATATCAGCGCGACCTTTCTCCAGCCGTTTTTAAGTTATAGCACCAGCACTGGTGTTAGCTACACCGTAAACAGCGAGACTACCTACGACTGGGAGGCCGACCAGGCCACCGTACCCGTTAACTTCATGGTTAATAAAATCGGTAAAATAGGCGGGCAAATGATTCAGTACGGTGGCGGTGTTCGCTACTGGCTTGACAGCCCTGACAATGGCCCTGAAGGTTTTGGTTTTAGAATGAATTTCGTTTTGCTGTTTCCGCGCTAATGATGGATCAAAATTAATCATAAGTGATTGCTGTTAAACGGCGCCTTCGGGCGCCGTTTTTTTATGTTGTAACCTTGCAATTGCCAGCGATTGAATTATTCGCTTTGTGCAAGTCTTTTGTGCTTTTCCTTTTAAACGCTTTGTTTTGCTCTATGGTGTTGTGCCAGAGAAACAGCAGTACGCAAATAAGCAGCCCGACAAAGGCAAACATAACGCCTAAGCCAATTTCTAAGCTCGATGGGAAATATTCAATAAAGTGTCGTTGGCCAGCACTTAAATTATTTGCCCCGAAGTCATGGAGATCTAATAGGTGGCCTTTCAGTACCTGTAAGTTGAAGTAGGTCACCCGAAAGATAAACACGGAAAACAGTAAATATAAAACGCTCACAGCACCCACAAGTAAAACGTTTAAATGGCGGCGGGCAATATGTGACATAGCGATCAGGCCAAAGGTAATACTGACCCAAAATTGCATAATGTCCCACATGCGGTTCAGCTCTTCGCCGGTTAAGTAGGAAATCTCGAACTCTGTCATAGTAAATTGTCTCTGTGAATGTCAGACAAAAAAATGCCCCGGCGTAGTTCCAGGGCATTTTAAGTGTAGGGCTAACATTAACCCCTAGTGTTAAACCACTAGTTACGAGGGGTCATGGCCTCTAGATCTTTTAGACGCTGCATGGCATCTTTCTGTGCGAAAGTTTTGTAGCTGATATCACTCATGCTCAGGCTGGCACCTGGCTGGAACGGATAATCAGGAATGGTTGCCAGGAATTTGCTGACTTGCTGCTGAATCGGTACGAAAATCCACATGGTGTTTTCCGCGTACCATTTCAGATACATTTCTGATTCCAGAGCACCTTTTTGATACGGATCTTGGCGCAGGTTAATCACCAGTGGCCAAGCCGGTACTTCACGAACCGCTGTGTTAATACCGCCGCTCAGCGTGGCAAAGTGAACTTTCCAGTCCATGTAACGTACGGCGTTCAACTCACCCGTGGCACCAAAGTAGAATATTTCTTTACGTGGCGCTTCAGCTTCACCTTTAAAGTAAGGCATAAAGTTATAGCCGTCAGGGTGGACTTTCCACTTCTTGCCATTGGCGCGGTAGCCTTTCTTCAGTTTGCTAACCAGGTTTGGCTCGCCTGCCGCCGCTGCGAAGGTGGGCATCCAGTCTTCGTGAGAAATGATGTCGTTGATCTTGGTGTTGGGCTTGATAACACCAGGCCAGCGAACCACCAACGGAATGCGATGACCGCCTTCCCAGGTAGTGCCTTTCTCCCCGTGGAACGGCGTGGTACCGCCATCGGGCCAGCTGATGGTCTCGGCGCCATTGTCGGTGGAGTACATGACAATGGTGTTGTCAGCAATTTTCAGCTCGTCCAGCTTGTCGAGCAGAACGCCAACAGACTTATCGTGTTCAACCATGCCGTCTGGGTACAAACCTTTGCCGGTTACGCCATCTGATTCTGGCTTGAGGTGAGTCCACACGTGCATACGGGTGGTGTTCATCCAGACAAAGAACGGCTTGTCTTGCTTAACGGCGCGGTCGATAAAGTCCAGCGCGGCTGCCATAAACTCATCGTCTGCGGTTTCCATGCGCTTTTTGGTCAGCGGGCCGGTATCTTCAATTTTACCGTCGGCGGTTGCGTGCAAAACGCCGCGAGGGCCGTACTTTTTACGGAACTCAGGGTCTTTCGGGTAGTAGTAACCCTCTGGCTCTTCTTCCGCGTTCAGGTGATACAAGTTACCGAAAAATTCATCAAATCCGTGATTGGTAGGCAAGTGCTTGTCTTGGTCACCTAGGTGGTTCTTACCAAACTGGCCGGTTACGTAACCCTGCTCTTTAAGAATGTCGCCAATGGTTGGCGACCAATCTGGAATACCGTGGTCAGAGCCGGGCATACCAATGGTAAGCAGGCCGGTACGGAACGGGTGTTGGCCCAGAATAAATGAGGCGCGCCCGGCGGTGCAGGATTGTTGCGCGTAAGCATCGGTAAACATTGCGCCTTCGTTGGCGATACGGTCAATGTTCGGGGTTTGGTAACCCATGATGCCGTGGTTGTAGGCACTGACATTGTGAACACCGATATCGTCACCCCATATGACCAGTATATTGGGCTTGTCGGCGCCGTGTGCGGTGGTCGTTGCACCTAAGGTCAATGCCGTTAGGGCGACCACTTTCTTCCAGGATTGTTTTAATGTAAACACAAGCTAACTCCTTTAGAGACAAAATCGAAGGGAATGCGACCGCAAGCTAATATGTGGCAAAGCCTTGTCTAGAGTGCGGGAATAACCTTTCCTCGACTGTTAATAATAATAGAGTCAGTATAAATTGCACGGGTTAAATGTCATATTTATGACAATGTCATTTAACTTCTAAGTTTTAGACAAATAAATGGCGCATTAATCACTTTGCGTTCTGTCTAGACCTAAACCGCTGTGACGAGAGCGGTCGCTACAAATTACATCGCGATGCGTTTTAGGTTATAGGCATGCACGGTAAAGCTGTATAGTATTTGCAGGTTTGGTTTATGGTAGACGTGAAGCCAAGGGACTTAGGTTTTCAGCAGTGGGGCGATAGTGAGTTGTAAGATGAATGCGCAAGGAAAAGTGGAAGGTCTTTTGTCCGTTTGGATGGTATTTGTAATTGCGCTGTTGGGTGCAGAGGCTTCGGCTGCTGCTAAAGAATTGCAAAACTGCGCGAGTTGTCACGCCGAACAGGTGGCGGATTGGCAATCGTCCCACCATTTTCATGCCATGGCACAGGCTAATAGCGCGACCAATGTCGGCGATTTTTCCAATCAATCCGTTGCGTTTGAGGGCGGCAGCGCCACATTTAATACGGTCGATGGCCAATATTCTATTACTATGCCGGGGCTGGATGGTAAACAGGCAGAGTATAAGGTCGCCCACACATTCGGCTACCATCCGTTGCAGCAATACATGTTCGAGCAAGAGCCGGGTAAGTTTCAGTTGTTCCCTTTTGCCTGGGATGCGCGAACAAAAGCAGAAGGTGGCCAGCGTTGGTTTGTCTTACACCCGGAGCAGGGGCCAAACGATGAATTTCACTGGTCACAAATGGGGCAAAACTGGAATCAAATGTGTGCGGACTGCCACTCCACCGAGTTCCGGAAAGGATTTGATGTCGAAAAAAATAAATATCAATCCACCTATAGCGAAATAAATGTAAGCTGCGCCGCCTGTCATGGCGATGGCAGTGAGCATCTGCGCTGGGCCGCTGGCGACAAGACGATCGAGCAAAAAGGCTACCCCAACTATATTGGCAGTCAAACACCTCTGTTTCGCGCCGATGACGAGGGTTTGATGAAAAACATTGCGGCGCTAAAGCCCAGTAAGCAAGTAGACGTTTGTGCCAGTTGTCATGCCAGGCGAGCGCCGTTTAGTGACCAATCGCAACCAGACGATTTCCACCACACGTATCAACCCTCATTGATCACTCCCGATTTGTATCACGTAGATGGACAGATATGGGATGAAGATTATGTGTGGGGCTCATTTTTACAAAGCAAAATGCATCAGGCGGGGGTGACTTGCACCAATTGCCATAATCCACACTCAGGTGGACTGAAGCTGCCGGGCAATCAGTTGTGCACCCAATGTCATGAGGTGAGCCAGTACGATGCCAAAACCCACCACGGTCACCAGGCAAATACTCAGGGTGCCTATTGTGTCGATTGTCACATGCCTGCGACTACTTATATGCAAGTCGACGACCGGCGTGATCACGCTTTTAAAGTACCGCGACCAGACCTAACCCAGTCGGTGGGTGCGCCCAATGCCTGTAACGGCTGCCACGAGGACAAAGCACCGGCTTGGGCTGAGCAGGCAATTCGCGAGTGGCACCCTGACAGCCTGTATATGGGCAGTGAGCATTTCGCCCAGGCATTTCACAAGGCTGCGGCCGGTGCGGCTGATGCCGGACAAGAGCTGACTAAGATCGCCCAGAACCCGCAGTACCCGGATATTATTCGCGCCTCTGCGTTGCAGCGAATGGCACAAACACCAGGGCGCAACGCCATTGTGGCGATTGCCCGTGCGGTGCGCGACGACGACCCTCTCAAGCGCCAGGCGGCCATAACCGCCGCCGCACCCTACCCAATGCCGGATCAGTGGCGGATGTTAAACTCATTGCTGGATGACCCGCGCCTACCGGTCCGGGTTGAGGCGGCACGAGCGCTGGCGCAAATGCTGGTACAGCCCCCTGAAACCAGTTTGCTGCCCGAAGATAAAAAACGGCTTGAATCCGCTTTGGCGGAATACCGTGAAGTGCAGGCTTATGCCGCAGACCGGGGCTTTTCCCACACCAATCTCGGTAACCTGGAGCAGATATTTGGCCGCTCACGCAATGCCGAAAAGCTTTATCGCAAGGCAATTGAGGTTGAGCCAATATTTATTCCCGCCTACGTTAATTTAGCGGATCTATATCGCGAGCGCCGCGATGAAGACGAGGCCCGGGCCATTTTGACGCAAGCACTTGCGATTCAGCCCGAGGCGGCCACCGTGCAATACGCGATGGCCATGAGTTATGTGCGCAGTGGCGACAAGGCCAAGGCGACGGGTTTTCTCAAACAAGCCGCTAGCGGTGTCGATCCTAACCCGCGTTTCGTTTACACCTATGCGTTGCTATTGCAAGATCTAGGTGATGGTAAAAATGCGCGGCAGCAATTGCAGCGCGCCTATACCTTAGACCCGATGAACCCTGATGTGAGTTACAGTTTAACCATCAGTTATCAGGCGAGTGGAGATTACCGCCAGGCATTGCACTACGCGAATAAGCTGGCTGAATTAGTGCCCAACAATGCGCAAGTGGAGCAACTGATTCAACAAATAAAGCAGCAAAGTGCTGCGCAGTAACGACAGTATTGGACAAAGACAAGAGGTCTGGTCATGACGACGCTGGAACAGGTTCACGCATTAAAGCAA
Organism: Gilvimarinus gilvus; assembly: GCF_030518155.1. Taxonomy (GTDB): domain Bacteria; phylum Pseudomonadota; class Gammaproteobacteria; order Pseudomonadales; family Cellvibrionaceae; genus Gilvimarinus; species Gilvimarinus gilvus. The sequence goes on along the minus strand of NZ_JAULRU010000823.1, from coordinate 14,982 downwards.
CAAATAGCGGCCAATATTATTGGTCAAGAGGATGTTATTGATAGGCTGCTGATCGGTCTGTTAGCCAATGGCAACCTGTTGATAGAGGGCTTACCCGGCCTTGCAAAAACCCGGGCTATTAAGGCTTTGGCTAAAGGGCTGGTGAGCAGTTTCAGTCGCATCCAGTTCACGCCGGACCTGCTACCTTCGGACATTACCGGGTCTGAGGTGTACTACCAAACCGAAACGGGCAGTGAGTTTCGCTTTGATCCGGGGCCGATTTTCGCCAACATAGTACTGGCGGATGAAATTAACCGCGCTCCGGCCAAGGTGCAGTCGGCCCTGCTCGAAGCAATGGAAGAGCGTCAAATCACGGTTGCCGGTAAAAGCCATAAAATGGAACCGATGTTTATGGTGCTGGCCACGCAAAACCCGGTTGAGCAAGAGGGGACTTACCCCCTGCCGGAAGCCCAGCTCGATCGCTTTCTTATGAAAATCACCATTGATTACCCCAGTGCCGAAGACGAGGTGGGAGTGATTGACCTGGTGCGCAGCGAAGAGCAGGCCGAACGCGGTATAAAAGCGCATGCAGAAATTGCGCAGACAGAGCAGTCGGTTATTTTTGAAGCGCGCAATCAAATTGCCGCTGTCGGGGTTGATCCTGCCATGGCGCGCTATATGGTAGATTTAGTATACGCCACACGCACCCCGGAGAAGTACGACGAAGATTTGGCTAACTGGATTGATATAGGCGTATCGCCACGCGCATCCATTTCACTTGATAAATGCGCTCGCACGCAAGCATGGCTGAACGGACGCGATCAGGTTTTGCCAGAAGATATTCGGTCGATTGCCAAAGACGTTATGCGCCACCGTATCGCCTTGAGTTATCAGGCGCAAGGGCTTGGCCTGAGCACGGACGATGTTATCGACAAGATCATCGAGTTAGTCGCACTACCCTAATCTAAGTGGAGTGATCAATGGCTCGTTCAACGTTGGATAGCGGCGCCCCCGATCCCAGAATCTATACCAGCTTTGCGCACCTCAAGGGCTTGCAACGTCAGGCCCGACGTTTGAGCTTTCTACCCAGGCAGCGCAGTAAAAGTGTGTTGGCTGGTCGCCATAGCTCGCGTATTCGCGGGCGGGGGCTCAATTTTGAAGAGTTGCGTGATTACCGGTCGGGCGACGATATTCGCACCATTGATTGGCGCGTGACCGCGCGCACAGGCAAGGCCCATGTTCGGGTTTATGCCGAAGAAAAAGATCGTGCCTCACATGTCATTGTCGACCAGCGCATGAGTATGTTCTTCGGCTCTACGCATAACATGAAATCTGTTGCCGCCAGCGAAGCGGCCACTTTATGCGTGTACGCAATTTTAGCCAAGGGGGATCGCGTTGGTGCCGTTGTTTTTAATGACAGCGACGTAACCTCTTTTAAGCCGGGTAAAAGTCCAGCCGGCACTGAGCAAATTATTAAATGCATCAGCGATTATAACCTTCGTCTGAATGCGCAACACTTGCTGCCCGAGCGCAGCATGTCTCTCAATACTCCGTTACAGGCGGCGGTGGAGCAGGTTGCCCGCGATCAACTTGTCGTGATCATTAGCGATTTCGACGATGTCGACCAGTCTACGGAGCAGTATTTGGGGAAGCTGTCGCAACACAACGATGTGGTGCTGGTACTGGTGCGCGATCCTCTCGCCAAGCAGCTGCCCAAAAATGTACAGGTGGCCGTCAGTGACGGACAGTCGCAAATGACATTGGATACAGGCAATGATCGCGTGCACGACAAACTGCAGCGCGCACTTGCTGATCGGGTGGGGCAGCTGGAGGCGTGGCGACAAAAATTAAATCTTACTATTGTTGAGCTGAGCACTGCGGATGACACCTATGAGCAGATTGCGCAAGCGCTCGCGATTCGAGGTTGACTATGGACGCTGAAGAACTCGACGGACTAGAGGTCTACCAGCTGTTTGATCGTATGGAGCCGCTGGCACCTATTGAGCCTATTTCTATGATGCCCACCGAGCCAGGTTGGTGGGTTTTGGGTGGTGTAATTTTAGTGACATTTGTGCTCATTTTTTGGTTGAAGCGCAGGGTGCGTTACCAAAACCGCCATCGATATCTTGCGATTGAAGCGTTAAACCAGCTACCAGAAGACTATGATCCACTGCAGGTTAGCGCTATTTTGAAGCGTTGTGTTCTGACTCAGGTACCGCGCGTTCAAGTGGCGTCACTTTATGGACAGGCATGGTCGGATTACTTGAATGCGTGCCTCGATGGTGAAGCGAAGTTTGAGGATTTTTACGCATTAAAGAGCCAATCATTTGATCGGGCGTTGTTGCGTCGTAACGCTAGCTATTGGTTAGCGCACCACAGGCTCACGTTATGATTGTGTTCAAGCATGTCTGGCTATTGAGTCTGTTGCCCTTGCCTGCCTTAGTGTATCTGTTGGTGCCTGTATTCCGACAAAGAGCTAACGCGATTCGTATACCTTTTTTTGACCTGGTCGCCAAAACCTCGGGCGCGCATGTCGGCTCTGGTAGTGAAATATTTGCTAAGCCTTGGCTCGATATTGTTTTCGCATCATTGATTTGGGGTTTGCTGGTGGTGGCGTTAGCTTTGCCTGTTCGTTTGGGGGAGCCGGTAACCGAACAGATAGTGAGCCGCGATATTATGCTGACGTTAGATTTATCCGGGTCAATGGAGGAAAAAGACTTTCCATCCCGTGGTGGGGCTTTGGTATCACGGCTCGACGGGGTAAAGCAGGTGGTCACTGAATTTATTCGCCAGCGCCAGGATGACCGGATAGGGCTTATTGTGTTCGGTACGCGGGCCTACCTACAAGTGCCTTTTACACAAGACTTGGCCAGCGCGGAGAAAATATTAAATGACCTGTCTGTGTCTATGGCCGGACCACATACCGCTGTTGGTGATGCGATAGGTTTGGCAATCAAACACTTTCAGTCATCCGATGTGAAAAATCGCCTGCTCATTTTGTTGACTGACGGGGCCGATACCGGCTCACAGATGTCGCCCAAAAATGCCGCGCACATCGCCGAACAGGAAGGGCTGACGGTGTACACGATTGGCATCGGCGACGAGAACGCCGACGGGCAGTACCGCGTTGATTTCGATACCCTGCGCGACATTTCCGCCGTCACAAACGGCGCATTCTATTCCGCTGAAAATGCCGATGCGTTAGCAAACGTCTATGCAGAAATTGATAAAGTCAGCGCCAGTAAAGTGGAGCAGTCCGTGAGTCGCTCGGAAAGTTCGTTAGTGCCTGAGTTGGTGACAATGGCCGCTGTCATCGTGTTGCTCTCAATGTTATTGCGCAGCTTGCAGATCGCGTGGAGGGGACGCCATGTTTGATTTTCATTTCTTGCGCCCTGAGTGGTTACTAGGCCTGCCGGTATTGGTTCTATGCTATCTTTTTTTACGGCGTCGGTTAAGTCACGCCGGTGCGGGCCAGTCGGTCATTGCCGCCCACCTTGCCGGGGCTCTTGCGCCCAAAAGGCGTTGGTCGAGCATTTTTAAGCCAGTGGATCTGGCCGCCGTGGTCGGTCTTATAGTGTTTGTGGCTGCGGCAGGCCCCGCGTGGTTTAAAGAGGCGGCAACTGGCAAAGGACAGGCGCCGGCGGTGCTGGTGTTGAAAGTCAGTGAAAGCATGTTGGCCAATGATTTCCAGCCTAATCGTTTGGAGTATGCAAAACAAAAAATTCGCGATTTTCTGGAGTATCGAGCGGGTGCAAAAACGGCACTCATTGCCTATGCCGGTACCAGCCATAAAGTGTTGCCGTTAACCGAAGACAATGAGGTTTTTCTGCCGTTTATTGAAGCCCTGACGCCAGATGTTATGCCCGATAACAGTGTGACGGCCGACGATTCGGCCTTTGCGCTAAGCCTGGCAAAGCAAGAACTCGCCCAATCGGGTGGTGGCGTTGTCGTTATTGCTGACAATTTTGCCGAGAGCGAACTGCAGGCTATTAACGATCTGAACTTACCCTTTGTGTGGTGGCAGTTTGCAACAGATCAAGGCGGAACTTTGGTTGAGTCGGATGGAACCCTGGCAAAGTCGAATGATGGTGGGGTTTTAACGCTCGTATTGAACACCGATTTGCAGCGTGATCTGGCGTTGGTCGAAACACAGAATGTCACGCTCAATCATCAGGATATTCTCAGTATTAATAAGCGCATTGAGCGCTTTAATCGCGAGTCACTGTCGGCGCAAGAGGGAGTGCCGTATCAGGACATGGCCTGGTACTTTTGTTGGCCTGCTTTATTGCTCGTTCCGTTGTGGTTTCGCAAAGGGTTTACCAGTGTCTATCGCACCACAAATTCCGTCATTGTGCTTACCGCGATTGGCATCGCAATGACAGGGTTAAGCCCTAAAGCAGCAGCTGAACCTATTGACTGGTTCTTATCCAAAAATCAACAGGGCTCTGTTGCCTTTAATAAAAATAATTTCGAGCAGGCCGCCGACCTGTTTACTGATCCTATGTGGCAAGGTAAAGCGCTGTATGAACAAGGAAAATACGAGCAAGCGGCACACGTGTTTGCCACTGTTGGCTCTGTAGAGGCCCTATACAATCGCGGCAATGCGCTGCTAAAAGCGCATCAATTTGAACCGGCTATTGCAACCTACCAGCAAGTTTTGGAGCAGCGACCTGATTATGCGCCAGCCTTACAAAACAAAGCCATCGCGGAGCGAATTCGCGACCGACTGATCGAGGTTGGCGGCAACGTCGATGCCGAGCAAAGTATGTCAATGGAAGTCGACGATACAACCGCAAAAAACGTTGATGACAACGTAAAAACACAGGCCTACCAAGCGAGCGATAACCTGTCGGTAGACTCCAAAGAACAGTGGATGCGCAGTGTAAACACCGACATGAGCGATTTCTTATCGGCCAAATTTGCCAATGAAGCCGCAGCTCAGGAGGGGCAGAAATGATGTTGTCCCGGTATGGGTTTTATGGCTTGGTCTTGTTATCGCTAATAGTGCGTCCGGTACTCGCCGCTGTAGAGCCGATTGTCGAGGTGATTGCACCACAAACTCCCGTTACCGTGGGTAGGCCGTCCGTTATCAGAGTGACTGTGTTGGTACCTACCTGGTTCAGCAAACCGGTTTATTTTGAACCGGTAGAATCGATCAATTTAATTAACCTGGCTACCAGTAAGAGCTCTTATCCAACATCGAGACGTGTGGGAGCCGATACCTGGAGTGGTGTGGTTAAAGAGTACACCGTCATCCCAATGGTGGAAGGTGAGTACGATGTCACCATACCCGAGTTAACGTTGCATTTTGCCGATCAGAACGCGCGGCCACAGGTTGTTAAAGTGTCGCCGCAGCCAGCCACCATTGTTGCCAGTGTTCCGGTTGGGGCTAAGTCTTTGCAGCCTTATGTCATCGCTGATGACCTTACTCTGAAGCAATCAGTTCAAATACCGGATCAACTGCAGGTGGGCGACAATATTTCGCGTGAATTGCAGGTCACCGTCAAAGGCTCATCCGCGATGTTTGTGCCAGAGCTGCTGGCAAACCCCGATTGGGCGAGAAGCTATTTGAGTAATCCGCAAACACAAGATCGGGTATCGGAAACAGACGGTGGCCTGATAGGCTCGCGCAGAGAAATTCAGAATATTCGTTTAGTAGCGGCAGGCGAGTTTGTATTGCCCGCCGTTCAGTTACAGTATTACCAGCCGGATACAGAGAGTATTGTAACTGTCAGTGAGCCCGCCATAGCGTTGGTGGTTGCGCCTGCACCGCTTACGCCCAGACAGTGGGCAGTGCGAATGGCCGCGCTCTGTGGGCTTGTGCTACTGGTTTTGGTTTTGCTGCGAGTACTATGGCTATATTCCAAACGTATTTATCGCAGCGAACCTTGGCAGTACTGGCTGCTATTGCGCAGCTGCAAGCGGCCCTCGCGCAAAGCACTTGCTCGGCTGGCGCAGTGGTACCAAGTTTGGCAGCAGCGCTTGACTACGAGCCGGTTCGATCAGGAGTATCATGAGTTGGTGGTAGAGTTTGAGTTGTCTATTTACCTTCGCCAAGACGCTCGGGAAAATAAAAAAGTACGCGCGAGCAAGCTGCGGGCGCTAAGGAAGAGTTGTAAGGGTGCGCTGCACAGAGACGAGCTTAAACTGTTACCGCTAAATCCTTAATTGCAAAAAAAATGGGTAATGGCGGCTCGCCGCCATTACCCAGTAGTCATTATTCCGGGTAAATCGACTTCCACTCATTTTTCATGTCGACGAGCAACCACCCTCGATCGGCGGCCTGATCCATTCCCTTTTCCAGCTTGCCGATATGGCTCTTTTTGTCGTAGGAAAATTCCCGTTTAGCGTCGGTGTGATGCACAATCATCGCAAGGTTGGGTAACTTGTTGCTGCTGGTCCATTCCAGCATTTGGAAATCACCGTCGGAATTGCCCCCTGCAAAAATTGGCTTTCTGCCAATGTGAATGTCAATGGCTACAGGTTTGCCGGGGCCATCGTCGACAAAGGCGATGTCAGGTTTCTTTACCATACGAGAGGATGAGCCACTGGTTTCATAAGCGAGGTTCAGTTGGCTTCCTACCACTTGCTCGGGCGGAATACCATACGTCGATTCGGCAAAAGCGCGAACAAAATGTATGCCGCCACCGGTTACTATGTACGTTTTGAAATCGTTGTCCCGCAGGTAGCTCAACAATTCCAGCATGGGCTGATAGACCATGTGATTATAGGCGAGTCCGGTACCGGGGTGGCGAGCCGTTTTCAGCCATTGTTTTACATCGGCCTGGAAGTCGGTGACGCTGATGTTGGCGTGGGAGAGATTAATCACCTCAGTGAGCGCTGACATGCCGCCGGCGGCAACCGCTTTTATATCGCCTTTGTTGGCGGCTTTGAGCGCGTCGGAGGTTAAAATCGATGGGTCTTCTTTGGCCAGGCGCTGAATTCGGTCAAGAGCGTAAAATATTTGAAAGTAAACGGGTTGTTCGCTCCAAAGGGTACCATCGTTATCAAAGACCGCGATCCGGTCGGCAACTGGCACAAATTTATCGCCGCTGCTATCGGTTACCGTTTCCACAAACTCAATAATACTTTGCTTGCTTTTCGCATCGACCCACGACGGCAGCGGGTCTGCTATGACAAGGCTGGAAGTAAACAGACTGATGAGTAGAACAAAACATAGGCGCATTGTGGAATCCCCTTTCCTAGCGTTTGGGTAAACTCCCATATTAGGCTATATTCCTAATCGCTTTCCAGCTCATTTTGCGCCATTACCTACACTCAACTTATGTTTTCAAAGAGGACAGTTGCTCGTCCAGTCGCTGCATGATGGAGTCTAGCTCTTTACCCGCATCGTCGGATTCACGCGCCATAGCGGCCAGTTGGTTGGCGGCATCGCCAATGATTGTGAGATTGCGACTGATTTCTTCGCTGACCGCACTTTGTTCCTCAGCGGCGGTGGCTACCTGTGTGATGTTGTCGGCAATGGAGTTGACGTCGGATACCACCGTAGACAGGGAGTCAAACGATGCTTGAGTATTGAGCTTAGTGTCTTCAGCTTTTTCGGCACTGCTGGCGATAACCGCCACTGAGCGATGCACACCTTCTTTTAAACTGGTAATTAAGTCGTTAATTTCGTCGGTACTGTTTTGCGTTTTGCTGGCCAGATTGCGCACCTCATCGGCGACGACGGCAAAGCCACGACCCTGCTCACCGGCGCGTGCAGCTTCAATGGCCGCGTTGAGCGCCAGCAAATTAGTCTGTTCGGCAATCGCGCGAATGACATCGAGAATACGGTTGATATCTTCGGTGCGCGAGGCGACATCACGAATGCTGTCGCTCGCGGTTAACATTTCGCCCGTTAGCTGTTCCACCCGTTCAACGGTGCTGGACAAAGCCTCGCGGGATTGCACGACTGTTTCCAGGGAGGTTGTCGCATTCTCAGAAACCTGAGCGGCCAGTTGGGAGACGCTGGTGGCGGTTTGTGACATTTGGTTGGTGGCGGTGACCACGCTATCAATTTCGCGCTGCTGTTCGGTAGTGGCTTGTGCTGCGCGGGTATTGACCGACTTAATGGTTGCCGCTGAGCTGCGTGCATCAGAGCCAATACTTTTTAGCTCATTGACCATATTGCGCAGCTTGAAAATAAAACTGTTAAAGCCATTAGACAGCGACATCAGCTCGGCATGGGTTTGAATGTCGATGGAGGTGCTGAGGTCACCCTCTTGGCTGGAAAGGTTTTGCACGCGATCGTCCAGTTGGCGAATAGGTCGAACAATGGATTGCACTAAGAGAACAAGCACAAAGCCAATGGCAATGGCGGCAACCAGAGCAATAATAATAGCGTTGCGCAATAGGGCGGCAATGTTGCCATCGATGGTATTGGTTAGCTGACTGGTGGTGGCCAGTACAATGTCCTCCGGTAGCTCCAGCAGTAGTGACCATGTCGTGCCGGAAGCTTCTATAGTCAGTGGGTAGGCAACAAAGTAAGTGCCATCGCGTTGCATATAGGGTTCGCGTTGTTCGTACAGGCGGGTCAGGGTACCGCTATAAGTGTCGCGCGCCTCCTCCAGTGGGCGGGTGAGCTTATCGGTGTATTCACTGGACCCTACAATCAAGCCCATCTCGCTCAGTAGCGTGATGCGGCTGCGGCCGCCGTAAAGGTCACTCTGCAAATCGTCGATCAGCTTTTGAATGACCGGTAAATTAACATCAATACCGACCAATCCCTGAAACTCTCCATCCACCAGGACGGGGCTGGTCAAGCTGGTCATTAACTCGCTGTAGCCCTCGCGTATTTCGTAAAAGTAGGGTTCAAGGGTGCATGAGCGGCGACTGTCTTTGGAGCACAGGTACCACTCGGCTTCGCGTTGGCCAAACTCGTCTTTCTCGTCCAGATACTTTTCGCTGGAATCTTCTACCCGCTCCTGTTGCAGCTGACCACTGGCGTCGCGAATCCAATAGATTTCCAGTGCACCGGTATTGGCAACGGTATGTACTGCATCGGAGCCGACATACTCGGTGTCCAAACCGTCATAGGCGTCGGCTTCATACTGGTTGTACAGGGCGCTGATGTCCGGATGGGCACTTAACGTCGAACTCAGCAGCTTATTGACCTGCTCGCGGCTAAGCGCGTGGTCTGCCTCCTGAATGCTGTCGGAAAACTTACTGGCGAGTGTGGTGGTCACCCGGAACAAACTGTTGAGGTAGCCTGAGACCGTATTGCCGAGGCTTGCCGCTTCACTTTCCAGGCGGCCCAGTACTTCGGCCTCCATTGTGGTCTGGGTTTGCTCGACCAGTTGCGATTTCATCCCGTTCAGCCCAAGCACCAGCTGAGTGACCAGTACGGCCAGTAGCAGTGCGAAGGCGGCGGCAATAACACCCAGAAGTTTGGCTTTTAGTGTACTGAACATGTCTTATCCCTAGCGTGAGCAATATCGATCAAAGTATAGAAGACTTTGACGACGTCTCAGTGAAAGTCATCCAAGCGTTGTCGCTGCCAAACGGAATGCGTTAGAAGGTTATCGGGCGCAGTGAGCTTTCTTTAGTTTTTCTTACTGTTGCGACATGTCGGGGCGCATTGTTGGACGCTCAGCGAGACACGTCGAGCAACTTGGGGACGTGCATCTCCAGGTGATGCACAAGTAAACGCACCTTAGGCGAGAGGCGCCTGGTAGGGGGGTAGAGTGCCCAAATACCTTCGCGCTCGGGCGTATAGGTTTGCAGTACCGCCATAAGTTGCTTCTGCCTTAATGCGGCGCTGAGGTAATAATCGGGTAGCTGGATCAATCCCAATCCTTTAAGCGCGGCATTGACTAAGCTCGGGCCGTTATTGCAGCGCAAGCTACCGCTGACGCGAATACTGCGGGCGCGCCCCGATTCATTAAAGCGCCAGTAGTCGAGGGTTCCCAGCAGGCAGTTGTGGTCGTTGAGTTCGCTTAGGGTGTGGGGGGTGCCGAAGCGCTGCAAGTACTCTGGAGATGCGCATACCCGCGGTGTGCGCTCTGCCAAGCGTCTGGCGATGAGGCGGGCATCCTCCAGCGGCCCTAGCCGCACGGCGAGATCCAGTCCCTCGTCCATCAAATCGAGGCGCTGATTACTCAGCGTAAGGTCAATCCGCAGTTTAGGGTGCAGCAGTGCGAAGTCATTCACCAAGGGCGCGATGTACTTTTCACCGAAAGACACCGGTGCTGTCATTCGCAAAATGCCCGTTGGGCTGGTCTGTAAGTCCGCCAGCGCATTCTCGGCTGTGTTAATCGCGTCTAGGATTTGCCGGCAGTGCTGATAAAACACTTGGCCTTCCTCGGTCAGGCTAACTTTGCGCGTAGTGCGATCCAGCAGGCGAGTGTTCATTCGCTGTTCGCGCTCTTTAACACGGCGGCTGATGTGGGCTATGGACGTGCCCAGCCTCTGAGCGGCTGCGGTAAAGCTGCCGGTTTCGCTGACAGCGACAAATTCGGTGATGCCTTCCCAGCTGCTCATTATTTCTCTCAGGTAAAAATGTTTTACTCGTTTCCCGTATTATTGCTCAACTGAAAATAATTACAATGAGTGCCATAGTGGAAAGCTAGAAATAAACCTTATTGTCCGCAATGGAGTTCACCATGATTAAGTCACGTGCCGCTGTCGCCTGGGGCCCAGGCAAGCCCCTGAGTATTGAAGTTGTCGATGTTATGCCCCCAAAGGCGGGGGAGGTGCTGGTGCGCGTAATCGCCAGCGGTGTTTGTCATACAGATGCGTTTACTCTGTCTGGGGATGATCCGGAGGGCAATTGGCCGGCGATCTTGGGGCACGAAGGCGGCGGTATCGTTGAGCAGGTCGGCGAGGGAGTTACCAGTGTGGAGGTGGGGGACCATGTCATTCCCCTTTACACCCCAGAGTGCGGCGAATGTAAGTTTTGTCTATCGGGTAAAACCAACCTGTGCCAACAAATACGCGAAACACAGGGCAAGGGATTAATGCCCGATGGCACCACTCGCTTTTACAAGGACGGTGAGCCAATCTATCACTATATGGGTTGCTCGACCTTCTCTGAGTACACGGTATTACCGGAAATCTCTTTGGCCAAGGTAAACAAGACGGCGCCACTGGAAGAGGTGTGCCTGCTCGGCTGTGGCGTAACCACTGGCATGGGCGCGGTGCTCAACACTGCCAAAGTAGAGAAGGGTGACAGTGTGGCGATTTTTGGCTTGGGGGGGATTGGCCTTTCAGCCATTATTGGCGCAACAATGGCCGGTGCCAGTCGCATTATTGCGATTGATATCAACGAGCGTAAATTTGATCTGGCGAAAAAGCTAGGGGCCACTGACTGTATTAACCCCCAGGAGTATGACAAGCCAATTCAAGAGGTGATTGTTGAGCTGACCGACGGCGGTGTTGATTACTCGTTTGAGTGTATTGGCAATGTCAATGTTATGCGCTCGGCGCTGGAGTGTTGTCATAAAGGTTGGGGCGAGTCGGTCATTATTGGTGTGGCGGGTTCGGGCCAGGAGATCAGTACCCGCCCCTTCCAGTTAGTCACCGGTCGGGTCTGGCGCGGCACAGCCTTTGGCGGGGTGAAAGGCCGTTCCGAGCTGCCGGGAATTGTGGATGACTATTTAGCGGGTAAGTTTAAACTCAATGACTTTATTACTCACACCATGGGGTTAAATGATATCAATCAAGCCTTTGATCTTATGCACTCCGGTGAGAGTATTCGCAGCGTTATTCATTTCGATAAGTAGGCGTGACAAGGAGCTCCCATGAGTTTAGAGGTTGTATCAAACACCAAATGTTTTGGCGGCTGGCATAAGCAGTACCGTCATGACTCCTCCGCTCTCAGTTGCAGTATGCGCTTCGCCGTATTTTTACCGCCACAAGTCTCAAAGGGCGAATCGGTGCCGGTGGTTTACTGGTTGTCGGGTTTAACCTGCACCGATGAAAACTTTATGCAAAAGGCAGGTGCTCAGCGAGTTGCCGCTGAACTTGGTATTGCACTGGTAGCGCCGGATACGAGTCCGCGCGGCGACGGGGTGCCAGACGACCCCGAGGGGGCTTACGATTTTGGCCACGGCGCGGGCTTTTATGTGAACGCCACAGAGGCGCCTTGGTCACAGCACTATCGTATGTACGACTATGTTTTGCAGGAGTTGCCACAGCTGGTCGAAACGGTATTTCCGGTTACCCAGCAGCGCGCCATCAGTGGTCACTCGATGGGTGGGCACGGTGCATTGACTATCGCTCTCAAGAATCCGGGTAGGTACAGTTCAGTGACGGCATTCAGCCCAATAGCCAATCCGGTAGATTGCCCGTGGGGGCAAAAGGCATTGCGCCAGTATTTGGGCAGTGATCAACAGGCGTGGCGCGAGCACGATGCCAGCGTGTTGATCGCACGCGGTGGTAGCATGCCTATGTTAGTGGATCAGGGGGACAGTGATAATTTTCTGCAAGAGCAGTTAAAGCCGCAGACGCTGGCCAATGCTGCGGAAAAAAGCAACTACCCACTGACTTTACGTATGCAACAAGGCTACGACCATAGCTACTATTTTATTGCCAGTTTCATTGAAGAGCATCTGCGGTTTCACTCTGAAAACTGGTAGGCGCTGGCCGCACGCAGTTGCGGCCTTCATTTTTTGCCCGATACAGTGCTTTGTCGGCGCGATTAATCCAGCTATCCCAACTTTCTGTTTCCTGTTTTTGGGCACAACCAAAGGATGCTGTTACCGGCAAGTGTTGAGCTACTTCTATGCGCAGCAATTCGGCCACTTTACAAGCGTTCTCCAGGTTCGTATTGTTGAGAACAACTAAAAATTCTTCTCCACCATAACGATATATTTCATCGCTGCTTCGCAATAATTTTTGTATTAGCCGGGTAAGCTGCTGCAATACATCATCGCCTTTTTCGTGCCCCAATTCATCATTGATGGCTTTAAATCGATCGAGGTCAATCAGTACCACGGAGCCAGAATATTCGCGCCGGTTTTCGCCCAGTGCCGAGAAGAGTTTGCGCCGATTGCCTATGCCTGTCAGTGGATCCAGGTGTGCAAGCGCCTCGAGCTGAAGGCGTTGGTCTTCTGTTTTCCAGGAGAATATACCGGCGAAAGCGCAAACCAGAGCCAGGGCGACATACATATCCACCGCCTCTAGCGGGTTAACCAGCGCAGGTACGGCGGGGCCGATAGCAATAAATAGAACAATATTGATCCCGATAGCTTGGGTTAACTTGAGAAGAAAGAAATTTGCGATTACCACGGGAAACATCCAGTAAATCATTGTTTCCGGGAGTAGGTGCACCATTCCGGTTGCGGCGAGTGAGTAAAATGCAGAGCTTAGGAGGTTGGCTACTGAGCTACGCCGGTGGCGCAGCGTGTGGCGAAAAATAAGCAGCATCCCCAGAACAATCACGAAATCCAGGCCCGCTAATAGCCACTCGCCTGACAGCGCTCTCATCAACGCCAGCGGTGCAATAGCAGCTATGGCGCAACCAGATAACAGAAGTGCCATAGCTTGGCGAAAATTATCCCGAAGGGTCTTGATCATGAGCATTCCCTTTATAAGCGGTGCCCATTTAGCCAATCTATGTGGGGCTGCTCCTACTTATACTGTATCAATTAAGATAGCAGTAGCTACGCCGAAGCACAAAATGAATATCCTTATTGTTGTATTGAGAATATAACGTGAATCTGTTTATCGAGGGTGATGCCCTGTGGTGCAAAGAGCTCAAAACTGGGCTGTTTGGCGCCCACGCTCATTCTGGAAAATTGCGCTTCATCCATTCCAAACTGTGGTCGGGGATTATAGCCTGCTTGTTGATCCGTGATGGAAAACACCTGGCCCAGCTCAACTTCTAGCCCCGCAGCCAGAGCTTTGGCCTTGCGGCGAGCATCCTGCCCAGCTTTTGCCGTTAAATTGCTAATAACGTCATCGCGGTTGCTGACGTCAAATTCAGCATTAAGGCCTGTGGTGTTGGGCATGCGCAATAACGCGTTGACAATCGTCTCGTAGGCCTCCAAACCTTCAATGTTGAGCACAAAGCGCTGCGTGACCTCGTAACCGACAATGGCCATGTTGTTGCTACCGGGTTCGTGGCTACGGCGCGGGCGCTTATCAATAGCCCAGGATTCAATGTGCTCACGCTTCAGGCCTGCCTCTGCGGCAAGGCGCACCACTTGAGCGGCGCGCTGGGTTACGGTATCGACGGCGACTTCCGCCTCGCTGGCGTATTCCATTATTTGAAAGTTAAGAGTGACTATGTCGGGAGGTACCTCGATGTTGGCCAGGCCCGATACCACTATGTGAGGAAAGTCTGGCCCGCTTTGGGCGTAGCTGTGTGCAGTTAAGACTGTCAGTAACAGTGCAATGGCGCTGTAAACGCTTTTCATATAGAGCTCCTTAGGAAGTAAAAACAACGCTAGATTATGGTATAAAGGAGATCAAATCTTGTCAGAATTTGTAACCCTTTGGATTGATTGCATGCCGAAAAGTTCGCGACGTGTCGCAAAAGCGCTGACGGCCTCGGTTCTAGCGCTATTTTTGAGCTGTGCGAATGTGTTCGGCGAAACCATACATTTGGTTGCCGATAATTGGTGCCCCTATAACTGTGAGCCCGATAGTGCAGCGCCGGGCTTTATGGTGGAAATTGCTCAGCGTGCCTTTGCGGATGAAGGTATTTCGGTTCGCTACTCTATCTTGCCGTGGTTGCGCGCCTTACAGGATACCCGTAATGGTGTTTACGATGCCGTTATCGGTGCCTCCAAAGCGGAAGCTGTTGATTTTATATTTCCGCGTATAGAGCAGGCTCAAATGCGCAACGCTTTCTGGGCTCTGTCCGACTCACCCTGGAACTTTCAGGGCATGCATTCTTTATCCGTGGTTCATCTAGCAGGTTGTTGAAAAACCCCTTACGTACTCAGACTCTCAGGCTGGTTCGTAATCTAGGCGCCACTTTGACGGTGTGTGCCCACCCATCGAAAAGTGGCAACGACGAGTACGGGCCAGCCTGGAAGTCCCGCAGGGCGAGGCCTGAAG
>NZ_JAULRU010000160.1 GCF_030518155.1 Gilvimarinus gilvus | reverse complement strand
ATTTTAGTGATAGCTTTATTTTATTCATCAGGTATAGACTTAGTGTATTTAATGTATGCGGGTGTAGGCCTAGGAGTATTAGTGTTAATGAATAGATTAAACGTAGAGAATCCTTATTTATATTTGATTCCAGGAATATTTATATGGTATTTTGTACATCATTCGGGTATACATGCTACAATAGCAGGTGTATTAGTAGCCATGACTTTACCAACAAATAATACTGATCAAGAATCGCCATTAGAACGATTAGAACATGCCTTAGTAAAGCCTGTAAACTTTATTATTATTCCAATTTTCGCATTTGCTAATACTAATATAACTATATATAACGAGATGCTTGAAGGATTAACCTCTCCTTTAGGATTAGGTATTTTATTAGGTTTATTAGTTGGTAAACCAATAGGTATTGTATTAAGTTCTATTATTTGCTCAAGATTTGGCATTGGTCAGTTACCAGAAGGGAGTAATTTAAACCATATTTTAGGTGTAGGATTATTAGCTGGTATCGGTTTTACGATGTCTATATTTATATCTAATTTATCATTTAATAGTGAAATATTAATTGATGAAGCTAAATTAGCC
>NZ_JAULRU010000016.1 GCF_030518155.1 Gilvimarinus gilvus | reverse complement strand
GAAACGATTTGATCTGTATTGGTATCAACACTCGTTAAAACAAGTGGAGCAGTATAATTTCCTAAATACAACGTATTATTTTCATATCCTGTAAAATAATAGGAATTAGCGCCTAGATCAATCGCTTTTTCTTCGATAATTGGATGTTGTAAATACCTTCTGGTAAAATTATTTTCTTGTTTGATAATGTGTTCAGATGTAAGAAATAAAAGAATGACACTTCCAATTGAAACAATCGAAATAGCAAAGAAAGTAACAAATAGTTTTCGTTTAGTTTTTTGATAAATAGCTGTTCTACCCATGTAAATGGCAATTACAGCTAATCCAACAAATACTAGATTGAAAATCAAATGTTCTGTCCATCCAAGTTTTTCTAGAATTCCGCCACAAGAACATGGGACAAAATCACTGTAATTAATAATCAGATAGATATAAACA
>NZ_JAULRU010000822.1 GCF_030518155.1 Gilvimarinus gilvus | reverse complement strand
GTCCTGACCGAGTTTGTCGAAGCCGGCGCGCCGGAAGAGATTATGTATGTCAGCAAACCGCATATCGGTACTTTCAGATTAGTATCGATGGTAGAGAAGATGCGTGCCAAGATTATCGAGATGGGTGGTGAAATTCGTTTCAGTTCACGGGTTGATGATCTGCATATCGAAGAGGGTCAGGTGACTGGCATTACTCTGGCGGATGGCGAAACCATCAAATCTAAACATATCGCTTTAGCGATCGGTCATAGTGCCCGTGATACCTTTCAGATGCTGTTCGATAAAAACGTTTATATGGAAGCCAAGCCCTTCTCGGTGGGTTTTCGTATCGAGCACGAACAGTCATTGATTGATCAGGCCCGGTTCGGTAAAAACGCAGGCAATCCTATTCTTGGGGCAGCCGATTATAAATTAGT
>NZ_JAULRU010000821.1 GCF_030518155.1 Gilvimarinus gilvus | reverse complement strand
GCATCCACATAAGTCTTCGATTGAATACCATCAAAACCATCCCCTTCAGTAATTGTTCCAGATGCATATAAGACTGCAATTTTATCTTTTTCAGATTTATCTGATAAGGTTTCAAAATAATCTTCTACTTTTATGGTATGTTTTTCAAGAACTTCAAAATCAGTTTTTGATTTTTCTTCTTTCAGACCAAGTTTTGTGAATAACATTTTTTGATATTCATTTTCTTGCGCCAATACATCATAAATCTTATTTTCTTTTCCTGTTTCTGGGATGAAAGCATACAAACTATCTGTTACTGTAGT
>NZ_JAULRU010000820.1 GCF_030518155.1 Gilvimarinus gilvus | reverse complement strand
GGGGCATTTTTGATGATTCACATAATAAGGTCGTTCTCAGTGTCCTGCTGGTATTGTTCTGCTACGGTGTTGGTAAAGCGGCTATTATGCCTTTCCATCGCTGGTTACCCGCTGCGATGGTTGCACCTACTCCGGTGAGTGCCTTATTGCACGCCGTTGCTGTCGTAAAAGCCGGCGTATTCAGTATTCTGAAAATCGTTATCTATATCTTTGGTATTGAAGGTCTGAAGGATCTGGCGACAACCGATGTCATGCTATATATCGCTGCGGCGACAATAGTGCTGTCATCCTGTATCGCCATGACTAAGGATAACCTGAAGGCACGACTAGCTTATTCTACAGTGAGTCAGCTTAGTTATATTGTGGTAGG
>NZ_JAULRU010000819.1 GCF_030518155.1 Gilvimarinus gilvus | reverse complement strand
ATCGCCTTCGAGAACGAAGTCGCCGAAGAAGCGCAGGTCCAGGCCACGCTGCGGCGCCTGGCTGAACAGTTTGCCCAGCGCCGGCAGGTTGTGTTCGTGGCCGATCACGCAGAGCATGTCGTCGACCTCCAGCACGGTGCTGCCAGAGGGGTGCAGCAACTGCTCGCCGCGGAACAGGGCGGCGATGCGTGTGCCTTCCGGCATCTTCAGCTCGCGCAGGGCGGCGCCGATGCACCACTTCTCCTTGCCCAGGCGGTAGACGAACATTTCCCACTCGCTGGTGATGTGCACCTCCAGCGCAGAGCGGGAGATGGGTGCCGGATCCGGTGGTACAGTCACCTTCAGCAGCTTGGCCATCCACGGTAGG
>NZ_JAULRU010000818.1 GCF_030518155.1 Gilvimarinus gilvus | reverse complement strand
TCTACTAAACCTTCAACGTCTGGACTCATTCTGTAAACACCATTGAAAGCTGCCATAATTGTTTGAACAAAAACTTTAGAATCTTGTGCTGACATTGCATCAGTTGCATCAGTTGGTTCTAACGTAATCACCATTTTAGGTTCTTTCGTTTCGTATTCTTCAATAATTTCTGCGCGTAAAGTTTCGTAAGACGCTTTGAAAGCATCCACTTTGTCAGAAGGAATTACAATGTTAGCCCAAGACTCGCGAGGAATAGCGTTGCGTAAACTTCCACCTTCCATATGCACGATTTGTAAACCAAATTCAG
>NZ_JAULRU010000817.1 GCF_030518155.1 Gilvimarinus gilvus | reverse complement strand
ATCTGCTTCAAAAGGTTCTCCACCGATTACTTTACAATTTTCACCAAAATTTTCCACAGCAATAGCTGTTCCCGCAATTAAACCTCCACCACCAACAGGAGTAAATATATAATTCAGGTCTGGATGTATTTCTAATAATTCTTTCGCTGCAGGTCCTTGTCCAAGAATAACATTGAGATCATTTGAAGGATGAATAAACGTTGCACCTTTTTGTATTTCGATTTGTTTTGCTGTTTTCTCTCTCGCTTCTAAAGTTGGTTCACACTCGATTATTTGCCCATTGTATCCTTTTACAGCGTCTTTTTTAACTTGTGGAGCAGTTTTGGGCATTACAATAAAAGCTTCAATTCCCAAGCTTTTTGCTGCAAGTGCTAAAGCTTGAGCAAAATTACCAGAAGAATGTGTCACAACTCCTTTTTGCTTTTGTTCGTCTGTAAGTTGCATGATAGC
>NZ_JAULRU010000816.1 GCF_030518155.1 Gilvimarinus gilvus | reverse complement strand
GTCGAAATACACCCACACCTTGCACCGGCTACCCGGCTCGATGACAGGGATGTCGACTTGCGCGGTAGCCTGCTCCAGCAGTGTGTCGTTGCCAGCAGCATCGCGCACCTGCACCAGGCCTTTGCCTGGCAGGCGCACTTTGACCTGGCGCACCGGCGCATCGCCACTGTTGTGCAGCTCGATGAGCAAGCCGGTACGGTGGTCCACCAACCCCGCCTCGAACGGTTTGGCGAACAGCTGGGCGTACGGCAACTGAGCCAGTTCGACCAGGCGCTCGACCTGATCGTGGCTCAACTGCCCCTGGCTGATGCTGTTGATACGCCCCTGCAACTGCTCATACTTGAGCTGGTCGCTGGCTTTGCTGATGCGCTCGCTGAACTGGCCAGGATAGG
>NZ_JAULRU010000815.1 GCF_030518155.1 Gilvimarinus gilvus | reverse complement strand
AATAACACGTTCATGTAAACGATAGGTAAACTAGTTATAAACATAATTTAAACAAGACCATATTTTTAGATCATAGGCTCGTTTTACATGGATATACCATCACATTTGGCAGATTCTGTGGCGATGGGCTGTGCGTCGGCACGCCATGAAAGGCGCTATATGGGTAAAGCAAAAATACTTTCACGTTGATGGGAGAAGACACTGGGTGTTCGCGATCTGATGATCGGGTTAATGGCATAAGCAGACAGTTACGGCTGTTTTCAGCGGCTACAGTTTCGATCGTAAGGCACATTTAAATGCATAGTGCAGTGAATCACTA
>NZ_JAULRU010000814.1 GCF_030518155.1 Gilvimarinus gilvus | reverse complement strand
TATAACCTAAAGACCATCGTTCTGCCCACATTTTATTAAGCATACGGAGTTTCTCTTGTGCACAATAAGGGGAGATGGGAGCTTGAAAAGCTGAATCACCATGAGTCTGGTAAATCTGACCCCAGTAACGAATCAGAGAAGCGGGAACGTTTAGTTCAGCTCCCAATGATAGAGAGGATGTACCGTTAAGATATTGCTTAGCTGCAGCAATTTTAAATGCTCTGCTGTACTTTGCCATAAAAACCCCCAGAGTTGGTTGTCCAACTATTGGGGGTCACTTCAAAACCCAGCGTTCACGCTTTTCAAAAAAGTCTGCTTTCGACCCAAAGCTGCCATTAGAGCTTCGGACTCAAATGCACAAGTATAAGCCCTATATCAAAAAATTTACTTTGCCC
>NZ_JAULRU010000813.1 GCF_030518155.1 Gilvimarinus gilvus | reverse complement strand
GTTATACGACTTTAATAATGAAGGTAAATAATTACTAATGGAAATGGATCAGATAATCAGCGCTGTACGTCAAGCCCTTGATGATATGAAAGCACGTGACATTGTTGAAATTGATGTGACCAATAAATCGACGGTAACTGACCGAATGGTTATCGCCAGCGGAACCTCTAAGCGACATGTGATGTCTATTGGGCAGCACGTTCAGGAAGAGATGAAGCATCAGGGCTTATTGCCTCTGGGAATAGAAGGCCTGGATACCGGCGAGTGGGTGCTGGTGGATTTGGGTGATTTGGTGGTACACGTTATG
>NZ_JAULRU010000159.1 GCF_030518155.1 Gilvimarinus gilvus | reverse complement strand
CGTTGAGCTCGTCTTCGATCAGGCGTAGCAACTTCTTGTTTTTTGCCTTGCTGTACAAGGCCATGTGCAACAAACGGTTTAGCCGGCCGATTTCAGCGTGGCGGGTTTCATTCTCCAACTGCTGGATGTAGCCGCGTGCCTGGGCGATGTCGCTGGGCTCCAGCAACGGGATGGACTGGCGTAGCGCCTCGCTCTCAAGCAGTATGCGCAGCGCGTAGGTGTCTACCGCGTCCTCGCCGATCAAGGGCGCAACCACGGCGCCCTTGTGCATTTCCACTTTCAGCAGTGATTGCGCTTCCAGCTGGCGCAAGGCTTCGCGTACAGGCAT
>NZ_JAULRU010000812.1 GCF_030518155.1 Gilvimarinus gilvus | reverse complement strand
AGCATCCAGATACGGCCTTTCTTAATCGTCTCCCGGGCATTTTGTGCTGAGATCTGAGCTGCGGCTTCGGTTTTATCGGTCTGGACTGCAACCTGTTGATTTAAATTGCCAAGCTCCTCCCTGATACGGTTAAGCAATAGCTCTCCGGATTGTAGTACAGCCCGTTCCTGACTGCGGATGGTAAACATGTTGTTGTCCCCCCGGGTCAGAAAAACGATATTTACTATGGTTTGTTTCAGAGCCTGGATGCCGCGTAAATTTCCAACCGCTTCGATATCCTGTTTAATCCGCATAATAATTTCATCGGAGTGGGTCTGGGTTGCGATCAGAGAATTGAGGTCTGGCAGATGTTGAGCCCGGTCTACTAAGTTAATCAGCAGGTTTACATCGGCCTTGATGCGGTACAACCGCTGTAAATCAGCATTTATCTTGCCCACTGCATCATTACCGAAGTTATT
>NZ_JAULRU010000811.1 GCF_030518155.1 Gilvimarinus gilvus | reverse complement strand
AATAAGATAGACCAAAACATAAATTATTAAAGTTTGTAATCGTTCTCTCTTCAGCTACATTTACTTTTATATCAAAAGGTTCTGTATCACTTCCTCCATAAACAGCTATTACAACAATCTCACCTCTTTTCAAAAGTTCTGATCCTTCAAATGCTTTAGCATAACCATTAGCTCCCGAAAACGTTTCACACAAATCAGGGTCACCTTCTTTCATTCCTTTTAATAACGACGCTCCTTGAACTGACCTATCTGCATTTATTGTTCCTCCATTATAAAAAATTGTTTCAGGTAATTTACCTTTTTGTATTTTCCA
>NZ_JAULRU010000810.1 GCF_030518155.1 Gilvimarinus gilvus | reverse complement strand
AATAAGCGTCGTCACAGCGCCTACACATAGAATTAATCCAAGATCGGTAATGAGTTTTGGCAGGTGTTCTTCCATAAATTGCGTTTAATCTCCACTAATTTATGAATTTTTTAAAAGATAATTAATTGTTCAACTATTGATTAACTTTATATCATTATCAATTTTTTGTAAAAAGAAAAGCGAAGAGATAAAAACTCTTCGCTTTTTTTATTTAGTTTATTTCTCGTTTTATTTGACTTAAAATAGTTGGATCTTTTATTTCACTATCTTTTGCTAATAATAAAACTTTTGAGATGACTTCT
>NZ_JAULRU010000809.1 GCF_030518155.1 Gilvimarinus gilvus | reverse complement strand
TATAATAAGTTTTCAGAAAATAAATCTACAAAATCAATTTATAAAGAATATTTACACCAAAAAGTTAAAAATATTTCTTTCGAAATCTATAAAAAGCATTTAAACAGAATAAAATTTGAAGTAAAAAAGAGAATATTAAGTAGAAAATATAAAAAAAGGAGATCAAAATTGATCTCCTTTTAAGTTTTATGATAAAAAAGTAATTAGTTTGCTAAAACTATTACTTTATTATTGTTCATTTCTATTGTTCCTCCTTTGATATCTAACAATAATGTAGATTCATTAGATGGAGAACTGTAAACTTTACCAGATTGATTATCGAAATCTTCGAAAGTTTTTGTGTGAACTTTAATTTTGATTGTTCCTTCACCTAAAGTTGCAACGATAGGAGCGTGGTTATTTAATAACTGAAATTCACCATCTTTCCCT
>NZ_JAULRU010000808.1 GCF_030518155.1 Gilvimarinus gilvus | reverse complement strand
CATAATCGAACGACAGGTCCAGGCTGATTTTGCAGGCCTTCTCGCCCAAAGGCTTGAACACCCACACCCCATGCAATTGGGTAAAGGGGCCCTCCTCCAGGTTCATTTCGATGGACTGCCCGGGCACCAGCACGTTGCGCGTCACAAAGTGCTGGCTTATGCCGCCCTTGGCCACTTCGAGCTTGGCACGCATGTGCGTTTCGCTGCTGTCGATCACCGTCGCGGCCGAGCACCACGGCAGGAACTGCGGGTAGCTGGCCACGTCGTTGACCAGATCGTAGAGCGCCTGGGCGGGGTATGGCAGCAGGGCGGAGCGTTGAATATGGGTAGTCAT
>NZ_JAULRU010000807.1 GCF_030518155.1 Gilvimarinus gilvus | reverse complement strand
AGCCATTATCACATCATAGGAAAAGGAACTTCAACAGGTGCTGTGCGTGCTTTTTTTAAGGTAGATGATAATTACGAATCGTATATTGACAAAACAGATTTGAAACCTACAAAATTTGTTCGAAATATTGTAGAAGGAAGTTACAAACGTCATCAAATCTATTATTTTGATCATGCCAATAGAAAAGCAAAAGTTGAAAATAAACGAGATGGAAAAGTTACAACAGAAACGATTCCTTACGATGCGCAAGATTTACTTTCTGCTTTTTATAGCTTACGTAATGCCAATCATACCACTCTTAAAACAGGAGATTATT
>NZ_JAULRU010000806.1 GCF_030518155.1 Gilvimarinus gilvus | reverse complement strand
GATAATTGGTTTGTTGCATTTGCGTCCCTCCATATTGAGAATAATTTCCATCTTTGTCGCAATGCCAAATATCAACGATAATTCCTTCTACAGCAGAACAATTGTTACTCGCATTTTGCACCACAATTTCTATCGTCGCATCAACACCCGTTCGGTCGCCTTTTACATCGCTTCTCATATAACTCGACGGAGTTTTTGTAGGAAAAGGTCCTTCTGTTTCGGTTGGCCAAACCGTACA
Source organism: Gilvimarinus gilvus (assembly GCF_030518155.1). Lineage (GTDB taxonomy): Bacteria > Pseudomonadota > Gammaproteobacteria > Pseudomonadales > Cellvibrionaceae > Gilvimarinus > Gilvimarinus gilvus. Next base: position 100 of record NZ_JAULRU010000806.1, on the reverse strand, counting down.
CGATTGATTGGTTCCACCTTCTGTTGTCGAAGTCGAAACATCATTTATTGCATCATCGCTCGAACAAGACGATATAACTTTCGGAACAATTAAACTTGCA
>NZ_JAULRU010000805.1 GCF_030518155.1 Gilvimarinus gilvus | reverse complement strand
GATAATTTGCCAAAATACATTTGGACAATTAGTCGAGAATCAAAAGAAATTTTGGGTATTAAAGTTAAAAAAGCAACAACTGAATACAAAGATTCTAAGATAGAAGTTTGGTTTGCGCCAACTTTACAACCAAAAGGCGGACCAATATTTTTCAATGGATTGCCAGGTTTAATTTTAGAATTGAAAGCTGTAACAACAATGAAAGACGAAAGTTACGAAACGACTTTTAGAGCAATTAATATAAAAGAAGCATCTAAAAACGAAGTGATTAAAATTCCATCAAAAGGTCAAAAAATGACACAAATTGAG
>NZ_JAULRU010000804.1 GCF_030518155.1 Gilvimarinus gilvus | reverse complement strand
AGATGTTTCTAAAAACCCCGTTTTCAAAGATGCAGAAGCGCGTTATTTTCTTGCCGAAAAAGAAGGTAAGATTGTGGGGCGTGTTGCGGCAATTATCAATTGGCAAGAAGTCAATAATCAACAAAAACGTAAAATGCGTTTCGGTTGGTTTGATATGATTGATGATATCGACGTCACAAAAGCACTTTTGGCAAAAGTTGCGGAAATAGGTAAAGAAAATCAATTAGAATATATAGAAGGCCCAGTTGGTTTTTCGAATTTGGAAAAGGCAGGTTTACTAACTTTCGGATTTGATAAATTGGCTACAATGGTTGGTTTATATAATTTTCCGTACTATGCGCAACACTTAGAATCGTTAGGTTTTGAAACTGCAAACGAATGGGTAGAATATGAATTGTCTGCACCAACAGAATTACCAGAAAAAGTTATCAAATTCAATAAAATTATT
>NZ_JAULRU010000803.1 GCF_030518155.1 Gilvimarinus gilvus | reverse complement strand
AATACTGGCGCTGCACGCGACCATGCGAGAAGACAAATTTGCCCGTGAGCGGGAAAAGGGGGGCTGGGACGGGGTGCTTGCCGAGCACGATAAAGTTGTTCGCAACAGCGCTATCAACGATGCCGAGATTACTTTCACCGAGCTCTGGAGCCTTGCGAATTACCCCGAGCTTGTGGAGATGCAAAACGCGCTGGATGGGCGGCCAGTCCGTGAATTCGCGGATTTGTATGAGAAGTTGCGCGTCAAACAGCAAGTCGTGATCGACGTGCAGGATCGCATGTTGGTCGGGAGTGAGCAGCTGGATCAATTGTTGACCGAAACGCCGGAAGATTTCGAGGTAAAGGATTGGGGGGGCAACGCCAAAGGCACCGTCGCAGACATAATTGCCAAGCGCAGCGTCAGTACAGTTCAACTGCGTTTCC
>NZ_JAULRU010000158.1 GCF_030518155.1 Gilvimarinus gilvus | reverse complement strand
AATTTCTCAAACAGCCAAAGAAACAATAGAATTAGATAGAGAATATGTAGGTTTATGCAACACATCGTTTGATATCAGATGTATGCAACACGAGCGCTTATATTCTCGCTTATACATGTCATAAATTTTATAAACAATATTCAAAATGGAAAATAGAAAATATATCAAAGTTGGAGTTTGTGGACCTGTAGGTTCTGGAAAAACAGCTTTATTAGAAAAATTAAGTCGAAAAATGTTTAGTGATTATAATTTAGGAGTGATCACAAACGATATTTTTTGTTCAGAAGATGCCAAATTTATGGCAAAAAATAGTCTTTTACCAGAAGATAGAATTATTGGTGTAGAGACTGGAGGTTGCCCTCATACAGCGATTCGTGAAGATGCAAGTATGAATTTGGAGGCGGTTGATGAATTAGCAGATCGTTTTCCTGATATCGAATTGATTTTAATCGAAAGTGGAGGAGATAATTTAGCTGCAACATATAGCCCAGATTTAGCTGATGTGAC
>NZ_JAULRU010000802.1 GCF_030518155.1 Gilvimarinus gilvus | reverse complement strand
TATAGAAAAGAACTCTGCCACTCAACTGAGAAAACAGCCCATATCTCTGACAATTTCCCGATAATCAGTGTATTTTCTACTACTTTTGATGGAGTAAACAGTATTTACTAAAGAATAAAATGCCGTTTTCAGAGGATCTAGCTAGTTATCCCAAAGTTTAATACAAATCGACCTGTATTGACCAAAAACAAAAAAGGCACCCTATGGGTGCCTTTTTAGCGATATCGGTTCGTTTACTTCTTAAGACCACGACCACCGAAACGCTTGTTAAAGCGATCAACACGACCACCAGTGGTAGCATCTTTCTGCTTACCAGTGTAGAACGGGTGGCACTGGCTGCATACATCGATATGAATATCTTTACCGATAGTAGAGCTGGTTT
>NZ_JAULRU010000801.1 GCF_030518155.1 Gilvimarinus gilvus | reverse complement strand
AATAGAAGTCTGTAGCTTTGTACAGAAACTCGGCCGTATCGCTCAACGTGACAAAACCATGAGCGAACCCCGGCGGGATCCACAGCTGGTTTTTGTTTTCTGCCGAAAGCACCGCTCCCACCCATTTGCCGAAGGTAGGGGAGGACCGGCGGATATCTACTGCTATGTCAAATACCTCACCTTGCGCGACACGCACCAGTTTGCCTTGGGCATGGGGTGGAAGCTGATAGTGCAGGCCGCGGAGCACGCCTTTCACTGAGCGTGAGTGATTATCCTGAACGAAAGTCGGGCGCAGGCCTGTCGACTCGCTGAATACTTTGGCATTGAAGCTTTCGTAGAAGAACCCACGATCGTCGCCGAATACTTTTGGAGTGAACAAGATGACGTCGGGGATGGCCAGTGGAATCGCATGCAT
>NZ_JAULRU010000800.1 GCF_030518155.1 Gilvimarinus gilvus | reverse complement strand
GATAGCCCTTCGAAAGGAGGATTAATACTTTATAATAGAAATCATGGCATCATGAATTTTTGAAAGATTTATCGCAGTAGGATAGGCATGCGTAAGATTAGTTAGTTGGTGAGGTAACGGCTCACCAAGACGATGATCTTTAGGGGGTCTGAGAGGGTGAACCCCCACACTGGTACTGAGACACGGACCAGACTCCTACGGGAGGCAGCAGTGAGGAATATTGGACAATGGGTGGAAGCCTGATCCAGCCATCCCGCGTGTAGGATGACGGCCTTATGGGTTGTAAACTACTTTTATCTGGGGATAAACCTACTTACGTGTAAGTAGCTGAAGGTACCAGAAGAATAAGCACCGGCTAACTCCGTGCCAGCAGCC
>NZ_JAULRU010000799.1 GCF_030518155.1 Gilvimarinus gilvus | reverse complement strand
GATAGTAACTACGAGACTCATCGCGATCCTCTTCATCCTCATCCTGAAGCTTTAGCTCCAGTGCCTCAAGAGAATTAGCTGCCATTGCAACTGTCATTGCGCTAGTATCTGTATAAAGGGCGAATGTATAGAAATGCTCACTTGGCCGTGCATCATGCAAATCTTTAATTGCCTGCTTCACAATGGACGAAACTTCAACTTCAAAATTCTTCCAATCCATCATCCTCTCCTAGGAACCACCAAAAATTTCAGCACCAATTTTTTGCAACTCACCCGTCATGGCGAAAGCTTCCTTATTGAAGGGTAAATCTTGAGCCATAATGGCTTTATCCGCCGCTTCAAGCTTGCCTGCAACCAGCTTCGCGTTCGCTATCGTATGACCTTGGTT
>NZ_JAULRU010000798.1 GCF_030518155.1 Gilvimarinus gilvus | reverse complement strand
CAGATTTTGTTTTCAAATCATTGATACAAGGTTCTATTAATTTCATTAATCGTTCTTGTAATTCAGGTGTTGGATTATTCATTTGCATCATTTCTGTATACGTAAATTCATCCATCATTTTATCTGTCGAACAGTCACAATATTTTGTAATCAGTTCTTTTTTAGCCGCAGATATCCCTAGTGTTATTGCCGCTTGTTCACAAGCCGTCATTGCTTGAGCTTTTTGTTCTGCATTATGTTTATCAGCTTTCGAATTACAGCTAACAATCGTTAATCCAAAGATTAATCCTAAAATAATTTTCTTCATAGGTAATAGATTTTAATCTTGTTAAGATAATGACTATT
>NZ_JAULRU010000797.1 GCF_030518155.1 Gilvimarinus gilvus | reverse complement strand
CAAACGCTCGTCACCCAGCGACCAGCACAGCTGGCCGCGCTTGACGAAGCAGACTGCTATCGCAGTCAAAGCGCTCCGTGAAGCCCCCATGTGAAAGCGTGCCACTATGCAAGCCTTCGTCTATAAACCCTAAAAAATACCAATAGAAGTGGAAAAGACGAGCGTCTTAAAAACACCAAAGAGCTATACTATTGTTCAGCGTTCAGCGTTCAGCGTTCAGCGTTCAGCGTTCAGCGTTCAGCGTTCAGCGTTCAGCGTTCAGCGTTCAGCGTTCTGCGTTCATGCCAATTAACGATACGGTGAATACTTAACATTGAATATCGAAACGGTACAGCTACCAGAACAAGAAGTTACTTGCGCGACCTGTCGCGCGAATTGCTGCCGGTTGGAGGTAATGCTTATAACCGATACCGGCGTGCCTGAGAGGTTTGTTCATGTGGATCAATGGGGCGGCATGACGATGGCGCGATTGGATGACGGCTGGTGTGCTGCTTTGGACAGACAAACGATGCTCTGCACTATTTATGATAAGCGCCCGTTAATATGCCGTGAGTTTGAAATGGGCGGGTATGAGTGCTTAGCGGAGCGTGATTAGATTTAGCTTATCAGGCCTTCGCGTCTTTCTTCCCATTTGCAATTACGAGCACAGCTCCTAACCCACTGTAGGTCATCAGCATGCCGGTTGGCACCGCCCCCTTTTACAGGCTACTGTTTAAAGGCTAGCCGGACCGTGCAGGGCGTCACGCTTCTGTATACCCTGAATCAGCAATGCCAAACGCAACCGGCCATATGGCGAACTCTGTGCTTTGGGTTGTCTTGTGTCGGCTAATACTAGGTGTCGATTGCGCTCTTGCGGTTGCTAATTTTCAACACTCCAGTTAAGTTTGCGTTATAAACAACAGGAATTTGGTACAAAAGACTAATAACGAGCACAGGGAGGCGAGTGTGGGCGCTGGCTTTAAAATACTCTTTATATTATTACTCTCGGTTTGGGTTACAGCCTGTACCCAAACTGATGTTAGCGTTAGTGAAAACGACGTAATTAAGCTAACCCCACACGGAGCTGTCCCCAGCCAGGGGGCCGCAGCATCGGAAATCGTCAGACATTTTCCTGAGGGTGAGCTTCGGAACGCGACCCATTTGGGGCTGGTGTTCGCTAACCCCATGGTGCCATTATCTGAAGTTGGTAAAGCTGTTTCTAGTAATCCTCCTATTACTATCTCGCCCCAGGTTGAGGGCGTCTGGCGCTGGAGAGATCCTCGAACACTCACTTTTCAGCCCGATCAAGGGCGTTTTAGCTACTCCACAAAGTACCAAATAGCTTTAGAGGGAAAAATTAAAGAGGGCAATAGCGCACTTACTTACAGTCATGCGTGGGATTTTTCAACAGAGACTTTAGGGTGGCTTGGCTGGAGCAGCAGCCGCTGGGATCAAAAGGCTCAGCGTCATGTTGTCGAAATTGTTTTTAATCAACCAGTCGACCTTGCCGAAATTGCACCATTTATCGTGCTTACTGACGGAAATAAGGAGTATGAAACGGAGTTGAGGCTAATAGCTGATGGCCCAGGTCTTCGAAATAATAAACGGTGGTACCCCGAGGCTCAAGCCGTGGAGGTGGTGGCTAAGCATCGTCTGCCTGCTAGCACAAAGATGACATGGCTAATCAAAGAGGGAATACCCGCTAAAGAAGGAACGTTGCCAGCTGAAGATATGGACGATTATACATTCAGCACTCAGAGCGCATTAGCGGTTGTAGGTGTTGAGCGGCGCAGGGGGAGCGAAGCATGTTTAGAATTTAATAATCACCTTATCAAAAATCAGGATTTTTCATCGCTTATACAGTTATCTCCCCCGGTGGAGAAGCTACGTTTCGATCTTAGTTATGACAGGCTATGCTTAGGAGGATTAGATAAAGGTTCAAGTTACAGTCTTCGCGTTCTGCCTAAGATTAAGGACGTATATGGCCAAAATTTGGAACTCTCAATAGATGAATATGACTTTTCACTTGAGGTAATTAAGGAAGAGAGTTGGCTTAACATTCTCCGTACTGACAAAAAGAGAGATCAATACCTCTCCGATATTGGGCGCCCTTTCTATTTGGATTGGATGTATGCCGGTCCTATCATTCTTGGGCCAGGCGAGCCACGCGAAATTCCCTTTGATTCACTAAATGCAGACTCTGTACTGGTGGAGCTGCGAACAGTAGACCCGTCTGAATTTGTTCAGTACCAAAATTTAAAAGTACTTTTTGATGGCATGGGGCAGGATCATGCCACTCGCTTTACTGAAAGAAAATTTGGTCATGGAGTTCCAGGCGCTCTAGTTAAAAAGTATGAACTAGAGACTCAAACAGCGATAAATGCAACTTATCGGGGATCAATAGATTTAACCCCCGCGTTAGATATGCAGGGTCTTGGTCATGTCCTAGTCATGCTGTCAATTCCCGAGCATGCAGATGAGCCTAGAGACGGCCGTTATAAAACCAATCGCATGATTTGGGTTCAATCGACCAACTTGGCAGTAAAGGCCTTTCCCGAATATGGAAAGGTAACCGCTTGGGTGTCGTCACTGGATAAAGGTTTGCCACTTGAAGGAGTCTCGGTTCAGTTGGATGGCAAGCAGTCTGTTACCGATGAAAATGGTGTGGCGCTTGTTGAGGGAGCTGACCTCGCTGGCCCCTTAGTGGCGACAAAAGATGGTGATAGTGTATTTCTGCTACAGCGTTTCAATTCTTCACAACACGAATGGGATAGTGGGGGAAATCGGCTGATTTGGCACGTTTTTGATGACCGTAAAATTTACAAACCCGGCGAAGTGCTTACTGTAAAGGGAACCTTGAGGCAGACTGTGCCGGGCGAAGGACTTAAACAGCCTAGCAAAAATACTTCCATCAAGTGGCAGGCTAAAGACGCAAAAGATAACGAATTCGCAAGTGGCGACATAACCCTGGATGATCAAGGAAGTTTCGATTTTCGTGTCGATTTACCGAAACAGATCGCGCAGGGTCGCGGCGCTATAGGGCTACAGCTTGTCCAGCCAGAGACTGATGAGTCTATTTCCTATCATGCACATTGGTTCAATATTCTGGAGTATAGGCGGCCTGAATTTGAAGTAGAGGTGAAGTTTCCGGAGTCGCAAAGTGCCGAAGAAGTCAGTCTTGCAGTCGAGGCTAAAGCGAATTATTACTCAGGAGGGCCACTGGCAGAAGCTGCGGTAGATTGGACCTTTTATGCTATCGGAGCCGCTCTTGATTATGACGAGGCGGAGCAATTTAGTTTTTCAGGGCGCTACAGAGGTGATTTCCGCACAAAACTGGGTGAGACTGAAGGCATGACAGATAAAGCTGGCGTAAGTCGTACTCCAGTTTTCTCCTCTTGGGGGAAGGCAATTAAACTTTCTGAATATTCAGAGGTCCGCAAGGTTCGCGCCGTTGCCAGTGTGGAAGATAAGAATAACCAGCGCTGGTCTGGCTCTGCGGAGTACCTAGTGGATGGACCTGCCCTTCGCGTAGGGCTTCGCCCCCATAAAAAAGCTGTTCAGGTGGGTGATGAAATCGTCATTGATGTAGTCGTCTTAAACCAAGATGGTTCGACAGATACAAAAGCTGAGCTGACGGCGGAGTATTACGATTATGAACTGAGCGAGCGAGTAAGCTTGACGCCACAGTGCCAATGGCTTGCAGAGGAGCGCTTGCAGCAATGCACCGTTAACAATGCTAAACGAGGGCCATACCGGTTTACCGCCAAGGTCAGAGATAACGACGGTAAGCGCTATGAGATTGAAAGCGATGTGGAGGTGATGGGCGAAAAGCTTGGCCTGCAGCATTACAAACCAAAAGAGGATTACTATTATTCAAACAGAATAGAGCTGGTGCCGGATCAACTTGAGTATAAGCTTGGTGATACTGCCAATATTTATATCGGCGCCCCATTTCAACACGGAGAGGCGCTGGTTACCTTTAACCAAGAAGGCGTGTTTGACGCTCAAAGAATACTGATAAGGAATGGCTATTATCAGTTACGTGTGCCTATTACCGATGCGCATATTCCGAACTTTGGTGTTCACGTTACCGCCCTTGTGGATATTGCGCAGGCTAAAAAACTTAAGCGCGGTTTTACAACATTAAAAGCTACTGGCAATCAAAATATACCTGTAAGTGCCGAAAGTCGTCGGCTGGCGGTAAACATCGAGCCCGGCAAACCTCGTTACGCTCCGGGCGAAGAGGTTAATGCGGCCATTAGTGTCACTGATGCACAGGGAAAGCCCGTAGACAGCGCCGGAGTGACTTTTTATGCGGTTGACGAATCGGTACTTGCTTCATCGTCCTATCAAACCCCTGACCCGCATAAAGCGTTCTATCAATATCGTCAATCGTGGATTAGGAGTTCGGATACTCGAGACATACTGACGTTTCTATATTCAGACCTCGGAAGGAATCCAGGTTCGGGTGGGTTTATGGCATCGGCAGGCAGTCGAAACGATCCCATGGCCGGCTCTGTTCGTAAAGACTTTTCGGCACTGGCGACCTTTCAGGCCAACCTTAAAACTGATTCCCAAGGTCAAGTAGGGGCCAACTTCACATTGCCTGAAAGTTTAACCCGCTACAGGCTCATCGCCGTCGTCCAGGCTGAGGCCAGCTATTTTGGTGCCGGTGAGTCCACGGTCGAGGCGTATTTACCCCTTATGGCGCGGCCTTCCTTGCCGCGATTTATCAATGTGGGTGATCAGGCCAGTGTGCCCGTGGTATTGCAAAACAGTACCGATACAGCAATGGTGGTTGACGTTGAAGTCGAGGGGGAAAATTTAACGATTAAACAACGGAATAAGCAACGCATTACTGTGCCAGCCCATAATCGCACTCAGGTCGAGTTTCCTGTTAAGGCTAAGTCAGAGGGTAAAGCGTCACTTAGGGTCGTCGCCACCTCCAACAAGTATAGAGATGAGGTCGCTGTCGAGGTCCCGGTCTATTCACCAATGCGGCAGCTTGCCATTTCTCACTACGGCGCCATAGAGGGAGAAACGGCGCACTTTAAGCTGTTGAGTCCTGAAGCTATACAGGCTGGTAGCGGTGTGCTTGAGCTAAGCGCGTCGACATCACAGCTGCAAAGCCTGCAAGATGCGTATGTGTATTTGGTGAATTACCCCCATAGCTGCTCCGAACAGTTATCTTCCAGATTGGTGTCGGTATTAGCCATGCAGCAAGCAGCTGATATTTTTCAGAATGCCGAGTTGCCAGATGCGCAAGAGCTAAACGAAACCTTGACTGATCAGATTGGTCAACTTGTGGGGCGCCAAAACGTAGACGGTGGCTGGCCTTTGTGGCGCAAAGGCGAATCGTCACTGGCCTTTCTCTCAGTTCACGTTTTACAGGCGCTTATATTGGCACAACAAGCAGGCTATGAGGTGCCAGCCGGGGCGATAGAGCGAGGGTTTTCTTATTTAGATGGCACGTTTGTCGAAGACTTGGAGGGCGAGGCCTGGCCGGTGGTAATGCAGGCTTTAGCCTACGGTGTTAACCTTCAGGCGGCCTATAATCGTTCAATGTCGGGTCTCAATACAGCGTTTTTACAGAACGTAAAAGCAGAGTCAGACTGGAATGCTTTACCCGTAAGCACAATGGGATGGCTTATACACGCCTATTCAGGCGCTGAAGAGCACGATGCGTTAAAGGAGAAACTGTACGATTTGCTGGACGCGCGATTGATAGAAACAGACGCTGAGGCTAAATTCGCCGAGGAGTACGGCAGTTGGCGCCACTCCAGTATGGCCAGCTCAGCGAGAGCTAATGCAATCGTGTTACTTGCCTTGCTTAAAGATAGCCCCGACTCAGCACTAATAGACAAAATAGTTCGTGGGCTCGTAGCTAACAAGGCTCAAGGGGCTTGGAAAAATACCCAAGCGAATGTATTCGCGTTGCTGGCGCTTAAGCAATACTACCAGCAGTTTGAAACTGGTGAGGTAAATACAACGCTTACCATTAGTGCAAATGGGGATGAAGTCGCACAGAGCCAGTTTGACAATAAAAAAGAACAGTTTGCCAGCGAAGGTATTAGCCTGAGCGACTGGGGAATAAACCGAAAGAAAGCAAATGTTAGCCTCGCATCACCGGGGGAAGGGCGTATTTTCTATCGTTTGGCGGCAACCTATATCCCAGAAAAATCCAAACAAGCCGCAGCCGATAACGGGTTTTCGGTAGCGCGACACTATGAGGCTGTAGATAACCCTCAGGACGTTCAGCGAATGCAAGATGGCAGCTGGAGAATTCGGGCGGGAGCCAAAGTACGTATCACATTGGTAATGGATACAAATGAGAGCCGCCATGATGTAGCGTTGGTTGACAGCCTGCCGGCAGGACTTGAGCCGATTAACCATAGCCTCGCTAACGTGGAAGATGTTCCAAGAGCGTTAGAGTTACAGACCTATCAGCCCAATTGGTATGATCATAGCGAGCTGCGGGATACCGGAGCGCAAGCCTACGTACAAAGGTTATCTACCGGTGGGTATTTATATACGTATCAGGCGCGAGCGGTAACACCCGGTCAATATACCGCTCCCGCCGTCAAGGCAGAGGAAATGTATAACCCCGAAATTTTTGGGCAGAGTGAATCCACAATGGTCTTAGTTTATTAAGGCGCCTTGTTGAGAGCTGAGGAAACCTCAACAAGGCGAAACTAATAGGCTACTGAGGTTCGAAAATTTTCATAGTTGCCCAACCCTTGATATAGTTTTGTTGTCTTTTCGTGAATTGGGCAAACGTATATGCAAATTACTTGCACAGAAAATATCGGCCTGTTTTTAGATTTCGATGGCACTCTGGTCGACTTTGCGCAGACACCCGAAGGGGTTTATGTCCCGGAAGAGTTAAGGCAAGTGCTTGGAGCTTTGGCTGTGCAACTTAATGGTGCTTTGGCCTTAGTGTCAGGGCGTGCGTTAGATTCGCTGAGCGGGCTAATCAATTTACCCCTCACCATGGCCGGCAGTCACGGTGCCGAGTGGCGCTACGGCGACGGGCCGGTAATGCACCGTGACCTCGAGAGTGCCGAATTTGTCAAAATTAAGGCTAAGTTGCTTGAATACGCAGAAGATCGCGGCCTGATCGTTGAAGATAAGGGGCATGCGATTGCCTTGCATTATCGCGGAAAGGAGCATTTGCGCGAGGCTCTGGACAGCTATATTGATGATCAATTGTCGCTTGGCGAGCGCACCGATATGCGTGTCATTAAAGGCAATTGTGTTCGGGAAATACAACCAGTAGGTGTTGATAAGGGGGTAGCTATTGCACACTTTATGAGCACGTCACCATTTATTGGCCGTCAGCCGGTTTACATTGGCGACGATACAACGGATGAGGATGGTTTTGCCTGGGTGAACCAGAATGGAGGCGTTTCCATCAAGGTGGGGCCTGGCGAATCGTGCGCTGGAGTACGGTTATGCGATACTGGCGAGGTTCTTGCTTTTTTACAGTTGCAGCTCAAAAGGTTGGAGGATGTAAATGAAAGAGCGAAGTCTGGAGTTGGGGTTAATCGGTAACTGCGTCATTGGCGCACTGGTCGATAAATTTGCAGAAGTAGTATGGACATGTTTACCGAGATTTGATGGCGACCCTGTATTCTGCTCGCTTTTAAAAACGGATGATGAAGAATCTATTCAGGGTACGTTTGCGATAGATTTAGAAGGCTTTAGTCACAGTGAGCAACGTTACGAAAAGAACACCGCAATATTAGTCACCAAGCTGTACGACAGCCATGGGAATGGTGTCGTGGTTACCGATTTTGTCCCTCGTTTTAATCAATATGGGCGTATGTTTCGCCCGATGATGCTAAACCGCAAGCTCGAACCTATAGGGTCTCCCAAAATACGTATTAGACTCAGGCCCGCCTTCAATGATGGTCAACACCCCTATACCAGAATACAGGGCAGTAATCATATTCGGTTTGTGGGTAATGACTTGGCGCTTCGTCTGACCACGGGCCTTTCTGTTACCGCCATTATGGATGAAACCTGGTTTGTTCTCGACGGTGATCATTACATGATTTTCGGTGATGATAAGTCCATCAAAGAGCCTATTAAGGAGATCAGCGAGCGCTTTTATGCCGAGACGGAGTCCTATTGGCTCGAATGGTCCCGTTATCTTGCCATACCGTTTGAGTGGCAGGACGCCGTTATACGGGCGGCCATTACATTAAAGCTAAGCGCCTACGAAGATACCGGCGCAATCATCGCCGCAATGACTACCTCGCTGCCAGAGGCAAAGGATACCGAGCGCAACTGGGACTATCGTTTCTGTTGGTTGCGGGACAGCTACTTTACCGTGCACGCTCTAAATCGGTTAGGGACAACGCGAACGATGGAGCAATATTTACAATATCTTGTAAATATTGTCGCCGGGATGGATGAAAACCATCTTCAGCCGGTATTTTGTATTAATGGCTCGAAAAGCATGCCGGAGCGCATTGCCAGCGCGCTGCCCGGCTATCGCGGTATGGGGCCGGTTCGAATTGGGAACCAAGCAGCCGAACAAATTCAACACGATGTTTATGGCGCGATTGTATTGTCAGCCACGCAAATGTTCTTCGATGAGCGTATTCGCCGTCCTGGCAGTATTCAGCTGTTCGAGTTACTTGAAAGTATCGGCGATAAGGCCTTTGCATTTTACGATAAGCCAGATGCGGGGCTGTGGGAACTGCGTGGATCTAAGCACGTACATACCTTCAGTAGCATGATGTGTTGGGCCGCGACTGACCGCTTAGCCAAAATAGCGCGCAAGCTCGAGCTGAGTGAGCGCGAGAACTATTGGCGAAGTGCCAGTGAAAAAATTCGTAACGCCATTGAGGATAATGGATTTAATCTAGAGCTCAACGCCTACACCGCTACCTGGGGTGGCGACACAATGGACGCCAGTTTATTGCTTGCGTGTGAATTAGGCTATATCGATGGTAAAGACCCACGTTTTCTGGGCACGATCAAAGAGATTGAAAATAAGCTGATGCCTGAGGGCAGTAGGTACCTTTTTCGCTACGTGGTTGAAGACGATTTTGGTATGCCCGAAAACGCATTTACCATATGCTCGTTTTGGTATATCGATGCTTTGGCCGCAGCTGGCCGCGAGCAGGAGGCGCGTGAATTATTCGAAGACCTGCTGTCGCAGCGCAACCACCTTGGTTTGATGTCGGAAGACTTGAACCCTGAAACAGGCGAGCTTTGGGGCAATTTCCCGCAAACCTATTCGATGGTTGGTATCATCAATAGCGCTCGAATTCTGAGTAAGAAATGGGAGCATGAACTGTGAGTCGTTTGATAGTTGTATCCAATCGTGTAGCAAAAACCGATGGCGCCAATAAAGGTTCAGAAGGTGGACTGGCGGTAGGTGTAATGGCCGCCATGGAAAAAGCAGGTGGTGTTTGGTTTGGCTGGAGCGGCAAGGTAGATAATCGCGATGAAACCGCTAAGCATGAAGTGCGCGGTAATATTGAGTACGTGACCGTCAACATGCGTCAATCAGAGTATAACCAGTACTATAAGGGTTACGCTAACAGTGTGTTGTGGCCACTGTTTCACCAGCGCCCAGAGCTAATGCAGTACAGCGACAGGGATTTAAGTGGTTACATTCAAGTCAACAAAAAGTTTGCCGAAGAGTTACTCAAAATCATTGCTCCGACGGATACGATTTGGATACACGATTACCACCTTATCCCTCTCGGCAAAATACTGCGCGAGGCTGGGGTGAGAAACCCAATCGGGTTTTTTCTTCATACGCCATTCCCCTCACTCGATCTACTGCGCACAGTACCAGGTTATAAAAATGTACTCGAAGCCTTGCTGCATTACGATTTAGTCGGTTTTCAAACCGAGGCAGACCATCTGGGCTTTTGCATGGGGGTATGTCAGGGACTGGGTGGCGAAATTCTAAAACATGATCGCTTGCGCTATGGTGATCGTCACTGTACTGCGCGTGTCTACCCAATCAGCGTGGAGACACAGGCGCTGCCGGGGGTGGCCGATCGCGGAGAGACAACGCAAGAGTACCAGCGTCTTTACGAAAGTCTTGGTGACAGAAAATTACTTATTGGTGTGGATCGGCTAGATTATTCCAAAGGATTAGTGCGACGTTTTCAGGCTTATGACCGGTTGTTAGGTCATAACAATGAATTTCTGCGCCAGGTGGTTTACTTGCAAATTTCACCGACCTCTCGTGGAGATGTTCAGGCCTATGGTGACCTCGCTAAGCGAATTGATCGTGAAGCGGGCCATATTATTGGCACCTACGCTGATTTTGACTGGATGCCACTGCGGTACTTGAACCGGGGCTTCCGCCGAAAAACGATTTTGGCTATGTATCGTTTGGCACACGTTGGTTTAGTGACGCCATTGAAAGATGGAATGAATTTGGTTGCCAAGGAGTATGTTGTTGCTCAAAAACCCGAAGATCCGGGCGTATTAGTGCTGTCTGAGTTGGCGGGGGCCGCTGACGAACTGGATGCCGCGGTTATTGTTAATCCTTATGATGTTGATGGTATGGCGGGTGCGCTTGCCAAGGCGCTTCAAATGCCGCTGGATGAGCGGGTTGATCGCTGGAAGAGTATGATGAGCGTGTTAAAGAAGCAGGATATTCACGCCTGGCAACAGAGCTTTTTGGGTGATTTGCTTCACCTGACAAAACCGCAAACCATAGACTCGACGGCCCTTAAGTACTGATATTGGCTTAGTGTTTAACAGGGCGCTTACTTAGTTTTCGCTGTAATGTGCGCCGGTGCATGCCCAGCGCCCTTGCTGTTGCAGAAATATTGCCATCGTGTGCAGCTAGTACACTTTGAATATGCTCCCATGCCAAGCGGTCGATCGACGGCGGCTGTTCTGGAATTGCGGCTGGTGATTTTTTTGTCTCAGTAAACGCAGCCAGAATTTCGTCCGCATCGGCCGGTTTGCACAAGTAATTGGCGGCCCCTTTTTTTACCGCTTGGACGGCGGTCGCAATGCTTGAGTATCCCGTTAAAATAACGACGTGTAAGTGTGGTTTTCGACGCAATAGCTCCTCTGTGATGTCAAGCCCAGACTCTTTGCCAATTTTTAAATCAATAATGGCTTTTTGGTAGTTGCGTTTACCAATCAGTGTAAATGCTTGTTGGCTGTCGCGAGCGACGTCCACCTGAATGCCTCGGCGCTGCAAGGCACGCTGCAGAATATCGCCAAAAGTGACGTCATCATCAACTATTAAGATAGTTTCTCTATCGCTCATGAGTCACCCAAGGGTAAGTTGATTGTGGTAAGAGTACCGCCGTTTTCGGAGGTCTCCAATGTCACTGTGCCGCCATAGCGTTGAATGCTGGCATGAGTTAAAAACAGACCTATACCCAGGCCGTCGGGTTTAGTCGAGACAGGCTGCTTACCAATAAGCCGTTTTGCATCATGCGTCAGTCCTACACCGTCATCGACTATTCGCCAAATTAATTGTGTGCCATCTGTGTCGACGTGGACATTGATGCTTTGCGTGCTCGCATCTGCTGCATTGTTGAGTACATTTATAATCGCTTGTTCGATCGTCGGATGCATTGTGACAGCGCAACCCTTAAGTGCATCACTCAGGTGGCTGATGGTTGTAGCCTCTGGCCTTAGTAACTGCCAATGATCAAGCAACTGTCGGCAGTACTCTGACGCGGGCATGGCTTCGGGGTTAGTCAATAGTTCAATGTCCGCGCGTTGTCGCAACCGTTGTAAAATATTTCCACATTGCGTAATTTGTTCTTGCAGAACCGCAATATCTTTTCCTATATTTGAAGAGGGCTCCTGATCGGAGGCCATCTCGTTTAGCAGCACTTTTATAGTAGATAGCGGAGTGCCAAGCTCGTGTGCTGTGCCCGCCGCTTGGGTGGCAACCCCTATTAACTGCTCATTGCGAAGGTCCTCTTCGCGTAGAGAGTTTAATTCGCTTTGATGTTGGCGCACTGTGGCGGTCATGCGAACAATAAAAAAGCTAATGAGCAGGGCACTTAAGGAAAAATTAAACCACATCCCAATCATATGAACATTCATACCCATTGAATGATGTTGGTGGCTGTTGTGTGGTACGAAAATATCTAGCGGGTGAAACCAAAACAGTAAAGCGCCATACAAAGCGATCGCAAGAGCGCTGAGCGCCCATGCGTATAGGCTGGGCAGCACTGAAGCCGCAATGCAAACAGGTACTAAAATGTACGATAAAAATGGGTTGCTGACACCGCCGGTGTAATAGGCAAGTGCGGCGACTGCAACAATGTCGATCAAAAGATGCAGTGCTAATTCAAAGTGTTGATTGGGCTGGGTGGCCGAAATTCGGTAGAGCGACGCCAGATTGATAGCGAGCAATGATAATGTGACGGTGGCCACAGGCCACATGGGTATGGGCGAGAAACGGCTGACAATGCCACTTGCCAATAGCAGCGTTAGTATTAGGAAGAAACGAATGATGACCAAGTGTCGCAAATGCACAGCATCCACCGCTGATGTTAGGTTTTGGCACGATGCTTCAGGTTAACAAAAAATACCCAAAATTCCGTGCGACGAAATGTCGCAGTACCGCAATATTTCAAGTGAATTACATGCACTGTTCATTGCAAGGATGCATAGGCCATTATCACGGCGTTTTCTCGACCTTTATGGCTCGGATAGTAATTGGGCCGAATGCCGACTTCCGCAAATCCCATGTTTTGGTAAAGACAAATAGCCGCCAAGTTAGACTCCCTCACTTCCAGATACAAGGTGTCCGCAAACTTGGGAAGTGTTGCAAGCAAATAAGTCAGTACGTGTTGAGCGATGCCGCGACGCTGCCATTTGGGTGTCGTCGTAATATTAAGCAATTCCGCGTCGCCGGCTGCAGCACTTATAACGAAATAGCCAACAATTGTCTGATCACAGCATATAAGTTGGCAGCACTGGCGCGAGCCTAAACAATCTGCAAAAAGACGACGGCTCCAAGGGTGAGAGTGCGCGGCTCGTTCAATGTCATGGACTGTATCGAGGTCACTCTCGTCCAGTGGCCGCAGATGTAGGGTCAGGCCATTGAGTGATAGCTGGGTGCTGAGTAATGTGGCGTTAAGTTTACTGGGAGACACGGGCTTGCAAGGCTCGCCAAAGTTGACGTTTGAGCTCTGGATTGTGCAGCAGCTCAGTGAGGCTGGGAAGTGCCAGAGCATCGCGCTCTTGAGTCGTTTCCCCGTAGCAGGCTACCTGGAAGTGAGTGAAGGCGGCCTTGGGTGTGCTCGCCTCAGTGGATAAGTATTTGGCCGGACGCAGACCAAATATCCATAGCTCGCTGTCGGTGGTTTTTATCAGCTCCTCGTTTAGCCAAGCTTTGAGCTCTTCTTCCAGGTCGCTTTGCGAATACAATTTGGCCAAATCGTCATTGATCGGACAGCGAATTCGCTCCGCGGCCTCAATCGGTCGGTTAATACGCTGCATGACCCGGAGAATATTGGTTAATAGTGCCTCTTTGGGTAGTGCGCTGCCAGGCTCGTGTTCATCGAGCACCAGTAAGTTGGCATTGGGGCGCCATAGGTGTAAGTGCAGTGTTTTAACGCCGCTGGCAGCTTGGCGCAGCGGCGTTTGCAACGGCTTGCGGTCACTGCTTACGCCCATATCAGCGAGTACTTTGCCAACTGGCTCTGCGCTTGCAGTGGGCGTTGTTCGTGCTTGAGGTGCGGAGCTAGGTGCAGTAGGTTGCACCAGCGTGTCTGCCGGGGCAGGCTCAACGTACTCCGGCATTGCACACGGTATTGGCGCGGGGGCATGAGGCAAAACCACACGAGGCATGTAGCCATCAATACCTAAAGCGTTTAGATATTTTTGCCGGGCGAGCTCATTCATCGCGTTTTAGATGCCTTCGCGTTGCGGGTGTGAGCGCTCGGGTGCAGCCAGCAAGTTCAGCGCGTGCAAGTACGCTTTGGCTGAAGCAACCACTATATCGGTATCCGCTCCAACGCCATTGACAATATTGCCGCCTTTGGCCAGGCGCACGGTGACGTCGCCCTGAGAGTCAGTTCCCTGAGTAATAGCATTGACTGAATAGAGCTTTAGGGTAGCGCCGCTTTTTACAACACTCTCGATGGCCTTATAGGCCGCGTCCACCGGGCCGCTGCCTTTGGCCGAACATCGGTGATTTTCGCCGTGAATGGTAAGTGATACGTGTGCCTCGGGCTGGTTGCCGGTTTTGGTATTAACCTCCATCTCGCCGAGTACGTAAATATCAGGAGCCTCTTGGGCGACAACCCCGCTAACCAGTGCTTGTAAATCCTCGTCGAAGATTTCGTGCTTCTTGTCGGCCAAATCTTTAAAGCGCTCGAAGGCGACGGTCAACTCCTCGGGCGTGCCGAAGGTAATACCTAAGGCCTCAAAGCGAGCTTTTACCGCGGCTCGGCCCGAGTGCTTACCCAATACCAGTTTGTTGGTATTCCAGCCCACATCTTCGGCTCGCATAATTTCGTATGTTTCGCGGTGTTTAAGTACGCCGTCCTGGTGGATGCCAGACTCGTGAGCGAAGGCATTTGCACCTACAATTGCTTTATTGGGCTGAACCGGGAAGCCTGTGATCGTGGACACTAGGCGTGAGGTTGGGACAATATGGCTGGCGTCAATGTCTGTTTCGACTGGCATCATGTCCTGACGCGTGCGCACGGCCATTACAACTTCTTCTAGAGCGGCGTTACCGGCGCGCTCACCCAGCCCGTTAATTGTGCACTCTACCTGGCGGGCACCGTGCATTACGGCTGATAGTGAGTTGGCGACTGCCAGTCCCAGGTCGTTGTGGCAATGTGTTGAGAATATGGCTTTGTCAGCGTTAGGTATCGCTTCAATCAAGCGGCCAAACATGGCACCGTATTCGCCCGGTTCACTATAGCCTACCGTGTCGGGTAGGTTTATGGTGCCGGCGCCGGCATCGATGACCGCTGCAATAATTTTGCACATAAAATCAAATTCGGAGCGGCTGGCATCTTCCAGTGAAAACTCCACGTCATCGGTATAATTGCGAGCTTGTTTCACGGCCGCAACCGCCTGTTCCAGCACTTTGGGTGGCTCCATCTTCAGTTTATACTGCATGTGGATTGGACTGGTGGCGATAAACGTGTGAATGCGACCGCGGTTGGCCGGCCGAATGGCTTCGGCTGCGCGTTCAATATCACCTGGAACAGCGCGAGCCAGAGAGCAAATCGTGCTGTCTTTCACCACTTTGGCGATTGCCTGAATGGATTCAAAGTCGCCTTTGCTGGCGATGGCGAACCCCGCCTCAATTACATCTACGCGCATTTTTTCCAGCATCTTGGCAATGCGGATTTTCTCCTCGCGAGTCATTGAAGCGCCGGGGCTCTGTTCGCCATCGCGAAGTGTGGTGTCAAATATAAACAGCTTATCTTTGTTGCTCATGGTCGCAAATACTCAAGGTCGATCGTGCGGCCCTGGGCCGCGCTAATGTTTAGTCAATACTGGTACCGCCTATTATAGGGTTTAGTTGCGGGCAAAAACACCGTTGGCAGCATATGTCGGTAAGCGGGCAGTAAAACGGGTCGTCTGGTATACTTTGCCGCCGGCCGTTTGGCTCCATTCACCACTGACCAGGTTGCGATTCATGCCGCCACTTCAGGCCACCATGACCGAGGGGCATGTTCCCACCCAGCTGCGCACCCTTGCACTGCCCATGGTGTGGGGCTTGATGGCGACTATGTCCTTTAATGTGGTGGACACCTTCTTTGTGGCGCAGCTTGGTAATAGTCAATTGGCGGCCATGAGTTTTACCTTTCCCGTGGTTATGGTGTTAACCAGTATTGGAATCGGGCTCGGCGCTGGTACTTCATCCGCAGTGGCTCGATTACTGGGCGCGGGCAATGCTTCGAGTGCACAGAGGCTGGCTACCGATGCGGTCAGCTTAACGCTACTTATATCGGTTTCGGTGTGTGTGCTTGGATGGTTTACGATAGATCCCCTCTTTACCCTGTTGGGTGCCCCCCGGGAACTTATCCCACTCATTCAGCAGTATATGAGCATTTGGTACTTTAGCGCGCCCTGCCTGCTGGTGCCGATGGTCGCTTTGGCCTCACTTAGGGCTATGGGAATGAGCCAAATACAGGGCGTGTTGATGAGTGTGGCTGCCTTCGTTAATGCCGTACTTGATCCCCTACTGATATTTGGGCTCTTCGGTTTTCCTGAGCTTGGCATTGCCGGAGCTGCGTGGGCAACCTTGATTACCCGAGCGTGCACGCTGCTAGTGGCGCTGTACATTTTGAAGGTTCGAGTCGGTTTACTGGGTTCTCTGATAGCTCCGCTGAGCGTAATAGATGCCTCCTGGCGCACCATTGTCCATGTGGGGCTACCGGCAATGGCCTCGAACATTATTATCCCTCTCGCCAGTGGTGTCGTCGTGATAATGGTTGCAAGCTTCGGTACCGATGCGGTCGCGGGCCTGGGCGTCGCCGTTCGCATAGAGCCGTTGGCGCTTATTGCGTTTTATGCGTTAAGTGGCGTCGTTGGGCCCTTCTTTGGCCAGAACGATGGGGCTGGACAGCACCATCGAATGAAGGAAGCATTGCGGGCGATAACTATTTTTTGTGTCGGCTTTGGTGCTTTATTGACCGGTTTGATGTGGGTTTTTGGGGGGTACATTGTTGGGTTGTTTAGTGAGCATCGCCAAGTACTGGAAGTGGCTGTACTTTACTTGTCGATTGTCCCTGTCAGCTACGGCCTTTATGGTTTGGTGATGTCGGTTAACGCGGCCTTTAACGGACTTGGGCTACCCTGGCCCGCTATGCTGCTCTCGGCTTGCCGGGTGATACTTGTGTTTTTACCATTGGCACTGCTACTGAGATATTTCTGGGGGCTTAGCGGGCTGTTCATCGCAACGGCGACGACCAATGCAATGGTAGGAATTTGGGCTTACAATTGGCTTCGGGTCCGAATTGATCAAGCTTCTGGCGTGGCTAAGGTAACCTAAGGCACAATATCGTGAGCAATATAAAGAGACGACTATGAGTAAATCAGATACGCCATACGAGTTAAAGGACATTAACCTTCCCTCTAATGCGGTATGGCACAAATGCACCGTAAGTGCTGGGGACAGAGCAGACCTCCTGCAGCAGGTGCCGCGTTGCATTTGGCTGACGGGTCTTTCCGGTTCGGGCAAGTCGACAATTGCCAACGCATTGGATGCCACCCTTCACGCAAATGGCATTAAATCTTTTTTGCTCGATGGCGACAATGTCCGGCACGGATTAAACAAAGACTTAGGTATGACCGAGAATGACCGCGCGGAGAATATCCGGCGCGTCGGCGAGGTTGCCAAGTTAATGGTGGACGCCGGTCTGGTGGTTATCTGCGCCTTTATTTCCCCTTATAAACGCGATCGTCAGATGGTGCGTTCCATGTTTAAACATGGCCAGTTTATGGAGGCGTATTTAGACACCCCTTTAGCCATTTGCGAGGACCGAGATCCAAAAGGGCTTTATAAAAAAGCTCGTGCGGGTGTGATTAAGCAGTTTACTGGAATAAGTGACCCCTATGAGAAACCCGAAAATCCAGAAATTGTGATAGACACCAGTAAATTAAGTGTGAGCGAGGGCGTCAGACAGGTTTTGAGCGCACTGGCCCAATAATTAACGGAGACATATTTTGCAGCAAGCCTTGTACGAGCAAGTTATTGCCATTGCGAGCGCCGCGGGTGACGAAATTATGGGCGTCTACCAGCGCGACTTTGGTATTGAACACAAAGCAGACAACAGCCCGTTAACCGAGGCCGACTTGGCGGCTCATGCCATCATTGAAAATGGGTTGCGGTCGTTAAGTGTGAAATTACCAGTGTTGTCTGAGGAAAGTGCGGACATCGACTGGGGGACACGCAAGGACTGGTCTGAGTATTGGTTAGTAGACCCATTGGATGGCACTAAAGAGTTCATTAAAAAGAATGGTGAATTTACCGTTAATATTGCTCACATAATCGATGGTGTGCCTGTTTGGGGGGTCGTGGTTGCGCCTGCGCTTGGGGTCACGTATCACGGCGGCACGGCGATTGGCAAAAGCTTTAAACGAGACATTGACGATAAGGTAATAGAGGTAGCAGACCTTCCCGTTGAGAACACGGGTTGGTGTATCGTCGGCAGTCGTTCGCATCAAAGCGACGAATTTTTAGAGTTTGTCCGTCAGTTTGATAATCCGGCTATCACCAGCATGGGCAGTTCACTCAAGATATGTTTGGTTGCCACAGGCGAGGCACACCTTTATCCCCGTCTGGGGTTGACCAGTGAGTGGGATACGGCAGCGGCGCATGCAGTTTTGAATGGCGCTGGCGGCAAATTGGTTGTAATGGATAGCGGAAAACCTCTTGCATACAACCAAGAAGAGAATATCCTAAACCCCTTTTTCCTGGCCGCTCCGCTGAACTACAAGGCGAGCCCTTCGCCTTAAAGCTCGCTCTGGTCTTTGTTCTCTGCGGGGGCGCTCAAATCGGCTTGTGTGATTTGGGCGCCAGTGTAGAGCGATGCTTCCTCGTTTGCTGACTTCACTTTGCACTTTAACCATATTCTTTTTACCCCTGAGCTGTCCTGCCGCTTTGTTCCTCAATGTCATTTTTGCATTCCTCGCGCCATGAACTAATCTTGTTGTATTCGACGTCGATAGTGGCTTTCGGGAATGGGTCTACTTTTAAAACCATACAAACCGGCCTTTCTGGCCTGCTTGATTATCATCCTAATGCTTGGCATCACTGCTGCACTGTGGGTGCATACGGCAATCGCTGTACTGGCATCTGTGGTGGCCACCAGTGTATTTCACACTTACTGTGCAAGGCTTGCCCGGGACGCGGGTGTGAGCTCCAGAGCGCTGCATGAGCAGGAGGTTGCTGCGTTGGGACAACAAGCGTTGGGTTTACTGCAGCGCATTGGCGCAGTAATCGCGGAAGAAGAAGCTCTGCTGCAGAGCCGGCTCGCAGAAATAAACCAAGTTCAGCAAGATGCTGTTACTACGCTGGAACGCTCTTTTGCAGATATTCAAGACTTGCTAAAAAGTCAGCAAGATAATATTACCCATATTCTGGCGTTTGAGGAGGGGGCTGAGGGTATCAGTATGGAGCAGTTTGCTCTGAACACCTCCAAAACTCTCGATAAAGTCGCCAATACGACGGTCAACATCAGTACCGAAACTATGGAACTGGTAGAATAAGTCAGTTGTATTGACAAAATGATGCCCAATGTTCTGAAGGCTTTGGGAGAGATCGATGCCATTGCCGATCAAACAAATTTATTGGCGCTCAATGCCGCTATTGAAGCCGCTCGAGCCGGGGATGCAGGCCGGGGATTTGCCGTTGTGGCCGATGAGGTACGGGCTTTATCCAACCGCTCCAGTGGATTTAGTACCGATATCCAGGCTCAGCTAACCGCCATTGATGATTCCGTAAAACAGTTGCATCAGAAAATTGGCAGTGTTGCCGCGGCTGATATGACGCATATATTGCAGTCTAAGTCAGAGGTAGAGAACGCCATTACACATTTAGTTAATAAAGCAGAATCTGACAAGCACACAACCGCTCAAATCGAAAGCATCTCCAATGAGCTGGTACAGGCGTCACACGTTGCCGTGCGCGGGCTTCAGTTTGGCGATATTGCCGGACAATCTCTGGAGTATCAGCAGCAAAGATTGCGTTTGTTGGCTCCTCTACTTAAAGGATTGCAAGTCGCCACCTCCTTTACAGATCAGCCTGTAGAAGCATTTACTCGTGTCATCAACAGTCTTGATCAGGTTGAAGATTCTTTGAGGGAATATCGACATAGTCCCGTCTCGGCTACCTCAATGGAAAGTGGCGAAGTAGAGTTGTTCTAGTTGGGATTAGGAGAATGAAATGGAAAATACACCTATTAAATTACCCGCAAGGTTTGATTTTGGTTTTCACAGTACGTTCTCCGAGCGTTCTAATAAATCGCTTGAAAAGGGAGATGGCACTATTGTACTAGACTTTAGTGAGGTGACTTATCTCGACAGTTCAGCGCTGGGTATGGTTATTATGCTGCATAAAAAATGCCACAACGCTGGAAAAAAGGTGAAAATCATTAATGCGCATGGCACGGCAGATGATCTGCTTAGACTTGCGAATATAGATAAACTCGTCGCTATAGACTAGACGCATGAGTGTTCAGGATTGCCATGCAGAGCAGAAGATTTTGGTGGTTGACGATGATGAACTGTTATTGACGCTGATCGAAACTGTATTGGCCGATGAGGGATATCGCATTGAAACTGCCAGCTCCTACCAATTGGCCCAAAAAGCTTTGCTGGCTAACACACACTTCGACTTAATATTACTAGATCAGTATCTGAGTGATGGCTTCGGCACTGACTTGTTGCGACTGATGAATGAGAAGTCAGTTGCATGTGAACCCCCAGTTTTGATGATTGGGGGCGGCGATGATTCGGGCTTGCTGGAAGAGTGTTTTTCACTGGGTATTGCCGACTATATTGTAAAGCCTCTGCACTTAGAATTATTGAAGCTTAAGGTTGATACCTTGCTTCGCGAGCAGCAGTTACAGGAGCAACTGGAAAGTCGTCACAATCAGGTGTCAACGCTTCTCGAGAATATTCGTCAAGACCAGGAAATGGCGCGTTTTGTCTATGAGCATTTAATGAGTCGCTACCATGAGCCTCTGCCGAACATAACGGCGAACATTATTCCACACTCAGTTTTTTCCGGCGATATGATCCTCTCGGTGACATCGCCCTCAGGTAATGTATTGGCTTTAGTCGCCGATGCAACCGGTCACGGATTGGCCGCTGCCCTGACGATGATACCCGTCATTCCGGCGTTTGCGACTATGGCCAGCAAAGGGATTTCGCTGCCACTTATCGTAAGTGAAATTAATGAGAAACTACTGTTGGAAACCCCTGATAACCGGTTTGTAGCAGCTGTTGCTATCGAGCTGGATATTCAACGGGGACGCTTGCGGGTTTGGAATGGCGGGATGCCAGACGCTTATTGGATTCCAGATGACGGGTCTGAAATTACGGCGTTCCCCTCGACTAATTTACCTTTAGGGGTAGTGGAGCGGGGGGACTTTACCTCGGCGGGACAATCTCTTGGCGGCATAGAGGCCGGTGAGCTGATTATTATGAGTGATGGGGTAACGGACATTTTGTACTCCAATGGCGAGAAACCCGAGGCACAGGTTCGTCGAACTCTCGGAGAAAATGCAAAAGGTGCCCGCTTTAGCGCACTGTTGAATTTGATGGGACCACTATCCGGCGAGCCTGAAGACGATATCAGCTTGTTCAGCCTGGACCACTCGAGCGTAAAGTCTGTTGAAGGTTTAGCTCCGGTAGTGTCGGTTAAGTGCCTAAATTGGTCGATGACCCAAACTGGTGCGCAGTTGGCGGACAACTCACTAGTCTCTCTTGCTTCCCAAGCATGGAACAGCGCATTACTACCTGCAGACAAACAGCAGGTCGCGTTCACGATTCTAACGGAGCTGGTCAACAACAGTTTAGATCACGGTCTTTTGGGATTGGATTCACGTCTGAAGGAAGACGCTGAAAACTTTGAAGTGTACTTGCGCGAGCGGGAGCTACGTTTTGGTGATTTGGCGAATACCGACTATATTTGTGTTGAGCTTGAGTTAGATCAAAAGCAGCTAACTATTCTGGTAAAAGACAGCGGAGCAGGCTATACCTTTGTAGGGGATAAAAAAATGCAAGGTGAGCTTTCAGGTCGAGGCTTGGCACTAATTGAATCTCTGTGTGATGAATTCGAGGTGGCGGCGCCTGGGAACATCGCCAAAGCAATAATAAAACTGGTTCATAACTAGGAGTGGGAATGAGCAAGCACGTATTGATAGTTGATGATTCTGCGTCGATTCGCCAGATGGTTGAATTTACGCTCAAGGAAGCTGGCTACACGGTGACAGCCGCTAAAGACGGGGAGGAGGCCTTTAACCTCTGTCAGAAAGCATCGTATAACTGCGTATTAACAGACCAGAATATGCCGCGTATGGATGGCATAACCTTGATTAAATCTCTGCGTAAGCTGCCTCAATACGCTCGCACCCCGATTTTGGTATTAACCACTGAAGCTGGTGATGCCATGAAGGCCCAAGGGAAAGCTGCCGGAGCCACTGGCTGGATGGTTAAGCCCTTCGACCCCAAAAGCCTGTTGGACGTTGCCGCCAAGGTTATGGGGTAGGTTAGGCACGGAGCCGCAACATGAGTGTAGACCTAAAGCAATTTCACCAAGTTTTCTTTGAAGAGAGTCGCGAGCACCTGGACACCATGGAGCATCTGTTGATGACTCTGGATTTGGAGTCTCCTGATGCTGAGGAACTCAACAGCATATTTCGCGCTGCTCATTCTATTAAAGGCGGCAGTGGCATCTTTGGCTTTGACGCCTTAGGCAGTGTTACTCACGTAATGGAAAATCTGTTAGATCGTGTTCGTAAAGAGGAACAATTTCCAGATACCGAACTGGTCGATGGTTTGCTGCAAGGTGTAGACACGCTCCGTGGGTTATTGGCAAGCTACTCAAACGATCAGGCGATAGACTGGGATTTGGTGGCCAGAGCAACAAAAGATGTCGAGGCACTTCTTAAAGACAGCGACAGCTCCAGGAGAGAAGTAAAGTCAGCGCCTTATGGATTATATGACGACCCCGTGTTGCCGCCTGAGCCCGAGCAAAATTGGGGTTTGTTCGATGGCGAGGATGTCGTCAGCGATAGTTCAGTAAGTGCTGATCGGGATGGTGGCGCTGCAACAGAGGCTTTTGGATTTTTTGAACCGCTTGATACATCAGGTGTTCAAAACAACTCTGACAGTGGAACAGATTCGGCAGCTTTTGGCTTTTTTGAAGATATATCTGAGGCAAGTGAATTGTCGGCCAAAGCAAGCGCTAGCAACAGCGCGTCGAAAGCCGGTGCTAACGCTACAACGCCAGCGAAAAAACCGAAACAAAATACGAAGCCAAAAACTACCGCGAATTCTAAAGCCAGCGTGGAGAGTTCATCTATTCGTGTCGACGTGGATAAGGTCGACAAGCTAATTAACTTGGTTGGCGAGCTTGTAATCACCCAGTCGATGTTGGCTGTGCTGGGGAACGAGCTTGAAGAACAGCAGGCGGAGAAGATGCAAGGGGTGCTCTCTGAGCTGGAGCGCAATACGCGTGAAATTCAAGAGTCGGTGATGTCGATTCGGATGCTTCCGGTCTCGTTTGTATTCAATCGCTTTCCGCGTGTAGTAAGAGACCTTTCCAGTAAGCTTAATAAAGAAATCAATCTTGAAATCGAGGGCGGTAGCACAGAGCTTGATAAGAGTCTTATCGAGAAGTTGGTTGACCCCTTAACCCATCTCGTACGCAATAGTATCGATCACGGCATTGAATCATCTGATGTGCGAGTCAATAGTGGAAAGTCTCGTGTGGGACAGGTCATCCTGAGCGCATCGCAGCAGGGCGGTAATATTGTTATTGGGATTCACGATGATGGTGCGGGTTTGAATCGTGAGAGAATTCTAAGTAAGGCGGAGGAAAACGGTATTCCCGTATCCGATACAATGTCAGACGAAGACGTTTGGAATCTTATTTTTCAACCAGGTTTCTCAACAGCCGAGATGGTTACGGACGTGTCTGGTCGAGGCGTTGGAATGGATGTTGTGCGCCGCAATATTAGTTCGCTCGGTGGTAGGATCGAAGTGACTTCTGTGGCAGGCGAAGGTTCGGTCTTCACCATTATACTCCCTCTGACTCTCGCCATTGTTGATGGTATGGGAGTTCGAGTGGGCGATCAAACTTATATTATCCCTTTGGTTAATATTGTTGAGTCAATGCAGCCGCCCGCTAACAGCATTAAAACGATAGGTAATGATACCTTACTGCATGTTCGTGATTTCTATTGGCCCGTATTGCCACTGCACAAAAAAATGAATGTAGAGCCCGATGTTGAAGATCCCGCTTCTTCGATTGTGGTGTTAGTGGAAACCAGCAAAAAACGATTCGGTTTAATGGTCGATGAATTGGCGGGCCAGCAGCAAGTGGTTATTAAAAGTTTAGAGCAGCATTACCGGCGTATTCCTGGTGTTGCCGGAGCAACCATTATGGGTGATGGTAGTGTCGCCTTGATACTAGATGTTGAGTCACTCTCAGCTTCTGTGGCAGAGCCTGTCAATATGGAGGAAATCGCGTGACTTCAGAACTGCTCGAGAATTCAACGGATGAGGCGCAAGAGTTTTTGTCCTTCACCCTAGGTGACGAACATTACGCTGTGGACATCATGAAGGTCCAGGAGATTCGGGGTTGGGAAAAAACCACAAAAATTGCTAACGCCCCCGATTTTATTAAGGGCGTAATAAACCTTCGGGGAGATATAGTGCCTATCGTTGACTTGCGAATGAAGTTTAACGTGGGCGAGCCCACCTATAATGAATTTACTATTGTAATTGTCCTGCAAATTCACGCGAGAATAGTCGGAATTGTGGTTGATAGCGTTTCTGATGTTGTGCGCTTGACAGCGGATCAGATAAGACCTGCACCTGAGTTTGGCGTGGCATTCGACAGTCGTTATCTTGATGGGTTGGCCAGCGTTGATGATCAGATGATTATTTTAGTAGATATAGCTGAACTTATTACCAGCGAAGAGCTGGCACTGTTTGATGGCGATACAACGAAAGATTTGAATACTAATGAACACTAATTGCGAGCCGTGCGCATACAGGAGAATAAGGGTATGTTGGATTTTTTAAAAAACAAATCTGAGCTTAAAGAGCTGACAGATAAGCTGCAGGCCGTAAGCCGTACCCAGGCCGTAATTGAGTTTAAGCCTGACGGCACCATATTGCATGCTAACGAGAATTTTTTGGCGGTGATGGGGTATCGGCTCGATGAGGTGGTAGGGCGCCATCATAGTATGTTTGTCGATCCTGCTGAACGCAATGGCAATGAATATCAGGAATTCTGGCGGGCGCTTAATCGCGGAGAGCATTTTGTCAAAGAATATCGACGAATAGCCAAAGGCGATCGTGAGATCTGGATCTACGGCTCATATAATCCATTGCTGGATGAAAATGGCCGGGTTTACAAGGTTATTAAGTTCGCAACGGATATTACCGAACAAAGAATGAAGGCGTATTTTGAAGCTGCGCTATCGGGCGCTGTGCAAAGTACCAGTGCCAATATTATGATTGCCGATCCTGATCGTAAAATTATTTATATGAACGAAGCCGTTACCAATCTTCTCTCGGAGGCTGAGTCTGATTTACGCAAGGACCTTCCCAGCTTCTCGGTACGAGATATTATTGGCGGCAGTATGGACCGCTTTCACAAGAACCCCGCTCACCAAATGCGCTTGCTGGATGAATTGACTACCACCTACAATGCAGAGATTTCCGTAGGGGGAAGAGTGTTCGGGCTTATTGCAAACCCCGTTTTTGCTGAAGATAAGCGTCGTCTTGGGACGGTGGTTGAGTGGCAGGATCTGACTAAAGAAAAAGAACTAGAGGCGCAACAAGAAGAAGCCGAAAAAGCTGCTGTTTTTAACCGAATTATCAAAGAAGCCGTCGACAATACATCTACCAATATCATGATCGCCGATGCCGACCGAACCATAATTTATATGAATGCCGCGGTCATTGGAATGTTGCGCAATGCGGAGGCCGACCTGAGAAAAGCGTTGCCTGACTTCTCTGTCGATAAGGTGATCGGTGGGAGTATGGATCGTTTTCACAAAAATCCGGCGCATCAAATGGCGCTGCTGGACAATTTGACGACGACCTATAGGGCACAAATTACGGTGAGCACAAGAACCTTTCTCCTCATTGCGAACCCAATTTTTGCTGAAAATGGTACTCGACTTGGTACCATCGTGGAGTGGATTGATAGAACCGAAGAATTGGCAACCGGCAACGATGTTACTCGCCTGGTTGAATCTGCAAGCGCTGGCGATTTTACCGCGCGTATTAATACGGAAGGCAAAGAAGGTTTCTTCCTGGAGCTGTCTTCTGGGCTCAACAAATTGGTCGAAATATCAGAGCGTGGGCTTAACGATGTTTCTCGAGTGTTAGGTGCGCTTGCCGAAGGCAACCTTACCGAGCGCATCAGTGCTGACTACCAAGGCACATTTGATGAGTTGAAAAACTACTGTAATCAAACTACTGAGAACCTAACTTCAATGATTGGCGATATTCGCAACGTGGCCGATACAATTTATACTGCCTCCAGTGAAATTGCCTCAGGGAATAGCGACCTTTCTGGTCGTACTGAGCAGCAAGCTTCTAGCCTGGAAGAAACTGCGTCGAGCATGGAGGAACTGACGTCGACCGTTCGCACCAACAGCGACAACGCCAAACAAGCCAATGTTCTGGCCGATCAAGCGACGCAGATGGCAAGCCAGGGCGGTACTTTAATCAATGAAGTGGTCGATACTATGGCTGCTATCAACGAGTCGGCCCAGAAAATCGAAGACATTATCGGCGTTATCGATGGTATTGCCTTTCAGACCAATATTCTCGCCTTGAACGCGGCGGTAGAAGCGGCCAGAGCCGGAGAGCAGGGCAGAGGATTTGCGGTCGTTGCCTCAGAGGTTCGTACGCTGGCGCAACGCTCAGCCAACGCGGCAAAAGATATTAAAGGCTTAATCTCTGACTCGGTGAGTAAAATTGAAAGTGGCAACTCGTTGGTCGGCCAGTCCGGTGAAGCAATGGGGGACATTGTGACCTCGATTAAACGCGTTAATGACATCATGGCGGAGATAGCAGCGGCTTCGGTTGAACAGTCTTCTGGCATTGAGGAGGTGTCTAACGCGGTCAGCCAAATGGATGAAATGACGCAGCAAAATGCGGCTTTGGTCGAGGAAGCTGCCGCTGCTGCTGAAAGTTTACAATCTCAGGCCAATGAACTGAATCGGTACGTTAGTTTATTCAAATTGTCGGACTCTGATAGCGTCAGTTTAGCGCCTCAGGCTGCGTTGTCGGCGCCGCCAAGCAGAACCGTAAGTCGATCCAGTAAGCCGTCATCGACCAGCTCGAGTAAGCTGCCAAATCCCGGTATCTCGGACGATGACGAGTGGGAAACCTTCTAGTAGGTTATGTCTCACGACCCCAGTGTTCGGGAATTTGAGTATACAGATCAAGATTTTGACGTAGTGCGCGGCCTGATTTATCAGGCCGCCGGTATCCGTCTGGCTGACAGCAAGCGTCAGTTGGTGTATAGCCGAATAGCCCGCCGAATTAGGGCGCTGAAGCTGCAGCGTTTTCGCGATTATTTGCAGCACCTGCAAGCCAACGAGCATGAGTTGGAGGAGTTCATTAATGCGCTCACCACCAACTTAACGTCATTTTTTCGAGAACCTCATCATTTTGACTATTTGCGCGATTATTTCTTGCAGCATCACCGCCCCGGTAAAAAGTTTAAAGTGTGGTGCGCTGCTGCCAGTACAGGTGAGGAGCCCTACACTTTAGCTATAACAGCTATTGAGGCTTTTCAAGGCTATACACCTCCGGTGGAAATAACCGCTACCGATATTGATAGCCAGGTGCTTGCTACCGCAGACCTTGGTGTTTATGCCGAAGAGCGTATTGAGCGAATGGACGCAGCGCGCAAGAAAAAATTCTTTTTGCGTGGCAAAGGCCGGCAAAGTGGCATGGTTAAGGTTCGCCCCGAGGTTAGGGCACTAGTCGAGTTTGATCAGCTTAATTTATTGGGCGCTAGTTGGCCATTGAGCCCCCCATACGACGCGATCTTCTGTCGCAATGTCATGATTTACTTTGATAAGGAAACCCAGCTGAAAATTCTTCGGCGAATGATGCCAATGCTTCATGATGAAGGAATATATGTTGCCGGCCATTCAGAAAGCTTTAGTGAAATGAGTGGACTGTTAAAGTCCTTGGGTCGCACAATA
Organism: Gilvimarinus gilvus; assembly: GCF_030518155.1. Classification (GTDB taxonomy): domain Bacteria; phylum Pseudomonadota; class Gammaproteobacteria; order Pseudomonadales; family Cellvibrionaceae; genus Gilvimarinus; species Gilvimarinus gilvus. The sequence continues at coordinate 273,162 of NZ_JAULRU010000797.1, read as the reverse complement.
TTTAAACCGGCCGGCAGGTAACGGGAATGGATTTTGATGCCAACGTTCACCTCGCGCCCAACATCTACCACGATCGTCACTTTGGTTGTCAGGCGGTAAAAATATTGCCGGGCGAGTATTTCGTCACTACCAAAGACCAATTGATTGTTACCGTGCTCGGTTCGTGTGTGGCTGCGTGTATTTACGACGCAGATCGACAAATCGGTGGAATGAATCATTTTTTACTGCCCAATGACGGCCAGGCATCGCAAGGTATTGCAAACGAATCGGCGCGGTACGGCGCCTATGCCATGGAATTGCTGATTAACCATTTGCTTAAACTCGGTGCGCGCAAAAGCCACCTTGAAGCCAAGGTGTTTGGCGGCGGGAATGTTCTGCAGGGCATAACACACACCAACATTGGGGAGCGCAACGCGGAGTTTGTAATTGAATTTCTCGCCAATGAAGGCATTCCGTTGTTGGCTAAAGATCTGTTGGATCGCTTCCCACGCAAAGTCTACTACTTTCCTGCTACGTCCAAGGTGATGGTTAAGAAGCTTAAAAATATGCACAACACGACCATTATTGACCGGGAAAGCGAGTACCGCATGCGCATGCGCTCCGCGCCCAAATCCGGTGAAGTGGATCTGTTTTAGAGGGCGATATGAGTATTTCTGTATTAATTGTCGACGACTCAGCTTTGATCCGTTCTTTGCTGTCGGAGATCATAAACTCTGCCCGGGATATGCGTCTGGTGGGGGCTGCACCTGACGCCTATGTGGCCCGGGATCTCATCAATCAGCATGCACCGGATGTTGTTACGCTCGATATTGAAATGCCGCGTATGGATGGTTTGACATTTCTCGACAAAATGATGCGGGCCAGACCCACGCCCACAATTATGATTTCCACCCTCACTCAGGAGGGGGCAGATGCCACATTGAAGGCACTTGAGCTAGGCGCTGTTGATTTTGTAGCAAAGCCAAAGCTAGGCATTAAAGAGGGGATGGCTGAGTATTCCGAGCAAATTTTAGCGAAAATCCGTATGGCGGCGAAGGCGAACGTTCGCCGGAGCCGCCCTCATGCGCCGAAGGTCGCCGCCAATCTGGAAATAAAGGGCACGGAGCAACTGCTTGCTATAGGCGCGTCCACCGGGGGTACAGAGGCGATTAAGGACCTTCTGTGTCAGCTGCCTACGAATACACCAGGCACTGTCATCACCCAGCATATGCCAGCCGGCTTTACCACGTCTTTTGCTCAGCGCCTCGATCGGCTAAGCGCCATGCGCGTACAGGAGGCTAAAGGTGGGGAGCGAATTCTACCGGGGTATGCATATCTAGCCCCCGGCAATTGGCATCTGCTGGTGGAACGACACGGCTCAGATTACGTCACACGTCTGTCAGACGCTGAACCTGTGCAGCGTCACCGCCCGGCAGTGGATGTTATGTTTGCGTCTGTAGCTCGCGCGGTAGGGGCAAATACCACCGCGGTCATACTGACGGGCATGGGTAAAGATGGGGCCGAGGGCATGGATCAAATCCATCAGGCTGGTGGGTTTACCCTAGCTCAAGATGAATCTAGCTGTGTTGTTTTTGGAATGCCTAAAGAGGCTATCGCTCGTGGTGCGGTAAATGCAATTGCACCATTGGACGAGCTGGGGGCTCATATTCTCGATCATATCCAGCGTAAGGGGCGAGATAATAGGGTGTAGGGCGTTTGTGAAGTTGCCTCAATTCATGGACAATAGCGCCTGCTTTAAACCAGTGTCGAATCCCATTATGTCCAATACAGTTTTACTTAAAAATATTGAAAAACGCCGCACTTTCGCCATTATCTCGCACCCGGATGCGGGTAAGACCACCATCACTGAAAAATTGTTGTTGTTCGGCAATGCTATTCAAGTGGGGGGCACCGTTAAGGGTAAAAAGGGGCCTCATGCCAAATCCGATTGGATGAGTATGGAGCAGGAGCGCGGGATTTCCGTAACCTCCTCGGTGATGCAGTTCCCGTATAAAGAGCGGGTTGTGAACCTTCTCGATACCCCGGGGCACGAGGACTTCTCCGAAGATACGTATCGTACTCTGACCGCTGTAGACTCTGTACTGATGGTAATTGACGGCGCTAAAGGCGTCGAGGACCGCACCATTAAATTGATGGATGTTTGCCGTTTGCGTGATACGCCAATACTATCTTTTATCAATAAAATGGACCGTGACACCCGCGACCCCATTGAGGTGATGGATGAGATTGAAGATGTTTTAAAAATCGCCGCCGCCCCGATTAACTGGCCGCTTGGTATGGGGAAAGAGTTTAAGGGTGTTTACAACCTGTATACCGATACAATTCATGTGTTTAAAAGTGGTCAAGGTCACACTATTCCTGAGGATATTCGAATTGAAGGACTCGACAGTGCGGAGGCCGAGGCACTGTTGGGTGAATATATTGACGATATTCGAGATGAAATCGAGCTGGTTCGCGGGGCGACCCATGAATTTTCGCAAGAAGAGTATCTAGCTGGTCGTATGACCCCCGTTTTTTTTGGTACTGCGCTGGGTAATTTTGGTGTTCGAGAAATGCTCGACGGGTTTGTAGAGTGGTCCCCCCAACCTCTTGGTCGCGATACCAATGAGCGTTTTATCGAGTCGACTGAGCCAGAGTTTTCCGGGTTCGTCTTTAAAATTCAGGCCAATATGGACCCAAAGCATCGCGATCGAATTGCGTTTATGCGGGTGTGCTCTGGTGTCTACAGCAAAGGCATGAAAATGCGACATGTTCGCATTGGTAAGGATGTAAAAGTGTCCGATGCCGTCACCTTTATGGCGGGGGATCGCGAATCCGTAGAACAAGCTGTAGCGGGCGATATTATTGGTTTGCATAACCACGGTACTATTCAAATCGGTGACACGTTTACCTCGGGTAGTGCGTTAAAATTCACCGGCATTCCGCACTTTGCCCCTGAACTTTTTCGTCGTATTCGCCTGAAAGACCCGCTCAAGACCAAAGCCTTGCAAAAAGGTCTGCAGCAGCTGTCAGAAGAGGGCTCGACACAAGTCTTCTTTCCTTTCAATAATAATGACATTGTCGTTGGAGCCGTTGGGGTACTGCAGTTTGAGGTGGTTGCCTATCGCCTTAAAGACGAATATAAGGTTGAAGCGATTTATGAACCGGTTAATGTAGCCACTGCACGTTGGGTTGAGTGTAGCGATACTAAAAAATTGGAACAATTCAAAAATAAGTGTGCAGACAATCTGTGTATCGACGGTGGTGGTCACCTGACGTACTTGGCGCCAACCCGGGTGAACTTGTCTCTGGCCGAAGAGCGGTATCCGGAGGTTCGCTTTAGGGCGACGCGAGAGCATTAAATCAGCAGATAGGGCGGCATGGTTTATACTGTTTAGGGCAGGGCATGTCGCCCTTTCCCTTAAAGAGGGGTGTTAGTGGAAGCTGCGAGTGATAACAAAGATCTTGTCTGGGATCTGGATTCTTTTAGTCAGCGCCAGTTAGCTGCGAGCTTTGTCATGGGGTTTGAAAATAAACTCTGTGTGTATTCTAGTTCGGTTGAGCAGCTCTACACGAATTACAATATATTCTTTCCCAAAGAAGAATCGCGTAAATTGGTGATTTTACCTAACCCCTACGCACCTCATGACACCTACAATGGCATCCCAACGCGGTCAGTTACCGCCACAGGGTTACACATAGTGCCCGACGTTACGGGTGCTTTGCAGCTAACTCTGCCGCTAAAGCGCGGCAGTAAGGCCTATCGAAAGGTTCCCTTACGAGTCGGTTTGCGCATGGTAGAGCAACGTTTACCTGTGGGGAAATCCTTCTTGCCAGTGCTTATGAAAGGAGACTTGCGCGAGCTTGATGCATCTACTCCATGCCTGCATTTGCACTTTATTCATATAGACCGACTGGAAGAGCACTCCGCGCTGGAGCGAACTGGCATACGCAAAGTGATAGAGGGCCATCTTCACAGCTTGTGCTAGTTTGCCTGGCTTAGTCCGAATGCATACCTAAAAGAGGTAAAGTGAGGGCGCAGAACGAACGCTGCGCCCGGGTGCCAAACTCTTACCCTCAGCCTTCGCTTAAGGCGAATGTAATCGGAATTGTAAATTCGTGACGGCGCCCCGAAATTACGTTGGGGATAGCGGCAAACGGAGCCGCATCTTCTACCGCGCTCATGGCTTCCTTGTTCAGTAGCGAGTGCTCACTTTCTTCTAACATTTCTGCATTTAGCAAATTCCCGCCGCGGTCAACCATAACGGCAATACGTACAAAACCCTGGTCGCCTCGTCGCAAAGAGCGGCGTGGGTATTTAATTTCAAGTTGAACTTTGCGTACCAAATTTGAGAAGTAACGCTGATTCGCCAGCAGTGACTCGGCGGTAAACGTAGGCACGAAATCCTCATCCGACTCATCCATTGCCGAGGTGTCTGCAATATCACTTACGCTGCTTTGCGATGCTTCTGAGCTGGAGGAGGCCGCTACACTGCTGCTCGCCTCGCTACTGCTTGTTACGCTCGCGACTGGAGCTGAACTCGGTTCAGGCTCGGGTGTGCTTGGCGGCAAATCCAGCTTAGGCGGCGCAATTGCGGGCTCTGTCGCGGCTAGGGTAGCCACAACGGGAGGCTCTGGCTCCGGTTCTGGCTCTGGTCTAGGCGGTGGGGCTATCCAGGCAGCCACTTGCTGGTTTCGCTCATCAGAGGGGGTAATCGCTTCATAACGGGCCTGCAGGCTGGTGCTGACATCGCCGGCCTGAAGGAGTTGATCTCTAAAGTTCGACGACAAAGGTACACGCCCCACCCAGGTGCTTGCTAAGAGCCCAAAAAAAGCGTCATTATCGATCTGACCGAGCTCTACGCCATTCACCGAAATGGCGACGCCGTCCCCTGGGGTCAGGGACATTACAATGTGATCATTTTCCAGCAGGCGATCTTGGAATATCTTGGTGAAAGCAACCATGTTGTCAGCTTGTTCGGCCAATGCATCCGAGCGAATATTGATAGCCATACCTTCAATCCACATACGGCTGAAGCGCCGAGCAGACATGCCGCGGTCTGCTGTAATTTTCATTTCTAGTCGCATGGGTATATTGGACGCGAGGAGCAGATCCGCACTCTCGGTAAGGTTTTCACTGTATATGGCACCAATAAAGCGGTCTTTGCCGAGTTCCTGGTGAACTGCCACCCCGTTAAGTAGCGGTTCGGCGTGCAGCTTTGTTGCGATGAGTAGGCCCGCTATTAACGGCACTAAGTAGGCTAACCAAGTCGGGTGTTTTTTAGTTTTTTGCATACATGGCTTCACTTGTTGCTATAAATTTATATGCGTAGAAGTACTGAAAAAGTAGTGCTGTTGGTGCTTTATTAATCTATGACCGTTAACTGTACCTAAAAAGCACGCGCCAGAAAAGCGTATTTGCAAGCCAATTATCTGATAAATGGTGATTTATCTGCTTAAGTTGCCCTTAGCGCGCGGAAAGGCTATAAAGTGTAAAGAACTGATAGTGAACTACTGGGAATTATTCTTTAGAATGGCTCCGAAGAGCAAATTAGTGGACCGACTGGCATAAATGTATGGAAATTAAGCGCATCGAAACAATGGGGCGGCAAACAATTGACCAATTGTTGTCAGCAATTCCGTTTTTCAAGGCGGTTAAGCAAGCGGATGCCAGTCAATTCGACGTGCTTTTGCAGTACTCCCGTATTATTACCTATCTGTCTGGAGAGGTGGTATTGCAGCGGGGGGACGGCGACCAGTGTCTTTACTTTCTACTCAAGGGACGCCTGGCAGTCTTTCCCGGAGAGGGGCTACGCACAGAGCCGGTTAACTACATTACTCCCGGCGAAGTGTTTGGCGATTTGGCCCGTCTTACTCACCGGCCTCGTTCGGCCACCATTGTGGCGGATAACGCAGCGCGTACCTCAATGGTTTTTTGCGCTGATTTTAGCGAGTTAGATAACCTGCAGTCGACCTACCCTATCAGTCTGCAAACTAAATTGCTCTATTATCGAAATACTGTCCATAACCTACGCTGGAAACTGGAGGTATATCGGTCCCAGCACCCTACCGACGCGCTGGCCAATCGCCACAGGGCGATCAAATTGTTTATGGGACCTAAGGACACTCCCGAAGAGTTGCAGTCGCTGCATCATCAAGCTCGCGAACTTGCGAGTTTATTGGTGGCCTGGAACGACCGATTCGGATCGCTGGGGGCCGACGGACAAAACTCAGAAGACTCAGAGTTGATGAGCGCTATCGACCGGTAGGCTTAGGCTACTCAAGTCGGTTGCTCTTACGGCAAATCTCGTCAATACTCCAAATTGAAAATATAAAAAATTGTGCCACAGGTAACGCTTTTGCCTTACCTGAGCTGTCTTTGTGGCTCAATTATCTAAGCCGCGTAGTAATGGCGGCGATTACGATTGATGAGAATTTATGGATTTCGCAGAACTTAAGCTCCCGCATGGGACATCTTTGCAATTACGCGTCACAAACAGCTCGGGCCAACCGGAAAGCTTTGCCAGCCGTTTTGTCGGAGCACTGCCCGGACGCAGTTTGATCTTGTCGGTTCCCCGGGCTGCGGGAAAGCTGGCAAGGTTTAGGCCGGGACAACGTATGGCCGTGAGAATGATGGTGGCTAACGGGGTGGGAGTGTTTGCCGCTACAGTAGAGGCTCAGTCCAGCGAACCTTTTCCTTTGCTCTACGTAAGTTATCCGGAGACCGTACAATTTAAAGGTATACGAAAATCCACGCGGATTGCTGTGGAATTGCCTATCTCGGTGGAGAATGTCAGTACAATAAGCAGTGAGAACAGTAAAGGTTTAATGGCTGATGTTAGTGTGTCGGGGGCGCGCCTGGAGCTAAAAGATGCGGTGGCTGACATTGGGGATGAAATTGTTGTTCGAACTCAAGTACCTGTCGAGAACCTAAATCTGGACTGGTCGATAAGGGCCGTGGTTCGCTCGCGAGTTGAGCGCAGTACGCAGGAGCAAAACCAGGCACTGCCCGCAGTTTATGGAGTCGAATTTGTAGAAAATGCGCAAGAAAGCCTACTAGTACTTTATGCTTATGTATATTCTCAGATCGTTGCTGACCAGACCCCGCAAGACAGTGATTAAGCCTGCCTTGATTTTACTCAGCGCCTTAAGTGGGCCTGTTTCTGCCGTAGAGATTGAGCAGCTGCATTTACCCAAGAGTTACCTGCGCTATTTACCACAATTGCTCGATGGAGCCCGATTGATGGAAGCCAGCGAGCAGTGTCATAAATTTCTGTCTGGCACATTAAAAACGGATGCCAGTAGTTTGGATCACCCAATTTTTGTTTATGCTTGCCGCAATAGCGAGCTGTTGACTTATCGTTGGCTAGTGGACGGCACGGATCTTACTATTCTCGACCAAACTCGCCCCCAAGGTCGTATTAGTTTTACTGATTTACAGGCAGAAATAGAGGCAGAAAGGGCACGTCAGCGGGCGCTTGAGGCTGAGCGCCAGAAGCAGTTGGCGGAAATACAAGCCCAGCGCATGGAGGTGGAGCGCCAGCGGCAAGAAGAGCAGGAACGGCGTAGGCAGGAGGAGGCGCGTTTACGGGAAGAGCGAAGACGCAGTCGAATTTGGTTGGCGTGTCGCGAGCTTCTCAAGACTCAAACACGCAACATGATAGAGGTTGAGCTGTTAACCCAAACTGAGCCAAACGCTGAAGTACTCGAGCCTATTGATAGCCCTCAGCGCACGCCTTCGTCGAGCAATGGCGGTGTTGATGACGCGAGTTCAACTCTGCTGCAGGCGAGCTCTGAAAGCAGTGATGTTGCAACGGCATCTGAACACAAGCAAATAGCGGATGACAATGGAGGACAGCCGGAGCTCAGAGTACGTTTTACTCTGGACTTCAATGCGCTAGATCCATACAGCCAACCCTTGCATTATCGCGCCTATTGCACTGCGCACAGTGAGAGTGAGCTGGAGTTGAGCATACATCCGCGAGCTTTAGAGGAGGCCCGTACAGAAAAGGCGCTGCCGGCGGAATAGATACGTAGCGTAGTAGTCGTTAACAGGGATATTCAGCGAACATAAAAAAACCGCCTTAAAGGCGGTTTTTTTATTGCGAGCCGAGAGCCTTATTTAGCCTTTGGCTTGCGTCCGCGCTTGGCTGGCGCTTTTTTCGCTACTGCCTTTTTCTTGGCAGGCGCTTTTTTAGCGGTAGCTTTCTTCTTAGCTGGCGCTTTCTTCGCTGCAGCCTTTTTCTTGGCTGGAGCTTTCTTGGCTTTCGCCTTAGCGGCAGCCTTCTTCGCGGCAGCTTTTTGCTTAGCGGCAGCTTTTTTGGCGGCTACTTTCGCTTTGGCGGCAGCTTTCTTTTCAGCGGCTTTTTGCCTGGCGGCAGCTTTCTTGGCGGCCACTTTGGCCTTGGCAGCGGCCTTTCTGGCTGCTAGCTTGGCTTTGGCGGCAGCTTTCTTTGCTGCGGCTTTTTGCTTTGCTGCGGCTTTTTTGGCGGCTACTTTCGCTTTGGCAGCGGCTTTTTTGTCAGCAGCCTTTTGCTTTTTAGCTACTTCGCGCTGTGCTTTCGCTTGTGCTGCAGCAAACTGAGACGCAACCTTATTCGATTGCTTGAGAGAGGCAAGTGCTTCTTTAGCGCTGGCCAAGGCCGCACTTTCACTGCTGGCAGCTGATTGAGCCTTCTTCACAGCTGCGTTAGCTGCAGTAACTTGCTTGGTTGATGCTGGTGTTTTCTTTTTCTTTTTCGCGGCGGCCAGTTTGTTTCTGGCTGCTTTTAGTGCATTCTTTGCTTTGGTTACCGCTTTTTGCTGAGTTTCAACGGCTTTTGCTGCGGCCTTTTCTTCAGCAGCGCGAGCCTTACTCAATTGGGTTTGCAGCTGTTCCAGCTGTTTTTCCAACTGTGCAACTGTATTTACAGTTTTGGTTTTACGAGCAGCCATGGTGAGCTTCCTTTATTGTTGTGAACAAAAAAGTGAACGGATTCTTTCCGCTGTAAATACGTTAAAACTTTACAGGGGAATTTCAACCATTTTAAAGCATTTTTTATGAAAAAAACGCAGAAAATAGAAAATTAATCGCATTTTTCCCGTTTTTTTGTCGCTTTTCCATTAAAAATGCGTTTATAGAGAAAGAAAATCGAAAATAACAATAAAGTTTTCAGGTTGACTTTGATTTTGATGAATGGCGTTATACTGACTGGATGTACAGCTTTGGTGATTTGAACAATTGAATAGATGCATAATTCATATTGATGCGGATTGTTTTTTTGCGGCTGTTGAAATGCGAGACCGGCCGCATTTAGCGCATCGACCTTTAGCAATTGGTGGCAGCGCATCAAAGCGCGGCGTTATTTCTACATGTAACTATCCCGCGCGCAAGTTTGGTGTTCGCTCGGCTATGGCAACAGCCTTCGCATTGCGGCTATGTCCAGGCTTGATGCTTTTACCGCACCGAATGTTGCTTTACCGCCAGGTGTCGGAGCAAATGATGGCAATCTTTCATGATTTCACCGACCTGGTTGAGCCCTTGTCCTTGGATGAAGCATTTTTAGATGTTTCCGCGTGTTGTGCTTCGTTGCAGGACGCTACTGCGGTTGCGGAACAGATTCGGGCTCGCGTAAATCGTGAGCTAGGGATAACTGTTTCGGCTGGTATCGCTGCGAACAAATTTTTGGCAAAAGTAGCAAGTGATTGGCACAAGCCCGATGGATTGTTTGTGGTGGCACGAGAGGCGGAGTCGAAATTTTTGGCTGAGCTGCCAGTTCGCTGTATTCCTGGCGTAGGAAAAGTCACCTCTGATCAACTGCAATTTATGGGGGTGATTAAGTGTGAGGATCTGCACCGGTATTCCCAGTGTGAACTTGAGTCGAGATTCGGTCGTTTTGGGGCGCGACTTTTTGCCTTTAGTCGCGGTAAAGATGATCGGGCAGTAAAAGTTTCACGTGAACGAAAATCCATTAGCGTAGAGCAGACTTATTCCCGCGATATTCTAACGTTAACTGAGTGTGAGTCAGCATTGCCAGAATTGTGGCAGCGCTTGTCTGTTCGCCTAGCAAAAGCGCCTGCAATTGCTCAGATTAAAAAAGGGTTCGTCAAAATTAAGTTTTCTGATTTTAGCCAAACTACACTCGAGCGCGGTGGTGACCAGTGGAGCGTTGAAGACTTCCGGGGATTACTTGCTCTAGCCTACGCTCGTGGCAATGGTCAGGTGCGTTTAATGGGGTTGGGGGTTAGGCTGGCGCCTGCGGCCCCGCAGGTAGAGCAGATAGCGCTACTATAAGTATTGCATTGCACCAAAATGGTGCCATTGATTCGTCTATAATTTATACAGGAGGACTTTTTAGACGTATTTACGTGTAAAAGTCGGCCAAATGGTTAGTCAACGGCAAAACAAACTGCTAGTATTGGCGCTCGAAAATATTACCAGTCACCAGCTATAAAAATAGGAGTGTGTACGGTGAGTCGTAGAAAGAAAAACCGTAGCTCTGAAGACAGCAGTGAAATCGACCTGACGCCAATGCTGGACGTGGTCTTCATCATGCTGATTTTCTTTATTGTAACCGCGTCTTTTGTTAAGGAAATTGGCCTCGATGTCAACGTCCCGGAAGAAAATGACGAGCCACCACCGCCCAATGCGGATCCAAACATTTTGGTTCAGATTACCGCTGACAACCAGATTTGGATGTTCGGAGATAATGGCTTGCGCCGTATCGATGAGTCGGCTGTGCGCTCGAATATCGCACAAATGCGTGCCGAGTTGCCTAAAGCCTCCGTCATTATTCAAGCCAATCACGAGGCTGATGCCGGGGTTTACGTCGCTGTAGCTGACGCGGCGCGCGCGGCCAAGGCTCCTAGTGTTGTGCTGGTGCCGATGGAAAATAACTGATACTGAATAAATGTATTAGTGCAAAAAAAGCCACCTTCGGGTGGCTTTTTTTGTGCCTTCTGCTTGTACAGGCTTGATAGGCCGACAAAGCGGCCCAATGGGCTCGTTGGGCCGGAACTAGCTTAGGCCGCCAGCGCTTGTCGCACCGAGGCGAGTTTAACGCACACCACAAAAACCTCCATGGCTCCGACCACCTCTTCGATAGAGGGTACCGAAGGCGCGATTCGGATATTGCGGTCTTCGGGGTCATTACCGTAGGGGAAGGTGGCGCCCGCAGGGGTCAACTTAACCCCGGCCTCTGCGGCGAGTTTTACCGTTGCTTTCGCACACCCAGGGCGGGTATCGAAAGACACAAAATAGCCGCCTACAGGCGTTTCCCAGCTGCCCAGGTCGGAGCCGTCAAAGGCTTTGCTGAGCGCAGACAAAACCGCATCAAATCGAGGTTGAAGCAGTTGTGCGTGCTTTTTCATGTGGCTCATCAGGGCCTCGCGACTGGGTAAAAATTTCGCGTGGCGCAACTGGTTAACCTTGTCGGGGCCAATGGTGCAGGCTCCTAAAAACTTCTTTAGGCCAGCAAGGTTTTCACTGCTGGCGGCAGTGAACGCAACGCCCGCACCGGCAAAGGTGATTTTAGAGGTGGAGGCGAACTGCAAAACGCTGTTCTCGGTACCGTGTTTGGTGGTCAGCTCAAAAACACTGGCCAGTTGCGGCGGGTTGTCGATTAAATCGTGCACCGCATAGGCGTTATCCCAAAACACGCGAAAGTCTTTGTGGGCAATTTGCCCCAGTTTGGCGATGCGTTCGACGGTTTCGTCAGAGTAAACGACGCCCGTAGGGTTGGAGTATTTAGGTACACACCACATGCCGCGAATACTTTCGTCAGCGTTAATGAGTGCTTCTACAGCATCCATATCGGGGCCGCTGGCGGTCATGGGGACGGTTACCATCTCAATACCAAGCTGCTCGCACACCGTATAGTGGCGGTCGTAGCCTGGGACCGGGCAAATGACTTTGGGCGTGTCGATATTTTTCCAGGCGCTGTCGGCGCCGGTGAGTCCAAAGTGGTAGGCTGTCATCATCGTTTGGTGCATAAGTGTGAGGCTGGAATTACCGCCCACGACAATATTTGCGGTTGGTACCTCCATTAAATCCGAACCCAATTGTTTGGCTTCAGCAATTCCGTCAATGCCACCGTAGTTGCGTGTGTCGGTACCGTCACCGGCTTTGTAGCTCCCGTCTAAAATGCCATCCATCGCATCGGACAAAGACAGTTGTTCGGCGGAAGGCTTGCCGCGAGTAACGTCGAGGGAGAGGTTTTTGCCGAGAATAGCGTTATATTCTGCGGTCAGTTCTGATTCCAAGGCTTTGAGTTGTTCAGCTGTGGCTTGATCCAGTAACAATGGGGTCACCTCAATATTGGTTGCAAAGCGCGCGGGGCGCAGGTGCAACCATTATAGCGGCACAGCGAACAAGATTTAAGTGCGCTCACGTGTTAGATCGTCTCGCAGAGGCGGGACGGGGCAATTCAGGCTGTCGGCAATGGCGCGAAACAGTTCGGCTTCGGCAATACTGATTACGCCGTCTGCCTCAATTGCGCGCATCATGGCTTTGAGTAAAAGCGGTTTCTGAAGGGGCTTGACCTTATTAAGCTTTTCCAGCGCACGGTCAAGCGTCTGGGTTTCCAGTTGTTGCAACGGTACCAGAGGCAGTTCGCTAAGTCTCAGAACGTCGCTGGCCTCTTTAAATGCTCGTGTACACTCGCTGTGCTCCTGACTGCCGGCGTGGCACATAAATGATAAGAGTACGCTGCACTCTTCACGCAGCTGACGTAAATTGAGCGAGCCACTCTTGTGTGAGATTAACCCCAGATGGTGACGGGTAATCCGCCTTACGGCCCACTCCATGACATTGGTTTGTTGGTCGGCGGCAATTAATGTATCCATGGCGGCGAGAAAGTCACTCAATTGTGAGTCGCTCAGTGTTTTCAGGGCGGGCAAGCATAGTTCGATCAGGGGCAGGCGCAGGTGGGTTGCTAGCCTGCAAGCCGATTTGGCCGTATCCGCAAAGTCGTTTAGTTCGGCGTTTGCATAGTGTTGGGTAAGAGCCCGCCACTGTTGTACGCGTATCGCGTTGTCCTGGTCGAGCAGTAAACCGAAGATAACCGCACGAGCGGAGTAGCCATCGTGCGCTGCCACATATAGTGGCTTTGGGATGCTGGCCATTGTTGAGCGAGCCTGTGCAATGTCCTCGGTATTCGGTTGGCCAATGTGGTCGACAGCGGCTGCCATTTGTGCGGTGTGAAAAGCAGCGGCTGGGTCAGCGCTAAAGCCCGCGTGTGCTGAGTGGGTACTGCTGTGCGATGTTGCTTCCGCAGGCGCTGCTTCAGCAGTTGCTGTGTGTGTGGCGGCTGGAAATTCACCGTCCCAGTCTGGCTGTACGCGTTTTATGCGTTCGCTGAGTGGCGGGTGGGTTGCCATTAAGCTATTAAATGCAGTGGAGACTCCTTGGCCAAAATACATATGGCTAAATTCGGCACTGTGTTGAGCTTCAAGTTTACTCCCGGAAGGGACGCTGCCAATTTTCTTGAGAGCGCCCGCAATGCCCTGATTGTCTCTGGTAAATTGAACTGCCGAGGCATCGGCGAGGAATTCGCGTTGGCGGCTAACGGCAGCTTTAATCAGGCTCCCAAAAAAAGTACCGGCGTAGCCGATAACCATCAATGCCAGGCCGGCGCCCATTATTGCACCTTGAGAGTTGTCTTTGCTGGAGCGGCCCACGCTTCTGTACATCGAGCCGCGCAGCATATACTGGCCAATCAACCCGAGTAACAAAATGCCGTTCAAAAGAGCGACTAGTCGCATATTCAGTCGCATATCACCGTGAAAAATGTGGCTAAACTCGTGGGCGATCACACCTTGCAGCTCACTGCGATTGAGCGTTTCGATGCATCCACGGGTAACGCCAATAACGGCATCTTGTGGCGTGTGCCCGGCGGCGAATGCGTTGATGGCACTCTCTTCAAGAACATATACAGGAGGTACCGGGGTGCCCGAAGCAATCGCCATTTCCTCGACAATATTGAGGAGGCGTCGTTCTGCGCCGTCAGTGCTGTCTTGGTTGATTAAGCGTCCACCGAGTGCCTCGGCAACGGCACTTCCGCCCCGACCTAACTGTAAATATTTGTAGAGCCCGCCAAGAATGACAACCGTTATGACAATTAGACCAATGCCAGCAATAGTTTCCCAATTGATCAGGGTGCCGACCTTTTGCCAAAAGTTCATGCCGGCTGTCTCCATGACAAAAACACTGTTGCCGGTCTGGAGGTAATAGGTAACCGCGACAAAGAGCGCTGTGGTTACCGCAACCAGCGATAGTATGGCCAGCAGCAGCAAGGCGACTAGTTTGCGGGTGTTACGCTTGGCAATATCCTGTTGCTCAAAGAAGTTCATTGGCTGGCCTTAGAACTGAACTTTGGGTGCTTCTTGGATCTGTTCGCTATCTTCAAACTCCAGTAGGCTGGCATCTTCGGAGTGTCCAAACATGTTCGCGAAGACTACGGGTGGGAAGCTTTGCTTGTAGGTGTTGTAATTCATTACTGAATCGTTAAACGCTTGACGTGCGAAGGCAATCTTATTTTCCGTACTGGTGAGCTCTTCTGACACTTGCTGCATGTTGGCGGATGCTTTTAAGTCGGGGTAAGCCTCCATCACCATGTTGAGTCGGCCCAGCGCATTGGAAAGTACGCCCTCAGCGCCTGCCAATTGTGCCATCGCGCCGGCGTCGCCCGGGGAGGAAGATGCCGCTTGTAGGCCTGCCATGGCCTGATTGCGGGCTTCTGTTACGGCCGTGAGGGTGTCTTTTTCGTGTGCGAGATAGGTCTTGGCTGTTTCCACAAGGTTGGGGATTAGATCGTAACGACGCTTAAGCTGTACCTCAATTTGAGCGAAGGAGTTCTCGAAGCGATTCTTAAGGCTGACTAGCTTGTTGTAAATGCCGATGGCGTAAAAAACAATAACGGCGATGACGACTAGAAAAACAATGGTTGAAATGTCCATAATAGATTCCCTGTTTAATCGATGTATTCAAAAACCCTGACGACTTTTTGTACTCCCCCGGTATGGCGGGCGATATTGGTAACTGTTTCCGCCTCCGTCCGCGTTACCAGGCCCATTAAGAACACGGTATTGTTTTCGGTCACGATGTGCAGGCGGCCACCGTCTATCTCGCGATTTGCTAATAGTTTAGATTTGATTTTTGTCGTCAGCCAGCTGTCATTGGCGCCGTCCAGTAACGAAATGGGGGCCTGCACTTGCAGTTCATTGTGAACCTGACGAACGTTGGGCAGCTTTTTGACCGTGGTTCCGGCCAGTTCACGCATTTCGTTGGTTGGCACTTGTCCTACCAGTAGTACAACCGCATTAAAACTGTGGGCGCTAACCGGTGCCTGATCGAGCATCGGGTGTGCCTTGTCAATATTGACTGATGCAATGGTTTCTATTTGATTGTCATCGATCTTTACTCCGAGTGAGCGCTTGCCAGGGTCAATCGTAATGGGCTCGTCGGTGGTGGCACTTATAATTGTCGTACAGCCAGCGCTCAGTATCGCCAACATGCACAGTGCACAGGTGATCAGCCTAAAGGACATTATTCGTGACCTCCGAATAGTTGTTGCTCTATCAGATCGCAAAGACAAAATAGACTTAGTAAATGAACTTCATGGGTTCTGGCGTAGGACATTTCTGGCGCTCGCAGTTCAACATCGCGATTGTCCAGTAATGCGACAATGTCGTCGCTATCGCGGCCGGTCAGAGCGACTACAGGAATGTCACGGTCATGAGCTGCACTGATGGCTTGTAGCAAATTACTGGCGTTACCGGCAGCGCTAAGCAGGATCAAGATATCGCCTGGGTTTCCTAGTGCGCGAATTTGCTTCGCGTAAATTTCGTTGTAAGTGTAATCTTGGGCAATCGCCGACTGGGTGATATTGTCGGCGCCAATATTCAATGCTGGCAGGCTAGGTCTTTCGTGTTCGAAGCGATTTATTAACGTTGACGTAAAGGTTTGCGCTAACGCCGCACTGGCACCGTTGCCGCAGGTAAGAATTTTACCTTCATGGAGAAGGCTTTCGACAATCAACTCAGAGGCGTGTGCAATTAACGGCGCCAACTGCTCCCCGGACTGCATTTTCGCTTCAATACTTTCGTGAAAGAGGGTTATGACCCGCTGTTCCATAGTTGACCTAATCTACATAGTGCCGCGTGATGTGGCGAGCTGGCTGTTTGGGGCCAATGCAGGCCGATAATGTTCGCAAGTTTTGACCGCATCATAGGTTGAATGCATTGCGGATCCAATCTATAGAGGCGTTTTTATCCAGTGAGTTCAATGCTACCACATCAAAGCGGCAGGGTACCTTATCTGCTAAGTTTTCCTTCTGCAGGTAATGTTGCGCCGTAGCCCATAGCTTGGCCTGTTTACTGTGAACTACACTTTCAGCGGCGCTTTGGTAGCGCTGATTTGTTCTCAGTCGGACTTCAATGAAGACCACTGTCCCAGCATCGCTCATGACTAAATCAATTTCGCCGTACGTACTGCGAATATTCCGATCGAGTAATTTCAGCCCCTGATTGCGCAAAAAACGCATAGCTAAATTCTCGGCCTGATCGCCGCTGTTACCAGCCCTCTTGGCTTTAAGCCACTTCATGTCTGCTATTCGGTGGCTGCCGGAGTGAGGGCTTGGGTTGATAGTTGTTGAGCAATGCCCTCGCGAAATTCTGCCCACACTGGTTGGCGACTAATTTGTTTGTTGCTTTTCATGCTTAGCACTCCGGTGGCTCCATTCAGTCGGGTTTGTGGAAGCCGTTTTAGTTGTGGTAGACGGGGGTATAAGTGGAAGGCATCGGCACCCAATGCGTGCAGACGATTGTAGGCTTGCGGCGCGTCTGCGTATGTATCAATATCTCTCGCTTCCGCCCCCTGATCAAACAGCCAGGGTAAGGTGCTAAAACGAATTCCGTTCAGGTCGCGATCACCCTTGGGGTCGGTTTCGCCCGTGTATATTTGGCTGGTTGCAAAAACGGGTATATTGCCGGCGTAATGGAAAGCCAGGGTGGGCTTGATTTGCCGCGCGTCTTTGGGGGTGGCAATTAGGAAAATCACGTCGATGTCTTTGCGGCGGCGAGGCTCAAACTCCATGTTGGTATAGATTATTGTCCGCAACTGTTTGTGGCGCTCTTCGCTGTTATTTATTCTCATGGCTGTTTTTATCACATCGGAGAAATCTCCAGCACCGATGTAGCGACTGTCTAAAATAATTTCGCCGCCATATGATTTCCATTGCTCAATGAAGGTTGCAACACTGCGCTCTGCCCAGCTTATGTCAGGGGCAATAATCATTGCCCGTTTGTGCCCCATTAAGTGGGCGAGGTGAGCCACCTGTTTGGCTTCATCTTCTGGCGCCAGGCCAAATTGGTATAGTTCAGGCGTGAACAGTGCGGCACCGTTCATGTTGGGAGCGGCCAGTGGTTGTTGGGAGGCGGGCTTGTCGGCTTGGCTGTCTTGGTAGTTAAGCGCTAAAACCGGTACTGGCAACTGTGCTCGGCTAGCGAGAATGTCGACATTTTCCTTCGCCAGCGGGCCAATAATGAGCTCGGCGCCGTCGCCCACGGCGCGATCTAGCAGCGTATTAATGTCGGTGCTGCTGCTATCGTACTGACGAATTACTGGGTGAGGTTCGTCTTTGCCCAAATTGTAATAAGCCGCGAGAAATCCGTCTAGCACGGCAGACGCGGCCGCGGCCAGCCGCCCCTGGCGGGGCAAGAGTAAGGCAATTTGCTTGGGTTGTTGGGATATAAGAGATCGCAAGAGCTGCAGATCGCTTGGCATGTCGATGCTCGCAGGGTGCTGAGGCCAGTTATTTTGCCAGCGTTCAACGCTGCGCAATTGTTCATTTAAGTTGGCGGCGTTATTGCGACTGATGTATGCCAGCTCGCTCCAACCGCGCAGCTCGGGTTGCTCGCTTTGACGCAATGCATCGAGCTCTTCGGTGGGAAGGCTCATCAGATCTTGCCAGATTGCTTCGTTGTTAAATTGCTGACTGCTGTCATCAGCAAGGTATTGGCCGAGTTGCAGGCGGGCGGTAAGGCTTTGACGATAGTCACCCAATAAAGATTCAATTTCAGCGCGCCGTTCGAGTGTACGCTGCTGTTGGGCCGCCGTCTGTAAGTGCCAAACAGCTTCCAGTCGAGGGTCAGAGAGAGCTTTGCGCGCGCCGATAAAGTGCCCCGAATTGATAGCGGCTTTGCTGTAAACGTCCGTGTAGGTGATAAAGGTATAGTCGCCGATGAGCGCCGGATCAATTGTCTGAATAAGGTTGTAGGCCCAGTCATTTTGGTTTTGCTCAAGCAGCAGTTGCGCAGCCTGTAGCAGAATCTGTGGTCTTTCGCGCGCTGGCGCCTGCCGAGCTTGACGGACCAGGTTGTTGATTTGACGCTCCAGTGCATTTTGGTTCAGTGCACTGTCTGGCGCAGAGGTGCTACCCTTTTCTACCTGCGTTGAGCAGCTGGCGAGCAACAGTGCGATTGCTGTGGTGGCAAGGATTAAGGCTAATTTTGTCTGCATGGAGTAGCTCGTGTTGGGCCTACGTGTTGGGTCAGTATGTGGCGTAGGAGATTATCGCTGTGAGGGGCGGCAGTGTCCACTGAAGCCCGCTGCTTTGTCGCGATCTTTGTCGGTGCCAAGACCCAAGATTATTAGAGTTCTCTTCGGTGAATGTTAAACTGCTTGTTTTGTCTGGGCGGAAATGTCATATGACCAACTCACAGGGAACACTTTATGTCGTGCCTACGCCGATTGGCAATTTGGCCGATATGGTGCCGCGCGCAATACAGACTTTACAGTCTGTCAGTCTCATTGCGTGTGAGGATACTCGACACAGCTCCAGATTGCTGGATCATTTTAACATTCAGACACGGACAACGGCTTATCACGATCATTCCGATGACAGAAAAACGGCCAGCCTTCTGGCAATGCTGGAGCAGGGCGAAGATTTGGCATTAATCAGCGATGCAGGAACTCCGCTTATTTCCGACCCTGGCTATCGATTGATTCGCGAGGCGCGAGCGCAGGGTGTTCGCGTGGTCCCCATCCCCGGTGCCTGTGCCGTGATTGCGGCATTAAGTGCAGCTGGCTTGCCCTCTGATCGATTTATATTTGAAGGCTTTTTGCCTGCTAAGGCGCAAGCGCGTCGGCAGCGTTTGGAGCGCCTGACAACAGAGCCCCGAACGATAATATTCTATGAGGCTCCACACCGTGTACTCGAGAGTGTGACGGCCATGCGGGATGTGTTTGGTGCTGAGCGGGAGGTGGTCTTGGCTCGCGAGATAAGTAAAGCATTCGAAACCATAGCTGGGATGTCACTCGAAAAAATGTGTGATTGGATTGCTGGGGACAGTAACCAGCAGCGGGGTGAAATTGTAGTTCTGGTGCGCGGCGCACCTGAGCGAGAGGCGGTTATTGATGAGGGTGTGGCGCACACAATGCGTGTGCTGTTAGAAGAATTGCCCGTCAAAAAAGCCGCCGCACTTGCTTCGCGCTTGACGGGGTTACGCAAAAATGAGCTCTATCAGTGGGCGCTGGACAATGTAAAGGCTTGACTTTTAGCTGTCCGGCGGTATGGTGACGCTTCGGAGTCGGCTCGGCAGTCGCTGCTTTATCACCTCTGGTGTTAAGGTGGAGGAAAGTCCGGGCTCCATAGGGCAGAGCGCCAGGTAACGCCTGGGAAGTGCGAGCTTACGGAAAGTGCAGCAGAGAGTAGACCGCCTACGTCACATGTATTGTGGCCGGTAAGGGTGAAAGGGTGCGGTAAGAGCGCACCGCGCGACTGGTAACAGTTCGTGGCATGGTAAACCCCGCTCGGAGCAAGACCAAATAGGAATCCATTGGTGTGGCCCGCACTGGATTCGGGTAGGTCGCATGAGGTGTGCGGTGACGCGCATCCCAGATGAATGATTGTCCACGACAGAACCCGGCTTACAGGCCGACTCCGATTTACTTTTCTTATAGCGTTACTATCTAATATACACCCTCCTTTACGTCCAAATAATCACCAACTTAAAGTGGTTTCTTAAGAGTGCGCGCTATCGCATTGAAAATGCTAGGAAAGGTCTTGCATCATCTGGCAAGAAGCACCCCACTTATCGTCTGTTTACTGCATTATCCCCTTCATTTTGTGAATTTTAGCCGCAATTTCTAAGTCGCTTGCTTGACTTTGGCTCCACCCGATTTATAGTGTGCCAATGTGGAGAAAAGTGGGTAATAGTGGTTTTTAGTGGACTCCACGCCCCAAAAAGTGGTGAATCGTGTTTACAGGTAACTATTCCATCAATATGGACGCCAAAGGGCGCATGGCCATACCGACCAAGATTAGAGAGGGGTTGGTGGAGCTGTGTGCCGGTCGTTTGGTGGTTACTGCGCACACCGAAGATAAATGTTTGTTGGTTTATCCGGAGTCTCGCTGGAAGGAAATCCTTCCCGCCATTCAGGCTCTACCCGCGATGAACCGGCAGGCGCGTCGAGTGCAGCGCCTGCTTATTGGTCATGCATGCTCGTTAGAGCTGGACGGCAACGGACGAATTTTGGTGCCGCCAACCCTGCGCAGTCATGCCTGTCTGGATAAAAAGCTGATGTTGGCTGGATTGGGTGACAAGTTGGAATTGTGGGATGAATCGGCTTGGACGGCTCTGATGGAGGAGCCGGGCGATGACGACATTCCGGCAGAATTGCAATCGTTGGTGCTTTAGGAGGCCCTATGGATCAGCAGCCTCATATTACCGTGCTCGAGCAAGAGGCGGTAGAAGCGCTCGTTGTGGAGCCAGAGGGGTTTTACATCGATGGCACTTTCGGGCGTGGCGGCCATTCAGCACAAATCGTTCAGAAATTGGCGCCGGCCGGCCGTTTGCTGGCCATTGATAAGGATACCGATGCGATCGCGGTTGCAGCTGAGCGTTTTGGCGGAGAGTCCCGCTTCGAAATCGCTCACTGCAGTTTTGCCGATATGCGGAGTCTGGTCGAAACGCGCGGCTTGATGGGAAAGGTGTCTGGCGTGTTATTGGATCTGGGGGTGTCGTCGCCTCAGCTCGATGACGCCGATAGAGGTTTCAGTTTTTTGCATGACGGTCCGTTGGATATGCGGATGGATCGCAGCCGTGGCCAGAGTGCTGCCGAGTGGGTCAATACGGCCAGTGAGGCAGAGTTGGCTCGTGTCATGAAGGAGTTTGGTGAGGAGCGTTTTGCCAAACGTATGGCGAGAGCTCTGATTCGTGAGCGCGCTCAATCGCCTATTGAGCGCACCGGGCGTCTGGCACAAATTCTCAAGGATGCTAATCCTGCATGGGAAAAGGGTAAGCACCCAGCGACAAGGGCGTTTCAGGGAATCCGTATACATATTAACAATGAGTTGACTGATCTTGAGGCTGCCCTAGAGCAGGCACTTGAAGTTTTAGCGGTCGGCGGTCGGCTGGTGGTGATCAGCTTCCACTCGCTGGAAGATCGCATGGTGAAGCGATTTATTCGTCGTCAGGAAAAAGGTGATCCGGTGCCGCGCGGGGTGCCTTTGATGGACGATCAGCTCAACCGCCGCTTGAAAAGTCGCTCCAAAGCGATAAAGGCAGGCTCGCAGGAGTTGGAGAAAAATATTCGATCACGCAGTGCTGTTATGCGCGTGGCT
The DNA here is from genome assembly GCF_030518155.1 of Gilvimarinus gilvus. Lineage (GTDB taxonomy): Bacteria > Pseudomonadota > Gammaproteobacteria > Pseudomonadales > Cellvibrionaceae > Gilvimarinus > Gilvimarinus gilvus. The sequence continues at coordinate 251,581 of NZ_JAULRU010000797.1, read as the reverse complement.
GAAAAAATAGCGTAGACGGGGCGATTAATGGCAGGTCGCTGGTTGGTCGTGACGCTTTGGGTGATGTGTGTTGTGTCAGCGTTGATGGTGGTCAATGTGACGCATAAGGTGCGACGAGAAACCGATCAGCTGGAAAGTTTGCGGCGAGCGTCTGCAGAGCTAGAGGTTGAGTGGGGTCAGTTTTTGTTGGAGCAAAGCACCTGGGCATCTTACTCGCGAGTGCATTCGGAAGCGGAGCAGGTACTGCATATGCATGTACCTGCGGCAGAGAACATAATATTTGTGGGGAAGGAATAATAAATGCAGCAGCAGCGCTTACAGTCGTGGCGTTTTTACAGCGTGGTTGTCGTCATGCTGCTGCTGGCTGCCGTCTTGTTGTGGCGCATGGCTTCTTTGCAGGTACTTCCTGACGCCGATCGCGGGTTCGAGTTTCTTCAGGGGCAAGGTGCGGCGCGTACCGTAAGGACTGAGTCGATCAGCGCTTACCGCGGTGTGATTACCGATCGCAATGGCGAGCCGCTGGCAGTAAGTACACCAGTCGAATCAATTTGGGCGAACCCCAAGGTGTTATTGCAGCACCCCAAAGATTGGTCTCGCCTGTCGCAAGCTTTGGGCTGGGACAATGCCACACTGGAATCGCGTTTGGCGAAGTTCAGCGGCAAAGAATTTATGTATCTGGAGCGTCATTTGCCGCCGCACGAGGCAGGGCTAATCCTCGATTTAGGTGTGGACGGCGTCTACAGCCAGCGCGAATACCGCCGCTATTATCCGGCGGGCGAGGTCGCGGCGCATTTGGTCGGCATGACGGATATTGATGATCGCGGTCAGGAGGGGATGGAGCTGGCCTACGACGCCTGGCTCGCCGGGGAGTCGGGTGCCAAGCAAGTTATGAAGGATTTGCGTGGCCGCACCATCAAAGAGCTGGGGTTGATTAAATCGGCGCGCAGTGGCCAACCAATGGCGCTCAGTATTGATTTGCGCCTGCAGTATCTTGCCTATCGGCAATTGAAACAGGCAGTTGGCGATTTTGGTGCTAAAGCTGGTTCCGTGGTTGTGCTTGATGCCAAGACCGGCGAGGTGTTGGCAATGGCCAACCAGCCCTCATATAACCCCAACGATCGCAGCAATATTGACACGGCCAGCCTGCGCAATCGCGCCATTACGGATGTTTTTGAGCCCGGCTCAACGATCAAGCCGTTCGCGGTTATGGCGGCTCTCGAAAGTGGTAAGTTCAAGCCTTATACCGTAATCGACACCACTCCAGGTTATGTGCAGGTGGGGCGTAAAACCTTACTGGACCCGGTGAACTATGGTGAGCTCGATCTGACACGGGTAATTGCAAAATCGAGTCAGGTGGGTATGACCAAAATGGCATTGGCGCTTGAGCCGGATGTTGTTCGCAATATGTATTACCGGTTAGGTCTGGGGCAAGGAACCGGTACTGGGTTTCCGGGCGAGGCGGTGGGTGTTCTGCCTGAATACGACCATTGGAAACCGATCCAGAAAGCTACATATGCGTTCGGTTATGGGCTCAATTTAACGGTGCTGCAGTTGGCTCAGGCTTATGCGGTAATCGCCAATGAAGGCGTTCGGCGCCCTGTCAGTTTGCTGCGAACCGATAAGCCTGCGCCAACTCAGCGCGTGGTGGCGCCTGAGCATGCGCAGGCCGTAATGAAAATGTTACGCAAGGTGGTAAGCGATGACGGCACTGGCAGCAGAGCTTTTATTGATGCATATCCGGTCGCTGGCAAAACAGGTACGGCGCATAAGGCGGACGCAGGTGGCTATGCTGATCATCTTTATATCGGCTCTTTCGTGGGGGTTGCGCCACTTGATGACCCCGAAATTATAGTCGCTGTTGTTATTGATGAGCCGCGCGATACGAAGTATCACGGTGGGCAAGTTGCCGCTCCCGTTTTCGCTAGCATTACCGAGGGCGCGTTGCGTTTGTTGCAGGAGCCGCCTAAGTCGAGCGCATCCCGCCTAACGGTTCACTCAAAATTTTCCGAGCAAGTGGCGAGCAGTGGGGTGGCGTTGTAATGGCCAGTGTTAAACCGTTGCCACTCGAAGCGCTCGTGAGCGAGCTGGACCAAGGTCTCGCCGCTGAGGTACTCAATGGCATTACGCAGGACAGCCGGAAAGTTCTACCGGGCAATGTTTTTGTGGCGCTAAAAGGTGCCCGGGTTGATGCGACTGACTTTATTGATGACGCTTTGCAAGCTGGAGCTGTCGCGGTGCTAGCGGATAAGGCCGGCTTCGACAAGCGATTGGATGATGACAAGGTTATCTGGGTAGAAAAGCTCGATAAGCAATTGAGTCACTTGGCCGGTATTGTCTATGGTGACCCGAGCACCCAGCTGGATGTCATTGGTGTAACCGGAACCAATGGCAAAACTACCTGTACGCTTCTCATTGCGCAGCTTTTGCAGCAGTTGGGAAAATCTTCCGCTGTCATGGGGACGCTAGGCTACGGCTGTCGACAGGAGTCGTTGGTCGCGACCGGTTTAACCACGCCAGATCCGATTACAACTCAGAGACTGATACGCGAACTTGTAGATTCGAACGTTGAGTGTTTGGCTATGGAGGTCTCCTCTCACGCATTAATACAGCATAGAGTTAAGGATGTTTGTATTACGACCGGGGTTTTTACCAATCTATCCCACGATCATCTTGATTACCACGGCGATATAAAACAGTACGGCAAAGCCAAGGCTAAGCTGCTAAAGAGTCGTAACTTTCGTCATGCCGTACTTAATATCGATGATTCCTGGTGTCAAAGTTTGCAGGCGCGCGCCGCTAGAAATGGCTCGTGCCTGACCTACTCAACACGCAACCCCAAGGCTGATTTATTTTGCAGCTCTCTCGACTATTCGTGCGAGGGGGTTAGCGGTTATGTCCATTACCAAGGCGAAACGGCTGAATTTTCATCCCCATTGATTGGCGAGTTCAATACAAGCAATTTACTAGCCGCAGTGGCTGCCGCTTTGCTGCGAGGTTACAGCTTGGCGGAAACTGCTCCCCTATTGCCGACATTGAAGCCAGCTCCTGGTCGGATGGAGCAGGTCTCCATTGGCGGCGCTCAAGATATTCAGGTTGTCGTAGATTATGCCCACACCCCTGATGCTCTGATAAAAGCATTGCGTGCGGTAAAACAACATACCAAGGGCAGTCTGTGGTGTGTCTTTGGTTGTGGCGGTAACCGCGATGCTGACAAGCGGCCCGTTATGGGCCGGGCGGCGGAGAAAACGGCTGATTACGTTATTGTCACCAATGATAATCCTCGCAATGAAGACCCGGCCGTCATTGCCTCGCAAATTGTCCGGGGTATGCACAGTCCTGAGAGGTGTCTGGTTATTGCGGAGCGAGATAAAGCCATCGCATTAGCCGTGCAGCAGGCCGCCAAAGGCGACGCCGTGCTCATTGCAGGTAAGGGGCATGAACAGGTACAGATTTTTGCGGACACTGAATTGGCCTTTAGCGATGTAGATTGCGCCCGGCAAGCATTGGCAAAGCGGAGGGTAGGCGCGTGATTGGAGTTATGTCGATTGGCCAGTTACACCGTCAGCTTTCTCGATTCTTCACGACGGTTATGACCGCCGATAGCGGTCCTTTTTCGAAAGTTTGTACGGATTCGAGGGCGATCAAGGCAGGTGATTTTTTTGTCGCGCTACGTGGCCCCAACTTTAACGCTCACGAATATTTGCATCAGGTCCAGGAAATGGGCGCTGTAGGCGCCATGGTGGATACGATTGACCCCACTTGCTCACTAGCGCAATTGCAAGTGGATGACACCGTCTTGGGGCTAGGTGAGTTGGCGCGCGCTAATCGCTCGCGTTTTAACTCGCCGGTAGTGGCGATTACCGGCTCCAGTGGCAAAACCACTGTGCGCACAATGGTTGACGGTATTTTGCGAGAGCATGGTGAGGTGTTGACTACTCAAGGTAATTTAAACAACCACATTGGTGTGCCTCTCACGCTGCTGCGCCTAACCGGGCAGGAGCGCTACGCGGTGATTGAAATGGGCGCTAGTGCAATAGGAGAGATTGCTTACCTGTGTGAACTCGCTGTGCCGGATGTTGCTCTAGTCAATAATGTTATGCCCGCGCACCTCGAAGGTTTTGGTTCGCTAGAGGGGGTTGCAGATGCAAAAGGAGAAATCTATCAAGGTGTCAAAGCTGATGGTTGTTGTGTCGTAAATTTGGATGACCAGTTCTCCGGTCAGTGGCTTGCACAATTAAAAGATAGGACACTATTGAGTTTTTCACTGAAAAACACAGCGGCCCACTGCTACGCATCCAATATTGAAGTGACTGATACTGGGCTTCAGTTTGAAATTCAACTGTTAGGGCGAACGCTACCCATTTGTTTGTCCGTGGGGGGTTATCACAACGTGAGAAACGCACTGGCCGCAACTTGTTGTGCCTATGCGGTAGGCGCAAGTGATGAGGCTATTGTGTGTGGATTAAGCAAATTTTCATCGGTCAATGGCCGTATGAAATTCTGCCGGGGGCCAAACGGCAGCACTATTATTGACGACTCATACAATGCAAACCCGGGCTCCGTTCGAGCGGCGATTGATGTGCTTGCAGATATAAAGGGTGCCAACATATTGGTTATGGGGGAAATGGGAGAGCTTGGCGAAGAGTCGCATTTACACCACGCAGAGATAGGGGCGTATGCCTCAGGCAAGGCGTTGCAGGCAGTTTTTACCATTGGTCCTATGGCCCGTGCAGTAAGTGAAAATTTTAGTGGGCCAAGTAAACATTTTGAGAATCAAAAAGATTTGCTCGAACATTTACTTTCGGTCGTTACGGATAGCGATTGTACCGTTCTTATAAAAGGTTCTCGCAGCGCGCGGATGGATTTAGTCGCCGGGGCATTGATTGATGAGGATGAACTCTAATGTTGCTCTGGCTGGCTGAGCGGTTGCAGGAATACAGTAGCGCATTCTATGTGTTTCAGTATTTGACACTGCGTGCAATTTTAAGCGTGATGACAGCCCTGGGGATATCCCTGCTGCTAGGGCCATGGATGATCCGCAAGCTGAACCAGTTGCAAATTGGTCAGTCAGTACGAGATGACGGCCCCCAGTCTCATCTAACCAAATCGGGCACGCCTACAATGGGCGGTACTCTTATATTGGCAGCAATTTTTATCAGTACGCTGCTTTGGTCTGATTTGGCCAATCGGTACGTTTGGGTGGTGCTGCTGGTTACGGCAGTGTTCGGTGCCGTTGGGTGGGTCGATGACTACCGAAAAGTGGTACAGAAAAACTCTCGCGGATTACCTGCCCGCTGGAAATACTTTTGGCAATCAGTAGCCGGTATTGGGGCGGCCGTCTTTTTGTATATGACGGCAACCGAGGCGGTCGAAACACAATTGTTTTTGCCATTCTTTAAGAGTGTAGCTTTGGAGCTGGGGCTGTTCTACGTCGTGCTTACGTACTTGGTTGTAGTTGGCTCAAGTAACGCTGTGAACTTGACGGACGGACTGGATGGCCTCGCCATTATGCCGTCAGTGATGGTTGCGGCTGCGCTCGGGGTGATTGCCTACGTGACCGGGCACTTTGAGTTTGCTCAGTATCTACACATTGCGCATGTGCCTGGTAGTGGTGAGCTGGTTGTTTTTTGCGCGGCGCTGTGTGGCGCTGGGTTAGGGTTCCTGTGGTTCAACACGTATCCCGCTCAAGTGTTCATGGGAGATGTCGGTGCGCTCTCTCTGGGGGCAGCACTGGGAATAATCGCGGTTATTGTCCGTCACGAAATAGTGTTCTTCATAATGGGTGGCGTCTTTGTCATGGAAACCGTGTCTGTGATTCTACAGGTTGGCTCTTACAAACTAACGGGTAGAAGAATATTTCGAATGGCACCGCTACATCATCATTTTGAACTCAAGGGTTGGCCCGAGCCACGTGTGATTGTTCGGTTCTGGATTATTACTGTGATGCTGGTGCTTTTTGGCCTGGCGACATTGAAACTACGTTGAGGCGAGAATTGTGAGCGGACTGATTGCAACAAGCAAATGCGTGGCGATTGTAGGCACCGGAGTTACCGGTTTGTCTGTTGCCCGCTTTTTGCAAGGTTTGCAAGTTCGCTTCGCGTTTTTTGATACGCGAGTACGGCCGCCGAATGCTGAGCTTATTGCTCAGGAATATCCTGAAATACACTGTGAATTTGGTCGGTGGGATGAGGATTTATTGTGCTCCATGGATGAAGTTGTGGTTAGTCCCGGAGTTAGTCTCAAACAGCCTCAGCTTGTCAGCGCCAAAGAGCGAGGGGTGAGTCTGATTGGGGATATTGACCTGTTTGTACGTTATGCAAAAGCACCCATTATTGCTATTACGGGCTCTAACGCAAAGAGTACGGTGACGACTTTGGTGGGAGATATGGCTGCGCAACAGGGAGTGCACGTAGCCGTCGGTGGTAATTTGGGAACGCCCGCGCTAGATCTGTTGAATGAGAGTGTAGAGCTTTATGTGCTGGAGCTTTCGAGCTTTCAGCTGGAAACTACCACAAAGCTTAACGCAAAAGTTGCCAGTGTTTTGAATATCAGCCCCGACCATATGGATCGGTATGACTCGATGCAGGCCTATCATGCAGCTAAACAGCGAGTCTATTTTGGCGCTGAGCAGGTGGTGGTTAACCGCAGGGATGTTTTGACGCACCCACCACTATCAGCCGATGCAATAGTATCGGGGTTTGGTGGCAGTGCAGATTTTAAGAATATGGGCACCCAGATGCGCGACGGCGTGCTTTGGTTGTGTGATCAGCTTGAGCCAATTATGAAGGTCAGCGAGCTTCGAATTGTTGGTGCGCATAATGTTGACAATGCATTGGCAGCCTTGGCTATTGGTAAGGCTGCAGGATTTGAGCGTGTCGCTATGTTGAGCGCTTTGCGGAACTTCGAGGGATTGCCACATCGTTGTCAGTGGGTCATGTCAGTTGGCGGTGTTGGATTTATTGATGACTCTAAAGGTACAAATGTCGGCGCCACTTTAGCCGCTATCAATGGCTTGTCGCAAAACGATGGAAAGTTGGTGGTAATGCTTGGCGGTATCGCCAAAGAGGCAAATTTTTCCGCGTTGTTGCCAGCTTTAATAGAGCATGCTCGAAGTATTGTAGTGTATGGTCGGGACGCTCGAATACTGGAAGAGTCATTGTGCCAGTTTTCCAAGATTAAACGTGTAGACACAATGCTGCAGGCTTGTGAGCAAGCCCGGTTATTAGCAGCGCCTGGTGACACCGTTTTGTTGAGTCCGGCCTGTGCAAGTTTCGACGAGTTTGACAATTACGTGCAGCGTGGAGAGGTCTTTACCCGCTGGGTAAAGGAGGCGGCCAATGAATAAGTGGCAGCTCATACTTCCATCGGCCGAGCCGGATTGGACATTGCTTACGCTTTGGGCAGTGTTGGTGTCGATTGGTGTGACGATGGTTGCATCCGCTTCGATCGCTTTCGCTGCGGCGCAGTATGGTGACACTTTTTACTTCGTCGAGCGTCATCTAATATTTCTTTTAATGGGTGTGGCGAGCAGCGCGGTAGTCTTTCTTATTCCAGGTTCGCTGTGGAAAACGTTGAGTGTGCCCTTGATGGTTTTGGCACTGGTGCTGCTGGTAATGGTTCTGATACCTGGTGTTGGTAAGAAAGTAAACGGGTCGCAACGTTGGATTAGTTTTGGCTTCTTTGCTGTACAGATATCGGAGTTGGCCAAGTTTGCGGTTATTGTCTTTTTCGCCAGCTATTTTGCCAAGCGCCACCCGTCGACAGTGAATAGTTGGAAAGAATTTGGAGTGCTTATTGCCCTGCTGGGAATGATTTTAATGCTGTTGGTGATGGAGCCAGATTTCGGTAGTACGGTCGTAATTGGTGCCACCAGTATTGCCATCATGTTTATCGCCGGGCTGAAGTTGCGATACTTTCTGCCGATGGCAATGGGCGCAATCGGGGTTCTGGCCGTTTTGGCTGTGGCGAGTCCGTATCGGTTGAAGCGTCTAGTGACGTTCATGGACCCCTGGGCGGATCAATTCAATTCCGGTTACCAGTTGACGCAGTCATTGATTGCATTTGGTCGTGGCGAATGGCTGGGAGTAGGTTTAGGTAACAGTGTACAAAAGTTATTTTACTTGCCCGAGGCCCATACCGACTTTGTCTTTTCCATATTCGCAGAAGAAATGGGATTGATCGGTTGCGTGGTTCTATTGGCTTTGTTTGCCTTACTTATTAAGCGAATTCTACTTGTAGCCATGCGTTGTTACGGCCGGGGGTTATTGTTTTATTCCTACGCATGCTTTGGTGTGGCGATAATATTTGCGTTGCAGGTGTTTATTAACATTGGCGTCGCTTGTGGGTTGTTGCCTACCAAGGGGCTTACGCTGCCGTTTATCAGCTACGGTGGAAGTAGCTTGATTGTTTGCTGTTCAATGCTAGCGCTGGTTATGCGGGCAAGTATGGAAGTAAGGGTTGTGCCTGCGACACGCACTGCAGTGACTAACTCTTCTCGGGTCCGACCAACAACCGCCACAACGGGGAGTGTCGCATGATACGTGTTGTGATTATGGCGGGTGGTACGGGCGGCCATGTCTTTCCGGCGTTGGCGGTGGCGAATGAATTACGCGGCGCTGAAGTTAAGTTGAGTTGGCTTGGAACTCGCCGGGGAATTGAATCAAGGTTGGTGCCCGACGCTAATATTGAACTCGATTTTATGAGTGTGCAGGGTGTGCGCGGTCGGGGCGTCATTGGGTTAATCAAGGCTCCATTTTTAGTGGGGTTGGCGGTGTTACAGGCGCTTGGCGTATTGCGCCAGCGTAAACCTGATGTGGTGGTAGGCTTTGGAGGGTTTGCATCTGGGCCCGGCGGTATTGCGGCGAAAATTTTGGGTGTTCCGCTGGTGGTACATGAACAGAATGCCGTTGCCGGTACAACGAACAAAATATTATCGCGCGTGGCGGCCCGAACATTGACGGGATTTGATGGCGTTTTCGAGCGAGGTGAATGGGTTGGTAATCCAGTTAGAGAGTCGATAACGAAATTGGCTGAGCCTGCGGATCGTTACAAGGTGCGTAACGCTGAATCTTTGCGATTGTTAGTGCTTGGCGGCAGTTTAGGTGCGCTCGCGATAAATGAGTTGCTGCCGCAGGCCTTGGCGCTACTGAATGTCAATGAGCGCCCTCATGTGCGACACCAGTGTGGCGCGAAACATGGTGAGGTTACCGCTGCGGCGTATAAGAAGGTTCAGGTGCAAGCGGCTATTGAGCCATTTATTGATGACATGGCTGCTGCATACGAATGGGCAGACTTTGTCATTTGCCGGGCGGGTGCTCTAACGATAGCTGAACTGTCAGCTGCGGGTGTGGCTTCTTTATTGGTGCCGCTGCCAACGGCTATTGACGACCATCAAACTCATAACGCTGCAGTATTGGCTGGCGTGGGGGCTGCGTTGAGTGTGCCACAGAAAGATTTATCGCCTGCAAAGCTGGCGGATTTGATCCGTACTCATTGTGGGGATCGCAAGCAACTTATGCAAATGGCTGAGTGCGCGCGGAAAGTTGACCGCCCAAATGCCGCGCAACGTGTTGCAAAAATAATTGAGGAATTGGCACATGGATAAATCCATAACCTATTACGAAGTGCCAGAGATGCGCCGTATCCGCCGTATACATTTCATTGGTATTGGCGGTGCCGGTATGAGTGGTATTGCAGAAGTTTTGATTAATCAGGGCTATGATATTTCCGGCTCAGATTTGAAGGAGTCATCGGTAACTCAGCGCCTGCAAACTATGGGCGCGACAATTTTTATTGGTCACAGCGCGGAGAATATTGCCCAGGCAGATGTAGTCGTTAACTCTAGTGCGGTTGATGAGCGCAATCCGGAAATGATTGCTGCACGAGACAATCGTACCCCAGTCGTGCGACGTGCAGAAATGTTAGCCGAGCTAATGAGATATCGCCACGGGATTGCGGTAGCCGGAACCCATGGTAAAACCACCACAACGAGTCTAATGGCTTCTGTCTTAGACGCAGCGGGTCGGCACCCAACTTTTATTATTGGTGGTCTGGTCAATAGTACAGGAAGTAACGCTCAGCTAGGAGAGAGCCGTTATTTAGTGGCCGAAGCTGATGAGAGTGATGCTTCCTTTTTGCATCTGCAGCCCATGGTAGCGGTGGTAACCAATATAGATGCCGATCATATGGATACTTATGATGGTGATTTCTCCAGGCTTAAACAGACATTTGTCGAGTTTCTGCACAATCTGCCATTCTATGGTTTGGCTGTCGTTTGTGGCGATGACCCCGTTGTGATGGAGGTTTTGCCCGATGTGTCACGAGCCATTGTGACATACGGTTTTTCTGAGCAGTGCGATCTGCGTGCTATCAATATCCAACAAGAAAAAATGCGCTCCCGTTTCGAGGTGGTCGGTGCTGGGATTAGTCAGTCAATGGCAGTGCAGATCAATATTCCTGGTGAGCATAATGTATTGAATGCGCTAGCGGTTATTGCCGTTGCATTGGATGAGGGCGTCAGCCAAGAAGCTATTGTTGCCGGTCTGAAAAACTTTGCCGGCGTAGGTCGCCGATTTCAAGTTTACGGTAATTATCCCGTAGCGGCCGGTGATGCAATGTTGGTTGACGATTATGGACATCATCCTCGTGAGGTCGCTGCAACCATCAAGGCAATTCGCGACGGCTGGCCCGAGAGACGTCTGGTAATGGTGTACCAGCCCCACCGATATTCTCGTACAAGAGACTTGTTCGAAGATTTTGTTGAGGTGCTATCCGGCGTTGACGCTTTGATACTGTTAGAAGTATATAGCGCGGGAGAAGAGCCCGTGCCGGGGGCAGATGGTCGGAATCTTTGCCGAAGCATCCGCAATCGGGGCTTGGTCGACCCTATCTTTGTAGAGGGGGTAGACGGCGTGCCTGGTGTGATCCGCGATATCGTAAAGGCTGGCGATATCGTCATCACTCAAGGCGCAGGTAACGTTGGTGCATTGGCCGCTGAATTGGCTAAACGCAAGTTGATCGATTAATACTGAAGGACATTATCTGTGTCGAATTTAGATACAAAGAAATATGGCCGGGTTGGCGTTCTTTACGGCGGGCATTCGGCGGAGCGTGAAATTTCTTTGAAAAGTGGCGCTGCTGTAGAAGCCTCATTGATTGCACAAGGGGTTGATTGCATAGGCATAGACATTGGTAAAAACAGCATTGCTGACTTGCAGGCAGCACAGTTGGATCGAGCTTTTATTGCCTTGCATGGGACTGGCGGTGAGGATGGCCGAATTCAGGCTGTGCTTGAGTATCTAAGTATTCCATTCACTGGCAGCGACGTGCAGTCTTCGGCCATTGGTATGGATAAGCTTCGCACTAAGCAGTTGTGGCAAGCGATGGATGTATCGACTCCAGCATTCCGGATACTAAGTTCGCAGACGGATTGGTCGTTGGTGCTCAATGAGCTTGGTGGTGTCGTAATGGTCAAGCCAGTACATGAAGGTTCGAGCATTGGCATGTCAAAAGTGGATAACGCACAGGCTTTACAAAAGGCTTATGAGTTGGCAGCAAATTATGATGGCGTTGTAATCGCAGAAAAGCTGATCGTGGGTGCAGAGTACACCGTGGCAATATTGGGGGGCGAGGCATTACCTCCTATAAAGTTGGAAACTGGGCACAGCTTCTACGATTTTGATGCGAAATACGTGAGCGGTGATACGCAGTATTTATGCCCGTGCGGCCTGAGTACGGAGAAAGAGGCTCAGTTGCAAGAGCAGGCATTAGAAGCTTTCCGATCTATTGGCTGTCGGGGGTGGGGGCGCGTTGATGTGATGACAGACGAAGCCGGAAAATTTTACATGCTAGAGGTTAATACTGTACCGGGCATGACAAATCATTCGCTTGTGCCAATGGCGGCGAAAGCGCATGGATTGTCATTTGACGCACTAACTCTAGCCATACTGGATGAAAGTTTTTCGATATGAGTCAGCCGGTTAAGCGACCTAGAAACGTGCGCCAAGCTACTCCAATAGGAGGGATAAAACGCCCGGCGACGTCGTGGAGCAATGTTGCAGTCTTGCTGTGGCGAGCGGGCGTTTTTACCGTGCTTGTGACTTGTGCTGTTGGCTTGTACTTGTATGGTGGTGAGCTTTGGCAGTTTGATGTTCAGCAGCCGGTGGACTCCGTCAAGGTGGAAGGAGAGTTTGTCCAATTATCAGAAAGCGAGGCGAGTGCGCTGATAAGTGAGGCAATTAATCGTGACTTTGTGAAGCTGGATATAAAGCAATTGAAACAGAGCCTGGAACGGCACCCATGGATAGAGCGAGTGGTGGTGTCCAGAGGTTTGGGGCGGACGTTGACCGTTACCATTATTGAGCAAGCTCCTATTGCCTTGTGGGGGGCAGTTGGCTTTATGAATCAACGCGGTGAAGTGATTCATACCGATAAAACCCATGGGCTAACTGCGTTGCCAGTATTGGATGGTGATGAGCGGATCTCTGAAAAAATTATGCGGCAGTTTCAAGATCTGTCGCAGATGGTTCGTTCGAGAAATCTGAATATTCGCAAGCTATGGGTCGACGAGTTGGGTGGCTGGACATTGAGTTTAGATGGGGGGGCGCTGCTGGTATTGGGCAAAGATGAGCTCCCCGAAAAGGTGCAGCGCTTTTTGACGGTTTACGATGAGTATCTTGTGCAGCATTTTGAAGCAGTCAAGCGTATCGATTTGCGTTATGCCAATGGTTTGGCTGTTGCTTGGTCAGATCAATATGAAGTGTCTGTGGATGTGGCGGGCTAATAGCAATGACAACAATTTTAGGATTGAGGAAAAGGGGTCCAAGTGATGGCAGGCTCTAGCGATAACAAAATGATTGTAGGGCTGGATATTGGCACATCGAAAGTGGTGGCCATTGTCGGAGCAATTACACCTGAAGGGGACCTGGAAATTGTAGGTATTGGTTCTTGTCGTTCCAACGGGTTGAAAAAAGGTGTGGTGGTAAATATTGAATCGACAGTCCACTCCATTCAGCGAGCCGTTGAAGAGGCTGAACTCATGGCTGGATGCCAAATTCATTCCGTGTATGCGGGAATAGCGGGTAGCCACATTCGCAGCTTGAACTCTCATGGCATTGTTGCCATTAAGGATCGCGAAGTTTACACGCAGGATATTGACCGAGTAATTGACGCCGCTCAGGCCGTTGCTATTCCTGCTGATCAGAAAATCTTACATATCTTGCCTCAAGAGTTTTTAATCGATGAGCAAGAAGGTGTTAAAGAGCCACTGGGAATGAGTGGTGTTCGGCTTGAAGCTAAGGTGCATTTGGTAACTTGTGCAGTGAATGCGGCGCAGAATATTGACAAATGCATTAGACGCTGTGGGTTGGATGTTGAAGATATTATTCTTGAGCAGTTAGCTTCAAGTTATTCTGTTTTGACAGATGATGAACGAGAGCTTGGAGTTTGTATTGTTGATATCGGGGGTGGTACTACGGATATCGCGATATTCACCGATGGTGCTATTCGTCACACGGGTGTCATTCCCATTGCTGGCGATCAGGTGACTAACGATATCGCTATGGCATTGCGTACACCAACCCAGAATGCTGAAGAAATTAAAATTAAGTACGCCTGTGCTCTGGCCAAGCTTACTGGGCCGGAAGAGACGATTAAGGTTCCCAGTGTTGGTGAGCGTGCTCCGAGAAATTTATCCCGTCAAGCACTGGCGGAGGTGGTTGAGCCTCGCTATGACGAGCTTTTTACTCTGGTTCAGGCGGAAGTTCGCCGCAGTGGTTTTGAAGATATGATTCCCGCCGGTATTGTACTGACTGGCGGCACAGCAAAAATGGAGGGGGTCGTGGAGTTGGCTGAAGAAATATTCCATATGCCAGTCCGTCTAGGAGCTCCGCAAAATATTACGGGATTGTCCGATATTGTTAATAATCCAATTTATTCCACCGGTGTGGGACTTTTGCAGTACGCCCTGAAGCAACATCAGGGCGAACATTCAGCGACACCGGCCAGTGAAAGTGAACCGACGTTGTTCGCCAAGCTGAAAAAAATGTTTCAAGGTGAATTTTAATTTTTTAGACTTTTAATGGAAGAGAGGGGAAATGTCATGTTTGAATTAGTAGATAGCATGCCACAAAATGCAGTCATTAAAGTGATCGGTGTCGGCGGTGGTGGTGGCAACGCCGTTAAGCACATGATTGGCAATAATGTTGAAGGTGTTGAATTTATTTGTGCCAACACCGACGCCCAGGCGCTGAAAGATATTGATGCTCGAGTTGCATTGCAGCTGGGTAACAGTATGACGAAGGGCTTAGGTGCCGGCGCGAACCCGGAGGTGGGCCGTCAGGCTGCGATGGAAGATCGCGAGCGCATTGCTGAGGTATTAAGTGGTGCGGATATGGTCTTTATTGCCGCAGGTATGGGCGGCGGCACGGGAACGGGTGCCGCACCGATCGTGGCCGAAGTGGCGCGTGACCTTGACATTTTAACGGTTGCAGTTGTGACTAAACCGTTCCCTTTTGAGGGGCGCAAGCGTATGCAAATAGCCGATGCTGGTATCAAGGAGCTGCAAGATCGCGTTGACTCGTTAATTACAATACCCAACGAAAAGCTCTTATCGGTACTGGGTAAGGCGACCAGTCTGCTGGATGCATTTAAGGCGGCCAACAGTGTTCTTCAGGGGGCGGTACAGGGTATTGCCGACTTGATTATTCGCCCGGGTATGATCAACGTCGACTTTGCCGATGTTCGCACAGTTATGTCTGAAATGGGCATGGCTATGATGGGGACGGCTCATGCTGAGGGCGAAACCCGAGCGCGCGAGGCTGCGGAGGCGGCTATCCGTAGCCCACTGCTGGAGGATGTTAACTTGCAGGGGGCTCGCGGCATTTTGGTGAATATCACAGCCGGTATGGACTTGTCTTTGGGTGAGTACCAGGAAGTGGGCGATACTATTGCGGAGTTCTCGTCGGATGACGCGACGATTGTGGTAGGTACGGTCATCGATCCGGAACTGACCGACGAGTTGCGTGTCACAGTGGTGGCAACGGGTTTAGGTGCGGCCCATGCGGCGAAATCACCGACCAAAGTTGTTATTGACAATACACGCCGTCCCGATGGCCAAATGGATTATGCAGCGCTAGACCGCCCAACCGTAATGCGCAATGGTACGACGGGACAAGGTGAGGTCTCTCCCGCCGCGGATCGCGACATGGAATATCTTGATATACCTGCTTTTTTACGCCGGCAGGCTGATTGATATTGACTGCCTATGAATCCGGTAGATTTGGAGTTAAAAGTGAGGTGTGCACCACATTTGGGCGGCTGGGTGGTTGTTGCTGGTGGATAATAGGCATTTTGTGCTATAGTTCGCTGCTTTAATAGCCACAGATTCCGGGCGATATTGCTTAAGCATGTGAATACTGTTGCCATGAGTTCGGGGCAGTAACACGGTGTTGGGCGGTCGCGCCCGCCCAAGATGTATGTCCTATCATCGAAAACGAGAGCCAGACTCAAACAATGATCAGACAGCGTACGCTCAAAAATGCTATCCGCGCCACGGGTGTGGGACTACACACCGGGCAGAAGGTGTTCCTCACGTTGCTCCCTGCCGAAGTTGATACAGGTATTATTTTTCGCCGGGTTGATCTTGACCCTGTGGTGGAAATTGAAGCAAAAGCTGAAAATGTGGGCGATACCACCCTCTCTACAAGTTTGGTCAAGGATGATGTCAAGGTATCGACCGTAGAGCATTTGTTGTCAGCCATGGCTGGCCTCGGCATTGATAATGCCATTGTCGAGGTCAGTGCGCCGGAAGTGCCTATTATGGACGGAAGTGCAGGTCCATTTGTCTTCCTGATTCAGTCTGCCGGCATTCAGGAGCAGGCTGCGGCGAAGAAATTTATTCGTATCAAACGACCTGTGACGGTCGAAGATGGTGACAAAACGGCGAGTTTTGTGCCATTTGAAGGCTTTAAGGTGTCATTCTCTATCGAGTTTGACCACCCCGTATTTAAAGATAGAGCTCTGGAAACTTCAGTAGACTTTTCCAGTACTTCCTTTGTCAAGGAGGTGAGCCGGGCTCGCACTTTTGGCTTTATGCACGAAATTGAATATTTGCGTTCAAAGGGACTAGCGAAAGGCGGTAGCGTCGATAATGCGATCGTTGTCGATGAGTATCGTATTCTGAACGAAGATGGGCTGCGCTACGACGATGAGTTTGTAAAGCATAAAGTGCTGGATGCCATAGGTGATTTGTACCTGCTGGGCAACAGTTTAATCGGCGAGTTTAAGGCACATAAGTCGGGTCACGCCTTAAACAATAAGTCGCTGCGACAACTGATAGCTCAGCCAGACGCATGGGAAGTTGTCACCTTTGATGACGAAAATGCGGCCCCCATCTCCTACATGAAGCCGCTTCTGGCAATCTAGGATGTAGAGGAAATAGAGGCCCGCTGATTGTGTTTAGCGGGCCTTTTTTATATAGTTGGCGGAAATTGCCGTAATTTGTTGCTATAACAAACTAAGGTCCATATAAGTGTTGAGCTTATAGGAGGGTGTGCAAGTAAGTGCTTACTTATCCTTTGGCCAAGAAAATATAATCATGAAAATTATTCTGGTAAGTAAAAGACACGGTCATACACGCAGCATTACGCTGGGTGGGTGGACGCGTGCGGTCTTATCAGTGTGCATTTTGGGGCTGCCGGCGGTAGCCGGTGTGCTTGGTTACCATTTTTTAGTTGCCCAGAATAACAGCGATTTATTTTCTGCCGAATCCCGTCAAGCTTGGCAAGTGGCACTCGCTGAGCAGAAAGAGCAAGTCTTTGAAAGTCGTCGCCAGGCGCAAGCGGAAGTGGCAGCGCTCACTTTAAAGGTCGCCGAGCTGCAGGCGAGACTCGTGCGACTTGATGCGTTGGGAGAGCGGCTGACAACCATTGCCAAGCTGGACAAAGGGGAGTTTGATTTCAGTCAGAAACCCGCCGTTGGTGGCCCCGAAGGCGAATTGCTGGGCGATGCTTATGCCACCCCCGACTTTCTCGCTGCCATCGATGATTTGTCTAAACAAATAGAGAATCGCGAACAACAGCTAGAAACGTTAGACGCCCTGCTGGTAAACAGACGTCTTAAAGAGGACATTTTCGTAGCTGGCCGCCCGGTGGAAAAGGGCTGGATGTCGTCTCGCTTTGGTCGTCGTACGGATCCGTTTAGCGGTAAAGTTGCCTGGCATGGCGGCGTAGATTTCGCAGGAAAAGAAGATTCTAATATTATCGCTGTGGCCTCAGGCGTGGTCACCTGGTCTGGTGATCGCCATGGCTATGGCAATATGGTTGAGATCAGCCACGGCAATGGGTTTTCCACGCGATATGCCCACAATAAAAGCAATACCGTTGATGTTGGCGATGTTGTAAAAAAAGGGCAGTCTATAGCTCTAATGGGATCGACCGGACGCTCAACGGGCCCTCATGTACACTTTGAAGTGTATAAAAATGGCCGCGCCGTAGACCCTTCCTCCTATATCCATCGCACATTGCGATAATACCTTCCTGTTGATTTCATGGCTTTGCAATAGGCAGCACCACTGCGTCGGTGCTGCCCTTTTCATTATTCTTATGTACGGATGAGTTAGATGTTAGGCAAGATAACCAAACTAATTTTGGGTTCAAAAAATGATCGTGTACTGAAACGTATGCGCAAAACCGTTGTTCGCATTAATGCGTTAGAAGAGCAAATGCAGGCACTCAGCGATGTTGAACTCAAGGCGAAAACAGCGGAATACAAACAGCGGCATCAAAATGGCGAAAGTCTGGATGCGCTGCTACCTGAGGCGTTTGCAACGGTGCGTGAAGCAGGCAAGCGTACCATGGGCATGCGACATTTCGATGTTCAGCTTATTGGTGGTATGACGTTGCATGAAGGCTGTATTGCTGAAATGCGCACTGGGGAAGGTAAAACCCTGATGGCGACTTTACCTGCCTATTTGCGTGCACTGACCGGGTTGGGTGTGCACATTGTGACGGTGAACGATTACCTGGCGAGGCGTGATGCGGCGTGGATGACCCCACTGTTTAACTTTTTGGATATGCAGGTGGGGGCAATCGTTTCTGGACAGGATCCAGAGCGTAAGCGCGATGCTTATCAGTCGGACATAACTTACGGTACCAACAACGAGTTTGGGTTTGACTACCTACGTGACAATATGGCTTTGTCAAAAGCTGAGAAGTTCCAGCGGCCATTGCATTTTGCGGTAGTGGATGAAGTTGATTCAATTCTGATTGATGAGGCGCGTACGCCTTTGATTATTTCCGGTCCGGCGCAGAACAGTTCGGAAATGTATCAGCGTATGAACAAGCTGATAGCAAGCCTAACGCGACAAAATGAAGAAGATGATGATGGTGACTACTATGTGGATGAAAAAAGCCGACAAGTAGAGCTCACTGAGCAAGGTCACCAACATGTTGAAGAGCTGCTGATCAAAGCCGGCCTGCTGGCCGAAGAGGATAGCCTTTACTCTGCGGCTAATCTCAGCTTACTGCACCATGTCAATTCAGCCCTGCGAGCGAATGCTTTATACAGCCGCGACGTAGAGTACATTGTTCAAGACAATGAAGTTGTGCTTATCGATGAGCATACTGGCCGCACCATGGCTGGTCGCCGCCTTTCAGAGGGATTGCATCAAGCGATTGAAGCGAAAGAGGGCGTTCGAATTCAAAGCGAGAGCCAAACTCTGGCGTCAACGACTTTCCAAAACTATTTCCGCTTGTATTCAACTTTGTCGGGTATGACAGGTACCGCCGATACCGAAGCATTCGAGTTTAGGGAAATTTATGGTTTGGATGTTGTGGTGATACCAACCAATCGCGCCGCTCAGCGTCAAGACTTAAATGACTTAGTGTACTTGTCAGTGGAAGAGAAACTCGACGCAATCGTCAATGATGTAGAGGAATTTCGCGGTAAGAATGCACCGGTTTTGGTGGGTACAGCGTCCATTGAAACGTCTGAGGAGATGTCTAAGCGTCTGAAGAAGGCCAAGATCGAGCATCAGGTGTTGAACGCAAAATACCATGAAAAAGAGGCCGAGATTATTGCTCAGGCGGGACAGCCGGGAGCAGTCACAATCGCTACCAATATGGCGGGCCGCGGTACCGATATTGTGCTTGGTGGTAATTGGGAGGCTGAAGTTGCGGCACTCCAAAACCCAACGCCAGAGCAAATAGAAAAGGTTAAAGCCGACTGGAAAGAACGTCACGAAATGGTCATTGCTGCGGGCGGCTTGCATATTATTGGTACCGAACGTCACGAGTCACGTCGTATTGATAATCAGCTTCGTGGTCGCTCTGGTCGACAGGGCGACCCGGGGGTGACGCGCTTCTATTTGTCGTTAGAAGACAATCTTATGCGAATTTTTGCTTCTGACCGTGTGCGTAATTTTATGCAAGCCCTGGGAATGGACAAAGGTGAAGCCATTGAGCACCGAATGGTGAACAACGCAATTGAAAAAGCCCAACGTAAGGTTGAAGGGCGCAATTTCGACATTCGTAAGCAGTTGTTGCAGTTCGACGATGTTGCTAATGATCAACGGCAAATAGTCTATCAACAGCGCAATGATCTACTGGAAGCGGCAGATATTTCGGACACTATTACAAACGTTCGCGCCGATGTCGTCGAAGATCTTATCAATACTCATATCCCACCTCAGTCTATTGAAGATCAGTGGGACGTCGCGGGCCTAGAGAAACAGCTAGAGGCAGATTTCGGAATGAAACTTCCGGTTCAACAATGGTTGGACGCGGAAGATGATCTGCATGAAGACTCCTTGCGCGAGCGTATATCGACTACCGTACAAGGTGCTTATGACGCTAAGTGTGAGCGGATTGGAAACACCGTTGGCGATCCCAATGCGATGCGTGAGATTGAAAGGCAGATTATGCTGCAGGTATTGGATAATTCCTGGAAAGAGCAGTTGTCGAGTATGGATCATTTACGTCAGGGTATTAACTTGCGCTCGTATGCACAGAAAGATCCCAAGCAAGAGTATAAGCGAGAAGCTTTCCACCTTTTCCAGGAGATGTTGTATACCGTTAAGCGCGAAACCATTAATTTGCTAGCACGCGTCGAGCCTGTTAGCAGAGAGCAAATGGAGCAGATGGAGCAACGTCGACGTGAAGCAGAGGAGCAGGCGCGCGGCCGAATGCAAATGCAGCATGATCAAGCATCGGCATTGGGCGAGCAAAGTGACGTGCCTGCAACCGGTCAGCCAGGTGCTGCGCCCATGACGCGAGACGGTCGGAAAGTTGGGCGAAATGATCCGTGTCCTTGTGGTTCGGGGAAAAAGTTCAAGCAGTGCCATGGCAAGCTGGGCTAGCGGAGAGCATTATGGCCGTAGGTGAGTTCCCATTTCCTGATATGCCGCCGGTTAACGGCGTTAGCCTTGGTACGGTAGGCGCTGGCATTAAAAAGCAAGGTCGCGACGACATGCTGTTGTTCGCAGTCGCCGAAGGCTCTACGGTAGCCGGTGTTTTTACTCAAAATGCTTTTTGTGCAGCGCCGGTTACAATTTGTCGCGAACATTTGCAAACGAGTAGTTCGCGCTTTTTGCTGATTAACTCTGGAAATGCAAATGCGTGTACCGGCGAGCGCGGTCGCACAGATGCATTGCAGTTGTGCGAGAGTTTGGCCAAACAATATGGTTTGGCAAAAGAAACCGTGCTGCCGTTTTCTACCGGAGTCATAGGCGAGCATTTGCCTGTAGATAAGATGCAGCAGGCATTACCTGAATTAATTGCACGTGTTACTGAAGATGCCTGGGCCGCAGCGGCTAAGGCAATAATGACAACCGACACCCGACCAAAAGGTGCGACCTGCACGCTCGAATTGAATGGCGTTGCGGTGACTGTCAATGGAATATCGAAAGGCGCAGGTATGATCAACCCCAACATGGCGACCATGTTGGGGTTTGTGGCGACGGACGCTGCAATCGATCAGAGTGTATTGCAGACATTAGTCCGGGAAGTGGCGGGTTTGTCTTTCAATCGCATCACCATTGACGGCGATACCTCCACCAATGATGCCTGCATGCTAATTGCCTCTGGTAAGGCTGGGAACGAGCCTGTTGTGAGCACTGCAAGTGTCGATTATCAGAAGCTAAAAAGCGCTGTCGCTGATGTTTGTATGCAGCTTGCGCAAATGATTGTTGCTGATGGAGAAGGCGCGACAAAATTTGTTGCCATAGACGTGCAAGGCGGCGCCAATCACGAAGAGTGCTTGAAAGTGGCCTACGCTGTGGCCCATTCCCCTCTGATAAAGACCGCTCTGTTTGCCTCAGACCCCAACTGGGGACGTATTGTTGCCGCGATTGGCTATGCTGGCGTGGAAGGCTTGGACGCTAGCAAGGTTCGGGTACGGCTTAATGATGTGGTTATTGTCGAAAACGGTTGCCGGGCCGATAGTTACACCGAAGAGCAAGGTCAAAAAGTCATGAGTGGTGAACGTATTTCTGTTCATATAGACCTTGGCCGGGGTAACTGCAGCGAACTTTTGTGGACCACTGATCTATCTTATGAATATGTGCGAATCAATGCGGACTATCGCACCTAAGGCAATGGCTAAGCGTGTGCATGTGGCCGTGGGTGTGGTTATGGATAACCAGGGACGGATACTGATCGCGAAGCGTCCTGATCATGTTCATCAAGGCGGCCTATGGGAGTTTCCCGGCGGTAAAGTCGAACAAGGTGAAACGCTAATACAAGCGCTTGATCGCGAGCTGTTTGAGGAGCTGGATATACGAGTCGATGGGGCCTTGCCTCTTATTGATATTATTCACGACTACCCAGATAAACAAGTCCACTTGGCCGTTTGCCGCGTAGTGTCCTGGCACGGTATGCCGGTTGGTAAAGAAGGGCAGCCTACCCGTTGGGTAGAGCCTCACGAATTAGACCAATACCCCTTCCCAGCGGCAAATTACCCTATTTTGAACGCCTTACAGCTCCCCGAACGGTGCCTTATTACAGGTGAGTTTGCGACGCCTGCCGATTTGACCCGGCGCCTGAGGGCAGCGTTGAGTACTGGACTGCGTATGGTACTACTTCGGGCACACGACGTGTCGGTAGGTGAGTATGTATGCTTGGCACAGGAGGCCATACAACACACTAAGGCTAAGGGAGTCAAACTATTGCTGGCGCACCCGCATATTTTAGACGTGGTGCGCGAGGTAAATGCCGATGGTGTGCACCTGAGTTCGTCTCAATTAATGTCGTTAGGGGCTGATGTCAAAACAAACATACCGGATGATTGGATGATCGGTGCCTCCTGCCATTCGCCCGCAGAGCTTCGACAGGCAGAGCTTATACGAGCAAGCTACGTGTTTTTGTCGCCCGTAAAAGCAACGGCGTCGCATCCGGGTAAGCCACCTATGGGGTGGGTAAAATTTGCCGAGCTGGCGCGCCGCGCCCAAGTTCCCGTTTATGCGTTAGGTGGCCTTGCAGATTGTGACGTAGCACAAGCCATAGAGCATGGCGGGCAGGGCATCGCAGCCATTCGCGCCTGGTGGTAAATTTGTTGCGCTACCGGTGGTTGTTGGTATCTGACCTGATCTTATAACTCGTCATTTTTAGCGTGCGTATCTTCGCCGGCAATACGGTGGTTTTCGTTTGCCCACTCGCCAAGATCAATCAACTTACAACGCTCCGAACAGAAAGGTCGAAAAGGGTAGCGCTCGTCCCAGATAATTTTCGTCTGGCACGTTGGGCATGAGAGTTCGATGGGAGGGGTCTCGTTCATATTAAATTGGCCATATACCTGTTGTGTAACGTTTCAACCTGACGGTGCAGTTCGTTCAGGTCGCCGTCATTATGCAGAACATCATCAGCCTTTGCCAGTCGAGCTTGCCGGGCGAGTTGTGTGGCCATAATGGCCTTAATATTTTCGTCGGTGACCTTGTCTCGTTTACTTGCTCTGGATATCTGAATGGTCTCCGGGCAATCAACGACAATAATTCTGTTTACCAATTCATGCTGGTTGGTTTCAAGCAGTAACGGAGAAACCAATACGCTATATGCGCTTTGCGACTGCTTCAATTGATCGATGATAAGAGCTCGAATGGCGGGGTGCAGTAGCTCTTCCAGCCACCGCTTTTCATTGCTGTTCGCAAAAATAATATTGCGCAATTTATGTCGGTTAAGCGATTTATCGTCATTTAATATGCCGGAACCGAAATGCTTGTGAATGGCCTCAAGGCATGGGGTGTGCGGCATTACCACGTCCCTGGCAATAATATCGGCATCAACGACAGAAATTCCCAGGGCCTCAAAGCAACTGGCCGCAGCACTTTTACCGCTGCCAATGCCGCCGGTGAGGCCGGCTATCAAGGGGCGCTGTGCCATTGCTGCTGATCGCTTTTGTTAGCCAACGTAGGCGAGCTGTAGATAAGATTCGGTAATAATGCTTCCCCATAGCATTGCTATCCAGCCCGCTATCGCGAGATAAGGGCCAAACGGAATAGGGATGTTTTTATCTCGCCCTTTAGTGACAATCAGGGTAATGCCGATCGCTGCCCCCACAAGGGAGGACAGGATGATGACAAGCGGCAACATTTGCCAGCCCATCCAGGCACCTAAAGCCGCGAGTAGCTTAAAATCACCGTAACCCATACCCTCTTTGCCTGTCAGCAACTTAAACAGCCAGAACACCGACCACAGTGAAAGATAACCAAAAATCGCACCCCAAAAAGCGCTGGGCAAGTCGGTGATAAGACCGTAATAGTTAACGATCAGCCCGAGCCATAGCAAAGGCAAGGTAATACTGTCGGGTAAAAGTTGCGTGTCAAAGTCGATCACGGTTAGATTAATCAGTGCCCAGGTGAACACAAGAACGGCTGCGCTCAGCCAGTTAAAGCCCAGTTGATTCACCACTACGACCGACAAGAGCGCCGTGGCAATTTCAATAACCGGATAGCGCAGCGATATGGAAGCTTTGCAGCTGGCACATTTTCCTTTGAGCATTAAATAGCTAACAACAGGAATGTTGTGCCACGGTTTAATAGGAGCTTCGCACTTGGGGCAGTGTGAATTGGGAAAGGCCAGGCCGAACGGCTCTTGTGTTGGCGCTGGTTGTTCCAGCAATTCGCAGCAGTCTTGAGTCCACTGCTGCTGTAGCTGTTTCGGAAGGCGTAGAATAACAACGTTAAAGAAGCTTCCCAGAACTAAAGAGAACACAATAACAATAGCGTAGGCGAACCACACGAGCTCGCCAGACATCAATAGGTTTTCGCTTTGCATGCTCTTTAAATAACCTGACCAATTTGGAAAATAGGTAGATACATGGCGATCATCAAACCGCCAACGAGTACCCCAAGTACAGACATAATCATAGGTTCGAGGAGTGAAGACAATGAATCGACTTTGTTGTCTACTTCTTCTTCGTAATAACTCGCCGCTTTGTCAAGCATGTCATCCAGAGCACCCGACTCTTCACCGATTGATGCCATTTGTATCAAAAGTGATGGGAACATATTTTGGTTACGAATTGACATGTTGAGTTGCACACCCGTCGAAACCTCTTCGCGGACCCTTAAAATGGCATCTCTATAGAGCAAGTTCCCTGCGGCACCTGCCACTGAGGTCAAGGCGTCGATCAGTGGCACACCGGCTGCGAAAGTGGTTGACAGTGTGCGGGCGAAGCGCGCCATAATAGATTGATAGAGTATGTCACCAACGATGGGCATCTTAAGCATGTACCTGTCGACGGCGTAGGCAAACTTCGGACTTCTTAGTTTGAGTTCTTTAAATGCAAAAAATAAACCAATAGCGCCTGCGAGGCCATAAAGCCAGTAGGTTTGTGCAAGCTCCGACAGACCTAATACGAACAAAGTAAAAGCAGGAAGGTCCGCTCCAAAGCTGGAGAATGTTTCGGCAAATTGAGGAACAACCTTGATAAGCAAGATGGCTGTCACCACTAAAGCTACAATCACTACGGCGATAGGATAGGTGAGAGCTTTTTTAATTTTAGATTTAAGCGCTTCGGTTTTTTCTTTGTAGGTGGCAATACGCGCCAGCATGGTTTCAAGCGCACCTGATTGTTCGCCTGCCTCGACTAGGTTGCAGAATAGGTCATCAAAATGTCGTGGGTGATTGCGCAGTGCAGGGGCAAAACCTGTGCCCGATGCTACGTCGTCGCGAATTTTAATGATTAGCTCCTCCAACCCTTTATGGTCAGCGCCGCCGGCAACAATATCGAAAGACTGCACAAGTGGAACACCTGCTTTCATCATAGTGGCCATTTGCCGCGCAAAGACGGCAATGTCACTCGGCGCGACTTTTTTGTTGCCAGACCCAAATAAAGGTTTAGGTTTCTTGCGGACGTTTTGTACGAAGTAGCCTTGCTTTTGGAGCTGAGCTCTGACAATGGCTGCACTGCTTCCTGAGGCTTCGCCTTTGGAAATATTGCCTTTTCTATCTTTAACTTTGTACAAAAAAGTCTCTGAAACGCTGACCTTAGTTTTCGCTTTTGCTTTTTGTTTGGTTGCCGTTGTTGTCGCCATGTCTTAATCCTTTGTAACGCGGTTGGCCTCTTCAAGGCTGGTTAGGCCTTGAGCCGCTTTGCGCAGAGCGGATATACGTAAATTATTAAACCCGGCACGATGGGCTTCTTTGGCAATTACAAGAGAGTTACCGCCCTCCATTATAAGGCTAGCAATTGCCGGAGTGATGCGAACCACTTCATAGACGCCGACACGGCCCTTATAACCCTTGAGGCAGCTATCGCAGCCGACGGGGTGATAGAGCTCCAGTTCATCGCGTGGAATCCCTATATCATCAAAGCCCTCTTCAGAAAGAATTTCATCGGGAATATCATTCGCAGGTGTTTTGCATTTAGGACATAAGCGCCGTGCCAGACGCTGAGCAATGATAAGGCTGACACTGGTGGCCACGTTAAATGCCGGGACTCCCATATTCAAAAGGCGCGTCAGTGTTTCTGGGGCGCTGTTGGTATGCAGGGTTGATAGCACCAAGTGACCCGTTTGGGCGGCTTTAATGGCAATCTCTGCCGTTTCCAGATCGCGAATCTCGCCGACCATGACAATATCGGGGTCTTGACGCAGAAACGAGCGCAAGGCTTCAGCGAAGGTTAGCCCAACTTTGTTGTTCATCTGGACCTGATTGATACCTTCGAGGTTAATTTCGACAGGGTCCTCGGCCGTAGAAATGTTGCGTTCTTCGGTATTGAGAATGTTAAGGCCGGTGTAGAGAGAAACTGTTTTACCGCTACCGGTAGGGCCGGTAACCAAAATCATACCCTGCGGTTGCGCGAGGGTATCCATAAACATCTTTTTCTGGTCATCTTCGTAACCCAGAATGTCAATTCCCAATTTTGCCGAGCTGGAATCGAGAATACGCAAAACAACCTTTTCACCAAAAAGCGTGGGCAGGGTGTTTACCCTAAAGTCGATTGCCCGTGTTTTGGTGATTTTCATCTTAATGCGACCATCTTGCGGGACGCGGCGTTCGGAAATGTCCATTTGAGACATTACCTTTAAGCGCGCTGATAGCCTGGTGGCTAAGTTAACGGGGGGCTTTGCCACCTCTTGCAAAATGCCGTCGGTACGAAATCTGACGCGGTAGGTCTTTTCGTAGGGCTCAAAATGAATATCAGACGCTCCGGTCTTAATGGCATCGAGTAAGATCTTGTTAATAAAGCGTACAATAGGTGCTTCGTCGGCCTCGGCTCCTTCATCGTCATTGCTTTCATCACCGCCGGGCTCGGTATCCAGATTGGTAAGTTCGTCATCATCAAGCCCGCCCAGAGCATCGCTCAAGCTCTCTTCGTTGGCATTGATGTAAGCTTCGATCGCTGTGGACAGCAGGTCGGCTTCTGCCAATACGGGCTCTGTGTTGATCCCAGTATTGAACTTGATCTCGTCTAGAGCATGCAGGTTGGTTGGGTCTAGTACGGCCACAAACAAGCGGTTACCACGCTTAATCAGCGGCAGCGCGTGATGCTTTTGTATGAGCTTGGGGTCAACCAGTTTTTTAGGGATAGACTCAGGGTTGATGGCGCGTAAGTCAAATAGGGGGGTGCCAAATTCATCGGCGGCAACGGAGGCCAGAGTTTTGGCATCGAGTACGCTATTTTGGGTCAGGTAGAGTACAAAAGGTACTTTTTGCTTGGCAGCTTGTGTCAAAGAGTCACGTGCAAGCTCCTCATCCAGCAAATTATCGTTAACAAGCCTACGTGCCAGTCCGCTGAGTGTACTCATATCCCATGCTTGGCGTTAGCCGCCCCCTGAACGATTGTGTTAGAGCTTCAATTCTAGAAGATTTATTCAACTACTTTACGTTTTACATTAACTTTTGGCAATAAATCTATATAAAGATACGTGAATTGAGTTTTCTGGGGCTTGGATGAGTGATATTTTGCTCTTGCAGGTGGCGAGCGCTCGCTTGGTGTTCACTGTGCAGCCTTACTTTCACGTAACAACAATTACGCAACAGAAATGACCATACTTGAGATTACGTTAGCAACAGGTGACGCAAATTGTCACTGATTGACGGGTGGCGACACAGGAGGGCTTCGGTAAGTGCTAAAAACAGGCTGCGGACCGCGAGACGAGCAAGATGTAATCTGGCACGTTACCTGCTATTGTAAATAACAGCAGCGTTCTAATGTACACAAGAACTGCTCGGTCGATGGCTGTATGTTGGCCAAGATATTAATGTAAACCGAAGTCAAACGTTATTTTTGGAGAACGTCTCATGAAAAAACAAGCTGGTTTTACCCTGATTGAATTGATGATTGTTATTGCGATTATCGGTATTTTGTCGGCAATTGCTCTGCCTGCGTATCAAGATTACACCGCACGTGCTCAAGGTTCTGAGGCGCTGAAGGCAACTTCCGGCATTCAAACCGACGTAGGTGTATTCTTGGCAGAAAACGGCTCCTTGGGTGCCTCTGCCGCGGATGCTGCCGCGGCCGGCGAGTTGGAAGGTAAGTATTTTGCTGCTGGCGGCGCTTCTGTTAACACCGGTAGCGGTGTAATTTCCGTTACCTTTGACGACGGCGCTCTGGCCGGACAAACCATGACCCTGACTCCTACGGCAAACGCTGCTCTGACTCAGGTAGCTAGCTGGACGTGCGCTGGCTTGACTGATACGTCGCATATGCCTAGCAGCTGTCAGGCTCCATAAACATAGGATTATGCCTAAAGCAATCAGGCATAGCGTATATGTTAAAGCCCCGGCGTCATTGCCGGGGCTTTTTTAGTGGTGCTCCAAAGCCTTTCTATAATCTTGGCCAAACTTTATCTTGTGCAGGCTAAACCTTCCATTGGGGGGCTACTGAGGAGGCATACGGCAGAGCCTGACGGCGTTCAGATGATTTTCAGTGATGGATGACGCCGAACTGGTTTCATCAAGGAGGCGTAGAGTTCGCTTTGCATAGTTTGATTAGTCATTTTCTAAGATAGCCACCTCCACACGTTGCGATTAATAGTCAGGCCCCTCTCAATTGCTCCTTAAGCAGCAGTCATTGGTCAGTCTGAAAGCTGCGAGACGGCTTGTGCCTATAAGCAAAATTTTTAGGTGCCGATTTACATCCCGTCAACGTCCCCCGAAAACTTTAATTGGTCTAGAAGGGATGCCGCTGTCTATTGGCCAGCCCCGGTGATTGTCATTTCCGTCTGCATCAAAAGGTCCACATTACTTCCCCGTGTTTAATGCCGCTCTTCTAACCTTGCATCACCCACATCTGTGGTTTGAGGGGGCGAAATTAGCGCTGACAAAAAGGCAGTGGATGGCAATGTATGATCTGGCGCGCAACCTGCATGTCCAATTATTAGCAGTACCTTAAAGCACGCAGCAGCGGCCTAGTATGTTAGCGGATGCCGGTCAGGATAATAATGTAACCCGAAGTTAACCGTTATTTTTTGGAGAATACCCAATGAAAAAACAAGCTGGTTTTACTCTAATTGAATTGATGATTGTGATTGCGATTATCGGTATCTTGTCGGCGATTGCTCTGCCCGCCTATCAAGATTACACCGCTCGCGCTCAGGGTTCGGAAGCGCTTAAAGCCACCACCGGCGTTCAGAGCGACGTTGGCGTATTCTTGGCAGAGAGTGGCACCTTGGGGGCCACTGCCGCCGACGCGGCTGCGGCCCAGGAGCTCGAAGGTAAATTTTTCGCAGCAGGTGGTGTTTCTGTAAATACCGGTAGTGGTGTTATTTCGGTTACCTTTGACGATGGCGCATTAAGTGGCCAAACAATGACCTTGACCCCTACTGCAAACGCAGCATTGACCCAGGTAGCAAGCTGGACGTGTGCTGGCTTGACTGAACCGTCGCAGATGCCTAGTAGCTGTCAGGCTCCGTAAGCGCAGGAAGTCTGCACCGCCGTAATTTCAAAGCATGAAGCGTCAATCAATGCCCCGGTGTCTTGCCGGGGCTGATTTAGCGGTACATGGCAGTGCTTTCTAGCCGAATTCGTGCCCGGCGAAGATAACAGCTGGGCCTTCATGAGTCTCATTAGAGGTATGCTTCTGGCAAAGCTTGGTGGTATTCGATTGAGTGAATGGTGCAGTGGCTGTTAGGCCCATCTGCGGTGAGGTTAAGTAAATGGTGGTGTGCAGCTTGAGCGGTGTTTGGCAAATGATTTTTGAGTTGGATTGTTCGATATTAATACGGGCGTGGCTTAGGCCAAGAGTGAGCTCCGCTCGCTTGGCAAATTAACGGGCGAATTGAAGCAATAGTAACCAGCTTACTATTGTGTTCTCACTCAGGCCTAAACCAAGCGGTTGTTTACTCAAATAACTCTCATTGATAAGTCCACTGAGCTGCAGTGTTTCGTCAGCGCGCCTACCGATATACGACTAATAATGTTAAATAGAGGTTGCTGGGTGTTAATTTGCGTTACGTCTACGCCGCCAGAGAGCTCCAGTTCGGCGTGCAGAGGCTTGTCTGCAAGGTGCTGATTAACCTCCGTCAGGTCCATTTCATCCAACATCACAATATCAACATCACACGCGAGAGCCTGATTGAGCTCACTGAGTGTTTCGACCTCTACCTCTATCGGCTTACCGGGTGCAATTTCGCGCGCCTTGGCCACGGCTTGGGCGATACTGCCCGCCGCCATAATATGATTCTCTTTGATTAAAAAAGCGTCATAAAGCCCGACCCGGTGGTTGTGGCAACCGCCGCAGGCGACGGCATATTTTTGCGCGTTGCGCAGCCCTGGTATGGTCTTGCGGGTGTCGAGTATTTTTATCTTAGTGCCCTTGACTAACTCGGCATATTTGGCTGCCGTCGTGGCGGTGCCGGACAACAGCTGTACAAAGTTTAGCGCAGTGCGTTCGCCGCTCAGCAGTGCCCTGGCATTCCCCTTTAGGGTGAAAAGTACTTGATTGGCCTGTGCCTTTTCGCCGTCCTCAATGTTCCAAAGGATCTCAACACGGCTGTCGAGTTGTCGGAAGGTCTCCTCCACCCATACTTTGCCGCAAAAAGTGCAGTTTTCACGGGTAATGACCTCGGCCGTTGCTAGTTCATCAGCTGGCACGAGCTGGGCCGTGATATCCCCTGTGCCTATGTCTTCCTCTAACGCCGCGGCGACACTGCGTATAATTTCGCGCTCTAGGTGGGGAAGGTTTTGGGCATGTTTATTCTGCATACAAAGGAACTCGGCTGGTGACGGATGGCGCTATTTTACAGGAAGATTCAAAAGCGTGAGTGGCGCGTAAGCTTTGTTTGTTATTTTGAGTGTCAAGGATGGCGCCTCTTAGTTATAAAAAAAGGAGATTGATAGCCTATGGTTATTAGGACGCTTCTTTGTTCGAATTAATTGTGATAGAGGGCGCATTGTGCGAACTCAGCGCTGGGCATGCGATAGCAGATACCTATACTAGTGGTTAACACCAATTCTCTAAGCTGAGAAGGCCATGAATAAAGTCCCGACAGGCAACGACAAAGTTGTCAGAATGAGGAGCCCCGGCTCCAAGTCTGCAGCAGGCGCATTAGCCCGCATGCCGGCCTCGATGCATCAGATGCGAGAAAAGGCCCGAAGCCGTTTAATGTCTATGTTAGGGCGTTTTTATGAGCAGGCCGATGACGCGCTGTTTAAGTTGGCGGATCAGGCAACCAATAATCATGAGCAAAACGCCTATTTTGACTCAATGCGTGAGCTTAGGCTGCGCCGCAAAAGCAGCGAGGAGGCTTTCCTTCGCTCGCTAGACCAGTCTCTATCGGTGATTCTCGATGCGTCAATTGTTAGGGATGAGTTGCCCCAAGAGCACAGCGAAGACTCTTTGTCGCTGGTCGGTAAAGATGAGCTGGAAGACATGGTGGCAGAAGAGGCCATGGTTCGTTGGGCGAACGATCAGTTTGCCGAAAAAGTTCAGCATTTAAGCCTAAGAATTGATCAGTTGGTACCTGTTAAAGTCTATACCGAAAACAACCCTGTAGGGCCTGCGGTCATTTGCAGTGCCTTTTTCAATACGGCGTCGCAGTTTGAACTGGAAGTTAAGGCGCGCTTGGTGCTCTACAAATTATTTGACCGAAATGTGATGCAGTCACTGGGCGAACTCTACGACCAGTTAAACCAGCATTTTGTCGAGGCCAATATTTTACCGTCGCTGTCTTCAGCGGCTGCACGCAAGCCTGTGCAGAAAACCCGCGGAGCACAAGTTACCGGCACTGGCGCTAAACCATCATCGGCGCAGGTCGCCGACGAGGCCGACACGGGTTCTGAGGTGCTGCTCAATGACTTGCGAGAGTTGATGCGCTCCGCGCGCACTGGCAATGCCTCCCAAGCAACAACCCCCGAAGCGGGTGGTGGGCATGTAGTGAGCTCGGAAGACCTGCTGGGATTATTAACATTGGCGCAAAGACGTGCTTCGTCAGGCTCGGATCGGGCTGAACTTACGTCTGCTCAAATATCCTCGCAAATCGCCGATTTACTGGATAAAAGCGGGAAGTCGGAGAGCCAGCTAAATAAAGTCGACTCTGATGTCATCAACCTTGTAAGTATGATGTTTGAGTTTATTCTTGATGATCGCAATTTAGCCCCGAGTATGAAGGTGCTGCTGGGTAGGTTACAGATTCCTCTGATTAAGGTCGCCATAACGGACAAGACATTTTTCGGCAAAGGGGGACACCCGGCTCGACGTCTTCTGAATGAAATGGCAAGAGCGGCACTGGGCTGGCAAGAATTGGCCGAGGACAAGCGAGAAAAAGATGCATTGTATGGCAAGGTCTTAAGCACTGTAGATGGTGTTTTACAGAGCTATGAAACGAATATCGATGTGTTCGATGAGCTATTGGTAGATTTCAAATCTTTTCTGGAGCGGGAGAAGCGCCGCTCTAAAATACTCGAGCAACGCACCATTGATGCCGAAGACGGCAAAGCTAAATCACAAAAAGCGCGTGCGGAAGTAGATGCTGCATTGGACGAGGTTTCTGCGGGCTTTGCGGTGCCGCCGGCAGCAGCGCAATTGTTGAGTTCAGCATGGGCTAATGTACTCTTTGTGACGTGCTTGAAAGACGGTGCCGATAGCGAGCTGTTTGCCAGGCAAATTGCGACCGCTAAGCGGTTGATCTGGAGCGTTACGACACCTATGACGGCAGAGAATCGGCAGAAGTTATTGAAGTTAGTGCCGCAGCTGTTAGGAGAGCTTCGCAAGGGGTTGGAGGACATTGCATTCAACCCGTATCAGATGGGGCAGTTGTTCCAGTCCTTGGAGCAGCTACATCTAAGGATACTGCGCGGTCAAGCGGAGCCGACGCCGCAGACGGTTTCTTCTGGCGAAACGACTAAGCAAGTGACGTCAGCCCCGGGCGATGACTCGCAAAAAGAACCGCAGAATGAACAACGGGGTTCGATCAAAGCGCCCGCGCCACTGTCTTTGGCGGAAAAAGCGCATCAAGATGCAGCGGTGAAGGGCGGTGAATCTTTGGCCAGCTTAGGCGCAGAGTCAGTCTCTGGCGATGGTGCCGGGCGAGCTTCGCAGACAATTGATAGCCAAACATTAGCCTTGGTTTCCAATCTGTCGCAGGGTGCTTGGTTTGAAATGGCCGCCGACACCGGAGAGCATTACCGTTGCCGTTTGGCCGCTATCATTAAACCGACGGGTAAATACATTTTTGTTAACAGGGCGGGTATGAAGGTCGCCGAAGAATCCAAGGAGCAACTGGCTTTGGCTTTGCGCGATGGTAAGATCCGTTTGCTTGACGATGGTATGTTATTTGATCGGGCACTTGAGTCCGTTATTGGCACTTTGCGTAAGCCCGTTCAGCCACAGAAGTAGCGGTAGCAGTACACCTAGCCCTTCTGGTCTCAAAGTAAATATGACGCCAGAGGGGTTCTACTCAATCATTCTCCATTTCCCGTAGCTCTCACACGGGCATATCGGCAATGCTTTGGTATACTCTGTTGTCATTTATTGGATAAACAGGTTTATGGCAGAGTATTCCATTGCGGCAGGTCAGGTTAAGCCCGCCATTCAGTGTCCTTGCACTAATTTTGGTGCACGTCCGGCGCAAGCAGATATCAGCCTGCTGGTTATCCATAGTATCAGTTTGCCACCTGGGCAGTTTGGCGGCGGCTGGATTGATCGATTTTTCGCCAATACGCTCGACCCCCACCAGCATCCCTATTTTGAGGACATTTGCTCAATGCAGGTGTCATCACACTTACTGATAGAGCGCGGTGGAGAGCTCAAACAGTTTGTCAATTTGGAGCAGCGTGCTTGGCATGCAGGCCGTTCCGCGTTTAATGGGCGTACCGAGTGTAATGATTTTAGTATCGGTATAGAGCTCGAAGGCACCGATGATGTGCCCTATACCGACGCTCAGTATCTGACGCTGACAGCTGTGAGCCGAGCTATAATGGTTAGCTATCCGGCTATTGGTCTAGATCGCATTGTTGGCCACAGTGATATAGCGCCTGGGCGTAAAACAGACCCGGGCCCGTTTTTTGATTGGTCACGTTTTCGAGCCGGATTGACGCTGAGCTAACATCCGTGCCAAAGGAGAGATTATGGCTTTTCTCAGTTTAATTATCGTACTGCTGCTGGTGCAGTGGTGGGGCTCGGGCAAGCCGCTGCAACAGGACGGTTGGTTTTTCAGTCTGTGGGCGCGTATTGACGCCCAGCAAGAAAAGCTGCCGTTCGGGCACATAACCCCTTTGCTTGGAGCGCTGTTGCTGCCCATAGGCTTTGTGTTCTTGTTACAGGTTTGGCTACAGTACAACGGTTTGTGGATTTGGCTACTGCCCATTAACGTGGTGGTGCTGCTGTTTAGCTTGGGAAGAGGGGACTTTAGTGGTTTTCTTCATCATTACTTGGAGGCGGCCAAATCTGACAACTCTGTGCGAGCAGCGCAGGTGCTGGATGAATATAATCTCGACCCGCAGTTGCGTAAGGAGCGTGTCGGCGACAGCTGGATGGAGCTGCATGCGGAGGCTTTGCGAGTGTTCGGGTACCGTGGTTTTGAGCGCATGTTTGCGGTGATATTTTGGTTTATGATTTTAGGTGTGGCCGGCGCACTGGCATACCGCCTGCTTATTTTGGCCTGGAGTCGCTGGCTGGAGGTGAATGACTCTCGGGCGGCTTGTCTGGAACGGGTTTTGGTTTGGGTTGAGTGGCCAGCTGCTCGGCTAATGGGTGTTGCATGGGCATTGGTGGGTAACTTTGAGGTTTGTATGAAGCCATGGCGGCAAAGCTGCCTAAAGTTGGTGTCTGCGCAAACATTCTTGTCTGGTATTGTGCGCGGTGCGCTGGGTGATGATCAAAGCTGTGATGGCAACATGTCAACCACCACAGCTGCTACGCGCATTGAGCCGGCCTATTCGTTGAGCTTGGTGAAAAACTTAGAGGGTATGTTTTCACGGGCACTGTTGTTTTGGGTGGTCGTGGTGGCCATTGTGAGCGTATTAATTTAGCTGTTGCCCGGTGGGGCGATTATTATAGAGGGGAATGTATGCCATCTTTCGATGTAGTCTCTGAAGTCGACAAGCACAACTTAACCAACGCGGTAGATCAGGCCTGTAGGGTTGTGACCGGTCGGTATGACTTTAAAGGCGTTGAGGCCAAATTCGACTTAAAAGAATACACCGTCACCATGACCGCTGAAGGTGATTTCCAGCTCAAGCAAATGCTGGATATATTGCAAAGCGCTATGATGAAAAACAGCATTGATATTGCTTGTTTGGAGAGTAAGCCGGCACGCCCTAGTGGCAAGCTGGCCATTCAGGAGGTGCTGGTTAAAACTGGCATTGAGTCCGATTTAGCAAAAAAAATTGTTAAAATGATTAAAGACCAAAAACATAAAGTGCAGGCGCAGATTCAGGGAGATCAGCTTCGTGTGACCGCCAAAAAGCGTGATGACCTGCAATCGGTCATCGCATTTTTGCGCAGCTCCGATATTGAGCAGCCCCTCCAGTACAATAATTTTCGCGACTAGCAAGCTGTTGAAAAACCCCAAGCGTACTCAGGCTTTTTCAACAGCCTGCTAGTGTTACGTTTTTGCGCCGCTGCTATGGTGGCGCAAATTTTCCACCCAAAACACGGTTGCCCCTGCTACCGCAATGGGCATGGCAAATATATTGACCAGTGGAATAATACTGGCCAGCATTACCAGCCCGCCAAAGGAATAGCTGGTTAGGGTTGGAGTTCGCAGTCTGCGCCGCAATTCGGGAAAGGTTGTCTGGTGATTGTCTGCGGGGTAGTCCACGTATTGCACCGCCATGCACCAGGCAGCCCATAGCGCGGAAATGGCGAGCACAATTAAGTTCAAGCCGGGAATAAACCAGCTAAACAGTACCAAAATAAGGATGAGCAGGCCGCGGGTGAAGTAATACCACAGCTTGACCAGTTCACGACCAAGTGTGCGCGGAATAAGTGACGCCCACGATTCGGTTGGAGGGGTTTCCCCTGTCAGGCGTTCTTCTATTTTTTCTGCCAGGATGCCGTAAAAAGGTGCCGCAATTAAGTTAGTAATAATATTGAAGCTGTAGCCATACACGAAAAGCACCGCTACGGCGAATATGGCCCATAGTGCCCAGGCGAGAAACTCAAGCCAACCCGGAAGCCATCCCATTAACAGTGACAGGAAGTCGCTGAAAACGGATATGAGCGCTAGTGT
Source organism: Gilvimarinus gilvus (assembly GCF_030518155.1). Taxonomy (GTDB): domain Bacteria; phylum Pseudomonadota; class Gammaproteobacteria; order Pseudomonadales; family Cellvibrionaceae; genus Gilvimarinus; species Gilvimarinus gilvus. Next base: position 215,472 of record NZ_JAULRU010000797.1, on the reverse strand, counting down.
CGTGCCAACAAATACCAAGATGTTCGCCAGTAGAGGTACGATAATAAATCGTTTTAAGCCGGGCGCAAATATCAGCGCTGCACCGCGGCTTAAGTAGTTCAGCGCAAGAGAGGGGTCGCCTTTCACTTACTCTGCGCCCGCCTTTTTCAATGTCGCGACATAGTCTTCGCTGAGTCGGTGATTCTCAATGGTTTGCAAAAAAGTTTTCCCCGCAGGCCCGCTGGTATTAAGGCCGTACCCAGCACTAAGGAAAAACTCAACAAATGTCGCGAAGTTTTCGGCTTTCATACCGCGATAAGCTTTTTCCAGCAAATGATAGTCGGGACTTACCCCCTCGGGCGCAGGGTACTCTAAAAAGCTCTTGATTCGTTCATCATCAAAAACTTCGCCCAGTACTTTTTGCTTGTCTTTTTTCAGTGTCATTGTTCGCTCAACTTCTTCAATAGGATTTCGTTAACCGCTTGGGGGTTCGCCTGGCCTTTACTGGTCTTCATAATTTGACCGACAAAAAAACCTAGCATTTTCGGGCGCTTGTTCTCATCGGCATTTTTGTAATTGTCGACTTGAGCCTGATTGTTGGCAAGGACATCGTCCACCATTTTTTCAATGGCGCCGGTGTCAGACACTTGCTTCAGGCCTTGCTTCTCGATAATAGTATCGGCATCGCCGTCGCCACGGGTCATAGCCTCGAATACTTGCTTGGCAATTTTGCCGGAAATTGTACCGTCTTTAATGCGCTTGATGAGCCCTGCGAGCTGCTCGGCAGCCACTGGGCAATCCGTCATAGACGTTTCCGATTTGTTCAGGAATGCGGCTAAATCCACCATCACCCAGTTGGCGGCAAGTTTGGCTTCACCTGACGCTTTGGCGACGCTTTCAAAGTAATCGGCGGTAATGCGCTCGCTGGTCAGAACGGCAGCGTCATACTTGGATAGACCGTATTCATTGACAAAGCGGTCTCGCTTTGCGTCCGGCAACTCTGGCAGCGTGCCCCGTATTGCTTCAATATATTCGTCATCGAGAACGACAGGAAGTAAATCAGGACAGGGAAAATAGCGATAGTCGTTAGCCACTTCCTTACTGCGCATGGGGCGGGTTTCACTTTTCTCGGCATCAAACAGGCGGGTTTCCTGAGTGACTTTTCCTCCGTCCTCTATCAAGTCAATTTGGCGCTCCGCTTCAATATTGATGGCTTTCTCGACAAACTTGAAGGAATTGATGTTTTTAATTTCGCAGCGTGTACCGAGTTTTTCATCGCCTTTCAGTCGCACGGAAACATTGGCATCGCAGCGCATTGAGCCCTGTGACATTTCCCCGTCGGAGATGCCGAGATAAGTGATGATTGAGTGAATTTTTTTCAGATAGGCGACAGCTTCTTCGGCCGAGCGCATATCCGGCTCAGATACGATTTCAATGAGCGGAGTGCCCGCGCGGTTTAGATCGATGCCACTCATGCCCTGGTAGTCTTCGTGCAGCGACTTGCCAGCATCCTCTTCAAGGTGCGCATGGTGTAGCCGAACAGATTTTGTTTGGCCGCCGGCCAGCTCAACCTCAATGACGCCGGGGCCGACAATGGGCTCTTGCAGCTGTGTGGTTTGATAACCCTTGGGCAAATCAGGGTAGAAATAGTTTTTTCGCTCAAAGACCGACCGCTTGCCAATTTCCGCGTTCATGGCTAAGCCAAACATGACTGCAAACCGAAAGGCTTCTTCGTTGGCGACGGGTAGAGTGCCCGGCATAGCCAAGTCAACCGCGCAGGCCTGTGTGTTGGGGGCGGCGCCAAAAGCGGTGCTGGCACCTGAGAATATTTTTGATTGGGTGGAAAGCTGCACATGAATTTCCAGCCCGATAACTGTTTCCCATTCCATGATGTTCTACCTCTTACGCTGTTTCGGGGGGCAACTGCTGATGAAAATCAGTGGCCTGCTGGAATTGATGGGCGACATTAAGCAACTTGCCCTCGGCGAAATAATTGCCAATCAGTTGAAGGCCTACGGGTTTACCGTCGACTAAACCGCAGGGGATTGACAGCCCGGGTAAACCGGCCAAGTTGGTTGCAATTGTGTAGATATCTTCAAGGTACATGGCCACTGGGTCATCGCCTTTAGAGCCAAACTCAAACGTGGGATTGGGTGAGGTTGGGCCAAGAATAACGTCGACATCGGCAAATGCGTCGACGAAGTCTTGCTTGATCAAGCGGCGCACTTGTTGCGCCTTGTTGTAGTAGGCGTCGTAGTAACCCGCGGAGAGGGCGTAAGTGCCCACCAAAATCCGGCGTTTTACCTCATCGCCAAAACCTTCACCGCGCGAGCGTTTGTACATGTCCGCCAAATCTTTCGGGTCTTCACAGCGATGGCCGTAGCGCACGCCGTCAAAACGTGACAGGTTGGCCGAACACTCGGCGGGGGCAATCACGTAGTAAGCGGGCACCGCCAGATGAGTATGGGGCAGGCTAATGGGCTTTATGGTTGCGCCAAGGGACTCGTATGTTTTGATGGCCGCCTGCACCACTTCGGCGGTTTTAGGGTTTAGCCCTTCGCCAAAATATTCATCAGGTACGCCAACCGTAAGACCTGTGAGGTCATCGGTCAGACCTGCGGTATAGTCTTCCAGTGGCTGATCGACACAGGTGGAGTCCTTGTCGTCAAAGCTTGCCATGACATTTAGCATGATGGCGGCGTCCTCAGCACTGCGTGTGAGTACCCCTGCCTGATCGAGGCTTGAAGCAAAGGCAATCATACCGTAACGCGATACGCGACCATAGGTGGGCTTTATGCCTGTCAGGCCACACAGGGCCGCTGGCTGGCGAATGGAGCCGCCCGTGTCGCTGGCCGTGGCACCGGGTGCTAACAACGCTGCTACCGCCGCTGCAGAGCCCCCTGAGGAGCCTCCGGGTACACAGTTGATGTTCCAGGGGTTCTTCACGGGCCCGTAATAGCTAGTCTCGTTCGAGGAGCCCATGGCGAACTCGTCCATATTGGTTTTGCCGAGCATCACAGCGCCGGCGCGCTGATAATTATCGACGATGGTGGCGTCGTAAGGCGCAATAAAGTTATCCAGCATCTTCGACCCGCAACTGGTGCGTACGCCCTGGGTGCAGAAGATGTCTTTATGGGCAATGGGAACCCCGCACAGAGGCGGGGCATCGCCTGTAGCCAAACGCTCGTCGGCGGCTTGCGCTTGTGCCAGAGCAATATCGCGGGTCACGGAAATGTAGCTGTTGTAGCGCTCGTCTTTCGCTGCAATTCGGTCAAGAAAGTGTTGCGTTAGCTCTGAACTGGAAAAGTCTTTGTTGCGCAGGCCGGAAATCAGCTCGGCAATGGTTTTGGTGTGCATGAACAGTGTCCTTGGTTTAAGGGCTGTAAAATATTCTCGTTTTACTCGTTAGGCGCCTTTAGATCTCGATGACTCGCCCTACTCGATGACCCTCGGGACAAGGTAGAGACCATCTTCCGTTGCCGGCGCCATCGCCTGCAGCGACTCGCGTTGGTCCGTCTCGGTCACTGTGTCGGGGCGCAGGCGCTGCAAGGCATCCAAAGGGTGGGCCATAGGGCTCACGTTACGGGTATCGGCGGCCTGCAGTTGATCTACTAGCTCCAAAACCTGCGAGATGCTCTGTGCGGTTTCTGCCGCGGCCTCGTGGGAAATTTGTAGGCGGGCGAGCTCGGCCAGCTTTTCAATATCGGACTGATCTACAGCCATGGGTGTCTGCTCCAAAATGCTGAATTGAGGCAAAGTCGTTACCCTTGCCTATAAATTGGTCATTTTACGGCCGAATCTGCCGTCTGCCGAGGTTAAAATCGGCGAAAATGTCGATAAACCCCAAAAAGGCGGTAAAGTTATCACATTTGCGCCTTGCTCTAAATCCCCGCCGTTGATAGAGTGCCAGCATTAGCGAGCTCTCTGTGGTTAGTATCTCTTAATAAAGTAGTGGCTATTAATCACAGATAATTCGTCAAACTTGTAAAATGGGGCCCGATTGGGTCAATCGTACAGACACATAATTGTGAGCTCGGGGCTGTTTTAGGTCTCGGGCTCGCTTAGTATCCAAGGTCAGCAACACTCATGTTTAAATATCTTCGCGGCGCTTTTTCCAATGACTTATCCATCGACCTAGGTACTGCCAACACACTTATATATGTCAGGGGCAGAGGGATCGTACTTGACGAGCCTTCCGTGGTCGCCATTCGTCATCATAATGGTCAAAAAATAGTCGAAGCAGTCGGTACTGAAGCAAAGCGTATGCTGGGTCGAACGCCGGGTAATATCACCGCGATTCGTCCACTCAAGGATGGCGTTATAGCCGACTTCCAGGTTACCGAAAAAATGCTGCAGCATTTTATTCGTAAAGTCCACGAAAATAGTTGGTTTGCGCCGAGCCCCCGGGTTTTAATCAGCGTACCTTGTCTTTCTACGGAAGTCGAAAAACGCGCAATTCGCGAGTCGGCGCTGGGCGCTGGAGCCTTAGAGGTGCGTCTGATCGAAGAGCCTATGGCTGCCGCTATAGGCGCCGGTCTTAAAGTGGCGGAAGCCAGTGGCTCGATGGTGGTGGATATCGGTGGTGGTACCACAGAAATTGCGGTAATCAGTCTTAATGGTGTGGTGTATTCCGATTCTGTGCGCATTGGCGGGGATCGATTTGATGAGGCTATTGTCAATTACGTACGACGCCACTATGGCAGTATAATCGGGGACGCTACCGCTGAGCGCATTAAACAAGAGGTGGGGTGTGCTTACGCCAGTTCCGAGGTGCGTGAAATTGACGTTCGCGGGCGCAACTTGGCCGAAGGTGTTCCGCGCAGCTTCACATTAAACAGTGATGAAGTATTGGAGGCACTGCAGGAACCACTAGCAGGTATTGTACAGGCGGTGAAAAGTGCGTTGGAGCAATCCCCGCCAGAATTGGCCTCAGATATTGCCGAAAGTGGTGTCGTGTTAACCGGCGGCGGTGCGTTGTTGCGTGATATCGATCGCCTGCTGGCCAATGAAACGGGGCTGCCTTTTGTCGTGGCCGAAGACCCATTAACCTGTGTGGCACGCGGTGGTGGTTTAGCGATGGAATTAAACGACAAGCGCAATATCGATCTACTGTCCTCTTAATTCGTAAGTGTACTTGCCGCTGCGGTGGTATAGGCCTGCTACGATGGAGTAATAGCCATTAAAACGCTGTTTACCAAAGGCCCGGCTGTCAGTTTGCGATTCATTCTATTGGGGCTGACGGCGGTCGTACTCGTGTTACTGAGCTTATTTACCGATGTGTTAGACAAGCCCAGAAGCCAGTTGGCCGATTTTGCTAAGCCTTTGTATCAGGTGGCTGACTGGCCTCGCAGAATCAATGAGTGGCGCCAGCAGACTTTTGTTTCTCACGGCGATCTCCTGCAAGAAAATCAACGTTTGCAAACCGAGTTGTTAATCCATCAGCGCAAGCTGCAACAGCTCGCCTCCCTTTCGGCGGAAAATGTCCGCTTGCGCCAGTTACTCAACGCTACCGAGCTGCTTGAGGATGACGTTCTGGTGGCAGAACTGATTGGGGTATCCCCCAATCCACTGAGTCATACGCTTATCTTAAATAGAGGGGCACATGACGGGGTCTTCACCGGTCAGCCGGTATTAGATGCGAAAGGGTTGTTGGGGCAGGTGACTGAGGCAAGTCCCAACAGTGCGCGAGTTCTGTTGTTAACCGATCCATCGCACGCACTGCCGGTGCAAGTCAATCGCAATGGTGTTCGCTCCATCGCAGAGGGAACTGGCGACTTGGGAGTGTTGAGGTTGCGGCACGTATCCAATACTACCGATATTCAGGAAGGTGATTTGCTCGTGAGTTCTGGTCTGGGCCAGCGGTTTCCAGCCGGTTATCCAGTAGCGATTGTCAATCGTGTGAATCGCGACCCGGGGCAACCCTTTGCCGATATTTATGCCAAGCCGATGGCACAGATGGATCGAGCTCGCAATGTGTTGTTGGTGTTTGATTCCGCTCAGACGGAGCGCTAGCAATGATGGTGCGCGATAGGCTGCCAACGTATGCGTTAATCGCTCTGTCTGTATTGATCGCTTTTTTGTTGGATATATATCCGTTGGCGTTTGAGCATCGTCTGCTGCGCCCGCAATTTGTTTTGCTGGTTGCCATCTACTGGGTGTTCGTACTTCCTCAAAGTACGTCAATTACTCTGCTGTTTGGATTAGGGGTGTTACAGGACGTTGTTGTTGGGGCAGCACTCGGCCAGCATGCTCTTGTACTCATTGTGGTGTCTTATCTGTGCTTGAGGTCCTGCCGACGGGTGCGTCATTTTGCGCGATGGCAGGAGGCTCTATGGGTGCTGTGCTTAGTGGCGGTTGGTCAAGCGATTTCTTTCTGGGTGCAATCATTGGCTGGGCGCGAAATGTCCGGGGCGCAATTTTTATTTCCGGCAATTGCCAGCGCCAGCGTCTGGCCGCTGCTGTCGCTGACTCTTGATTTAGTGCGACGCGGCTATCGCATAGCCAGACAAATATAGGGCCAATTATGTCCACTGCCGATTCTCTACCGCATTTGTACCTGGCCTCGGGCTCGCCCAGACGTCGGGCGCTATTGACCCAAATCGGCGTCGAGTTTTCCCCTCTCGATATTGATGTGGCTGAAGTTCGCCAGCCCAATGAAGCACCAGAAGAATATGTACAGCGCCTGGCCTTGGACAAAGCGCGAGCGGGTATGGCGCTTTTGCGCGGTAAGCGGGCTGTTGTCTTAGGGGCCGATACTCTTGGTGTGCTCGCTGGTGATGTGCTGGAAAAGCCGCAGAATCAGGCTCATGCCGCGCAAATGTTGGCGGCGATGTCGGGAACAGAGCATACCGTCCTCAGTGCGGTTGCGGTGGTAGACGGGTATCGAGAACGGCTGGAGTTAGTGCAAACTTACGTGAAGTTTAGGTCTATCAGCGATACTGAGATAGCGCGCTACTGGCAAACGGGGGAACCTAAGGACAAGGCCGGTGGTTATGCTATTCAAGGGCTGGGTGCAGTATTTGTCGAGTCAATCGCGGGCAGCTACTCTGCGGTGGTCGGGTTGCCTTTAGAGGCTACTCAGCGTTTATTGGCAGCATACAATATTCCTGTGTGGGCTAGTGCTGTACTTGATCGTAACAGGGGTGAGTCGTGAGCGAAGAAATACTGATAAACGTATCGCCTGTAGAAACCCGGGTGGCCTTGGTGGAAAATGGTGTTCTGCAAGAGTTACACGTAGAACGTATCCACAATAAAGGCTTTGTCGGGAATATTTACAAAGGTAAAGTGGTGCGAGTACTGCCGGGGATGCAAGCCGCATTCGTAGATATTGGCCTGGAGCGAACAGGCTTTATCCATGCCCAGGAGTTGATGCCCGAGTCTGATGACGGTGAAAGGCGCGGTACCCTGCCCGATGTCCGTACTTTGGTGCGCGAGGGGCAGTCAATACTGGTGCAAGTCAGCAAAGATCCAATTGGTACTAAAGGTGCTCGTTTAACCACTCATATAACGCTTTCCTCACGCTATTTAGTTTACATGCCCAACAGCAGGCACATAGGCGTGTCAGTGCGCATAGATGACGAGGCGGAGCGAGAGCGCTTGAGGCGCGCAGTAGAGGTGGCAGTCAAAAAAGGGGCCGGCGAAGGTGGTTTTATTGTTCGCACGGTTGCGGAAGGCGTCGACTCTGACACGGTTGCCGCAGATATACCCTTTTTGCAAAAGCATTGGCAGGGACTGGAATCTAAAGCAAAGTCGTTGGGTGTTCCCTCTGTAGTGCACGAGGATATGCCTTTGGCAATGCGTACGATGCGAGACCTTGCGCGCCGACCTATTGAAAAAATCCGAGTAGATTCCCGCCAAACATGGTCGCAAATGCGTGAATTCGCCAATGAGTACTGCCCTCAATTGATTGCTAGCATTGAGTGTTACCAAGGCGAAAGACCGCTAATGGATTTGTACGGTATCGAGGATGAGATTAGCCGGGCGCTGAATACTCACGTTCCCTTAAAATCCAGTGGTTATTTAATTGTCGAGCAGACTGAGGCGATGACCACAATTGATGTCAATACTGGCGCATTTGTCGGGCGTCGCAACCTGGAAGAGACAATTTTCAAGACGAATATGGAGGCGGCCGGCGCCATTGCCCGTCAACTTCGTGTTAGAAATATTGGCGGTATAATTGTCCTCGATTTTATCGATATGCAAGACTCTGAGCATCAGCGTCAGGTAATACGGGCGCTTGAGAAAGTGCTGGAAAAAGACCATGCGAAAACCAAAATAACGGGTGTTTCAGAGCTTGGCTTGGTTGAAATGACACGCAAACGAACACGCGAATCTTTGGGGCAAATGCTTTGTGAAACTTGTCCTGTGTGTAAGGGGCGCGGTGAGCTGAAATCGGCAGAAACGATTTGTTATGAAATTTTTCGTGAAATATTGCGCGAAGCCAGGGCGTACGAAAATGACAAGTTTTTGGTGATGGCTGCCTCTAATGTGGTCGATCGGTTACTTGATGAAGATGCTGCGTATGTGGCAGATCTAGAGGCATTTATCGATAGAACCATTGAGTTTCAGGTAGAGCCTCTGTTCAATCAGGAACAGTATGACATTGTCTTGGTTTAACGATGTTGATAGTGCAGCTTTAGCGGTGGTCGAGGTCTGGGTATGCTTCGCACACTGAGGTTTGTTCTGCGTAAATTTTACTTTCTGCTGGCGATCGTAGTAATCGTACTGGCGGTTGTTGTTCAGCTTGGCCGCAATTTCTCCTATTTGGTGTCGGACTATCAGCAAGACATCGCCAGCTTGCTCTCCGAGCAAACCAACACTCTAGTTAGCCTGGATCATATTTCTGCGCATTGGGATGGACTGCAGCCGACTCTTATTGCGACGGGGGTAAGTGTTGAGGGGCGTCCGGGCGTAGTGCTTGCCAATCTCCAGCGAGTCGAGTTGCGTTTAGATTTGCTAGCGACGGTTCTCAATTTTCAGCCAGTGTGGAGCAATGTTGTATTCAGTGGCGGTACTATTACGATAAATCAAACGGAGGATGGCGGGTGGCATTTGCAAGGGGTGCCCAAAAACACTGCCAGTGGACTGGCGCAAGGAGATGAAAACAAACTGCTTAATATTCTGTTGGCCGCCAGAAGAATCAGTTTCGATAACACCCAGCTGAACTTTGCATTTCGCAGTGGCGATAGCATTACTCTGCTTTCGCCAAATGTGTTAATTGAAAATCGCAAAGAGTTTCATCGCCTCCTCGTGAATGTAGATGTGGAAGAAAATCAAAATGCTTTGTTCTTTTTGCTGGAGTCAATTGGCGATCCACGTGATATTGATTCTGAGGTTTCAGCTTATTTACAGTTGCGAGACTTTCCGTTAAGCGCGCCGGCGGATGTTTTGAGCGCACATATTGTTAGCGATCTGTTGGCTAAAGGCGAACTCAGTGGGCGGTTAGACGCAAGCGTCTGGTTGACACGTGAACAACGTAAAGGTGTTTTTGAGTTGGTAGGTGACCTTGCCTTGTCCGATGCAGGGTTGCCAATGGGTCTTGTAGACCTGACCTTGGAATCGGTGAGTGCTGACGTTTCAGGGCAGTTTGGGAGTGGGGGGTATTGGCAGTTAGGGGCCTCATCCGTATCAGTCTCCGCATTGCAGCACTCAGAAGATAATATGACAATGAGCCTGTCACAAGCTGGAGCTGAAAACCCGCTGTTGCTGCAGATGGGCGCAGTTAACCTTGAGTGGCTCAATAGCATGTTGCTTGATGGAGGTTTTTTACACCCCGACGGGCAGCTGGAATATTTATTTGAATCTTTAGATGCTCGCGGAGAATTGCGCGACTTAGCGTTGGTTCTGCCAACGAAACAGCCTGATCTTTGGCAGCTATCTACTTATATTGATCAAGTGAATGTTGGTCCCTGGAATGGCGCCCCCGGAGCATCAGGAGTTTCGGGCTTCGTGACGGCCAACGCTCGCCAAGGAGTGGTTCAGCTTGATGCTTATGACGATTTCTCGCTGGATTTTGATGGGGTCTATGATCACCCCATGTACTTTGATAGAGCCAAGGGACAGGTTAGTTGGTTATTGCGTCCTGACCACAATAAAGTAGATGTCTATTCGGGGCGGATCGACGCTGTGGACGGCCGCGAGAAGTTGCAGGGGCAGTTCCATCTCAGTTTGCCTTATCAGCGCAATACGGGTCCGATTCATCTCACTATATCGGCAACTGCACAAAATTTAGCCGCGATGCAATATCGAAAGTATCTACCCCAGGTTGTGCCAGAGTCCCTGCATGAGTATTTGGATCAGGGCATAGGTAATGATAATGCGGGTATTGCTAAATCTGCACAGTTTGTTTATCGCGGCATTCTAAATGAGCGTGGTAGCGCGGCGCATAACGTGGCACTCGATTTGGACGTTAGCGCTGCGTCGTTCGACTATCATGAAAACTGGCCGCAGGTGCATGACGTTACTGGGAGACTGGTTGTCGATAATAATGATGTTCACGCCCGTATAGAGACCGCTCGTATATACAATAGTGAAGTTGCCGATGCCAGAGTTACCCTGACCGGAAACCCCGATGACCGAGGTGCGATACTGGAGGTTTCGGGGCTGGTGGATGGCATTGCCAGCGACGGCTTGCGAGTACTGCGCCAAAGTGTATTGCGAAAGTTTGTGGGCGAGCAAATGGACACCTGGTTTTTGCATGGGGATTTACAAGCGGCCATTGATATTGCTGTGCCGCTTGTGGAGGGGGCAGAAGGGAGCCGTCACAGTGTTGTTCTGGATGTAAATGCATCAAGCTTTGATTTAGACAATCTTGCTCTGGAGCTGGACGATTTTTCCGGCAGGATCAGCTACGACGATAAAAATGGCATTCGGACCAGCGAGTTGCGGGGCGCTTTGTTTAACCGCCCGCTAGCGCTTAGCATACGCAGTGACAGTACAGATCCCAGTGCATTGACCATTGTCGAGGCGAAAGGTGAGGCAACGGCTGAGCAGATCGCGCACTGGGCAGAGCAGCCGGCGTTGTTGTTCGCTGAAGGTGAAATTCCATTTCAATTGACTGTGGAGCTGAACCACCAGTCCTCTGCTGCGGCTACTCAAGATGAGCGGCTGGCAGCGATTTCTGTGGAGGCAGATTTAAGTCGCTCGGTAATTAATCTGCCTGCGCCTTTGGGGAAAGCCAAAAATGCACAAGGGGCGATCATTGTAAATTACATTTTAGGCAGCGATACGTCGTTTGCTGATGTTCACTACCTGAATCGAGCCCGCGCCATGCTGCACTTAAATGAGCGAAATCATCAGCTCATTAGTGGAGCCGCAAGCCTTAATTCAGAGCCCCAGCTTCCGGTTCATCCAGGCCTTCATTTTAGCGGCGAACTGGAAACCTTGGATGTGGCTGCGTGGCGGCAAGCACTTAGACACTATCAAGAGTTTGTAGCGGGTATGCGGGCTGGTGATACTGACACTGGTGCCGAGGTAAGAGCGAGATCTCTTACCATCCCCATTTCAACCGATTTACTGATACAACATCAGCCTTTGGGCCCGGTGGCGTTGACCGATGTGCGTGTTAGAGCGCGGCAAATGGAAGACGGCTGGGATTTTTTAGTGAATAACAAAGCAATTACCGGAGAGCTGTTTTGGCCGGACAATCCTGCGGCGGCGCTGCAGGTGGCCATCGAACAGCTCGATATCCCTGCGCAGTTGATCAGTGGCGGCGAAGAGGGTAAATCATGGACATTAACAGGCACCGAGCTTTGGCCAAAGGCTCAGGTAAGCATTGACTCGTTGCGCTTTGGGGGTAGCGATTATGGTCAATGGTCTTTCAATTTTAGGCCGGATGCGCAGGCGCTTAATTTTGAGAATATTTTGGGTAATGTTCGCGGTATTGACGTTGAAGGTATTGGCGAATCAGGTGCTAGTCTGATTTGGAGCCTGAGCAATCAACCAATCACAGAGTTCGCTGCGCAGCTGCGTGTGCCCAGTATGGCGCATACTCTGGAGTCTTGGGGGGCACCTCCAAGCCTGGAGAGTGAAAATTCTCGCTATCTGATGAACTTAAGTTGGATCGGTAGCCCTGCTGATGTCAGTTTGGAAAAATTGAACGGACGATTGCAGATTGAGTTCGGTCAGGGGCGATATTTTCGCTCCAATACCGGTGCCAGTGATGGTTTACTTAAATTTTTAGGCTTGTTTAACTTTGACTCTTTGGCTCGCCGCGCCCGGCTCGATTTCTCTGACTTGTATAAGAGTGGTTTAGCCTTCGACAGTATTTCCGGAGCCGTGGAATTTGCTGAGGGAAAGCTTACTATCGCTGATGCCATGCGGCTGCAGAGTCCGTCCAGTCGAATGGAGTTAACGGGTACACTCAACCTAAAGGCCCAAACGCTGGATACGCGGCTAGTGGCCACCCTGCCGATGACGGGAAACCTCACGGTGATCGCAGCATTGGCCGCTGGGTTGCCGGCCGCAGCGGGTGTGTTTGTAATTAGTAAGCTTTTTGAAGAGCAGATGAATAAAATGACCAGCGTGCGTTACGCCATAACCGGTGACTGGGATGACCCCGTAACCGAATTCATAGGTGTGGCGGATGACGAATAACGTCTAGCAGGCTGTTGAAAACTCCCATGCATGCTCAGCGTAGCCTGATAGTGGGTGCCGCGAGTTTATTGGCTGGCCAGGACTACATCACGCAAGTATCGGAATAGTTTCCGGGCGTGGGTGGGCGCTTTATCTATATTCTTTTCCTTCTGCGCCACTCTCATTAGTTGACGTAAATGTTGAATATCGACACTTGGATATTTATCGATAAACTGCTGCAGAGCATTTTGATCGCCTGCCATCAATTGATCTCGCCAGCTTTCCACTTGGTGCTGTAGGTGAATATTAAGCGAGTGCCTGGCGTTGAGCGATTCTAGCTGTTGGGCAATATGTTCACTGTCTACCTTGCGCATTACCTTACCGATGAACTGCAAGTGGCGACGCTTTGCCTCGCGCTGGCGGATTCTGTGCATTTCTTGAACTGCGCTCAGCACTTCTTCCGGTAAATCTAAACTCAGGAGGTGTCCTTCGCTCAGTTCTGTGAGTTGTTTGCCAAGTTCCTGTAGTGCGTGCATTTCACGTTTGAGTTGGCTTTTGCTGGGCGGTTCGTTTTCAATGTCAAAGTCTTCATCGTAAGTGTTCATGGGGTGTCTTCGTCCAGTTCTTCAAAGCCTGCTTCAATGAGTTTGCACACTGCTTCCAGAGCCATATTGGCATCTTTGCCTTCAGCGCAAACCTTTAGCTCAGTACCTATGCCAGCTGCTAGCATCATTAAAGCCATTACGCTGCTGCAGTCAGCTTTCTTTGCATTGTGGTTCAGCTCAATTTTACATGTGTAGTTTTTCGCCACGGCAGCCAATTTTGCAGCTGATCGAGCGTGCAAGCCTTTGCGGTTTACAATTGTTACGTCTCGGCTAGGCATGGATTAGGCTCTGCTATTTTTTGTCTAACTCTCTGTGACGCACCTGTACATTATCCAGTTGGTCGGAAAAGTGTTGTTGTAATTTTTCACACAAATATACTGAGCGATGTTGTCCGCCAGTGCAGCCAATGGAAATGGTAATGTAGCTGCGATTATTGGCCTGATAGTGCTGCCACCAGCGACCGAGAAAGCTCTCAATGTCGCCAAGCATGTCTTGCACTAAGGTTTCTCCATCAAGAAATTCTATAACCTCGATGTCCCGCCCAGTTTTGTTACGTAAGCCTTGCTCCCAGTGTGGATTGGGCAGACAGCGCGCATCAAAAACAATGTCGGCGTTGCTCGGAGGGCCGTGTTTAAAGCCGAACGATTCAAACAACACTGCCATCCCGCTGGAGTGAGGTTCAGCGATACGAGACTTAATCAGTTCGCGCAATTGATGAAGGTTTAGATCGGTTGTGTTGATAACCAGATCAGCTGTATCTCGCATCGGTTCAAGCAGCTGGTGCTCCGTTTCAATGGCTTCAGCCAAGTGACAGTGTTTGCCGCTAAGTGGGTGCTTTCGGCGCGTTTCGCTGAAGCGCTGCACAATCTTCTTAGTGTCTGCGTCAAGAAATATCACAGAGAAGGGCAGGTGAGCATCCCTGAGCGTGCTAATCATGCCGGGGAAAATATCAAGGTCTTGCCAGGCATCCCGAATATCGATGCCAATCGCAAAATTTTGATTTTCGGCGTCTTTATGAAGCTGAATTTGCGCGATCAGTGCAGGCAGTAGGCTAACCGGCAAGTTATCGATACAGTTGTAGCCCGCATCTTCAAGCGCGTTCAATGCGGTACTTTTACCCGAGCCGGATAAGCCACTGACAATAACCAAATGCATGAGGTCAGCCTGCCGGCGGTTGTGTAGCTGCGTCAAACAGCTCGAGCGGGCTGCGCGCCGCGCGTAGCGTCTGACGATAAGTGTCGTTGTTTAAGGCACCCGCTAACGCTGCCAGTGTTTGCAGATGCTCGTCATTGGATTCCTCTGGGACGAGCATAGCAAAAAGTACATCAACCGGCTCTCCATCCATCGCGTCGAAGTCGATTGGATCTTTGAGAGTAATTAACGCACCAAGCGTACAGTCGCAGCCGGGTATGCGGGAGTGTGGAATGGCAATGCCATGACCAATACCCGTTGAGCCCAGTTTCTCGCGCGCAATAAGTCGTCGAAACACGTCGTCGGCATCCAGCATAGGCTCACTTTCCGCGATAGTGTTGGCAAGAATTTCAAGGGCGCGTTTTTTGCTTACCCCTTCGATGTGACACAAGGTGCGTTCGGGAGACAAAATTTGAGCGATTTCCATGGGAGTTATCTGTGGCTTTTCAGCTTTTCTTTGTGTTTGATTAGCTGCCGGTCAAGTTTATCGGTCAGCGCGTCAATTGCAGTGTAGAGGTCTTCGGATTGAGCGTCAGCAAAAATATCCTTACCGCTTACGTGTATGCTGGCTTCGGCTTTTTGCACCAGCTTCTCAACGGTCAAAAATACGTTAATACTGGTGATTAAGTCGTTGTGGTGAGTTAATTTTTCAAATTTGCTTTTTACATAGCCGTCAATGGCTTCTGTGACGTCAATGTGGTGACCGCTGATGTTCACTTGCATGCAACTATCCTCCTGATTCTGGTGGCTATGTCCCACCACTCCGGTGGCGAGAATTCGTCACCGGAGCATAAACCGGTTGGTTCAGACGATACTTTTACGTTCATTTGATGGTGGTATATGCAATGACTCTCGGTATTTAGCAATGGTTCTTCTTGCCACACGAATGCCTTGCTCGGCCAACATCTCTGTTATCTTGCTGTCACTAAGTGGCTTTTTCGGGTTCTCAGCCGCTACCAGCTTCTTAATAATAGCGCGGATAGCCGTAGAGGAACACTCACCGCCAGAATCGGTGCTGACGTGCGAGGAAAAGAAATACTTTAACTCAAAAATGCCCTGGGGAGTGTGCATATACTTCTGTGTTGTAACCCGCGAGATAGTCGACTCGTGCATTTCCACCAGCTCGGCAATATCGTGCAGTACCAGGGGCTTCATCGCCTCAGCGCCGTAGTCGAGAAAGCCGCGCTGCTTTTCAACGATACAAGTTGCCACTTTCAGCAATGTTTCATTGCGACTTTGCAGGCTTTTCAAAAACCAGCGAGCTTCCTGCAAGTTGTTTTTCAGATATGTATTTTCGCTGCTGGAGTCGGCTCGCTTCACCAGAGAAGCATAGTCTGAATTAATTCGAAGTCGGGGGGCAATGTCTGGGTTGAGCTCGACGGTCCATCGCCCTTCGCGTTTTTCCACAAAAACATCGGGAACAACATACTCGGTTTCTTGTGTGTCGATAACGTCGCCCGGGTGGGGGTTTAGCGTTTTGATGAGCGCAATAGCTTGGGCTAGTTCGGGCTCCTTCAGGCGAGTTTTGCGCATTAACTGTCGGTAATCGCGACTGCCAAGTAGCGGTAGGTACTGCTGGATAATTTGGCGCGCCGCATCGATAAAGGGCGTGTCTTTATCAAACTGCGCGAGTTGCACAACTAAACATTGCTCCAGATTCTCGCTGCAGACTCCGCAAGGGTCAAACTGCTGAAGGCGGTGTTGTACTGCCTCAACTTCGTCGAGCTCTAGCTCTTCCAAATTCGGGGCTAAGCCTTCAAAAATTTCTTCGATCGTGGTGCTCAGTAGGCCGCTTGGCTCTACCGCATCGAGAACGGCCATGGCGATAATTTCGTCGCGCTCTGACATTGGGGTTAAATTCAGCTGCCACATCAGATGGTCATAGAGCGTCTCAGTGCTGCCCCGGCGACTTTCGAAGTCGCTGTCGTCGCCCTCGTAATTACTGGCGGGAAGGGTCGGGCCAGAGCTTTCGTAAACATCGTCCCAGCTGGTATCGACGGGTAGATCCTGAGGGATTTCATCATTCCAGTCCCCCTCTGCAGTACTTTCAGACTCGGATTCGGTGGCCTTGGCCGATTCTTGCGCCTGGGCATTTTCCTCTCTGCTGCTGGCCTCTTGCTCGCTGGTTTTTTCGGTGTCGCCGGCGCTTTCACCGACCTCTTCCGTTTCCAGCATGGGGTTGGAGTCAAGCGCTTCTTGAATCTCCTGCTGGAGATCCAAGGTCGACAGCTGCAGCAAGCGTATGGCCTGTTGCAGTTGCGGTGTCATTGTTAGCTGTTGACCCAGCTTTAGTTGTAACGATTGTTTCATGGCGTTGTAGTTTTACGATCTTGCAGACTATGTGCTGAGTTTAGTCAGCAAGTCGTTGCCAAGCAATAGTTCTAAGCAATCTTTGTGCCTGACGAAGGGAAATACCTGAATGTCAAGTAGATTAAGCGATGAGTGGCGCATTAAAGCATGAAATGCTCGCCCAGATAGACTTTACGCACCTTCGCGTTGTTAAGGACTTCTTCGGAGCTGCCTTCGGCAATTATATGCCCCTCGCTCACGATATACGCTTTTTCGCAGATGCCTAGCGTTTCTCTGACGTTGTGATCGGTAATTAAGATACCAATGTTGCGGTCCTTCAGGTGCCGAACAATTTGCTGAATATCGCTGACCGATATTGGGTCGACACCAGCGAAGGGCTCATCAAGCAGGATGAACTTGGGGTCTGTTGCCAGGGCTCGCGCGATTTCGACGCGGCGCCGTTCGCCGCCCGAGAGCGCCATGCCTAAGCTGTCGCGAATGTGTGTGATATGAAACTCTTGCAGAAGTGACTCCAGTTGCTGCTCGCGCTCGGCTTTGGAGAGCTCTTTGCGGGTTTGCAATATGGCCAATATGTTGTCCGCGACCGAGAGCTTGCGAAACACGGAGGCTTCCTGAGGTAGGTAGCCGATGCCAGCTTGAGCGCGGCCGTGTATTGGCATGCGGGTGAGTTCTTGCTCATCAAGGCTTACCCGGCCTTTATCCGCGCGCACCAGGCCGGCAATCATATAGAAACAGGTGGTTTTTCCCGCGCCATTCGGGCCCAACAAGCCGACAATTTCGCCGCTGGAGACGCTCAAAGAAACATCGACCACAACCTGACGGCTTTTATAGCTTTTGGCGAGATTATTTGCTCGAAGAGTGGCCATATTACTGCTCAATTACTGCCGGTGGAATAGTCATTTGAATGGGTTGGTCGCGTTGCTGGTCGCCCTTAGCACTGACCAGTTCGCGGTTGATGTCGTAGCGAATTTCGTGGCCTTGCATAATGGCACCGTCTTGTTCCAACCGTGCGTTTTGGCTGAGCGAGACTGTATTGACGGTGCTGTCATAGACAATGATGCCTGCTTTGGCGCTGACAATGCCACGCTCGACACTGGGCTGCTGTTCAAAGTGCGCGGGTTGACCGCTCGCGGTGATTTTCTCAACGCTATTGTCTTGGTTAAACTGGACCACTATGGTGTCGGCGCGGATGATTAAGGAGCCCTGTTGGAGACGGGCCTCGCCGGTGTAGGTTACACGCCCATTCTTTTGATCGAATGTTTGCTGGTTGGCCTGCAGCTGAAAGTCTTGTTTCCGGTCATCAGGCAGAGCTAATACTTCAGTACAAACGATCATTAGCAGCGCGAAACTGACGCTTCGCAGAAAATTAATTGGGGTCATAGGTACCTTTTACCTCAGACAGCAATTCTACCCGGCCGGACTCTAAGTCGGCGGCAAGGCCAATAGCACTGGTGGTGCCGCGAGCGCTTTGCATAGTAACAGGTTTATCGGTTGTGGCAATTTGCGTTTCAGTGTTGATGTATAAGTTATCGGTAGTGACGTCTATTCGCCCGTAGCGCTGGTGCTCATGAAAAGCGTTCACATTTCCCGTGAGTAGCAACGATTGCTGGTCGGAACTTGCCGTACCCTGAGTGGCAACCAAATGCCAAGGCGGTGAGTCATTTTCTCCAAAAAAAGCGAGCTTGGGTTGTTCAATGTAGCCTTGCATGGTGTCGCCCGACCTAAAGTAAGTCACGTCGCTGGCCTGCAAGGTGTGGGCGAGTCGTCCTTCCCTGTTAAAAGTGCGATCTTGCATGTGAACCATGTAGGCGTCCGGAAAGGCTACTCGCTGCCCCTCTTTGGGCCTATTCACTATATCTTGAGGCGAGAACTGCAGTGCGCCATAGAGCAGGGCGCTGACCAGCACCATAGTGACAAGCCATGAACGTGGTTGACCGGCTCGCATCAGAGTGAGCCTTGCGGGAGGTGCTGCGCCATGGCGTTTGTGTAGTGCCCCTGGGCTTGTAAAATTAGGTCGCAAGCTTCGCGCACCGCTCCATCTCCGCCGCTGCGATGGCTAATCCAGTGGGCGTATTCAGCTACGGAGGCGTGCGCGTTAGGAACGGTTAGGGCCAGGCCTACACGAGTCATGATGGATAAGTCGGGCCAGTCATCACCCATATGGGCAATTTCTTCGGGTTTTAAATGGAGTTGGTCAAACACTTCTTGCAGCGCTTGCCATTTGTCCTCGCGGCCTTGAATCACCAGTTCTATCCCCAGTTCTTTAGCGCGCCGGGCGACAATCTCGCTCTTGCGCCCGGTGATAATGGCAACCCGGACATCACTGTGCTTTTGTAAGGTCTTAATGCCTTGCCCGTCTTGGGTGCAAAAGCTTTTCATCTCGTTGCCGTGGTTATCGTAGTACAGCTTGCCGTCGGACAGTATTCCGTCGACATCGAGAATTAATAGTTTAATGCGCTTTGCCAGTGCTAGTGTTTGTTCAGACATGAGGTGTTGGGTATCCGTTAGACCACGCCGGCACGCAAAAGGTCATGCATATGCACAATGCCGGTGGCCTGTTTATCGGTGCCGGTAACAACCAGCGCTGTAATTTTCTTTTCTTCCATAATTTTTAATGCTTCGGCCGCTAGTGTTTCCATGCCAATAGTAGTGGGGTTGACCGTCATAATGTCGCGCATAGTGGCTGTGTGAATATCAATGCCCCTATCAATCTGGCGACGCAAATCCCCATCGGTGAATATGCCAATCAGCTGCTGGCTGTCCAGTACAGTGGTCATGCCAAAACCTTTCGAGCTCATTTCAATCAGCGCTTGCGATAAATGATCTGAGGGGGCTACGGTCGGCAATTGGTCTCCCGTGTGCATTAGGTCTTCCACTCGTAACAACAGTTTTCGGCCCAAGGTACCGCCCGGGTGAGAAAAAGCAAAATCTTCGGCGGTGAAGCCACGCGCCTCAAGCAGTGCGATGGCTAACGCATCGCCTAATACTGTTGTGACAGTGGCGCTTGAGGTTGGTGCCAATGCTAGTGGGCAGGCTTCGCGCTCAACTTCAATGGATAAGTGGATATCGCTCGCTTTACCCAGGGTGGACGTTGCGTCGGCGGTCATTGCAATAATGGGGACGCCGAGACGTTTAATCAGTGGCAGCAAAGTAATGAGCTCAGTGGAGTTACCCGAATAAGAAATCGGCATTAATATGTCATTTCGCGTCAGCATGCCTAAATCGCCATGGCTTGCTTCTCCCGGGTGCATAAAAAACGCAGGGGTGCCGGTACTGGCAAGAGTGGCCGCAATTTTTTTGCCCATGTGTCCCGATTTGCCCATCCCCGAGACTATGACGCGACCTTTGCAGTCGAGTATCAGCTGACAGGCGCGCGTGAAATCGCCGTTGATGCGGTTTGCTAAAGTGGCAACCGAGTAGGCTTCCTGTTCGATAGTACGCAGGGCTGATGCGCCAAAGTCAAAATTGCTCATGGTAGCTTCTGGCTGCTCCGTGGGTCGTTGGGTCATATATTCTATCAGCCGAGCAAAACAAAGTAGTAGCCGGCGTACACGAGTAGAAATACGATGCCCATAGTTTTGCCTAATCTTGCGCCGCCATTGTTCCGGTGGATAATACCGCTGGCAAACAGGGCAAGAGCAAGCAAAGCGGTTATGCCGGCCATGGCTACAAAGTCGCGGCTAAACACCTCGGCTTCCATGGTGATGGGGGCAATGATGCCGGGCAGCGACATAACCGCCAGCAGATTGAATAGGTTGGAGCCAATCACGTTACCAATGGCTATATCGTGGTGCCCCTTGAGTGCACTGGCGACTGATGCGGCGAGCTCAGGCAGGCTGGTGCCCACGGCGACAACGGTCAGCCCTATGATCAGCGGGCTGACCCCAAATGCCAACGCTAATTCACTGGCCCCGCGCACCAAAAGGTCGGAGCTTATGATCAGCGCCAGCAAGCCAAAAGCAAACCAGAACAGGGCCCGTCCCCGTGTCATATCTGGGATTTCGTCGTCAACTTCTTCTGGGTGATGGCGCTTGCTCCAAATAATGATCGCCATTGCACAGGGCAAGGCGAGCAACAAAGTTAAACCTTCGGCTTGCGATAATTGTGCATCGTAAAGGAACCAACCAGCTAAGGCGGTGATCAATAGCAGTACCGGCATTTCGGTTTTCAGCAAGTGGTTTTGTACGGGCAGTGAGGCGATGAGTGCTGTAACCCCCAAAACCAAGCCAATATTGGCCAGGTTGGAGCCCAGCGCGTTACCAATGGCAAGATCGCCCTTGCCCTGAAGGGAGGCGCTTATCGATACCAGTACTTCTGGAGCGGACGTGCCCAGGGCAACAATGGTCAGGCCGATGATTAGCTTGGATACACCGTAGCTTCGGGCCAGGGCGGCGCTGCCGCCGACAAATTTGTCGGCGCTCCAAATCAGGCCGGCAAAGCCTACCAGAACTAACAGTGCGGGCAGCCAAAGGTCGATCATAGGGGTCTCTCAGGGTGTGTGTTGGAACTCGGAATGTTGCGGGTGCTTTGTATACGCTGAGCACTCGCCGAAAAACCTAAGCGAGTAACCCACGGCACCATAGCAGTGGGGTAAGATGTTATAGTGTTACGCCTCGCGCGGCAATGTTGCGCCCTCCTCCGGCGGCAAAATCTATTGAATATTTAACAGTAAAAGGAAGATTATAATGAGCAGAGATGGCTTGAAGTCATTTATAGGTCGATTGGGTATGTGGTTTTCGGCGGCACTGTTCACCGTAGCGGTGAATGCGCAGGCGTCGGATCCGTATGCGATTGTCGAAAAAGTAACAGGCGAGTTGGTGAGCGCTGCGCAGGCGCAGAATACAGGTGGTAACAAGGCAGACTATGATGCCAAGGTGCTCAAGGCACTTGAACCGGTGGTGGCCTTTGATTATATCGCTCGCGTGGTGATGGGCGACTATTACGACGCCGCCAGCGCGGAGCAGCAGGTCGAGTTTGCCGAAAAATTCAAAGCTGGATTAGTGGCCTCATATGCCAAGGGGATTGCTAATTATGCTGACAGTGATATTCAGGTGCTTACCGGTGAGCCTGTAGGCGACAAACGCCGTATCACGGTCGATCAAGAGGTGAAGCATCAAGGCTCTGTGCATAAGCTGTCTTACACAATGGGGAAGAATAAGCAGGGTGAATGGAAGTTGATCAATGTCGTCCTCAATGGCGCGAATTTAGGCACCTCGTTTGTCAGTCAGTTTGAACAGCTGGCGCAAAAGTACGGTGGTGATGTAGCCAAAGTGATCGCCAACTGGGACGCCAGTGACGTATAACCGCTCAAATCGGGCCGTCAAGCGTGATTCTGGCGGCCTAATCCGGTAATATTCCCGCCCTAAGTAAACCCGCCAGCGCCCGAGTGGTGTTGGCCTCGTCCTGTGGGGACCCTATGCAAGCTGAGCAAATCCAGGCGATGATCGAAAGCGCCGTGCCTGACAGCCAGGCACAAGTCCAAATTGAAGGTAATCACGTCCATCTGCGCGTGGTTAGCCCAGCGTTTGCCGGTCAGAGTCCGGTTAAAAAACAACAAATGGTTTACGCCGTATTGAACGATATGATCGCCAGTGGTGAAATTCATGCCGTGCATATGCAAACACTGACGCCTGAACAGGCCTGATAGCGGATTGATTCATGGATAAACTGTTAATTAACCGCGCAGGTCCTCTCAGCGGGGAGATTCGTATTTCTGGCTCAAAAAACTCGGCGCTGCCGATTTTGGCGGCCACCTTGTTGGCGGATAGCCCAATAAACATTTCTAATCTCCCGCACCTGAACGATATTACGACCATGCTGGCGCTGTTGCGTTGTATGGGGGTGGGTGTCACCGTTGATGAGCGTATGGCTGTAGAGATTGATGCCAACCTTATCAATGATTTCACCGCTCCATACGAGCTTGTGAAAACCATGCGCGCATCCATTTTGGTGCTGGGTCCGATGTTGGCCCGCCATGGTGTTGCCAATGTGTCGTTCCCGGGTGGTTGTGCGATCGGGTCTCGCCCGGTGGATATCCACTTGCGAGGCCTGGAGGCCATGGGCGCCAGCATTGATGTAGATGAGGGTTATATTCGCGCCCGCAGTGATGGTCGCTTGAAAGGTGCGCATATTCTGATGGATACCGTCACCGTCGGCGGTACCGAGAATTTGCTTATGGCAGCGGTGCTGGCGGATGGTCGAACCGTGCTGGAAAACGCCGCCCGCGAGCCCGAAGTGGTCGACTTGGCCAACTGTCTGGTGGCCATGGGTGCCAACATCGAAGGCATTGGTAGTCAGACCATGATTATTGATGGTGCGGAATCGCTCAAGGGCTGCCACTACAAAATCATGCCCGATCGTATTGAGACGGGAACCTACCTTGTGGCCGCTGCGGCGACGCGTGGAACCATCCGTTTGAAGGACACCCGCGAGGACATACTCGAAGGTGTATTGCTCAAGCTAGAGGAGGCCGGCGCACACATTGATACGGGTATTGACTGGATTAGCCTTGATATGAAAGGCAATCGCCCCCGGGCGGTGAACCTTAAAACTGCACCGTACCCTGCTTTCCCAACGGACATGCAGGCGCAGTTTACGGCCATGAATGCTGTGGCCGAAGGTTCCAGTACTGTCACCGAGACGATCTTTGAAAACCGTTTGATTCAGGTGCATGAACTGAATCGAATGGGGGCCAAAATCAATCTACAGGGCAATACCGCCATGATCGAGGGCGTAGAATCGCTCAAGGGAGCGCCGGTAATGGCGACCGATTTGCGCGCCTCTGCCAGTTTAGTGATTGCGGGGCTTGTCGCCGACGGGACGACCCTAGTCGATCGCATTTATCATATCGACCGTGGTTACGAATGCATTGAAGAAAAACTGCAAATGCTCGGGGCGAATATCCGCCGCGTGCCTAACTGATTTCGCGACAGTCAATGACCGAGCCTGACATGAGCCAAATGATTACCATAGCCCTCACTAAGGGACGTATTTTAGAAGAGACATTGCCGCTATTAGAGTCGGCGGGCATAACCCCGCAAGAGGATATCGACAAAAGCCGCAAGCTGGTGTTTCCCACCAACCGCGACGATGTTCAGCTGTTGGTGTTGCGCGGTGCTGATGTGCCGACCTACGTACAGTTTGGTGCCGCTGATATGGGGATATCGGGCAAAGATACCTTGATGGAAAATGGCGCCGACGGTCTGTATGAGCCGCTCGATTTAAATATCGCCAAGTGCCAACTAATGACTGCCGCTATCAAGGGAGTGCCGATCAAAAGCGGGCGCATCCGCGTGGCAACTAAGT
This sequence comes from Gilvimarinus gilvus, assembly GCF_030518155.1. GTDB lineage: Bacteria > Pseudomonadota > Gammaproteobacteria > Pseudomonadales > Cellvibrionaceae > Gilvimarinus > Gilvimarinus gilvus. The sequence goes on along the minus strand of NZ_JAULRU010000797.1, from coordinate 191,509 downwards.
ATGTCAACATCGCCAAGCAATACTACGCAGCACAAGGACGCCAGAGCGATATCATTAAGCTTTATGGTGGTATGGAGCTGGCGCCGATCATGAACTTGGCTGATGAGATTGTCGACATTGTGGATACCGGCAATACACTCAAAGCTAATGGTCTTGAGCCACGCGAATTTATCGCGGATATCAGTTCGCGTTTAATCGTGAACAAAGCGTCGATGAAAATGAAGCATGTGGGTATTCAGACCATTATCGACGGTATCGCGGCGGCGGTAAACCGCGACTGACTTCACTTTTATCAAAGATTCAATTTGCTGAGTACAGACTTATGATTACCCGACTCGACTCCAATACCCCCGACTTCAGCGCCAAGCTGGATGCCTTGCTGGCCTGGGATTCGGTGTCTGATCATAAAGTGGCCCAAATTGTTGATGAAATTATTAACGAGGTGAAGGCGCGCGGCGATGCCGCCGTGGTGGAATACACCAATCGCTTTGACCGTCGCAGCGCGGAATCAATGGCCGAATTTGTGGTGGGCGCCGATACGTTAGCGGCGGCACTCGATGCCATTGAGCCTGCGCAGCGCGAGGCGTTACAAGAGGCGGCACGTCGCGTGCGCGCCTACCACGAGCATCAACGTCAAGACTCGTGGCAATACACGGAAGCAGACGGTACTGTTTTGGGCCAAAAAATTACCCCCATGGAGCGAGTGGGGCTCTATGTACCTGGCGGTAAGGCATCGTATCCGTCATCCGTACTGATGAACGCGATTCCAGCCAAAGTGGCTGGCGTCGACGAACTGACTATGGTGGTGCCAGCCCCGGACGGCGTGCTCAATAATATGGTGTTGGCCGCGGCTAAAATTGCCGGTGTCGACCGCGTTATCACCATCGGTGGTGCGCAAGCTGTGGCGGCGCTCGCGTACGGTACCGAAACAATGACCAAGGTCGATAAAATTGTCGGTCCGGGTAATATTTTTGTGGCGACCGCCAAGCGCGCCGTATTCGGTCAGGTGGCCATTGATATGATCGCGGGGCCATCTGAAATTTTAGTGCTGTGCGATGGTGATACCGACCCGGATTGGATTGCAATGGATCTGTTTAGTCAGGCTGAGCATGACGAACAGGCTCAATCTATTTTGGTCAGTCCTGACGCCAACTTCCTCGATGAAGTAGAAGCTTCAATGGCACGCCTGTTGCCAACCATGTCACGCAAAGACATTATCGCCGAGTCCCTGTTAGGGCGTGGTGCACTGATTAAAGTGAACAATATGGACGAGGCAGTGGCACTGTCCAATCACATCGCTCCCGAGCATTTGGAAGTGTCTGTTGCCGATCCTGAGGCTTTGCTGCCCAGTATTCGCCACGCAGGTGCTATCTTTATGGGGCGTCACACTCCAGAAGCCTTGGGTGATTACTGCGCCGGTCCCAACCACGTGTTGCCAACATCTGGTACTGCGCGTTTTTCTTCACCTTTGGGGGTTTACGACTTTCAAAAACGCAGTTCGATTATTTTCGCCTCACCTGAAGGCGCGTCGACACTGGCGAAAACGGCCGCAACCTTGGCGCGCAGCGAAGATTTAGAAGCTCATGCGCTGTCGGCGGATTATCGTAAGTTGTAGGCTTTTGGTTGACGGTTGACGGTTGACGGTTGACGGTTGACGGTTGACGGTTGACGGTTGACGGTTGACGTCAGCTGTCTGACGCCGGAGGTCTGAAGCTACATACTGTTGATTGTCAGGGTGTAGCGAGTGTAAAAATAATGGCGGGTGCAGGTTCATGGAGTGACTATGTCCAACTCAGTTGATTTGAAATGCTTTTGCGGTCAGGTATCGGGCTCGCTTGAAATTGTTCCTAGTGCCAGTTTCCACGTCCACTGTTTGTGCTGCGACTGCCAAAGTTACGCTCGATTTCTAAAGAACCAAGAGCGTATTTTGGATGAGCATGGCGGCTCGGAGTTGTTTCAAACTTATCCCTCGTTAATGAAAATTACTGCCGGTGCTGAGCACATTGCCGGTGTTCAGCTTGCCCCTAAAGGTATCTATCGCTGGTACGCCTCCTGTTGTAACACACCAGTTGCCAATACGTTGGGTAAGGCGTCGGTGCCGTTTGTGGGGGTATCGGTAAAGTTTATGTGTTTTGCCAATGAGCAAGAAAAGCTGAGTGCGCTGGGCCCTGTGACGTTAAAAGCTTTTGGTAAGTATGCAGTGGACGAAATGCCCAAAGATGCTCATCCGCGATTTCCCCCATCGTTCTTGCCTAAAATACTCTGGTTTATGTTCAAAGGAAAAATAGGCGGAAAAAATAAACCGTCGCCGTTTTTTGCCGGAGATAAACCGGTTTCGGATGTTCAGAGGTTGGCGGTAACACCGGCGGGCAAATAACTCTGATTGCTATTTGAAAAAGCCACTCGTCTAAGGCGAGTGGCTTTTTTGTTGCCAGTCCAAATGTCGCTCAGCGTTGCTCTTGCGGAATGAGTTTGCCGATGCCTACGGCGCTTTTTTAGAGGGGTCTTTTAATGTATTTCAGTTTGAAAGGGGGGGGGCTCTTTGCTTATGCTGGCACCAATACCAAAATATAAGAATGTGGGTTGGCACTAGAGTGCAGATTCGATAGGCATAAAAAATTGGGGGGAGTTGATGCAGGCACCTCGAGTACAGCTTCGAGCTGCTGGTGTGGGTGATGCGGTCGCGATAGCCAGCGTGCAATGTGATGCCTGGCGCGCCGGCTACGCCGGGATAATGCCCTCTCAAGTTCTCGAAGTCATGAGCGTTGATGATTGTGCCAATCGTTGGCGAGCTGCCCTCGCCAAGCCGGGGCGGGGCTGCTACAAAGTGGCCGTATGTGACGGGCAGATAGTGGCTTTTGCCACTTATGGCCCGGCACGAGACCATGGGTTTGAAGGCGCAGAGTTGGTTGCGCTTAACGTTTTGCCCGAGTTCTGGCGGCAGGGGCTGGGACGAGAACTACTGGTTCGGATTATCGCAGAGCTCAAAACCGCCTACTCGTCGCTATACCTATGGGTGGCGCGCGATAACATAGGGGCGAGACGGTTTTACGAGACGCAGGGATTTACCGTTTCTGGACAAGAAAAGCAGCATCCGGAACACGGTAATATCGTTGAGACTTGTTATCGGTTGTGTCTGCAAAGCCCGTCCTAAGTCAGTAAGTTTTATGGGTAACGGTTGAGGTTGAGGCATATGGCTATTGTTTTATCGGGGTACATTATTGTTCCCGAGGCCGACTTCGAGGCGGTAGTGGCTGCGCTGCCAGAGCATGTGGCGAATACGCATGCCGAGCCCGGTTGTATAGATTTCAGTGTTACCGCAGACGAATACGTTCCATACAGATTTAACGTGTTTGAAAAGTTTGCCGACCGCCCTGCATTTGAGCAGCACCAAGCGCGTGTTAAACAGTCGGCGTGGGGGCTGATTGCTCGCGATGTGGTGCGCCATTATTCAGTGCGCGAGAGTTGACGCCGCCGGCGCGCTTAGCACTGGGATTGCTAAGTTCTTACTTCGCTGGTTAATCGACGTTCTTCAACGGTAACCTCAAACACCAGCTTTTCGGGAGTTCGGTCCGGGCGAGGGCGCAAAACCTGAACGGTTACTTTGGTGCCGGGGTCCAGCCCGGCGACTTCGTTTAGGCCTTGTCGCTCAGTCCCTATGGGTTGCCCATCAATATGGGTGAGTACATCGCCTGGGCGAATGCCGGCATCGTAGGCGGGATCATTGACCGGAGTATCGGTGACCAATACACCGGCAACACTGCCTAAGTTCAGCTCGAGCACCATCGCGGGGGTGAGTCGCTCTACGGTCAAGCCAAGCCATCCCCTAACGACGCGACCATATTTAACAATGTCGCTGAGTGAGTCAATAGCGTCATCCGCGGGCACGGCAAAGCCAATGCCAACGGTATCGAAAATGATTGCGGCGTTGATGCCCAGCAAATTTCCCTGCGTATCAATCAGTGCGCCGCCGGAGTTGCCGGGATTAATGGCGGCATCGGTTTGTATGTAGTTTTCGTAAGTACTGATACCCAGGCCGTAGCGGCGCAAAGCACTGACGATTCCCTGAGTGACAGTTTGACCAACACCAAATGGATTGCCGATAGCCAGCACGACATCGCCGACCCGGGTCTGGGCTGGGTTACCGATTTGAATGGGGGTGAGATTATCCAGCTCAATTTTGAGTACGGCGAGGTCACTCTCTGGGTCGTTACCGATAAACGTGGCACCGGCGCGGCGCCCGTCGTGGAGCAAAACCAGAATTTCATCCGCACCGTCAATGACATGATTGTTGGTGAGTAGGTAACCCTCCTCGCTCACTATGACACCGGAGCCAAGAGCCGATTGCACACGCTTTTGTTGTTCTGGATTGCGATACAGGTGTTCGAATAAAGGATGCTCTGCCAGTGGATGTTGCTTTGTGCCAATAATTTTGCGTGAGTAAATATTGACGACTGAGTTGGCAGCTTGATCAACGGCGTCGGCGTAAGAGGTAACCTGAGATGGATTGGCGTGCTTATTCGCTGCGACCGGTAATTGCCAGGGCATTAGACGCGGAAAGGCGATAAAAATAGTCAGTGCGATAAAAAGGCCCGCCAATGCGGGCCAGAGTATAAATTGCAGGGCGCGAACAGGCATAAGAGTGTGTCGCGCTACTTAGAATCGTCGACTGCAGCGTCTTCCGCCGCCGCCCTGGCCAGTTTTTCAGCTTCATCCAGGCCGTACTCTTCACTCAGGGTGCCTTTGCTGCCGGCGCGTTTGGGGGCCCAATCACGAGGTGCTTCGACGTGCGTATGCTCTAAGTTGTGCCCTTTGTTGCCAGGCAAATGGTGTTGTGCTTCTTCCAATAATTGACGGCTAATTTCGGGAGTGCTGAGCTTAAGAGCGCTGGAAGCTAAGTGCTCGTGCATATCGCGATAGCTTTCATTCAGGCTGTTGACCAGTTCAGTGGTGCGGGCGAAATGTTCTGTGACGTCGTGCTGGTAATGATCGAGAGCTTCTTCAGCTTCTTGCAGACGCTTTTGCAAATCATTGGGGCGATTGCCGTTGCTACTCTTGCGAGAGAGCACATAACCGGTGACACAGCCAATAAAGGCGGCAACCAAAGCGGTAACAATGATGGTGGTCAATGAGTACACAAAAACTCTCCTGGCTCAGTACTTAAGTATTGGTGAACACAGCCTTGTATTCCACACATGTAAAACATCCTGCTGAAACTGTATTATACGGCGTTTTGTGCTGTAAAGAGAGGCCAGAGTCGCAGCTTGGTCAATTCTTTTTGCCGCACGGCCTTATTAAAATGGTAGACCATGTCTAATTTACTTACACAGCCATCGGCTTTGATCTCGGGCCCGATGGGTGTCATTGAGGTTGCCGGTACGCCTGCAAGCCCCGGCGCGCCCTACAGTGATACGGGTGCAGCGGCCATTGTCTGTCACCCGCACCCGTTGCACGGGGGCACGATGAACAACAAAGTTGTGACAACACTGGCCCGGGCCTATCGCGATTTGGGTATTGGCGCGCTGCGGTTCAATTTTCGCGGTGTCGGCCACAGTGAGGGCAAGCATGACAATGCCATCGGCGAGGTGGAGGATCTTGTCGCTGTAGCCTCTGCCCTGCTCACTGAGAATCCCAATACCCCCCTATTGTTGGCCGGCTTCTCTTTTGGCTCGTCAATAGCGGCACAAGCGAGCTACCGACTGCCGTGTCTTCACCTGAGTCTAATTGCACCCCCGGTGCCTCGGTATGTGTTCGAGCGCGCGGGGAAATTTTTAGCCCCTGTTTGCATTGTGCAAGGCGATGACGACGAGCGAGTGGAAGAGCCCGCGGTGCGCAGTTGGGCGGGCGAGTTGTCAGGCGACGTGCAATATCACTGTTTTGTGGGAGCCGGCCATTTTTTTCACGGTAGATTAACGGAACTGAAGCAGGTGATCGCTAAAGCGCTTATTGATCAGTTGCCCCCAGAGGAGCTATTACAATGACAAGTGGGCTTCTTTCGCCTATAGAGCGCTACCAGCGCGACCTGCAGACGGATGGGTTTCAGCATGATCCGGCGCAGGAACAGGCAGTTGGCGAATTGCAGGGCCTTTACGAACGGCTAAAACAGCCTGTGGTTAGGCCAGGTTGGTGGGCCAGATTGACAGGAGAGCGCTGGCTGGAGCCGGTTCGCGGCCTGTATTTTTGGGGCGGTGTAGGTCGCGGTAAAACCTACCTAATGGACAATTTCTACGAAAGCCTGCCGTTTGAGCGCAAAATGCGGGTTCACTTCCATCGTTTTATGCGCCGGGTTCACGGTGAATTAAGGCAGCTGGCTGGGCAAAAAAACCCACTTGAGCAGGTGGCGGAAAACATTGCGGCCGAGGCGAGGGTTATTTGTTTTGACGAGTTCTTCGTCAGTGATATTACCGATGCCATGATTTTAGCGGGGTTACTTGATGGGTTATTTCGCCGCGGGGTGACTTTGGTCACTACTTCGAATATTGAACCTGCGGGCTTATATAAAGATGGTTTACAGCGAGCGCGATTCTTACCCGCCATCGCCTTACTCGAAAAGCATACGCAGATAGTCAATGTCGATGGCGGTGTCGACTACCGGTTGCGTGCACTGGAGCAGGCTGAGCTGTACTACTCTCCTTTGGGGGCGGAAGCGCAGGATGGGCTGGAGCAGGCATTTAAACGCTTGTGTCCGCCCGGTGCCGAGGTCAGGCATGAGCAGCGCCTCGAGGTGGAGGGGCGCTATCTGATGGCTCTGCGGCTGGCAGACGATGTCGCCTGGTTTAGCTTTGCCCAGTTGTGTGACGGGCCGCGCTCGCAAAACGACTATATAGAGTTGGCGCGGGAGTTTCATGCGGTCATCGTGTCGGGCGTGCCGCAGTTGGGCCGAGATCGCGATGATCAGACGCGCAGATTCATCAATTTGGTGGACGAATTTTACGACCGCAACGTTAAGCTGGTAGTCTCCGCCGAAGTGGAATTGTCCAATTTGTACGCAGGCGGTAGGCTCAGCTTTGAAATCGAGCGCACCCAGAGTCGCTTATTGGAGATGCGCAGCCACGAATATCTCGCGCGGCCGCACCGCCCGTAGGTACGTGTGGGTGCCGGGTCCGCCGCCATAGTTTGGTCTGGCGTATTGCGTTGTATGAAATGCTTAAAAAAGCCGCAAAAAGTGCTTGAAATGCAGTTCGCCCTTATGTAGTATTCGCGCTCTTTTGTGGGAAGCACCACCTAGTAGGCAGGTATAACATGAAGACATATAGTGCTAAAGCAGAATCGGTCGTTCGCGATTGGTTCGTGATTGATGCAGAAGGTAAGACTCTGGGCCGTATGGCTACGGAGATCGCTACTCGTCTGCGCGGAAAGCACAAACCTGAGTACACCCCGCATGTTGACACCGGTGACTACATTGTAGTTATTAACGCAGAGAAAGTTGCTGTGACCGGGAAAAAAGCAACTGACAAGATGTACTATCGTCACACCGGCTACATCGGTGGCATCAAGTCAATGAGCTTTGAGAAGCTGATCGAAAAGGCCCCAGAGCGCGTTATCCAGAGTGCTGTAAAAGGCATGCTGCCGCGTGGTCCGCTCGGTCGAGCTATGTTCAACAAGTTGAAAGTGTACGCAGGTAGTGAGCATCCGCACACTGCTCAGCAGCCGCAAGAACTTAACCTCTAAACGGAAAGCTGATTATGGCAGTTACTCAATATTACGGTACCGGCCGTCGTAAGACCTCGACCGCTCGAGTGTTTATTACACCCGGCACAGGTACAATTACAGTTAATGGTCGTCCGCTGGATCAGTATTTCGGTCGCGAAGTAGCGCAGATGGTTGTGCGTCAGCCGCTGCAGACCACCGATCTGGCAGAAAAGTTCGACGTTAAAGCCACTGTCGCAGGCGGCGGTAGCTTTGGTCAGGCGGGTGCAATTCGCCACGGCCTGACACGCGCGCTGATGGAGTACGATGAGACTTTGCGTCCATCGCTGCGTGGTGCCGGTTACGTGACTCGCGATTCTCGTGAAGTTGAACGTAAGAAAGTCGGTCTGCGTAAAGCTCGTAAAAAGCCACAATTTTCCAAGCGTTAATTTGGCTTTACGACAGCTGTTACAGCGTGTTCGATCGAAAAACGCTCAGGGGCAACCCTGGGCGTTTTTTTGTTTTGGGTTTGGTGTTGCGGATGGCCTGGGGCTCACCGTTTACGCTAAATAAAGCGAGATCGACACGCGTGCCAATGCCCCGCAGCCCTTATCTGGCGCGGTCTTGTTGGCTTGTCCTTGTAACAGTTGACTAATTTCATTAATATTGGCGGATTTTTAAAGACAATAAAATTAGTCTAAATCTTTGAAAATTCGTGATTTTTAGCCGTCGATGCTGTTAGGGGAGAAGTCGTCATGAGCAATGACGTTGTCAACAAGACCCGTCGTCGCGTACTCACCGGGGCCACCACTGTTGTGGGTGCCATTGGTGCGGTAGGTGCCGCGGTTCCTTTTGTCGGGTCCTGGAACCCGAGTGCAAAAGCCAAAGCGGCCGGTGCACCGGTCAAAGTAAACATCAGTAAAATTGAGCCCGGTGCAATGATCACCGTTGAGTGGCGCGGCAAGCCCGTTTACATTTTGCGCCGCACCGAAGAAGCTTTGGCCGGTTTACAGAAAACCACAGAGCTGGTTAGTGACCCCAACTCTGAAGAGCCGCAACAGCCTGTTTACGCTCAGAATGAGACTCGCTCGATCAAACCCGAAGTTTCGATCTTGCTGGGTTTGTGTACGCACTTGGGGTGCGCACCTATGTTCCGCCCGGATGTGGGTGCACAGGATTTGGGTGGCGATAGCTGGCAAGGCGGATTCTTTTGCCCCTGTCACGGCTCTAAGTTCGATTTGGCGGGCCGTGTGTACAAGGGTGTACCTGCTCCCATTAACTTGGAAGTTCCCCCCCACGCCTACGATGGTGATGATTGGGTAACGATTGGCGTGGATCAGGAGGCCTAAACATGAATTGGATGAAAGGATTGTGGAGTTGGGTTGACGCTCGTCTGCCTGTACAGCGCGCTTGGGATACCCATATGGGTAAGTACTACGCGCCTAAAAACTTTAACTTTTGGTACTTTTTTGGGGTCTTGTCGATTCTGGTGCTGGTCAATCAGCTATTGACCGGTATTTGGTTGACCATGAATTACACCCCGAGTGCCGAAGAGGCGTTTGCCTCTGTTGAGTACATCATGCGTGATGTCGATTACGGTTGGATTCTGCGCTACATGCACTCCACTGGCGCTTCGGCGTTTTTTGTCGTGGTCTACCTGCATATGTTCCGCGGTTTGATGTATGGCTCATACAAGGCGCCTCGCGAACTGGTCTGGATCTTCGGTATGACCATCTACCTGGTGCTGATGGCCGAAGCCTTTATGGGTTATGTGCTGCCCTGGGGACAAATGTCCTATTGGGGTGCGCAGGTAATCGTGTCTCTGGTCGGCGCCATTCCGGTTGTTGGCGATTCACTGGTTGAGTGGATTCGTGGTGACTTCCTGATTTCTGGAATTACCCTGAACCGTTTCTTTGCCCTGCACGTGGTGGCCCTGCCAATTGTTTTGCTTGGTCTGGTAGTGCTGCATTTGCTGGCGCTGCACGAGGTGGGTTCTAACAACCCCGACGGTATCGAAATTAAGAAAAACAAAGACGAAAACGGCATTCCTAAAGACGGTGTGGCTTTCCACCCGTTCTACACTGTCCACGATCTAGTGGGTGTGTCGGTGTTCCTGTTCGTGTTTTGTTTCGTTCTGTTTTTTATGCCGGAAATGGGTGGTTTCTTCCTTGAGTACGCCAACTTCGAAGAAGCAAACAATCTGAAGACGCCAGCGCATATTGCTCCGGTCTGGTACTTCACGCCTTTTTACGCCATTTTGCGAGCGATAAACTTCCCGATTGGCCCCTTGGATGCGAAGTTCCTTGGCCTGGTCGCAATGGGTGCCGCTATCGCAATCTTGTTTGTGCTGCCTTGGTTGGATAAGAGCCCGGTTAAGTCAATGCGGTACAAAGGTACTTTCAGTCGCGTGGCATTGATTGTATTTGCCGCGGCGTTTGTGATTTTGGGCTATTTGGGGGTTAAGTCACCAACGCCTGGCCGCACGATTCTGGCCCAGATATGTACCATTTTGTACTTTGCGTATTTTATCGGCATGCCATTTTGGACCAAGCGTGAAAAGACCCAGCCAGAACCCGATCGTGTGCGCATGAAGGGCTTGCCGCTGCCATTGGTATTGGGTGGCTTTGCACTCTTCGCTGTGCTGGTGGTTGTGCCGATTAAAGCAGTGGGCGCCGAAGGAGCGTTCGACTGTGGCGCCATTCCCTGCGACGCCATGGAGCCGGATCTGGAAAATAAGGCCTCGCTGCAGCGCGGCGCCAAGTATTTCGTCAACTATTGCATGGGGTGCCACTCGGCAAAGTTTTCGCGCTACGAGCGCGTTGCCGATGACTTGGGCATTCCCCATGACCTGATGATGGAGAACATGGTTTTTGGCACCGATGAAAAGCGCATCGGTGATCTGATGGAAATTTCCATGAGCAAAGATTTGGGGAAGCAGTGGTTTGGTGCTGCGCCGCCCGATCTTACGCTGGTAGCGCGTGCACGTAACCCACAGTGGCTGTACACTTACCTACGAAATTTTTATAAGGATGAATCGCGCCCGTTGGGGGTTAATAACCGCGTCTTTGCCAACGTGGGCATGCCCCACGTAATGCTTGAGTTGCAAGGCTTACACGAGTGTGGTGCTGGCCCTAAAATCGATTCACACGGTCACGCGGTACGTGATGATTTGGGTAATCCTGTAATGGATGAACACTGCGGCGCTTTGGTAGAGGGTGATATTAAAGGCACCATGACTACCGAAGAGTTTGACCGCGCTATTTTCGACCTGGTGAATTTCCTCGAATATGTAGCAGAACCTTCTCAGTTGGATCGTAAGCGCATTGGCGTTTTCGTACTGCTGTTTATCTGTGTACTGTTTGTCTTTACCTACCTGTTGAATCGTGAGTACTGGAAAGGTATTCACTGATTGCATGGGCGAGCGCAAGCTCGCCCTCCGATTTACATAAATAGTTGAGGTGAACTAATGGGTGTTGTCACTAAGCGCTCATCCATGATTTTATTTTCTGGCCCGAGTGACCACTATAGCCATCGTGTACGGATTGTATTAGCTGAAAAAGGTGTTTCAGTAGACACAGTAGACGTTGAAGCGGACAGTAAGCCACGTGAATTGGCGGACCTGAACCCCTACAACTCTGTACCGACGCTGGTTGATCGTGATCTGTCGCTGTATGAGTCGAAAGTCATCATGGAGTACTTAGACGAGCGTTTCCCGCACCCGCCACTGCTGCCGGTTTATCCGGTTGCGCGCGCGCAAAGCCGTCTTTGGATGTACCGATTAGAGCGTGATTGGGCGCCTATGGTCGATACAGTTTTATTGGATCCTAACGGCCCGGAAGCTGATAAGGCTCGCAAAGAATTGCTCGATAGCTTGCTCAGTATCGCGCCGATCTTCACGGAAATGCCATTCTTTATGAGTGAAGAGTTTACCATTGTCGATTGCTGTTTAGGCCCAATTTTATGGCGCCTTGAGCTGCTGGGTATTGATATACCGAATACTCGCCAGAGCCAGCCACTGCAGCAGTACATGGAGCGGTTGTTTGAGCGGGATTCGTTTCAGCAAAGTTTGACTGAGTCCGAGCGAGAGATGCGTCGCGGCGCTTAATTTATTGGCAGGCTATGCCTGCCCGAATGCTTAGAGGTTATATCATGTCCATGAGTTCCAGCCGTTCGTATATGCTTCGTGCACTTTACGAGTGGATCGTGGATAACAGTTGCACCCCCTATATTCTGGTTAACGCCAAAGCGACGGGTGTCGAAGTGCCACAAGAGCATGTCAACAAGGAGGGGCAAATTGTCCTGAATGTTTCGCCCACGTCTGTGGTCGGATTAGAGCTGGGGCAAGAAAGTGTGTCTTTTTCCGCGCGCTTTGGTGGCGTTTCGCGCGATTTGTTTATTCCCGTTTACGCAGTGCTCGGTATCTATGCACGTGAAAATGGTCAGGGTATGGTATTTGATGCTGAACCGGAACCGCCAACTCCGCCAGAGCCACCCGCGCCAGATGGTGGCAGTGATGCGAAACGACCCAGTTTGCGGGTAGTGAAGTAACAAAAGGCGCTTAGGCGCCTTTTTTATTGCTTCCATATACTCATCTCTATTTAAAAATCCGCCAAGTATAGCGATTTCTTATTTGTTGCACTTGCCCAGCGCTTGTTATCTTAAACCTACGATCAGTTTATCGAATAATAAGAACGAAAGAAGTAGGAGTAGTAACAATGGCAATGTTCCAGCATACCCTAGGTATTTTTACCAATCCCGACCGCGAGTGGCAGCGAATTCGCAGTGAGGACCAAAGCTTTTTCCGTGTCTATTGGACGCATGTGCCTCTGCTTGCACTTATTCCGGTGATTTGTGCCTACTTCGGTGTTACCCAGCAGGGCTGGAGCATCGGCAGTGGTGGCGTGGTCAAATTAACGGCGGAAAGTGCATTGGTGCTTTGTGCTTTTGCCTACGTGGCCCAATTGGCGGCCGTCTATATTTTGGGTGAATACATTAACTGGATGAGCCAGAGCTTTGGAGTGGCTGACGATGCCAGTAAGCGTCACTACGAAGGCACCGCGCTTGCCGTTTATTCCGCCGCACCGATGATGTTGGCGGGCGTGGTTCTGCTGTGGCCAGAACTTTGGCTGGTAGCTGGCGTATTTATTGCCGCTGCATGCTACTCAACCTATTTAATCTATGAGGGTATTCCCATTTTGATGAATATCCCCAAAGAGCGTGGCTTTATTTATGCCAGTTCAGTGATTACGGTAGGGCTCGTATTGGCTGTGGTTGTCATGGTAGCCACGGTTATTGTGTGGAGCTCGGGAATGGGCCCGGTTTATGTGAGTTAGATAGCGCTACAACACAATACATGAGTGATATTCGAAAAGCGGCCGATGGCCGCTTTTTGTCGTTATGGCATTCACTTCAATTTTGATGCGGTATACCAAAAAGTAATATGACAGTTTCCTTACGGCTTGTCACATAACTGTCATAAACCCTCGATAGAGTGCGCCCAGTGACCATATGTGGACTCAACCGAGGAATCATCCATGAACGCAAAGAAACTTGTAAAGAGCCTGGCCGTCGCGGCTTCAATTTTGTGTGCGCCAGCCTTTGCTGACGTAGATCCCAAACTGGCGGACTATGAAACCACTTCCGGTGTTTCGGGCAACATTAACAGTATTGGCTCCGATACCTTAAACAACTTGATGACGCTTTGGGCTGAAGAGTTTGCCAAGTACTACCCCAACGTAAACATCCAGATTCAGGGCGCTGGCTCATCTACCGCGCCACCGGCATTGACTGAGGGCACCGCCAACTTTGGTCCTATGAGCCGCGAAATGAAAGGCTCGGAAATTCAGTCGTTTGAGGCTCATTTCGGGTACAAGCCCACCGCTGTGCCTGTAGCCATTGATGTTGTAGCCGTATATGTAAACAAAGATAACCCAATTGAAGGCTTGACCATGGCGCAAGTCGACGCCATTTTTTCGGCAACTCGCCGCTGTGGCTATGGAGAAGATATCACCCGCTGGGGGCAAGTAGGTTTGCAAGGCAATTGGGATAACCGTGATTTCACCATTTACAGCCGCAACGCGGTATCCGGTACCTACGGATTCTTTAAGGATGTTGCCTTGTGTGGCGGTGATTATAAAGCCAGTATCAATGAGCAACCAGGTTCAGCTTCCGTGGTACAGGGTGTTAGTGAGTCTATCAATGGGATCGGTTACTCAGGTATCGGTTATGTGACTTCCAGCGTGAGAGCTCTGCCGTTGGCTGCTGAACAGGGCATGCCTTATGCTCCGGCCGACGCGGAACATGCCGCCGATGGCAGCTACCCGATGGCGCGCTTCTTATACGTTTACATTAACAAGCATCCAAACCGTGATCTTGACCCAATGCAGGCCGAGTTCCTGAAAATGGTGACTTCTAAGCAGGGTCAGGAAGTTGTGGTGCGCGATGGTTATATTCCTTTGCCGGCAAGTGTTGCCGAGCGTGTTCACAAAGAATTGGGCTTATAAGTTAAGGCCAGATTATAGGCTCAGGTGCTGTGTCGGCGCCTGAGCCTTTTTGTAACAAAAATGTCATAAATCATTGTTAGCATCGCCGCCATTGAATCTCCCGGCACTGGGCGGGAGCTTTTGCATCCAAATCCGGCCAATAATTCAGGAACCAGACCATGAGTGAGACATCTCCCGCCGCTTCCGGGACAAAGAGTCTGATGCCTAGCGCCCAAGAAAGGGCCAAGCTGCGCAATACAAGGCGCCTCAAGGACAGTATTTCCAAATGGGGTATTACCACAGCTGGATTAGCGGTTGTTGCTGCGCTGGGGCTTATCTTTTTCTACCTATTTTCTGAAGTATTTCCACTGCTCAAAGATGCTGAGGTCGAAGTAGTTGATTCATACCCGGTCGCTCAAGTGAGCAGCGCGGAAAACCAGTATATGTTGCTCGAGCGCTACGAGCAGATTGGTGCGTCGCTAACCAGTGCGGGAACGGTTGAATTTTTTGAGGCCGACTACGGAAAGCCTCTCGTTAACTATGCGGTCGACTTGCCTGCCGGTGTGGAAATGACGGCACTGGGCAAAAGTACACCAAATAACGGGCTAATAGCGCTGGGTCTTAGCAACGGAGAATTACTGCTTTCCCAAATTAGCTATGGTCTTACCTATCCTGATGATAAGCGTAAAATTACGCCAGAGCTCGATTATCCATTAGGCGAAACCCCGATAGTTATGGACCCGGAAGGCAAGGCTCTGCGTGCCGTGGCTGTTCAGGCAACGGGCCGTGGCCATGTTCTGGCCGCTATTACTGAAGACAATCGTATTCAGTTGGGGGTCTATACCAGTAGAAAGAATATGATAACGGGTAAGATCACCTCAAATGGTCGAGTCTTTACCATGCCTGGCCTGCCTGGCGACGCCAAGGCGCAATTTGTTCAAGTCGATCAAACCGCACGCCACTTGGTTGTCGCCGATGATCAGGCGCAACTACACACCTTTGCAGTAGATACGCCCTCCAATGCCAGTTTAACCGAATCGGTTCCTACCGGGCGCGGCCAGGTAACGGCTATGGAATTTTTAGTCGGCACCGGTTCTTTGGTGATCGGTACCGACAGCGGTAGCGTGAGCCAATGGCTCTTGGTACGTGACCCCAAGAATGTCTACCATGTTAAACCGGTACGAGATTTTGAAGGTTTACCGAATGCCATTACCACAGTTTCGCCTGAATATACCCGCCGGGGATTTTTGGTGGGGGACAGCGAAGGGTATCTGGGTATTTATCACGGCACCGCTGCGCGCACTTTGCTGGTAGAGCAAGTGGCCGAGGCCGGTATTGCACAATTGGCAATTTCACCCATCAACGGTAAGTTGTTGATTCTCGATCAAGCCGGCACCGTGCAGGTCACGGAAGTTTGGAACGAGCACCCGGAGATTTCCTTTAGTTCGCTCTGGCAAAAAGTTTGGTACGAAGGGCGCTCTGAACCCGAGTACGTCTGGCAAGCGTCATCCGGTGGCGATGAGTCTGAATCGAAAATGAGTTTGGTGCCCTTGTCTCTGGGAACCCTCAAGGCGGCATTTTTTGCCATGTTGTTCGCCATTCCACTGGGCATTATGGGCGCGGTGTATACCGCCTACTTCATGACCCCAAAAATGCGCGGTCTGGTTAAACCTACGATTGAAATTATGGAAGCCCTGCCAACCGTAATTCTTGGCTTTTTGGCAGGCCTGTGGTTAGCACCTTTTTTAGAAAATCACTTACCTGCAATATTCAGTATTTTGCTGTTGATGCCAGTGATGATGGTTTTGGTGGGCTTTGGATGGTCGCACCTACCGGGTGCCATTCGCCATCGTGTTTCCGATGGTTGGGAAGCCGCAATTCTTATCATCCCCGTGCTGCTTACGGGGTGGCTGTGTGTGGCTGTGTCCCCGCATCTGGAAATCTGGTTTTTCGATGGCAGCATGCGTCAATGGTTCACCAACAATGGTATTAACTACGATCAGCGCAACGCGTTGGT
The DNA here is from genome assembly GCF_030518155.1 of Gilvimarinus gilvus. GTDB lineage: Bacteria > Pseudomonadota > Gammaproteobacteria > Pseudomonadales > Cellvibrionaceae > Gilvimarinus > Gilvimarinus gilvus. Next base: position 175,381 of record NZ_JAULRU010000797.1, on the reverse strand, counting down.
CGTGGGCATTGCCATGGGCTTCGCTGTGATTCCAACCATTTTCTCTATCGCTGAAGACGCCGTGTTTAATGTGCCGCGCCATTTAACACAGGGCTCGCTGGCATTGGGGGCTACTCGCTGGCAAACCGTGATTGGAGTCGTTCTCCCCACAGCTAGCCCGGGCATTTTTTCGGCAGTGATGATGGGCTTCGGTCGAGCCGTAGGGGAAACCATGATTGTCTTGATGGCGACTGGTAACAGCCCAGTAGTGAATTTTAATATTTTCGAAGGGATGCGCACACTATCGGCCAATGTGGCGGTAGAACTACCAGAAACTGCCGTTGACAGCACTCACTTTAGAGTCCTGTTCCTGGCCTCTCTGGTCCTGCTAGCGCTGACGTTTATCGTCAACACTTGCGCTGAAATTATTCGCCAGCGTTTGCGTAAGCGCTACAGCAACCTGTAAATAGAGGCGATCAAACGATGAAAAATTGGTTTAAAAGTGGCGCCCCCTGGATTTGGTTAAATGGCGGTGCCGTGGCTCTGTGTATTGTGATGGTAGTCGGCCTTCTGGGGCTCATTGCTATTCGTGGGTTTGGCCACTTCTGGCCGGCCGACATTATGCAAACCACCATTGTTGATAAGGCCGGGGTGGGAAAAGCCATACTGGGTGAAAAGGTGCGATCAGAAACCATTCCGGCAGCAGTCGCGCGCGACGGCGGCTACGAAATTGGTGATGATGTCGAGCTGGTGACCCGCTACCTGGTTAAAGAGGGTAATCGCGATGTCAGTGCTCGTGATTTTAACTGGTACCTGGGTATTGGTATGGGGGAATGGGAATACCCGGAAAACGCAGTGTCGATTGAGCGACGTGAGTGGGGGAATTTCTACGGGTTTCCACAACAGCTGTTGGAAAATGGCGCCGTTATCGCCTCACTGGGTGAAGAAACGTTCTGGCAAGAACTCTCTGAGCGGGTAGAGCGCAGTTTAGATATACACTCGGACATTAGTCACATCGAAAAAGGCGCAATTGGCCGCATCAATCACAAGCTGGAGCGTATTCGGTTGGATAAGCGCCGTCTTGAGCTACAAGGAGCTGATGCCGCCACTATGGCTGCAGCCGAGGCCGAATTTGCCGCGCGCCGAGCAGAGTTAGATGCGCAGTACGTTGAGGTCAAAGCTGAGCGTGATGCGCTGTACAAATTGCTGGAACGCGATACGTTAATTGCAACCGTCGCCAGCGGCCGCGAAGTTAAAATTCCTTTGCAGAATATAGTGCGCGTTACACGCCCCAATGCCATGGGCGTATTTGGCAAAATGGGACAATATGTAGAACGCTTTTGGGAGTTTTTGAGCGATGAGCCGCGTGAAGCCAATACCGAAGGGGGGATATTCCCGGCAATTTTCGGTACGGTGACAATGGTGTTGGTCATGTCAATTATCGTCACGCCGTTTGGCGTTCTCGCCGCCATTTACCTGCGTGAATACGCTAAGCAGGGGCCCGTTCTTCGCCTGATTAGAATCTCTGTGTATAACCTGGCAGGTGTACCCTCCATTGTTTACGGTGTGTTCGGCCTGGGATTTTTTGTTTACATCCTCGGTGGCAGCCTTGATGAGCTGTTTTACCCCGAGTCACTGCCGGCACCTACCTTCGGTACGCCTGGTTTGTTTTGGGCCTCATTGACCTTGGCACTACTCACTTTACCGGTGGTGATTGTATCCACAGAAGAAGGCTTATCGCGTATTCCCACTACTATTCGCCAGGGTTCTCTGGCGTTGGGAGCAACGAAAGCAGAAACCCTGTGGAAGGTTGTTGTACCATTGGCAACCCCAGCCATGATGACGGGCTTGATTCTCGCCATCGCCCGCGCCGCCGGCGAAGTTGCCCCGCTTATGTTAGTGGGTGTCGTTAAGTTAGCGCCCTCACTGCCGATTGATGGCAACTACCCCTATTTGCACCTCGACCAAAAGATTATGCATCTGGGCTTTCATATCTACGACGTGGGCTTCCAGAGCCCGAATGTCGAGGCGGCGCGTCCGCTAGTGTACGCCACGGCACTGACACTTGTGCTGTTGATTATTGTGTTAAACCTAACCGCGATTCGCATTCGTAATAGTTTGCGTGAAAAGTATCGCAGCGCATCTGATTGATAACGGGGGCTAAACCATGTTAGAAACGACAGACGCCGTCGCAAACCGCGACACTGAAACCGATGCCGTTCAAGCGCCTGAGCAGGCCCATGCCGGTTATGAGCCAGATCAACAGCAGCCATTTGATACTTCAGAATCCTTAGCTATGGAAAATGAAACAGTAAAACTGGAGGTCAAAGACCTCAACTTGTACTACGGTCAGGATCGCGCACTGAAAAATATCAGTTTGCAGATTCCAGAGAAAAAAGTAACGGCTTTTATTGGGCCGTCTGGCTGTGGTAAATCGACGTTGTTACGTTGCTTTAACCGAATGAACGACCTGGTCGATAGTTGTCGTATCGACGGTGAAATCTTGCTAGATGGTGACGATATTTATGCGCCAGGTGTTGATGCCGCCGAGCTGCGCCGACAGGTTGGTATGGTGTTCCAAAAACCCAACCCTTTCCCTAAGTCGATTTACGAGAACGTGGCGTACGGTTTGCGCTTGCAGGGTGTAAAATCTAAACGAGTATTGGACACGGTAGTTGAGAATTCACTGCGCGGCGCGGCGCTGTGGGATGAAGTCAAAGATCGCCTACACGACAATGCGTTCGGACTCTCAGGTGGCCAGCAGCAACGTTTGGTTATTGCCCGTGCCATCGCTATCGAGCCAGAGGTTATACTGTTGGATGAGCCTGCATCGGCCCTGGATCCTATTTCAACATTGAAAATTGAAGAGTTGATTTACGAACTCAAGGATAAGTACACCATTGTGATTGTGACGCACAATATGCAGCAAGCGGCGCGGGTGTCCGATTACACAGCGTTTATGTATATGGGTGATTTAATCGAATTTGGTGATACCGATACTCTGTTCACCAACCCGGCGAAAAAGAAAACTGAAGACTACATTACCGGTCGTTACGGTTAATGATCGAAGGGGCAAAAGCAGCTGCTATCTTTGCTCCCATATGAGTCGGCAAATTAATTGACTGTGCATGCACAGTTACACGTAAAGAGCGAAGGTCGCTATGGATATTACCAGTCACACGCATCATATCTCCCAGCAATACAATATTGAATTGGACGATATAAAAACCCACTTGTCTGAGATGGGCGGCATGGCCGAGCGTCAGGTCAACGATGCCATTGCCGCCATGATGGAAGTGGATATGGACAAGGCTCAACAGGTTGTGCGTGGCGACAATAAAGTTAATGCCATGGAGGTCTCTATTGACGAGGAATGTGTGCGCATACTTGCCAAGCGTCAGCCTGCTGCCGGTGATTTGCGCTTAGTGATAGCGGTAACCAAAGCCATTACAGATTTAGAGAGAATTGGTGATGAGGCCGCTAAAATTGCCCGGCAAGCTATGGCGCTGGGACGCGATGGCGCCGCGCCACGCGGATACGTAGAAATGCGCCATATTGGTCAACATGTTTCGCGCATGTTGCACGACTCACTCGACGCCTTTGCCAGGTTGGACCTTGAGGTGGCACTCAAAGTGGTGCAAACGGACAAGACGGTTGACCTTGAGTACAGTACCGCGATGCGTGAGATGATCACCTATATGATTGAAGATCCGCGCAGTATCACCCGTGTTCTCAATATTATGTGGTCATTGCGTTCACTTGAGCGTATCGGCGATCATGCGCGCAATATCGCGCAATATGTGGTCTATTTGGTGATGGGCGAAGACGTTCGTCACGGTAGCTACGAAGAGATCGAAGAGCAAGTGCATCAGGAAACTGACAAAGACTAAGTTCTGCCTAGTGTTATCCCTCACGATATCTTGAACTTTTACTTTGGCCAGCTTAGCTGGCCTTTTTTGTATCTAGCCGGTTGTTGAAAAATCCCTTACGTATTCAGGCTTTCAGCCTGCTAGGCGCCATTTTGCAGGTGTGTGCCCCATCGAAAAGCGGCAACGACGAGTAGGGGCGAGTCTGGAAGCCCCGACGGGCGTAGCCTGAAGCGCACATCTGCCGCGCCCTGTCTCTGGCAAAGGGAACGCACCCTGTGCGTCGAAACAAAGCCCAGTATATGCACGCCTCAGGCCACGCTGAGCTTGCAAGGGGTTTTACAACCACCTGCGAAGCCTTGCGCATTTACATTGTGCCGCCTACACGGTTAAATGAACCTTGAACAGTAACCGATGGAGGGAATATGGCTCGTACACCGTCAAACATGCTACCGCTGGGGACAGTGCTGCCGGAGGTAAGCCTGCCAGATGGGGCAGGTGATCTGTACAATATTCACGATAGCGTCAAAAGTAATGGCCTGTTGGTCATGTTTATCTGCAATCACTGCCCGTTTGTGCTGCATATTGCCGATTTTTTAGGCCCTCTGGCACGGGAATTATCTGGATTGGGTATAGGAACGGTGGCTATTAGTTCCAATGACGCCGTGCATTACCCGGACGATGCTCCCAACAAAATGGTGGCATTTGCTGCCCACCACAACTTCAATTTTCCCTATCTTTACGATGAGTCACAGCAAGTGGCTAAGGCGTTTGATGCGGCCTGCACGCCAGATTTCTATTTATTTGATAACGGCCTGGAATTGGCGTATCGAGGCCAGATGGACGATGCCCGCCCCGGTGCTGATGCTCCGGTCAATGGTCGGGACTTGTTAACGGCGGCCAGAGCTCTAGCCGCAGGTGAGATGGTGAGCAGTAACCAAAAGCCGAGTTTGGGGTGTAATATTAAATGGAAAGACTGATTCGATGGATCTCGGAGATTGATCGATTATTCGGTATCAGTTTAATTGCTCTGGCCTTGGCGTTTACATCTGTTGCATCGGCCGAAGAGGTCACTTTTAAGGATGTGGTTCAGGTGGATGGTCAGGCGGTTGCAAAAGCGCAACGCAAGCAAGTTGCCTCGCCCCTGGCGACTGCTATGGCTTTGCGAGCTGCAGGTGAACGCCGAGACTGGGAATTGGCCGCAAAGTATGCAGATTTTCGCTTTTTATCGGATAACGTCTTAGAGCAGGGTAAGCCTGAGCTCATACGCAAGCTCGCTTTAATGTGGGAGCAGCATCAGATCATCGACCTAACCAGCGTGAGTGATGACCCCGCAGGTAGACTCGATGACGGCTTACCCGAATACCGTGAAGCATTAGGCAGTTTAACCTATGGCAATGAGCAGTTTGTTGTTTATCTGCAAAGAGTACCAGATGGGAATGGTGGTCAAATCTGGAAGATATCCAATGCTACTATCGCTCAGATACCACAAATGTGGCAAATCTTTGGTTATGACCCTAGGTTAGAGCGCCTTGGCCAGTGGCTGCCTAAGTTCCAGTTCTATCATATGCAAAATTGGCAGTTTTTACTGCTGATTTTGGTATTTGTACTGGCTTGGTTAGTAAGTGGTATTGTTAAAAAAATCCTATTGTGGTTGATTAGTTTCACGGATATATACCGCGATACCATGCAGCGACTTATTCGCAGGCCACTACGACTGTTTTTAATGTTCAGTGCAATGCACTGGGGTGTCTATCAGTTAGGTTTGCCATTGCGTGTCAGAGTTTTTTTTGACACCGGCATTTTTCTTTATTTGGCAGGAATGTTTTTGATCCTCGGGATCGTAGAGTTTGCCGCTGCTTGGTACATATCTCGTTCCCTGTCTCGCGATAGTCAATACACACCGGGCTTTCTGCGTCCTATGGTCAGTGTAGTCAAAATATTCATTGTTATACTGGCCGTTCTCTTTTGGCTTGATAACGCTGGCTACAATATGGCGACCGTACTAACTGGCTTGGGAATTGGCTCGTTGGCGGTAGCATTAGCTGCGCAAAAAACGCTGGAGAATGTCTTTGGCGCATTTACGCTTTACATTGCCCGCCCCATTAAGCCCGGTGATTTTTGTCGGTTTGGTGACGTCGTGGGAGTGGTAGAGGAGATCGGTTTGCGTTCAACCCGATTGCGCCAACTCAATCGCGCCGTTGTTAATGTACCTAACTCGGTTTTTTCTTCCAAAGAATTGGAAAATTTATCTGAAATAGATAAACGGCTATATCGTCAACGATTCTGTTTAAGTCACACGACGAGTACGCAAACGGTTAATGGTTTGTTGGAGAGCTTTCGCGAAATTTTACAAGCCAATGAAAATATTCTAGAGCTGTCACGCAGAGTACACTTCGAGGAGATTTCCCAGCGCGGCTTTGAGGTGCAGGTAAACGCATATTTTGACACAGCAGATTTTGCAGAGTTTTTACAGTTGTCCGAGAAAATTAATTTGCAGTTATTGGAAGCAATAGAGAACGCAGGTGCTGAATTGGTACAGTGGTTTATGCCTGAAGCTAAGTAAGCTTGAAGGGGGATTTTTCCCCTTGCACGGGTGACCCAAACAAGTCCAACCTGCAGCCACTAGCGTAGCTGCAAGTTTAAGACAAGAACTTATTGAGCCTGTTCGCGAGCAATAGCACGGTAGGCTATATCGCGACGCAGATAAACATCTCGCCACTGAATTTTATCAGCTAATTGGTAAGCGCGTGCCTGCGCCTCGCTTACACTGTTGCCCAGCGCGGTAGCACAAAGTACTCGGCCTCCATTGGTGACGACTTTGCCGTCTTGGTCGGCAGTACCAGCGTGGAATACCTTCTCCCCATCAATTTCCAGCTCGGGCAACCCACTGATTTCATCGCCCTTGTTGTAGGCGCCGGGATAGCCGCCAGCGGCAAGAACTACACCAACACTGGCTCGCTCATCCCACTCAGCGGTTACCTTGTCCAGTTCCCCGCGCGTCGCGGCCAGACAAAGCTCGACCAAGTCGGATTTAAGCCGCAGCATGATGGGCTGAGTTTCGGGGTCACCAAAGCGACAGTTGTACTCGATAACTTTCGGCGCACCGTCCTCTGAAATCATCAAGCCCGCGTAGAGAAAACCCGTGTAACGGTTGCCTTCGGCGGCCATACCTTCAACGGTTGGGCGAATCACTTCGTCCATAATACGCTGGTTGACGGTTTCGGTAACAACCGGTGCCGGGGAGTATGCACCCATACCTCCGGTGTTGGGGCCAGTGTCGCCTTCGCCCGCGCGTTTGTGGTCTTGACTGGTGGCCATCGGCAGAATGTTGGTACCGTCGACCATCACGATAAAACTGGCTTCTTCCCCGGTGAGGAACTCCTCTATGACAACCCGGCAGCCAGCGTCGCCAAAGGCGTTGCCTGAAAGCATATCACGGACCGCGTCTTCTGCTTGCTGCAGCGTTTCGGCCACAATAACGCCTTTACCCGCAGCAAGACCATCGGCTTTAACCACAATTGGCGCACCTTTTTCTCGTAGGTAGGCGAGAGCGGGCTCCACTTCGGTGAATTTTTCGTAATCCGCAGTGGGGATTTTTTGACGATCCAAGAAATCTTTGGTGAATGCCTTAGAGCCTTCTAGTTGCGCTGCACCTTTACTGGGCCCAAAGCAAGATAACCCTTGCTCCGCGAAATAGTCGACGATACCGTCAACCAGAGGCACCTCTGGGCCAACAATGGTCAGCTCACACTGTTCAGCTTTAGCAAACGCAGCGAGTTTTTCAAATTCACCGACGTTAATTTCGACATTTTTTAACTTGTCGTCTAAGGCCGTGCCAGCATTGCCGGGCGCTAAATAGACAGTATCCACTTGCTTACTTTGCGCCGCTTTCCAGGCCAATGCATGTTCGCGGCCACCGCCGCCAATAATCAGAATATTCATTTTTTGGTACACGGGGAACGGGGAACGGGGTGCGTTCCGGCGTTCTGCCGATCCTCCAGAATTTTGGTTTACGTTAATCGGGGACGATTGCGTTGCGCGTGTACCGTCGCCCGTTACCCGTTCTAGTGTCGGAAATGACGCATGCCGGTAAAGACCATGGCGATGCCGTGCTCATCCGCGGCGGCGATTACCTCGTCGTCACGCATCGAGCCGCCCGGCTGTATAACCGCGGCTATGCCTGCGGCCGCGGCATTATCAATTCCGTCGCGAAACGGAAAGAAAGCGTCGGATGCCATTACCGACCCCGGCACTTCGAGGCCTGCGTGTTCGGCTTTAATGCCGGCAATTCGCGCGGAGTTTACCCGGCTCATTTGGCCGGCTCCTACGCCAATGGTCGCGCCATCTTTGCCGTACACAATAGCGTTGGATTTCACCATTTTGGCGACCTTCCAGGTAAACAGTAGGTCGCGCATTTGCGCTTCACTCGGTACTTGTTTGGTTACCACTTTCAGGTCCGACTCGGTAACGGTGCCATTGTCGCGATCCTGCACCAAGAGGCCACCGGCAACGCGTTTGTAGTCAAAGTCACTGAGTGCAGTGCCCCATTCACCACATTCGAGCAGTCGCACATTTTTCTTGGCGCTAACTACCCCCACCGCATCAGCTGCAATGCTTGGTGCGATGATAACCTCGACAAACTGCTGATCGACAATAGCCTTTGCAGTAGCGGCGTCTAATGGTCGATTAAACGCGATGATGCCACCAAAGGCGGACTCTGGATCGGTCGCAAAAGCTCGCTGGTAAGCGGTCAGTAAGTTATCCGCAGTTGCGACACCGCAGGGGTTTGCGTGTTTAACAATAACGCAGGCCGGCGTGTCAAACAGCTTTACGGTTTCGAGTGCGGCATCGGTATCGGCAATATTGTTGTACGATAGCTCCTTGCCCTGTAGTTGTCTTGAGGTGGCGATAGTACCTGCGGCCGGACTCTTTTCGATATAGAACGCACTTTTCTGATGAGAATTCTCACCATAGCGCAACGTTTGTACCTGTTGGAATTGGCTGTTGAAAGTACGAGGAAAATCTTCGTTACCACCTTCAACCATTCGGCCAAAGTAGTTGGCAATAGCGCCGTCGTAAGCTGCAGTATGTTCGTAAGCTTTAATGGCCAAATCAAAACGAGTTTTATAAGTTGTTGAGCCGTTATTGGTTGCCAGCTCCGCAAGAATGGTTGCGTAGTCAGAGGCATTGACAACAATGTTCACAAACGCATGATTTTTCGCTGCGGCACGAACCATAGTCGGGCCGCCAATATCGATGTTTTCAATGGCGTCGGTCAGCGAGCATTCGGGATTGGCAACGGTATTTTCAAACGGGTATAGGTTAACCACAACCATATCGATACCGCCGATACCGTGCTCTTGCATTACCGCATCATCCTGGCCGCGGCGCGCTAAAATGCCGCCGTGAACTTTGGGGTGTAAGGTCTTAACACGACCGTCCATCATTTCCGGGAAACCGGTGTAGTCGGAAACTTCCACGGCAGGAATACCACTGTCTTTGAGTAGGCGAAAGGTGCCGCCTGTGGATAGAATTTCGACACCTTGCTGATGCAAGGCTGTGGCAAAATCAACAATTCCGGTTTTGTCTGAAACGCTGATAAGCGCGCGCTTAACCGGCGCGAGGTCGGTAGGGTTGGTCATGGGGGTACGCATTCCCGTTACTGTGGTCTGCTTACGTATCACTGGCCGGGGCCACAAAGGTAGGTTGCTCTGTTGTACTTGAGCGAGCTGAGTGTCCGGTCAACGCTGTGTAATCAGTCCGGTTAAAATAAAAAGGGTGGTCAAGACCACCCCATTCCCATACTCGGCAGGCAGTAGCTTACAGCAAGCCGTACTGTTTGAGTTTCTTACGCAATGTGCCACGGTTCAGTCCCAGCACTTGTGCTGCGCGAGTTTGATTGTGGCGAGTGTATTTGAGTACAACTTCTAAAAGCGGCGCTTCAACTTCGGCCAGCACCATGTCATAGACATTGCTAACCGATTGACCGTCCAGGTGCTGGAAATAATTTTCCATGGCCTGCTCAACGCTACCTCGAAGGGACTGACCCTGTGCAGGTTGTGCCACTTGCTCCTGGGGGGTGATAGGTGCATCTGTAATAAAAGTTTCAGCTGAATTCATGCCGCTTTTTCCTCTCGTTCTATCAGCGGTTCGAAAAAACTACGAACGCTGGCATGTTGATCTAGTGTCGTTGCCAATCGATTAAATCTGGCGCGAAAATCACCTGTATCCGGCAGTGTTTTGAGGTACCAGCCCAGGTGCTTACGTGCGATTCTTGGCCCCATAACAGGGCCATAAAACTCTGCCAGCTCGGTGAGATGGCTTAATAAAATATCCCTGACTTCCAGCAGGGCGGGGGCCGGCAAACGTTCACCAGTACGCAGGTAATGGTCTATTTGCCGAAAAATCCATGGTCGACCCTGAGCCGCACGTCCTATCATGACCGCGTGGGCACCGGTAAGGCGCAATACCTGCGCTGCTTTATCGACATTGTCGATATCGCCATTGCAAAACACGGGAATGGTACTGTGAGCAACGACCTCGGCTATAGTGTCGTACTCGGCGTTGCCTTCGAAGCGGCAAGCGCGGGTACGACCGTGAACAGCAAGAGCGGCAATGCCCGCATCCTGAGCAATTTGGGCAATGCGTAAAGCGTTGCGTTGCTCAGGGCTCCATCCTGTGCGTATTTTTAGCGTAACGGGCACCTCTACCGCACTAACCACAGCGTCGAGAATATCCGCCACTAACTTTTCGTCTTTCAATAGTGCTGAGCCCGCAGCTTTTTTACAGACTTTCTTAGCCGGGCAGCCCATGTTGATGTCGATTATCTGCGCGCCATTAAGGACGTTCAAGCGAGCAGCCTCAGCCATCATTTGCGGGTCACCTCCGGCTATCTGCACACAGATTGGACCAGCTTCCCCCCGGTGGTCGAGCCTCATTTTACTTTTACGGCTGTGCCATAAAGTGGTGTCTGAGGTGACCATTTCCGATACCACTAAACCTGCTCCCATACGACGGCAAAGCTGACGAAACGGTCGATCGGTAACTCCGGCCATTGGCGCCAGAATCACCTTAGAGTCGAATTGATAAGGGCCAATATGAAACACTGTCAATTACCTTGCCGACCGCTTGGGTTTAACTCTGGTTTGGTGGTTTTAATTCCGGCATGGCCGGTCAAAAAGGGGGAGCTATGATACCTTTTTGTAACCCGGTTGGGAACGCAGAAATCGCACAGATTGGCTTTTTTTTAGCCGAAATAACCCTTGACTTATGAGCAGACTAACGTATGTCTAGCCGGTAATTCACGGCGCTTTCGCCTGGGTCGGCCAGCTCCAGCGACAGGTGTATAGGCTGGTTCGTGGGCATAATCTTGCTGCCTGCGAGCTCACCCTTCAAATATTCTTGCGGCGTGAAGACTCTTGACGCCACGGGCTTGTTGTTGATGTCGGTAAAAGTGAGCTCTAAATCGGGGTAGGTTTGCTCAAAAGGGGCTCCGTTAAGCACAATGGCGTCCACGGCTAAAGCCTCGGCCTGTTCCGGGTGGTTGCGAACCACCAGGTTGAATGTGCGAATGCGTTTATTATCGCTCAGTGCTGGCACTGTGCAGCCCAGTAGGTTGCAAGCCTGGCTGTAATATTGACGGTATGGTTCAGCTCGACTAAACCGGTCAAACTGCAGCCAGGCTATCTGGATTATTAGTACAAGCACCGCCAAAACACTCGCTCCTCCCCAAGCGAGACGCTTTTTCCATTGTCGGGTGCTTACGCCAGCCATCTCGACAGGTTCGGGGTCGATATTAAACAGCATGGCACTGCGATTTGGGTCAAATGCGGTCAGCTTTTCGCTGTATTCTTCGTTTTCATCTTCATTGGTGAGGTGAAATTTTGGCTGTGGCGGATTCTTTGCGGCGCGCGTTGCCTGAGGTTGCTCGGAGTTTGCCGGTGCTGAACGCTTCGTGGCGTAATCTGTGTCAGCATCATTTGAATCTGCAGCTGCTGATTTCCGCTTTAGGCTATGCTTTCTCTGTTCATGTTTGACGGGCGTCGTTATTACTTCTTGGGAATAAGGCGAGTTGTGTTCTTCATTAGTAGGTGCGTCTATTTCGTCATTGCCGACGATGCTTAAGGGGTTTTCAAAGGTTGATTTTAGCGGCTCATCATTCGGGCTGGCATCGGCTTGTGGGTCATCATCCAGCAGATTCTCCGCCCAGGATTCATCGGTTTCATCGATAAATTCTTCGTTGTGTTTGTCAAGCTTGCGCTCGAACAGGGAGTGGCCGGCACGCTGCTCTTCGATAAAAAATAGTTCACTGTCTTCTTCAGCGCCTTTGTGCATATTGTCGCTGATCAGTTGATCGTCAGATATTTCACTTTCGCGATCAATTTGGCTTTGATCGAACTTAAGTCCGCCGCCCGGGCTGGCCTGATCGGAAGTTTGCGTGTCCAGCTTTGCTGTTTGATGCTCGCTGGGTGTAGGAGAGCCGATATCCAGATTCTCTTGTTGAGGAGCGCTCGTTGCCGTTTTAGATTGAGCCGCTGCGGCTTGAGGCGCGCGCGCTTTTTTGGTGACGGGTTTGCCTTCGATTAGGTGTTTTTGAGCGTTGAATATGTGCAGGCAAGAGCCGCAGCGAACCGCTCCACGCGCTTTTTGAATCTGCGCATGGGTGATGCGAAAAGATGTGCTGCACTCGGGGCAGCGGGTCACCATCTCGGCCATGGGGCTGGTTCTGTCCTTGTTTGAGTCGAAGTGGGACCTTAAAAGGTCGTCAATGTCGTTATACTAGCGAATTTTACGGCCAACCAAGCGAACCCATTCTTCCTTTTGTGCAATAGGTTCAAAATCAAAGTCCTTGGCATAGGCGTCCATAACAGCTTGTGCTTGGACGTCCAGTATACCGGAAAGGCACAGCTTGCCACCGGGCCGCGTTAGATTGGTCAGGATGGGTGCCAATTCGGCCAGTGGTCCGGCCAAAATATTTGCTAGCACAATATCGGCACTAGCTTCCGGTGCATTGTCCGGTAAGAAAACAGGCATGGCATTATCGGCAAGCTGGTTGCGCTGGGCGTTATCGGCGGTGGCGATCAGTGCTTGTGGGTCGATATCGACACCTATGACGCGGCGTGCCCCAAGCTTAAGTGCCGCTATCCCTAATATGCCTGAGCCACAACCGTAGTCAATCAATTCCAGATCATCTAGAAGCTGCTTGTCTAGCCATTGCATACATAGGAATGTTGTTGGGTGAGTGCCGGTGCCAAAGGCGAGACCGGGGTCCAGCAAAATATTGACTTTGGTGGGTTGTGGCGGTGCACACCAGCTCGGGCAAATCCACAACCTTTCGCCGCAACAGATGGGGTGGAAGTTGCTCATCCACTCCCGCTCCCAGTCCTTATCCTCTAATTGTTCCCACTGCAGGTGCGTAAGTGGCTGGCTTAGGCGTTGCTGTAGAGACGTGGCGATAGCTGCCGTGTCTATATTAGCGTCGAAAAGCCCCGTTATTTTGACTTGATCCCACAGGGGGGTCTCCCCCAGCGCGGGCTCTAAAATGGGCTGATCGGCATTGTCTTCGAGTGTCACCGAAACGGCACCGATTTTCATCAAAGCGTATTCGATGGAGGCGGTGCCACTGCGGTTCGCTGTTAATTTAAGTTGCAGCCAAGGCATAGAATATTGCTTACTGATAGCCCGGCGATAAGCCGGGCTCAGGGTTAGCTTTCCAGCTTCTTTTCAAGGTAGTGAATGTTTACACCACCTTCACGGAAGGCGGTGTCTCGGACCAGCCGCTGCTGTAAAGGTATATTGGTACGAATGCCGTCGATGATGGTTTCATCCAGGGCGTTACGCATTCGGTTTAAGGCAATTTCCCTGTCTTCACCATGGGTGATGATCTTGGCGATCATAGAATCATAGTTTGGCGGTACGGTGTAGCCGCTGTACAGGTGTGAGTCGACGCGAACACCGAACCCGCCGGGAGGGTGGAAGTTTTTGATGGTGCCAGGGCAGGGCATAAACGTCTTTGGGTCTTCAGCGTTGATACGACACTCAAAAGAGTGGCCGCGAATCACAATGTCGTCTTGGGTGAGAGACAGTTTCTCGCCGGCGCAAACGCGAATTTGCTCTTTAATGATATCAACGCCAGTCACCATTTCGGAAACCGGATGCTCAACCTGAACCCGGGTGTTCATCTCAATAAAGTAAAAGCCGCCGTTTTCGTACAAAAATTCAAATGTGCCCGCCCCTTTATAGCCGATATCAATGCAAGCCTGTACGCAGGCCTGTGCTGTAGATTGGCGTACATCTTCGGGAATGCCCGGCGCCGGAGCCTCTTCCAAAACTTTTTGGTGGCGACGCTGCAATGAGCAGTCTCGGTCACCTAAATGGATGGCGTTGCCCTGACCGTCGGACAGTACCTGAATTTCCACGTGACGTGGATTTTGCAGGAATTTCTCCATGTACACTGTATCGTCACCGAACGCGCCCTTGGCTTCGCTTTGCGTGATATGGATTGAGCTCATGAGTGACGCTTCGGTGTGGACAACTCGCATACCCCGACCACCACCGCCGGCGGCCGCTTTAATAATAATCGGGTATCCGACGCGCCGCGCAATGTCCTGACATTTTTCGCGGTCGTCGGTAGGCAGCGGCCCGTCCGAGCCCGGTACCGTAGGCACGCCAGCTAGTTTCATAGCGGCAATCGCGGCGACCTTGTCGCCCATGGTGCGAATTACGTGTGGGTCTGGGCCGATAAAAACAAATCCACTTTTTTGCACTTGCTCGGCAAAGTCGGCATTTTCGGCTAAGAAGCCGTAACCTGGGTGGACGGCAACCGAGTCGGTTACTTCCATCGCGCTGATAATGGCGGGGATGTTAAGGTAGCTCTGCGGTGAAGGGTTTGGCCCTATGCACACAGATTCGTCTGCCAGACGCACGTGTTTCAGGTCGCGGTCGACCTGAGAGTGCACCGCCACTGTTTTGATGCCCATCTCTTTACAGGCGCGCAAAATACGAAGCGCTATTTCGCCCCGGTTTGCGATCAGAATTTTTTCAAACATAAACCAATTCCTCGAAATCTCTCGGCACTTATATAGTTGTTAGGAGCGGTTAAGTGCTTAGACGATGGTTACCAGAGGTTGGTCGAATTCCACAGGCTCGCCGTCTTCTACCAAAATGGCTTCGATAACGCCGGATTTGTCCGCCTCGATTTGGTTCATCATTTTCATGGCTTCAACGATGCAGATAACATCACCCGCTTTGACGTGCTTGCCAACTTCAACAAAGGTTGGTGAGCCCGGGCTTGGTGAGCGGTAAAAGGTGCCGACCATGGGTGATTTCACCAAGTGGCCCGACGGTGCGGCGGCTTCGCTGCTGGGCTCGGCGGCAGGCTCGGCAGCAGGAGCCGGAGCTGGTGCGGGAGCCGGAGCTGGTGCGTAGACAGGCGGCGCGCTTATTGCGACGTTGCCAGAGTTGCGACTGATGCGCACACTCTCTTCGCCTTCTTTAATTTCCAGTTCGCCGATATCGGATTCTTCAAGAAGTTCGATCAGTTTTTTAATTTTACGAATGTCCATTGGACCCTCTCTTTTTTCGGGTGTCACTTTAATGTAGTTGGTTTAGTTTTCTAGGCGCGACATGGCAGCGGTTAATGCCAGTTGATAGCCCTCAGCGCCGAGGCCGCAAATGACGCCCTCGGCAATATCAGAAAAGTAAGACGTATGCCGAAACGCTTCGCGTTTATAGACATTGGATAGATGCACCTCAATAAACGGTATGGCAACGGCTAGCAGTGCATCGCGCAGCGCGACACTGGTGTGGGTGAAAGCTGCGGGATTGAAAATTATAAAGTCAACGCCTTCGGAGCGAGCTTCGTGAATACGCTCTATAAGCTCGTACTCTGCGTTGCTTTGCAGGCTCATACAGTGGTGCCCAAAGCGGTGACATTGCTCGGTCAGGGTGGCATTTATATCTTCAAGAGTATTGGCACCATAATGGCCGGGTTCACGGGTACCCAGCAAGTTTAGGTTTGGGCCGTGCAGCACCAGAATGCTCGCCATGCTTGACTCCCTTGAGTGTTCACCGAGTGAATTTGATGCCTTTGGAGGCTCGCCGCCCACTTTATTTGAGGCTCAGGCCGCGAGTGTGCCGTAAAATAAAGGCTCTGTCCATGCAAAAGCGGCCTTTTTCTCTAATTCGCCGACAATGTCAACACGTTAGCGACCGTTTGAATACTTTTTGTCTTAAGTGTGCCGCAAGATTGAGATTTGAGGCGCTTCATTCCTGCACGTTCGAGCCAGAATCCGTCTTATTCTCTACATCTTAGTATCAAAGTTGGAGAAATTGGTTAATTAAGGTGATAAATTCGAAGAAAGTGTGACTAATTGTCTTCAAGTTGAGAGAATATTTCTTTTAGATGCTCCTTGCGCAGTATTTGCGGAAGAATTTTGCCCGGGCCAGATTGGTTCGGTGCAAACCACAAGTATAATGGAACACCGCTGCGGCCATAGGATTCGAGTACTTGGGTGATTTTCGAATCACGGTTGGTCCAGTCGCCCTTTAGCGTGGCAATGTCGAGTCGGTCAAATGCCTCTTCTACTTCTCGGGTGCTAAGGGTGACGCGCTCGTTGGCAAGGCAGGTTATACACCAGTCGGCGGTAAAATTGACAAACACGGGCTGGTTGTCGTCGCGCAATTGTTGCAGCAGTTCATCGCTGTAGGGTTGCCAGCGCGAAGGCTCTGAGGAGCTTGTCAGGCCTACAAACGGAATAGCTATTGCCGCAATTAGCGCTGCGAGAGACGATAATTGCAGGGCGCCGCGTGCGACTCTGTGGGCGGGGCGGTGCTGGCGCAACCACAGGCCGAATGCAAAAGAGATTAGACCCAGTAACAATATGGCGACCGCGTCGCTGCCTAGCTGGCGGCCCAGTACCCATACCAGCCAAATCGCAGTGAGGTATAGTGGGAATGCGAGAGCTTGCTTTAGTACGTCCATCCAATGCCCTGGGCGGGGTAGATGGCGAATCAGGTAGGGGAAATAACACAGCAGTAACAGCGGCAATGCCATGCCAAACCCCAGAGCCACAAACACAGTTAACGCCACGGCGGCTGGCTGAGTCAGCGCATACCCCAGGGCCACACCCATAAAAGGAGCGGTGCAGGGGCTGGCAACAACGGCGGCCAGTACTCCCGTGAAAAATGAACTGGTCAGCCCTCCCGATTCAGTAAAGCGTTGCCCGAGACCCATCCAGTTGCCGCCAATATTGAGTACGCCCGACAACAGCAGTCCCATAACTAGAAAGAGGTATGCCAGGCTGGCTACCAGCAGGGGTGACTGCAATTGAAAGCCCCAGCCAATGGCTTCTCCGCCCGCTTTAGCCGCTAACAAGGCTACCGCAAAACCGGTGAAGCTTAACACGATGCCAAGCGTATAAGCCCAGCCGTGCAACGCCAGGCGAGAGCGGTCGGCACCGGCTAAGCTCAGCACCTTTATCGATAGAACTGGAAACACACAGGGCATTAGGTTCAATATCGCACCGCCCAGCAAGGCGAACAACAAGACGGTAACGAACAAACGCTCATCTGCGTTTGCCGTTGTGGACAATGATGCCGATGTAAAGTCTTGCTTTTCTATTATCTCGGCCACACCCTGGGCGGGGTTGATTGCCAAGTACTCGTCGTGTGGCGGATAGCAAAGACCTGCTTCGGCGCACCCCTGTGACCGCACCTTCAGTGCGAACGGTTGCGCTGTTGCTTTCAGCGGCAGAGTTAGGGTGGCAGTGGTGTAGTGGACCGCCATATTTTTTTCGAAATATTCATCGAATTTATCGACACTGCTGGAGAAGGTTGGCTCCAGTGCGCTGCCATCGCCCAGAGATAGTTTAAATTGCTCCTGGTATAGGTAATAGCCAGGCTCGATGTCCCAGTGAATGACAAGCTCATTGTCTCTGACCCAAGCAGATAACAGGTACGCTTCGGCGACAGGTAAAAACTCTTCATTCTCATCTGTCTTGTCGAGCCCTACACCCAGTGCAGGAGATGATTCACCGTTGCTACTCGGCGCCATAAGGAGTGTTTCAGTGGCCGCAGCTGATAACGGCTGAAAGCAGAGGGCAAGTAGCAGTATCAGGCCAAGGCCGGGTATTTTGCGCATGGGGTTTCAACATTGATGAGTGGATAACGTATTTTGGCGGCATATGCCTGGCTTTACAAATGCTTTAGCCACCGTTGGGACACTATTAACGGTACTATGGTTCCCGCTGTGGGTTCGATTGCCCTAGCTTTCGCGAACACGATAAACTTGTCGTTGATTTTGATTATAGGTGGTGGGACATTGTGGTGAGTAAGTACTGGCTTCTTGGGGTGTTGTTGGCTGGGTGTTTGGTTGGGTGCACAACGACAGAGCCCAAACCGACCACGGCCGAAGCGGTTGTGGTCGAGCCCGAACTAAGCGCACAGGAAAAACGCAACCGACATATTCAACAATTGCTGTTCGCCGCAGAGCGTGCGCTTGCTCGGGATAGGTTATTAAAACCCGGTTATGACAATGCCTATGATCGTTATGCGTCGGTTCTTATAATGGACCCTGACAACGCCGAGGCGGTTTTGGGGCTTCAGGCAATCGTGTTGCGATATTTGGACATGGCGCGAAACGCCGCTCAACGCAGCTACTTTGATGACGCTCAAATGTACCTCAATCGAGCGTCGCAAATTATGCCCGATGACACTGCAGTACAGACATTGGTGGCGCAGCAAAGAGAGTCACTGGCGAAACCTGAGCCTCGCCCGGAGGCGGAGAATGCATATATATTAGATCGGGCATTGCTCAACAGCCGCAGTGATGAGGTGAAACAGCAGCTCGCAGAGTTAGCGCAGTCTGCGCGCGCGAACAATCATATGGTTTTGATTGTAGCTGCTACGGATGCACAAGGGCGCTGGCTGTACCAAACTATGCGCAAGGCGGTACCGGGTTATTTATTGCGTGGGGACATACAAGTGGGCTCACCTGCCCGAATTGAGCTGTTGCCGCCGTTGTGATTGCCGAAGGAGAGTACTTTTTGAAATATGTTCGTTTACTTTTATGGGTGGTTTGCTGCTGGTCGATGACGGCAGTTGGGAGCGAATCGGTTTCCGTGAGCGACGGATACGTGCAATTACCGGTGCCGGGGCAAACTAGGGCTGCGGCCTTTATGGTACTGCAGAATGAAGGGGAGTCGCTGACACTTGCATCGGTATCGTGCTCCTGCGCGTCTAAAGTAGAGATTCATTCGCACACCCATAGTGATGGGGTGATGAAAATGCGTCGTGAAGATGCATTACCCTTGCCGAGCCGACAGACGGTGACGTTGGCGCCAGGGGGGTGGCATATGATGCTGTTTGATCTTAATCCGGCCGTGCGCAGCGGCCAGCACGTCGAGTTGCAACTTACCTACAGTGATGACTCTGTGCAAATCATTAAACTACCAGTGCAAAGTATTTTTGATGGTGACGATCATCAGCATCATCATTAATCAGAGTTTACAGACCTAAGGGGGTCTTATGGCGATGGAAAGTATTAGGCGGCAATGGCAGAAACTCACTGTTCGTAAGTCGGCCGCTGAGTCGGGCGAAGCGAGCGGTGAGGCGTCGCTCTGGCGCTGGTTGCCATTGCCGATTGTACTGCTGCTCGTGTTGTTGATTGTTCTTGGCTGTTACTGGAGCTTTACGCCATCTTTGTTTAATGTTGCAGCGCGCACAGAGGCGATACTGGCGAGCCAGGATCGCACAACGGTGGTCGGTGCTGCGACCACCGTTAGCCTGATAACCGTTGCCGATACCCTGTTGCAAAAACCCGGTGGCTATTTAAGTAATGATGTTACGCCGCCGAGTTTGTGGCTGGATAATATGCCCAACTGGGAATATGGAGTGATTATTCAAGTCCGGGATATGAGCAAGGCTATGCGTGAAGCGTTTAGTCGATCGCAATCGCAGTCGCTGGAAGATAAAGACTTAGCTACGGCCGAGTCGCGCTTTAATTTTAATAATGACAGCTGGTTATTCCCCCCCACCGAGCGCCAGTACAGTGAAGGCGTAAAACACCTCAATAACTACTTGCAACGGTTGGCAGACCCCGCCGAAAAAGACGCGCAATTCTACGCCCGAGCGGATAATTTGCGCTACTGGTTGGCGACCGTAGAAACGCGTCTGGGTAATTTATCCCAGCGTTTGAGTGCCAGTGTTGGCCAACAACGCATCAATACGGATTTAGCCGGAGAGGCCGGTGCCAGCCAAGCGACGCCAACCCCCGGAGAAGGGTTTGTAAAAACTCCATGGCTGGAAATAGACGATATATACTTTGAGGCCAGAGGCTCGGCCTGGGCATTGATTCACTTTTTGCGGGCGGTTGAGCATGATTTTGCTGATGTGTTGCAAAAGAAAAATGCCCTGATTAGCTTGCGCCAAATTATTCGTGAACTGGAAGCTACTCAGCATCGGATTTATAGCCCAATGATTTTAAATGGCAGTGGTTTTGGAGTGTTGGCAAATCATTCGCTGGTTATGGCTTCTTATATCTCGCGTGCCAACGCGGCCATTATTGATTTGCGCGAATTGCTCGCGCAGGGCTAGTTTGAGGTATGAGTGCGTAACGCGTTTTTGTTGACTCGCGGTTGGCGAGATACGCACCAGGGTTTGGAGTTGGAGCTGTGGTGGTCCACAGATCATGGCCCGCTGCAAACACGCCATACCGCGCAAGAGGCCGTTTTTTTTATACCTGAGAGTAGGGCAGCCCAAGCGCGCCAGCATTTAGCCGGTATAAACGGCTGGCGGCTCAATACAGTGGCCTTGCAAACCCGCGAATGTAAAAAGGTCGTTGCGTTATATTTTCGTAAAATGGCGCTGGCCCGAGAGGCTGAGAAACGCCTGACATCCCATGCGATCCCCTGTTGGGAAGCCGATATACGCCCCCCCGAGCGGTTTTTAATGGAGCGCTTCATTACCGCCGCAGCCCAGGTTTATACCGATACGCCACATGCGTCGGTATTGATCAACCCGCCGTTGGCCCCTGCACAATACCGCCCCTCACTGCGCTTGGCTTCGGTTGATATTGAAACCTCAATGGACGCAGCGCAACTGTACTCGATCGGCGTCTGGTCCGAGCACACCCAATGTGTATTTATTGTGGCGTCTTACAATACGGAACATGTTTTGCGAGCTGGTGTTCGAGTTATTCTCTGTGCCAGTGAGACAGAATGCCTTCGGGCTTTTCTTGGCTGGCTACAAGCTGAAGATCCAGACGGCTTAATAGGTTGGAATCTCATTCAATTTGATTTGTGGGTGCTGCACACTATAGCTCAACGCCTTAACTTTAATTTAAATTTGGCTCGAGGCTCTGCACGCATGCATTGGCGCGAGGAAAAGGGGGAGGGCGGACGCAAGTTTGTTTCGGTGCCGGGACGGGTAATGCTCGATGGTATTGATTTGCTAAAGGCGGCAAATTATCAGTTCGAGACCTTTGGCTTGGACTTTGTTGCCGGGCAGCTGCTAGGTGAGGGTAAGTTGCTGCATGGGGCCGGGCGCGGTGAGGATATTACCCGCTTATTTCAGCAAGATAAGCTCGAGCTCGCGCGATACAACATTAAAGACTGTGAATTGGTTTGGGATATATTTAAGCAGAAAGATTTGTTGGCGTTTGCAATTGCGCGCAGCCAGTTGACAGGCTTGCTTCTCGATCGCGTTGGTGGGTCGGTGGCCGCGTTTGAGTACAGCTATCTGCCAAGGCTACACAGAGAAGGTTATGTCGCGCCCAATCTAGGAGAGTTGCGTACGGATGTGATTAGCCCTGGTGGCTATGTAATGGACTCGGCTCCCGGCCTTTATGACCATGTTTTAGTTCTCGATTTTAAAAGTCTGTATCCCAGTATTATCCGCACTTTTTTTATTGACCCTTGCGCATACTGGAGTACTCAGCACAAAGAGTTCAAACGCAAAGCTTCGGTGCCCGGTTTTAACGGTGCCGAGTTCGATCGCAATCGCGCCATATTGCCAGGTATGATCGAAACCTTGTGGCAGGCGCGTGATAAGGCAAAGCAAGAGGATGACCAGCCGTTATCTTACGCGATAAAAATTATTATGAACTCGTTCTACGGTGTTCTGGGCTCGAACGGCTGTCGCTTTTTCGATCCCCGTGTCGCCAGTTCGATCACGTTGCGTGGGCACGAGATTATCCAGCGCAGTAAACAGTGGATCGAAGCTCAGAATTATAAAGTCATATATGGTGATACCGACTCAGTGTTTGTCTGGCTGGCCGTTGATGACGTTCCGTTAACGGACAAACAGGCCAAAGCGATCGGTCAGACATTGGCTGCTGGCCTAAACCAGTGGTGGCAAGAAACTCTGCAAAGGGAATTAAATCTCGATAGTGCACTGGAAATTGAATTTGAAACTCACTACCGAAAGTTTCTTATGCCGACTATTCGGGGATCGGATGAGGGAAGCAAAAAACGTTACGCCGGAATGATCTCTCAGCCATCTGGTAATACAATAGTCTTTAAAGGCCTGGAGTCAGTACGCAGCGACTGGACGGCACTGGCGCGTGAGTTTCAAACTCAACTGTATGAAAATGTTTTTCTTAATCGGCCTTATAGAGAGCTTGTGCTGACTACGTGCCAAAAGCTGATGACCGGTGAGGTAGATAAGCTGTTGACCTATCGCAAGCGTTTGCGCCGTAGACTCGATGATTATGAAAAAAATGTTCCACCCCACGTACAGGCCGCACGTAAACTGAGGGACTGGACCGGGGAAACCATTAGGCGTGGGGATTGGATTCACTATGTGATTACCACGCAGGGCGCTGAGCCTGTTAAAGCCCGGCGAAGCCCTATCGACTACGATCATTACCGGGAGCGTCAACTGGCACCCGTTGCGGATGCCATACTTTATTTCTTCGACGATTCAATGAGCGCCATTACCGATCAGCAGATGTCGCTGTTTGGCTAAAGTGTGTCTGTGTTAGGTGTCACCACGTGTTAACAGTCGCTGCAGCACCATTAACAATGACATCAAATTTTCGGTTGGCGCTATTGATGGTGACCGTATCCGAGACGCTACCGCCGGGGATGCTGGCACCGCTGACGGTAACCGTATAGGTACCGTTGCCCCTGGCGATGCTGTAGGCGCCGGTGTTGAGGGTGCTGGTATTGGTGCCGTCTACGTCTACGGTCACGCCATTTAATCCCTCGCCGACGTCATAGAAATTATTGCCGTTGCTGTCATTATAGATAACCCCAGTCACAAAATAGTTGCTGCCCGAACGCGCAAACTTCTGTGTCACCATTGATGATAAGAACCAGCAATCATAGCTTGAAAAATAAAATGTACCAACGCGCTAACCTGAGATCGTGTGCGGTGAGGTGACCCCTTCGTTCCAATCTCCTCCAGTGTGGGAGCCAATATTGGCACTGCTGATGTATGGTTCGCGAGCCCAATAGACGTTGTACCCCGTTGCATCTGATACCGAGTCCCAGGCAACGGTGATCGAGCCAGAATTGGCATCCGTTGCTAGCCCCTGCACAATCGCAAGGTTTACTGCCGAGCTACTAGAGCTAGAGGACGATTCGCTGCTACTGGATGAACTGCTCGAGCTAGATGAATCACTGCCACTTGAAACTGGTTCGCTGGAGGTGGACGACTCGCTCGAACTGGTGTTTGCACTGCTCGAGCTGTCAGAGCTTACGGACGCTTAACTGCTTGATGAGCTGCGGATTATGACTGAAGACGAGCTGCTTGAGTTCGAGGGGGGGGCTCGCTCGAGCAAGAAGATGTTTCGCTACTTGGCGAGGAGCTTTGACTCGATGTCTCGGTGCTGCTGGAGGATCCAGTCGAAGTGGGAAGGGGTTGTGTGTTGCCTGAATCTTCTCCGCGGGAGCCTCCTCCGCAGGCGGCAAGTGGCAATATGCTCATCACCACTAAGGCTTTCCTGGTTGCTTTCTCACGCTTTTAATACTTAAGGCCTAGATGGAAGCCCTGTAAAACTGAAGCGGAAAATGTGCCGATATTGTGAGTTGTGCGCTGAGTTATTGGAAGGTTTGGCGCTTAATTACTCTTAGCTATAAGTAACTTTCGGGTCTTGTCACCTCCTTGCCACGGGGTTAGTCTAGTCGCCCCTAATTTTTTGAGAAGTGTGCCCGATGGAAGACGTCATTGATGATCTAAAAAGCAGCGCCGAGTCTGTGCCTGTGCCCTTGGAGCTGCCGGATGACGATACATTAGTGCTGGTTGAGGAGGAGATACTGCTCCCCATTCCACGTGATATGCGAGAGTATTTACTAACCGCGAGTGATGTAATCTATGGCGCTTTGGAGCCTGTGACCGCGGCAGACCCCTACTCTCATACCTATTTGCCAGAAGTGGCTGCGAGTGCGTGGGCCCGCGGCGTACCCCGGCACCTTGTTCCCCTGTGCGAGTCTCATGGCCACTACTATTGTGTAGAACCGGACGGCGAAGTGGTGTTTTGGCGTGACGGTGATTTAAGTGATGAGCGATGGCAAAGTGTTTGGCACTGGGTACGCGATGTCTGGCTGGAAAGCTGATGTGTGTTTAGGCGACATTGATCCCTCCATTTCTTAGAAGATATTGGTCTTAATATATCAGTGACTTTGGTCGAGTACCTGAGGAATCACTCGTATCAGAGGCCTACTATGTATATACACGCTGCAAGCTTGCACCTGGAGGCGAGTTACAGTGCTCGCACGAGCATAGAGACTCATGAGCGCTTTGATTTGCGCTTTAGCACTCCCGGTGCAATACCCGAGCGACGCTCGCTTGCACCAATGCCGGAGCGGCAGGGCCGGCCAGACTTGTCTCAGGCCGGCTCGTTACTGCGCTTGGAGCGACAGACCGTGTCGTTTGATGCGCAGCCACTGAGCGCTAATGATCGCCTCCAGATCAGTATTATCCAAGAGCTTTATCGTCAAATCACCGGCCGGCGCATGCAGATTGGAGCCCCGCGTTTTACTGAGCCAGGGGTGGCCTTTACACTCGATATTCCGATCTTTGGCAGCAGTAGTACGTCAGCGGGTGATATTGCATCGGGTGTAGGAATGATCTACGAAAGAACCCAAATCCACCGCGAGTCTGCACGCTTACAAGTTCGCGCTGCCGGTCAGGTCACCACCGGTGATGGACAGGTGTTCGATATTCGTACGGCGTTAAATATGAGCCGTGATTTTGAGCGACGTGAAACGCTATCGGTACGGATCGGCGATGCCGCTTTGATCGATCCACTTGTGATTAATTTTGACGGCTTTGGGGCACGCCTAAGCGATCGAGAATTTGAGTTTGACCTCGACAGCGATGGCACAGTTGATCATCTGGCAAGCTTGGCAGCGGGTAGTGGGTATTTGGCTTTGGATCGCAATGGCGACGGTATTGTTAACAATGGGCGGGAGTTATTTGGTCCTAGTACTGGGCGTGGCTTTGCAGAGCTGGCTGAGTTCGATAGCGATGGTAACGGTTTTATAGATGAGGCAGACGCGGTTTACGATAAATTGCGTATCTGGCGGCGATTCGCGGATGGTAGTCAACAGTTAATGGCTTTAGGTGAGGCAGGCGTTGGTGCCATTTACTTGGGGCATGTAACCTCGCCGTTTAGTTTAAAAAACGCTGACAATGAAACACTGGGTGAGATCGCCAGCACGAGTATCTATTTGCGTGAAGACGGTACCTCAGGGGTTGTGCAACAGGTAAATCTGGCTGTCTAGGGCAGACAGGCAGGGCCGAAAAACCAGCGCTGCCGTCTGCTGTGTTCAGGTTTAGTAAAGCAACACCGCGCCTGAATTATTCGCGCTGTTGTCGCTATCATCCGCCGAAAGTCCCTTCGCTGTACTGTCTTCGTGGTAGCTCGCAATTGCCAATGTGGCGGAGGTCCCGTCGAGAGCAACGGCATTGCCTAAGCGATCATTGGCTTCGGTCCGTTTGGCCTTGATATAGCGCAGCTGGTGCCAGTTTGTTCCTGTGCGTTCGAATAAATATACGGCGCCGGAATCTTCGAG
This sequence comes from Gilvimarinus gilvus, assembly GCF_030518155.1. GTDB lineage: Bacteria > Pseudomonadota > Gammaproteobacteria > Pseudomonadales > Cellvibrionaceae > Gilvimarinus > Gilvimarinus gilvus. The sequence continues at coordinate 149,517 of NZ_JAULRU010000797.1, read as the reverse complement.
GCTATTATCTTCCTGATCACCGTCAATAGCGCTCGCTTGGCTGTCTTCTAGAAAAGCGCCTACGGCGAGATAATTACCGTCAGCTGAGATAGCTAAGTCGCGTCCAAACTCATCGTAGGCGTCGGCATTGCTTGCCTTGATATAAGTGGTCATTGACCAGGTATTCTCATCATATTGATAGATGTACACGGCGCCAGATTTGTAAGCGGTTTCGGGCCTGTCTTCACCATCGGCCAATTCAAGCAACTCAGCGTAATCTTCCGGGTCTCCGTTAATGCCGGTAGCTCGACTGCCTTCGCCTGTCGCAGATACGGCCAGTGTATGACCGTCGGCGGACAGGGCAATAGCCGTACCAAGTCTTTGATCCAGGAAGGTGAAGGTTGTTTTTAAATAGGCCTCCTGCTCCCAGGCGGCATCGCTACGGCGGAATATATAGGCCGCGCCTGATGAGGTAACAAGTGAGTCATCAGGAATGTCTTCGTTGACACCGGTACCCGCGCCGTCCTCGCCTATGGCACCGACAGCTAAAACATCCCCATTATGAGAAAGAGCCAAACTAGAGCCAAAGCGGTCACCGCCCCGAGGAGCGGCTGTTTTGAGGTAGGCTTGTTGGGTCCAGCCTGAATCAATTTGGGTGAAGATGTATACCGCTCCGGCGTTGGGGGCGGTATTGTCGCTTTCATCACCATTAATTCCACCGTCGGCGCTGGCTTCGTATATCGCGCCAACGGCGAGCGTTGTGCCATCTCCGGATAGAGCTACTGAGTGGCCAAATCGATCACCCGTGGTGTCACTTTCTTCACTGCTACTGCTACTGTCACTGGAGCTGCTATCACTTGAGGTCGAGGAGCTTGAAGAGCTATCACTGGACGAAGAACTGCTTTCTTCTTCCGGCGTATTGGAAGCCTTCACGTAGGCCGTCTGTGCCCAAGTTCCTGCATTGCGTTCGAACATGTAAACGGCGCCCGCTTCTGAGGCCTGATTGTTATCTTCGTCTCCATTAATACCCCGCGCGTTACTGTCCTCACGGATAGCGCCAACCGCCAACGTACTGCCATCATCGGAGAGATCGACTGAATAGCCAAACCGGTCTTGGGATATGTAAAACTCAAGCTCATTACCTTCGCTGTCTTCGATACTGCGCAGCTGTTCAGTGTTGGATGCTTTGATGTAGGCTTGTTGAGACCAGCCCGTGCTGCTCAGACTAAAAACGTACACTGCACCGGTGGACAGATTGTCATTGTTGTCCTGGTCGCCATCGATACCGCGAGAGGTAGAGTCTTCTTGTATTGCGCCAACGGCGAGTGTTTTACCATCGCCAGAAAGAGCAATATCCCACCCAAACCAGTCTTCCGCATCAGTATTAGAGGCTTTGGCGTAGCCAATACTGTCGGCCATAGCGTGGATGGCAATGGCTTGTTCAGAGTTTTCGCAATCATTATCACTGACACAGGCTTCCACCATATACCGAGCTTCGGCCCAGTTTTTCAGGTGGACACTGACAGTGTCATAAATCTCTGGTGCGGTAACATCGCCGCCAATTTGGCTAAAGCCACTGTTGCCGTCTGGGTCTTTATATACACGATAGAATGTCGCGCCATCCACCGCGTCCCAGTAGATACGCAAGCTTTTCGCTGCAGCCGCTTCGATATTTATATCTGGCCAGCTTCCTGCAACGCTAGAAGCACTGGAAGACTCTGAGGATGAGGAGCTGCTGGAGCTGGTTGCGCTGCTGGAGCTGTCTGATGAGTCCGAATCACTATCACTACCACAAGCGGTAAGCGTCAGGCATAGTAAAGCGCCTGCAACAGCTCTCAGATGCTTCCTCGGGGTGAAAAACTCGTCTCTCATGCAGCGTTATCCTGATTTTGTGGTTAAGCGGGGGATTCTGTCTGCGTTGGACCTGTGTGTCAACGCCGAACCTCGGCTAAGACAGCGAGAAGGGGGGAGAATTCCCCCGCAGATTAGCTCTGCGGGGGAATACGAGCATCAGTAAATGTAGATGGCGCCGGAATTATTACCCGTGTCATCGCTTTGATCACCTTGATTTTCAGTGGCCTGACTATCTTCTCCTGTGGCCGCCACAGCCAGAACCTGCCCGTCAGCGGAGAGCGCGAGAGTACGGCCAAATGTATCATTGGCGTCGGTATTACTTGCTTTGACGTAATTAATCATTGACCAAGTGTCGCTGTCGTCTGCTCCGTACACACTAACGGCACCGGCTGCAGGTGCGCTGCTGTTGTCCCAATTACCGTTGATGCCGGTAGCTTCGGAGTCGTCGCGAGGTGCACCTACGGCTAATAGGTCACCATTTTCGCTTAGTCCCAAGCCCCAGCCAAACAAATCATTTTCATCGGGGCGGGGCGCTTTGATAAAGGCTCTATGCGCCCATTCATCGGCGCTGTAACTCACAATGTAGATGGCACCTGAATCTTGTTCTGTTTCATCAGCAGATTCGAATGCTAACGAGTCAGAGTGGGTGATACCAGAGTAGTAGCTGTCCTCGTAAGGTGCGGCAATGGCCAGTGTGTTGCCATCGCCGGACAGCGCAAGGTTGAGGCCGAACTCATCATCGATGTCAGGGTTAATCGATTTGATATAGTCGGTGTGCGTCCAACCAGTATCGCCTTTACGTAACACATGCACGGCTCCGGAGCTTTTGGCTCGGTAATCATTTTCCGCCCCATTGATACCGGCAGATGCCGAGCTGTCACCGGGTGCACCAACGACTAATACATCACCTGCATCTGAAAGTGCTAATCCGTAGCCAAACTTAGAGGGTGATTTGGCGTAACATGTTGGGCTGTTTGGCGGGCGAGGATCGAAGCAAAAGTTTTCAAAGTATGATCCCGTCGAAGGTTTTATGTAATTGGTTTGTTGCCATTGCCCTTCGACTTGCTCGAAAGTGTAAACGGCTCCGGCAAGCTCAATACTGTTGTCGCTGTCGTCAGGATTTACCCCCGCAGCATCACTGGCTTCGTAGGGGGCGCTAACGGCGAGAGTTGATCCGTCACCTGACATCGCAACGCGCAATCCGAAGTAATCATCGCGATCGGCGTTAGCGGCTTTAAGGTAGGCGGACAATTGCCACTGTTCGCCGCTTCGCTGGTATAAAAATCCAGCGCCAGAGTTAAAGCCGCTTTGCTGATTCATGTCGGCATTAACGGCGTTGCCGCCGCCGTCTTCGGAGGGCGCGCCAATAAGCAGTGAAGATCCATCGTCTGAGATGGCCAGTGAGTAGCCAAAAAAGTCCCAATCAGTGTCTTGCTGAACCGGGTTTTCGATTTTCTGCACAAGATTCCAACCCGTTGCTGTATTGCTATAAATAAATACTGCACCCGAGTGTTTTTCATTGCGTTCAGAGGTAATCAGATCATACTGTGGCGCGCCAACGGCAAGGGTTTGACCGTCTGGAGTTATGGCCATGCTAAAGCCGAAGCGCGACTCCTCACGAATCACGTCCGGCTTCAAATACCCGATTGCGTCGAGCGTTTGGCCTGCAATGTACAAATCCGTACTGGGTGTACACCCGGCGCTATTGCAAGCTTCGACCATATAACGGGCGTTTTCCCAGTCAGTAAGATGCGTGGGCAATGGAACCTGTATAGACGTGTCGGTCAGGTTCTCCGCGATGATAGTGAAGCCAGAGCTGCCATCCAAATCTTGAGATACTTGATAAGAGGTCGCATCGCTGACGCTGTTCCAGGAAATATCCATAGATTGAGGGGAAACGGCCGCGCTCGGGGAGACAGCCTCGGGAGGTTGCGCCGGGGTAGCTTCGTCACCTGATGAGTCGCCACTGCTGCCGCCACAAGCCGTTAAGACTACGGCCGCTGAGCAAGCGAATGCCCAACTTTTGATCGCTACGCTGAATTTTGTATGAGTGGCCATTAGATCTGCTCCGCTTTAGAAATATCTTAGGTTTAAAATCTAACAGACTTGGCCCGACAGTGAACGCGGTAAATTGTTAAAAATATTTACCTGAAAAATGTTTGAATTGAAAAACCTATTAATCTGAGTGTTTTAAGGGGTTATATACTGAATCCCCGCAATATCGTCGCCCCAGTACGCAGGCGCTTGTTCTCCATCTTTGGCTGCTTCTAGCGTCAAACCAGCGTTGCCATAGCCCTGAAAGTAGTTAAGTTCGAGAGTGTGCTCGCCAGCCCCAAGGCTTTGATAGCATGATTGTTTGCGAAAAGGGCGGTCGGTGGCGTATTGACAAAGTACGCGACCATCAATGGCCAACCGAAAACCGTCATCGCTGCCGACGAGAAACCGATAGCGCCCCTCTTCTTCCACTACAAAGCGTGACACGATATCGGCAAAGAAGTGCTCACTCCATCCCAAAGGCCCTAATTTTTTATGTTGAAAACGACTTTTCTCATTCAATTTCACGCGGTCGATGGCAACCGTTTCTGTCGCTGAGATCTCTCTGGGTTGATTGATTTTTTCTATGTTGCCACGGCTTTTACTGAGGGTGAGGGTAAAATTGGCCTCAACCATAGGCGGCATCAGGCGATACCCTATCAGTGCAACTACGCCGACCAGAAGAACGGAAAATAAGGTATTGCAATTCATTAGCGCACCAACTCCAGCTTCCAAAAACCAAACCAGTTGCGAGCAGCAAACTGTGTTTCAGTGAGCTCCCAGCTATACGTAAAGGGGGAGAAGAGAGCAAACACCCCGAAAGCCAAGAGAACATAACAGGCTAAATTAGTGTAAGTATGACGACTGCCTCGGGCCAGCTGCTCGAGAAATACATACTGGAATACAAGCGCCAAATTAATAATGCCAAAGGTGAGTGGCACTAGATAGTGATACAGATACATTACCCTGTCGATCTGTAAAATTGCGACCATGTAGCCCAAGTAAAGCGTATTGAAAGCGACGATCCAGTAAAATAAAGCGGTATCTTTGACCGGATTCTGGTAGATATAGCGGCTAATGATCAAGCCCGCTGAAAGAATTAATCCGGCGACGACAGAAAACCAAATGACAGGGTTGGCTAAGATGTTGTGGTAGCGTACATAAGTTGTGCCGTCGGTGGTTTGTTTAGACCAACGATAGTTAATGGTTTTAGTCCCCAGAGGCCAGCCTAGCGCATAACTGCCATTTTCCCCCTCTTTACATATATCAAGTCGCGGAACGCCATCGGCGTATTCAGACATATAGCGTCCGTTATCGGGCATGGCAGCGAGAAACGTAGAAAGACTCCAGCTGCCATTCTCTGCTAGCGACTGTTGGTATTGAGAGCCAGCTTTATAGGTCTTATGAGCGGCAATTTCGCCGCCGAGCCCAACGTGTAAGTAAAAAATCGATAACACTATTGCTACCAATGGCATAACGCCGCATGGTGCGGAGGTGGTCAGGCGACGAAGCAGTGGCCACCACTGCCTGTTTCGTAAGCTTTCCCACTGGTCAGCGCCATACAACATAACAAACAGAAGCAGCAGCACGGCACCATTAATTTTGACAGACACGGCTAAGCCTATCCAGAGGCCTAAATAGACGTAGTGTTTTAAACGAATTTCGGCTTGATATTGATACTTGTCGGTAATCGCCCTTGTCATTTGATAGATGGCAGCCAATACAAAAAACAGCTGAATGCCTTCAAGCATGGCCGCGCGCGCATGAATAACCAATGCATTGTCAAATATTAGGAAAAAGCTAAACGCAAAAGCTAAATGCTTGTTAGCCGTAATGCGCCTTACGGTGCCGTAAAAAAATAATACAGAAAGCCCCATCAACAAAGCGGAGGGAAGCCGAAAACCTGTGTATTGAATGCCGCCCTCGGGCATATGTGTATCGGTGATGTAATCGGTTCGGTTAAATTGAGATTTATCTTTGTCGCTATTTAGCTTCAGCGCTGCTTCGCTGCCGGCTATCAAGAGTTTTCCCAAAGGTGGGTGGGGTTCCATATACATCACGCCGTCAATATACTTTTGCGCCGATGCTATATGGTAGTTTTCATCCCAAAAAAGCGCATTGGGATGGCCGATTCCAATGGTGTAAACGCTGAGCGAGCACAAGAGCAATACGCCAATATATATCTTGTGCAAATGTCTTATTAGTATTTCAGGCATAATTTGATTGGTTTTGTTAATGATCGCTTGAGTGTTTGCGTAAAATAATACAGGCACTGTGTAAATTACAGGGTTTTTAAATACTCTACCAGCGCCAGACGTTGTTCATGATCGAGTGCGGGTAGCGTTCTGGTTAACATTTCTCCTTCGTCAGTATATTTGATTTCGCCACTGTTAGTCGTCACTATCACTGGAGTAACCCCGGCGGCATATTCGTGGCCGCGGTTGCTGTTGCCGGGTAGTTGGGTATTAAATATAAAAAGTTCCTGACTGGTTGTGGCTTCATGTTTAATGAAGCCCACTAACGTTGTGTCGAGCTCGAAAGATCCAACTGAAAAGCGGTTGGGGCGGCACTGCAGGTGCGGGGATGGTCTATCGCAGGCCGGCAGCAACAAGTCGTAAAGCGTTGGTACAGAGCCATTGTGTAGATAGGGGGCTGTTGCCCATATACCGTTCAAAGGGCGTGCTTTATAGGCTAAAAGCGCTCTGGGTGAGGCTTTGTTGGTGGTCGTCAGGTCTAAATACTTAGTGCTGTTTTGTACTTTGCCTGCGTCGGCCGCACTGTTTTCGCGTGAGCTTTGTCCGGCCAGAGCATAGCGAATGGCTCCTGAGCTGGCTTTACGTAATGCTAGCAGACCTTGCGCTACTGCTTTAAATTGCCCATTTTCTGGCGCGGCGTCATCAATGTACTGACCTTCAAAATAGCCACTTAACCCCGAATAGTTAAAAGCATTTTCTGCCATTTGCGGGTCTGTCCCAATACGTTGCATTGAGCTCATTTGCGCCAGGATACGCCGCTGCGGATTCTGCCGTTGAATCGGCTGATGGCACGTGTGGCACTGATACTGGTGAAATAGCGTCTGTCCCGCTGCGGCCAGTTCCCTATTAATAGGCGGTAACAATTCGCGTTGAGCCAGAGATTCCCAGCTGGGAGACCACAGCTTCTCCAGGTGTTTTTCAAGTGCTATTAGATTTGCTACGTCGATTGAGGAGGGGTAGCCCGCTGCCTGGTTGTGTGTTCGCAGGTTGAAGCTGGCGAACACACCAAGAACTTCACCCGTATTGCGGCCAAGGGCTCCATGGCCAGAATTATCCCCCACGCCATTCCACTGGACAAAATCATGCTGTGGGGTATCCCATAAAAAAGGGTAGCTAACGGGGGCGTTGGGCGAGTTAGCGTTATTCGCGTTGGGCGTTAGGTGAGAAAGTATACGGTTATAAATGCGTCCGAACGCATCGAGCCTGGCATAACCGTACGCGACCTCCGTTCCCTTGTTTATCGAACGGTTACGTGCGTTGTAGGCCGCGAGTTCTCGATAAACCAACTCGACCTGTGCACGCAATTTTGCTTGCGGTATGGCAGCTAGGGCCGTACTGAATCGCTGCCATTTATCGGTTTGAGTTAGAGTAGCTGCAATGGCTTGCTCTAACTCACCAAGCATTTTATCCATGTCAGCCATTGCGGGGCCGCCGTCAATTCTGATGGAGCGCCCTTGCCAATTAACTTGAGCGGTGTGGCACGCGGCACAAGTCAGGCCTACATACGTTTCCCCCTCATGGGTGTTGGCAACCCATCCCAGCGGTAAACCATAGGGGTTTTGCTGGCTGACATTCTGCGGCAGGTAGCGGTAGCGTCCCATGTTTCGGGCGGCGCGAAACAGCTCAGTGTTGTGTGCAGTTTCCAAATGCAGAAAAAACTCTAGGGGGATTAAATTAGACCCTTGAGAGGTATTGTAAAACCACAATCGATCGGCTTCACTCCAGTTTTGCTCGGCATAAAAGAGTGTTTGAATATAATCTCTGTCGTTGCCATTTACGGTCGTTTCACTGCTCGGGTTATTAAGGTGATCATCACTGGATTGGCAGGCAACGAGTGTCAACATACAAACAGCAGTCAGGTATTTTCTAACAACCATAAGAGATTCCTTTGCGCTGCAGCAATCAATGTGGAGGCACTATTCAGCCGGTGTTAGGTGCAAGGAGCGGGTGTTCGCAATAGGCCGTGCCGCGGGCAGGCTGGGGTATAAGCGCTTTAAAGCCTGTTCAGCGGTTGCACGGTAAGTGGTCAGTTTTCCGCCCATTAACGTCAATGTTTTGGGTTTGCCGGGATTGTCCGCAACCATCATAACCTCGCGGCTGCAGCCAAAGGCTCCTGAGGTGCTGCGCGGCAGCACACGCAGCCCAGCAAAGCTGTCGGCACTCGATGGCAGTGGATGTAGATGCGGGAAATAGTGTTTGAGCACATTCAGTAAATAGTGCATCTCATGGGGGTGGCATTGTACAGTTTCCGGCGAACCCTGGTGTTCTATTTCGGTGGTGCCTACAAGTAATTTTCCTTGCCACGGCAAAGCGAATATGGCGCGGCCGTCGGTCGGTGATTCCAGATAATAATGCCGCTCTAACAGTGGTGGCAGCAGTAGGTGGCTACCGCCAATCAAATCGACGTTGGGGAGCTTAGGGATAGGCGATATGCGCTGGTTAAGCTTCCAGGCCCAGGGGCCGGCACAATTAACCAGTACGCGGGCCTGCAAGGTATGTTGATCGTTGTTGTCGGTATAGCGTATTTCACAGCCGTTTTTATGAATCTCCGCGTCTTGAAAGGTCGCAGGCAGTAGCAGCTCCGCCCCCAATTTTTGCGCCGATTGCACCACAGCGTGAGTCAGCGCCTGGTCATTTGTCTGCGCTTCAAAATAGCGGAATACAGACCTTAGCCCCTGCGTGGTAATTCCATCCAGCTCTGACCATTGGTGTCTGGCCAGACTGCTAAAGCGAGTGTGTTCGCTAAAACCCGACAGCAGGTGGTAGAGTGATAATCCGGCCCTTATGGTAATAGGGGAGCGCGAACTGTTGCGGTAAACCGGTATGTGCAAGGGGGCTAATGTGACCAGGTCAGGCGCGAGCTTTAGCAAAAGCTCGCGCTCAAGCAGCGACTCGCGAACCAGCCCCAATTGGCCCGATTCAAGGTAGCGAAGGCCGCCGTGAATAAGCTTGCTGGATGCGCTGGACGTTGCCCCACCAACGCTCGAGGACTCCAGCAAGACTACCTTGTAGCCGGCGGCTGCGGCCGCTTGGGCTACGCCTGCGCCGGTGATGCCCGCGCCGATGATGGCTAGATCGTAGCTCACGGGGTGCTCCTTAATCTGCTGGCAAGCCAAGACGGCTGCGCGTTATGTGGTAGCAATAACATGTGTCAAGTGTAGACGCTGAAACCTGCCGATAGATCGACGTTGGTATATGGTATCGCTTGTGCTGCGTGAATGCGCCACTTTATGCGCCTACACAGCAACAGAACTGAATTGCTTATTTTGGAGGGGCTGAGCAGACGTGCACGATAGCCGCCGTTAGATTTATGGGGCCCATCAATTAGGGAAGGTTAGCTGTCGTCGCCAGGTCCCATGCCGCCGTAAGGGAATGGTGTAACGGTACTATTGTTGCCCTTGGCCTCTAACACCCGGGCTGCCCCTTCCTTCTCCACTTCGTCAATACGGACAATGGAGTGTATCGGAATGTAGGAGCGTTTAACGCCGGCGAATTCGTTTTTGAGCTTTTCTTCCCCCGGATCGACCAAAACCTGACTACGTTCGCCAAATACAAACTCTTCAACCTCAATAAAACCGTACATTTCGCTTTGGTAAATTGCCCGGGCAAATACCTCAAAGACCTGACCTTGATTAAGAAAAATAACTTTGTACGTGGGTTTGAGACTCATAGCGTTCCGTTTTGTGGCCTTTAGTGATTGGGCAAGTGTTCGGTTGTTGAAAAAGGGCGCGAAGAATAGCATATTCGCGTTCTGAAGAAAGCGCTTTTGGATAAAAATTAGTCAAAATGATGGTTGTGGCTATGGGATTTGACCGGTGAGACCGCTATAATGCGCGCCCGTAAATAAGTACCACAGCAGGCTAAATCTCTATGTCAGCGACTGAAACACCGGTGAAAAAGCTCTACATCAAGACCCACGGTTGTCAGATGAATGAATATGATTCCTCTCGCATGCGTGATCTCTTGGGTGACTCCCACCAAATGGTGGCGACCGAAAACCCCGAAGACGCCGACGTGGTGCTGATTAACACCTGTTCAATTCGCGAAAAGGCACAAGATAAGCTGTTTCATCAGCTGGGTCGATGGAAGCAGTTGAAAGAAAAGAACCCCGATATGATTATCGGCGTTGGTGGCTGTGTTGCCAGCCAGGAGGGCGCGGCGATAGCGGAGCGCGCGCCCTATGTCGATTTGATTTTCGGCCCGCAAACCTTACATCGCTTACCCGAGATGATCGAGCAACCTCGCGACAATGGTGCGGTAGTGGTTGACATCAGCTTTCCGGAGATAGAAAAGTTCGACAATTTGCCGCAGCCTGATGCCGACGGTGTCAGTGCCTTTGTCTCCATTATGGAGGGTTGTTCTAAATACTGCACGTTCTGCGTGGTGCCGTACACCCGAGGAGAAGAGGTAAGTCGACCTCTGGAGGACGTGCTTGCCGAAGTGGTGCACCTGGCGGCGCAGGATGTGCGTGAGATTAATCTACTGGGCCAGAACGTTAACGCTTATCGGGGCGAGTCGGCGAACGGCATTGTCGACTTAGCGGAGTTAATTACTTTAGTCGCTGCGGTAGACGGAATTGATAGAATTCGGTTTACCACGTCACACCCGGTTGAATTCTCTGATTCGTTGATTGATGTGTACGCTGAAGTACCAGAGCTGGTAAGCCATTTGCATTTGCCTGTACAAAGTGGCTCGGACCGAATCCTGATGGCAATGAAACGTGGTCACACGGCGCTAGAATACAAGTCCAAAATGCGCCGAATTCGCAAGTTGCGCCCGAATATCAGTTTTTCATCTGATTTTATCGTCGGTTTTCCCGGTGAAACCGAAGCTGACTTTGAAAAAACCATGGATTTGATCAGTGACATTGGTTTTGACGTGTCGTTTAGCTTTATATACAGTCCGCGTCCAGGCACTCCGGCTTCAGATTTGCCAGATGACACGCCGATGGAAGTTAAAAAACAGCGTCTGAAGATCCTGCAGGACCGTATTACCCAGCAGGCTCAGCAAATCAGTCGCCAAATGGTAGGTAATGTCGAGCGCGTACTGGTAAGTGGTTACAGTAAAAAAGACCCGGGCCAGTTGTCTGGCCGTACCGAAAATAACCGTGTGGTGAATTTTCGCGCCGATGAGCCGGCGTTAATTGGTAAGTTTGCTGACGTTCGTATTGATCAGGCATTGCCTAATTCCCTGCTGGGGACTTTGATCAGCTCTGAAATAGATGAGTTGTAATAATCGCAGCCTATAACCAGAGGTTAAATGGGGCGCCTTGCTAATAATGAATTGGCCGGTAAAGCCCCTTTTCACGCCCGTTTGAATGGTTTAGTCTTAAATCAGTGAACGCAACAAAGAGTACCGAATCGTCCTTGAATAAACACGTCGTGCCCGATCTGTCTGAGAACACCTGTGAGGTGGTTTTGGAGCCCAGTGATAACCGCCGTCTCGCCAGCCTTTGCGGTCAATTCGACCAGCACCTGCGCCAGATTGAAGAGCGCCTTAACATTGAAATTCGCAACCGGGGCAATCAGTTCTCACTGATTGGTAAATCCTCCGTGGTTGATGCCGTGGCCCAAATTCTGCGGGAACTCTATCGCGAAACTCAGCACATTGAGTTGACCCCCGATGAAATTCACCTGGCCTTGCAAAGTGCGGGGGTTGAACAACTTATGCAGCAGCAACAAGAGTCAGTGCAGACACCGGACGATGCCCCTGTACCTGCGGGCACAGTTCTCATTCGAACCAAAAAGTGCACGATTAAACCGCGCGGTTTGAATCAGCAGCGCTATGTGCGCGCAGTGCAAACTCACGACATTAATTTCGGTGTGGGTCCGGCCGGTACAGGGAAAACCTATCTGGCTGTCGCCTGTGCCGTCGAGGCCTTGCTGCGCGATGATGTAGAGCGCATATTGTTGGTTCGCCCCGCCGTTGAAGCAGGTGAGAAACTGGGCTTCCTGCCCGGCGACTTGGCGCAGAAGGTCGACCCCTATTTGCGGCCGTTGTACGACGCCTTATTTGAAATGCTAGGTTTTGAAACCGTGGGCAAGCTTCTAGAGCGTACAGTGATCGAAGTCGCGCCGCTGGCTTACATGCGTGGTCGAACCCTGAACAATTCATTTGTTATTCTGGACGAGAGCCAAAATACGACCTGCGAACAGATGAAGATGTTTTTGACCCGAATCGGCTTCGGCTCTACGGCGGTTATCACAGGCGACCCATCGCAAATTGATTTACCGCGTGGTCAGAAGTCTGGCCTTAAACACGTCATTGAAGTGCTTGACGGGGTCGAGGGTATTAGTTTCACGCATTTTGGCTCAAAAGATGTGGTGCGCCACCCATTGGTGCAACGGATTGTTGAAGCCTACGACGCGTTCGAAGCTCAACAGCCCTCCAACGAGCGTTAGGACATGACCTGTCAGGTAGATATCGACGTTCAGGTGCCGGATGAGGCACTGCCCAGCGACGACGAAGTACACCGATGGGTGGCGGCGGCAATTCCCGATTCGCTTGAGCAAAGCGAGGTCAGTGTTAGTATTGTCGACGCCGCAACCAGCCAGCGCCTCAACGGCCAGTATCGCGGTCGTGATTACCCTACCAATGTATTGTCTTTCCCTGCCGATTTACCCGCAGAACTGGGCTTACCACTGCTTGGCGACCTGGTCATCTGTGCCCATGTGGTCGAGCGCGAGGCGCTGGAACAGGGCAAACCCAGCAGCGCGCATTGGGCGCACATGCTTGTGCATGGCACTTTGCATTTGCTAGGTTACGACCACATCGATGACGATGAGGCCGAGCATATGGAAGCGCTGGAGACAAAAATAATCACTGGGTTAGGCTTTGCGCCCCCCTACGACGAGGTGGCTAATGACGCCGTCTCGGCCGAGTTACCACCCAACCAGGAATGATCAACGCCATGACGGACGACCCCTCGAGTAGCAGCTTACCAAGGAACCAAGAGAAATCCTGGCTCGACAAGCTGTTGCACGCATTCTCCGCGGAACCTAAATCCCGCGACGACTTGATGGACATCATCAAGGATGCCGCAGAGAACAAGCTTCTCGATCAAGAAGCGTTAAACATCATTGAAGGGGCGCTGGACGTTTCCAGCCTGCAAGCGCGTGAGATCATGATACCCCGCACGCAAATTGTAGCCGTAAAAATTGATGACAAGCCGCAAGATTTTTTACCCAAAATTATTGAGTCTGGTCACTCCCGGTTCCCGGTTATTGGCGACTCGATCGATGATGTTAAGGGGATATTGCTGGCCAAAGATCTACTGCGGATGATGCTTGAAGGCACTACCGACTTTAGTCTGGAAGAAATATTGCGCACCGCCAACATTGTACCGGAAAGCAAGCGGGTCAACGTATTGCTGCGCGAATTCCGCGAGCAGCGTTATCACATGGCGTTGGTTATTGATGAATATGGCGGTATATCCGGGCTGATTACCATTGAGGATATCCTCGAAGAGATTGTCGGCAATATTGAAGACGAAACCGACGAAGAGGTGAGTGACGAGCATATAAAGCGCGTCAGCGATACCGATTATGTGATTAAAGCACTGACGCCGATTGAAGACTTCAACGATTATTTCGAGGCTGGATTATCCGATGATGACTTCGACACAATCGGAGGCATTCTGATGCAGGCGTTCGGGCATTTGCCCAAGCGCAATGAAACGGCCGAAATCGACGGTTTCAAGTTCCGGGTGCTCTACGCCGACAATCGACAAATTCATTTGGTGCGGCTGACGCTTGATAACGACTGAAACCATTATTACCGGTCAGGTGAAGTCTGGCCTGGGTAGACTGCACTGGCTCGCCGCGATTGCGTTAGCCTTGTGTTGTGGCGGCGTGCAACCGCTTGCGCTGGCACCTTTTAATCTTTGGCCTTTGGCCATTGTCGGGCTGGCTGGATTTGCTCTGTTGTTGTTCAAGGCCAGACCGAAGCGAGCATGGGCTTTAGCTACGGCGTTCGGCGTAGGCCTTTACGGTATTGGTGTGTCGTGGGTGTTTGTAGCGATCAATCAGTTTGGCAATGCCTCCTGGTATCTGGCGGCAGTGCTCACGGCCTTGTTTGTGCTGTTTCTGGCGTTAATTTTTGCCGCTCCTTTCGTGTTGTGTATTCGCCTGATTGGCCACGGTCGGTTGGGTATTCTATTGGGGTTTCCCGCCTGCTACTTACTGGGTGAATGGCTGCGCTCCTGGTTACTGACAGGGTTCCCCTGGCTGTATATAGGCTATGGACACCTGTCTACGCCTCTGGCCGGATGGGCACCTGTTTTGGGTGTGTTGGGGGTGGGGCTGATTACCTCTTTTAGTGCCGCCTGCCTGGCGAGCTGGGCATTTTTTATGCGCCCTTCCGCTAATCTGTGGATGGCAACGGCCCTGGCCCTTGCCTTATGGGGCGCCGGCTGGTTTTTACAGCCTGTCGCCTGGACCAAGGTCAATAATGACCAGCCTGTAAAAGTTGCCATGGTGCAACCGAATATCGCGCAGGAGGTGAAGTGGCAGCCGGCCCAAGCTCAGCCCACCTTGGATTTACTCATGAATATGAGTGAGCCCCACTGGGACAGTGACTGGTTGATATGGCCAGAAGCCGCCGTACCTCTCACCTATCATACGGCTCTGGATTTTCTCAACGAGGTAACCCGCCAAGCCGTTGCAACCGACACGGGCGTTATTACTGGCATTATCTTTGATGAACGCCGGGAGCGACGTTATTACAACTCCTTGGTTGGGTTGGGCAACGCGCTGGGGATTTATCACAAGCGTCGTCTCGTGCCTTTTGGGGAATATGTGCCCTTAGCCGAGTGGTTGCGGGGCGCGATACAATTTTTTGATTTGCCTACGTCCTATATTCATCGCGGCACCGATATGCAAAGTGGCTTGCAGGTGGGGGAGGTCAGCATTGCCCCGAGCATTTGTTACGAAGTCGTTTACCCATCGCTGGTTGCCGACGGCGCCAGACACCGCAACGTACTACTGACAGTAAGTAATGATGCTTGGTTTGCCGATTCCATCGGTCCTTTGCAGCACCTCCAAATGGCGCAGATGCGCGCGTTAGAAACGGGCCGTTACTTACTGCGTAGCACCAATAATGGTGTTAGCGCTGTGGTAGATGAAAAAGGCGTTGTGATAGAGCGAAGTGAGCAGTTTGTCCAAACTACCTTGACGGGCACGGTATATCCAGCGTACGGCGCGACACCTTTTATGCGTTGGGGAAGCTGGCCGGTGATAGCGCTAAGCTTAGGTCTATTGTTGGGGTTGTTGGCGGCGCGGCGTCGGTTTCATTACTGAGCGAGGTTAATTTTTTAACGTCACCCTAGAAAAGCCAATCTCATACTTGCCGGGGGTTGCTTCGGCCTGAAAGATTTTGGTTTCTGGGTATTTTTCTGTAACCAACTCGACCAGCTTTTTCTTTGTTGCCACCGGCATAAACGCTCCCAGATAAACAGAGCGCAAGTGCTCGGGCGCAAATTTTACGTCTGAGTACCAGAGTGATTCATCGGTACTTTTAGCCGACTCCTCAGCGTTCACATTCATAAGGCAACGCCATTCGGATTCATTTTTGGCGCTGGGCTGCTTGACTAAAAATTTATCTTCGAAAAACTCCTGCGAGCGCAGCTTTTCATTGTACAGAACGACATTAAGCTGCTCTTTCAGAGAGGTTATCTCTGGCCGCGCCAGATTGTAACGCACAGCCTGAGGGTGACGCAGCGGTGTGTCGTCGCCGCACTGAAATTTAAATGCGGCGCCTCGGTGCTCATTGGCAAAATATTGCCAGGCTGTGAGATTGTCCACCTTGGCGCTGAAACTGCATATCCGTAAGCTGCGGGTATAGAGGCGCCAATCACCCATCAGCTCATCGATTTCATCCTGGCGCTGATCAACCATCCGCGCCATTAACTCGCTTAACACTTCCTCGGCTTCTTCCGGCGAGCCAAAACGCTCTTCATCGCGCCAGCGCCTAATAACGGTGGCAAGGGGTGATGCACCGCGAGGTTCCTCGCGCGCGAATATCATGCCACAGGCGGCACGGATGACGCTCTGTAGGAGCGTCTGTGGGTCAAAGGCGAGAGCCGTGCGGTGGTTGAGCTCGAACGGGTCACTGAACAGCACCGGCGCGCTCCAGCGCAAGCACTGACTTTCGAGAATTTTAAAGGCCGTGTCAGCCTCGGCAAATTTGGCCAATGTGTCTGGATGATCGGGCACTGGTTTTCCTTGAGTGACGGTAACGCCTCAGTGTTATCGGCTAAGGTTCGGGTTTATATAGCTTTTTTTTCGATTCGGCAAGTTGACTTACACCCTGAACCTCTCTCCTTTATAAGTACTAATAGCGGGTCTGGCGTCCAGATGCAACAATCCTATGACTTTTTTTGCGCCAAAGCCCAGGCCGGCCCGCAATCTAATCGATCGTGTTGTGACTGGAAAGATTACCTGATTTGAGGGTAAATCGGGATTGTCACATCTATTCAAATAGCGCTTCAGAGCCTAAAATAGCGCCACTTTCCCCACCGCAGACAGCAAGGAATTATCGTGATATTGACAGGTTCACATATTCTCTCCGTCGAACAGTTCGAGCGCGCCGATATTGAACGTATTTTTCAAGTGGCCGACGCCATGGCTCCCTATGCGTTGCGTCGCAAAGTCACCCGGGTTTTAGAGGGGGCAATTCTGGGCAATATGTTTTTTGAGCCGAGTACCCGCACACGGATCAGTTTTGGCTGTGCGTTTAATCTACTTGGCGGTGAGGTGCGCGAGACGACCGGCTTTGAAAGCTCTGCCATCGCCAAGGGTGAGTCCCTTTACGACACCGCTCGTGTGTTATCGGGTTTCTCGGATGTTATCTGCATGCGCCACCCGGCGGAGGGTTCAGTAGCTGAGTTTGCCGAGGCCAGCCGCGTACCGGTACTGAACGGCGGTGATGGTGCCAATGAGCATCCCAGTCAGGCTCTGTTGGATCTTTACACCATTCGCAAGGAGCTTGGATCGAAAAACCGTGGCATTGACGGTTTGCGTATCGCTCTGATTGGGGATCTGAAATTTGGCCGAACGGTGCACTCGCTATGCAAGTTGCTGCGACTGTTCAGTGATGTTCACATCACTTTGGTATCACCGACAGAGCTGGCAATGCCAGAGCATATCGTTGAAGAGATGCGTACCGCAGGGCACACTGTGGTGGTCACCGAAGATCTGACTCAGAGTATCACGAACGTCGATATTGCCTACTCAACCCGCATTCAGGAGGAGCGATTTGCCTCCAAAGCAGAGGCGGATGTGTACCGCGGACGGTTTCGCTTGAACCAATCAATTTACACTCAGTATTGCGAGCCCAATACAGTCATCATGCACCCCCTGCCCAGGGACTCGAGGGCAGAGGCCAACGAGTTAGATAACGACCTCAATCACAATCCGAATTTAGCGATTTTTCGTCAGGCCGATAACGGTGTATTGGTGCGTATGGCACTGTTTGCACTGGTGCTGGATGTGGTGGATCAGGTGGATAAATACGCGCGCGATGTCAATTGGTACAACTCGTTGCGCACACTTTAAGCTGAATCAGGGTGGGTGGGTGGGTTCAACCACCGGCTTAGGCGCTGAGAAGCTGCCCCGCGACTTTTATCAGGTCATCCTGTTGTAGCGGCAGTGCGACGCAGGGTTTGGCGTCGAGCCCTTCGCCCTGCGGTTGTCCCAAAAATAGTTGCGGTGTTGAACGGGTGCGCTTGGCCGTGGCGAGTCGATCGCTTAGATAGCGTCCCTGGTGGTCGGCCAGCTCAGGCCCTAACACTATTAAGTCGGGCCTTATTGTCAGTGACAGTTCCAATGCCTCATCGGCGGAGTCCGCTGTTATCAGGTTGTAGTGTTGTTGCAGTTGAGTGCAAGCCTGTTGCTGAATTTTCAAATCTGAATGGGCCACCACCACCGTGCGGTGTGAAGCCATTTCGTCAATACTGAATTGATCGCGGCCTGAATGTTTGGCGCGGTAAAGAGCACGATCGGCCGCTTTGATTAGCCCCTCCAGGGTGTGCCCGGTCGTCTGCAGGCAACAGGCTCCGCCAATGGAAACCGTCACCGTGTCGGAGGTGGGGGAGACATCGTGGGCTACCTGGCGATCGGCCAGAGAGCGACGAATACGTTGACTAATGTTGGCGATTCCCTCTTTGTTGGTTTCCGGCAAGAGTACAACAAATTCTTCACCGCCATACCGTCCAAGTAGGTCGTAGGGTCGATTTAGGCACTGTTCAATGGCGGCGGTAACCTCTTTCAGGCACGCGTCACCAGCCGGATGACCGTAATGGTCATTGTAGAGTTTGAAATGATCTACATCGATCATGAGTGCGCTAATACAGGTATTCTGACGACTCGCCAGCAACCACTGCTTAAGGGCTTGCTCATTGAATGTGCGGCGGTTGTAAATTTGCGTGAGACTGTCGAGCTGGCTGATGGCTTCTAGCTCGCTATTGAGCCGGTTGAGCTGATCGCGCATATCGGCAATCCGCTCCATGGCGCGAATTTTAGCCGTGATGATCATTTTACTGACTGGCTTGATAAGATAATCGTCACCGCCGGCCTCAATGCCCTGACGGTAGTCTTCGTCCTCGCTCATGCCCGTGACAAAGACAATGGGAATCCAGTGGTCGCCCAGCCACTCGCGAATGAGTGCGGTTGTTTCAAAGCCGTTGAGTCCGGGCATCTCCACATCCATGATAATCATGTCCACGGGATTATCTTCAAGTAACTGCAGCGCCTGCTCGCCACTTTCTGCGACCAGCGGGGTATGACCAGCATCGACAATATACTGGCTCATGGCATGGCGCAAAGTCGCGCTGTCTTCAACTAGCAGAATTTTCATACTTGAGCTTGAGTCCCACGGTAGCAGGTTAAAGTGTACTGCTATTTGGCGTGAAAAACATCATATGCTTCACACAATGGAGATGTTTTAAGCGCAATGATCGAAATAACGCCAAAAACCGTTTTCGCGGCAGAACGCTGACTTTTCCAGGTGGCGGTGGGTTTGCTGGCCGATACGGTAGGTAGCGCTAAAGGTTACTGTGCCCTGACTGTCACTATGCCCGCCACCCTGCCAATCTAAAATTTCCAGCCCCAGCCATTCACAACTGGTGGCCCATTCGCGAATAGCGGCGATTGATGTGCGATGGCGCGTGGACTCGCTCCACGTTTCCCACAGGTATTCTATGGCTCCACAGACGTGGCCACTGTAGCGCGATCGCATAAGCTCGAGTGCGGTAGAGGCGGCCTGACCTTGGTAAATAAAGCGGGAACAGCATTGAGAGGCTGCTACCGTTGAACCGCATGGACAGTAATTGGGGGCTGCGAGTGGCATTTTCCACCTCTTTTGGGTATGTTGTGCGCCTGTTTACGCTGACAGCCATACTGGCTCAAGCATGTCCTGAATACTGACATGGACCGGCGCTGCGACGTCCATGCATTTGATTCTGTGAACCTACTCATGACTGATTTTGACGATATTCGACCTTACCACGACGACGAAGTTCGTCCCGCCCTGGACCGTATTCTTAATGACCCGGAGCTTGCCGATGCGGTGGCCAAATTAAAATTTCCACATTTGGCTGGACCTTTAGGGTTCATTTTGCGGCCTATCGTGAAAAATGTCATGAAAAGGCAGTTGGCTGCGGTAGACAGTGTAGATAAGTTTCAGCAGGTTGTTGAGAAATACATGCGCCACATGATCGAAACCACGACCACTCGACTTACCAGCTCCGGTCTCGATCAGCTCGACCCCAACGGGGGCTACCTGTTTATCAGCAACCACCGCGATATTGCGATGGACCCGGCTTTTGTAAACTGGAGCATTTATCATGCGGGCTTTCAGACGTTGAGAATTGCCATTGGCGACAATTTGCTGACCAAGCCTTATGTCTCTGACCTGATGCGACTCAATAAAAGTTTTATCGTTAACCGCTCTGCCAAAGCGCCCCGAGAAAAGCTCAAAGCAGCGAAAAAATTATCGGCTTATATCCACCATTCTCTGACCGAGGACAAAGCCAATATATGGATTGCGCAACGCGAGGGGCGTGCTAAAGATGGCAATGACCTGACCAATACAGCGGTGATTGGTATGTTGATGTTAAATCGTCCCAAGGCTCAAGATTTCTCCGAGTATGTGCGCTCCTTAAAAATCGTTCCGGTATCCATATCCTATGAGCAAGATCCCTGCGACGCGGCTAAGGCACATGAATTGTTTGCGCAGCGCACCACCGGCCGCTACGAAAAAGGGGATCAGGAAGATGTGCAAAGCATTGCCAAAGGAATTGCCGGGCAAAAGGGCCATGTTCACGTAGCGTTCGGCTCTGCGCTTAGCGGTGAATATGCGGATACCGATGCCGTGGCTGCGGAAATAGATCGTCAAATATGGGCTCAATATGTATTGCACGCAAGCAACTGTTTTGCCTTCGATGCAGAAGGTGAGGAGGCGCGCTCGCTGCCGTATTCCGACAAAAATGTACCTTTTGAGCCTGGCAATGTGCGTGAAGAGCGCGCAGCGTTTGATTTGCGCGTGGGTTCCGTGCCTTCTGAGTACCGGGATATTGTGCTGGAAATGTATGCAAATCCGGTGCGCAACAAACTCAAGGCTCGGCCTTAATCAATGCTAACCGATGATATCAAGCGCGATATTCAGCAAAGCTATTCGGCGTTTTTAGCTTCCCGTGAGCTGGGGCCTCGCCATGGGCAAAAACTAATGATAGCGGAAATAGCGCGGACACTCGGCGCTATTAGTTCAGATGCCGAAGGTATACGCAATGGCGACGGCCATATATGTGTGGTTGAAGCCGGTACGGGAA
This sequence comes from Gilvimarinus gilvus, assembly GCF_030518155.1. Classification (GTDB taxonomy): domain Bacteria; phylum Pseudomonadota; class Gammaproteobacteria; order Pseudomonadales; family Cellvibrionaceae; genus Gilvimarinus; species Gilvimarinus gilvus. The sequence continues at coordinate 128,571 of NZ_JAULRU010000797.1, read as the reverse complement.
CAGGTAAAACAATCGCCTACCTATTGCCGAGTATTATTATTGCTAAGGCTTTAGGGAAAAAGCTGGTGGTGTCGACCGCTACGGTCGCACTTCAGGAACAGATCGTTCACAAGGACCTACCCGAACTACGCAATCATTCGGATTTGTCTTTCAGTTTCGCGTTGGCGAAAGGGCGCGGGCGCTATTTGTGTTTGTCCAAGCTCGACAATTTGATGAGCGAATTTGCCAGCACCGCCGATCCTACGCGAGCACTGTATGAAGATGAATTGCCCAGTGTTGATGAGCAAGGTATTCGTTTGTATGAATCCATGATGGACGCTCTGGCGGCCAATAAATGGGACGGTGAACGCGACACCTGGCCCGGTTCACTGGACAGCGCCGACTGGCAACGCGTGACAACCGATCATCGCCAATGTACTGGCAGGCGTTGCTCTAATGTGTCAGCCTGCAGCTTTTTCAAGGCGCGGGATGCGCTGCATACCGCCGACTGCATCGTTACCAATCACGATTTGGTGCTGGCAGACTTAGCTCTCGGCGGCGGTGCTATCCTACCGGACCCCGAAGACACAATTTATGTGTTTGATGAGGGCCATCACCTACCCGATAAAGCCTTGAATCACTTTGCGCACCATGCGCGCATGTTGTCCACCAGCCGCTGGTTAGAGCAGTGCAACAAGAGTTTATCCACCGTGCTTGGACAGATCGGCGGTGCCGGCCGTGTGGACCATTTTGGCGAGCAATTGCCCGGTCAGTTTATCGAGTGCAAACGCGAGCTCGACATGCTATATCCGGCTCTCGATGAGCTGATTCAGAGCGTGACCGATGACAGCCGCGAGCGTCGCTCTAGCCACTATCGTTTTGAGAACGGCAAAGTTCCCGATGGTATACGCGCGCAGGCTGAACAACTGCACGCCAGCTTCGATCGGTTGAGCGATTTGCTGAGTAAAATTACCAGTGAAATTAACGAGGCCATGGAGGACGCCCATTGCCCTGTACCCAAAGTGGACCTTGAGAATAATTACCCCGTGGTCGGAGCATGGCAGTCGCGGGCGGAGGCCAGTGCCGAGCTGTGGCTCAGTTACTCGCGCACCGATGCCGAGAGCAGCGTGCCGCGCGCGCGCTGGTTAACGCTTGTCGACTTTAGCGGGAATTACGATATTGAGGTGTGTTCCAGTCCAATTTTGGCGGCGCGCACGCTCGAGTTTAGCTTGTGGAATCAGGCTTACGGCGCCGTAGTGACCTCCGCAACCTTAACCGCCCTGGGTAATTTTGAGCGCTTTAAAATGCGCGCCGGGACGCCGGATAATAGCCGCTATGCTGTGGTGCCAAGTCCTTTTGACTTTGCTCAGGGGGAGCTGATAGTGCCTGCCGCTGCGGTAGATGCTGGCGACAGCAAGGCCCACACCGCGGCGGTGATTGACCAGTTACCTCAAATATTACAGGCGGAAGAAGGCTCTCTTGTCCTGTTCTCTTCGCGTCGACAGATGCTCGATGTATTTGATGAAATGCCTGAGCCTTGGCGCCACAAAATACAAGTGCAGGGAGAGGCGTCGAAGCAGGAGATGTTGGTCGAGCACAAAAAGCGCATAGATCGCGGCGAGGGCAGTGTATTGTTTGGGTTGGCCAGCTTCGCCGAAGGTGTAGACCTGCCCGGTGATTACTGCGCCCACGTTGTCATAGCGAAGTTACCTTTCGCCGTACCAGACGATCCTATTGAGGCGGCGGTATCTGAGTGGATTGAATCGCGCGGTGGCAACGCATTTATGCAAATTACCATACCCGATGCGTCCCTAAAGCTCATTCAGGCATGCGGACGTTTGCTGCGTACCGAGGGAGATACCGGACGTATTACCTTGCTGGATCGGCGGGTCGTGACCAAGCGTTATGGCAAAGCCATATTGGACTCACTGCCACCGTTTAAAAGAACCATTGCAACTTAGGGTAAAATGAATAGTTCCGACACACATATCGCGGTCGCTGAAGTTTTAATGGATATAGAAGCGAGCATGAGGGACTTACAGCTTTGGCAAAGTCAGCCACCTCCGGCGAGGGCTTTGGCCAGTGTACAACCCTTCGCTATAGATACACTGACCTTTACCCAGTGGTTGCAATTTATATTTATACCTAAATTGCATCAGTTGCTCGGGCAGGGTGACAATTTACCTGTAAATAGCGCCATTGCCCCCATGGCGGAAGAGTATTTTCGTGCTCTGAGTATCCCGGCGGACTCATTGATTATGCAATTGCGGCGCATGGATCAACTTCTGTCACGGTAATTTACACTTTGCGGGTTGAGCTTTTGTCCAGTTCGCACTAATGTTGTCGGGGGATATCTTCAGCTGCTAGGAGCTAGCTATGAAATTGCTTTCGATTACTACCGCTATAACACTTTCGCTTTGTATTGCCGGCTGTGCAACGCCACCACCACCGGTGTCTCATGATGGCTTACAGCTGGTGGAAGACCGGGATTTGGATCAGGTTTACGTTAAGCCCGGCGTGAATATATCCGATTACCAAGTTTTTGCTTTGCAGCCGTGCAGTGTGGCCTTTCGGGCGAATTGGATGCGCGACCAGAACACGGGGCGTGACTTTGGACGTTCGCGTGTAACAGAGGAAGACATGCAAATGTTGCAAGACCGTCTCGCTGCAGTTTGCGATGAGTATTTCCAGCAGTCCCTGCTGGAAGAGCCACCCTATACGCTTGTAGATGGGGCACAAGGCGATGCTCCGGTGTTGGAACTGCGTCCGTCAATCATTGACCTTGATATAACGGCACCGGATTTAAACGAGACCGGTATGGTGCGAACCTACACCACAAGCTCGGGTGAAATGACATTATTCCTGGAAGCTTACGATGCAGCCAGTGGAGAAATCATTGCCCGCGTTGTCGACCACAAGGAAGATCGCGATGACATGTATCTGGAGTGGACCAATCGCGCCAGCAATATGGCGGATGCTAAACGCTTTATCAGAAGTTGGACTAAAGCTTTACGTAAGGGTTTAGATAAAACGCGAAATTAAACAGAACTTCGCTGCGCAAGTATAAGGCCGCATTTGTCGCGGCCTTTTTTATGCGTTGCTACTATTTTTATGAGTTGCCACTATAGGTGTCGCGCAGTTTACGCAGCGGCAATAACAGCGCAGTACTGATGAAAGCGCAAATGAGCATGGTGTTAACCATGGGCTTGAGGCTGCCATCGTGCCATACGCTGGCCAAAGCGCCCATCACAGAACCCAAAACGAACATGGCCACAAGTTGTATTGCGGCAGCGCTACCGCCTTGCTGAGGTGCAAACATGGCCATAAAACGAGCGGCGCCAGCGGGGTTAGATACGCCCACGCAACTGACAATAAATACAATTAGTGGCACAGCCATTGCGAGCGACAGTGTATTTGTGTAAATCAATACGGCCATTAAAACAGTCGCCAATGTCTGAAGAATAACCACGTTTTGAAATACTCGCAGCGGGTTACAAAACTTAAGTAGGCGTGAACTCAAGCCGTTGGCAATGATTAAACCTATCGCATTTAAACCAAATAAAATTGAGAAAACACCCTCACCCACCCCGAAGTACGTCATGTAGGTAAAAGATGCATGGGTGACAAAAATCAGCAAAATACCTGCGGTGCTACCCATGCTGAGCGCAAACAGCGCAGCCAGGTAATGTCCGTGGGTGCGGTGCATGACAATAGCTGTGTATTGGTAGAAAATTCTGGGCAGCGATAATGGCGTTTTTTGATGCTGTAATGTTTCAGGTATTGCCTGATGCATAACGGCCAGCAAGCTAACGGCGTAAACTACTTGGAAAATAAAAATGGCTTGCCAGCCTAAGTAGAGCAAACCGGTACCTATGATCGGGGCAATGACCGGAGCGATCATCATGACCATCATAACCGTCGCGAAACGGCTGCCAATCTCTTCGGCAGGGTAGGCGTCACGCACTTGCGCCATCGCGGTTATTGAGGCGAAGCCTCCACCAAAGGCTTGCGTAAAGCGCAGCAAGTTTATCGCGGAGGCCGATTCTGAAGCCGATATGGCCGCACTGGTGGCGATAAATAAAACGGTACCGAATAGGCATACTGGCTTGCGGCCTACCTGATCAGAAATAGGACCACCCAAGAGCTGACCCAGGGCAAACCCGACCAAAAAGGTACTGACCGATGTACTCAGCGTTGCAATAGACACCCCGAGTTTTTCTGACATCGTCGGTAGCGCCGGCAAATAGGCGTCCATAGCCACAGGCCCCAATGCCACCAGGGCACCGAGGTAGAGTAAAAAGTAGTGGGGCAGTTGGCGGTAGGGCATGAACGTCCAGCCAGTGATTCGATGTTTAAAGGTACTGGTTCAGCTTACCAAGTTGAGAGTGCCGGGCGAACACACATGCGCCCACCCAGTTTAGCTTACATTCGCTCGGAGACTTCGATACCCAGCATGTCCAATCCCGTTTCCAGCGTACGTGCAACGGCGTGACATATACGCAGGCGGCTATCTCGGGTGCCGGGCTCCACGTCCGACTTAAGAATTGGGCAAGCTTCATAGAATCGCATATACAAACTCGCGACGTCATACAGGTAAGTACACAAGATATGCGGCATTGCGTCATCGGCAACTTGCGCCAAAATTTCGCCAAACTGCAGCAGCTTAATAGCAAGAGATTTTTCTTGCTCGGAGGCAATCTCAACCGGCCCACTGAGTGTGTTCGGGTCAATATCGGCCTTGCGGAAAATGCTCTGTACCCGGGTATAAGCGTATTGCAAGTAAGGCGCAGTGTTACCCTCAAAGCTCAGCATGGTGTCCCAGTTAAACACGTAATCGTTGGTACGGGTTTTACACAGGTCGGCGTACTTGACCGCCCCAATACCTACCTTGCGTGCAATATCAGTGGTGTCGGCGAGTTCAGGGTTCTTGGCCGTGATCACTGCATTGGCCCGTTCAATCGCTTCATCCAGCAAGGCGGCAAGTTTGACCGTGCCACCGGAGCGGGTTTTGAAGGGTTTGCCGTCAGAACCCATCATGGTGCCGAAGGCGTGATGCTCTAGACTGATCGAGTCCGCAACGAAGCCCGCTTTCCTGGCGAGAGTGAATACCTGCTGCATGTGCAGTGATTGCCGAGCATCAATAAAATATAATATACGCTCGGCCTTTAAATTGTTAGCGCGGTAACGGATGGCGGCAAGATCTGTCGTGGCGTAAAGAAACCCGCCCCCCTGTTTTTGTATAATCACCGGTGACGGATTGCCTTCCTTGTCGGCCAGCTCTGGCAAAAAGACCACCTGCGCGCCCTGATCTTCCTGACACAGTCCCTGAGCCTGCAGCTCGCCGACTAATGGCGCTAAGTCGTCGTTATAAAAACTTTCGCCGCAAACGTCATCATCGGTTAAGGTCACGTTTAGCTTGCGATAGATTTCTGAGCTGTGCTCCAGAGATACGCGTTTGAACTCCTGCCACAGCGCCAGCACTTTGGCATCGCCCGATTGCAGTTTTACCACGTAGTTACGCGCCTTATCAGCAAACGCGCTGTCGCGGTCGAAATGCGCCTTGGCTTGTTGATAGAATACCTCCAGATCGGACAATGCCATACCGGCACTGTCGCTTTCGCTGAGCTGCTCTTCGAGCTCGGCAATTAGCATACCGAATTGTGTGCCCCAGTCGCCGACGTGATTTTGCCGTATGACATTGTGGCCAAGACGACTGAGAATGCGCACCAGCGCATCACCAATAATACTAGAGCGCAGATGTCCTACATGCATCTCTTTGGCAAGATTAGGCGATGAGTAATCCACTACAATGGTTTGCGGTGTGGTCGCAGGCTTAATGGCCAGTGCATCGTCGCGCTCCGCGTTGCCCAGTTGTGTACTGAGCCACTGGCTATCGAGATGAATGTTAATAAATCCGGGGCCGGCAATTTCAACCTGTTCCGCTATGCCATCGAGCGCCAGCTGAGCGACAATTTTCGCAGCCAATTCTCGTGGGTTGCTGCCCATCTTTTTCGCTGCCCCCATGGCGCCATTGGCTTGATAATCACCAAAGCCGGCTTTTTTGGAGGGTGCGACCATGGGCTGGCACTCGTCGGGGATGCCGGCGGCCAGCATGGCAGATTTGACCTTTTCGCTCAGTAATTCTCGGATGTTCATACGACTCTAACAGTTAGATTGGAAAACCGTGGATTGTATCACGCCCGCGCCGCTTGCGGCTTTTCTCAATGCCGCGAATGGGGCTGAATAGTTATAGGCTTACCCGGTTTGAGTTATGGTTGTGTAAAAGACCTAAGCTACACTCAAAAGCGTAGTGCACCACAAACTGAGTATTTTGGGTTTTGCAGTGAAACCAATATGTAGGGAGAGTACGAATGAACTTGCCTTTTACGCCATGCGCTCAGGTCAGAGTAGACCTGATTGATGGCATTTTGTCTTTACAGTTAAATCGGCCCGCACAAAAAAATGCCTTGTCTCAGGCGATGTACCAGTCTTTGGCGGATTCCCTGCAATGGGCCGCCCAACAAGAGTGTGTGCGTGTGGTGCGGCTGACCGGTTGTGGTGACAGTTTTAGCGCAGGCAACGATCTTGCCGACTTCCTGCGTTCGACCGAGGATGCAGATCAAGGGTTGAGCAAAGAGTTGCCCGTAGTGCAGTTTATGATGGCGCTGCGCCACCTGCCTCAGCCTATCGTAGCAGAGGTTAATGGTCTGGCGATTGGTATTGGCACCACACTTCTGTTGCACTGCGATATGGTTTACGCCGCCGATGATGCCTATTTTCAGCTGCCGTTTATTCAGTTGGGGCTGTGCCCCGAGTTTGCATCCAGCACTTTGCTGGTGCGAAGGGTTGGTGAGGCAAGAGCGCGCGAATTACTTCTGCTCGGAGAGCGATTTGATGCAGCGGCGGCGCAGGATTACGGCTTGTTAAACGGTGTATTTCCGCGCGAGCGGCTGGACACTGAGGTCGGCGTTGTATGCAAGAGGTTGAATGCATTACCACCGGCGGCACTGCGTCAAAGTAAGGCTCTTATCGACGAGGTTGTTGGCTGGCCGGTGGATAAAGTCATCGAACGAGAGCTCGAGGTATTTGCCCGTTGCCTTGCCGGAGCAGAGGCGCAAGGAATTATTAAGAACATCGCTGAGGGGAAAGCATGAATTTTAACGGAGACTTCGCCGGTAAAACGGTGCTTGTGGTGGGCGGTACCAGCGGTATATGTCGCGGTATTGCCGAGCGGTTTGCGGGGCTTGGCTGCAGTGTATGTGTTATGGGGCGATCGCAAGAGAAGATCGATAGCACCGTTGCCGCCTTGGAGGATCTGGGGGCACAGGATGCGTGTGGCTTCAGCGTGGATGTCCGTGAGGGCGATATGCTTAGAGAGTCCGTACGGCAGCTGCACGCCCGCTGGGGCGCACTGGACATTGTCGTGTCGGGAGCCGCCGGGAATTTCCCTGCCTTGGCCAGCGGCCTGTCGGACAATGGTTTTGGCGCGGTAGTGGATATCGACCTCAAGGGCACCTTTCATGTTATGAGTGCGGTATACCCGTATTTGCGCAAGCCCGGCGCTTCGGTCATCAATATATCAGCGCCCCAAGCTCAATTGGCTATGGCCGGTCAGGTGCACGTGTGTGCCGCTAAGGCGGGTGTCGATATGATAACCCGAACCCTGTGCATTGAGTGGGGGGGGGAAGGTATTCGGGTTAATTCAATTATACCGGGGCCCATTGAGGGGACCGAGGGTATGGAACGTCTGGCGCCGGGGGAGGCTATGCGCAGCAAAATCGCTACCACGGTGCCGTTGAGGCGGCTGGGGCGCAGTCGTGATATCGCCGATGCCAGCGTGTTTCTAAGTTCAAGTTTGGCTAGCTATATCAGCGGTGCGGTACTGCCAGTGGACGGTGGCTGGAGTCTTGGTGGGGCGGCGAGTATCGGCACCGGAATCGCCCAAATGCTACAGCAACAGCAATGATGCCGGGGTATGTAGTGGTAAGGCATATGGCGCCTGGTTCCAAATAACGCAATGATCTACGCGCCTCGGTTCAGGCTGCTAATCTTCTATTAGGTATTGAATAATTGAAGGTGACGTTATGGATCGGGATAAACGCTGTGGGCAGGCCGCCGTCCCTGCCAACGCGGCCGTATTTTTGAATGATTTACAGGTGTTGGCACTTAGTCATATGGAATGCTTTGGCTGGCAATTGATGTTTATCCGCCGGCCACTGTTTCAAGACCCGATTGCCGTGGTCGTAGACGATCAGGGTACCAAGGTGGGTGTGCTAGAAAGCGATGGCCAAGTCAACCTTGAACCCAACATTCAATTGCGCCACTGAGGGCTGCTCAGGCGCTTGGGAAAGAGCGCTGGCTCGCAGGCAGGCTTGCCAAATTGGGTAACTTTGTGGCTTTGGCAATCTAGTCGCGCTTTGCAATCGGTTGTATGGGCGCCTTTCGCGGGTTACCACATCAAATCATCTGGAATGACGTAGTCCGCATAGGGATCGTCTTCGTCTAGGGTGTCGGCCGACTTGCTGGCCTGCGACACCACTACCGTCGCATCGCGATCGGCTATTTTTTCGGCAATGATCGCCGGCACCAATTCATACTGTTCATCTAGGCGGACAACCGCTAAGAGCCCCCGACTTAGCTGCTCTACCTGCTGGGCGGAGGCATAAAGCGACTTTACGGTGCTGCCGTCAGTAAAATTGTACGCGGTATCGCCCTGTTTGGCTTGTCTGTTCAGGGTGATCAGTTGCTTAATCTGAGCCTGAATGGCTTTTTCCTGCGCTGCGGCATTGCGCTCGGCGTTGAGCTTGCGGTCGCGCTCGATCTTTTCCTGGCGAGCCTGTTGCGCGGCTAGCTTGGTTTCGTCGACGCTGGGCTGTTTTGATCGTTTCTGAACCTTGGCCTGCTTGGCTTTCTCTTTTTTGGTCTGTTTGGCTTTTTTGGTATCGACCAGTCCGGCTTTTAGAAGTTGGTCCTGCAGGCTACTCATGGGATCTCCGCTTTGTTTTCGATAGGCGGGCAAAATGTAGCAGAAGGATTTGCCGTTGAACAGTATAATGGTCGTTTCAAGGTCGTAATTTGATGCATTGGCAGTGAGTGCCGGGTCAACGGCTAACGCCTAACGCTGATTAAAAGGTACACAGCATTGACTGATACAACTTCTGCTTCGTCTTTCTCCTCACTACCCCTGGCTCAGGCATTACTGCAAAACCTCGATTCGCTTGGTTTTAACAAAATGACGCCGATCCAGGCGGCGAGTTTGCCGCAAGTGCTCGAGGGTCGCGATGTGATCGGTCAGGCGAGCACCGGATCAGGCAAGACCGTGGCCTTTGGTCTGGGCTTGCTACACGCCCTCGATGTGCAAAAATTTGCCCCGCAAGGGTTGGTGCTATGCCCAACGCGTGAATTGGCTGATCAAGTGGCAGGTGAGCTGCGACGCCTGGCCCGCTCCATTCACAATATTAAAATACTCACTTTATGCGGTGGTGGCCCTTTTGGGGCGCAAGTCGCCTCGCTCAAGCATGGCGCTCATATTGTCGTGGGTACACCGGGCCGAATTGAGGAGCATGTGCGCAAGGGCCACTTAAATACACGCAGCATGTCGATGTTGGTGCTCGATGAGGCCGACAGAATGTTGGATATGGGATTTCAGGATACCTTGACGACCATTGTGAGTGCACTGCCGGGGCGTCGTCAGACGCTGCTGTTCAGCGCGACCTTCCCCGAGCAGATTGAGCGTATGGCAAAAGGTTACATGACAGAGCCTGTATTTGTGAAAGTACAGGCCGAACGTCAGGACTCTACGATTGAGCAGCGCTTCTTTAAAATTGAAGACAGTGATCGGAGTCAGGCTTTACGGCAAATTTTAAGCGCCTACTTCGCAGAATCAATGATTGTGTTCTGCACCACCAAACGCGAGACCCAGGAGGTGGCCGATACCTTGTCTGCGCAGGGATTTGCCGCCTTAGCGTTGCACGGCGACTTAGAGCAAAGAGAGCGTGACTACACGTTGGTTCGCTTTGCCAACAAAAGCGCGAATGTGTTGGTCGCAACCGATGTGGCCGCTCGCGGTCTCGATATTTCCGCGTTGGATCTGGTTGTTAATTATCATTTATCGCGTGACCCCGAGGTGCACGTCCACCGAATTGGTCGCACCGGTCGTGCCGGGGCACAAGGATTGGCGTGTTCAATTTACAGCGACAGGGAAATTGGCAAGTTAATCCGAATTGAAGAAGAAATGGGCGAATCCTTCTTTCCGGAAAAGGTGCCCGAGGCCCCGACGCGCTCACTACCCGAACCAAGTATGATTACTTTGCAAATTGATGGCGGCAAAAAACAAAAAGTTCGCCCTGGCGATATTGTCGGGTGTCTAACCGGCGAGGGGGGAATAGATAACGCGCAAATCGGCAAAATCAATGTGTTTGATTTTAGTGCGTTTGTTGCGGTTGAGCGACAGGTCTACCGCCGCGCGTTGAAAAAAATTGAAACAGGCAAGTTAAAAGGTCGCCGATTTCGTGTCAGGGTAATGAAATAATTACGCCCTGAGCGTGAAGGACAATCACACGATATGCGTCGATTTATTTCGGCGCACAATCAGGCAGGCGCAGCTAAATATTACAAGCCCTAGCACAATGCCGCTCGTATTGGCGAGCATGTCCCATAGATCGAAGCTGCGCCAGGGTAAAAAATACTGAATTATTTCAACGCCTGTTGAGAACAGCCAGAGCCACATCAGTCGCGCATAAACGGATTGTTTCGGATAGGCAATGCTAATGGATATTCCGGCGACCAAATAACCCAGAAAGTGCATCAGCAAATCGTTATAATCGCCAACAACCTGCTGAGGTTGTTGCGCCGTGCCCAGCAGCAGATAAATGGCCAGCAATGCCCAGAACTGGCCTTGTTTACACAGTGTCCACATAGGCTCGACTAACGCAGAACCAGCATTGAGGTTCTGCAGCGACATATCATGGCGGTAGTGGTGCTGCCGACAATAAAATGCCTGATACGTGAATGACCGTAAGCCCCAAGCACCAGCAGTTCAATATTGTTTTTACTCTGATATTCAACCAAAGCGTTTTCCGGATCGCCAGAAATAATATGTGATTCGACCGATAGCTGTGCGCCTTGCAGTAGTTTTTCAGCCCACAGCATGGACTCGCGGTTGGCTTCCAGATCGGCACCCACCATAACCAGATGGCAATGACAGCCTTGCAGCAGTGGGCTGGCGGCTATCATCTCAATACCTTTACGAATAGTCGCACTGCCATCATAAGCAATCATTAATGCTTTTGGGGAGGTAAATTCCGGCTGAACAATTAAGATAGGCTTGTGGATAGCGCGTATGATTTTCTCGATATGGCTGCCAATATGGCCATGGGCACTGGCACTTTCAGCGCCTCGCTTGCCAACTACCAGCAAGCGAGTTTCGTTTTCGAGCTCAACTAGCGCATCGGTAAATTCACCATGGCGTTGCCGCGTTTGCACATCCTCTAGTCCCGCAGGCGCTACTCGGTCTTGGGCTGCTGCCAGCAATAGCTTGCCTTGCTCCATAGCAACCTTGGCTCGCTTTTCGTCGAGTGAGGCGAGCTCTTCAAGCAGCGCTTCCTGGGCGCCGAAGCCCAATGTGCCCGAGAGGTTGCGTTCACCTGTACCGTGTACATAGTCCAGCACATGCAATAGGTGCAGGGGAGCGGCCAGCTGCTGCGCTGCCCAAGCCGCACCGTCACATACTGACTCTGCGTATTGAGAGTCGTCGATACATGCAATAACGTTAGCGGCCATAGCGGTTTCCTTATTATCGGTGGTTTAGAGCTTGTCGACACCCGTTGTGTAGGTATCAACCGCCCGCTAATTTAGTGTCCAGCTGATCGCCTGGGCTGGCTAAGTGGCCAGCAGTACCAGAGCGACAAAAAATTGTGTTTGTTGGCTCTAATGACCCATCAATTTTTCAACTTCTTCAGGTTTATCGTGCACAGCAAAACGGTCCACTAAAGTGGCACTGGCTTCATTCAGGCCAATAAGCTTCACTTCGGTGCCTTCGCGACGAAATTTCAGTACGACCTTATCCAGTGAACTAATAGCCGTAATGTCCCAAAAGTGCGCTCGCGACAAGTCAATATTGACATGTTCAACCGCCTCTTTGAAGTCGAATCCGTCAATAAACTGATCGGCGGATGAGAAAAACACCTGCCCCACTACGGTGTAGGTTCGACAGCTGCGCTCTGCGTCAAACTGTGAACCGACGTATAGGATTTGCCCTACCTTGTAGGCGAAAAACAGAGTACTTAGAAGCACGCCCAAGAGCACACCTAAGGCTAAATTGTGAGTCGCCACTACTACGGCTACGGTCGCCACCATCACGATTGACGAGCTTTTGGGGTTGGTTTTAAGAGCGGCTAGAGATGACCAGCTAAAGGTACCAATGGAGACCATGATCATCACCGCCACTAAGGACGCCATCGGCATCCTGGCAACCCAATCTCCAAGAAATACCACTAATATCAGTAGAAAGACACCGGCAACCAGTGTGGACAGTCTAGTGCGACCACCGGATTTCACATTGATTACCGACTGGCCAATCATAGCGCAACCCGCCATGCCGCCGAGAAAGCCAGATCCGATATTAGAAACCCCCTGACTGACACACTCGCGGTTTTTGTTACTGTCAGTGTCGGTGAGGTCGTCGACAATTGTCGCTGTCATCATCGATTCGAGTAGGCCGACCACCGCCAGCGTTAAGGAAAACGGGAAGATGATTTTTAATGTTTCCAGGTTGAAGGGTACTTCCGGCAGTAAAAATACAGGTAAGCTATCCGGCAACGCGCCCATGTCTCCCACTTTGCGCACGTCGATGCCGAAGTACACGGTCACGAACGTCAGGCTAACAATGCAAATTAACGGCGAGGGAATGGCCTTGCTAATGTAAGGGAACAGATAAATGATGCCTAAACCAGCTGCGAGCAGCAGATACACAGGCAAAGTGAAGTTGCCTCCGGTAATTTCCGGTAACTGGGCCAAAAAGATTAATATGGCCAAGGCGTTAACAAAGCCCGTGACCACCGAACGTGACACAAAACGCATCAGGCTGCCCAGTTTGAGAAGACCTGCAATAATTTGAAACACCCCAGTGAGCAAGGTGGCTGCCAAAAGATACTCAAGCCCGTGGTCTTTGACCAGATCGACCATAACCAGTGCCATGGCCCCGGTAGCCGCTGAGATCATCGCTGGGCGGCCGCCGGTAAAGGCGCTAATAAAGGCGATACAAAAAGAGGCGTAAAGGCCTACCTTCGGGTCAACACCGGCGATGATGGAAAACGCAATGGCCTCAGGAATCAGAGCTAATGCCACTACAGTGCCCGAGAGGACATCGCCGCGAACATTGCTGAACCAGGTTTCTTTCAAAGATTTTTGCATAGTCATCTGCCGCCTTGGGCGGGGAGTTATGGGTTAGAAAATGTGGCGGATCCGTGTTAGGTCAAACGGTACTCAAAGCGTTCGCTTCAGCTCGCCGAAAAGGCGCTGAATTATACACGGGTTTGCAGTGAATTTCAGAGATCGCCGTGCTGGGCGACGAGCTCCTCGGCGGCGTAAAGGTCTTGGGGGGTGTTGATGTTGGTAAAACAGTCAAATGGGGTGTTATCGAACTCTACAGTAACGTGAGGATGCTCGGCAATCCAGTGCTGAAGCCAGGGAATGTCCGTCCCGTCCAAAGTTGCACTGATCGCCGGCAGCAAAGAATTGTGCCAGAGCGCAAAAACTGGCTGCATGCGCCCGTTGGAGACGGCAACGGCAATCTGAGCATCATCTTGCAACGCCGCGCTGAGTTGCTCCACCATTGCCCGGGGAAAAAACGGCGTATCGCAGGCAAAGCTGGCTACCCATGGGTTTTCCGGGCGGTTTTGCTGCGCCCAATTGAGTGCGGCATGAATGCCAGCCATAGGGCCGGGGAAGTCTTGGTATTGGTCGGCTACTACGGTGAGCTTGGTTCGGGCAAACCGCAAGGCGTTGCCATTGGCACTTAGCACCAGGTCATTGACTTGAGGCTGGGCTCTATCAATGCTGCGAGTGAGTAAAGTTTTGTCCTTCAGTGGTAGCAAGCACTTGTCGCCACCGCCCATACGCCGTGCGCGACCACCGGCCAGCAATACCCCTGTCGGGAGCTGTTGTAGGCTCATAAAACCTCACTATTGTTGATATATGTGCCAATTATACGGCTCTCTTATCCATGATTGTAGTCTTTTGCGCCAACTTGTGCCTGACTTCGCAATAATATCTGTTGCGATTCGCAGTCTTTACAAGACCAATGACTAACCGGCTGCGGCTATTCGCTCGCCAATTGAATTAAGAGGGGACGATTTAAGCACACCCGTTGACCCTTAGACCACGATCTTCGCAAATAATTTTACGCGCTATTTTGCATCTCAGATGAGCAGTCAGTGCAGCTTTGCGTGAAAAGCTTGATACAAACCGGGGATCTGGTCCGCATTCTGTCGCGTATAATGGAGCTATCGACAAGAGATTTGAGGTAGTTATGAGTCATATGTTTGAAGCCAAGCGCCGCGAATACACGCAGGGCGGGTTGCGGCGAGCAGATCTTGCCAAGAATCCTTTTGACCAATTCGCGAACTGGTACGATCAGGTTGAGGCCGCTGGAGTTACAGACCCCACGGCGATGGTGCTTGCGACGGCCGATGCTATGGGGCTGCCTTCGCAGCGAATTGTATTGCTAAAGCACCTGGATCAATCGGGCTTTGTGTTTTATACCCACCTTGCAAGTCGTAAGGGGCGAGAGCTGCGAGAAAACCCCAAGGCCAGTTTGCTCTTTCCCTGGCACTCATTGGACAGGCAAGTAAAAGTCACAGGTACGGTTGAGTTGGTGGATCTGCAGATGGCCACTGATTATTTCGCTTCCCGTCCGCGTCAAAGTCAGTTGGCGGCTTGGTCTTCAGCTCAAAGCGATGTCATTTCTTCACGTCAAGTTTTGCTGGATGCCTATGACAGAATGGAAGAGCAGTTTGCCGGTACCGAAGTCCCTATGCCTGAGAATTGGGGGGGGTATCGTGTCCGTCCCGAAGCCATCGAGTTTTGGCAGGGGGGGGAGTTCAGGTTGCATGATTGTTTCCGTTATCGTTTACAGGGCAGAGCTTGGGTTGTGGACAGGCTTGCTCCCTAGCGGTGTGTGACCACACATCGAAAAGTGGCAACGACGTACGGGGGAGCCCGGAAGCCCCGAGGGGCGTGCGTGAAGTGCACATCTGCCGCGCCTCGTCTCTAGCAAAGGGAGCCACCCTGTGCGGCGAGACAAAACACAGTATCTGCACGCTTGAGGCCACGCCGAGCATGCAAGGGTTTTTCAACCGCCTGCCGGGCCTGTTTTCGAGAAAGCTTGATGGATATGTAAAGCCCGCGTACACTTTTTCCTCACATTGGGCAGTGCGCCCGTAAAACAATTAAAACTGACTCGGGGTTAAGATGATTAAAGCTGCTTATAAAATCGGACTTGGTGTTGCGTTACTGTTTGCCAGTGTAATAGCCATCGCAGGTACGGCGGTGCCAACGTCGTCCACGACTTTGCCGGTCGACTCCCCTTTTGCTATCGGTGCGCTCGCCGCAGCAGTTCTTGTAATCGGCTACCGTTTGTTACGCAAAAAATAAAGGTCGGTTCAGCCTATTTTTATCCGGGTCACGCTGTGCACTTTCAGTTGTGGTTACTCGGTTAGGATGTTGGAAGACAGAGCAGAGCTGTACTTCTTGTTTAGAGTTGGTGCTGAGATTTATACCGATTTAGCAATGTTTTGCTGGGGCCCCAAG
Organism: Gilvimarinus gilvus; assembly: GCF_030518155.1. Classification (GTDB taxonomy): domain Bacteria; phylum Pseudomonadota; class Gammaproteobacteria; order Pseudomonadales; family Cellvibrionaceae; genus Gilvimarinus; species Gilvimarinus gilvus. The sequence continues at coordinate 112,782 of NZ_JAULRU010000797.1, read as the reverse complement.
GTGAAATCGTATGGAAACATACCTCTGGTATGCACTGTGGTGCGGCATTGTACTGTGCATAACCTGGGAAATGCTTGCGCCCAGGCGTCAAGCTGGTAAGCAGACAAGCTATCGGTGGCTCAATAATGGTCTGCTAACGCTGTTAAATATTTTTTTGGGGCGCTGGTTTTATGCCCTGTTGTTGGCTGGCGTGGCGTCACTGAGCTTCGACCATAAAATTGGATTAGTTGGCGCTTGGTCAATTGGGTTCTGGGGGGGGCTGCTCTTGGCCTTCGTGGTTTTTGAGCTTTTGGATTATTGGCTCCATCGAGCTTTTCACGCATCCTCTTACCTGTGGCGGTTTCACGCGGTACACCATAGCGATACCGACTTGGATTTTTCGTCCGCCTACAGACATCACCCCTTTGAAGTGCTTCTGACGATATTCCTGCACCTACCCATTGTGCTGGTGTTGGGTTTGCCACCGGCCGCAATACTAGTTTATCAATTGTTTAGAAATTTCATGGCGGTATTTAGCCATAGCAATATATACCTTCCCCTGTCGGTTGATCGTGTGCTGAGGTGTTTTGTAGTAACCCCTGATTTCCACCGTACTCATCACAGCAGTGAGCGAACCTATACCAATAGTAATTATTCGTCGTCGGTATCCTGGCCAGATTATATTTTTAGAACAATAAGGTTGCGAGATTTTGCAGAGCAAGCGGATTTTGAGTTGGGTCTTGAGTATCTTCGATCGCCTGAGGATTCACGCACCGACCGCTTGTTGCTGTTACCTTTTCGCTGGCCTGGTGCAAGTATTAACCGGTCAGTGTTATCACCCGAAGATACATCAAAAATAACTCCCGAACGATGATGCAAGCAATTGAGTGCAGCGGCCACCGTGCTGAAGATTTAAAACTAGTCGAGACAACTAAACCTATCGTCGCTGCAAATCAGCTTTTAATCAAGGTTATGGCCGCGGGTGTGAATCGCCCTGATATTCTCCAGCGCCAGGGGTTTTACCCGCCTCCTGCTAATGCCGATTCTCGATTGGGCCTGGAAGTTGCCGGAACGGTAGCGGCTGTAGGGAAGGGAGTAAGCCAGTGGCAATTGGGTGATCGTGTCTGTGCCTTGGTTAATGGCGGCGGTTACGCTCAGTATTGTGTGGCCGAGGCAGGGCAAGTTCTGCCAATTCCCGCGGGGCTGACAGCCGTTCAGGCGGCGAGCTTACCGGAGACTTATTTTACGGTGTGGCACAATCTTTTTCAGCGCGCCAACCTTATGGCAGGCGAGCGCGTTCTTATTCACGGAGGTAGTGGTGGCATAGGGACTACCGCTGTGCAGCTTGCTGCGTACATGGGGGCTGAAGTAGTAACAACAGCAGGGTCCGCCCGCAAATGTAATTTCCTGGAAACTCTGGGCGCCACTCGTGCTATCAATTATCGCTCGGAAGATTTTGTCAGTGTGGTTCGGGGAATGGGCGGTGCAAATGTCATCCTCGACATTATAGGCGGTGATTACATTGCCCGAAATTTTAAAGCCGCTGCGTCCGAAGCTCGTATTGTTAACATCGCGTTTTTACAGGGCAGTAAAGTTAATATTGATTTATTACCGGTGATGCTCAAACGACTAGAGTTCACCGGCTCAACACTGCGCTCGCAAAGTGATGCTATTAAGGCCAAAATAGCGCAAGAGTTAAAACAAGCGATATGGCCGCTGTTGGAAACTGGCGCGGTGCGCCCCGTGGTGACACAGGAATTTTTAATGCAAGATGCAAGTCAGGCCCATGCACTCATGGAGTCAGGCGAGCATATGGGCAAGTTGGTATTGATCAATGAAGTCTAATAAAAAGCCGTTAACCGGTATTCGCGTCATTGAGTTTGGGCAACTAATCGCTGGCCCGTTTGCAGGGTCGCTGCTGGCTTATTTTGGCGCGGAGGTTATAAAAATCGAACCGCCCGGCAAGGGCGATCCTATTCGCGGCTGGCGAGCGGTAGAAAATGGTACCTCTTATTGGTGGCATTCTATTGGTCGCAATAAAAAGAGCGTAACCTTGGACTTACGTACCGAGCAGGGCGCTGACATTGGCAAACGGTTAGCGCTCGGTGCCGACGTGGTGATTGAAAATTTTCGCCCGGGCGTTATGGAGTCTTGGGGGCTGGGGCCCAATGAATTAAAAAGTTCGAACCCTGGTCTCGTATACGCCCGCATATCGGGTTATGGCCAGACCGGTCCCTACGCCAACAAGCCTGGCTTTGCGTCTGTGTGTGAGGGTATCAGTGGCCTGCGTTATGTCAACGGTCATCCGGGTGAGGCGCCGGTACGCCCCAATTTAAGTATCGGTGACTCTATTGCCGGCTTGCACGCGGCATTTGGGATTGTAATGGCGTTACTGGGGCGCGAACGCAACGTGAGCGACGGTCAGGTTGTGGATGTCGCCCTGTACGAATCCATTTTCAATTTAATGGAAGCCGTGGTGCCTGAGTACTCAGGTGCAGGTATTGTGCGCGAGCCTTCGGGTAGCACCGTCACCGGTATTGTGCCCACCAACACCTACCTGTGCCAGGACGGCAAATACATTGTGATTGGCGGCAATGGCGATTCAATCTTTAAGCGCCTGATGATTGCGGTGGGGCGGCCCGATTTAGCCCAAGACGCAACGCTGGCTGATAATGCTGGTCGCGTTGCCAACGAAGGGCGCATTGATGCGGTGCTGGAAGCCTGGTGCCAAGGTTTGCCAAGTATTGACGCTGTGCAGCAGCTAGAGCAAGCTCGCGTACCGGCGGGGCCGATCTACAGTGTGGCCGATATGTTTACCGATGAGCACTATCAAGCACGCGGTATGTTTGAGCGTGTAGAAATTGATGGCAAGCCGCTGGACATTCCCGCCATGGTGCCCAAGCTTGAGGACACGCCGGGTAAAACTGAGTGGTCTGGCCCTTGTGTCGGGGAGCATACTCAGTCGGTGCTCCGTGATGTACTGGCCTTAACGGATCTTGAAATCGACAAATTGCGCCAAGCTAAAGTCATAGACTGAGTTCGTATTGACTCTGCAACCGGTTACCTCAAGGTTCGAGCTTTCTGGTTATCTAACCGTGTCGCTACCTCCGCACGGTCCCCCTTCCTGTTTTTAATGCCGATTCCTAATATATTTGGCTCTTCTATATTCACTTTCTCGTTAAATAGCCTTAGTTCAGAGCAACGTTTGTCACGCCAAGTGCCTCGATTTAGTGCGGTTTGAGCGGCATCTTCCGTAAAAATTCTACTTTAGTGCGCGAACCTCTGCGTCTTTCACGCGCAAGTGTAAAGTTTGGCACAAGGCTTGACAACGTTGTCGGGTTGGTAGTTATATAAAGTATCATGTTTGAATCTTAAAAATGTTAGAAAATAACAATGTTTCAACCATGTGTCTCTTCACGGTTTCGGCTCGGAGATTTCTGAGCCGGTTTTTTTCTGCAGGCGTGAGGAAAAGCAGTCAAGCGAGGATTTGTCCGAATTTTGGGCGAGTAACTAGTCGAAGAATTCAATAAAGGATATGGGTTATGCAATTTCACAAGAAATTACTCAGTTTGGCCGTTTGTGCGGCGGCCTCTGGTGTAGTGCTGCCTGCCTATGCGCAGGAAGATTTGGCCGATTCTGATGAGTTGGTTGAGGAAGTTGTGGTACGAGGCATGCGCGTAAGCATTGAAACCGCGCAGGACATGAAGCGTTACGCAGACACGGTTAAAGACGTTATCACAGCGTCTGATATCGGCGCGCTACCTGACAAATCGGTTACCGAAGCGCTCCAACGCGTTCCGGGTGTAACCATTGAGCGCTTTGCATCTTCTGATGATCCTAAGCACTACGCTGACGAGGGGACTGGCGTGTTGGTACGTGGTTTGGATCGAGTTCGCTCCGAGGTGAACGGGCGCGATGCCTTCAGTGCTAACCCTTACGGTGGATTAAATTACGAGGATTTCCCGGCAGAATTGTTGGGAGCTGTCGAAGTGGTTAAAAACCAGACAGCTGATCTCATCTCAGGTGGTATTGCCGGCACGGTTAATCTGATTTCACGCAAACCATTTGATTCTGAAGAGCGATTAATTTCATTTAATGCAAAGGCCAACTATGGTGATTACCGCGAGGAGGTAACCCCGTCGTTCTCAGCGCTTTTCTCCGATAGCTGGGACACGGAAGCGGGTAGCTTTGGCTTCCTGCTTGCGGGCTCGTCCTCCGAATACAAGACTCGTGGTGACGGCGTCGGTTTAGGTAATTTCCACTCGCGCGGGGTTGATACCACGCCTTCAGCAAGTTGGGACCTATGGGGCACTCCAACAGGCCCGGGCGCGGTAGAGGGCGACTACGACAGCCCTTGTGTACCGAATGCGTTGGCTGGAGGTTGGGCTCCGGCAGATTGCGATGGCCCTGCTAATATTATTACCGCGGAAGACGCTTATTACTCGCCTTATGAAGGCGTTGGCTTAACAGGTCAGGCAGAAGATACTTTCTTGTATACGCCTGCTCAGTTCCACATGAGCACCGCCGAGAATGACCGCGAGCGCGCAGGCCTTACGACGTCCTTACAATACGCCAATGTCGATGAAACAATAGTAGCAACCGCCGAGTACATCTACTCTGACGCCTCTCTCGAGTGGGACGAACGTCGTATCGGGCAAGCCGCACAGGGATTCAAGTCGTTTATGGCTGAATCTCACGACTGGATTGGCGATGACGAAAATGGTTACCCTCGTACGTTTGATGACAACGGTTTCTTGACCTCCGGTATTGGTTTGAACAATAACGCCGAAGTACCTCTGATTTACATGACGCGTTGGTACCGCGATGAAAATACCGTTGAAGACGCGTCGTTTAATTTAGAGTTGATGCCGACCGATCGTTTGACGATTGAGTTGGATTATCAGCGCGTAGAATCTGAGCAGTTCGTTCACAGCTACAATATGCAAGCTCGAACACGCGGTAACGTTGTGCAGGATTTGTTGCCCTACTTCCTGGATTTGCGCGGCGATCGACCTACCTTTGAATTTCTCAATGATGATGTCGATTTCTATGGTTGGATCGATGAGGAGAATTCTCAACCCGCGGCATTCTTAGGGGCTGGCTTGCAGCAAGAAGCCCACAATACGGCAGAATCTGACAGCTTTAAAATTGATGCATCTTATGCGTTTGATGGCATCATTACCGGAGTCAGCGCCGGTGCCTATTATTCTGACAAAGAGTTGATTGTTCGCGATACGGAATATGCTGCATTTTCTCCCATTGCTACAGGCTATCTTGCCGACCAGCGTGTTCAGGGGGCCGCCGTAAACCGTCCTGGTTTGTTTGACCAGATTGATATGTCCGACTATTACAATGGCGATGTGATTCGAGGTGATGTCAATACGTTCCTATTTCCAAGCCTGGATTTGGTAAAAGACTACGCCAACTCGTTGCGTCGAGGTTGTGAAGAGGGCTGGTCCACTGAGGGTGATGCACTTGGTAATGCCGCCGATGGCAGTGGTGGTTGTGCTGTACCTTACTCAGATATGACAAATCGTGTAGAAGGCCCTTTTGCCGCGCATGACATCAGCAAGGCCGGAGAGGAGCGCACAGAGTTTTACCTGCGCGGTGATTTCGATTTTGCCGACTTGCCGGTGCCGATCAAAGGTAATATCGGTGTGCGGTATGTGAATTACGAGCTGGAGTCCACAGGCTACGTTGTAGCACCGCCCGAAACCAGTCGTGGTGGAGAGCAAACCGCCGCATTCCTGCAGGAACAGTACCCCAGTGTCTACGCATTTGCCGACGGTGGCTCAATGCAAAGTACCGTACAGGGTACAGATTACGACACTATTTTGCCGAGCTTTAATGTTACATTTGGTTTGACCGATGACGTGGTGGTGCGCTTCGGTGCATCGAAGGGGTTGTATTACCCAAGCCTTGTCGATACTCGCAACCGGGTAATCGTTAGCATGGATGTGGATTCAATGCTCGAGGACGAATCACTTCCGCAAGACAATGACACCAACCCGGTAATTGGTATTGATAGTGTTCAGCTGACCGCTGCCGCCAGTAACCCATACCTTGAGCCAGAGGAGTCGGTTAATTTAGACCTGACGGCAGAGTGGTATTTTGCACCCGCCGGCTCTTTGACTGTGGGTTTGTTCCGCAAAGAACTGGACAATATTATCCGCAACCGACAGTTTGATCTGAGTGTAGAAAATAATGGCTCAACCCAAACGGTATCTGCCTACGGGCCCGCTAATACCGGCTCGGGTGATATTCAGGGTGTTGAGTTTTCTTACTCTCAGTTCTACGATTTCTTACCTGGTGTCTTGAGTGGGTTAGGCTTGCAGTTTAACTACACCTACATTGATCAGAATGGGTTGGAAGATCCTAATGGTGCGGTAGCGCCGAGCACACGCTTCAATGCCGCGGGTGAGCAAATTCAGGATGAGCGCAATACATTCCGTGTTTTTAGTGGTTTGCCGTTACAGGGGTATTCGGATGAAAACCTCAATATTATCGGTATGTATGAGTACGAGGATGTGTCGTTCCGCTTGGCTTATACCTGGCGCTCAGAGTACTTGTTGACTTTACGTGAGTCTGAAGACTTCTCTCCAGCCTACGCAGAAGCAATGGGTATGATGGATGCTAGCTTGTACTACACCATAAATGACAACCTGAAAATTGGTATTGAAGGCAGTAACTTGCTTGATACTGAAACAAAGACCCAGTATCAATTTAACCAGGAAGGCGATAGAACTGATGCGCTTAGCTTTACCACTGACCGTCGATACGCACTCAGTATTCGTGCGACGTTCTAACCGTAAACTTAGCCAAAAGCACTAGGAATGGGGGCGTGTGGCAGGAATGCTGCCCCCCCTTTTTTTAACTAGTTTAATGCTACTTTTTATTAGTATTATTTTGATAAGCAATAGTATTAATTGGTGCATAGCATAGTGGTTAAATGGTTTAGGTGAGAGTATGAGTGAATTTAAGCTGATACCGGAGTACAGCGATTTATCACCAAAACAGTTTCACGAAGAAATTGTGCCGCAGCAAAAGCCTATTGTTATGAGAGGATTTGCTGCGTCCTGGCCTGTTGTGGAAGCGGCAAGAAAATCCTCGCGAGATTTCGTTAAGTACCTCAACCGTTTTTATAATGGTAGTAAGGCGACGGTATTGTTGGGGCATCCCAATATTAATGGGAACTTTTTTTATAATAATGACTGTACAGATTTAAACTATATACAAGGTGATGAAAGGCTGGATTTGTACCTTGGTCGTCTTCTCGAATTGGCGCAAAAAGATGTTTATCCTGCAGTATCTGTGCAAAGCATATCCCCCGAAAACATTCTTCCGGGTTTAGCTGAGGAGAATGTCACTGATTTTTTTACGGAAACCTTGCCGCGTTTGTGGATAGGCAATCAAACGGTTGTGAGTGCACACTTCGATTCCTCGGACAACGTGGCTTGCGCCATCGCGGGCAGGCGAAGGTTTGTTTTGTTTCCCCCTGATCAAACTGGAAATTTATACCCTGGGTCGCTAAATTTCACTCCGGCGGGCGTGCCAGTTAGCATGGTTGATTTACATAATCCGGACTTCGATCGGTATCCACGCTTTCAGAGCGCCTTGGATAGCGCTTTCGCTGTGGAGCTAGAGCCGGGAGATGCTGTTTTCATTCCTATGCTGTGGTGGCATCACGTTGACGCGCTGGAAAAAGTGAATGCTTTGATGAACTACTGGTGGAACGGGGCTTTTGCCAAAAATCCAGTAAGCCCGAAACCTATCGATGCTTTGAACATGGCGTTACTTTCTATGCAAGATTTGTCGCCCATTCAGCGCAGCGCTTGGCGGGAGGTATTTGATCATTACCTGTTCAAAAAGAACGTCGATCCGAATAGCTATATTCCCGAGCAGTGTCAGTATGCGATTGGAAAGATTACACCTGAGGCAGAGAGAAAGCTCAAAGACGACATTATCCAGCGATTACAAGCCTAGGCATAACCTATGAAAATTAAGAAAATTGCGATTGTCGGGGGCGGGGCAGCGGGCTGGTTAAGTGCAAACCATTTGGGTCTTGAGCTAATGCGTGACCCCGAAATTCAGATAACTGTTGTGGAGTCAAAAGACATTCCCGTAATCGGCGTTGGTGAAGGCACGGTGCCGGCGATACGGAATAGTTTACAAAGGTTTGGCATTAGTGAAGCTGAGCTTCTATTGGAGACTGACGCTACGTTTAAAACGGGTGTCAAGTTTTATGGCTGGATGAGCTCTAGCTTTGCACCTGAAGCCAATTTTTACTACCATTCGTTTGATCTGCCGTTTCCGGGTGGTTTTGACGTAACTCCATATTGGATGTCTAATAAGGGCGTTAAGTACTCAGAGCTTTCCAAAGCCTACAGTATATCTGAAGGTAACTTCTGCCCGAAAAGGAAAGATTCTCCCTCTTATCAAGGCGTTGTAAATTATGCCTATCATTTCGACGCATCAAAATTTACGGCTCTCTTGGCCCGAAACGCCAAAACCCGCTTTGGCGTTCAGCACAAGTTTGAGACGGTAGATAATGTTCTTTTGCATGATGATGGTTTCATTAAAGGCCTGCAGTACCAGTCAGGTGATACGGAAGAGTTTGATTTCTATATTGATTGCAGTGGTTTTTCCTCGCTTATCTTTGATAGAGCGTTGGGAGTTAAATTTATTGATTTGGCTCACCAAATTCCAACCGATACTGCGCTCGCGATGCCGGTTAAAACCAGAGTTGATGATGAAATATTCCCTTACACAAAAGCAACGGCGCATACCGCAGGTTGGATTTGGGATATTCCATTGAGTACGCGACGTGGCACTGGGTTTGTGTATTCCTCGGCACACATGACAGAAGATGAGGCCCTGCGAAGCTTCTCTTCTTATCATGGCGTCGATCTGGATAACCAGGATGTAAAAAAGGTGGCCATGAAGGCGGGTTACCGCGAGAAACTTTGGCAGAAGAATTGTGTGGCATTGGGTTTGGCCGGCGGTTTTGTCGAACCCCTGGAAGCAACGTCACTCTATGTGACAGACACACTCTGTGCTATGTTGGCCAAACGGTTTCCCGTCGTGAAAGACGATATTACCTTGTATTCCAAGTCTTGCAATGAGTTGGCTGAAGTAGTCTGGGGGCGAGTCATCGATTTTATTCGCTTGCATTACGCCATTTCTAATCGTCGGGACAGTGATTTTTGGCACGATGTCACCGAGCAAGCGCCAGTTTCCGACCTGCTGAATGAAAGGTTGAATTTGTGGCGCTATGCCATACCTCAGCGCACGGATTTTCCCAGCACGCATGAAATTTTTCTCGTCGAAAGCTATTTGATGGTGCTCTATGGTATGGACTATTCCACCCGTCCTCTGCAGCTGTCCGACAAAGTGAGGAAATTATCGCAAGCCGCGATAGATAATCACTTAACCAGGGCAACGACCTTGACGCAGACCTTGATGTCGCAAAAGCAGTGGCTGGCAGAGTTTACAGTGTTCGCAAAGAATTCTACCTCGCGCACCCCCGGCAATCAAAAATAGGTGCGTATATGAAAGAATCAGGAGCTTGTCCAGAAAAGATTGTAGTTGTCGGAGGCGGAACCTCCGGCTGGATGGCGGCGCATTTAATTCACGCTCGTTGGAAAAATGCAGAGATTGTTTTACTCGAACCTAAAGATATTGGAACTGTTGGCGTAGGAGAGGGGTCTACGCCGCACCTTAAGGTCTTCTTCGATACTATCGGGATATCGGAAAGTGAGTGGATGCCTCGCTGCAATGCTACATACAAAAATGGGATCAATTTTTCAGGATGGTCAGCGAGGCCGGGTTTTAGCACGTATTTTCATCCGTTCCCAGCGCAAGTGGATGACCTCACAACCCCTTTGTTGTTTCGTATGGCGAAAAATCGTCTGCTTGGTCGTAATGTAAATGCGCATCCAGACCATTTTTTTTTAGGGTCGTACCTGACTCGTGAAAATTTAGGGCCAATTGCCGCTGAATGTTTTCCTTTTACTGTCGCTTATGGCTATCATTTTGATTCCGCGTTGTTGGGAAATTTCCTTGCTGAACGCGCGAGTAAGAAAAATATCAGAGTGCTCGATGCCGCTGTTATCGAGGTTATGTGCAGCGATTCTGGTGAGATAAATGCCTTACGGTTAGATGATAACAGTACACTTAGGGGCGACTTCTTTATCGACTGTACAGGTTTTCGTTCATTGTTGTTGCAATCAGCGCTAAGAGTTCCGTTTAACAGCTATAAAGATACTCTATTCAACGACTCTGCGGTTGTAATAGCTGGTGAAAGACCTGAAGTGTTGCCGCCGGCGACTCAATCAACTGCACTATTGAATGGGTGGGCCTGGCAGATTCCGCTGTCAAACCGTATTGGTAACGGTTATGTATACAGCTCCCGGTATATCGATTCTGATCAGGCCGAGCTTGAATTAAGGTCCCATCTCGGATTGCTGGAAAGCAATGTCACTGCCAAGCATCTTTCTATGAAAATTGGTTGTGTGAAAAAGCACTGGACTCGAAATTGTCTCGGCGTTGGTCTTTCTCAGGGGTTTATTGAACCCTTAGAGGCTACAGCGCTCGCCCTCACTTATGAAACGGTCGTGCACTTTATGCATTGTTTTGAGCGTGGGGTTTTTTCGAATAAATATGAGGCGGAATTCAACGACACCATGAATGCCAAGTTTGCAGGGGTTCGGGATTATATTGTGTGCCACTATAAGGCAAGCCAAAGGCTTGATACGCAATATTGGCGAGACAATGCATCAAACGGCCGGGTGTCCGAGCGTGTCAAAACGATACTGCAGCTCTGGTCGGAGGGCGATAATTTTGAACAGACTTTGAGTGGGCAGCAATTAAGTGGCGTGTTTCCTGCTAAATCCTGGGCGTGCATGTTAGCAGGATACGGTTACTTCCCGGCTGGTATTGCCTCCAGTTGTTCAGCCAGCTCTCAGGCTGAGCTTGATCAGGTTGCCGACTTTATTCGTCGGTGCGGGTTGAATTTTACCCCCCACAATGAGCTTTTGGGGCAATTGGCTCATTAGCTATTAGGCAGGCTGGTGAGTTGGGGTGCCTCTGATAGTAGTTGTGCCTGAGGTCGTGGGAGAGGATGCAATTTGTGCCCTATCGCCTTAAAATGTGTTTTTGTCTAGTTCGAGTTTCTTATGCAAATCTCCCCTGGTTTATATCGCCATTACAAAGGTAGCGAGTACTTTGTCTATCGCATTGCTACCCACAGTGAAACCCGCGAGGCGCTGGTGGTTTATCGCTGCCTTTACGGTGATTTTTCCTGGTGGGTTCGCCCCCTGTCTATGTTCATCGAAACCGTGCTGATCGACTCGGAAGAAATCCCTCGTTTTGATTTCGTAGCGCCTATGAGTATCGCTGAGGCCGATCGCCGCGCTTTAGGTGAAGGCAGCGCACCGCAAACCAGTGAGGAAGATGTGCAGTGGATGCGCGAGGCCATGCAGCTTGCGGAACGGGCCGCTGACAACGATGAAGTGCCGGTGGGGGCTGTTGTCGTTAAAGATGGCCAGATCGTAGGGCGCGGGTACAATCGACCTATTGGCGGATGCGATCCCACCGCTCACGCTGAGGTAATGGCGGTACGAGAGGCAGCGCGCAATCTTGAGAATTATCGCCTGAGCGGGTGTACGTTATATGTGACCCTGGAGCCATGTACCATGTGTGTAGGGGCTATGGTTCATTCGCGTATTGAACGCTTGGTATTCGGTGCGAGCGAGCCCAAGTCAGGGGTAGTTCACAGCCAGGCGCAGTTGTTGGAGTCGCCGTTTTTTAATCATCAGGTGGGGGTTACGCCGGGAGTAGAGAGCGAGGCCTGCCAAACTCAATTGCAGGCCTTTTTTAAACGTCGCCGGGCGGAAAAAAAGCGCGGTTAGCCGTTGGCCTACTTAATGCGCAGGGCTATTTTCTATGTCGGAAACATCTTTTAGTGCAGTTGCTGCCGGCTTACTTTTTTTAATGTCGGAGTGAATACCCACTGGATTGCAGTTTTTGAGCGTTACCCGCCCCTGCAATACATTACCTTTCGAGTATTCTGCAAAGTGGCAAATGTTAGTTTCCGGGTCATAGTTTTCCACCCATAGGTTGTCGTCTTTCCAGGTGGTGGCGAGGTGCTGTTGGCCCTCGGGCACTTTGATTGTCATAACGCCGCCATAGCGCTTTACAAAGACTTGTTCAAAGTGAAAGTAATACGCGGCCCCACCGCCAATGAATACAACTAAAGCGCCAACTATGGCGCTGCGCCAGAAGTTGTTCTTACCGAGCAGAATAAGCACCATCATGGCAAGAAACACCACCGCGCCCCAATATAGATACGTAATCATTGTGAGTCCCTTTGGTTAAAACTCCAGTGTTGCGCTTGCGCTTACCGGTGTCAAATGAAATGACAGGGCTTAGGTGTCGTGCAGATCCCGAGTTACAAAATAGACATGGGCATTAAGGGGGAGTCCTCGGTTTCGTCAGGCAGCTCAGCGGCCTCTAGATTTTCGCCACCGTTGGCCATGGCCAAACGCCGCTGCTCTTGCTGCGCGTGCCAGGCGATGATGTCGCGGTACTTAAATATATTATTGGCGTACTGTACCGGCTCCCAGCCGCGTGCGTAGCCGTATTTAAGCCCACTGTAGTACTTGCGTTTGGCCAGTTTTGGTAGGTGCTGCTGTACGTCTTCCCATAGGTCTGGATTATCTCCCAGGTGCTCGGTAAGGCGCCGCGCGTCTTCTAAATGACCCATGCCCACATTGTAAGCGGCCAGTGCCAGCAAAGTCCGGTCGGGCTCGGCAATTCGGTCAGGAATGCGGTTGTACAAGGATTTAAAATACCGGGCGCCGCCGCGAATACTTTGCTCTGGGTCCAGCCGATTTTTAATGCCCAATTCTCGCGCGGTGGTTCGGGTTAGCATCATCAACCCTCGAACACCGGTATGCGAACGTGCCCGCGGATTCCAGTGCGACTCCTGATAACTCATAGCTGCTAACAGTTGCCAGCTGAGGTCAGTCTCCTCGGCGACTTTTTGCATCGTTTCCTGCCACTGCGGCAAGCGATCCTCGAGGCGCTGAGTAAACAGCAAAGCACCGCCCGTGCTAACCCGATCAGACGTATCAAAGAACTCGTGCGCTAATTGCTCGAGCGCGCCATTTTCTTCCGCCTCCTGCAAAAACGCCTGCGCCTTGTCTAGAAGTGAACGGTCGGCCCGCTTGGGAAAGGCCCAGCCCAGCTGGTCGGTATCGCCGAGTTCAAAAGCAACCTGAGCGCGAGGGAAGGTCTGTGCATTGATGGCGTACGCATTTGAGTCGACTATGGCGTAGTCAATTTCTCCGCGATGCACCATCTCCAGCAAATCGATCATTTCCAGGCTGTCTTGCTCGCGCCACGATAGCGCAGGGTAGTCGCGTTGCAATTCTTGCAGGCGCTCGACATGGGAGGAGTCGGCAATGACCAGCAGGTCGCCGTTTAGCTCAGTAATGTCGGCGGGCTTGTCCTGACCACGGCGGTAAATTAACTGCTGCGTTACTTCCAGATAGGGTTGAGTAAATGCCACTTTACGTGCCCGTTGCGCAGTAATACTCAGGCCTGCGGCGGCGAGGTGGGCCTGTTCATCGTCAATTCGCTGAATAATGGTGGCCAAACTGGCTTCATCGATAAGCTCCAGCTCGACGCCTAAGTAGTCAGCGAATCCTCTCAGCAGGGTGTACTCGAAGCCGGTTTTGCCGTGCGGGCCCTCGTAATAAGTGGTAGGGCCATTGCGGGAAAGGACTTTTAGCGTGCCAGACTCGATCACTTGCTCCAGCGCAGTGGGCGTGCGACTGGCGGCAAGCGAGACTGCCATTGCGATCAAAAGCGTACTAAACACCAGGCGACGCGGTCTAAACCGCGCCGGTAGGGCGCTAAGATAGCGTCTGACAGCATCTAACAGCATGCAATACAGCCTTCCGGTTAGCACCGGCCCAGTTAAAACGCGTCGGCGACCGGATATGCGGGGCGCCGCCTCAATAAGTCGCCCAAAAGGCGACTTGTGTGCAAATTTTGCGCGATTCTATACACTCTGAGTGTGATGCGCCAGCTTGAATCTGCATCACTTTTCGAGTAGGGCTGCCTGAATTTTAGTCGAATTGAACGACGGAGTCTAAAGCCTAATAGACGTAAGCAGCCTCACAATTGACCTAATTTGGTTATGGTGGCGCGCCATCTAGACTCGAGATTGGGCAAAAAGTGCAGTATTTGTTCGGATGCAGCTGCCAATATAGGCCAATTGAAGTACAATACCGGCCCTCTCAAGACCGCCTCAAAATAGACCCGACAATGGATCAGAGGCGGCACAACGTGTACACAACACCACCCGCAAGCTTGAGGTTGCTACTCACTATGCAGATATTGCCCGGTGCACCCGCACTTTCACCATTTCGAACTCAAAAACTGCTTGCCAGCCTACAAGCTGTGGCCCCTGGCGTTTCCGGAGTTGCCGCCGAGTTTACCCACTTTGCCGACCTGTCTGCGCCTCTCAGTGAGGCGGAGTTACACGTTTTGGCCAAGCTGCTGACGTATGGACCTCGCATGGATGAGGTTTCTCACTCTGGCGAGTTGTTTTTGGTGGTGCCGCGTTTTGGCACCATATCGCCGTGGTCGTCCAAGGCGTCAGATATCGCACAAAACTGCGGCTTAAACGCGGTAAAACGCATTGAACGAGGTGTGAGCTACCACGTGCAAGGCGAGATAAAGGCCGAAGAGCGCACCGCCGTTGTTGCCCTTTTACACGACCGCATGGTGGAAACGGTACTCAGCGATTTGGATCAGGCTGCGGGCCTGTTTGAGCACGCCGAACCTGCCGCCCAAACCACCGTCGATGTGATAGGCGGTGGTCGCGACGCTCTGGCAAGCGCCAACCGCGAGCTGGGCTTGGCACTGGCCGATGATGAAGTTGATTACCTGGTCGAGAACTTTCAAAAGCTCGGCCGCAACCCGGTTGATGTTGAGTTGATGATGTTTGCCCAGGCCAACTCGGAGCACTGTCGTCACAAAATCTTTAATGCCAGCTGGACGTTGGACGGCGAAGAGCAGCCGCGCAGCTTGTTTAAGATGATTAAGAACACCTTCGAATGCAACGGCGAGAACGTCCTGTCTGCCTACGCTGACAATGCGGCGGTTGTGAGTGGGCCTGAAGCGGGCCGCTTCTACCCCGATCCGGAAACGGGCGAGTACCACTACAGCTCAGAGAACATCAATTTGCTGATGAAGGTGGAAACTCATAACCACCCCACGGCGATTTCTCCTTTTGCCGGGGCAGGTACCGGCGCCGGCGGCGAGATCCGTGACGAAGGCGCAGTAGGGCGAGGCTCCAAGCCAAAAGTTGGGCTGACCGGCTTTACCGTCTCTAACTTGAATATTCCTTCCTTTATACAGCCATGGGAGCAGGACTACGGCAAGCCTGGGCGCATTGTCAGCGCCCTGGATATTATGCTCGATGGTCCTATCGGTGGCGCGGCCTTTAATAATGAGTTTGGTCGCCCCAATATTTGCGGTTACTTCCGGACCTTTGAAGAAGATTACGACGGCGAGCGCCGCGGCTACCACAAGCCGATCATGCTGGCCGGTGGTTACGGTAATATTCGTACCGAACATGTCGATAAGCCGCCTTTCGAGGCAGGCTGTAAGTTGGTTGTACTCGGTGGCCCGGCGATGTTGATTGGCCTGGGGGGCGGAGCGGCATCTTCCATGGACTCTGGCAGCTCATCGGAAGATCTGGACTTTGCTTCGGTGCAGCGCCAAAACCCTGAAATTGAGCGTCGCTGTCAGGAAGTTATCGACCGCTGCTGGCAGCTGGGCGAGCACAACCCAATTGCCTTTATTCACGATGTGGGCGCCGGTGGTTTATCCAATGCATTCCCGGAGCTGGTAAAAGACGGTGGCTGTGGCGGTAGCTTTGAATTGCGTGATGTACCTAACGATGAGCCCAGCATGAGCCCGCTGGCTATTTGGTGTAACGAATCGCAAGAGCGTTACGTACTGGCCATTGCACCAGAGAATTTAGCCCGCTTTGAAGCCATGTGCAGCCGTGAGCGCGCCCCATACGCCGTTGTGGGCGAGAGCACCAGCGAGCAACACCTGTTGGTCAACGACAAGCATTTTGATTCGAAACCTGTTGATCTGCCGATGTCTTTGCTGTTTGGTAAAGCGCCTAAAATGCACCGCGAAGCGAAGCGTTACACGCCGGCGACCGAAGAGTTCACTACCACCGACATTCATATTAACGAAGCGGCTGAGCGTGTTTTAAAACACCCAACCGTTGCCAGTAAGAATTTTTTGATTACCATCGGAGATCGCTCGGTAACCGGTCAGGTGGCGCGCGATCAAATGGTCGGTCCCTGGCAAATTCCTGTCGCAGATTGCGCTATTACCACGGTCAGTTACGACTCCAATATGGGGGAGGCGATGAGCATTGGTGAGCGCACACCTACAGCGCTGCTCAATGCCCCGGCCTCAGGCCGTATGGCGATCGGCGAGGCAATTACCAATATCGCCTGCGCCCCCATTGCCGACATCAAAGACATAAAGCTGTCGGCTAACTGGATGTGTGCGGCCGGTCATAAGGGCGAAGACGAAAAGCTCTACCGCACCGTCGAAGCGGTGGGTATGGAGCTGTGCCCGGCGCTGGGTATTACCATTCCGGTTGGCAAGGACTCCATGTCGATGCGCACCGCCTGGCAAGAGGACGGCAACGACAAGGCCGTCACTGCGCCTTTGTCACTGGTTATTACCGCCTTCTCGCCCGTTAGCGATGTACGTCAGGCGGTTACTCCGCAGTTGCGCACCGACCTCGGTGAAACTGAGTTGCTGTTGGTAGACCTGGGGGCTGGCCAGAATCGTTTGGGCGGTTCAATCTTGGCGCAAACCTACAACCAGTTGGGTGAAACCCCGCCCGATGTTGATGACGCCGTCTTGCTGAAAGGCTTCTTCACCGTCATGCAAAAAGCATTGGCGGACGGCCTGGTGCTGGCCTATCACGACCGCTCCGACGGTGGCTTGTTTGCGACATTAGCTGAGATGGCTTTTGCCGGTCACTGCGGCCTGGATGTGGACATCAACGCACTGGGCGACTGCCCACTGACAGCCCTGTTTAACGAAGAGTTGGGCGCGGTACTGCAAGTTAAAAAGAACCATGTAGCCGCCATCAAAGCGCTGTTTGCCGATGCCGGCCTCGCCGACTGTACCCACAGCTTGGGGGTGGTTAACGACGACGACTGGTTGCGTGTATCGCTGAGCGGCGAGCTGGTATTCGATCAGTCGCGCGTGATTTTACAAAGCCTGTGGAGTGAAACCAGCTTTCAGATGCAATCACTGCGCGACAATCCCGACTGCGCTCGTCAGGAGTTTGAAGGCATAATGGCGGCCGACCCCGGCCTGTCGGTTAAACTTTCCTACGATCAAAATCATGATGTGGCGGCACCGTATATAAGTGCAGGCACACGTCCTCGTTTGGCGGTACTGCGCGAGCAGGGTGTTAACGGTCATGTCGAAATGGCTGCGGCCTTTGACCGCGCCGGCTTTAACGCCGTGGATGTGCACATGAGTGATTTGCTCACCGGTCGGGTTAACCTCGATACCTTTAAAGGGCTGGTTTCCTGTGGCGGCTTTTCCTACGGTGACGTACTCGGTGCCGGTGAGGGCTGGGCCAAGACGGTATTGTTTAACGCTCAGGTGCGCGATCAGTTTGAGCAATTTTTTAACCGCGCTGATACTTTCAGCCTGGGCGTGTGCAACGGTTGTCAGATGATGTCTAATCTTAAAGATTTGATACCCGGCGCTGACCATTGGCCGCGCTTTGTGCGCAACCTATCCGAGCAGTTTGAGGCGCGCTACTCCCTGGTGCAAATTCAGGAATCGCCCTCTGTGTTGTTCAGCGGAATGGCCGGCTCCCATATGCCGGTAGCGGTCGCTCACGGCGAAGGTCGCGCCGAGTTTGTTGATGAGGCGGCGCTTAACAGCTGCGACAGCAGCGGTATGGTGGCGATGCGCTACCTCGACAATAACCTGGCGGCGACCGAGCAGTACCCGTCCAACCCGAATGGCTCACCGCGCGGCATTACCAGTGTGACCAGTCAGGATGGGCGCGCAACGATTATGATGCCGCACCCGGAGCGGGTGTTCCGTACCGTGACCAACTCCTGGCACCCTGATAATTGGCAGGAAGATGGCGCATGGTTGCGTTTGTTCCGCAATGCACGGGTGTTTGTTGGTTGATAGTGTTTTAATCTCGCAGATAAAAAAACGGGCCTTTGGTCCGTTTTTTTTTGCTCATTAGATCGCCAATTTCTGCATCGTATTGGTGATTTGGGTGATTTTTAAGCATTTAGCAGCTATTTGCGAAAGTTTTGCTAATCTTTATTGAGACTTTCTAAAGTTCCTCGGCAGGTAGCAAGGCCTATGGGCTCAAAGCCATTTCACTTTAACCATCAGCCGCTGCGTAACGTGCTTTTATTGGTGTTATTGGTTAGCTTAACCATTAACGCAACCACACTTGTGCTAAGCCAGACGGTCTTTGGTCAGTGGCAGCACCTACCTCTGCACACTGTCGTAGAATCCACCGGTGCTCTGGTGGCCTTTTTTGTCGTCTATTTGCTGCTTGTAGCCGAGCGACATGACGGAAGATATAGTGCGCTACCAAATTGGTGGGTTCTGTGATTCTATTGGTAAGCCTTTTGAGCTGAAAGAGTAGATTGCCCGTATTCATAGAAACTTACCTCAGAGACTCCCTAACTTTGAGTCGACAAAGAGCGCGATTGCGTATGCAAAAAATAATACCAGTGTTGTTGTTATCTCTGTCGAGCCAAATTGCTTGGGGTGCAGATGTTTATAAATATTGGGACTGGGGAAATTCACCCGCACGAGAAAATTATGAGTACGCACTTCTAACGATGGCGCTGGAAGCGAGTGCTGAAACCTATGGCCCGTATACACTTGCAAGAGTCCGCAAAGAGTTAAGTACCAACCGCGTTCGTCGGGAAATCAATGCTGGTAACATTATTAATGTGCGCAGTGGTCCTTATCTTCGGCTAAGTAACATTGAGAACCCAGAGGAGGTGAACCTACCTGTCACCGTCCCCATAATGCAGAACCTACTTGGCTACCGACGTTTGGTAGTACACAAAGAAAATGTTGACACGCTCTCACATATTCGAAAACGCGACGACTTAACACAGTTCTCGGTCGGGTTGGCGCGAGGTTGGGTGGATGTTGATATATTTCGAGCGAATAATATTAAAGTTGATGACTCTGCGAACGTTGCCACCTTGATTGACATGTTGGAGCTTAAGCGTTTCGATTTTTTTCCGGCAAGCATCGTCGGGCTTGAGACAGTTTTAGATCGGGCAAGCGAACAAGGCGATCTCGTTGCTATACCTGATTTGGTGGTTGTCTACCCTTTTCCTGTTGTGTTTTACGTTCCGAAAGCTAAACCAAGGCTGGCAGAGCGCCTGCAATTTGGTTTGCAGGTCTTAACGGATAGCGGTGAGGTCGCTCAGTTGCTGCAGCGGCATTTCATACAGGAGCTAAACTACCTGCACAGTGAAAATGTACACTTTATTACGCTAAGTAACCCATTGTTACCTGGTGATCTGCAAATGTCGCATTTGCCTTTTTACCCGAAGGACTAGCAGTATATGATTGGCAAACTACGCTTGTCTATTCAACCGTCTCGTTTTGCTTGCCGATATGCGTTAGACGTTAACCTCAAATCCCGCAGATACATCTGATACTCATCATCCGTAACACATGGCTAAAGGCGGCCTGCAAAACCCATATTGGTGCCTTTGTTTCACATATGGTGTATGTATTGGCGGTAATATTTCTGTGGTATAGGTTTAGGCTATTAGGCCGGTAAGGAATTGAAATTTAACCAATGGATCAAATGAGACTATAGTTTCACAAAGCTAAAGTTAGCTGCATAAGTTCAAAGCCGAATTTATCCACAATTTCAGTCACAGTGATACAGGAGAATACACATGGGCGCGAATACCCCATCAGGCCAAGGCGGATGCCCCGTCATGCATGGCTCCAGAACTAAGTTGTCCGACGAACGAACGGGCAATGATCACTGGTGGCCCAATCAGCTAAATCTCAATATATTGCATCAGAATCATCCGGCCGCTAACCCGCTGGGCGAGGATTTTGACTATGCGGCGGAGTTCGCCAAACTCGATTTAGCCACAGTAAAGCAAGACATCGAAGCTTTGTTAAAAGACTCGCAAGAGTGGTGGCCGGCCGACTATGGCCACTACGGCCCGTTTATGATTCGTATGGCCTGGCACAGCGCGGGTACCTATCGTTTGGGTGATGGCCGCGGCGGCGCTCGCACCGGCACCCAGCGTTTTGCCCCACTGAATAGCTGGCCGGATAATGGCAATCTCGATAAAGCTCGACGCCTTTTGTGGCCGGTTAAGAAAAAGTACGGCAACAAGTTGTCGTGGGCGGACTTGATGATTCTGACCGGTAACGTCGCGCTGGAATCCATGGGCTTTAAAACCTTTGGTTTTGCCGGTGGGCGCGAAGACGTATATCAACCCGAGGAAGACATCTATTGGGGCGCAGAGAAAGAGTGGTTGGCGACCAGTGACAAGCCCGGTAGCCGTTACAGTGGCGACCGCGACCTGGAAAACCCGCTGGCCGCCGTGCAAATGGGACTGATATACGTCAACCCCGAAGGCCCGGACGGCAATCCTGATCCATTGGCCTCGGCCCGCGATATTCGTGAAACTTTTGGCCGCATGGCTATGAATGATTACGAAACCGTCGCCTTGACCGCTGGCGGCCACACCTTCGGTAAAACCCACGGTGCGGGAGATGCCGACTTGGTAGGGCCTGATCCGGAGGCAGCCCCAATCGAGCAAATGGGCTTCGGTTGGATCAGCTCCCACGGTAGCGGCAAAGGCCGTGACACCATTACCAGTGGCCTGGAAGGCGCATGGACACCTAACCCCACACAGTGGGACATGGGTTACTTTGATGTGTTATTTGGCTACGACTGGGAGCTGGGTAAAAGCCCCGCCGGTGCAAATATTTGGGTGGCGAAAGGTTTAGCCGAGAAGGATCACGCGCCAGATGCGGAAGATGCCAGCAAACGTGTGGGTATTATGATGTCCACCGCGGACATGGCCATGCGTGAAGACCCTGAGTATCGCAAAATTTCCGAGCACTTTCACAACAACCCGGATGAGTTTGCCGATGCATTTGCCCGCGCGTGGTTTAAATTAACGCACCGCGACTTGGGCCCCAAAGTTCGCTATGTTGGCCCCGAAGTGCCGGCGGAAGATCTTATTTGGCAAGACCCGGTACCGCCGCTGGATCACGATTTAGTGACCGACGCCGACGTGGCTCAGCTCAAACAAAAGATTTTGACCTCCGGTTTGACTGTGGCGGAGCTTGTGTACACCGCGTGGTCATCAGCGTCTACTTTTCGCGGCTCAGATTTTCGCGGCGGCGCTAACGGTGCGCGTATTCGACTTGCGCCGCAAAAAGATTGGGCCGTCAATCAGCCCGATCAGTTGGTCAAAGTGTTAAGTGTGCTCGACGCAATTCAAGCAGAATTTAACGCAGGCAGCAAAAAGGTCTCGATGGCGGATTTGATTGTGCTCGGCGGCAATGCGGCCATTGAAAAAGCGGCGCAAGAGGGCGGCTTTGACATCTGTGTGCCTTTCAGTCCGGGGCGAACCGATACCACTGACGAGTTGACCGATGCCGAATCATTTGAGCCGCTGGAGCCAGAAGCCGACGGCTTCCGCAACTACAGCCGCACCCGCTTCACCACATCGCCAGAAGAGATGTTGGTGGATAAGGCGCAGCTGCTGGGTTTGAGTGCTCCACAAATGACCGTGCTGGTAGGTGGGTTGCGTGTGTTGGGCGCTAACTATCAGGGTGTCACGCACGGCGTGTTTACCGATAAACCGGGTGTGTTAAGCAACGACTTTTTCGTTAACCTGACAGATGCGAACACTCAGTGGAAGCCGAGTGGTGAAGAAGGGATTTACGAAGGACGCGATATAAGTTCAGACGCTGTTAAGTGGACCGGCACTCGGGTTGACTTGGTATTTGGTTCCAATTCGATTTTGCGTGCACTGGCTGAAGTTTACGCTCAGGATGACGCAGGTGAACGCTTTGTCGCTGAGTTTGTTAGTGCTTGGTGCAAAGTGATGAATGCTGACCGTTTTGATCTTAACTGAAAAAGCATCTTTAAAATCGTAGCAATTCAGTATCACAGTAAGAAATAAAACAAAGAAGGCGCCCTCGGGCGCCTTCTTTGTTCTGCTTTATGGCTAATGCGCTTCAGGTACCAAGACAATGGCCTCCATCTCTTTTAAGTAGGCCGCATCGGTTGTTTGCAGTTTGTTGTAACTGATAATACTGTGCAGGGTTTTGACATAAGCCTCACCACGCTCAGAATACTTAGTGAGCGTTGTCGCTGCATCCATTCCGGTAAAGGCCTGTCCGGCTTTGCGCTTTTCGGCACGCATATCGCGTAGAGCTTGATACGCCGGATGCGTATTGAGGTTGCGCGCGTGGGCCTGAACTGACTGCAGCGGACTGTCGAAAGCGGCAATTTTGTAATCGCCCATGCCGCTGCGCTGTTGCTCGGGTGTAATGCCGTCATCGCCCCACGTCCACTGACCAAACAAAGCGTTACCACTAAACGCGAAGCGGGAGGTTCCCCAGCCGCTTTCCTCGACCGCTTGGGCAATAATCAGCGACGTAGGCAATGCGTCAACTTTCACCAGTAGCTCGGCAATAACGTTACCGATTTGCGCAGGATCCCAGCTAGCGCGGTAATAGCCGCTAAGTTCCTCGAGCCACTTTAGTTGCTCACTGTCCAGCGAGCCGGATTTTCCCGCCAGTGTCTCCAGCTTGGCGCGATCCTGTAAAATCAACTCGTTGCTGCGCAACACCAGGGGGCCAAGGGTGCGAAAAAATATTTTTTTCTTCAGCTGAACCGTGATTTCTTTGCTGGTCTCTTTGCTCCACCTTTTGGGTATGGTGGCAATATATACACGCGGAACCGCTCGCTCGCCATCGCGCCAAAACGTTTCGGTGTAGTCTAGGCGTTCGAACAGCGCGAGTACTTCCTGGTAATTGTTTACCACCTTTTCTTGCCATTGTTTTTCACCGCCGCTGGCAATCTCGCCAGCGGCCAATGCAAAGTTAGAGGCACCTAAAAGTGTAAATATTGCTGTGAGTAAAATCATTAACCGTGTCATGGGGCTTCCTTGATAGTTGTTTGGGGCTCAATGCGAAAATTCATTGTCTAAAAACCAAGCTTGAAGTGATTGTGTGTCAAAAATATTGCCGGGGTATTCTTTATCCGGGCTGTAGGGCTCGTTGTCGTCGCGCAACCGTTTATTCCACTGCTTAATAGGCACGGAAAAACTGTAGGCCTCTTTGGCGTACTCGTGCCACATGGGGGCGACCTGGGTGTAAGCCGTGTCGGCATCGGAGGGTTCGCCCACGTGGATGACCCCGGGTATTTGTTTGAGTAAATCCATAAAGTCCAGGCAGGCGCTAATGCAGTAGCGATCCGTTACGACATAAATGTTACCCGGGTATTGCCACTGCGGGGGCGTTGCTTCCTCTGCTGCAGGCACGTCAATGTCTGTCCATTCAGATTGCCAGAAAAAGTCCTCGCCATTATCCAGTGCCAGTTTTAGACGCACCTGCAATTTTTGCAGGTGAGCCACCATACTGGAATCCTCCCCCTGATTGGCAAGCGCCTGTTGCAACAACCAGTCGTAGGACCAATACAGTTTCCAACTCGCTCTAAAGCGTGCATCCATACCCCCTGACGTGTGATTATATCGGCTGTGAATAAAGCGCATATTGTCTGTGCCGATGAGGGCCTGCAGAATTTCATTGCCGAAAGAAGAGCTACCGCCCTCATTGCCACGTAAGTCGAAAACAACCGAACCAGCTGAATTTAAGTTGCGTAAGTCGACTAACAGTTGCTGGTGGCCGCGTGCGGACTCCGGCGAATTGAGCTGAAAATCGGTTGTGTAAACCCAGTACGCGCTATCGCCTAGTGGCTCTAGCTTAGGCCGTGTGTATATAGGTGTACTGGCCCGGTGAATCGCCCGCGCATCTTGTTCAGTTCGGGGGCGCCATTCGACAGGGAAGGACTGCTCGCCCTTGGCGGTTTGAAAAACACACTGGTTGAGTGCGGGGCGGTCAAGTACGTGCAACATGTCCGTGGATTGGGTTAATCGCTTGGCGGCACTGTCTCTGGCATTCAATATCGACCAGCGTAGATCACTGAAGGGGGCGTAGTGCCGGCGCAAAAACTCATTGGCTTCAACGCCGTTGCAGGATACCAGCGTAGCACCAAGTGGCGGTATATGCGGTTCGTCCAAGCGGTGAATAACTTCATACCCGTGCTGGCTGGCGGCGAGTACCCACCCAGCCCAGCGCGTCTGCTGTGGAAACCACTTGAGGAAAATTGATTGGAACAGGTTTCCATCAAGGTGCTTGTCTTCAAACTGCGCCAGGTAAAACCTAAGCAGCGCATTCATATCCCGGCTGTTGTTAATCAAGGCCAATTTTTTTCGGGCTCGCTGGTAACTGTCGCGGCGAAGCTCAACAAAGCTGTCCGACAGGAGCATCGCCGGGTGCATCTCGGCGATGGACTCATGAACGAAGTTCAAGTGTTTGAGTGCGCGTGCCTTAGGAGATAAATACAGGAAATAGCAGATTATCAGAGCGATGGCAGCCAGCAGAATAAGCGTTAAAATACTGCCCGCCAAAGTCGATACTTTCATGTGTCGCTCTTTTTCTGTTGGCTGTGTAAGGCGCTACCGCAATAACGACAATGAACCGCATCGGCTTCGTGGCCTGTGCGCTCGCACCCGGTGCAAGTGCGGCTATAGCGCTCGCGGTGCATCTCTTGCGTTAACTCGGCGGTGAGAATACCGGTGGGTACGGCAATAATGGAGTAACCCGTTAACATGGCCATGGCGGAAATGATTTGGCCAATGGGTGTTTGTGGCACGATATCGCCGTAACCGACGGTGGTAATGGTAACAATCGTCCAATAAATACTGATGGGTATGCTGGTAAAACCGTTTTCGGGGCCTTCGACAATATACATAAGCGAGCCGAATATAACGGAAAGCACCAATACCGATGAAAAGAACACCAGAATCTTTCGCCGGGCCAACATCATAGTGCGCAGCAATAAGTTGGCTTCGGTTAAATAGCGGGCGAGCTTTAAAATTCGGAATACGCGCAGAACTCGCAGCAGTCTGAAAATAAGCAGATTGTTGGCCCCCGGAATAAAAAAGGCCAGGTAGGAGGGCAGTATGGAAAGCAAATCGACAATGCCGTAAAAGCTTTTGGCATATTCCATACGGCGCTCGGCGCAGTACAGTCGCGCGGCGTACTCCACCGTAAAAAACAAGGTAAAGACCCACTCAGCGCCGCGCAGCCAAGGCAGGTAGGCATTGGCAATCCACTCGACAGATTCCAGCATCAGTACCAACACACTGATGCAAATGGCCCAAATGAGAATAACGTCAAACAGTTTGCCGGCCGGGCTCTCCCAGCCGAAAATAATGCGGTTGAGTCGCTGCCTTAAAGTTTCGTCGCTGAGATTCAGCTGCTCGCCGGCGTTATCGTCCTGATTGGATTCGGTCATAAATGGCCAAAGCCCTCCCCATATTCGAGTGAATATGGGGATTGTACGATGGATTGGCGATTGCGTCATGGGGGGATGGATTACGCGGTGCGGTCTTTAGATTGTCTGTCTGGCATCAGGCTTCAGACGTCCGACTTCAGACAATTTATTTCCTTTTGCCCTCTATCGCCGGGCGGGCGAGCTACTTCTTTGGATGAGCAAAGAAGTAGCCAAGAAACTCACCCGCAACTGGCCCTTCGGGTTCCCTCGCTCTGGTTTATTTTAGCGGGCCGTATCGACAGGCCGTCCTTGGCCTGACGATACTTGCGCAAACGTCCTGTTTGCTTACCCGCTAAAATAAACCTCCGCTCGGCTCAGCTGTAATGGGGCGTTTGGTGCTCCGTAGCGTGGTTTGATCTTTTGCATCAGGCTTCAGACGTCCGACATCAGACGCTAACCCGTTGCCAAACGGGTTAGCCCATGGCACTCTTCTCCTAAAGTGTTTTGCAGGATAAGCTGAATCGCTTGGGGTTCGGTAATATCTGTAAATTTGACCATTTGGAAGGTATCTAGGCGCATCGGGAGTGGTGTAGGCACTTCCCTTTCTTTGGTTGACTCAAGTTTTAGATCTAAGTGGCACATGAATAATGAGTTGTAGGGGTACCCACTGAGTGGTTATATTTGGATATTTATGCCTATATGTAGGCACAGTGTCTATATGTGGCCATGCATTTTAATCAGCTGTTAGAGCGAATCTATGGCGATACAGGATTCAAGTCCGGAACGAAGGAATCTATTGCTGATTTCCCTGAGTTTTATTGTTTTCATTCTTGGTGGAGCATCTACTCCGACAGATGAAGTTCGCCTGCAGGTGATTTCTGTATCTTTTAGTCGCCCTGAAGTGTTGATTGTTATTGCCTGGCTGTTATTTTTTTGGTTTTTGTACAGATACTGGGTTGTAAATCGCTCAGTCTTTTCGAAGGAGTTCAGGGAAGAGATCAATCGTATGCGAGATAAACGTTTCTTTAGAAGTTTCATCGAAGACTCGATAGGCCACCCTCTAGCTCCACAAGTAGCAGTTAAACAACCCAAAGAAACAGGCATGATCATTGAGTGGTTACGATGGCATGAAGGTTGTTTGAAGGCATTCGTGATGGAAAAGGCTTTGAATAGACAAGATTTGGGGAGTATTCAAGGTCAAGGTCCTGTAGATGGAGGGTTGAGAGAAACAGTTAGCCTTAGTGGGTTCAAGGGTTGGTCCGTCGCATTGAGGTTAGTTGTTGCTTGCATCATAGAGCAACCGAGTTTTTCCAGTTACATCGCTCCCTATTTTTTGGCTTTGTTCGCGATCGTCCTTGGGGTGAACGAATATGTGCTCTAACAAAGGTAAGCACCCGAGCCAATCTTGTTCCGGCTTCGCCTCCACAAAATCGGCCGTGTGTTACCGGCGTTATCTTTCACCGAGGTTTGAACTATAAAAACTATTTTTAAGTGCGAATTTGATTGGCATTTCTACCTATTCAATACGAACAAGCGAGCGACACAATGAAACCAAAATTTGTAAATTTAGACTCTCTAAATATAGTTGGCGTTCAAGTGGCAGGGTCGCCAGCGGATGGAAGCTTCGGAAAAACATGGCCTGTACTATTTGAGCGTAACTCGGAATTACCTAGCAAGGTAGGAATGGATGTGGCTTATGGAGTTCAGTCCTACTCTAAAGAACTTATGAAGCAAGGGCAGTGGAAATATACTGCAGGCTTAGAAGTGAGTAAAACAGACAATATACCAGATGGTATGGAGTTGATTTCTGTTCCTTCAAATCAATATGCCGTATTCGAGTACAAGGGAGTTGTTGGTCCAGAGCTAGGTGAACTATTTCAGAACATTTACAAGCAATGGCTTCCAAACTCTGGGTACGAGCTTGCTGGAGAGTATGATTTTGAAAGGTATGATTCGCGTTTTAAAGGGCCAGCCAATCCTGAATCCGTACTAGACATATACGTACCTGTTAAAAAGCCTAGGATATAGCAAAATCATTCGAGTCAGAGTCGTTTAAGTTATTATCTTGTGTCATTCTCCGATGTGTTAATGATGAGGTTCAGGGGTTGGGTCCTGTGATGGATTAAGAGTGATGCTCTTTATCGGAGTATTAGGTTATATGAAGGTTTTGGTGTTTCTTCTTGTGTGTGCTATCTCTCATTCCGTAAGCGCTTGGGAGTGCGGCAAGTATGATCGAGATAAATTCTCATTGGAAACTCACTATGAATACGCTACTGAAATATTCTTTGGCAAGGTTTTAGAAGGTAGGGTCAACAAATCAAAGAAGTATGAGAGCGATATGGAGTTCATTGTTGAGCCCACACTCGTGTTGAAAGGAAATTTGAAGACTCCGGTAAAGCTAACCACTTACAGCACTCCACCATATGACCCCGTTGCTTTGGGTTATAGTTATCTCATCTTTTTGTACGGATCGAACAAGGTTGACTATTGTGGTGTGTTCATTGAAACCACAGATGTTGATAGCAGGGAAGAGTTTGTCGATTTGTCAAAACGAAAGGACGTGTATTATGCGGAGTATATCCGTCAAATACTTGCGATCTACGAATCTAAAAATAAATAATGTCATTTGGCAATGACGCTGCATGCTGGCGATTTAGAGTGTTTATACAGGCGTCGATTACAACGCTTGTTTGACTAAGGCTGTGTAATCAGTGGAAGGTATTTGAATGCGGCATAAATACACCTTACATGGAAAATCCTGGGCGGTTCTACTATCAATAATGCTTTGCTCTTCGTCACCGTTTGCCTGAGGAATGCGGGGCAGGCCTTACATTTCACATCAAAGTGTAAGGCTTTAGGCTGCTGCGAAGTTCCGTCGTAAGCTTCCCCGTAGAGCCAGCTGAACGGAGGCCTGCTTTTTGGGGGTACGCGCACAGGACGTGCGCACAAGCATCGTCTGGCCAGGATGGCCTGTCGATGCGGCCCGCAAAAACAGGCTGGAGAGAGGGAACCCGAAGGGCGGGATCTCCGGGGTGAGTTTCTTGGCTACTTCTTTGCTCACCAAAGAAGTAGCTCGCCCGCCCGGCGAAACGGACCTATTATAGGAAATCAAGGGCTCTCACACACCAAATACTCATAGGTGTATCAAGCATCTACCGACTATGCCATCGCCTGCGCTTGTGAGTTAATCCCAAGAAAAGTCTCTGATTCGCAACAGCACCAATGACCAGCCAATCAGGAAGTAAGCGTCGAAAGCCTAAGATCAGCACCCAGCACACGCACTAACTCGCCCCGATCATCGAGAACGGGTACCGCCACGGTAAAACAAAAGGCTTCGGTCGCTGCCGAGCGGTAGACGTCGGTGATGTGGGGTTGTTTGCTTTCCAGCACGGCTTTAAACCAGTGGCGTTGCCGCCAGTCTTTGCCGCGCGCCTGAGTGCCGTCCAGGTGGTTTAGGTCTTGAGCGAAGCAGTTGGCGGTTAGTTGTTTGCCTTCGCGCCCCACCAGGTAGAGTAGTTCAAACCGTTTGTCCTTAGCCAGGGCTTGCTCTAGCTCGCGCTCCACCTGCGCATCTGAGCCGGCACGTAAGGCCGGCTGCTGCGCTAGGCGAACCACGGCCTCGCGCGCCTGCTTGTGCAAAACCAGGTGAAAGCCGCCAAGCCCCTCCAGAAGGTGGTTACTTTGGTCGTGAATCGCGGCGCTGGTTTCACCCATTTGCTCGGCATTGTTTAACAGTTCACCGGCCGCGTCGGCGACGGTGTGTACGTCGCTGTTCATCGCTGATACGGCTGCACCAATTTGTTCGGTGCCGGAGGCAATGGAGCTGACACGGGTATCCAGGTCGTCCATGGCCGAACGCGCTTTTCCCAGTTCTGTGCGCATTTGCTCCACGCCCGCCTCACCGGCTGACACCGCTTGCTGCATTTGGCTACCGGCATCCGTCAGTTGGGCCATATCAGCGCGAAACTGCTGAACGATGTCGGATACCTGGTTGGTGGATTCGGTTGCGTGTTGCGCGAGGCGGCGAACCTCCTCGGCCACGACGGCAAAGCCGGCGCCGTGAACCCCGGCGCGGGCGGCTTCAATGGCTGCGTTTAGCGACAGCAGGTTTGTCTGTTTGGATATCTCGGCGATTACGCCTATGACGTTGGTTACTTCTTCGAGCTGCGCCTGTAGGGTACCGATTGCACCTTCTAGGTCTTTTTCGCTGCGATTGATTGCGCCGAAGTGGCCCAGTGCCTGGTCGACGCCGGTCTCACACTGTCGCACCGAACCGGCGACTTCCCGCGATAGCCGGGCCATATCGTTGGCCCCCGGAACCAGCTCGGAAGCGAGTGTGGTGGAAACCTCTTCGCTGGTACTGGCGATGGTGTCAGCGGCCTGGCTCAAATCCCGCCCGGCGGTGGCGGTGCTTTCCGCCATATGGCCTAACACTGGCGCCTGGCCGGCGATGGTGACCGCTGCGGAAACACTATGCCCCAGCCGCTTCTGAAGCCGATCCATAAACTCATCGGCAAAGCGGCTGGTGGGATCGGACGCCTCAAGTCGCAGCGTCAGATCGCTGCCTTGCAGAATTTTCTGTAGCTCTCGCGCAGACTGATCGCGCCCCCAAGACCTTCCAAAGCTGCCCATAGCTCGGCTCTCCCGAATTCGAGTGATTGTCAGACAGTGAAGCAAAGCAATTAAAGTGCCATTGGCCGAAAGCCCCACGCCCGGGGCGCCATAACAAAAAGGCGAAAATTTAAGGGAGAGAAATGCGCCAACTTAGTGCGTCCGGCCCAAGTTTAGACCGACGAGATAACACAAGCGGCAATTGGAGAATGCCCACGCACTGAATGACCAGTAGGGTCGGAGTCATTGTAATTGTATAATCAACTGCTCTGACTCATGGATTCCTGAAGAGGTTCGAAAAATGCGATGGACTGAAGATACCCTTTTCTCATTGACTACCAAGAACGGATTTCGACTTCGTGGTGAAAGCATGACCCGAATCGAGGTTTTTTCAGATGCAGCATTTGCATTTGCAGTGACAATGCTTGTCATTTCACTGAGTACAATTCCGGAGAATTACGAAGAGCTATTGGCTGCAACCCGCAGGGTTCCGTCTTTTACAGCGAGTTTTGCTGTCATGATGTTAATTTGGGTCACTCATCGACGTTGGAGCCAGCGATTTGGGTTAGATGATGGTGTCTCGACATTTTTAACGCTGCTACTTGTATTGGTAGTTCTTATTTATGTGTATCCGCTCAAGTTGATAATGGATTTGATGTTCTATGCATTTTCTCAGAGCTTGTTTCCCAGCGATTTTCTGGTGTCCAATACTGCGCAGGTCGCGGTGCTTGTGGCAATATTTAGCGCCGGTTTTTTCCTAATAGCGTTAATCCAGTTGGGGCTTCACCTTAGGGTAGCGTCTAAAACGGACGAGCTGTGCTTGAACCAGCTGGAGCAGGTATTAATTAATAAAGAAATATTTGTGTGGGGTGGGCAGGCAATACTGGCATTTTTGGTGGTGCTAATGGCATTGATCTTCAGGTCCTCTCTAGGCTACCTAGCCGGAATTGTCTATAGCTTGACGCCTTTGATTTTTCTTTTGGCCTCACTGCGAACGAGAAGTGAATTACGCAATAATTTGTGTGAAGATATAGAAGAGTAAATATAAGACAAATAGATTCAGAGTCATTGAAATTGTGTGATTAATTACTCTGACACCGTTGATTGCATCGATTATAAAGATAAGTTGATAAAAAGGACTAAATTGATGATTTTGAAGTGCTACTTAAGGATGAGTGTTGTTTTGTTGCTTTTAGGGCTGTTAGGTTGTGCGCGTACTACAGTTCACATGCACGCAGCTGAGTTGTCCAAGGATGTTCGTGACAAGGTGAAAACCGATTTGGAAGCTAAAGGCTTCAAGGTGGCATTACGTGATAACGAGTATCCTTTCACCGAGAATGCCGTATTGTACTTTCCCCATGAGGGCATAGAGGAAGACCTCGATGCAATAGATGAGGTGCTGAATGAAAATGGTCTGGCCGCCAATCACCGTTTTACGATATACAAGGATAGGATTGGAAAACATGTTTACACGGCGGGGAATGTAGGGCTGTATTTGTTGCCAGAAGAAGTAAAACGATCCAGTGGTAAGACGAGTCGTGTACGCAGCGAGTTTCCAATAGACGAAACCGATGCGGAATTTATCAGTTCAAACTGTAATGTCGAATATGTATATGAGTTGCTTGAGGGGGATCGTGCACTGCTCAGCGACTTTAATCTCCCTGCGGGAAAATCAACGCTTGCACGCGCGACCTGGAGAGTCTCTGATAACTCCGTGATAATCGTCAGTGATGGTGAAGAATTTCGATATAGAAAAAGTACATTTCATCGTGAACATGCCAGCCAGTTTAGTGATTACAACGTTAGTTACCATATAGCTCTGGAACCGGAAGAATACTATCGAATTCCGTTTGGTTGTGCTTACAAGAGTACATTCACAGAATCCTTTTGACCCGTGAACTGTGAATGACGGGGAAGGATACGTAATAAAAGGACAGACAATTAGGTACATGGCCATGAACGATATTAACTTATTTTTATACGAAGAAATCATGCTGTTAGCCTTGCGTGACGAGGAAGGCACTATTGCGGCGAGCTTTGTTGAGCAGGTGATTGCCGGGGCTGTGTTGGCGGAGTTGTTGTTGGGTGGGCGTATTTCAGTAGGGGGTTCGAAAAAGCAGTTGGTGGATATCCATGATGCAACGCATGCCGGGGATCCGATTGTCGATGAGTGCTTGGATAAGATATCAGCGAGCAAGAAGCCGGCTTCTTTGCAGGCGTGGGTAACGCAGTTGGCGGGCTTAAAAGACCTTAGGCATCGGGTTGCTCAGCAACTGTGTGAGCGGGGCATTTTGCGAGCCGATCAGGATAAGGTGTTGTTTCTCTTTAAGCGCCGCATTTACCCTGAGATAAATTCAGTGCCCGAGAAAGCTATTATCGAGCGACTGCGAGCCGCTATCTTTTCTGATACTGCAGAGCTTGACCCGCGTACCGTGGTATTGATTTCCCTGGCCGACGGTTCGGATCTGCTCAATCAGACCTTTGGGCGTAAAGAGTTGAAGGGGCGGCAGGAGCGCATCAAGCAAATTGCCAACGGCGAACTCACCGGTAAAGCAACCAAAGACGTCATCACCGCGTGCCAAACCGCAGTGATGGTGGCCGCCATTATGCCTGCCATTGTTTCCACGACGGTTGTCTCCTAAACCGGGATGGTATTCCGCATTTCGGCGTTGTTGTTAGGGTTAAAGTGAAGTGCCAAAATTAGTTATCATCTTGGATAAATAATAAAATAGGGAGTAAATGATGAAAAATGATATTGCTAAGGCGATTAGTATTTCCTCTGTATGGATTTCAATCGCCATTATATTTGCATTCGGCATATTCGACTTCAATTGGACCGGTGGCTTTTCCATTATAATTATGACCACTATTTCCGTTTGTGTGCTGCTGGCCGCCTGGCTAAGTACAAGGTCTATCGTCGGCTCTGGCGATGGTGAAAAATCGGTCCAATAGCTTTGTGGCGTGTCGGCTGATTTTTATTCAAAAGTAGTGCGCTGCGTAAATTATTCAACCGCAGCGCTTGCTTACCCGAATTCAACCGGTACTTTGTTACACCTGCAAACGTATTACGAGTTATTCTATGGTCGAGCTTCGAAGCTTTCGAAAAGAAGATGCGAGGGATCTGGCGAAGAACGCGAACAATTCGCGCGTTGCGCAATTTCTCCCTGATGTATTCCCTTCGCCATATCCTGTCGAGGCCGCGCAATGGTGGGTTGCAGAGGGGTATCAACTTGGTGATGTCTTCAATCAAGCTATAATTATTGACGGCGAGTGCGCAGGGTCAATTGGTGTCACTTTCCTTGAAGGAGTATATAAGCACACGGCTAAACTCGGGTTTTGGCTTGGCGAACCCTATTGGGGAAAGGGCATAATGACAAAAACGGTTAACGAGTTCGTTTCACATGTTTTTGACGAGTTTAGTACAAAGTGAATATTCGCTCCCGTTGTTCAGAGCAATACCGGGTCAATCAGCGTCCTTCGAAAAACTGGATTTGTATGTGAGGGAGTGTTCAAAGAGAATGTCCATCTTCGGGGAAAGTTTCACGATGAGCACATTTACGCAAAATACTTGTAACTATATTCAGTGCGGGCATGGCATTTTTTCCGACTTTTATCTGCCCAAAATGCATTCGCGATGTGGAAAGTCATCTCAAGGGAGTAATTTGTAATGGAATATATTTATGGGGTGGTCGCAATAGTTGTCATATTCATCTGTCTGGAGGCAGTTGCTGGATTTCCCTCTCTAAGGTCTGAACAGGCAATAACAGCAATGTATATATGTTTCGAGAATATAAAAAGAACCACTACAAACCGGAAGGTGGCCAGATAGTAGGCGGGGTGACTTAGGGAAATTTTTCAAGTAGTCTCACGAGTGCTTTATCAGATAAATCTGCTGGCCTCAGCGAGCAGGACGAAATCAGGCAATTAAAGGAACTAATAATACCAATGGCAACGCTCAACCCACCTGTACACTTGCGCGCATTATTCTACGTATTCTTGATGGTCATATCTGCCAGGTCCTTTGCCGCACCTTCCCTTGAGGACTACGGCAATCTACCGGCCATTGATCACGTTGCTGTTTCGCCTGATGGCGAGCGTATTGCGTTCAGGAGGACTCTTGATGGCACGGATGCTGTATATGTTATTGCTATAGAAGACAATAAGTACATATCGGGCATAGACGTTTCCCGGGTGAAGCCCAGAGATATATATTTTCTTAATAATGAAAGCCTGTTTATTCTCGCCTCTGATCACAGGCGTATTTCTGGTTTTCGGGGGAAGCACGAAATAAGCACTGGCTATGTTCTGAATATCAAGGAAGATAAAATCCATCAATTGCTGAAGCCGGGGGATGGCGTTGTCTATCCCGGTCAAACCGGGCTTGGCCGGGTTGTTGGTGTTTCCCCTGATAGCCAGCATGTCTATATGCCGGCTTACTTTGGCAAAGCTCAAAAATTTAATGGTGGGGATTTGGACCCATCATTTAGTCTGCTGCGTGTTACCTTGGATGGTCTCCCGCGCGCCAGACTTCATCGCAATGGATCAAAAAACGCTATTGATTTTTTCGTTAGTCAGGCGGGGGAGCTGCTCGTTCTTGAGGAGTTCGATGATGAAAAGGACTTGCATACACTAACCGCCTTCTCCGAAGATGGAGATAAAATCATATTTCAGAACAGCACCCAATATATCACCCATAGCTTCGTTGGCTTGACGGCTGACGAGCGACATATTGTTATGGTGAACGAAGATAGTGATACAGGACGCTCTTCCTACTATTTGGTTTCCTTGGCCAATGGGGAAATCATCGGCCCTATGCATTCGCGCGAGGGTGCAAATATTATGGGCGTGGTAAGTAATATCCAGCGCGTCGTTCAAGGAGTGGTTTATTCCGGTTTCACGCCGACATATAAATTCTTCAACGAGAAACTGGATCAGCGAGTTAAAGTTATACAGGGGAATTTTCCTGAGCACAGTGTGTCTATTGCTAGCCACTCTCCCGATTGGAAGAATATTCTTGTGCTGGTCGAAGGGTCGCAATCGCCGGGTGATTACTATTTATTCTCAGAGGGCGAGCAGGCTCAGTTTATTACTACCCGTCGCCCCAATATTGAGCCAGAGAGTGTTAATCCCATCGCGAAAGTCACCTTCAAGGCTCGCGACGGCTTACCGATACCGACCCTCATTACCATTCCTCGGGACCGCATATCGGACATGACCAATCTACCAGCGGTCGTGATGCCCCATGGTGGTCCTGCCTCCTACGACAACATTGGCTTCAATTACTGGGCTCAGGCGTTGGCCTCACAAGGTTATATGGTCATTATGCCGCAATTCCGAGGCTCTTCAGGTTTTGGGTTAGAGCACGAGCTGGCGGGGCACGGGGAGTGGGGCGGGAAAATGCAGGACGACGTCACTGATGCTCTGAAGTTTGCGTTGGACAAGGGTATGGTGGATCCCGAACGAGTTTGCATTGTGGGTGCCAGTTATGGGGGTTATTCTGCCCTTGCGGGCGGTGCCTTTTCTCCTGATCTATACAAGTGTGTAGTGTCCATTAATGGTATTGGTGATTTAAAGGATTTTAGAAATTGGACTCGCAAGCGAGGTGGTAGATCTAGTGCATCCGTCGCTTATTGGGAAACTCAGATTGGGGGAGAGGAATATACGGATGAAATCGCAGAAGCTCGTTCACCTGCTCGCCATGCGAAAAATTTCCTGGCGCCCGTTTTACTGATTCATGCCGAGGACGATGAGATAGTAGATATTAGCCAATCCAAAGACATGAGGAAAGCTTTGACGAAGGCTGATAAAAATGTCACTTTTGTGGAGTTGGAAGGTGATGATCACTGGCTTTCAAACGGGGAGATGCGATTAAAGGCCCTAAAAGAGACCGTTAAATTTATTAACCAACATATTTGATCAAGGTGCTGCTGGCGCTCTAGTTGGCCCACATGCTGTGGGCTATACTCCAATACGAATCGATACATCATTAACAGAATAACCATCTATCGATGACCAATTTAACCGTTTCGGCGCAAAATTCATTATCGAATTACCTGCTCATAGCGTTTTCACTTGGGCAGATTGTTATCAAGCATAAAACCGTACTCACCATTACGGCAAGTCCAATATAAAAGTATTATGAAAACCATACTTACACTTTTATTGTTATCCATTTTTCATCTGGCGGACGCGAAAAAAGTTGATCCCCCTCAGGTTGGAATTGAGTTGGCTATCGAAATGGCCAAAAACTATGTGAGGCGGGAGTCAATTCAAGCGAACGAAGACTATACAATCGTGAAAGTTGAATTTATCAATATGTACAATGAGTATGAATTGACATATTGGCGTATAAGGTGGGAAAGAATTCCGGCAGTCAAAGGTGGTTGGTTTGAAGTCAGAGTATTTCAAAACTCTGACATAGAAGTAAAATATGGAGAGTGAATTCAGGGCGGATTTTGGTCAATTGCCCCTGACTTGGCAGGCGGACTAGTCGGCGGGTGTCACATGGCCACATTTCAATTATTTAGCCTTACACGGCCCATCGCGAAGGAGCAGCTGAATGAGTCATGAGGAAGTGCTACTTGTTTATGGTCGCGAGTGTCCGACGTGTAACGCCTATTGCCAGATAGTTCGAATAC
Organism: Gilvimarinus gilvus; assembly: GCF_030518155.1. GTDB lineage: Bacteria > Pseudomonadota > Gammaproteobacteria > Pseudomonadales > Cellvibrionaceae > Gilvimarinus > Gilvimarinus gilvus. The sequence continues at coordinate 75,882 of NZ_JAULRU010000797.1, read as the reverse complement.
GCGAAACTGTCGGTGATTTACGTATTGTGGACGCGCGGGAAAGCAGTGAGGTATTGAACGAAATAACTTCACAAGGCCTGAATATAGATCAGGGGATGGTGCTAAAAATGCGGGGGAAGCTTTACTATGGTTCCGATGCGATACATGCATTGGCTTTGATTGGTAGCCGATCCGGAGTTTTCAATCGCATAAACTACTGGATGTTCAGGTCTAAAACAGTATCGAGTATACTTTATCCAGCCTTAGATTCTGCCGAAACTTACTGCTTAAAATTTTAGGCACTTCTAAGATCAACAACCTAGGTATCGAGAACAGTGAAAAACTCTAGCTTTGGCTTGCTAATCTAGCCTGCCGGAGCGACACTCTGTTCTCTGTTGAATCCAAAGTGCTCCTGACTCTGAGAGTATCACCTACATTACTAAAATCATCTATTGTTGAGGAATTGCCATGAACAAGAAAATAATTGGCGTTGTGCTTGTTATCATCGGCGTTGCCTTGGCTGTCTGGGGTTATAACATTTATGATTCCGCAGGCTCGCAAATCGGTAGAGCATTCAGTGGTTACACTCCCCTTGAGGCTTGGGGAGGAATGGTGGGTGGTGCTATTTGTATTGTATTGGGTGTGTTCAAAATTAAATAGTTTCGGTATGCGAATCTTGAATTGTGATTCTTTTGGCTAGTGGCTAATGAAAAAGAAGATATAGACTACTGCTACTACTGTGTGTAATTGGGAACACCCAGTTGCGAGGTGAATAAAGAGAAAAATATAGCCTGTGTTATGGTTTTGTAAGTGGCCTGCCAGTAGTGAAAAAATCGTAATGCGTAATAATAAACAATAAGACATTGTTTTTATACGCAGAAATCATGCTTTTAGCCCTGCGTGATTATCTCGACAGCGGAGCTATTCTGAACAGCCAGCCGTTGGGTTGTCTGTTTAATCGATAACAGCCCTGATGGTCGCCTACATCGTTTCGCTCTCCAAACGCATGGAAGATCAGTTGAGCATTTGGCTCTCGGCAGACTGACTCTAATTACCTATGAGGGAAGATGTCGCAGAACGCAGAACGAAAAGATAGTACAAAAAGGCGGGCAACGGTTTACGGCGAGGTAAACGGGAAAGAAACAACAAAGTAAACAAAGCTTGCATATTTGGGGGCGCCGTGCAGCGTCCACTGTCCACCACCCCTTTCAAAAATCCCCTTTACACCAATTCACACCTGTGTATATACTGTGCATATAGAATATATACAGTATACATAGGTGTTATGGCTCTAGACACATTCCAGTTATCCCAGGCCGACAGTCGTCCGATGTACGTCCAGATTATGGATCACATCAAGCAGTTGGTAATTGAAGGCACCTGGCCTGCGGGGCACGGCCTGCCGTCTATCCGTGAATTGGCGGTGTCAGTACAGGTGAGCGTAATCACGGTAAAGCGCGCTTATCAAGAGTTAGAAGGCGCGGGCATTATCTATACCCGTCAGGGTATGGGCTCGTTTGTTGCCGAGCAGACAGGGGCGGTCAGTGAATTCAAACTGCGCGAACTGGATGACACCTTGCAACAAGCGGCCGCAACGGCGCGTTTGTTAAAGCTGAGTGATAGTGAGCTCATTGAGCGCCTGACGGCGGTTTTGAATAACAAATCTACAGGGGAAGGCTAATTGTATGGTGGCTGATTCCGATGTGTTGGTGAGTATGCGTGGGGTGTGTAAGCACTACCCACTGTTCACCATGGACAATTTTAATCTCACCCTACCGCGCGGGCAGGTGCTGGGCATGGTCGGGCCCAATGGCGCGGGTAAATCGACGTTGTTGAAGATGATGATGGGCCTGGTCAGTGCCGATGCCGGTGAGATTGCTGTACTGGGTTATAAGGTACCGGAGCAGGAGGTGGTACTTAAGCATTATGCCGCTTACGTGTCGGAGGATATGCGCTTGTTTGCTGATTATTCCATTCGCTGGCATATGGAGTTGGTCGCGCAGTGTTTTACCTCCACCTGGGATGCCAGTTACGCCAAACACATTCTGCACAAATTTGAGCTAAACCCGGAACAAAAAATAGGGCACTTATCCCTAGGCCAGCGGGTAAAGGCTACCTTGCTGCTTGCCATGGCGCGTCGTCCTAAGTTGTTGGTGTTGGATGAGCCCTCCACGGGACTTGATCCCGTGGCGCGCCACGAGCTGACCTCGGAGCTATTCGAATTAATGCTCAATGAAGACAACGGTGTGATTTTCTCGTCTCAGTTTACACAGGATGTTGAGCGACTCTCCGACAACATAGCGTTTATCGATAACGGTGAAATGATCAGTTGTTTAGACAAAGAAACCTATCTGGATCAGTGGCGCCGCATTCAATTAACGGGTGGAGATCGTGCTCAGCTACCCGGAGATCTTTATGTGACGGCCAGCGCTGGCGGTCGTGTAACGGCTATTGACCATGCGTTTAGCGCAAAGCGAACAGCACAACTGAGTGAGGCCGGGTTTGAGGTCGTGCAAACGCAACCACTGACGTTGGAAGAAATATTTATTCAGCAGGTGCTGATGCGTCGTCAAGCGCGGGGAGTGCAGCGATGAGCATTGAATGGTTGTTGATTAAGCGCGATATAGCCAAGCTCAAGTTGCAGATGCTTTGCTACGGCGGTATCACATTGTTTGGTTTGATACTGCTGGGCTATCCGCAGGAGCAAATAGCATTGTTGGGAGGCATTGTTTGTGTATTTTCCATGGTGGCGTTTTACTGCCATCTGGTGTTTAAAAATGTGGTGCTTGAGGCGAAGGAAAATAATCATTTGTTTCTAATGACACTGCCGGTTACCGCTGCGCAGCTGTCGTTGGTCAAAATCATTTCTTCGCTGCTGGCTTATCTCATTGTCTGGTTGCCAGCCTTTGCGTCCCTTTTTGTACTGAATGTTATTTGCGACTACTGGTCGAGCGGTACGCTGGTTTTTCAAGTGCAGGGCTTTGCGCTCTATTTGACGGCCTTTGCCCTGGCGCTATCGGTTGCAATTGTCAGCCGCTCCGAGGGGTGGACTATCTCGGCGTGGGTACTTTCTAATCTGATCGTTGTGGTGTTCTTAAATATTGTTCCTAGCTCTGACTATATGCAAAAGGCTTTCAGTGCCGGCATCGTTGGAGAAATCGGCGTAGTGTGGCCTGAAACCGCGAATGTGGTGATCGCGGTTGAACTGATTTTATTTGCAATTCTAATTGCCATTGCCTTCGTGGCTGCTGTGCGGCAGAAAAATATTACCCGCTAGCGGTGGCTGGCAAGGAGACAGTGATGACAACAAGCAGTGTAAATATTGAGGATGGTAGAGCGGCGGCCCCTAGTGAGCTTTCAAGTGTAGATGCGGCGCCGCTCACTGACGTTCGCTACCATTATCTGGATAACTTGCGCGCAATTGCGCTACTGGCCGGGGTTATTTTTCATGTCGGTGTTGGATATTCGGATATCATGGCTGAGCTTTGGCCCAGTGCCAACTCGGAAACGTCTTTTGCCTTTGATGTTTGGACGTGGTGGATGCATACCTTTCGCATGCCATTGTTCTTTTTGATTGCCGGTTTTTTTGCCTGCTATTTGGTGGCCAAGCGCGGTATTGGTGGCTTCGTGAAAAACCGACTGGTGCGTATAGCGGCGCCCTTTGCGGTGTTTTGGCCGCTGACCATGGCGGCTATTATTGCCAGCTTTTACTATGCAGCCACAGTGCTGGACTCGCCGTCACCCATTATTCAGATGATTAAAGCTTCCTTTGAAAATCCAGAGGCGGCGCAGGGGCAGGAGCAACCGCTGTCCACTACCCATCTTTGGTTTATTTATTATCTGGCTATGTTTTGCTTGGGTAGCGCCGCAATTGTGAAGTTGGTCGGCAAGCGAGAGCGGCTATTCGCCGCGCTGATGGACGGGCGTATGTTGTTTATTGGGCTGCCAGTATTAACCGGTATTGTGCTGATTAGAATCGGTATGCCTCACCCGGCGCCAGAGAGTTTCGTGCCACAACCCTGGGCGCTTGCATTTTACGGTTTGTTCTTTTGGGTAGGCTGGGTATTTTTCTCGAACAGAATACTCATAGACACCATTGCTAAGTTCTGGCCTCACCTGTTAACGGTAGCAACGATATCGAGTATTGTTTTTACGCTTTATTTGCCTGAACCCATCAGCTTGGCCGACGTAATGCAAATGACAGGTGCTCAGCCGTTGAGTGTGTCACAGGTTGTACAGGTGGTGACTACTTCTTTAATGGCCTGGTACTTCACTTTTCTTTTTCTACTATTGGCTTATCGGTTTTTCAATAAGCAAAGCCGGGTTCTGCGTTATGTTTCCGACGGCTCCTATTGGGTGTATATCGTCCATCTGCCGATTGTTTTCCACTTGCAGTTCTTACTGCAAACCAATGACATGCCTATTTTCCTGGAGTTTGTGTTGGAGTCGGTAGCCACGCTCGGGATCGGCTATTTGAGCTACGCCATTTTGGTGCGTCATACCCCCATCGGTTGGTTGTTGAACGGGCGCAAGAAAAAATCGGTCCAGTAGCAGCGTCGCAGTAATCGCACTGCCGTTGTCATTCGTCGACTGAAACCGCAGGTATAACTATGGGAATCTGGCAACTACTCAATGTATCCACGCATATTTTCGCGGGGAGTCTAATTCTTCTGTTAGGTGTGGGTTCGCTTTTAACCGAGAAGGGCAGCAGCAGACACAAGTGGTTTGGCCGTTACTTCTTGTGGGGTTACTCTGTTGTTTTATTCTCAGCCATTATTGGCGTTATGTTTTTCCGCTCGCCGCCTGCTTTGGCCGCCGTCACTTTGGCGGCTACCTACGGTTTTGTGAGCGGGTACCGTAGTTTACGTATGAAACATTATGGCCCCGGCGCACTGGATCAATCGTTTGCGCTCATTGCTTTGGCGTTGTGCGGGTATTTTATGACGGTATTGCACAGCGGGGGCAGCTCATCCTGGCCGCCGGCAATGGGTTACAGCACGATTTCTATTGTTTCTACGTATGCGTTGTATGACGTGTCGCGCGTGCTGTGGCGCAAAAAATGGGTGAAGTCGGTTTGGCCCATTGATCATGGCGTAAAAATGGTCGGTGCCTATTTTGCCGCTGCCTCTGCCGCGTCGGGGAATATTCTGCGAGATTTTCAGCCGTGGAGTCAGGTTATGCCAAGCGTAATCGGCACGGTGATTACACTTTGGTTGGTCTACCGCTATATTGCCAAAAGAAGGGTCATAGCGCGACTTGCTTAGTGCTTATTAGCGCGTAAGGCAAGTCGGTTGCGGCTTATGGTGTTATCCGTAAGCCGCTTTTTTAATTAAGAAGTGTTAGACATGGGTAAAGTCATATTGCTGTCTTGATTGGCGGGTTCTATAGTGACCTAAATAACCCATAAAGCGAGTAGTGCTATGAAACAGACATTTGTGTACGGTTTGCTATTGGCGGTGAGCATGTTGTCAGTGCCGGTGCTCGCCGGTGATATCAAGGCGACTATGAACCTGCAAACCGACGCCCTGATTTCAAACTTTGATAGCAAGCCCGATGTCGATGACCTGCACTCCATTGCAGCGCTCTCGACAATTCTAAGCCAGGAACCGTATGCTTCCATGACGTACCTGGCTGTTGCCGGCGCCTATGGGCAGCAAGACGGCGTGTATATCGAGTCGCCCAAGCTGTTTAATTTGGCGTTCGGGAAGAACTGGGTTGACGCTCATAACGAGCGCGATAAGGCTTTGGATAAAGCCGCGACGCTCGCACACAAGGTGCTAGCTGGCGGTGGCGACCTTTGGCTGCAAGATGCAGGGCAAGCCGATTTTAGCGCCGATTTACTTCGTGCGCTTCGTGCGCGTATGCCAGAGCTCAACACCAAGCGCAGAGTGCATATTGTGCAGCACAGTGTGTGGAATGAGTCGGTCACTCACCCGGATAAGCTCACTTACGCTCGCAATTACTCGGATTATGTAAAAATTGCCGACGGTAATGGCGCGGGCAATGGTACACCAAATTACCGTGTAGACGATGGCCAGCTGTGGGAAACTGTATTGGGCAATCCGAAGGTTGGTGCCGTGTGGCGCGAAGCCAAACGGTTGGCTGATGAATACAACGGCAAAACCGGCTACGACAACACCTCCGTTGGCAATGGCGGTTTTGACTTTTCCGATACTGTCGAGGCGGTATGGATACTGGGCATTGAAAACGTTGACACGGTTGATAATTTCTTCGGGCGCTTCCTTGCGCCTCAATAGCCGTGTGCTCTCAACACGACTTAGCGCAGTTTAGGGGTTGGCCAGGGCATCCAGCGTTCCCGGTCAACGCTAAATTCGCCATCTGTTGTCGTCAGGTTAGTGTCCACGTCTTTATCCAGTAAAAAGCGATCAACAAAGGCATTGATGGCCGGCTTTTGCGAGTCCGGCACCTGACAGTGTTGGTGGCCACCGACTTGTGTGATGCCCATATTTTCTTCTGCGCCCAGTGCAAAGTAGATTTCCCGGGCTGCCAGTGCCGAGGTGTAGGCGCTTTCATTGCCCAGCCATTCCATACCGGTGTTTTCCAATAGCAGTAACCCGCGCGGTGCTACCAGCCCCATCAATTGGTGGTTGTCTACCGGCAGTTTGCTGACGCTCTCTGAGAATTGTGTAAAGTCTTCGCGCAGCCAGGTGTTTTCCGTCACAATTTGTCGCGCTGTTTGTACGTTTTGCCCCGACGCAAGTTGAGCGTCCGATACCCGCCAGGCCGCTGATCCACCCGAGCCGCTTTCCTGAATAATACTCAGTGCTATGCGCTCATCGAATGCCCCGGTTACTAACGCGCCTTTACCATTGCGCGAGCAGCCCGTAACGCCGAGGTGTTGGGTATCTATTCTGTGGCCCTGTGTAAGCTCCAGCGCATCGATTAAACGGCTAACGCCCCAAGCCCATGCCATCGTCGACGCAGCCGAGTGATTTTCACCGTACAGAGCGTAGAACTTGCCCTTGCCCCGGCTATGGCCACCATCTTGTTGGCCCAACTCATTATTGGGGAAATTGATAAGGGCTATTCCGCGATCAAGCAGCGCTTGGTTGTCGAGAAAGGAGCGGCCAATGCCAATCATTGCGGGGTAAGGGGGGTCGCCCGTATTGGGTAATGTAATTTCTGCGGTAAATGCAATGCGCTTGCCGTTATCGATAATTTTTACGGTGACCGACTGGGCATTCACCTCACCGGTGATCTGCTTGGGAGCGGGCTCTTTTTCACCGTAAATCCAGCGTTGTATTTGTTGGGCTGTTTCTTGACGTCGGCAATACCAATCAGATGAACGTATGACTGCGCCGCCGTCCGCGAAAACGAAAGGGTTAGGCAGTGCTTCGGTAGTGCTCAGCTGATCGAAACTTTTGGCTCGAAAGTTATCGCAGGAGGGGGCGGCATGAGTCAAGGTGGGTAAGCTGATGGCACAAAGACCTGCGGCTGAGACTAATAAACGGCGCAATCGTTGATTCCACACTAGGTTACTACGCATTGTAAGGTCCCTTCGTTTATTGTTGTTCAGGTTGTCTGGGTGACTATATCAAACATTGTATTTGCCCAACAAACCTTGGCCAAAATAAGGCGGGCTTTTCGTTGAACGCGTTAAAACGTCATATAATACAAGCATGAGTATAAACGCTATCGACAAACTGTTACGACCCGCCTCTGTGGCTGTGATAGGCGCTTCCAATCGCGCCAATCGACCCGGTAATGCGGTCATGCGCAATTTACTGCAGGCTTCGTTTGCCGGGCCGATTATGCCGGTAAACCCAAAGTACAAAGCCATTAACGGCGTACTGGCTTACGCCACCATTGGCCAATTACCCGTAGTGCCGGATCTGGCGATTATTTGTACCCGCGCTGACAGAGTGCCGGACATTATTGATGAGCTAGGTCAGCTAGGATGCCGCAACGCCATTGTGATTGCCGCAGGGCTCAGTGTGCTCAGAGCAGATGGCACCCAACAAAGTGTACAAGCGCTAATGCTGGAGCGCGCCCGTCACTGGCTAATGCGTATTTTAGGCCCTAACAGTTTGGGTGTTATGGTGCCCGGCATTGGTCTAAACGCCAGCTACGCGCACACCGCAGCTGCGGCGGGCAAGATTGCCTTTGTCAGTCAATCTTCCGCCGTTTGTACCACGATTCTCGATTGGGCGCAGCGAAGAAAAATTGGTTTTTCCCACTTTGTCGCACTAGGGGACGCCTGCGATGTAGATTACGCCGAACTTCTTGATTATCTGGGTCGCGACGCAAAAACGTCGGCCATATTGTTGTACGTAGAAAACATTCGTCGTGGTCGTTTGTTTATGTCCGCGGCTCGGGCGGCCTCAACCAATAAACCTATTCTCGTCATTAAAACCGGTCATTCGCTGGAAAGTTTAGAGTCCACCGCCGATTTAACTCGCGATCAAATCGGCGCCGATGGCGTATACGACGCGGCGTTTAAACGAGCCGGTATGCTGCGGGTGGGGGAGTTGCGCGAGCTTTTCGCCGCCGTGGAAACTCTCGCTCATGGCAAACCCATTCGCGGTGAGCGCTTAACCGTATTAACCAACGGCGTGGGTCCGGCACTCATGGCAGTGGATACGTTGCTCAGTGACGGCGGGCGGTTGGAAACCTTAAACGAATCCACGCTTGAACGCTTGCGCCAGGTGGTGCCATTGGGGGGACACTGCGGTAACCCTGTTAATTTACTGGGTGATGCGCCGCCGGAACTTTACCAAGACGTGTTGGATGTTTTATTAGAGGCGCCGGAGGTGGAAAACATCTTGGTATTGCACTGCCCATCGGCGTTGGTGAGCGGTGAAACCTATGCAGCTAAAGTGATTCAAACCATCAAGCGAAAGACCCGTAAAGTCCCCAATGTGTTGGTGGCTTGGATGGGGGAAAGCGCCGCTGTGGTAGCGCGAGAGCGGTTTTCGCGCGCGGGCATAGCGTCCTTTAGAACACCGGAAGGGGCTGTGGGGGCGTTTATGCATATGGTGCAGTACCGGCGCAACCAAAAGCTGTTGATGGAAGCTCCGGAATCTATCCCCGCCGATGTGCAGCACGATATTGATACCGCGCGCACGCTTATTCAAAGTGCCTATCATGAGGGTTTCAATCAGTTAAGCGCGGAGCAGTCCGTTGCCTTACTCGACGCCTACGGCATTCAAACGGTGCCCACTTCAACGGCGCATCACGTTGATGGCCTGGCCGCACAGGCAGAAATCTTGGGCTTTCCCGTTGCGCTTAAAATCATCTCGCCAGATATTTTGCACAAGTCTGATGTGGGCGGTGTGGTGCTCAACCTGCACTCGGGTGAAGAGGTCGAGCTTACCGCCAGCAACATGCTGGAGCGTGTTTTCGCAACCATTCCCCATGCACATGTCGAGGGGTTTACGTTGCAGCATATGGCGCGTCGGGCCGGGGCTCATGAGTTGCGTATTGCGGTAAAAAATGACCCGGTTTTTGGCCCGGTTATTTTACTGGGCGAAGGCGGTGCCGAGCTGGATACCGAGCGCCACAGTGTGGTGGCTCTGCCGCCTTTAAATATGGCATTGTCACGCTATTTGGTGATTCAGGCGCTGGCGGAAGGTAAAGTGCGGGACACCAACTTACAACAGCCGCTCGATCGACATGCGCTGAGCGTTTTACTGACTCAGGTTAATCAAATTATTATTGACCACCCGGAAATTCACGAGTTGGATATCAACCCGGTATTGGCCTCGGGGAACGAGCTTACGGTGGTGGATATCAGTGTACGTTTGGGCGATCCCAATGAACGTCGGCTGGCCATTCGGCCGTATCCGAAAGAGCTGGAAGAAATCATTACTTTAAAATCGGGGCGCAGGGCTGTGTTGCGACCGATTCGCCCCGAGGATGAAACCACTCACAAAGAGTTTGATAGCAAACTTTCGGCCAGTGACCGCTACAACCGCTATTTTGCCGAATTGCCCAGTCTGGGGCATGAACAATTAGCACGCCAAACGCAAATCGACTACGACCGGGAAATGGCGTTTATCGCCAGCGCACAGAATGAAAAGGGTCAGTTTGAAACCTTGGGTGTGGTGCGAGTGCTAATGGACCCTGACAATACCGAAGGCGAATTTGCCGTCATTGTGCGCTCTGATATAAAAGGGCAAGGCTTAGGTAAAATTTTGTTGCAGAAAATGATTCGATACTGCGCAGACTGTGGCATTGATCGTATAACCGGTGAAACCATGTTGCAGAATAATGGTATGGCGGCGCTGGCGCGCGCTCTTGGTTTCAGCGTCAAACGCGATATGGAAGAAGGGATTATCTTTATGCGGTACGATTTCCCCGATTGAGCCATGCATTTATATTCGCCTGGCGAAGTTAAATGTAACAATTCAGCTTGTCCTTCGTCTGAGAGTATAACCTTTTAATAAATGACGCTCTTTATGACCAAAGCTATTCGGTATCAGCCACTGTCAAGTATTCCCTTGTCGTTTTATATAGAGCTGCATGGCAATCCACAGGTATTGCGGCACCTGCCTTTGGCTCCTGGAGGATTCGACGAACTCGCCTGTCAGAGGTGGCTGGCCGCGAAAGAGCAACTGTGGGTAAGCGCAGGCTATGCTCCTCAGGCTGTTATTGTTGACGGTGAATTCGCGGGCTGGGCCGGGTTGCAACCGGAGTTGGGGGAGGCTGCGCTTGCCATAGTGCTTACGCCCAAACATTGGGGCATCGGTCTTGCAGTGGCCAGACAGCTGCTGGATCGTGCATTTACCGCGCTTAAGTTGTCCTCGGTGTGCGTACTGCTGCCGCCATCGCGTACTCGGGTAGGCGCGCTGCAACGGTTTGGTTTTGAGTTGCTTGGGGATGTAGACTATGATGGAAGCGTCTTTAAGCACTATCGCCTGGCAAGGCAACGCTATTTTCAATTGAACAATAGCTAAAGCATAAATCAGCGTTAAACCCAACAATGACTCAACCTCCGTCCAGCAGGGAATAGCATGAACCAGCCATCAAGTACACGCGTCTTGACGTATCTATTTTTTAACGGGCAATGCGAGCAGGCCATGGCTTTTTATTGCGACAAGCTTGATGCCACAATCAACTTTTCAATGCGTTTTGATCAAAGCCCCGAAGCGATGCCCTCTGGTGTGTTGCAAGAAGGATTTGAGCAAAAGATAATGCATGCCGAATTGCAGATAGGCGCCACCGCCATATTTGCCTCGGACGGTATTGACGACAAAACCACTATGGGCGGCTACTCGCTGGCGCTACGCACAGATTCTGAAACCGATGCGAAACGCTACTTTAGCGCGCTAGCCGAGGGCGGAAAAATTGATATGCCGCTCGCCCCGACCTTTTGGGCATCTCTATATGGCATGGTGACTGATCAGTTCGGTATTGCCTGGATGGTAACGGTGCCGGGGGAGTGAACGTGGTTTTAGCCATTAAGATTGGAGCAAGAATGTGCGATTAGTTTTATTGCCGGGCATGGATGGAACCGGTGATTTGTTCGCTCCACTACTTGCTGAGCTGCCCCAAAAATATTGCACCGAGGTGGTGTCGCTAAATAGTCTTTCGGCTGAATCGTATGATGGTCAGGTGCGACTTCTAGTTGAAAAATTATGGAATAATGAGCCTAAAGTACTAGTAGCTGAATCCTATTCTGGGCCGTTAGCGTTACAGCTGTGCCAACAATTACCAAACTGCGTTACTGCCGTTATTTTTATTGCGAGCTTTACAGGGCCTCCCTCGCCATACTCTAAGCATTCTCATAAAATACCGCTGGGTTTGATGTCTTCTGGCCCAGTCAGTCGGGTCGTCCTCAATTACTTGGGTTTTGACCGAAAGGCGACGCAGGATCAGCTGTCGAGAGTTTTCCAAAGCGTTGAAAAAACAGGTATGCCGAAGATGCGCCAACGTTTACGTAATATCTCTCGATTAACTAACCTAAATGTAAGTGTAAATGTACCCGCTTTGTATATTCGTCCGAAAAATGATCGTTTTGTTAGTCTAGACACGGTCAGGCAAGTCGCCACTACCTTTTCAAGTACGGAGGTAGTGGAGCTACAAAGAGGACATTTCATTGGGCAGCATTCCGCGAAGGAATGCGCAGGGCAAATTGATCGGTTTCTACTGGAAATTATTGATTAAGGAATGTAATTCCTAGGTTGATTGCATATGGTCTCTTCATGATTATTGCATTCTTTTTGTGGGCCGTTAACGGGTCAACGCAGAAAACCAGTGCGTAGTCGCCTAGAGTGTGGTTATGAGGGTAGCGCTGGGGTTGATCTTAAGTTTGCGACGCTAAGCATAACTATCAATATACGCGCCTATTGCTGCATGGGTGTTGGTTTGGCAAGCTATTCCCCGTTCCCCGTTCCCCGTTCCCCGTTCCCCGTTCCCCATTCCCCATTCCCCATTCCGTCCCAATTATGCAAATACTGTGAAACTGCTATCGCCAAAGGTGTTTTGGCTGTTCAATTGACGGCTAAATCCCTAAGATACACGGCAACTGATATATTCGGGACGGTTCACTATGCGCATCAATGTCGGTGGTAAGCTCTGGCTCGCCTTTTTTTGTACCTTGACGTTAACGGTTCTCACGATGTACGTGATGCTGCACAGTAGCCTGAAACGTGGGTTTTTGGACTACACCTCTGCGCAGTCGATACAGCGGCTTGAAATCTTGCAAAGTGCATTGGTCACTATTTATCGAAACGAAGGTACTTTCGCAGGCTTGCAGCGCGACCCGGAACGCTGGCTACAGGTTAAATCTATCATTTTTTCCGACAGCCCTGGCATGTTCCCGGACGTTGGCTCTACTGCCGAGCATCAACAAATATCGCAGAAGTTTTACCGCGAATTTGTCAGCAGCATCAGCCTTTTTGGCCGTGAAAAAAATCTTTTGATGGGCGTTATCAAGCCAGAAAAAACCATAAGCTGGGTGCCACTGATTGATCAGGGCGTGACACTGGGGTTTATTGGCTTTGTTAAGCCAGATGTTGTAGTGCGAGAAGTTGACCAGAAATTTATGGCCCACCAGCTCACTTTCTTCGGTACGATCAGTGTCGTGATCTTAATTGTCTCAATTGGTGTTGCAACCTTCTTAACACGCCGAATTAGTCGCCCGATAGTTGCGCTATCGACCTACACCGAAGCGTTGGCCTCGGGTGATTATCGCCAGCGCCTGGAGGTCAAAAGCCGCGATGAAATTGGCCAGCTGTGCGACAACTTCAACCGGTTGGCGCAAGCACTGGAAGCCAATGAAAAATCGCGAGCTAACTGGATTGCCGATATTTCCCATGAAATGCGTACGCCGGTTGCGGTGCTTAAGGCGCAAATAGAAGCCATGCAGGATGGTGTGAGACCGCTCGATACAGAGGGTTTAGCGCTGTTAGAGCAAAAGGTCTCGGGCTTGAACGCCCTGGTGGATGATTTGTTTGAGCTGGCGTTGTCGGATATTGGCGCGCTGAGTTACCAAAAACAACCGTTGGAGTTCGACCGCGTGGTTGCGTCGTGTGTCGAACAATTCCAGGCCAAAGCCGGCTATGCCGGTTTGAGGCTTAGTCACCTTTTACCCCCGGGTGGCCCGATACGCATGCACGGCGATGCTAAGCGGCTAGGGCAGCTGCTCAACAATTTACTGGAGAACGCCACGCGGTATACCAGTACGGGTGGTGCAATTGAGGTAGAGCTGTCTGAGAATGCCGATACAGTAACGCTTCAGGTTCGCGACAGCGCGCCCACAGTGCCGCCAGAGCAGCGAGAGAAGATTTTCGAGCGGCTCCACCGACTGGAGAATTCACGTAACCGGAGTACCGGTGGGGCTGGTTTGGGGCTGGCCATTTGTACCAATATCGTCATGGCGCATCAGGGCCGGATTTATGCCGAAGATTCCCCTTTGGGCGGGTTATCTATTCGGGTAGAATTGCCCAAACAATCACAGTAGCGATCTAATGACACAAGCTCCACTTATTTGCGTTATCGAGGACGAACAAGACTTGGCTCAGTTGCTGGATGATTACCTGAGTGCCAATGGCTATCGGACCTTGCAGTTTCACACGGGCGATGGTGCCGAAGCCTGGTTGATGGAGAATCAAGCGGATCTGATCCTGCTGGATTTGATGTTGCCCGGAGTTGATGGGCTACAGATTTGTAAAAACCAGCTTAATCGCAATGCCACGCCTATTATTATGATGACGGCAAAAGTCGAAGAAATTGACCGCCTACTGGGGTTGGAACTCGGCGCTGACGATTATATCTGTAAGCCCTATAGCCCTCGGGAAGTTGTCGCCCGGGTAAAAGCTGTATTGCGTCGCAGTCACAGTGAAGCGGTTGCATCGCCAGAGGGGAAGTCGTCCATAAGTTTGGATGAGCACCGACAGGAGTTGATTTTATTTGGCAAGACAGTCGAGCTGACGGCTATTGAATTTAAGCTGTTCGCACTGCTGTATTCTCAGCCGGGTCGAATCTTTTCCCGCCAGTACATTCTCGACAATATCTATCAAGATTATCGCGTTGTCAGCGATCGAACCGTAGATAGCCATATCAAAAAGCTTCGCAAAAAATTGGTCACTTCCGCCCAGGATATTGAGTTGATTCGCTCGGTCTATGGCAGTGGTTACAAATTTGAAACCCCCTAGGGCGTGGTTTGAGCGCACATTTGCCGCGCTATGTCGCTGGCAAAGGAATCCGGTAACGGAAACCACCTTGTCCGCCGCGACAAGTCACAGCAAGTAACAACAAAGCAAAGCAAGTTACAACAACCGCATGCTTTAGGCCACGCTTTGTGTGAAAAGAGTTTTTCAACAGCCTGCCAAGCACTAACTAGCAGCGCTCAGTTCTCGCCTCACTTGCTAAGCTTGCACATTCCTTTCACATTTGTGCCACTTTCCTTCCCCAATGTTAGCGCAATCTAGGGAAACTCTGAGTGAATCCTTGCGGCCTCTGGCTTTCAGGAGTTCTTGCTGGCAAGGCGCGCGATCGAGTCGGGCTGGTTGCCCGTCGAGTGAGCGCAACGCAGTCAGCGAGAACTCCTGAAAGCCCCGAAGGGCGCGGCCTGGCGCGGGCATTCTCGGTGTTGGCACCTTGCTAAGGGCTACGGCCATTAACGGCGATTGCCGCCTAGAGACTGCTCCTCGCCAGATTGCGCAGAGACCACAAGGATTCACTCAGAGGTTCCCGATGTCCCCGGCGATAACCTACAAGGTAAGCGAGCGGGGCAGCAGATGATTCACAATGAGGAAAGAATGATGAAAAAATTAATTTTGATCGGTCTGGCTGTTATTGGTATTAGCGGTGTGGCTTACGCCTCCTCTTATGGAGAAGATTGTAAAGGTGCCAACCGTTTCGTTGAGAACCTTAATCTAGACGAAGCACGAGCGTACGAAGTTGATCAAATATTAAACTCCTACAGGCAGGTTGGGGAATTGGCCATGAGCGGTGAGTTTGACCAGATTCCAGTGTTTATTGACGAGAAAAATGCTGAGCTGGCGACCGTTCTGACGGACGAAGAAATGATTCAGTTCAAGGAAAATATAGGTGAATGGGCCGCGGGGAAAGATTTCTCTAAATACAAAAAGTTTGCCGAAATGGCTTTTTCTGACAAGCATTGATTAAACCGAAGTACGGCCGGCCCAACAAGGGCCGGTTAGTGACAAAGAATCACAATAATACTTTTGCAGGGCCGCACTATGAATATCAGATCCGCAACTACCATTACTATATCAATTGTTTTTATTACCCTGATGACAACGGGTATTTTGCTTTACGCTTTACCCTGGAGTTACTTCGTTGGAGCGATTCATATTTGGGCCTCCATATTCTTTATCATTGGCACCGGTTTGCATTTCAAAAATAACCTTAAGGTTTACCTCAGTCATCTGAGTAAGCGAGCCGGCAAAAAGACTTTGGTTGGCTGTGGAGTAGGGTTCTTAATAGTAGTCGTTGGTTTAATGCTTGCATTGCCACCCTTTGCCACAGTTATGGAAACGGCAGAAACTTTAAGGAAGCGAGGACTGCCAGAAACATCCGAATACACGTTGACCGATTTAACGGGCGATACCGATTTACCTAAGTTGAATTTATTTCTGAAAGCGGGTAGCGCGTATGAGTCCGAGCCGCAACCAGTGTTTTGGACGATTACCTATACCAGTATTCCACAGGTGGCAGTCTGGATGGAAACATTGGATGGGCAGTATATTGATACGCTGTACGTTACCGGTAAAGTTTCCAACTCGGGTTTTGGTGAAACCGATGCGGGCCCCACCCGTCGGCCTGAAGCACTGCCTTACTGGAGCCATAGCCGAGGCATTCAAGAGGCGGATGGCTATTACGCACCGGTCAATGAAAATGCGGATTTGGACGGTGTCAGTGGCGCCACACCACAAAGCGATTCATTCATATCGTTAACCGCGCCACGTATGGGCGAGTATCGGTTATTAGTAGAAGTTAACCGTAGTTATGACTTCAACGAGTATTACAGTAAAGATCGTTTCCCGGAAGATCCTATTTACAGTGGCGATGGCTCTTCAGGTCAACCATCCTTAGTCTACGCAACAACAATTGACTCGAATGAATCACGCAAATACTTGCTCGATTTGATTGGCCGCGGTCATCACTCCGGCGCAGACGGTGAGCTCTATACTGATTTGGAAAACATCAGTACCGCAAAGGATATCCTCAGCTTTATTGTGGCTGATGTTGAGTAGATAACAGGTCAAGTGGCGGGGCTTGTGCACGACTGGAGCAAGGGGAGGTTGTTGTTTAGCGGTTACGCACTACAACTTTCCCAGCGCTTTTATATGCGCAACCGCGCTGCGTCCCAGTGCGGGCAAGTCGTATCCACCTTCCAACATAGAAACAATGCCCCGGCAAAATTCATGATCATCCATATATTGGCGCAACTGCTCAGTGACCCAGCTGTAGTCGGCTTCGGTCAGACTGACAGACGACATATCGTCTAATACATGAGCATCAAACCCGGCGGATACCAGTAACAACTCAGGTTGGAATTTCTCAAGGGCTGGCAGCCAGTATTCTGTAACCGCCTGGCGAAACTCAGGGCCCTTGGCCGTCGCATCAAGTGGTGTGTTAATAATGTTTTCGCGTTCGGTTTCTAACCTTGTGTTGGGGTAAAAGGGGTGTTGGAAAGAGGAGCAAAAAAGCACACGGGACTCTTGCCGGAAAATATCTTGAGTGCCGTTGCCCTGGTGCACGTCAAAATCCAGTATTGCAACGCATTGCAAGCCGTGGTCGAGTGCATACCGGGCGGCGATAGCAATATTGTTGTAAATGCAAAACCCCATCGCCCTGTGTCGTTCGGCGTGGTGTCCGGGCGGGCGTACATTGCAAAACACCGTACTGGCTGTACCGGCGAGAATCAGCTCCACAGCTTGCACACCACTGCCCGCGGCATGGCGGGCGGCAACCATAGTGTGTGGGCTCATCCAGATATCGTCATCAAAAACGCGAATGCCCGTGGCCGGTGGCAAGTTGTCGAGGGAGGCGAGGTAGTCGGAGTCGTGCACCGCCAGTAACTGCTGTTGGGTGACTTCAACGGCGTCCCGCTCGCTAATAACGAATTCCAGACCGCTGGTAATCAGCTGGTTGCGAATGGCATCAATCCGCTCGGGGCACTCAGGGTGCCCCTCAGGGGAGAGATGTTGTTGGCAGCTCGGATGGCTAATGATGACGACGGTCATAGTTATTATTGTCGTTAATGAGTAGCGTGAATGGATTATAGCTTCAGTTTAACGCCCATTTTACTCACAAAGGCACCAATCCACATAATCGCAATGGAAAATACCGCGGCCCATACAATTCCCGCCAAGCCACTGTCGAAAAATGCCGGGCGATAGCTCACGCCGGCCAAGCCAACGGCCGCAATTAAAACGTAGGGGATCAGATACACTAACAGCGGGTTGGCCGCTGCCGGCGCAAAGAACTGGCACCAGCGGGTGTAATGTTTAATATCGACTATGTAATAGGTGGCCGTGAAAATCAGTGCACAGAAAAATATACTAAATAGCCCCCAGCTGGGAGTCGCCCAAATTTTTGAAATAGGACTCACTTGCCAACAGGCGAACGCGAGTGCCCCTGAGGCAACAATAAACAGCAACGCATTGCGTTTGAGTGACGCGGCGAGTACCTCGTTATAAAACAAAGTGGAAAGCGTGACACCGGCCAGTACGATGGCGGCATGGGTGTGGTTGTTATTGTTGTTGACCAGTAGCTGCAGTGCCGATCCTTGAAATTCTTGCACACCATCAAGCAAGAAAAATAAGCCAAGGAATCCTAGGGCGGCAACAATGAGAAAGAGTATGTGACTCACCGCGTTGGTAATCGTTAATGCAAATAGATAGACAATACTCGCCAGTAAATAGGCCCAACCGATCAGTCCGAGAATACCCCACCACTGTGTCGTCATTCCTTGATTTTGATTGCCTTCATACAAGAACCAAAGCAGCACCAGCAAGGCTCCGCCAATTATCTTGGGTATGTTGCTGGCCACCTTGGACCACCCCCTCGGATACTGGCACCACACGAGGAGTACGGCGCCGTACATAAGTAGTGTCCACAGGTCCATGGGAATCAGCATCGCCTGCTCATCGAAGCCGGCAATGGTGTTGACCATAAATACACCAATGATGATAAGGCTGAGGCTTCGAATCAGAACATGAAAAAGTAGTTGGCGTAAGTCGTCGCCTTTTTTAAGCCGCGCAGCACTGGCGAAAGGAATAGACATACCGACAATAAACAAAAAGGCGGGAAAGACTAAATCGACAAAGGTCATGCCATCGACATCCGCCGCGAGGTGCTTCATCCAGCCGGGTACATTGGCGATACCCGCCAATTCATTCACGAACACCATGGTAAGAATAGTGATGCCACGGAAGACATCAATCGACAATACACGCTTGGCTGCAATGTTGAGCTGTCCCATAGGGATTCCTTTTATTGTTGTAGTCTCTGGCCCGCGCATGGCGCGGGCAGATAGAGCAGGGCTTTACAGGCCCAGACGCTCCTCGAGCTTTTGGTTTTCAACTTCAATGTGTTTGTAAAATGCTTGGTCGGCAAGCCTGGAGGCCGCCTCCTCGTCGATAATAATCACCGCATCTTGGTGCAGTTGCAAAGCCGACGCCGGACAGGCAGCGGTTAGCGGTCCTTCGACAGTGGCGGCAATGGCGTCCGCTTTACTCGCTCCTGTGGCCAGCAAGACAACTTTTTTTGACTCCAGAATAGTGCCTATGCCCATGGTGATAGACAGGTGAGGTTGGTATTCACCATCGGCAAAGAAACGCGAATTATCGTTAATGGTATCGAGGGTAAGAGTTTTGACACGGGTACGTGAGGCCAAAGAGCTCGAGGGCTCGTTAAACCCAATATGGCCATTGCGACCTATGCCCAGCAATTGAATGTCAATGCCGCCGGCCGCGTCAATGTCGGCTTCATAGTCGTTGCACGCGGCGACTGGATCTTGCGCGTTACCCGGTGGCACCTGAGTTTTACTTTTGTCGATATCAACGTGATTGAACAATTGCTCGTTCATAAAGTAACGGTAGCTTTGCGGATGTTCGCCATCCAGGCCCAGATATTCATCCAGATTAAAGGTGGTCACCCCGGCAAAGGAGAACTCTTTCGCTTCACTTAGCTTAATCAGTTCCTTGTACAGGGCGACGGGGGTGGAGCCGGTTGCCAGGCCCAGTACCGAGTCGGGTTTCTTTTGCAATTGCTTCTTAAAAATATTAGCGCCATAGGCGGCAACGGCAGCGGCGTCTTTTAAAATAATAACTTTCATTGTTGCTCCGGCTAATCAGTGTTGTTTATAGTCGCCAGCCACCCATGTGGCCGTAACGTTAAAGTCGTTGGTAAAGTGCACAAGGTCTGCCCGGTAGTTGTCGTCGATTCGGCCCAGAGATTGATTCAGTCGCATATATTGAGCGGGGTAAAGTGACGCCATGCGCAGACATTCGCTAAGACTAATGCCAATCGCCTGATGGGCGATTCGCACCGCATCGATCATGCCGATGGCGCTACCGGCCAAATTGCCCTCGGCATTGACCAAAGCGCCGTCTTTTTCGAAAATCTCTTCGCCATAAATCGTAAAAGATTTCTGCTCACCGCCGACGGTCGACATGGCATCGGTCACCAGATACAGCTTGCCGAGCGGTTTGGCGTTCATCGCTACACGCACAGATCCAGGGTGAACATGGTGGTTGTCACAAATAATGCCGCACCAGGTGTTGGCGCTGTCGAGAGCCGCACCCACCACACCCGGTTCACGGCCGGTTTGCGGGCGCATGGCGTTGAACAGATGAGTAAAGCCAGACAGACCTTCGTCGATGGCCAACATCACATCCTCGTAGTGTGCGTTGGTATGGCCCGCCGCCACGAAAATACCAGAATCCACCAGCCGCTTAATCTGGCCGCTGGCGGCGTGTTCCGGGGCCAGCGTTACCATAATTTTGAAGCCTTCAATGGCGGTTAACCATTGCATGTCTTCATCTTCAATTTCACGAATGTATTTAGCGTTGTGGGCGCCACGTTTGTCCATGTCAAAGAATGGCCCCTCGATATGGATACCCAGTATGCCTTGCATTCGCGCATCAACCGCGTCGGCAACGGCTTTAACGCCGGCTTGATGTGTCGTCCGGGTATCGCTGATAAGGGTCGGTAGCATGCTGGTTGTGCCTGTGGGGCGATGACCATCGAGCATGCTTTGTAAGGCGCTAACACTGGTATCGTTGGTAAAGAAGGCGCCGCCGCCTCCGTTCACCTGCAAATCGATAAAGCCCGGCGCGATAATGCCGCCGTCGAGTTCAATGATTTCCGCGTCAGGGTAAGATTGGACAACGTTGTCATTTTCGGGCAGCGAAATAATGTTTGCGCCTTCGATAACCACGGCCCTGTTATCGAGAAACTGATCACCCGTAAAAATACGAGCGCCCACTAAGGCTTGTTTCATATGTTTATAACCTGTTGTTTGTATCGGTCGGGCATCAAACAGCAGCCCTGTACAGGCCTCATTATCGACCGGAATTGGCTATTTTGCAATCGAACGCGCGATTATCGTGCAACCCCCCTGCTGCGGCTAGCTCTCGGCACCTTCTGTTTTGGCGAGAATTGATCGAACTAAGTACAGATTGTTAATTTTGGTAAGGCCGCCTTGGTTGACCAGCAGCGGTTGGAACGCTAAAGTGGCCCCCTATTTGATCCCATCCTTTTATCTCTAACCAATCGAGAGTGTGATATGAAAATTGCGTTGATGAATGAGTTCAGCCAGGCAGGCAAGAACCCGATCATTCTCAAGGAACTACAAGCGGTAGCGGCCGAACAAGGCCACAGTGTTTTTAATGTTGGTATGGATGGTGATAATGACCATCGACTGACCTACATTCACTTAGGTGTGGCTGCCAGCTTGTTGCTGAACAGCAAGGCAATTGATTTTGTTGTATCGGGCTGCGGCACCGGCCAGGGTGCGTTGATGTCACTTAATGCGTATCCCGGTGTGTGCTGTGGCTACTGTATAGACCCGGCTGATGCTTATCTGTTTGCGCAAATTAATAACGGTAATGCTCTGGCGCTGCCCTTCGCCAAAGGCTTTGGTTGGGGCGCTGAGCTGAATGTACGCTACATATTTGAGAAAGCGTTTACCGGAGTGACCGGCCAGGGGTACCCACCGGAGCGTCGTGAATCCCAGGTGACTAACGCGGGTATTCTCAACGACGTGAAGGCCGCGACAGCAAAGCCGTATCTGGAGGGCTTAAAGGCTATGGATCCGGAGCTGATTAAACAGGCCGTGGGTGGTGAACGTTTCCAGCAGTGTTTCTTTGACAACTGTCAGGACGCTGACATTGAGGCATTGGTTCGCTCGTTTGTATAAACGCTAAGCGTTGTTTATCAGCACAAAAAAGCCCGCATTCAATTGCGGGCTTTTTTGTGGGGCTTCAAATGCACAGCATTAGCCGTGGTTGATAACCATTACGTCGGTGTCGAGCGCGTCAATTAGGCGCTCAGAAGTATTGCCGCGGCGGGTCTTGGTCATGCCGTTTTGACCCAGTGTACCCATAACGACCAAATCTGCATTGATGTCTTCAGCCACCTTTGACACTACGTCGGAGGTGTAGCCATTGTCGACGTGAATGCGGGCAGAGTCGACACCGGTTTCTTTGGCCAGACGGCCGCGGTCAGGGTAGCTCATGGAATCCATATAACCGTTCACCACGTGCATATCTGCATCGTAAATACCGGAAATGGTGCGTGCCGTTTCCAGGATTTTCTCGTTTAGCTCAATCTGCACATCGCGAGTGGCCTGGAAATTAACGGCTGCCAGTACCGTTTTACGCTCTTCACGGGCACCGGGTCGAATCAGTACAACCGGGCAAGAGGCCCCTTTCAGCAGCTCCCATTTGGACTCGGTGAACAGGAAGCGGCGGTTGGCGGTTTTGGCGTGCACCGGCAGGTAGATAAGATCCGCATTGGCACGTTTGGCAGCCTGCATGATGGACTCTTGCCACTCAGAGGACCAGGACACTTCGATCAGGTGCTCAACCCCAGCTTCGTTCAGTTGACTGCGGATTTGTTCTTCGAACCAGCTTTGATCGCGTACCAGATTGGCGTTGTAGGCGCGGGTATCAACCGCATCGCCATCAACGGCGACAAATACGTGAACGAAAGGGTTTACTTCCTGCAATTGCGAAGTGCGTTTGACCCGTTCAAGTGCGACGTGTTGTTCGTCGTTTGGGTCCACAACTACAAACATCTTCTGCTGCTTGGGCATGGATTCTCCTAGCGTATCCTTAGGTGGTGTTCGTAAGCGTAAAGGCGCTTTCTATTTTTGGTATTCGCCGGATGCTGATGCAAGACTTTACGCCAGCGGTGGCGATGCTTAACGGTGGTCCTTGCCAACTCGGCGCTACCCGCAATGCAGGTGTCACTGCCAAGTGGTCTGTTACCGTTCCAAGTCTCAAGCATATCAACTTGCCCGCCTCCTTGGTAGCGTATAAGTCACTCTCAGACGGTACAATAGCGCTTTTGTATGAAAATTAAGAGGCATTTATGACACAGCTCAAGATCACCGGCTTTGACGACTTACATATTGATCAAAGCGCGAGCTACAGCAAAACGCTAACCGAGACTGATCTGGTGCTATTTGCCGCCACCAGTGGCGATGTCAACCCCGTTCATTTGGACGCTGAATACGCTGCCGCCACCGTCTTTGGGGAGCGTATCGGTCACGGCATGTGGTTGGGTGCGCTGGTGTCGGCGGCAATCGCTACACAGTTACCGGGGCCGGGCTCGGTCTATCGGGGGCAGTCTTTGCAATTTAAGCAGCCCGTTAAAGTGGGGGATACGGCGACGGTAACCTTAAAAGTCGTTGGATTGAAAGCGCGGATGAAGCTCGTGACACTGGAGTGCCTGGTACACAATCAAGATGGCGTGTTGTTGGCGAAAGGCGAGGCGGATGTGATTGCGCCCGCGGCAAGCGGCACCTTAGCGGCGCCGGACTTGCCTGCTGTTCGGATCGATTAGTCTCGTTAGACTGACTTACAGCGGTGGCGGCCAGCCGCCCATTGTCTGCCAGCGGTTAACAATTTTACAGAATAGTTCAGCGGTTTTTTCCGCGTCGTAGGCGGCACTGTGCGCGGCGCTGTTGGAAAACTCAATCTCGGCCAGTTGGCAGGTTTTGGCTAACACTGTGTGCCCATAAGCCAAACCTGAGAGCGTGGCGGTATCGAAGCAGGAGAATGGGTGAAATGGGTTGCGCTTAATCTCGCAGCGCTCAATGGCCGCATTGACGAACCCCAAGTCGAAATGTGCGTTGTGGCCAACCATGACCGCGCGCGTACAGCCGTGTTGGCGTACCGCCCGGCGAATGCCCTGAAGCAACTCGGTCATGGCCATTTCTTCAGGCATGGCGCAGCGTTCGTCGCTGTCGAGATCAATACCGGTAAAATCCAGTGCCGATTGCTCAATATTGGCGCCTTCAAACGGATCAATATGAAATTCAAGCGTTTGGTCGGGTACTAAGAGCCCTTCGGTGTCCATGGTAAGAGTGACCGCTGCCACTTCAAGTAAGGCGTCACGGGCGCTGTTAAAGCCGCCTGTTTCGACGTCGACGACGACAGGCATAAAGCCACGAAAACGCTGCGCCATGGGCGATGCGTTATCTTTTTCAAACTCGGGGGGCTGTGGTTTCACTGCAGGTCCTTAAGCGTTGCGCGCCAGTTTCCAGTTCAGGGTTTCACCTGCGCACAGGGGAACAATGGTTTCGTCGAGGTAGGGCAATGTTTGCGGTAGCTGCCATGGCTCACGTTTGAGAGTTACGGTGTCCGTGTTGCGAGTCAGGCCGTAAAAATCGGGGCCAAAATGACTGGCAAAACCTTCGAGTTTATCGAGGGCTCCGGCGCGTTCAAATGCCTCGGCGTATAGCTCTATAGCGCTGTAGGCGGTGTAGCTACCGGCGCAGCCACAGGCCGCCTCTTTTTTACTTTTGGCGTGCGGGGCGGAATCTGTCCCCAAAAAGAATTTCGGGTTGCCGCTGGTGGCTGCTGCAATTAAGGCGTCCTGATGCGTCATGCGCTTGAGAATTGGCAGGCAGTAATAATGCGGTTTTATGCCGCCGACGAGCATATGATTGCGGTTGTAGAGCAAGTGATGAGCCGTAATAGTGGCCGCGACTTTGGGCCCCGCCGCCTTAACAAACTCCGCGGCATCTTGCGTGGTGATGTGTTCAAGAACAATTTTTAGCTCGGGGAAGTCTTTCACAACACCACTTAAAATCGTCTCGAGAAAGATTTTTTCGCGATCGAAGATATCGATGGCTGAGTCGGTTACCTCGCCGTGCACCAAAAACAGCAGGCCTTCGCGTTGCATGGCATCCAGGACCGGGTAGATATTCTTAACATCGGTGACGCCCGAGTCGGAGTTGGTGGTCGCGCCGGCGGGGTAGAGCTTGCAGGCAACAACCCCGGCGGCCTTGGCCGCAGCGATATCTTCGGGTTGCGTGTTGTCGGTCAGGTACAGCACCATCAGGGGCTCAAAGCGAGCATTGGCGGGTACGGCGGTGACAATGCGCTCGCGATAAGCGCGGGCTTGATCGGCATTGGTTACCGGTGGCACCAGGTTGGGCATGACAATACTGCGGGCGAACTGAGCGGCCGCATCGGGCACTGTGCGGGCAAGCGAGTCGCCGTCGCGTAGATGAATGTGCCAGTCATCGGGCCGGAGCAATGTGATTTCGTTTGTCATACCAGTACACGTCGGGAAGCTTAGAGGCGTGCATCCTAGCAAAAATGGCGCTAAAGCGCAGCAGCATTAGGCCGATAAGCTTATAGGTTCCTCCGGAATCCGGGTTTGTTTTTTATGTTTTGGGAGCATATTGGGTGATTAAACGCGCCATAATGACAGGTGTCGGGCTGCTGTGCTGGCTGGGGCTGGGACAGAGTTTTGCGGCGACCTATTCAGGTCCGATGGAAACCACCCGCTGGCAGGTGGATGCCAGCGTGTTCGCCTGCCGTATGCATCAAGACATTCCGTTATTGGGTGAAGCGGCATTCGCTCGTCGCGCCGGGGAATCTCAGCACTTTTATCTGACCGAACTTAACCGCCAGCTAAAACCCGGCAATGCCGAGTTGTTGTCGTTGACGCCGCGCTGGCGAGCCATTGGTCAACATTACTCAGTCCGTCCGCTGCCTATTGGTGAGGGGGACGTGGTGAGCTTGGATTGGCGTGAATCTCAGCAGCTTTTGCAAGAGCTGGTCGATGGTCGGCAATTATTGGTACGCGGTGATAGCTGGTACGAATCAGACACGCCGGTTAACGTTGTGATAGAGCCGATCCGTTTTCGTCAGGCGCTGAGTGAATATCAGAGTTGCCTGGCAGGGCTGTTACCGGTCAATTACGATCAAGTTCGTCGCACTTCGGTGCATTTTCCCGGTGGCACTGAAGAGTTCGATGACATTGACCGCGAAGTGCTGGATAACCTGGCTCGCTACGTACTGGCCGATGCTTTCATTACCGCTCTGGTGATCGATGGACATACCGACGGTTTGGGCCTGCGTTCGGAAAACCTGGAGCTTTCGCAAAAACGCGCCGAGTTTGTGGTGGCATATCTTACCGAGCGCGGGATTCCCGAAGATTTAATTGAAGTTCGTTGGCACGGCGAGCGCTACCCAATCGCCACTAACCGCACTCCCACTGGACGGGCCCAAAATCGTCGGGTGACCATTCGTGTCGACCGCTTTGAGCCAGACCCGGAAACACTCGCCCGAGCGGATTGAATCTGCCGTAATTGCCCCTATATCCCTTTTTATGTCTTGGCCTGACTTGCATGGGGCATTGCGATACTTTTTTGTTGTGCAATGGTCCACAGCGCGTCGGTTTAGGTAAAAAAGTATCAAGGCTTGGAATTTTCTCCAGGCACTTCTGTCAAAAACCGCGACATTCAATCCCATGGCGCAAGCGTGTGGGTATGGATCCAACGATACAGAGGTAGCGATTGCATGCAGCACAAAGTGTTGATGACACGAGTAATATTGAGCTTGGCTTTGGTTTTTTCTGCGACGGTTGCGCGTGCCGCATTACCTGAATTTACCGAGCTGATTGAAAACAGTGCGCCGGCCGTGGTGAAAATCACCACTAGCAAGACCGTGACCGGCGGATCTTCCTTTCTCGACCAAATACCGGAATCTCACCGCCGTTTTTTTGGCCAACCCAACCCCCAGGAGCGCAATGCGCAATCGATGGGGTCCGGCTTTATTATCGGTGAGGATGGCCATATTCTGACCAATAATCACGTCATTGACGGCGCAGATGAGGTCACCGTCCGGCTGTTTGATCAGCGCGAGTTCATCGCCAAGGTGTTGGGTGTCGACCCTTTGTCCGATCTGGCCCTGCTGAAAATCGAAGCTGAGGGTTTACCCAAGCTGGAATTTGCCAGCGCCGGCTCTCTAAAAGTAGGCCAGTGGGTGGTGGCCATAGGTTCGCCGTTTGGCCTCGACTACTCGGCCAGTGCTGGCATCGTCAGCGCGATGGGGCGTTCAATTAGCTCTAACGAAAGCCAGTATGTTCCTTTTATTCAAACTGACGTGGCGATTAACCCCGGCAACTCGGGTGGCCCATTGTTTAACCTCAAAGGCGAGGTTGTGGGCATCAATTCGCAAATCTATACCCGCTCAGGCGGCTCCAATGGTTTGTCTTTCTCAATCCCTGCGGATGTGGCCCAGGAAGTATTGGCGCAACTGATGGAGGACGGTCGCGTGCAACGCGGTTGGCTCGGTGTGTATATTTCCGATGTCAGTCGTGATCTGGCCATTTCATTTGGTTTGGAAAAGCCAATGGGTGCGCTGGTGAATGATGTGGAGGAGGGCAGTCCTGCAGAGGATGCCGGTTTATTACCGAGCGACATTGTGATTGCGTTTGACGGCAAGGAGGTGACCGACCCCGGTGCCCTGCCGCAACTGGTGGGGCGCGTATCCCCTGGTACGGACGTCGAGCTAACTATTATGCGCAAGGGCAAACGTGAAACATTAGCAGTGACCCTTGGGGAGCGTGAGTCCGGTGAGTCTGGTGCGGCTCCCAACAAGTCTCGTAGCGGTGGCGATTTAGACCGTCTGGGTATTAAAGTGGATGAAATTGACAGCCGCTACCGCGAGCGCTGGAGCATTGAAGGTGGTGCACTGGTGCGTCAGGTCGAGCCTAATTCGCCAGCGGCGCAGACCGGATTGCGCCCGGGTGATGTGATTGTTCAGCTCGGTTACGACGATGTCTCAGATGTTGACAGTTATATGGACATTATGAATTCTCTGGAGTCGGATAAGCTACACCCGATTCGTTTCTACCGCCGAGGTCAGCCCTTGATTCGCACCATTAAAATCGAGGGTGCAGAGTAACCGTTACCGCCCGCCCCCGAAGCCGTGTGGCTGAGCGGGGCGGTTTTAGTGTGCGGCTATTATAACTGCGGTATACTGCCGAAAATTTACTGTTCGGAGTGAGATGTGGAGCGCAACCGCCTGTTTTGGGGAAGCCGTCGTGGCATGCTAGAGCTAGATCTCGTGTTGCTGCCGTTTCTGGATAATGTTTACCCCAGTCTCGATCAAGCCGACAAGGAATGTTATTGGAAATTACTGGAGTGTGAAGATCAGGATATGTTTGCGTGGTTTATGCGCCGCGAGGACCCTGACGATCCCCAGCTGCAAAGGATTGTGAAAATTGTCAGAGATAATACAGGAATGCCCCGAGAGTCTTGACTCAACGCCGCTCGTCGATACGCAAGTGTCGGGCGACGCTTCCATTGATACCCTGATTCAACCCTCATCCCAGGTTATGCGCTGGCATCTTATCGTGCATGTCTGCGCCTTAATGACCTGTTTTTCGATCGTCTATTTTAAGTTGGCTGAATCCTGGTGGTGGGGGTGTATGGGCGCGCTGGCGATACTGGTTATCGGTGGCTTTTGGCGCTGGAGTATGCAGGGTTTGCAGCGGGTTTGGCACCTGCGAGTGGATCGAACCGGCTGGTACCTGGCGCCCGAAGGCGGTGAGTTTCAGCCGGTGCGGCTTATCGGTAAGGTGACCGTTTGGCGTCTGTTTGTCAGCCTTAGTTTAAGCGCAGGCAAAGGCTGTACGCACCTGTTGCTCGCTGCCGATTCTATGCCCCGTGAAGATTACCGACGTTTGCGGGTCTGGCTGGTTACTCAGATACTGCATTGACAATAACGTCTTGAGCGGCAAAGTTGGTGGGAACCAAAATAGTGTCGCGGGCGATAGGACTGAGTGTCGTGTGGTCCAGCGAGTAGTGTAGGCCCCGACTTTCTTTGCGCTCCATGGCTGAGCGGATGATTAGCTCGGCGACTGTGGTCAAATTGCGCAGCTCAATTAAATCGCCACTGACTTTATAGTTACTGTAATACTCGGCAATTTCTTTTTGCAGCAGTTTGATACGGTGGGTGGCTCGCTCCAGTCGTTTATGGGTGCGAACAATGCCAACATAATCCCACATAAAACGTCGCAGTTCGTCCCAGTTGTGCGAAATCACAACGTCTTCGTCCGAGTTGGTCACGCGCGACTCATCCCATTTGGGGCTGACGGCAGGCGTCGCCACCGAGCTTATTTTGGCTGTGATATGTTCGGCGGCCGACTGCGCGTAGACAATGCATTCCAGTAGCGAGTTCGACGCCATACGGTTGGCACCGTGGAGCCCGGTGAAAGAGGTTTCACCAATAGCGTACAGGTTTTCCAGATCCGTTTGGCCGTTGCGATCGACCACCACACCGCCGCAGGTATAGTGAGCGGCAGGCACCACGGGTATGGCATCTTTGGTGATGTCTATGCCAAATTCCAGGCAGCGTGCTTTCACCGTAGGAAAGTGTTCACTGATAAAGGCTTCGGACTTGTGCGAGATATCCAGATATAGGCAATCGCAACCGAGCCGCTTCATTTCATGGTCAATGGCGCGCGCGACAATGTCGCGCGGCGCCAGTTCGCCCCGCTCGTCAAAGTGCTGCATAAAACGCTCGCCGTTGGGTAACTTAAGGTAAGCACCTTCGCCGCGTAGCGCCTCGGTAATCAGAAAGCTTTTGGCTTTTGGGTGATACAAGCAGGTGGGGTGAAATTGATTAAACTCCATGTTGGCTACCCGACAGCCAGCGCGCCAGGCCATAGCAATACCGTCGCCCGACGCACTGTCGGGATTACTGGTGTACAAATAGACCTTGCTGGCGCCGCCGGTGGCGAGAACCACCATCTTGGCTTGAAATACATTGACGTGCTCGTCGGCACGGTTCAGGGCGTAGGCACCCGAAGCGCGTAGCTTGCGAGATCCTGCATCAGCCTGAGTGATCAGGTTTAGCGCGACGTGATTTTCAAAAATATCGATATCCGGGTGAGCTTGAACCTGCTCAATCAGAGTGCTGTGCACCGCTTTACCGGTGGCGTCGGCGCTGTGAATAATGCGTCTGTGACTGTGACCACCTTCTTGGGTCAAATGGTAATCGTCAGAGTTGGACTCGCGAGTGAAGGCAACCCCCTTTTCAATCAGCCATTTAATCGCGCTTTTGGATCGCTCCACGGTAAACCGCACGGCGTCTTCGTGACAAAGCCCTGCGCCCGCACTCAAGGTGTCGGCGACGTGGGCGTCTACCGAGTCCTGATCGTCAAGCACGGCGGCAATGCCGCCCTGAGCGTACCAGGTGGACCCTGTGTTGATGGCGCTCTTGCTGAGTACCGCTACTTTTGCCGTGTCGGCCAGACTTAGCGCCAGGGTTAATCCCGCGGCGCCGGAGCCGATGATAAGTACATCGTGGTTATGGTGTTGGTTCATACACGCTCGTCAATTCTGATCAGGAGCGAATTATAGCAAGTTGTTGTACGTTCCGCGTTGTGACCGCCCATCTTAACGATAGTTGGCCGGCGTCACCCCTGTCTGCGTTATAAATACGTATAATGGATGGGGAACTTCTTATAGTGAGTTCGGGTCTATTGGCGTCGATGGGGAAAGAGACGACAATCGTTCGCCTTTCGGGTTTGCCCGAACCATCGTGCGGGGCTACAGCGGGTCCGCACAGCGAAGAATTTGGATGTCACTCGCCCTGGGCGGCGGGTGTTTGGGGGTTAGAGCATGGCAGCGCAATCTGCGCCGGATACTGATCAGCAACTGGTCGAGCGAGTACAAAAAGGCGATAAACGCGCTTTCGACCTGTTGGTGCTTAAGTATCAGCACAAAATATTTTCTATTATTGGTCGCTATGTGCGCGACCAAGCCGAAGTGCAAGATGTTGCTCAGGAAGCGTTTATAAAGGCGTATCGTGCGCTGGCTAAGTTTCGTGGCGAGAGTGCGTTTTATACCTGGTTGTATCGCATTGCGATTAACACTGCAAAAAACCATTTGGTTTCGCGATCGCGTCGTCCTCCGGCGTCCGACGTCGAAATGGAGGATGCGGAATATTACTCGGGTTCAGACCTTCTCAAGGATGCTGACACGCCAGAAACCAGCCTTATGTGCGAGGAAATTCAGCGTGAGGTGGACGCCGCAATCCGCGAACTGCCTGAAGATCTGCGCTCGGCGGTGACGCTGCGCGAGATGGAAGGGCTTAGCTATGAAGATATTGCGGCTATTATGGATTGTCCGGTGGGCACCGTGCGCTCGAGAATCTTCCGCGCACGTGACGCTATCGACAAGCGCATTCAACCATTGCTGGAAAATTCTGAATAAAAACTGAATGGAGCCTGAACCTTTGCAGAAAGGCAGTGTCTGACATGGATAGCGGATGTAAAACTTTGTAATGACGCCCGTACTGCGCTATGTTAGCGTTCGTTTGCAACGGCGGGTATCGATTGACTGAGCACCGCGCTTAAGGGGTAACAACCTTAAAGCGTTGAATAAAGGTAATTGCGAGCATGACAGACACCTCTCACAAGTCCCAGTTGGCTGAATCTGTTTCCGCCATGGTGGACGGCGAAGCCAGCGAGTTAGAGTTTGCCCGGGTAATAAAAGCCAGCGGTGAGCAGCCTGACGTAAAGGCCACCTGGTCTCGATATCAAACTGCCAGCTCAGCGATGCGAGCCGATTTACCCGAGCAGTTAGCTCCAGCAGGATTTGCCGCTGGCATTAGCGAGGCACTAGAAAACGAGGCGACCGTTGTCACCGGCCGTATGTCACGAATTTGGCGCAGTATGGGGCAGGCAGCGATCGCCGCTTCGGTAGCGGGTGCCCTGGTAGTGGGCGCCCAGTTTTATCAAGCGGATGACCCGACGACCGATATGGTCGCAGGCGCTCCGACCGAGAAAACCATCACCGCTGCAGATGCATCATTACCTATTGGCTTTAACGCACCGGCTCTGCCCACCCGGCAGGTGAGTGCGCAATCGGTTTATCAGCCCGCGACACGTCGCCCGGTGGTGGTAGAGCCGCGCCGAGCCAGTGTTCAGGTTTCGACCGACGAGGTGCGTCATTATTTGCATCAGTTGCTGGAAGAACACACTGACCAAGCAGCGGTTAACAGCGCTTCCGGTACCGTGCCACACGCCCGGGTGCCCCTGATCGAAGAAGAGTAACCATGATTCGGCTAGCCGGCGCCTTGATGCTGATGGCTTTGTCCATCAGCGCTGTTCAGGCGCAATCCACGCCCCCCTCCAATGCCCTGTCTGACCCAAGCGCACCCAGCGATGAGGCTGCTATTCGCTCGGTCAGCGAGCTTTTGGTCAAAATGTCTGAGCATCGCCGCCTATTGAATTATCAGGGCACCTTTACCCATCAGGACATGATCGGGACGGAAAGCTTTCGCCTGCAACACTGGGTGAGCGAGGGTACCGAATACCAACGCTTGTATTACCTGCAGGGGCCTGAGCGCGAGGCGTTAATCAGTAAAGGCCTGGATTGTCGCATGATGGGGGAGCAGCTGATCGCCAATCGCGCGGATCAGCTGGCCACAGAGTTCTCGCGCCTGGAACAATTCTATAATTTTCGCGTGCTTGGCGCCGATCGAATAGCGGGGCGCGCGGCTACAGTGCTGCACATTGTGCCGCGTGATGCCTTCCGCTTTGGTTATCTCTTTAGCGTAGACCGGGAAACCGGGCTGGTGCTGAAGTCAATTTTGCTCGATGACAACCAGCGCCCGGTAGAGCAGTTTCAATATGTTCAGTTGGAGGTCGGGCTGTCGCCGGAAACATTCAGTGATGCCCAAGGTGCGCAAATATCGCACCGTATTACGGCTGAAGACGTTGCTAAGTGCAACCCTGCGGTTGACGACAAACCGGCTTCCTGGCACTTACAGTGGTTGCCGGACGGTTTTGCATTCTCGGGTCAGCGCCAGATCCGCGACGATGTCGATATGCTGATGTATACTGACGGCCTATCGACGTTTTCTATCTTTCTTGACCCCGTCGGCGGCGAAGTCGCCATCGAAGCGCGCGCTCAGCGCGGTGCCACCAATTTTTACCTCGGCGGTGTCCGCCGGGCTGGCCAGCTGTACCAGCTAACGGTGGTGGGTGAGGTGCCGGCCAGTGTCGCCGAGCGCGTGGGGCAATCTGTAGAAGCTGTTACTGAGCCACAACCTACAGGCTAACTATGCTGATTGAAACCGGAAAAGTTGTCGCTGTTGAGTCCGACGGCCTCTGGGTGGAGACTATTTCGCGCTCCACTTGTGGCAGCTGTGCGGCGCAAAAAGGCTGCGGTCAAAGCTTATTGGCAAAACTTGCCGGTCACACCACATACCTATGGGTGTCATTAGGTGGCCGCAATAGCGCTGATTATCAGGTCGGTGACGATATTGAGTTGGGAGTGCCGGAGGCGGTGGTTGCCAACGGTTCTTTGCTGGTTTACCTGTTACCTCTGATTACGTTGCTCGGTTTTACCCTTGCTGCCAGTGAGTTAGGCTGGGGCGAAGGTGCTACGACTTTAGCCGGTCTGTTTGGGCTTGTCGCCGGTGGTGCTTTGGTGCGCTGGCGGGCTCATGTCACACGCCATGACAGCCGCCTGCAGCCGGTACTGGTAGATGACCAACAAGTTGTTAGCGTGAGTTAATCCTAACCTGGCAGGCTTGGGGTTATTCAACAGCCTGCTAGACTTGGCTCATGGCAGGGGTCAATTCGGGGCAATCCAGTTTGTCTATTGCGACTTGACTCCACAGTGTCTCGCTTAATTGTGGCAAGTTCTGCGCGCCATCCTCTACCATCCACTCGGCGATAGCCTGTGCGACATTGGGGTAGTGCAACGGGGCAGGCTTGGGCAGTGTTAGCCAGTGGCGAATAACCTTTTCGGTTATTTTATCGGTGGTGGTGGCATAGCCCAGCGCCTGCAGCGCCAGAGCATTGGATTGTTGCTCCATTTGTTTGCGTACCGGCTCGACCAGTAACTTTTTACCCAGGGTGATGGCTTCACTGGGTAATTCAAACCCCGCGCTACACATAACTCCCTCAGCCGAATGCAGATCGCTTTGGAAACCTTCACGCGAAAACGGGCGAAGGTGTACATGGCCCCGGTCTTCTGCCTGCGTAAATTTGTGGTACACGTAAAATTCGTGATCTACCAAAGGCTCTAGCATTGGCAAAAAATCGTCGACATCGGCAAATGGAAGATACACAAGTATCTTGCCTTTTTGGACCGTATTGGGGTGGCTGGAAGGCTCCACGATCGGTGGCAGTAAGGGCTGATCAAAATGATGCCAATGCACACCTACCGCCGTGTCAATGGGGGCAAACCAGTGCATAAACGTATCGGTAAACACATTATTGGCTTTTTTGGGAATGGGGTGAAGAAACGCACATTGGTGGGAAATGCCAACCGAGCGCACACCTTGCAGGCGCGCCGCCCACGCGGTTACCGGTTCGAAGTCACTGACGATTAAATCATAATCTTTGGCGTTAAGCGCTAACGCATCGCGGCGCAGCTGCAAAACATTGCTCTTCATAATGGTCTTGGGCATATTGACCTTGCCCTTTTTGGCCTGCAGCGTCATACCTTGATAACAGCGAAAGTCACCGAACGGTTGCATGTCAAAAAAGTCTTCACGCGCGCGCCCGGAAAATAACCAGTCGACCTGGACGTCGAGCGTGGCAAAGGCCTTTGCCATAGAGCGGGCGCGGGTTAGGTGACCATTGCCGGTGCCTTGGACGCCGTACAGTATCTTCATTACATCGTGCCTATTAAATAGTATGAACCTGCAATCGCGCAGCTGGTACCGAGCAGTGCACCGGCCAGAATATCCGTCGGGTAATGCACACCGAGCAAAACCCGGGAAGCGCCAATTAGACAAGCCCCTATATACGCCGGCAGGCTAAACATAGGGTAGAAAGAGCTTATCAGGAACGCGAATACAAAAGCGGCAGCCGTGTGCCCCGAGGGGAAGCTGAACTTGTCCGATGGTGTGATCCAGCTTTCGAAAGTGTCAATGTTCACCGCTGGTCGATTGCGCTTGAACACGTTTTTCATAACCAGGTACAGACTGACGTCCAATGCATAGCAGGCCAGCCCCACCTTCAGGAACAGCACGCTATTGGGGGCGTCCAGGGCAATGAGCGACAGCGCAATGGCTACATACAAGGGACCATCGCCGCAGCGTGAAATCCAGCGCACGGTCCGACGATAGCGGAAACGTTTGGTTACGTGCAGCCAGACAAAAGCTAATGTGTCGATCTGGTGGACTCTTTGCAAAAAAGCATTCATAGTTTCCCCCCGCTAGCGGCGGTTTCTTGTTCGATTGGCTAAGGAATACCACTGCACTATGACGCTTATATGACATATTTTTGATGGAGTTATGACAGAATGAAACCGGGAAAAACTGGGTTGACCCGGGTCGCCCACGCCTGCGTATATTCGTTGCAGGGTTTAAACGCCGCCTGGAAGTATGAAGCGGCGTTTCGTCAAGAAGTATGGATGGCGCTGATTTTACTGCCGGCCGCGTTCTGGTTGTCCTCCAGCCACATAGAGCTCATTTTGTTGATTGCCAGTGTTTTTTGGGTGCTGATCGCTGAGTTGATTAATTCTTCGGTGGAGGCTGTGGTGGACAGAACCGGCTCTGAAGTGCACGAATTGTCCGGGCGCGCCAAAGACATCGGCTCGGCTGTGGTTATGCTATCGTTGATATTGCTGGGTTTGGTTTGGGGAATTGTGGCGTTCGAGCGTTTCTTCGGCTGAGTGTGAGGCATCGGTAGTGCCCGTCGGGGGCGCAAGGCGTGCAACTATGCATTACTTAAAATTTGTTTAAGACAGGAAGGTTGACTATGCGTAGCGTGGTGGGGCAATTCGCAGTAGGTCCGGGCATATGGTGCGGGGCGCTCATGTCAGTCATCTTGATGGGCTGTTCAAAGTCGCCTTCTGATCCGGTCTCGGCACCCCCGCCCGCGGTTGGTGTGTACCAAGTACAAGAGCAGCCCGTGGGCACCTACCGGGAGTTCGTCGGGCGCAGTGAAGCGCACCGCACTGTTAGCTTAAAGGCGCGTGTGGAAGGCGAACTGATCGAGCGCGGTTTTGTCGAGGGAGCATTGGTGCGCGAAGGCCAGCTGTTGTTTGCCATTGATGATGCCCCCTATGCAGCGGCTTTGCTCTCTGCGCAAGCGGAGCTTGAGCGCGCTGAAAGTGAAGTCGAGCGCACCCAGGGTGAATATGAACGAGGCAAGCAGCTGGCACCCGACGGCTACCTTAGCCAGCAAGATCTCGACCAGCTCAAAGCCGCCGCTAGTCAGGCGAAATCTGCGCTTAAGGCCGCTCAATCGGCGCTCACCTCCGCACAAATAAATTTGGATTACACCCGTATTACGGCACCCTTTAGCGGTGTTATTGGTAAAACACGCTATAACGTTGGCACCATCGTCGGTCCGGCGAGCGAGCCACTGGCGGAGCTGAGTGACTCCGACCCTATCTATGTCAACTTCCAACTGGAAGAGAGCGCCTATATCTCCTATCTGCAACAGCGCCAGCGCGAAGGTAAAGCGGATCAGGCGCCGCCGATTGATATCGGGTTGCGTTTGCCCAACAATGAAAAATACGCGGAAAGCGGCACCCTAAACTTTGCTGATACTCGCATTGATGCTGCGATGGGGGCCGTTAATTTACGAGCCGAGTTCCCCAACACTTTAGGCGTCATCGTACCCGGGCTTTACGTTACGCTGATCGTTGAAGGCCATCAGAAAGAGAACAAAGCCATTATTCCCCAAAGCGCGGTGCAATCAGGTCAGGATGGTTACGCGGTTTTAGTGGTAAATGGGGAGCAACGTGTGGAGCAGCGGTTAGTTAAACTCGGTCGTCGAATCGGACCCTTGTGGGTGGTCGAGTCCGGCTTACAGGCGGGGGATCAAATTGTGGTTGACGGTCTTCAGAAAGTGAGGGCTGGTATCACCATTAACCCTATATTGCAGCAGGTGGATCCGGTGACTGGAGCCATGTCACCCCTTGATGCCGAGTAACTGGGTTGCGTTATGATCAGTAAAACATTTATTTACCGTCCAAAATTTGCATTCGTTATATCCATCGTTATTACTTTAGTGGGCCTGCTGGCCCTTAGTGCGTTACCTATCAATATGTACCCGCAATTGACCCCGCCCAAGGTAAATGTGTCGGCGGTCTATCCTGGCGCTAGTGCTCAAGTGGTAGAAGAGGCTTTGTTAAGGCCGCTTGAGGAGCAAATCAACGGTGTTGAGGATATGCTTTATATAGAATCTTCAGCATCTAACAACGGTTCAGCCGCCATTACCGTGACATTTGCCACGGGTACCGATGTCGATATGGCGCAGGTTAATGTGCAAAACCGTGTTGCGCTTGCTGAGCCTTTTTTGCCTGAAGAAGCTAAGCGCCAAGGCATAACGGTGCGCAAGCAATCCACCGATATGCTAATGGGCATTAATGTCGTTGCCCGCGAGGGTAGCAAGCATATCGATAATATTTTCCTCAGTAACTACGCTACCAACAACTTTGTTGAGCCATTGGCTCGGGTGCCAGGGGTGGCCAAAGTAGAGGTTATGGGGGGAATGTCTTACGCCATGCGATTGTGGCTAAACCCCGAACGCATGAGTGTCCTGAATATTACTGTCGCGGATGTAAGCGCAGCGCTTAGGGAGCAAAATGTTATTGTTGCCGCAGGTAAACTGGGGCAAGCGCCAGTGCCCGACAGCCAGCAATTTGAATACAGCATTCAGGCACAGGGGCGTTTAATTGAAGCCAAAGAATTTGGCAATATTATTTTGCGTGCTGATGCCGACGGCGCACAGGTGCGAATGCGAGATATTGCGCGGGTTGAGTTGGGCTCGCAAAATTACGGTGGAAAAGCCAGGCTAAATAACTCACCAACCGCATTTTTAGTGGTGTATCAGCTGCCCGATGCCAACGCGATCGCGGTTGCCAAAAATGTGCGTGCTGTGGTGGCAGATATCAGTGCGACAATGCCGGACTCTCTAAAGCATTTTATTCTTTACGATTCCACTCGGTTTATAGAGCGCTCGATTAAAGAAGTGGTGATCACTTTAGTACAAGCGGTTGTCTTAGTCATTCTGGTTGTATTTGCTTTCTTGCAAAATTGGCGAGCTACCATTGTGCCTTCAATTGCTATACCGGTATCTTTGATTGGCACCTTTGCCTGTATGCTGGCTTTAGGTTACTCCATCAACACTATCACTCTGTTTGGGTTGGTGCTTGCCATCGGTGTGGTCGTTGACGACGCCATTATTGTTATTGAAAATACCGAGCGAATTTTGCACGAGGAGAAGTGCAGTGTACGTGAGGCCACGCTGAAGACGATGCAACAGGTAACCGGACCTGTGATTGCAACCACTTTAGTACTTCTTGCGGTTTTTGTACCGGTTGGATTTATGCCAGGCATTACCGGCGAGCTCTACAAACAGTTCTCCGTCACCATTTCTTGCGCGGTTATTATCTCATCAATTAACGCACTGACGTTGAGCCCGGCACTGTGCGCCGTTCTACTCAGGCCTGATAGCAAACCTGTGATCTGGATGGCACCGTTTGAACGCATGCTCAGCAAGCTAACGCGAGGCTATCAGGCGACTGTTGGCGGTATTTTAAAGCGCGCAGGCCGAATGGGACTTGCGGCCGCCTTATTGTTTGTAGGGTTGGCGGTTATGGCCATAAAACTGCCAACAGGCTTTGTGCCCCAGGAAGATCAAGGCTACCTATTTTTAGATGTTCAGTTGCCGGATGCGGCCTCCAGTGTGCGCACCGACAACTTAATGGATAAAGTTTCTGAAATTGTTCTGGCGCAGCCAGGTGTGACCGATGTCATTAGCGTGTCGGGTTTTAGTTTGCAAAGTGGTTCTGGTTCCAACAACGGTTTCGGTATCGTTGTGCTGGATGATTGGGATGCGCGCACCACAGCTGAAGTGAGTCTGCGTAGCATTATTGCTCAGTTACAGGCAAAGCTTTGGCAGGTGCCGGAGGCTCGGGTAATGGTATTCAATTTGCCGGCTATTCCCGGTCTTGGTACCTCCAGTGGTTTTGAGTTTCAATTACAGGATAACCGCGGACGCACGCCGGCTGAGCTTGCCCAGGCGCTGAATGGCCTAGTGTACAGCGCTAACAGTGACGCGGACTTGGACCGTGTTTACAGTACGTATCGTGCTAATGTGCCACAGTACTTCTTAGATGTGGATCGCGCTAAGGCAAAAGCACAGGGTGTGGCCATAAGTGAAATTTTCGCTACCCTGCAGACTCATCTGGGTTCACTTTACGTCAATGACTTCTCGCAATTTTCTCGCACCTATCGGGTAATACTGCAGGCTGACAGTCAATACCGTTTGGCACCAGAAGATTTACAGTACTACTTCGTTCGCAACAGTGCTGGGCAGATGGTACCGATTCTGACATTGGTGAGTATTAAACCGATATTGGGGCCAACAACCATTAACCATTTCAACCTGTACCGCTCCGCCAAAATCAGTGGTGAAGCGACGACAGGTTTAAGTTCCGGGCAGGCGATTAAGGCAATGAGTCAAGTGGCTGAGCAGTTACCCGAAGGTTTTACCTACGAGTGGTCCGGGCAGTCCAAGCAGGAGATTGATGCCGGCAATTTAGCCCCGCTATTATTTGGCCTGGCTTTGTTGTTTGTGTATCTATTTTTGGTGGCTCAATATGAAAGCTGGACAATACCGCTGGCAGTTTTGTCTGCGGTACCACTGTCACTGCTTGGGGCGTTCGGCATTTTGTTGCTGGCAGGGCTGGAAAATAATGTTTACGCACAAATCGGTATGGTTTTGTTAATTGGCTTATCGTCAAAAACCGCGATCTTAATTGTTGAGTTTGCAATGGAGCAACGGCGCGCCGGTAAATCAATATTCGACGCAGCCTTTATTGCCGCCCATTTACGCTTCAGGGCGGTATTAATGACAGCATTATCATTCGTGCTTGGTGTGTTGCCGCTGGTATTTTCCACCGGTGCGGGAGCTGCTTCACGAGTATCGCTGGGTATGACGGTATTTGGAGGTATGCTGGCGGCGTCTATTCTCGGTACCTTGTTGCTGCCGTTGTTTTACTGGTTTGTACAACATTGGCGCGAGCGTATCGGGGGGGCTGCAAAGTCGGGTCAAATGGCCATACAGTGAGCCCGATGCTATCCCGTTGCCATTTTATTTTTATACTACAATAGTATTTTTACAGTTCCTTACCGTCTGGCTATGCACTATTAGACAACTCAGTCGTACAATTGCGTAACGTCGCGGGCACACTACGGCGTATCCTATCGAATTGCGATCAAGGAATAACCCAACGCTATGCCAGCCTACGCTTTTACGTTTCCCCTCACGCCACTGTTAATGGGTGTTGGCGCACTGCTCTTGACGGCCTGCGCTAAAGACACTACCGAACAGACCGAGCGTGGCGGTATTCAACCCAAACCTGTGATTGCCGCCCAAATCACTTACAGCCCCGAGCAAGTGAACGTCGAGGCGGTGGGAACATCCCGTGCGGTGAGCTCGGTCGCCATTCGTCCGCGGGTTTCCGGCCAGGTTGTTGCGGTGAAAGTAGCTCCGGGGCAAACCGTCGCCGCGGGTGATGTTTTGTTTGAACTTGATAATCGCAATGAAGGGTTTGCCCTGCGCAATGCTCAGGTCGAGCTGGACGACGCTAAGCGACTGCTGAGACGATATCGACAAACTAAAGACAGTGGCGCCGTTACCCAATCAGCGATAGAAGATGCCGAAAGTGCAGTGGCTCGGGCGCAAATAGCGGTTGAGCGCGCCGAAGTTGAATTGGAATATCGCTCAGTACTTGCACCTTTTGCCGGTATTGTCGGATTAACTGATACTGATTCCGGGGCTTGGGTAGATACAAATACGACATTGACGACGCTGGATGACCGCAACCGCTTACTGGTGACATTTGTATTGCCAGAATTATTGCTGGGCGAGATCAGCGTTGGCCAGTCAATTGAAATGTCCACCTGGCGCAAACAAACGCTTGTCGCGTCGGGTAAAGTTGTGGAAATTGACAGCCGCGTCGATGCAGACGAGCGCACATTTAAGGTGCGCGCCCACGTGCCCAACCCGGATGATCGGTTGCGCCCAGGCATGAGCTTTCGGATTTCTTTAACCCTGACCGGTAACGAGTACGCTTTGGTGCCGGAGTTGGCTTTGCAGTGGGGGCCTCGCGGTTCGTTTGTGTGGGTCATTGTCGATGGTGTGGCCGAGCGCCGGGTAGCGACAATCGTGCAGCGCAGAGCCGGTAAAGTGTTGGTCGATACTCAGTTGCCGGATGGAGCGCTAGTGGTGCTAGAAGGAATCCAGATGGTTCGCGAGGGACTTCCTGTCAGCATTGCCAAAGTCGTCGACGTCGAAGGCGTGCCCGTTGCCATGGGTGGTGTAGAGGTGAGTGGTGAGTGATTTACCGCAAGAGCTGCACAAAGAGGATATAGCCAGCCTCAGTATTCGCCGCCCGATTCTGGTTTTGGTGTTGAATTTACTTATTGCCATTGCCGGTATCGCTGCCATTATGGCGGTAGAAGTACGCGAGTTGCCCGACGTCGACCGGCCGATTGTGTCGGTTCGCGGCTTCTACCCGGGCGCTTCGCCGGAAACCATGGATGCTGAGGTCACCAGCATCGTTGAGGGGGCCGTGGCGCGGGTGTCGGGTATTCGCAATATCCGATCCTCCAGTGAAGAAAATAACATGCGTCTGCATGTTGAGTTCTCGCCGACCGTCGACCTCAATACCGCTGCCTCAGATGTGCGCGAAGCCGTGAGCAGAGTAGAGCGCGACCTTCCGCCAGATATTGAGTCGCTTACGGTTGTTAAAGCGGACCCCAACGCTAACCCAATTATAAATCTGGCGCTGGTGAGCGAAACGCTCGACGAGTTACAAATGACCCGGCGTGCGGAAAAGGATTTGATTCCGGAGTTAGTCTCTATTGACGGTGTGGCCGATGTGGTTGTCTACGGTCAACGGCAAAAAGTACTGCGAGTGGTCATGGACCCAATTCGCCTTGCCAGTTTTGGTTTGTCGGTGACAGACGTCGCTAATTCACTGCGCCAGGCACCGTTTGATGTGCCCTCGGGCAGCTTCCGTTCTGGCGATCTGGAA
Organism: Gilvimarinus gilvus; assembly: GCF_030518155.1. Taxonomy (GTDB): domain Bacteria; phylum Pseudomonadota; class Gammaproteobacteria; order Pseudomonadales; family Cellvibrionaceae; genus Gilvimarinus; species Gilvimarinus gilvus. The sequence continues at coordinate 33,911 of NZ_JAULRU010000797.1, read as the reverse complement.
TTGTTGGTGCGCGCCGATGCCTCGGCTGTTACCGAGCGGGCGATCAGCGATATTATTGTGCGTAACAACACCCGTTTGGCCGATGTCGCGCAAGTATTTTTCGCCCCGGAGGATGCGTCTTCCTATGTCAGGCTCAATGGCTTACCCGTGGTAGGGCTTGGTGTGGTGCGCCAGTCGCAATCCAATACGTTGGATATTGCCGCCAAGGTGCACGCGGCCGTGGAGCGGATCAATACACGCTTTAGTGACTTCGAGTTATTGGTTACCGAAGACAGCTCCAAGTTTATTAAAGGTTCCATGCGCGAGGTGCTGATCAGCATGTCGCTTACCGTCACCATTGTTATCTTGACCATCTGGCTATTTATTGGCTCTTTACGCGTGACGCTTATCCCCTCTGTGGCTATTCCGGTTGCACTGATCGGCACAATTGCCACTATTTGGGCGATGGGGTTTTCGTTAAACATTCTGACGTTGTTAGCTTTGGTACTGGCGACGGGCCTGGTGGTCGATGATGCCATTGTCGTGCTGGAAAATATCCAGCGTCGTCGACATCAAGGCTTAGGGGCGCGTGCCGCGGCGGTACTCGGTACCCGGCAAGTATTTTTCGCGGTTATCGCCACTACCGCCGTTTTGATTTCGGTGTTCGTACCTGTTGCAATGTTACCCAGTACGGCGGGGCGCTTGTTTCGCGAGTTTGGGTTTGTTCTGGCGTTTGCTGTGGCCATCTCGTCTTTTGTTGCTTTGTCGCTGGTACCGGCGATGGCAGCGCGAATCGTACCGGAGAAAAATGGCAAATCGCATCCGGTGCGCAACCGACTGCAAGCTTTGGGTGACCGTTTAGCGGGGTTTTACTCGCGCTCTTTGACGAGGGCGTTGGAGTTGCGCTGGCTCGTGGTGGCGTTTGCACTGGCGGCGATCGGCGGCGCGGTATTGGCGTATAATCAGGTGCCCCAAGAGCTTCTGCCGCAAGAAGATCGCGGCGTTATTTACGTCAATGCCACCGGTCCCGATGGTACCGGGTTGGAATACACCGAGCGCCAAGTCAACGCCATGGAGCAAAGGGTGCAGCCCCTGCTGGATTCTGGCGAGGCAACTCAGTTGTTTTCCGTGGTCGGGCAATGGGACCCCAACCGGGGTCGGGTCATTCTACCTTTGGCGGACTGGGATAAAAGAGAGCGCTCTCAGCAAGAAATGATGGCGCAAATAGAGGGGCCGATGCGTGAGATTCCAGGTGCTTTCGTACGGGTTTCCGGTTCTAACAGTCTGGGCCTTTGGAATGGCGGCGGGGGTGTCGACATTGCATTGGTCGGTAGTGATTACTACGAGATTTTTGCCGCCGCTGAAGTTTTCGCCCGCGCCATCGAGGATCAACTGCCGCAGTTATCGGACCCCGATATTAACTTTCAGCCCACGCAGCCGCAATTGGCGGTCACCATTGACCGGCGCCGGGCGTCAGAGCTGGGCATTCCATTGGAAAATATTTCCACAACCTTGCGCGCCATGGTCGATGGTTATGATTTGGTGGACCTTTCTGTTGCCGACGAAGCGATTCCGATTATTCTCGAGTCTTCCGGTGATCAAATTGACGACCCGGGTGATTTGGTCAATTTGTTTGTCAGTACCCGCGATGGGCGTTTACTGCCTCTATCATCGGTAGTGACTATCACTGAAGAGGCCGTCGCGGCTGAGCTGGATCGCCACAAACAGCGTCGCGCCATTGAGATTGATATCAACCTGGAGGACGGCTACCCGTTGGCCTCGGCTGTAGCAGATTTGCGTCGATTGGCCGAAACTGAGTTACCCGCGGGAATCGGGCTAATCTTTCTGGGTGAGGCGGAAACGCTCGATGAAACCTCTAAGGAGGTTGCCATGACCTACATTATTGCCTTAATCGTGGTGTTTTTGGTGTTGTGCGCGCAGTTCGAAAGCTTTACCAGTGCGGCTATTGTTATGCTAACCGTACCTTTTGGGGTTGCTTCGGCCATATTTGCACTGCTGCTCACCGGCATCAGTATCAATGTTTATTCGCAAATTGGGTTGGTGATGTTAATCGGCCTTATGGCCAAAAATGGCATTTTGTTGGTGGAGTTTGCCGATCAATTACGCGATCGCGGATATTCGGTGCTAGATGCTGTTCAACATGCGGCTAAAGTACGACTGCGTCCGATATTTATGACCATGATGTCTACCGTCTTTGGTGCGCTACCGCTGATCCTAAGCACGGGGCCCGGAGCCGAGGCTCGCAATTCAATTGGTTGGGTTATTTTTGGCGGCTTGGGTTTAGCCGCTGTTTTCACGCTGTACCTGACCCCGGTGGTTTACGCGCTGGTCGCACGCTGGACCAAACCTCGTGCCGAGCAAGGTGATAGGCTGGTGACAGAACTGGAGCAGGCGCAGGGTATTCCCGATCGCCACGAGAGCTAAGGATGCAATGCTATAATGGCCTTTTTAGGCGCCCGGCCGCAGATGAGGAAGGAAATGAAACCTGTGCAGACCAGTATTGAACATGAGCTTAAGCAGCAGTTTTCGCCAGTGCTTTTGACCGTAGAAAATGAAAGTCACATGCACAGCGTGCCGCCCAATTCAGAGACGCACTTTAAGGTCACGCTCGTCAGTGATCAGTTCGAGGGCAAGCGGTCAGTGCAAAGGCACCAGGCTGTATACGCGGTACTCGCCGAGCAAATGGCCGGGCCTGTTCACGCGCTAGCCCTGCATACTTACACCCCCGCTGAATGGCGCAGCGCACAAGTGCCCGAATCACCGAATTGCCTTGGTGGCGGTGGCAAGTAGCGGCGCAAGCTAAAGGAAACACTCTTTGAGCTGTATCAAGTATCGGCCAAAAAAACTGGCTGTATAAAAAACAACCCGTTATAATCCTGCCCCCGCCGTTAACAGCGGCACAAATGATCAACCAGAAGACCATAGACGACCATGAGCCAAATTGTTGTTGCTGCAATGTACAAGTTTGTCGAGTTACCTGATTTCGAAGCCTTGCGTGAGCCTTTGTTGGCCGAGTGCGATCGCTTAGGTATCAAGGGAACCCTATTGCTGGCAGCCGAGGGCATCAACGGAACCGTATCCGGAACTCGTGATGGCATTGATCAGTTGCTGGCTTACCTGCGCGGTGATCAGCGTTTCGCTGACATAGAGCATAAAGAGTCGGTATATCACGATAAGCCCTTCTATCGTATGAAGGTGAAGCTCAAAAAAGAGATTGTGACGATGGGCGTAGAGGGGATTGACCCTCAGCAAATCGTGGGCACCTATGTGAAGCCCAGTGAATGGAATGAGTTAATCAGTGATCCGGATGTGGTTGTTGTCGATACCCGCAACCACTACGAGTACGCTATTGGTACTTTTGCCAATGCGGTCGATCCAAATACCGAGACTTTTCGCGAGTTCCCCGCTTACGTAAAAGAGAATCTGAACCCACAAAGCCATAAGAAAGTTGCCATGTTTTGCACCGGCGGAATCCGCTGTGAAAAGGCCACAGCTTATATGAAGGAGCAGGGGTTTGATGAGGTCTACCATCTTGAAGGTGGTATTTTAAAGTACCTTGAAGAAGTGCCTGCGGAGCAGAGTTTGTGGCAGGGTGAGTGTTTTGTTTTTGATAATCGAGTAGCGGTGGATCACGAGCTTAAGCGTGGTCAGTACGATCAGTGTTTCGGTTGTCGCTTCCCGATTACCGAAGAAGAAAAGCAGTCAGAGCACTATATGAAAGGCGTGAGTTGCCCTCGCTGTTATGACAAATTGAGTGACGAACAAAAGATGCGTTTCGCCGAGCGGCAAAAGCAAATCGAACTTGCCAAGGCGCGCAATGAAGAGCATATTGGGGCAGAACCACCGGCGCGCCAAACTAAGCGCGCCCACTCCGGTTAGGTTGTCGCAATACTGTCATTTTAAGGCGCTATGCTTTGCGGTTTGGTTGGCATAGTGTGTAGGATGGGGTGGCCAAACCTCACGTATATTAGCAAGCAAAGGGCAATATCGATGGATTTTGATTGTTGGGATGTGAACCTTGCGGCGGGTGTTGCAAGCCATGCGAGTGGCTGCACTATTCGAGTTGAAGGCGACCCGAGCAACCCCTCTTCGGTTGACCCGGCGAATTTCCCCAAATCAATGAACTTTCTGGATCAGGCCAGGTTGCTGCGGTGCGGTGTCGAGGCTTTGGCTGCAGCTGCTCGCGAGGGCGGTTATCAGCCGTCATCTGCCGCGAATACGGGTGCAACGGTTAAAAGCCGCACGGCTAAATCGCTGGAAGAAAAAGCGCGCCTGTTTGCCGAAAATCCCGACAAACCTAAGCGCGCTGTATTGTCCTTAAAGCGTAAAAAGACGAGCGAGCCTGAAACTAGCGATTAACCAGCTGGCCACGCAATTGCAAATCGGTGCGGTGCTGTTCGAGCTGCTGCATCATTTGATCGAAATCTTGCTGGGCGATGTCTAGCCCGTTGGTCACAATCACCTCTTTACTGCCGTTATAGACGAGTCCATTCAACTCTTTTGACACCTTATCGATAGCAGCGAATATTTTATCGGTGGTTGCTTTGTCACGGAAGATTCGCCCTTGATCCGTCAAACGCAAATAATCATCACACTCTACTAGCCACTCTTTGCGCTGGTCTAAAAGCTTGCGGATGTTGTTCATGCCGCCTTTGTGGCCACCAGGTAGCTGAGATGTACGGTACTTCTCTAAACTGCCGTAGTCTTGAAGTAGAAAGTCGGCTCGCGTGGTGCGGCAAAATTCGGCATCCAGATAACCGGGAAAGCTCACGCCATGCTCTTGTTCGGCATTGGCTTTCTTACAGGCTTCATCACAGGCGAATGCTGAACTACCTACAACAGCAAGAAGCAATATTGCGGCTTTGACTGCTAGATGTTTCATAGGCAAATACCCTTATTGTCATTTTTGTTATGTAATTCACACTTTTGGTATAAAGGAATCCTCTTCTTAGGTCAAGTGTTTACAAAAAAATGCCTATTTTTATACGATTTATACGAATAATCGAGCAGATTCATAAGAAATAGTTTTAAAAATGCCTCTATGGGAAACATAAAGGCATGTTGTGCTCGGCAAGCGTAAAGAAATTTTAAGTGCTGTAAGTTGCGAGCGATTGTGTCGACTAGGGGCTAAGCGCTTTAGTGATAAGCGCCAACATAGGCTCCGGAAGCGCAATTTTAAGGGCCGCTTCGTGGCCCGCCTCAGACATTTTATTCCAGGTTTTTTGAATAATGCTGATTAACTTAGGCTCGTCATGTTTAGCGGCAAAGTCTTCCAGGTAATAGCGAATAAATACCAGACAAATCACATCCTCTAAAGCCTGCACATCAGGGTCGCGCTTGAGGCGTTTTTTCTGCAACATGTCCGCTACGGTTTGGCAGTCCTGATCACTGTAGCCATTGGCCTGCATGAGTTCGGAGGCCCGTTTGGCGTGATGCATGCCAAGTTCTGTACGCCACTTTTTGTAGCCGGCCCGATCCATTGGGTAGTCAGAGCGTGGCAATATCCAGCGCTCAATATGCTGGGCCCTGGCGGCTATTTGCAGCAGTTCAGAGGCCTCGGGCATAAAGTTGTTTAGCTCTTCGGTCATGCGCACACCGTATACCAGCTCTTTAACACTGCCGTCGGCCTCGCGGTTTGGGTCGCCGCTGTTGATTGCATCGTTCGCGGTGAATACAGATTGCGCTTGGGGGCTCAGCGGCATGTTTCGTCTCCATTTTTATGAGTCAAAGCGCGCAAAGCGAGCATCTCGGTAATGACTATATCTTTGCGGTTGGCACTGACTATGTTTCGTTTTTGCAAGCTGCTAAACACGCGGCTGACCGTTTCCAACGTGAGACCAAGAAAGTTGGCCATATCACTGCGGGACATTGGTAAGGTAAATTCCTGTGCGGATAGCTGGTGGCGTTCGTAGCGCGCTGACACGCTCAGTAATAGTGAGGCCACACGCGCCTCGGCTGAGGTGCGCCCCAGTAGATTAAATTGTTTTTGGTCCGAGTTTATTTCGCGACTCAGCAGTTGCAGTAAGTTGCGTTGCAGTCCTGGCACCTGACGGCTAAGGGCTTCCAGCCGATCAAATGGGATCGCACAAACGGAGGTGGTTTGCAGGGCAATGGCACTGTTGATGTGAATATTTTCAGCCGGCCCATCGAGCCCGACCACTTCACCCGGAAGATAAAATCCAGTGACCTTTTCTTCGCCGTCACGGCTGCTGCTCCAGGTTTTAATGGCCCCTGAGCGAATCGCGTATATGGCTTTGAATGGGTCGCCACTACGATAAAGATTGTCGCCTTTTTGCAGGGGTTTTCCCCGCTGCACGATAGAGTCGAGTTTATCGATGTCAGAAAACTCAAGGCTCAATGGCAAACAGATACTGTTCAGCCGACAATCATTGCAATGGGTATAAACCTTACTGTGAGGGGCTGTACAAATTCGCTGCTGATGTTGATTCATTGTGCAGATCGACCTCAAAATCTCGGAGACACACGGGTTGACGTCCAGTTTACGCGAATCGACTGTTTGATTTAAGTCAAATACTCAGAATAAAAGCAGATAGTCGCGCAGGGTGCGATTTATGGGTAGATGATCGATATAAAGGCCGGCAAGCCTTGGTTGCCGCAAGGGGGAGTGGCGAGTTTGGTTAATGTTTTTCCGGTAGTTGGATAGAAAGTCGGTATAAGTGGTCCCAGCGCTTACCGGTTACCCAGTAATCACCGGTGGCGGTATCGAACGCAATACCGTTTAGGACGTTGTCGCGCGAGCTGGCTTTCTCGTGCTGAGCCAAACTGGCTAGATTTATCGACCCCTCGACCTCACCGCTGTCGGGGTTTATGGCAACAATGGCGTCACTCTGCCAGATATTGGCCCAGATAAAACCTTGCGCGTATTCCAGTTCGTTGAGGTTGCGCACAGGCGTATCGTTCCAGGTGACCTCTAGCGTGTGCTTAAGGGCAAAGTCGCCAGGGCGGTGAAAAAATAAATGGGCGCTACCGTCGGAGCGAATCAGGTGCTCGCCATTGTTGGTTAAGCCCCAGCCTTGCCCTGTGTATTTAAATTCACCAATGGTTTTTCCGGTTTCCGGGGCGAGACGCCAGCCGGTAGACTGGCGCCAGCTGAGTAAATATATCTCGTCGTTTATAACGCTGCTGCCTTCGGCAAACACCGGGGCGGGCAGGTCGGTACGCCAGCGCTGTTTGGCTAAAAATGCCTTGGGATGTTGACGGCGCTCAATAAATGATTGTCCCACCAAGCCACTGCTGTGAATCAAATCAGTGCCGTAAAATTCCAGTCCCTGAGTGAATGCAGGGGAACGCTTTACCGATTCAATGAGTGTGAACTCGAACTCGGGAGCTACCTTGGCGGCGTAACTGCAGCTGATGCTCGCCAACAGTACTGCGACCAAGCCTGTAAGTTGAATAGCGCCTCGTAACAATTTCCTTTCCCCTGAGTGATCTGGCAGTTCATAATACCGATTAATTTCGCTGAGGCCAGTGTTGTGTGCCGTTGCATTGTGGTGGCGCGGTTACGCCTGACTCAAATCGTTAAACCCACAGTCTGGCAGGATCACAGTATGTCGCGTTTACGCTCGTTTGTTACATTGACCTTGTTGGGTGGTCTGACCGTTGTTTTGCCCATCACCATTTTTTTGGTGTTGCTGCAGTGGTTAGTGGGCGTGATTGACCGCTCCATTGCACCCATCAGCGATTGGCTGGCGGAATATGTGACCGTGAGTGAGCATATGGCCGATATGTTGGGCGTGGGGTTGATTCTCGCCACCTGCTTTCTTATTGGATTGTTGGTAAAAACCGGAATAGGCCGTTGGTTGCATCGCAAAGTTGACGCCTTGCTTTCCAGGCTCGCGCCTGGCTATAGCACTATTCGTGAAATGGTAGCGCAAATAATGGGCGGTGAAGACAACGCTTCGCTGTTAAATGGCAAGGTGTGTCGCGCCTATATTATGGGGCACGCCAGCCCTGTGTGTGTTACCGGAATTGTAACGGCCGAGCACGAGCACGGAGGGTACACCGTCTATGTGCCCACTGCTCCTGTGCCTACCTCGGGGTTTGTATACCATTTGCCGGCAAATTGTGTGGAGTTATTGCCCGATATCAGTGTGGAGTCGGCAATGCGTACGGTCATTGCGTGCGGCAGTGGCTCGCAAATTATTATGGCTGACGCCGCTGCGCCCGAGGCCTGTTCGGCAACGGTGAAGTAGAAGTAAACGCGCTAGCCCTTTTTGACGTTTTTCGATTTGGCTTTAGCGCGGGTTTTCTTGGCCGGTTTTTTAGTTTCGGTCGCGCTGGGTTCAGGCTTCTCGAGATTGTTCTCGCGCTCAGTGACGTACACAATGGCATCGTTGACGGCCATCGTGACCTTATCTTTCATTTCCTCCAGCTCTTGCGGTGAGGTAAAAAAGGTCATATCCACATCGTAGCGAATGTACCGCGGTGGCAGTCGGTTGAGGGCCACGCAGGCGACGTCGGCAATAAAGTCGCGATCACCGTCGCGGGCGCGTTCGCTGGCCTCGTAAATAGCTTCCACTACGCGTTTCTCGTAGTAATTGTGAATCGTATCCAGCTCGTCCTGACTGATAAACGAAGAGTGTCCGGGGTAGGCGAGCATAGTCTTCTCTCCTTATACGCAAGGTTATTTGCCTGAGTATAGACGCTCGCTCGACGTATCGCACAAATGTGCGCTGGCGAGAGCGCAATCGCACTAGCTGGCTGATGAAAAACCCCTTACGTACTTAAACTCTCAGCCTACTAGGTCTGACCGCGAATAATATCCCGCAGTAGAAACCGTGCCGGGTGCAGCGCGTTGGCCAATGGGCGCCCCAGAGCTCCGGGTTCGCGGCCAATTACGCTGGCAAGCTGCTCAGCGGCCAGCGGTGTATACGCCAGACCGCGAGAGCCGTGACCACAGTTGACGTATAACCCTGGCCAGTAATCGACGTCGCAGGCAATGCGCTGACGAGCATTTTTACCGAGCTCGGCAAAATCCCGCAGCAGGTGATCGCCGTTGGCAACCGGGCCCACCAGTGGAAGATAGTCCGGGGTGGTGCAGCGGAACGCCGCGCGACCGGGCAGCGGTGTATTGTCGGTAGGCGCCAGCTCTTGATGCAGTGCCGGACTCAGTGCCTGCAAGTGCTGCAAGTTTTCGCTGTGGTCGGCATCGTTCAGTTGCAGCGATGTTGCCCCGAGGTTAAAGGTAGCCCCCATGCAGTGCTGGCCGTTGTGGCTGGGGGCAATGTAGCCACGCCCGCACAGGGCTGTGCGCAAGGCCTCAGTTGCCGGTGTCGCGTTTAGATAAGTCACTTGCCCGCGAATGGGTTTGAGCGGTAAGTAGCTGCATTGCTCGAACCTTTTGACCGTATGCGCGCACGCCAGAATCACCACGGGTGCCCGGGCAACAGTTTGTTTATCGCTCAAGGCTTGCCAGTGTTCGCCGTTGTGTTGGATTTGGTCGATATCCGTATGACTTTTAAGGCTAATATTGGAGTGCGAGAGCAGGGCGCGGCATAGCGCTTGGGGGTCAATCCAGCCGCAACCTGCAAAATAAAGCCCGGGGCTTTGCACCGCAACGCCAGCTAACTCGCTGGCTTCGGTACTGGTTACCGTGCGGCAAAGTTCGGGTTCTCCCAGAGCACTGACAGTACGGTGGAAAGCGGCGGCTTTTTTGTCGCTCTCGGCCAGCTGAAGCAATCCCGTGCGCGCGCCAATTACCGGGTTCTTCCAGTACTCTTGGTAAAATCTCTGGGCATAGCCCAACGCGGTTAGATTCCAGAGTGGCAGAGTTTCTGCCCGGTGGCTGAGTTTGGCGTAAAGCAGACCTTGCGGGTTGCCGGAGCCCTCTCCAGCGGCGCAGGCGTTGCGCTCAATCACCTCTACCCGCCAGCCCCGCTCAGCTAATGCACGGGCGGTATGGCAACCTGCCAGCCCTGCACCAATCACCATCGCCTGCTTCGCCCCATGGGCGTGGGTTGCCTGCTGCAGGACACTGACAGCCCCTTCGGCCAGCGGCGTCGTTTCGAACTGAGCGGGTTTAGAGGCGTAAGTTGCTCGCAGCATTTCTCGTTTGCGGCCAAAACCCGGCACCTTAGCAATATCGAAGCCGGCACTGCTCAGGCCGCGCTTGACGATACCGGCGGCGCTAAAGGTTGCGGCCGTCGTGCCTGGGCCGGATAAATCAGCGACGGTCTTAAATAGAGCGTCACTCCACATTTCGGGGTTTTTACTGGGGGCAAAGCCGTCGAGAAACCAAGCGTGGACACGAAATCCCGGCTGACAAAAATCGCGATCGATACTGGGCAGTAGCTGCTCAAAGCCCTGCGCTGCATCGTCAATAAGCAAGGTCAGACTCACTCGCCCGAAAACAATGCGTTGAACGCTTCGTCCTAGATAGCAGGGATACTGTGTTAGTAATTGCTCACTTAATGGCGCCAGCTCGGGCCATAGTGCCAGTGCCCGGGCTAAGTCTGGGCGGCTAAGGGGGTGCTTTTCTACGCTGATAAAGTGCAGGCGAGCCTGCTTGGGTGCCGTTTTAAGCCACAGTGACCAGGTCGCGAGAAAATTGAGTCCGGTGCCAAAGCCGGTTTCGGCAATGGTAAAGGTGGGTGGCAAAGAATTGGTCGAAAGTTGTCCGAAACGACGGGGTAAATCATTGCTATCGAGAAACACGTGGCGTGTTTCGGCCAGACCATTGTGGCGAGAGAAGTATACGTCGCCAAAATGCGAGGACACCGGCTGGCCATCTGCGCCCCATTCAATGGCGGCTAAATCTGCAGTTTGTACGCTCACAAGCCAAATTCATGGGTGATCTGCGCGCACCAGGTGGTGATGCGCTGCTCGGATAGATCGAATTCGTTCTCATCGTCCAGAGCAAGACCAACAAACTGTTGATCGTCGTTGATCAAAGCCTTAGAGGTTTCAAAGTCATAGCCTTGGTTGGGCCAGTAGCCGCAGGCAATGGCGCCCAGTTTAACGACCTTGGCGTGCAAATAGCCCATGGCGTCGAGAAACCATTCGGGATAGCCAATCTGATCGCCTAAGCCATAGAGCGCGACTTTCTTACCCTGCCAGTTAATGTGATCAAGGTCGTCCCATATTTCGTCCCAATCTTCTTGCAGCTCGCCGTAGTCCCAGGTGGGAATGCCGAGTATGACGCAGTCGTAAAACTCTGCTTCAACAATGGGGGTATCGGCAATATTAAAAACGTCGACCTTAGCCTCACCTAGGATTTGGCGAATTTTTTCGCCCGCCATTTCGGTGTAGCAGGTAGAGCTGCCGTAAAACAAAGCGATGGGGGCTCGTTTCACAATTGCGCTACCCAGGTTGGCAACCAGGCTTTGACGATTTCGTTGGGGTCGTCGCCACTGCAGGCGTCCAGTACTAAAGGCTCACCGACTCGCACAGCACCGACGTCCTCGAACGCCGCGTCAATAGCTCGCCCGGCTTCGCCAAAGGTGGCGTAACTGCTGTCGCCCAAATTAATCACACCATAGTGGCGCCCTACAATGGCGGGGAATTCGCGGGTCAAACCCAAATACAGGGGCTGTATACTGCCTGGCAAATCGCCTGCACCCGTATTCGAGGTGCAGATTAGAATAATATCATCGGGGCTGTCGGTCAGATCCGATACCTCTGGCAGTGGGTTAACCACGGCGTCAAACCCGGCGTCATCGAGAATGTCTTTGGCCGTAGCCGCGACTGACTCAGCGGTTCCCATCTCCGATCCCACCATGATTTGAATGCGTGCCATCGTCTGTTTCTCCGTCGGTAAAAGGGCGCATGATAAAGCTTTTAGCTTCCGGCGTTAAGGTTGGCTGGGATCCACCGACCCCGCGTAATCCAGTTGGCGCCATGCCTCGTAAACAATGACGGAAACGGCGTTGGACAAATTCATGCTGCGACTGCCGGGCAGCATCGGGATTCGCAGTACTTGCTCTGCCGGTAGCGATTCACGCACCTCTACCGGTAGACCGCGGGTCTCAGGGCCAAATAATAGGTAGTCACCGGCTTTAAAAGCGGTATCACTGGGGCGTGGTCGACCTTTCGTGCTCAGGGCAAAGATACGGTCGGGCTTGGCCTGGGCAAGAAAACTCGGCCAGTCGGTGTAGGTTTTCAGGTCCCGCCATTCGCCATAATCGAGGCCGGCGCGGCGCAGGCGCTTGTCGTCGAGCTCGAAGCCAAGTGGTTCAATCAGGTGCACCTGACAGCCCGTGTTAGCGGCTAAGCGTATGATATTGCCGGTATTGGGCGGTATCTCGGGTTCAAACAGTACGATATGAAACATTTGCGTTAGTTTGGCCTTATGGTCTAATTTCACATAGGGTTTTGAGGTTTATCGGCTTCAATTCATGCTAACAGGCCCCAATTCTTACAATTATAATCTATGGTTATATAGAGGTGCTGCATTTCCACAGAAAAACTAGAGCAATCAATACCTTCTGTGGCATAGTGATGGCGCAAATGTTGTTGATGGAGCGGGAGAGCGCCGTTTGAAATTATTTCGTGCCAAGTCACGCCAGTACGAAATGATCGGGGTTGAGTTTACCGATGAGGGGGTCGCTCTCGCGCACATTGAACGTGTAGCGGGCCAGCCGCCAAGGCTAGTGCACGCCGAATTTATACCATGCGAAGCCGGGGTGGCGGTAGCTCGCCTGCGTGAAAAACTGTCTTCTCTTAATTTAAAAGCTCGGCAAGTCACTGTCCTTATGCCTCGCGAGGGGTACCAGCTATTGCTGGGCGAGGCGCCCAAAGTTCCCGCCGAGCAGCGCAATGAAGCGCTGCGCTGGAAAGTGAAGGACTTGGTCAGTTTTCCGGTTGCCGATGCGGTTATCGACTCTTTTTTACTTAACGAATCCTGCAGTCGCGGCGGTGTCCCCATGGCTTACGTGACAGTAGCGCCGAGAAAGGATGTCGCTCAGGTGGTTGCAGATGTAAAAGATGCTGGCCTGGAGATGGTAGCTATCGACATACCCGAGCTGGCATTGGCGCGTTTGGTCGACAACAGTATGGATACCACTAGGCCGGTGGCACTGGTGCACTTGGTGGCCGGTGGTGGCACTTTGGTGATGGTCAAGTCTGGTGAGTTGTACCTGGCTCGCAATTTCAAGCTCGACTACAACGGCGGATTGCTCGATGATATTCCGACCGAACCCTTGATGTTGGAACTGCAGCGTTCGCTGGATTACTTTGAGCGGCAGCTGCGCCAGGCTCCGGCGTCACAAATATTGTTGTGCGGCGAAAACGTCTCGGCCGATAAAATCAGTGAAGATTTGCAGGCCGGCATGGGCGGGCGAATCGGCCTGCTCGACTTAATCGCTGTAGTGAGTAAGTCGCCAGACATTGAAGAGCATGTGCAATCGCTATGCATGCGTGCGCTCGGTGCCGCCTTGCGTGAGGAGGCCGTCTCCTGATGCAGTCAATTAATTTATACACTTCTGAGTTTCAGCCCGACCGCTCGCCACTGCAGCTAAAACAAATAGGGTTGGTGGGGATAGTGCTTGTCGTTCTGCTGGTCGCTATTAGCGTTTGGTACGAAATGGTTACTGCCAACTTGCGCGATTCGTTCCGGCAGGCGGAACGCGATATTGCACAGCTTGAAGCCGAGCGAGATGCGTTTGCCCGCGCGAGCCAAAGTATTCAGACTGAGGATCTCGATCAAACCATTGTCGAATTGCGTGAGACCATTACCGAGCGCCTGGCTTTAGCCCGCTTGATTGGCGATCAAGACCTGGGTAATGATCAGGGCTTTTCGCAACAAATGACTGCTCTGGCAAATTACAGTTCTGAGCGGTTATCGCTACAGGGTTTCAAAGTGGGCGGTGCGGGACTATCTTTGACGATGCAAGGGCAGGTTATTGAATCGGCCGATGCCGCGAGTTTTCTTGACGACTTGCAGGCGGATGAAGCCTTTGCTGACACGCGCTTTGGTTTGCTATCGATTGTGCCAGAACCTCCTGCTTTTGGTTTTGTGGTTAGCCGTCCGCCTCAGCCTGATGACGAGGAGGGACAGCCGTGAACATTAGCGAGCTCAACGAGAAGTTTAATGCGCTGTCTTTGCGTGAGCGAGTCATCGTTTTGTTCGCCGCCTTGTTGCTAGTATATGGCGTTTGGTATTTTGTCTGGTTTTACGCTGCTGAGAATAGACGCGATGCTCTGGCCATTGATGCTGCCAGTCTGGAGACTCGGGCCGCAAGCTTGCAGACAGAAATACAAACCTTTCAGGCTTTGGCAACCAACCAGGTGTACCAAAATAAGCGCGATGAAATAGCGCGAGCCGAGGCCAGGTTAGCCGAGCTCGATACAGAGTTGGCTCAGCTCAGTCAGGGCTTGGTAGAGCCTGGCCAATTGGCTAAGGTAATCCGTGATTTGTTGCGTGAGGCCAGTCGCGTTGAACTGATGGAATTAACCACTGAGCCTGCCAGACTTATTCCCATTAGCTCGTCAAATGAGCAGGACGAGGTGACCTCAGGTGTTTATCGTCACACTTTGCAGATTACGTTGACGGGGGGGTATTTCGAAATACTCGATTTAGTGGCGCGTTTGGAAAATCTCGAGTGGGCATTTTATTGGGAATCGCTCGACTATGAAGTAGAGGCTTATCCTAAGGCGACTGTGACCATAAGACTGTTTACTTTAAGTGCACAAGAGGGGCGAATGGGTGTTTAGACTACTGACCCACATGTCATTTGCGTTACTTGTTGTCGCCAGCGCGCACGCCAATGAACGGGCCCTGCGCGACCCTACTCAGCCGCTGTCAGTTGCCAATGCTAGTGCACCTGTGGGTCCGGTACTGCACTCGGTGTTGCTGTCGGATACCCGCAAGGTGGCTATTATAAATGGTGAGACCCTGCACGAAGGCGACAAACTCACTGCGATGCCCCAGTGGCAAGTTAATAAAATAGAGCCAGGTAAGGTCATTTTGAGTGGCCCCGAGGGTTCGCAAACATTAAAACTCATCGATACTCAAGGCGTGCGCAAACGTTGATGGGTTTAAAGGGGAAGACGTGCGAATGATGCTAAGTGAAAACGGCAAAGGTTGGTGGGCGATGGCAATCGCCGCGGCGCTTGTGCTTGGAGGTTGTGCACAGCCGCAGGACAAGACGTTGCAGGCAGAAATCGAAATGGCAGCAGTGGCTGAGGCCGCGTCAAAGCCGCAACCCGTGCAGGTGCCTGACGAAGTGCACGATGCCTTATTGGCAAGCCCGGATTCCGCTGGTGCTGAGCAGGCCACTCGCACCGAGCGCTTTGATGTCTCGGTTAATAATGTGCCAGCGCAAGCGTTTTTTCTGTCGCTGGTTGAAGGCGGTAATACCAATGTCGTGGTACACCCCGAAGTCAGTGGCAGCATCTCTCTTAATTTAAACGATGTCAGCGTCGATGAAGTACTCGAAGTTGCGCGCGATATTTACGGTTATGATTTTAAAAAGCGTGCCGGTATTTATACGGTGTACCCCAATCACCTGCGCACTGAGGTGTTCCATCTGGACTATCTCGATGTACAGCGGGTGGGGGTGTCGGACACCAGTGTTTTAATCGGCCGCGGAGAGTCAAATTCTGGCGGTGTTGGTGGTTCAGCCGGTAATCAATCGGTAAGCAGCGGCGACACGCAAAATTTGCTGGCTATGCTTGAGGGCGAGTCTGGCGCAAACGCGAAAGCGTTAACGCCGGGATCGCGTATTCAAACTTTAAACCGCACCGATTTTTGGGCATCGGTGCGAGCATCGGTGGCGGCTATTATCGGCGGCGAAAGTGAAGACCGTATGGTTATGGTCTCGCCGCAGGCAGGAATGCTGGTCGTCAAAGCCATGCCGCACGAACTCAATGCTGTGCGCGACTACCTGGAACGCTCTGAGTTATCCGTGGCGCGGCAGGTTATCCTTGAAGCGAAAATTCTCGAAGTGCAGCTGAATGAAAACTACGACACAGGTATTGATTGGGGCGAAATAAGTGGCGCATTGGCCTACGGTTACAACCGTCAGCGCGACTCAATTTATTCGGATCAGGTCAGTATAACCCGCAACGACAACGGCTCCGCGTCAGGTATTCAAGAATTGGTCGATGGTGTGGTAACCAACTCGTCCGGCCTGTTCACTTCTGTTCTGCAGGTGCCTGACATCAGCGAGCTGGTGTCTTTACTGCAAACTCAAGGTAATGTTCAGGTCCTGTCGAGCCCGCGCATTTCCACGGTCAATAATCAAAAAGCGGTCATTCGGGTCGGTTCCGATGAATATTTCATCACCGGTATTTCCAGTAACACCACTGCCAATGCCTCTTCGGTGACCAGTACGCCCAATATTGAGCTGTCGCCTTTTTTCAGTGGTATCTCGCTCGACGTAACCCCGCAAATATCTGATGAAGACAACGTGATATTGCATATTCACCCGGTGGTTAGTGATGTGACCGACCAGTTGAAGAATTTTACCATCGGCAGTGAAGATTTCACCTTGCCTTTGGCGTTGCGTGGCGTTCGCGAATCCGACAGCATTGTGCGGGCACGTTCGGGGCAAGTGATTGTGCTCGGTGGTTTAATGCAGGAAATTAGCAATAACGCCGACGGCAAAAACCCAGGCTTAGGCGATGTACCTTTTTTGGGTTCGCTGTTTCGCACCACCAAACGCAGCAGCCGTAAAACAGAACTGGTTATTTTGCTGCGCCCCATTGTTGCCGATGATGCCGCCTGGGAAAATCAGGTGGATTCGGCGCTAAAACGTATCAATAACACTGGCGATGAGTATCGGCAAATGCTCGAGGAGCGTTAAGCTTGTACGGACAGCATTTTGGTCTTGGTGAACAGCCTTTTTCCCTGACACCAGACACCCAATTTTTTTACGATAACCAGAGCCACCGCGAAGCTCTGGGCACTATTATGCTCGCCCTGCGTCACAGTGAAGGCTTTGTGAAAGTGGTGGGTGAAGTGGGTACCGGCAAAACCTTGCTGGGGCGTAAATTGCTGGATCAACTCGATCGCAAATGTCTGACCGCCTATATTCCAAATCCCTATCTAACGCCCGATGAACTCAAGTGGTTTCTCGCCGAGGAAATTGGTGTCGCCACTGAGAATAAGCCCGCCCATAAATTGCTCAATGATATTAACCAGAAGCTGGTTGAGCTGGCTGGTGAAAAACGTCAGGTCGTCTTGGTGGTGGATGAAGCGCAAGCCATGCCGCGTGAAACCCTCGAAGCTTTGCGGCTGTTGACCAACCTGGAAACTCGCAAACGCAAATTGCTGCAGGTGGTGTTAATGGGACAGCCCGAGCTTGACGATATGCTTGAGCGCTCAGATTTGAGACAATTAAAACAGCGCATTGTATTCAGTGAGTATTTGCACGGCATAGCGCCAAATAATATTCAAGCCTATGTGGACTCGCGCCTGCGCGCGGCCGGTTATACAGGTGCACCACTGTTTACCCGAGGCGCAATACGACTGTTGCGTAAAGCATCCGGCGGTACGCCGCGTTTGATTAACGTACTTTGCCACAAAGCGATGATGGCAGCTTACGGTGAAGGTGATCGTCAAATACAGCGCCAGCATATGGCCCGCGCTGTACTCGATACTTCCGAGTCACGACCGGCGGGCAAGCGCGCTGCACAAGGCTACTGGTGGTGGTTAGCGCTGGGCGTTGCCGCCGCGCTCATCGGGGTTAGTGGTTACGCTATTTTAGGTGGCAGCCTGTGAGTTTGGTTAACGATATGTTGCGTGATCTTGATGGGCGCAATGCCGTTACTGAGCACCAAACGACGCCGTTACCCTCCGGGCTAAGAACCCGTCCTACCCCTCCTTGGCGGGTCCCAATGATCGGATTTATGGCGGTGTTACCGCTGGGCTTATTGGCATTGTTTGTTTATAAAAATATGCTGTCGGCTGAGCAGCCGGAGCAGGACGCGAACGCAATACAAGCCTCGGTGCACGAAAGTGCAGTCGTGCAAGCTGCAGTACAGCAAGAACCGACTAATTCTCATGGCAGTGAACACTCTGCGCTGCAGGAAACTACTCCTGCGGTTGCTGCGCCCAAAGCGGCGACGCCAGAGGTCGTTACCGAAGATACCCGGCAAGTTGCAATTGCCGCTGCAGGCGCAGCAGCAGAGGGCGGAACTTCTGCGGATACGGCGTCGCGGCCCGAATTGAGCGTTGTTGGCGATAGCGCTGTGATCGATCAGCCAGCGTCCGTTGAAGCCTCCGTAACGGCCCAACCCCCTGAGCTAGCAAACACGAAGAATAGTCCAGAAGCCTCAACGCTCGCGTTACAGTCAGAGCGCGGTGAGCCGACAAGCACTGCAGCGGAACTCAACAACGATGTGCCTTTGAGCGAGTCACAGCTTGCGGTGACACCGACACTGGAATCGCTCGATCAACGCGCGGCTCAATCTGCGCGAGCGGCTTTACAAGATGGTGACAGGTCGCTGGCGCGACGACTCTTGTTGGAGTTTTTAACAGAGCAGGCGGCTCGGGATCAATGGCCGCCGCAAAGCCGTCGGTTACTGGCCCAAATATACATAGAGGCAGATGAGCTTGCCCGCGTAGAAAGTTTGATGCCGGCGGCTTTGCCTGCTCAGCAGGCGGCTTACCTGGGCGCGCAGCTGGCGCAGGAGCGGGGCGAATACGATACGGCTTTACAGATCCTGGAAGTTAACTATTCCAGTGCGCTAGAGCAAGATGAGACCTACCGGGCGTTAATGGCGGGGCTGTATCAGCGGCTGTCGCGCTCGGCCGAAGCGGAGGCGCACTACCGCCGGTTGCTGGAAGCTTTTGGCAGCAGAACTCGCTACTGGTTGGGATTGGCCGTAGCATTAGATCGTCAAGGTGAATTTGGTTCCGCAGCAACGGCGTACCGCCAGGCTTTACAATCGCGAGATATAACCGCAGCGTTGCAGCAGTTTATTGAAACGCGCTTGCAACAGTTAAACGGGATGTACTAACTATGGCTTTTACATCAAAAAAAATTCGCCTCGGTGACTTGCTGGTCAGTAAGGCCATGATTACCGACGCGCAATTACAACACGCACTGCAAGAACAGAAACTAAGCGGTCGTAAGCTCGGGCAAACCTTGGTTGAACTGGGGTTTGTCGATGAAATGGCACTGCTCAATTTGGTTTCGGATCAACTTGAAATCCCGTTTGTTGATCTTACCCAATTCCGTTTTAGTGCAGAGCTGGTGCACTTGCTGCCGGAAACGACCGCGCGACGCTATCGGGTGATGGTGTTAAGTGAGGACGCCGATGGCTACTTGCTTGGCATGTCAGACCCTACCGACATTTTCTGCCTAGACGATATTCAGGCTCAGCTGCAAAAACCACTCAAACCCGCGGTAGTGCGCGAGTCCGATCTTTTGGATATTCTCGATATCGCCTATACCCGCGCCAGTGAAATTACATCGCTGGCCGGTGAACTCGACGAAGAACTGCAAGAGCAAGCTGTGGATTTGGCTGAAGTGGCCGATGATGCCGGCGACACCGAAGCACCAGTCGTAAAGTTATTGCAAAAAATATTTGAAGAGGCGATCAATGCCCGCGCCTCGGACATTCATATCGAACCCGATGAAACCGTACTGCGCATACGCAATCGCATTGACGGCGTATTGCTAGAACACGTGATGAATGAAAAGCGTATTGCGTCAGCGTTGGTGGTGCGCTTAAAGTTAATGTCTGGCCTCGATATTTCGGAAAAACGCATTCCACAGGACGGGCGTTTTAATCTCAAAGTGTCAGGTCACAACATTGATGTTCGTTTGTCGACCATGCCGGTGCAATTTGGCGAATCTGTCGTGATGCGGATTTTGGACCATACCGATGGCGTATTGCCGCTGGCGCAAGTCGGTATGCCCCAAGCCATGGTGGACAGATTCCGCCGGGTAATTCAACGTCCACATGGTTTGGTGTTGGTTACCGGGCCAACTGGCTCCGGTAAAACCACCACCTTGTACGGTGCGCTGTCTGAGTTGAATCAGCCAGAAAACAAAATCATTACGGTGGAGGATCCGGTGGAGTACCGCCTGCCACGGATTAGTCAGGTGCAATTGCACGAGCGTATTGGGTTAACGTTTGCCAGTGTGCTTCGCGCCTCATTGCGGCAAGACCCTGATATTTTGCTAGTAGGCGAGATTCGCGATGCCGAGTCGGCAGAAATTGCGTTGCGCGCGGCCATGACAGGTCATATGGTGCTGTCGACATTGCACACCAACGATGCCATAACCTCAGCCATGCGACTCATTGATATTGGCGCCGACGGCTACTTGGTGGCAACTGCGCTTAAGGCAATTGTCGCACAGCGTTTGGTAAGAAAAATTTGCGCCAGTTGTGTGCAAGAGCATACCCCCGATGCGAACGAGCGCCAGTTGATTAAGGTAATGAGCGAGGGGCGCGACTGTTCATCGGCTACCTTTAAACACGGTTCAGGTTGCCCACACTGTCACAACACCGGCTACCGCGGTCGCATCGGTGTGTTCGAAATGTTGGAGATCAACGAGGCCATGGCAGAAGCTTTACGCAACCACGACATTGGCCGTTTCACCAAGGCCGCGGCAAATACACAACAGTTTCGCCCACTAAGTTTTTGCGCGTTCGATTACGCCTTAGAAGGCGTGACGTCACTTGATGAGGTGATGCGAGTGAGTGCTCAGGTAGAAGATGAAGTGGCTGTAGGCGCCGAGGTATAGCATTAACTATGGCTATTTTCGAATACACCGGGCGCGATAGCCGCAGCAATGAGGTTAAGGGACAACTGGAGGCCTCAAGTGCGGATTCTGCGGCAGGCACTCTGGCGGGGCGGGGCATTACGCCCATTAATATTACCGAGTATAAGGCGCGCAAAAGTGGCGCCTTGAGCCTATCGATACTTTCTCAAGAGCAAAAAGTTACCTCGCCCGATCTCATTATGTTTTGCCGGCAAATGTACACTATTACTAAGGCGGGCATCCCACTGATTAAGGGTATTCGTTCGCTGGCGGCATCGCTAAAGCACTATACGCTGCAGCGCACGCTCAATGATGTGGCGGACAGACTGGAAACAGGTCTGGAATTGTCTGTCGCCTTGCGTGCGCATCCGACAATATTCAATCACCTGTTTGTTTCACTTGTGTCGGTGGGTGAGAACAGTGGCCGGTTAGATTTAACCTTTGAACAATTGGCCGACTATTTAGAGCGCGATTTACAAACCGCTCGCAGTATAAAACAGGCGGTGCGCTACCCGACGTTTGTGCTGGTGGCTCTTTCGGTTGCATTGGTGGTCATCAATATATGGGTGATTCCCGCTTTTGGTGGAATGTTCAGCCGCTTTGGGGCCGACTTGCCTCTGCCGACCAAAATATTAATTGGCATATCGAATTTTTTTGTCAACTACTGGCCTTTTCTGTTGGTGGCCGTGGTAGCGGCTTTGGTGGGATTATGGCACTACGTGAAAACCGACAAAGGTGCGCGCCATTGGGGTAAACTTAAATTGCGGTTGCCCGTGCTGGGCGACGTTATTGAGCGGGCCACTATGGCGCGTTACGCGCGCTCGTTTAGTTTAATGATTAATGCCGGTATGCCGCTGCACACGTCGCTGGATTTATGTGCCCGGGCGATTGACAATCCTTACCTGGCCGATAAGGTGCGCACAATCCGCAGCGGTATTGAGCGCGGTGAGGGACTTTACCAAACTCATGTGATGAGTGGTATGTTTACACCCTTGGTATTGCAAATGATTAATGTCGGTGAAGAGAGTGGTCAGGTGGACGTTTTACTCGCAGAAGTCGGCGAGTTTTACGAGCGTGAAGTTGACTACGACGTGAAAAAATTATCCGACAAAATTGAACCTATATTAATTGTGGTAATGGCGGGTTTTGTTCTGGTGTTAGCGCTTGGTATCTTTTTGCCTATGTGGGAGATGTACAACATCCAAAAATAGCTTATGAGCGTATTTCGCAGGCAAAGTCGATTGTTGGAGTACGCTCTGGTGGCCCTAGTCCTCAGTATTTTTCTGGCCGTGGCCGCACAGTATTACCTGGGTTTAATTGCTCGCTCGCAACAGGCCGCAGCGCAATTGCAAGCCGACTATTTTAAACGGGCAGTGGCGGCGGCCAGGCTCTACTGGCAAATGCAGGGGCAGCCCGACGGCTGGTTTTATCATCGAGGTGTCGGTTACCACATGAGCCCCGCTGGGCACTTGCTCGATGTGCAGTTACAGCCTGGCAAAAACCCAGACGCAGCCGATAACAAAGAGCGGAATGTTGAAATGGGCGGTGCTACAGTGCGGGCAGTGCCCCGAACCTTTAACGCAAAGCATTGTCAGAGATTGTATGACGCGTTGATAAATGCGCCAAAATCTGACAGTCTGACGAGTAATGGGCCGAAAGTGGAGCAGAAAAGTACCCTGCAAGTGCGAGCCGTGGCGCTTAACGGCAATAAATGCCGCTATTATTTGATGTTTGTCGACGATTTGCGCCATTATTTCGACTATGATGCTAATAGTGGAGATATAAATGCGCCAAAAAAGTTTTAAGCCGCGACTGGGCAATAAGGTTGACAGGGGTGAGAATACGACGAATTTGTGCGTTAAACCTTAGTGTTTAGCGACAGGGCGAAGGTTATAACGGCTTCTTGGTAACATGAAGTTGGTTAGGATTGTTATTTTGCAGTTTTTGTTTTGAATGTTGGGAGAAATATATGAAACAACAAAGTGGTTTTACTCTGATTGAACTGATTGCTGTGATTGTCATTTTGGGTATTTTAGCGGCGACGGCAGTGCCACGTTTTGTGGATTTGTCTACTGCGGCTGAAGAAGCGGCTGTGCAAGGTATTGCTGGTGCGCTGGGTAGTGCCTCAGCGCTCAATCATGCCAATAATATTGCTGATGATGCGGGATTAACGACAACAACTACAGTGACCACCGTTGGCAACTGTACAGATGTTGCCTCTTTGCTAGATGGCGGTTTGGACGCTGACTATACGATTACGGCTGCGGCGATAACCCCAGAGGGGGCAAGTGCCCAGTGCACTGTAACCGGACCGGGGGCGCAGACTGCCACCTTTACCGGTTATGCCGTAACTCAGTAGTACCGCAAGTTTTCGGAACCTGAGAAATATGCTTTATGAAGTGGCGAGAGTCTGGCTTTACGCTTATTGAGCTAATTGCCATTATTGTGATTCTGGGTGTTATTGGAACCACGGCATCCTCTCGTTTTACCGATGGTGAAATTGCCTCGGTGCAAGCAAGCCGCGACGATTTAGTCGCGGCTTTGTTTTTTGCGCAGCAACTCGCCATGGCGCGAGATAATATTCAAGTCACTGTGGCCGCCACATCGGTCAATGTCACCGAAAATGGAACGGCCCTATCGGACAGTGGCTATCCCCTCAATTTTGCCAGTGGTGTGACTGCCTCGGCAGCCGCTTTCAATTACGACAAGCTCGGGCGAACCAACCCCACTGCTATTACCCTGACTTCCGATGGTACGTCAGCAACTGTCAATGTCAGTGGTAGCGGTTATGCGTATTAAGCACAGCGCTGCGCGACCTTTGCAGCTCGGCGTTACCCTAATCGAGTTAGTTGTGTTTATCGTCGTGATATCCATCGCGTTAGTTGCGGTGCTTGCGGTATACCAGCAATCGATTATTAACAGTGTTGACCCGATAAAACGCATACGCATGCTTGAGTTGGCCCAGGCACAGATGGACCGGGTAATTGCCTTGCGTTATGACGAAGCAACGCCCAGCGGCGGCATTCCTGCCTGCAACAGCGTGTCCGGCCCCGTGTGTAATAACACAACGGAGCCAGATCTTGACGATGTCGACGACTACAATGGGTTTAGCGACACACCCGCGGTGGGTTACTCGCGTCAGGTCACCGTCACCAACACAACACTTGATGGCGCACAAGCCAAAGAGATCAATGTTGTCGTCAGCTCAACGGATGGTGAATCTCTCACCCTAACCTCCTACCGGGTGAATTTCTGATGAAGCGCGCCGCTGGATTTACATTGATCGAGCTGGTAACCGTTATCATCATTTTGTCGGTTATTGGCGTGATGGGTTCGCAATTTATCGTTAATGCAGCGGAGTCCTATCAAATTTCGCAGTCGCGGGCTCGCTTGGCGGCTACGGGCCGACAAGCCATTGAGCGCATGAGTCGCCAAATCAGAGGGGCAATGCCCTACAGCCTTCGCGTGGTTAACTCTGGCGCTTGTTTACAGTTTATGCCTTTGGCCGCGGGCGGTTTTTATCTGAATCCGGTACCGGACGACTCAGTAATCGCTACCGTCGCCACCAGCCCATTTACGATTGATTTTGATTCGGCCGATTATATTTCGATTGGCGCGCTCAGTCCGCTCGAAGTTTACGGCGCCGGCCCTGTTTCTCTTGCCGCTGTTACCAGTACCTCTGCGACTCAGGTTAATTTTTCAAGCCACCAGTGGCAGCGCAACTCCCAATCGCAACGGTTTTATCTGGTGGGCAATGCCCAGGCGTTTTGCTTGAATGCCGGCGAGCTGCGTTTTTATGACGATATCGACCCAACCGCGGGCTCGGTTAATTTAGCGGCCTCCTACAGCTTAATGGCCAGAAATGCCGCATCGAGTGCTGCGAGCACGTTTGAAATTAGCGGTAATACGGCTGAAAATAATTTCCGGGTTTCGATTAATTTGGCCTTTATTGAAGGTGCTGAGCAAGTTGATTTCTTTCAGGAGGTATCGCTTCGCAATGTTCCATAGTCTTGGTCGTATTCAGCATCAGAGCGGCTTTCTATTGCCCCTTGCCATATTTTTACTGGTGGCAATGAGCGTTATGGCGTTGGCTTTATCGCGTATGACGGCAAGCAGTAATTTGGCTGTTGCGCAGGAGGTTATTAGTGTGCAGAGTTTTTACGCGGCAGAAAGTGGCGCGCAGCGGGCTATGTCGCAACTGTTTTTCCCAGATGATAGTAGCCGGCAGGCAATTGATGGTCGCTGCGCGGCGATGAATATTACCCTGAATTTTGCGACCACAGGGCTCAATCAGTGCTCTGCAACGGTGGTGTGCAGCTGTCGTTACGATACGGCGGCCAATTGTGATGCCACTTCTGCGGCAAACTACGAAGCGGATGGCCCGGTAGCCAGTAGCTTTTATCAATTGCTAAGTACGGGGCAATGTACCATTGCCAATGTAGCAGCTAATCGCACCATAGAGGTGGAAGCTTATGCTAATTAAGTTTCGGTTAGTCGTTAACGTATCGATATTGGCGGTTTGGTTTTTATGGGCGCCACTGGGGTGGGCTCAAGCGTGTGAAGATATTTTCACCAATGCGGTGCAAAGTCATTCGGGCACAGGCAATGTGACACTGCAATTTCGAAGCGTCGTATCGGGTGGTGGTACGACTATAGATACGGTAAACCTATCAACGGAAAACGAGGTCACCTGCGGTGGCGGCACATGTCAGGCCAGTGGTAGCCCAGCGGCTACAAGTACGCCGACGTTTGTAGTGGGTAATGGTTCCGATGGCAATGTTAATGCTGCTGGCTCGGTTGGCAATAATACCAATGTTTCGGCGGGTGATTATCGAAGTGTTAGCGTAGTACAACGACGTCAACTGAGTTTCACCACGGCAAACGGCCTTTATTTGATGGAAAGCTTGAGTACGAACTATCAGTCGGGGATTCGTTTTAGCGCGGGTAATTACTGGATTGATGGCAATCTTACTATCGGGCAAGAAACCGTAATGGAGCTGCTTGGCAGTGGAACGGTTCGTATTTTTGTGAACGGCAATGTCAGCTTTGGTTTCCAGGCCGAGACGTCAGGTTTTAGCCCAGAGCAATTATTAATTTACGCCACAGGTAATATTACGCTTGCTAACGAAGTCGATTACACCGGGTTTCTTTATGCCGCAGGGAATGTGCAAGCAAATTATCGTGCAGAGATAGACGGCGCCGTGTCAGGGGCTAATGTCACACTGGCCAATGAAGTTGAAGTCGATTATGTACAGTCCGTACTATCCACAGCCGATTTTGCACCTTTTTGCAGTGGTGGACCACCACCTGCAGTACTGGTGGGTTACTGGCAAATGGATGAAGACACATGGTCGGGCACGGCGGGTGAAGTGTTGGACTTATCGGGTAATGGTTTACATGGAACGGCCACGGGTGCGACCACGGATGCTACAGACCCTGCGCTAACAGGTAATCCGGGTACCTGTGGCTATGGAAACTTTAATGGCACTTCCCATTACGTAACCATCGGGCACGACAACGTATTGAATGGTGGCGATGGGCTCAGTTATAGCGCTTGGGTGAATGCCAGTACCTGGAGCGGTACACGTCAGATTATGGCAAAGTCGGTGCATGGTGGTGGAGCCGGTCGAGCACAAATGGGCATATTCTCTGAGGCTAATTCGCTCAAAGCTCGGGTGGAAACCTTGGCGGGGCAATACGAGGTTGTTGCGAGTTTGCCCCCCACTGATTCATGGGTACATATCGCCGCTGTGTTTGAAGGAAACCGTCTTGTTTTGTATGTGAATGGTAGTCAGGTTGCAGTAGATAGTTTCAGTAATACCCAATTAGTACAAACCAATGACCCACTTCTCATCAGTAAACGTGTGGGAACCAGTCAATATTTTTTCTCAGGCGAAATCGATGAGGTGCGTGTACACCAAGGCTCACTTACTCAAGCGCAAGTCAGTGCGTTGGCCAGCGATCGCCACGAATGCTTACAGGCATTGTGCGGTGGCGAGGAAGAAACCACTGTTGGTGGTTTGTTAGGTGAATATTTCAACAGTACAAATTTCGCAGGTGGTGTTGTAGGTACACGTGTCGATGGTCAGGTGGATTTTAATTGGGCTGGCGGTGCTCCTGGCGTTACTGGTGTGAATGCGAACCAGTTTTCAGTTGAATGGAACGGCTTTATTCGTGCAACACAGTCGGGGAGCTATCGTTTTCAGACAGCTTCTGACGATGGAGTGAGATTGTATGTCGATAATAATTTATTGATTGAACGTTGGAATGATCACAGCGTAACAACAGATACCAGTGCCAGTATTAACTTAACCGCTGGTCAAATTTATCCGGTGCGTTTGCAATTTTACGAGAATGGCGGCTTGGCAGAAATTCGTTTACGTTGGGAGACGCCCGGTGGTGGAGGCTTTGTGCCGATACCACAGGGCACAGTGCCAACGCTGGATCAAGGTTTGTATTACTGTCAGTCCCAAGCGGTTGCTTATTATACCATTGCACACGGTGGTACAGGGGTAACGTGTGAGGCTGAACCCATAACCATTACGGCTTTCGATGCAACCGATACCCCGATAGCGCCAGCCGCCGGTACACAACTGGATTTATTTACCGTGCCTGCTACTGGAGTTTGGGTGGGAGGCAGCCCCTACGTTTTCAGTGGGGTGGAATCACAAATTGTGCTTTATTTGCAACAGACAACCGAGAATACGCTCAACATAAATCTCAATGACGGGACAGCCGCTGAAATCGGTAGTGCCGATCCGGATATTACCTTTCAGGACGTGGGTATTCGCTTTTACTCGGACGCCTCAACACTTGAAGCGATACCCGGTCAGGTGGCGGGGGAAGCCGATCCAGACACGGTCCTCAGGGTGGTAGAAAAAGATACTGATACAGGCGCTTGCGTAGCGAGCGTTAGCGACAGTAATTTACAGGTAGGTATCGGCTACGAGTGTGAAAACCCCGGCCTTTGTGTTGCTGGGCAAACTCTAACTTTAAATGGAAATTCGGCCCAGCCTAATAATTCAGGCGCTGTGATTGCTTACAATACGGCAAATTTATACTTTGATTTGAGCGGGTTTGCAGAGATTCCGTTGGAATACTCTGACGTTGGTCAGTTGTATTTGCATGCATCTATAGTGGTGCCAGCATCCGGCAACGATCCATCTGTGACTGCTACAGGCAGCAGTAATTTGTTTACGGTTAAACCTTACACGTTAGTAGTGGATCAAGTACAGCGGCCGGACTTGAGTGCAAACCCTGCTACGACGTCCGCGGGCAGTGGATTTGTCCCTACCGGGTCACCGTTTCGTGTCGTCGTGGAGGCACGCAACGCTCGCGGCAATCCAACCCCTAATTTTGGCAATGAATCGCCTCGCCAGGAATCTGATATAGCACTGGCAAATTTGGTTTATCCCGCACCTGGCGACCCCGGGGCATTGAGTAATACAGGAGCCACAAGTTTTGTCGGTGCCAACAGTGGACAATTTGTACATAGCAGTATTTCCTGGAATCAGGTAGGCAGCGTTACCATGGAGCCTCGGCTGGTGGGTAATGATTATCTGGGGGCAGGCGACTTAGTTACTTATACTGAAAGTGGCACCATTGGCCGATTTTTCCCCAATCAGTTTGTGTTGACCACATCTCAAGCTCAAAACAGCTGCACGGTTTACAGCTACATGGATGAGCCTGCGATTGCGCTCGATTACACTCTTCAGGCTCAGGGACAGGGCATTGGTGTTGTCAGCAATTATGATTCGGCCATCGGTTATGCCGATACGGCTTCAGTCAGTTATGTTGCTGAAGATAACAACGATGGTACCGAACTGAGCGCTCGGGTTACCGCAGACAGCGGCGACTGGATTGGCGGCGTGATGAATGTGTCACTCGCGGATGTTGTCTTCAGTCGCGACGCTTCTATTGAGGCACCAATGACGGACCTGCAGTTGGGGCTTCGACTCACTGACAACCTTGACAGTCGAGTTTTAGATGCTCTTGATATGAACCCAGCGACCAGTGGCGACTGCGTAGGGGCCGGAAACTGCTCGGCTAAAGCCCTGGGGAATACACTGGAGTTGCGGTACGGACGTTTAAATTTGGCCAGCGCTTATGGCCCCGAAAGCCTGAATTTACCCGTGCCATTTACCACCGAGTTCTATAATGGTGTGCGTTGGCAGGTTAATCTTAGTGATAGTTGTACAGAAATAGCCCGCAGCGCCATCAACTACCCCGCAGGTACCATAGACACCGATGCCAACCGGCAAATTACTGTAGGCTCTGGTTCCAGTACGGGCCAATACCCGGGTTTTATCGATGCCGACAGTGTTGACATGCTGATGGGGGAAGTCGATCACTTTTTTAGCGCTCCGGGCGATGGCAACACGGGAGTCTTTGATGTCACCATTGATCTAACCGCGACTCCTTGGTTGCAGTTCAACTGGGACACCGGACCTAATGATGAAGTCACCGGGAGCTATCAGTTTGGCTCGTATCGCGGGCATGACCGGATCTTGTATTGGCGTGAAGTGCTTCAATAGCGCCTCACGCTAAATTTTTCACGGCCGCTTTGATTGGCCTACCTTTTGCTCCTCTCTGTGCAAAACCCGTATTAACGGGAAGATTGGGCTTTATTGCACCTATCTGGCGCATTGTCGCGAAAAAGTGCACAGGTATTGAGATGAGTGAAGCTTTCTTGCTCCTTGTTTTGGTGCGCAATGGTGACCCTCAATCTTCCGCAGAGCACCAAAAGGTGGCGTTTTGGCAGAAGTGAAACAAAAGCTGGTGATTGTCGGCAATGGTATGGCGGCAGGGCGCCTGCTAGATGAAATGATCAAACGCGATATTTCCGCCTTTGATGTTACCGTGATTGGCGACGAGCCAGAGGGCAGCTATAACCGAATTATGCTGTCGCCGGTGTTAGCGGGGCAAACAGCGGTTGATGATATTATCGGCAAGCCGGCCCACTGGTACGGGGCCAATAATATTCACTTTTTGCCCGGCGTCAGGGTGACCCGAATTGAACGCGGCGAAAAAACCGTTCTGACCGATCAACATCAAAACATCCCGTACGACCATCTCATTTTGGCGGTGGGGTCGCGGCCCGCTCGTATACCCGCCGAAAACCAAGAATTAGCGTCCGTTTTTAGCTTTCGCACCCTGGCCGATGTCGACCGTATATTGGCGTCTTCGGCCGCAGCGCTCAGTAATGCACAGGCGACGGATACTGACGCTCTGGTGATCGGAGCCGGTTTGCTTGGGCTAGAGGCGGCCTATGGCTTAGCGGTAAAAGGCCTGCGGGTGACGGTTGTGCACCGCTCCCATTGGTTGTTAAACCGCCAGTTGGACGAGCAGGCGGGGCAGTTACTGCAAAAAGTGTTGGCCAGTCACAATATTGAATTTCGTTTAGGCGATGAAGTGACTCGCTTTGACGGTGACGATACAGTCACCGGTGCCCAATTTAAAAACTCCAATGCCATAACCTGCAAACTGGTGGTTATTGCCACAGGCATTACGCCAAACGCCGAACTGGGCCTTGAGGCAGACTTGGCAGGCAAGCGCGGGGTTGAGGTGGATGCCCTAATGGCCACCTCCGACCCACACATCAGCGCCGTAGGTGAGTGCACCGAGTTCGAAGGGGCAACCTTTGGTCTGGTAGACCCTATTTGGCAGCACTGCGTCACGCTGGCTTCACGTCTGTGCCAAAACCAGAACCGCCCGTATGTGAACACGCCAACACCCACCAAGCTCAAAGTGTCCGGCGTTAACCTATTCTCCGCAGGCGAATTCATGACTCAAGATCATCACCGTGAGCTGGTGTATGCCGATTTGGATGCGGGTATCTATCGCAAAATACTGCTGCAAGACGACGTTATTGTCGGTGTGGTGTTGTTTGGTGATACTCGCGATGGGCAGGATTATTTCACCCTGTTAAGTGAGCGACAAAACGTAGCCGACATTGTCCCACTACTGTTAATGGGGCGCGCCTTTTACGCCAGCGACAACAAAGAAAGTGAGGCCGCATGAGTAACCCAGTAATGGCCGCCGACAATATCATCGCGCGAGAAAAAGTAGCCACCACCTGCTGTTATTGCGGCGTGGGTTGTGGGGTGGATGCCGAAGTAGAACAAGTGGCAAACGAACCCTCTAAGGTGGTTGCCGTGGCGGGGAGCCAGTCGCATCCTGCCAACTTAGGGCGGCTGTGTGTAAAAGGTTCCTCGTTGCACGAAACCCAAAGCTCTCCCGACCGCCTATTGCAACCAATGCTGTATGGCAATCCCGTCGATTGGGATACCGCGCTGGATACCAGCGCCGATAAGTTCCGCCAAATTATTGCCGAGCATGGCCCCGATGCCGTCGCGTTTTATCTGTCGGGCCAGTTGCTTACCGAAGACTACTATGTCGCCAATAAGCTGATGAAAGGCTTTATTGGCACGTCAAATATCGACACCAACTCGCGTCTTTGTATGGCATCGGCCGTGGTTGCCCATAAGCGGGCCTTTGGCTCCGATGCTGTGCCGGCGTGCTACGAAGATTTAGAGCAAACCGACCTACTGTTTATCGTCGGCTCCAACGCGGCCTACGCCCACCCGGTATTGTTCCAGCGCATCGCCAAGGCGCGGGAAGAACGGCCAGAGATGCAAGTGGTGGTTATTGACCCGCGGCGCACGGCTACCTGTGATATTGCCGATATACACCTACCCCTGCGCCCCGGCAGTGACGCGTTCTTTTTTAACGGCTTATTGGCGTATCTCGCCCGCAATAACAAACTCGACCAGTCGTTTATCGATGCACACACCAACGGATTTGATACGGCGCTGGCGCAAGCAAGTGAGCAGTGCCCAGATACTGCCGACGTCGCCAAGGCCTGTGACATTCCCGAGGCGGATGTCGAGTCAGCCTATAAACTGTTCGCCCAGCAAGAGAAGGTGATTACCTTTTTTTCACAGGGGATTAACCAGTCTTCTTCTGGGGTGGACAAAGGCAACGCCATAATCAACTGTCATTTGGCAACCGGTAAGATCGGCAAGCCAGGCTCGGCCCCGTTTTCGATTACCGGCCAGCCTAATGCCATGGGTGGGCGTGAAGTAGGGGGCTTGGCCAACCAATTGGCCGCGCACATGGGGTTTGATAAGCCCGAGGATATTGAACGCGTTAAAACGTTTTGGGATGCCCCCAATATGGCGCAGAGCAATGGCCTGAAGGCCGTAGATATGTTTCGCGCAATCGAAGAGGGAAAAATTAAAGCTGTTTGGATTATGGCAACCAACCCTGCGGTCACCCTGCCCGAAGCCGGGCGCGTAAGGCGCGCACTTGAGCAGTGTGATTGGGTTATGGTGAGTGATTGCATTGGCAATACCGACACGGCCAAACTGGCCCATGCGGTGTTACCGGCCACTACCTGGAGTGAAAAGCACGGCACCGTGACGAACTCCGAGCGCTGTATTTCCCTGCAAAAAGGTTTCTTGCCGGCACCGGGTGAGGCGCGTCACGACTGGCAGATTATTTGTCAGTTCGCTGCCAAGTTAGGGTTTGGCAAAGACTTTGATTACACCCATCAGGCCGATATTTTCCGCGAACACGCCGCACTCTCTGCGCTGGATAACGATCATGCGCGGGCGTTTAATATCTCCGCCATGCAAGATATTACCAACAACGATTACGAAAATCTAAAACCGATTCGCTGGCCGGTAACCGCAACTGCAGGTGAGGGCACAGACCGTTTGTTTAGCGATGGTCGCTTTTATACGCCGGATCAGCGCGCGAACTTTGTCGCCATCGATGCGCGCCTGCCGGTGCACGCCGCGAGCCTTGATCAGGTAGTACTTAATACCGGCCGCGTCCGCGACCAATGGCATACCATGTCGCGCACCGGCACCGCGTCTAAGTTATTGGCTCATGTGGATGAGCCCTATATCGATATTCACCCCAAGGATATTGAGCAGTTTCATTTAATACCCGGCGATCTCGCCGTACTCGCTAACGGCAGCGCAAAATACTTTGGGCGAGTGCAGGCGACAGAAAGCCAGCGCCGCGGTGAAGTGTTTGTCCCCATGCACTGGAACAATAAGTACGCGGTTTCCAGTTGTGCGGATGATCTCGTTAACCCGGAAGTGGACCCACTTAGTGGCCAGCCGGAATTTAAACACACCCCCGTGCGCTTAAAGCCGTTTCGCCAAGCGTGGAATGGCTTTTTACTGAGCACCGAAGACATACAACCGAAAGCGGAATACTGGGCCAAAATCACGCTGGACCAAGGTTACAAGTTTCGCCTGGCCGATGGCACCAAGCCCGACGATTGGTTGGCGTGGGTGAGTGGGCAATTCCCAGACGTAAGCGATTGGGTGCGGGTGCAGGACTCCAACGACCAGTTCTTCCGCGCCGCAGGTTTTATCGACGGCGTGTTAAAAGTTGTGTTTAGCGCAGCCACAGATAAAACTTCCGCCCGCGAAATGCGCTGGCTGGACAGTCAGTTAAACACCAAAATTGATGCCAATACCCGCTTTGCGATTTTGGCCGGTGTACCCGGCGCCGGCGTTGAAGATGTCGGCAATATTATTTGCTCATGTTTTCAGGTGGGTGAGAATACCATTAAGAAAGCTATTGCCGGTGGCTGCACCGACGCTGAAAGTTTGGGTGAGAAGCTTAAGTGCGGGACCAATTGTGGGTCTTGTATTCCTGAGCTTAAAGCGCTTTTTAAATAGGTTGTTGCCTGTGTTTCGCCCGGGCTGCTCTCTCTGCCTCTGTGAGGAATTCACC
The DNA here is from genome assembly GCF_030518155.1 of Gilvimarinus gilvus. GTDB lineage: Bacteria > Pseudomonadota > Gammaproteobacteria > Pseudomonadales > Cellvibrionaceae > Gilvimarinus > Gilvimarinus gilvus. The sequence goes on along the minus strand of NZ_JAULRU010000797.1, from coordinate 483 downwards.
TTGTCCCAGCGCTTTTCCTTAATTGCACCTCCATCCGCAATTGACCCACAAAATTAGCTCGAATTCGGCTGAAGCTATAATACTAGGACAGCCACAAACTAAAAATAATACTAGGACAGCCACAAACTAAAGGAAATCTTTGATTATCTCCATGCGTTGTTTTCAAAGGGTCGTTAAATTGGGGAAAGGTTAAAGTGCAATGTATGTAAAGAGAATTTCAATCAATTCGGTGATTTCTAGACATAAAAATCCCTACCTTTCGGTATAATCTTTGGTTTTCGGTGCACGTTTAGTTTTAAGCGGGAAATAGTCGTCGGCAGCTTTGAATGCCGCGCATCCATCTTTGGTTTAGAGATTCACAAAGCTCCGTGATTTTGGTTACAGAGCCAATCGCTTGACTGAATTGGCTTTCAATATGGCAGCAGCTTTCCAGCCAGTCGGTTGAGGGAATGTTGAGTCTCTCTAAAATTGAGGGCAGTGAGT
>NZ_JAULRU010000769.1 GCF_030518155.1 Gilvimarinus gilvus | reverse complement strand
AATATACTCGTTTAATGTTCAACTTAAATGTATTGACAACAGACGAATCTATTGTTGGTTGGGGAGATCCAGGTTTACCAAACTTGCATGAGATTTCTTGGGGTGCAAGCAACAGTTTTGTTGAAGCAATGTATTATCGTTTAGCACAAACAGTTTCTTTCTCAAACTCATTTATTGCAAATGCTGAAGCTTTATCTAGCACAACTCCAGAAGTGAAAGAATATGTGGCTGAAGCGCGTTTCATTAGAGCATATGCTTATTATAGCTTAATGGATTTATATGCGAATGTTCCGTTAGTAACAGAAGTTTCTTCTGAATTACCAAAACAAAGCAATCG
>NZ_JAULRU010000768.1 GCF_030518155.1 Gilvimarinus gilvus | reverse complement strand
AAGTAACGTGCTTTTATAGAATTCGCCTGTGGATAAAACAGAGCTCTCTCAACCATAGGCTTACCTGACGGTATGGGGATGTATCGACCATCGATAGGATATGGGACATCGCGCGGCTTGGAGTAATAAACAATCGGTGATCCCTGTTGATAAAGCATGTCCATTGCCAGTCCCTGAAAGAAAAGATATACAAAGCAGCCCCTGCTTTGGGTCGTCCTGACCTACAACACGACTGTGAATACAGTCTGGTGGCGAATTCGGGTAAAAGTCTGGACTGAATGTAGTTGGCGATCAGCCTTATCTCAACTTTTCCCTGTGATTCAAACAGGGAAGCATATT
>NZ_JAULRU010000767.1 GCF_030518155.1 Gilvimarinus gilvus | reverse complement strand
GACCAGTTCCAGACGGAATATCAATTTTTCCATCTTCGTATGAATAAGGTTTGTGGTTAGAAGTAGACATTACGAAAGCAAAAAATGGTTGTTTTGTTTTGTATTTTTCATCGGCAACTTTGATTACTTTTCTGTAAATATCATCGTCTGCAATTCCCCAAGCATTTTCAAAAGTAACTTCATCATCATTAATATTGAAACGATTGGTGTTGATTTTATCACTCAAAACACTACCACGACCACGATCGTAAATATCAAAACCATTTCCACCATAAAACGCATTCATATTATCAAAATATCCATCGCCACCATAAAAGAACATATT
>NZ_JAULRU010000766.1 GCF_030518155.1 Gilvimarinus gilvus | reverse complement strand
GATATGTTTTTTTAGCAATGACTTTCTTTTTGTTTTATGCTTCAGTTGGTTTTTTTGGCTTGGAAAGTAGTTTGATTCGATATGTTGGTTCAGCATATGATGAAGAGAAAGTTGAAAAGATTAGCGAGTATGCATTATCTGCTGTAGCTATCGTTACCTTTTCCTCGGTAATGATTATATGTGTCCATTACTTTGTTATTTCTGATTTATTGTTGTATTTCTCAGTGAGTGAAGTGGTCGTTGATGTTCTAGCAATTTACATTCTTAGTTTGATCCCATACTCGCTATGCGTTGTGTTTTGTTCAATTCTCCGTTGCGTAAATAAAGCATCGTTAGCTGTTTTGTTAGACTCGGTTTTAATTCCTTTTATAAGTACGTTTGTTTTGTATTTTGTTTTTGATTTGAATGGTAGTGATGATGTCAATTTGATAGGTTATATAAATTTGTTTTCTAGTGTTGTGGCTTTTTTAATACCATTGTTTTTTATATTTCCTTATGTTTCATGTAGGAAATTTTCTAAATTGTACGTTTCTAGATTAGTTAAAGCTGGATTTCCGATGTTGGCTGCAGGATTGGTTGTTTTTTTTACTTCCCTTGCGCCAATGTTTTTCCTTGAAAGATCGTTTGGCGGGGAAGAGGTTGCTAA
>NZ_JAULRU010000157.1 GCF_030518155.1 Gilvimarinus gilvus | reverse complement strand
AATACCATCGTACGTAGAAGTCCCTCGACCAATTTCATCCAACAAAATCAAACTTCGTTCCGAAATGTTATTTAAAATACTTGCCGTTTCATTCATTTCGACCATAAACGTCGATTCGCCTGACGAAATATTATCTGAAGCACCAACTCGAGTAAAAACTTTGTCAATAATTCCTAAATCTGCTGCTTGTGCTGGAACAAAACTTCCTATTTGCGCCATCAAAACAATCAAAGCAGTTTGACGTAAAAGTGCCGATTTACCAGACATATTTGGTCCAGTAATCATAATAATTTGTTGATGATCTGAATTTAACTCAACA
>NZ_JAULRU010000765.1 GCF_030518155.1 Gilvimarinus gilvus | reverse complement strand
AACACCGCTAATAGCACGACGGGGATCATGATGAGTGGTCCGGCGATGACCCAAATGAGTGCTAAGAATAACAGAACGAAAGGCAGATCCATGACAAGCAGAATAGACTGACCTGAATAGAACTCTTGGATCTGTTCTAGTGCCTGAGTTTTATCAAGGTAATACCCTGCTGGTTCTTTTTCAAACGCAGCGTTGTCAGTATTCAAGATGTGGTTCATCGCTTTCAGGCTTTCGCGATGATCAAATTGAGCGCCGCTCCAGCTTAGTAGAGTGGAACGGAAAATCCGCAACGCTGTATCGAGGACGACCACGCCGAGCATGCCCAATATG
>NZ_JAULRU010000764.1 GCF_030518155.1 Gilvimarinus gilvus | reverse complement strand
TATCAACTTGTAGTGTCTTATTTGGAGGAAGAATTTGATGTGAATTTGTATGTTGTGGATGCGAGAAGTAACGATTATTCTGAATTTGGTTTTGGAAATATGATTTCGGATGAAGAAATGGAAATTGCAACGCAACAAGATTTTTATTTGGAATCTGTGATGTATTTCGGAAATGACGCGTTGGATAGTTTTCATTTGCAACTAAAAATTATGCAAGCCATTGTCGAGAATCCGTCTATTGTTGTCGATTTTATGCCTTATCGTTTGCTTTCTGGTAAATGGGCGAAAGTGACAGCAGAGTCAGAAATTCCGCCTGCGCCTTCGTATTTATATGTGATTCATGGCGTTTATGATGAGGACGAAGATGGCGATCGCGTGTATTGGATGCATACGCATGGTTTGCATCGTTGCGGTTCTGTGGAATTGGAAATGTTGAACATCAAAGATGGAGTAGAGCAGATGAATTCG
>NZ_JAULRU010000763.1 GCF_030518155.1 Gilvimarinus gilvus | reverse complement strand
TATCAAGCAGCATGCTACCTGGCAGGTCCAGCCCCGGATAGCTCGGGGCTTGAGCCCCAAACCGATCCTGCGGGCAGCAACCACCGTTGATCACATACAGATCCAGACGCGTACCGGCATACACCACCGGCCCCCCCGGCTTGTTGGCATCCAGCGTGCGCACCGTGGCACAACCACTGAGCAACCCCAGCGCCAGCAAGCCGGCCAGCGCCCGTTTCAATCATCCACCCCGAAATGGTGCTCGCCCCAACGCGGCAGCATGTCCTGGGGAATGTTCAGCAGGTTGAGAATGCGCGCCACAACGAAGTCGACCAGGTCGTCGATGGTTTGCGGCTGGTGATAGAAGCCCGGCGCCGCCGGCAGAATCACCGCGCCCATCTGCGACAACTTGAGCATGTTCTCCAGGTGAATGGTGGAGAATGGCGCTT
>NZ_JAULRU010000762.1 GCF_030518155.1 Gilvimarinus gilvus | reverse complement strand
GTGGCACTTACTTCATGGGCGGTACTACTTTCACCGGAACAACCTTTTGCTAAAACCGGGTATGCTTATGCTGTACCTAAAGGTGAGTTGGAGTGGTTGAAAGAGGTGGATGACTTTCTGTTGGTGATGAAGCAATCAGGTAAGCTCAACCAGTTTGCAGAAAAGCATGGGTTGAGTGAAATTGTTGTTAACGAGTAATGCTTATTTGCGGGACTGGTTATCGCTTTAAGGTGTTAGCTCTCAGGTGATAGGTAGTTTATAAAGGCTGATGCGAGCGCATCAGCCTTTTCTGTAATAGCTGTTATCTGGCTAATAACCATTGATC
>NZ_JAULRU010000761.1 GCF_030518155.1 Gilvimarinus gilvus | reverse complement strand
CGATATTCAGCATAGGCTGCATGGGCGGGTCACCTGGAGATGTTAAAGAAGAAAGCCGATCATTCTAGCAGAAAACTGTGGCGGCAGAAGGGGCACATTTGCTTTCGTGGCGTTACGTCTGTCGGTTCTGTAAGATCCAAGCCCCTGATTCCTGCATCTGTGAGCACAACACCTTGCTGCAAAATATTCGTGTTGTTCTGGTCAATACCAGCCACCCCGGCAACATCGGCGGCGCTGCGCGTGCCATGAAAAACATGGGCTTGTCGCGCCTGGTGCTGGTGCAGCCGAAAGAGTTCCCCGCCGTGGATGCCAGTGCCCGCGCCTCTGGTGCCGACGATGTGCTGGGCAATGCCCAGGTGGTCGACAGCCTCGAACAGGCCCTGGTCGGCTGCAACCTGGTGATG
>NZ_JAULRU010000760.1 GCF_030518155.1 Gilvimarinus gilvus | reverse complement strand
ATTCAGCCCTTGAGCAGGGTGAGCAGCAATATCAGGTTGATCAGTAACGACAGCACGGCCAGGGTGCGCCAGACTTTCAGTGGCTCGCGCTCAAGCAATGGCCGCGGGCGGCCGGGTAGTTCCTGGCGGTCACCCCGTTCGAGCAGTAGCAACCAGTGTTCGGCGGTTTCGAAGCGCTGCGCCGGGTCGGCGGCCACGGCCTGCTGCAGGTTGTGCTGCAGCCACTCCGGCAGGTCGGGCCGGTAGCGCGCCGGGTTGACCGGTTGGCCGAAGCGCGGCCGCTGAAAAACTTCCACTTCCCCATACGGGTAGTGCCCGGTCAGCAGGTGATA
>NZ_JAULRU010000759.1 GCF_030518155.1 Gilvimarinus gilvus | reverse complement strand
CATCACGGTTGGCGAAACGCTTTTTGATGTCGTTTGCATGGGCGCGCTCGTGCGCATCCTGATAGCCATCGACGCTCAGTTCGAGCTGATCGAGTTCGCCATGGTGGTGGTGATCATGCGCTTCGGCAAACTCCAGATCGTAGTCATGAGCATGGTCGGAATGACCCAAGGTCAGGCGTACTGAAAACTCATGAGGCTCAGGAATCGAGTCAATGGATTCCAGGAAGCCGTCACGTTTCTCGAAGGCGAACGACATTGTTTCACCGTTCGGCCGAGTCGTGAGGGCCTTAACTTGAGCGGCCTGCCATGGATGGCCATCTAAGGTTTTCAGTCG
>NZ_JAULRU010000758.1 GCF_030518155.1 Gilvimarinus gilvus | reverse complement strand
AATCACTAATTAATTTAGCAATTCTTTTTTTTGAATTTGATGCATTAACGTATACTATTTCATCATTTTTTATAAGTAGTGAAAAGATTAATTTTTCACCATCATATGGATTAAATGTTCGCAAATAATAATGAGATAATTCACCAACAACAGCTTCTTCAAAAAAATGAGTCCTATCATTTTTTAAGGTTACATATTTTACTAATTTATCATATTCATCATTTACAACAAATGATTTAATATCTTTTGATTTGAGTTTTATTTTTTCATCATTCACTAAGAAGTAAACAACTTTAGAATTATATCCCATTACTTGCCCTTTTAAAGTATCATTCGAGTGATTGATATAATATTCTGATTCGAATTGTGCCTCAATTACAGTT
>NZ_JAULRU010000757.1 GCF_030518155.1 Gilvimarinus gilvus | reverse complement strand
GATCAGTGTGGGGTTGTGACTGGGGTAGGAGAGGCGAAGCTGCGAGCGATGACTGGCTTGAGCACGGTTGCGCTCAAGCATCAGGTGAAGCGGTTAGTCAGCTTGGGCTTCATCCGTGTTCATGTGCCGGGTGTATCCAATGGCTTCTTTGTTGGGGCCAAGGTCCCCAGTACCTACTACCTGAACCTCGACCATCCGCAATTGGGTGAGCACCGCCCTCGTCGTGCCGTACTGGTTTATGCAGAAGCTGGACCGTCCCGCTACGCAAGGCTGACCAGTGGGCTGTCTCCTGATGTTGCAGGGGCTCTCCTCGCTTTGGGGCCTTTCGCGCTGGATGTGCT
>NZ_JAULRU010000756.1 GCF_030518155.1 Gilvimarinus gilvus | reverse complement strand
ATCTTGAGGTGTGGAATCAGCGCTTCCTTGAGTTGTCAGGCTTTACAGAGGCGGAATTGAATACACAGCCGCTTTTTGGTGATCTTATCGCTCAGTGTGAGTTAATTCTGTTAACGCCATTTAGCAATCATCATAGTAGTAATGGGACCATCGAGCTTGAGCAGAGTTTACGAAATGGTCAGGTTATTGAGATACGTACTCACCCCATTCCTGAAGGTGGGTTTGTAAATACCTATACCGATATCACCGAGCGACACCAGTATGCTGAGACGCTGCGAGAAAGTGAGCAATGGATACGTTTAATTACAGACCATGTTCCAGCGCTTATCGCTTATGTTGGCGATGATC
>NZ_JAULRU010000156.1 GCF_030518155.1 Gilvimarinus gilvus | reverse complement strand
TTGATTCGTTATAACGAATCAATAAACTCAACTGTTTTAGCCAAAGTTGGCGTTTTATTTTCTTTGTAAGGTGTATGTTTTGCATCAGGAACAAGATAACTTTCTTTTCTTCCTTTTACATTGTTGATAATTCCATTTACTTGCTCAATCGAACCATATTCATCATCAATTCCTTGAATAACCAAAGTTGGACATTCGATATTTTTTAATTCTTCTCGAATATCAAAATCAATAAAATCTGGGCGTAACCAAGTTTCTGTCCACATCTCAAAAACTTTCTGCGTTTTATCGCCATGATATTTTGTCAAACGTTCTTTCAAATT
>NZ_JAULRU010000755.1 GCF_030518155.1 Gilvimarinus gilvus | reverse complement strand
CTGGGTTCCTGCTCACGTACACGTAGGTACTTTAGGATGGAATGGATTTATCGCATTTGGTATGATCTATTACTTAGCACCAAAATTATTCAATACAAAATTAGCATCTGTTAAGATGGCTAATGCTCACTTCTGGATTGGTACTTTCGGTATCTTATTCTGGGTAATTCCTATGTATGTTGCAGGATGGACACAAGGTTTAATGTGGAAACAATTCGCAGCAGACGGAACATTAGAATATGGTAACTTCTTACAAACGGTTACTATTCTTAAAAAATGGTTATATCCATTACGTGCATTTGGTGGAACATTGTATTTATTAGGATCAATCTTAATGATT
>NZ_JAULRU010000754.1 GCF_030518155.1 Gilvimarinus gilvus | reverse complement strand
AAATCGTATTTCAAACGAAGTTCACGAACTAAATTTTGCAAGTAGAATGCAAGTGCATATGACAGGTGTTTGGGCAAATAATTTTGTCAATCATTTATATTATATCGCTGGAAATATTTGTGAACAAAACAATGTTCCATTCGATGTTTTGTTGCCTCTTATACAGGAAACAGCAAATAAAGTGATCGAAATGAGTCCAAAAGATGCGCAAACTGGTCCAGCAAAACGTGGAGATCAAGTGATTATTGATCGTCATTTAGAGGCCTTACAAGATGATTCGAGATTATTACAGATTTACCAAATATTGACAGATTCAATCAAACGAGTTTACGAAAAATGATA
>NZ_JAULRU010000753.1 GCF_030518155.1 Gilvimarinus gilvus | reverse complement strand
AGCAGGTCTTCGTCAGGATCTTCGATGCGCTCGCGGTCACGCAGCCAGCGGTAACGGCGCGCATCTGCCGCCAGCTTGACGTGCTCGTCGATGCTGAACGCTGGCGCTTCATCGACGGTACCTTCAGCCACGCGGCGGGCGTGGATCTCTTCGCGGTCAACGATCACCCCGCGCGGGGCCTCAATCCCCAGGCGAACCTGACAGCCGTTAACCTGGGCCACGCTGACCCGGATGTTGCCGCCGATGATGACGGCCTTGCCGATGTTCCGGCTGAGCATAAGCATGTGAATCTCCTTATTTCGGGCAAGCCGGTGGCCTGCCGCGTTTGTTGGCTTTCGCAAAAATCAGGGTTGGATC
>NZ_JAULRU010000752.1 GCF_030518155.1 Gilvimarinus gilvus | reverse complement strand
CATCCACTCGACCAGGCCAGCTTCGAACAGGCCACCCAGGCCCATCAGCATCAGGCTGACAGTGCAGTTGCCGCCGATGTAGTTCTTGGTACCGGCGTCCAGCTGCTGGTCGATGACCTTGCGGTTGACCGGGTCGAGGATGATGACCGCGTCGTCCTGCATGCGCAGGGACGAGGCGGCGTCGATCCAGTAACCCTGCCAGCCGGCTTCACGCAGCTTGGGGAAGACCTCGTTGGTGTAGTCGCCGCCCTGGCAGGTCAGGATAACGTCGAGGGTCTTGAGTTCTTCAATCGAATAAGCGTCCTTGAGCGGCGCTGTATCCTTGCCCACGTTCGGGCCTTGGCCACCCACGTTGGAGGTGGTGAAGAACACCGGCT
>NZ_JAULRU010000751.1 GCF_030518155.1 Gilvimarinus gilvus | reverse complement strand
CATCCAGCTGGCTAATGTATTGCGGGGAATCTCAATACCGGAACGATTCAGCACCACCTCCTGACGATACAGTGGCAAGGCATCCTGGTATTTGGCGGTCGCGATGTGAGCCAACAATCCCGGGCTGGCGTTGCTTTTGGGAATGGGCTGCGGCGGCAGTGGTGCAGTTTGGACGCCACCTTCACAGGCAGAACACGCGTACTTTTTACGCACGTTGACCAGCACCCGCATCTGCGCCGGGATAATGTCCAGTTGCTCGCTTAAGGTTTCTCCGATCTCGGTGCGTTCATGGCCACAGGGGCACTGTTTTTCAAGCTCGGATAAGGCATGCTCGATGCGTACGCGTGGCAGATCCGCTGGCAGCGGTTTGCGGCCGAGTTTAGCCTTCGGTGTTTTGGCTTCGGTTTGCGCTTGCTCCGCCTCGCTTTCGGCAAGGTACGCCTCAACAACTACCGACAGCTCCGCTTCGTT
>NZ_JAULRU010000750.1 GCF_030518155.1 Gilvimarinus gilvus | reverse complement strand
AAGCCGGTGTCCTGCAGCGGGAAAAAGCCCTTGGGGATGGCCACGTAGCCCACGACCGCCAGCGCCAGGGTCACTGCGAACACGCCCAGCGTCACGCGCTGGTGGGCGAGGGCACGGTTCAGGCCCCGCTCGTACCAGTTGACCAGGCGTTCGCCGAAACCGCCCTGGTGCCCGCCAGGTGGGCGGTGCATGAACAGCGCACACAAGGTCGGCGCCAGGGTCAGCGACACCACCACTGAAATCAGGATGGTGGATGTGGCGGTCAGGGCGAATTCCTTGAACAGCCGGCCAACCACCCCGCCCATGAACAGCAGTGGGATG
>NZ_JAULRU010000749.1 GCF_030518155.1 Gilvimarinus gilvus | reverse complement strand
AATCCCGTCCAGCATGACGCTGCGTAATCTGCGATGGATAGTACTGGGTCGCTCCATTTTGATGCTGCCAAAAATCACAATACACAGCAGAGATTTCCGATGAACACCCTCACAACATCGCGCACACTCGCGTGTGCAAGCGTCATTGCTAGCTTGTTCCCCAATTTTGCTGAAGCAGACTTCTTCAAAGACTCCGAGGGCCGGCTGGCTCTGCGAAATTACTATTTCAATGATGGATTTCGTGATGGGGGCGAAGATCGCAAAGAGTGGGCGCAGGGTTTTCTGCTCAAGCTACAGTCAGGTTACACCGAAGGACCTGTAGGCTTTGGTTTGGAGGCACTGGGACTTTCAGGAATCCGGCTCGACTCAAGCGCTAAG
>NZ_JAULRU010000748.1 GCF_030518155.1 Gilvimarinus gilvus | reverse complement strand
AATCCTGCCGACCGTGCTTACGCAACCATACCAGAACCGTCGACCGACCCTGGATGCCATACCGCACCTGGGCCTGTTTGTAGGTCAGTTCGCCTTTTTCGATCTGATCAACCACCGCCAATTTAAAAGACAGTGAGTAATCACGCTGTGTGCGCTTTACACCTTGCTCCATCTGACTCTCCGGAAATTCGGGATGGAAGGTGTAAACCTTATTCAGGACGGGACACGGATAACAAAAAAGCCGCCAATTCTGGCGGCTTTCTCATTGCGGCTGGTTGCAGCTTACAGCTGCGGACCAGCGGCCTTGATGGCGTCGGAAACTT
>NZ_JAULRU010000747.1 GCF_030518155.1 Gilvimarinus gilvus | reverse complement strand
AATCGAAAATATTACAAAAGAATATTCGTTATCAACTTTCTTCTTAATTTTTACAATTGTACCAATTGTAGCAGGTTTAATCGTTATCGCATTAAATCCAGTTATGAAGAAATTGATGCACGGAGTTAAATAATAAAGATTGAAATTTATGAAATCAAGCTTAGCAATCGCTGCCCTAATTTTATCATCATTTCTTTTCGGACAAGAAATTAAATGGTTATCATTAGACGAAGCAACAAAGGAAATAAAAGCACATCCAGAAAAACCTGTATTGATTAATTTTTATACAACTTGGTGTGGATTCTGTAAGCGTTTGGACAAAGAAACTTTTACAGATAATAAAGTCGCAGATTATGTAAACAAAAATTATATTGCGGTAAAATTTGATGCAGAAACAAAGGATATGGTAAAATTTATGGGAATTCAGTATACATATATTGCGCCTGCTAAAGCGAATTATATGGCATATGCCTTTACAAACGGACAATTGAGTTATCCTGCAACTGTTTTGATGAACGGAAAAGGAGATATCAACAAAGTCGTTTTGGGTTATCGTAGTTCAACAGATTTCATAAACGATATCAAAATTTAATCGAGAAATAACCTTGTTGAGAGGTTTTCCATAAAACAGAATCAGAAGTTTCTTCAAGTTCTCTAACAATAGAAGGGTAGTTGCTGGCATCGGCAATTACCCTTTTTAATTTGTTATTATTTTCGAAAGGATAAAGCTTTGATTGATGAATTAACACATAGAAAGGAAGCGCTGAATCTTCTTCATTTAATAGGAGTTTAAATGACTTCGTTTCGATAGAATTTGGATGTTTGATAAAATGTTGATGTTTAAAGTCTGAATCATAAGAGTAGAAACTAACATCTTTAATTCGTTCGTGAATTTTATAAGGTTTAATCTTAAAATTATATGTTTTTTCATCCAAAGGATTTTCGCTTAAAATTGCTAAACTTCGTTGATTTCTTAT
>NZ_JAULRU010000742.1 GCF_030518155.1 Gilvimarinus gilvus | reverse complement strand
TAAAAGTAGGATCGGCATAGTGCTCTGGCTTGTTAACGGACTCGGTTGTACCGGTGCCTGGCATCAATCGAGCTACTATGCCGAATGTCTGTTGCTGCAGACATGAGCCTCACCTTATCGCTTTTTAACAGGAAAGGAAATTGTGTTAAACCAACCATACAAGGCAATCTTGCGGAACTTCGTGTGCTGTCGCGTTTTGAGCGTAGCACAAAAAGCGCCAGCACACTCCGTCCGTAAATTGCGGCGTTAGCCGCTAAAACCACCAAGGAGCATTTATGCCAAAGGGTCAGAGAATAATCGTTTTTTTAGCCGTACTAGCACTACTTTTAGTAGGTTATTTCGTATTCAAAACACCCGTTGATGCTCTTAGTAATAAAGGCATTGTAATAATGTCTTCACTCATCATGTTATCTTTCACTACGTTGTTAGCTGAACATTTTTTTACGCGACCCACAGATGTAGTGGCCTCAGCAGTTTCTATATTGCTTCTACTTTCGCCGATTCAATCCGAGCTGAAAGATATGGGTTTGTGGTATTGGGTTTTCTGGGGCTATAGTGCCACACTATTGATTCTATCTTTATTAGCTCTTTTGCTACTTAGTCCTGAAAAATCACCTGTAGATCCAATGAATAGAGCTTCAATAATATTGAAAACGCTCGCTATTCGGTTTGGTAATGGAAGATTTTTGTGGTTTACCTTGTTCGTGTTGTGTGTCCTGTTTTATGTTGATAGCCAATCACCGCTATTTATTGCGCTCTTCGCTTACGCATCTGTATTGCTCATTATTGATCCTAAGAAGGCAATATATTCATTTAGGTTTCTTGCTCCAAAGCCTGAGTCTGCTGTGGCAGAGTTATTTGGCATCCAGTCGTCTAGTGCCTATCTAGCAAAAGTCTACCCTGACAGCCCACCTGTAAAACGGTTTGATGTGACTGGATTTATATCCAATGCAGGTGGTAGAGAAAGATGGATTGCAGGGCTTGTATTAGAGGCATATGAGCTGAATGAACAACGGTGGCTAAAAATATTAACTGATGACTCATTCGGAGAATTGTTAGAAAAAACAACAATGCCTGAAAGCCCGAAAAAGGGAGTAGTACACTTACTGGAGGCGGATAGTGACTTAGATTTGGTGGGTCATCTAGTCGGAACTGTTTGTGAAGGCGCAACCATTGAGAAATTAAAGTTCGAATACGCGTTCAATATAAGTATTCAAGAAGGCGAGCTATTACAGGTTAGTTGTGATGAACATAATATTTTATATCAAGTCGTAGAGGGAACCACTGGATCTGAAACACTTGAGTCACGCAATGAGGCTGGTTTTATAATTGGGGAAGCAGTACAGCTTGGAATTTGGAATGCAGAAACTCGTAGCTTTGATAGGTATGGATGGGTTCCAAGCATGAACAGCCCTGTATCAAAAGCAGAGACAATAGAAGTGCCAGAGTGTCTGCCAAATGAATATCAGATAGGCAATATCCCCGGCACCAACTTTCCGGTGTTTATTGATCGTGAAACTGCTGTCACACATCATTTGGCAATACTAGGTGTAACAGGGTCAGGAAAGTCTGTTTTTGCTAGAAACTTAATACGTCAAATTGCAGATGATGACACCAAAGTAGTATGTGTCGATTTCACGAACGAGTATGGAGTTAAGCTGGCAGACTTAATTGGCGATTCATTAGTCCAAGGTGCTCAAGCTGACACTATGTTTACAGCTATCGACATAATTAGCGATGAAATGGACAAATTTCCCAATCAGCGAAACAAACCTTTGATAGCAGCAAAAGAAAAGGAATTGCGTGATGGGTTTAAAGCTGCTTTACAGGGTTTTGTTGCAAGTGATAACAAAGCAGTTTTATTTGAACTCCCAGACGTCGCAAACTCAGCGGGAATACTCGAATATACCAAATGGTTCTTCAAAGCGTTATTTGAACTTGCCAAAGCAAGAGAGTTGGACGGAAAAAGGGTATGTATAGTTCTGGAAGAGGCGCATACCATAGTCCCTGAGTGGAACTTTTTGGGCGTTGATGATAAACGCTCTAGTGCAGTTGTGAACAGTATTGCCCAGATTGCGCTTCAAGGCAGAAAATATGGTGTGGGATTTATTGTTATCGCTCAACGAACTGCAAATGTATCAAAAACTGTTCTGACTCAATGCAATTCTGTCATAGCATTTCAACAATTTGACCGAACAAGCGCAGAATTTCTGGGCAACTATATGAGTTCAGATTATGTAGCGTCACTTACCCGGCTTAGGCCTCGGCATGCCATTGCTGTCGGAAAGGCTTTTAGCAGTGGCACGCCTATGATATTTGGCGTTCCTGAAATTAATGAGCCGGAAGCATAGGGCGGCTAACAAGTTGCTGCACGCGGATAGATTACTCGCTGCGCTCTCAATTTACCGGTGAGCAAAGCGTTAGCCCTCTTGGTGAATTATGGAAGATTTTGAGATCGCTGTTAATCCCAAGGGACATTTGACTAAAAGAGAGTCCTTTGATTTGGAGTTTAAGCAATCATTTCATTATGGTGACTCCCTTCATACATATGTACGATCCCTCGTAGGAATGGCAAATAATCGAGGCGGAAGAATTGTTTTTGGTATACAGGATCATCCTAGAGTTCCGATTGGCTTAACAAATGATAAATTCGACAAACTTGACCCAACAAAGCTTAATGCTGTAATTCTCGAATATTTCTCGTCTGATATAAGCTATTCCATAGATAGCTTTGACTGGAAAGGCAAAAGCTTTGGCATATTGTCCGTGAAAGAGGCCCGGGTAAAACCAATTATTTGTCGTAAGGGGCAGGGAAAAATATTACGCCCCGGCGCCATTTATTATAGATACCGTGGTGAGACAAAAGAGATTATGTATCCGGAGTTATCAGCAATACTTGATAACGAAAGAGAAAAAGAAAAGCGGCTTTGGATGGATCATATACAAAAAATTGGCTCAGTTGGCCCAAGCCAAGTCCACATCCTTGATACAGCAACAGGAGAAATGGATGTAGGCCCAAGTACAGTATTGATAGATTCGTCAGTCGTAGACAAACTTAAATTTATACGTGAGGGTCACTTCGTTGAATCTGATGCTGCGCCAGCACTAAAACTTGTTGGGGATGTGTCAGGGGTTTTAGAGGCGGATCGTGTTATTTACGCGGAGAGCGCGTATCCTTATACAGCCACTCATGTTCAAGCGGAGTGCGGGATTAACAACTACGAGCTCCAAGCTTTTGACTGGAAATACAAGATCAAAGGTAATGTAAAGTATCACACCATCGTATCCACTGGGAGAACATCGAAAATAAATAAATACTCTAAGGCAACAATTGACCTGATTAGAAATGAAGTAAGAAAAAATCCTGATATAGTTGCTAAAATAAAGAAAGCTTATTCACGTAGCAGGAAAAAGGGCTAACAAGTTTGGCAAGCGGGACTGCTAAAAGCGTGGCTTCGCCACAACGCATCCCCTTTCAAAGGCGTTCCACGCTGGGCCAGCTTGTAAACATCAGGCCTCCATCACCAATATTTAAATGCAAAGCACTATATCGACGATCGCCTAAGCTTTAGACGCGCTTGATCCCTATTATCGAAAACTTGTTAGGGTGGAGTGCTAGGTTTGTCTTACTCAATGTCGATCTCTTCCTGAATGGCTTTCATCACTGTTTCAGTGCACTCACGAATAGGCATATTAGCTCGCTCGCACCATGCAAAATTTTGCTAGATCTTCTGGGTTACCCATGAAATTTGCATAGGAGAGGAGTGCTGGTATTGAAAGCTGGTACTTTTATGGGAAGAAATAAAAAAGGGTTAGTAGGTATTAACCCACTAACCCTTTCACAATATGGTAGCTAGGGGCGGGTTAATTCTAAAACGCTAGGGCGTTTTAGAACCCTGCGGGCGTCGCTGCGCTTGTTGCCCATTGCTTGGCCGCAATGGGTGAACCGGGGGCGGTTCTGCGGCTCACCGCATAACCACATATTAAAAACAAAGCCCCCGCAGGCGAGGGTAGGCTTATACCCATGATCGGATGTTAGCTGGAGGAGGCTAGGGGCGGGTTAATTCTAAAACGCTAGGGCGTTTTAGAACCCTGCGGGCGTCGCTGCGCTCGTTTCCCATTGCTTGGTCGCAATGGGTGAACCGGGGGCGGTTCTGCGTCTCACCCCGTAGCAATATTTAATAAAAAACCCCCGTGAGCAAAGCCCACGGGGGTTTTTTATTAAATATGGTAGCTAGGGGCGGACTTGAACCGCCGACCCCAGCATTATGAGTGCTTAATGTTGCTTGTGCGCAATATTTGAACAGCAAGTATTGTCTTGCTTTGTTCACTTGACACAAAGTAATATCGTTATAGAGGTCAAATGTCAAGTATTTAGCTGCATTTGGCCAAAAAAACATCACTTTGGCAAGCTCATTCGATTCACTTGTGTTCGAATACGCCCAATCTTAGTTTTAACATAGTTTCTCGTAGTAGAAAGCTGGGTGTGTCCCAGCAGTTTTTGAACCGAAAAAATATCAGGTTCATGTTCTTCGTCCACTGGGTTGCAGAGAACCGTTGCCGTAGTGTGCCGAATTCGGTGGGCTCCAATTCTTTGACCAATCTTATTGGATAGCCTTCTCATGAATCCAGTGACATGTTCACGGCGCATTGCACCGTTATTCTTTGGGTCAGGCTTATACCTGTGATAAAAAAGGCACACGTTGAATAGCCTGTCTCCCTCTCGCATCGGTCTTCCGAGCTCATCCTCTGCTCGCCTTATTAGATATTCCAGATCAGGTATTAGATCGTCGGCAATCGGAATATCCCATTCGCGGTATGTTTTTGAGCCCCTGTAGCTACAAGTAAGTACTTGCTTTTTTAGGTCTAAGTCTTGGTATTCAATAGCTACAAGTTGTCTTCTACGGACGCCTGTAAAGTATAAAAACCTTATCACTATCAGCCAAAACCAAGCTGGTTGGGGGGCGCCGCTGTCAGTTTTCAAATAGGTGATTGCCTTAAGGAAAACATCATCATCAACTGTTTTTGGTGGAGCAATCGGGAGTGTTGCTGACTTAACTTTAGAAAACCAATCCTTTTGCACGTACTCCTCATCAAACAGCCATTTACTCAGCAATTTGAGGTAGCGAAGATAACCGTTATAGGTAACCGGCTTAGCCACCTTCAGTGTTTCATCTCGGAAGGTCTTGATTGCTACCAAGTCAATCGACTCTATCGATCGGCAGCCTGATCTCGTCTCAAACAATCTGGCTACTCTGTTGAGGGTGTCTGCAGTATCTTGCTGATAGACATTCAGGGCGATGTACAGCTCTGCCGCTTCCGTTATACGCATCTTACTAACTCCTTATATTCCATGTAACTATAAACGGAGGCGTTTAATATAACTGTAATGTTTGGATTTGTGCGCCAAAATAAAGTAAAGCTATGTACAGCTGCCTTATTAGATCTACTCATCGTCAGAAGCTCTCACGAATTTATTGGTCTTAGGTAACTCTTGCCCCTCATCAAACAGCGCTGAGTAAGGCAACAGCCAGCCATTGAGGCGAGCTTGCTTATTGCCTGTATCGACGGTGTAGCGATGGACATTCTGGTGGGTTAGTTTGGTTTTCAGGTTGACCTTGAGCCGAGCGAACCGCTTCTGCAATTTCGTGTACTCACCACCATTCCCCAGGCGGGCCTCTTTGACAAAATGCTGGAATATCCGGGGGGATACCAAAAAGACGCCTTCCTCCACAAAATGCAGGCCTGCTTTGGCGTTATTCACAGACAACGTCTTACGGTGAATCCCTTGTTTTACCCAATCCAAAAAAGCCGTACCCACATCGTCGGTCCAATCCAGACTCTTGATATCTGTTGCAGGCCCTAAGTCCTCGGCAGCCTCATAGGAACCTGTGTCATTGTCTGCTTTAGCAGACTTCACGGGTGTTTTGGCCGATACAGGCTCAGCCTCGAAGGCATCGACTTGATCCTCTTCCAGGGCGGGTTGGGAATCTGGTGCAGTCTCACTCGGTACCGGATCCGCAAAGGGATCCGTATCATCCTCGACAGTCTCAGGGGGGCGAGCAGCCTCACTAGCGGGCGCAGCGTCTACCGACGCCCAGTCCTCAGGCTCGTGTTCTACTGGTGCAGACTCGGAAGATGTGGCCGGCGCTGACCGCGTCCGGCTTGGAGCTGGTGCAGTTTCACTTTGAGGCGCCTTATCGGCGCCGAGCTCACGGATTGTTCCCTCAAACGGCTGCGGCAGCCTCACGGCGCGCCAAAGCAGTCTCGTTTTGAATTTGAGGCAGGTAAACGTATGGCTAAATCGTCCTTGGGCATGCTCGATGGAAATCTTGAAAACGGCTCCGCCGTCGTCATTCTCAATGGCAAAGCCATGCTCCTGCAGCACGTTGTAGATTCTCACAGGATCCTGAGGCATCCCCGATGTGCCGGTGTCCTCAAAGCTACTGATCAGCTTCATAGCCAGCGGCCGGCACACAAAGTATGTGTACTCACCGGTCACCCAGGCCATCCCACCATCCTGGTTGTACTTGATCTCACGCTCATCAATGAGCTGTCGCAGTCTCTTGATCATGCGATCGGCCAGCGAATCAGCGGCCCCCGGTAGCCGGGATGCCGGCTTTTTGATATCCAGATTCTTCGCGGTGCTGCGCCTATCGGCCTGGATGGCGATATCGGCGATCACCTGGCTTTCATACTCCTCCCCCCACAGATAGTTAATAACCTGATCCAATATCTCGGGGTGTTGAGTCAGCCATGCCCTAGCAGGCTTGGGGATCAAAGTGCCAAACATGGTAAGACTGAGCCGCTGATGGCTCCTGTAAGGCACATCATTGAACGCTATCGCGTAGGACACTGCGTTAGTATCACTCAGGTAACCATCCTGAGGTGTCCAGAATCCAGTCCGACCTCCCGAGTAGGTTGGTATCAACTGGATTCGCCGAAACAACTTGCCGATATCGTGAAGGAGACAGGCGATAAAGAGCCCATAGGTCCAGATGTGTTCCTGTGCGGCGATCTCTTCGGGAGAGCCGCCGAGCGGCAGCTGATAGCTGCGGCGGATATGCAGCGCGTTTTCGATCACTTCGAGCGTATGCTGTAACAGACCTCCAGGGCCTGAGTGGTGGTTATTCTCTGAGGCTGGTGCAAGTTGACTGCAAAGCGCAAAACCGTAGGTTGGCTGTCGATAGAGGGTGTCGAAGTGCTCTTCGCTTAATCCGACCAGACGATACACACCGCTCAACGTCGCGTCATAACCGACGTACTCCAGAAGCTCGCGCGCGGTGAGTATCGGTAATGCAGTCATATCGAGCTGTGACGCTCGAAGTTCGACTTGAGGCTGGGCGGGATCGGGCGTGAATACCTTACCAAATAGGCGTTTAATCATACGCAGTGTGCTTCAGCCCACTTGCGTATCATGTCTTGCGCTGGGTGGGCATTAGCGGCGGTGTACTCTCGGATGGAACCCTGACCTGATTTAAATGCTTTAAAGCTTTCCTGGAGCGGGTTCCAAAACTGAGGATTGCCAGAGGGGTTGAACGCTCGGTGTGTCCAGCATTCAAGCTCGGACAACCGACGCTGAAATAAGCGCTCCAACGGGAGGCTGTCGGAATTATTGTTTAGAGATACCAGATCCCACAGCACAAGCTCTATCTCAGAGCTGATGTTTTCACCATCGAGGCTCACGCCCTCGAATGCCTCGCAGAGCTGCTGCAAAGGCTGAAGCCATTTCGGCTTCCCCAGTTTTGAGAGTGCTTCCGTGACTGAATGCTCCCAGTGAGACTGTGTCATAACGAACCCTTTATCGTTTGCGGTTACCCTTAGCCCCGCAGGGCCATTTTCCCTTATTGATCCATTGCCCCCTTATGCCCCTTTGACCGCCCCGGTCATCCACGGACTTTAGTGGATGACCGGGGCGCCTTTTCTGATAGACGCCATTAACCATTCGGGCATAGCCCGCTTTTTAGCGTTTTCCTTTCCTTATTTCAGCAATCAATTTGTACAGCCCTTGTGCAGTTTGATTGATGCGAAATCCGTCACGGTCAGTATTCTCAGCCGTATGAGTAACCAACACCCCATAGAATCGCTGATGCGATCACCGGTAGAGCTCTCTTCGAGTCTCGCCTATGCCTGTGGTGCAGGTCTCGCGGTGATGAGCCCCGGCATGTTATTAACCGTGCCGCCTGTGGCTTATTCGCTGGCCGCTTTCTGTGGGTATCGATTTTTTACTCGAACCGCTTCCGCCGTTCAGCTTATGAAGTATCAGCATGGCTTGACGGTATTGCCGTGGTGGGAGATCAGCAGCACTGAGATTCCGTGCAGCAAAAAAGATTTATTTCTGGGAAAAGGTTTTGAGTGGGAAGCCATTCATACCCAGCGCCACCACGACTGTAAGCAACCCGAAAATCGACACATCGTTAAACGCTATTCATCACCGGGATACAAACGCGCACGGCAAATCGAATCCGCCTTTAAGCGTTCGCCATTAACTACGGGTCTTGGCAATTTGCTGGGCAGCACCCACTGGGTTAATCCTTGGTCGCCCGTCAATTTGGATTTAGGTGGTGATACCACCACTCACGGTGTGGGTCTGTGGGAAGGTGAATACGATATCACCGAGCCTCAAAGTGAGCGCGTTGCACATAAGTTTGTAGTGGGCACCACTCGTGTAGGTAAGACAAGACTGTGCGAAGTGCTGGTCACTCAGGACATACACAACGACGATGTCGTGATTGTCTTTGACCCGAAAGGCGATGCCGAATTGCTAATTCGCATGTGGGCTGAATCGGTCAAAGCCGGACGTGAACACCAGTTTTATATGTTCCACCTTGGCTACCCGGACGTTTCTTGTCGCTATAACCCGGTAGGCTCCTTTGGGCGTATCACAGAACCGGCCAGTCGAATTGCTAGCCAGTTACCGGGTGAAGGCAATAGCGCAGCTTTCCGAGAATTTGCATGGCGCTATGTGAATGTGATCAGCCGCGCCGGTACCGAACTTGGTAAACGCCTCTCCTATGAGTTCTATTTGCAATACGGCGCAGACATTGACCCGCTTCTGTATGAATACCTGCAAGCCGTCTTTAAGAAAAATGAAGCCGAATTCCCAAAATGGAAAAAGGACATTGAGAAGGTCGAAGAGTCAGATCGTAAACCTGATCGCAGCATGTCAGCGCGAGACCGTAAGGCATGGGCCGCTGTTGTAGTCTACAAAGAATACGGCCTGTACGATGAAGTCGCCCACGCCCTGATCAAAACATTTGAGTACGAGAAATCTTTCTACGACAAGTTGGTCGCGTCTCTTTTCCCGCTATTGGAAAAACTCTGTGCGGGTAAAACGGGACAGCTGCTTTCGCCCGACTATCTCGACTTGGAAGACAAGCGACCAATCATCGACTGGAAGTCGATCATTCGCCAAGGCGGCATTGTGTATATCGGCCTCGATGCGCTAAGCGACGCGGAAGTCGCAAGTGCGGTGGGCAGCTCCATGTTTGCCGATCTGACCTCCACTGCGGGCTCTATTTACAAATTTGGATCGGATCAAGGCCTGCTGAAAGTCGATGGCCGCAATGGCAAGAAGCGCAAGGTTTGCCTTCACCTGGATGAATTCAACGAGCTGGTGGGTAAAGAGTTTGTTCCGATGGCCAACAAGGCCGGCGGTGCCGGGTTCCAGTTGACCGCTTATACCCAAACCATGAGCGATATTATCGTTAGATTTGGTGATACCGCTAAAGCCGCTCAGGTAATTGGTAACTTGGGCTCTATCATTATGCTGCGCGTGAAAGAGCTCGCCACGGCTGAACTGCTGACCGAGCAATTACCTGATGTTGATGTGCATACACTTGGCCTCCGTAGTGGCGCGACCGACAGTCCAGCCTCTGAAGAGGTGGACTTTGTTTCATCCACGCAGCAGCACATTGGCACTCAACGAGTACCACTGCTGCATCCTGGTGATGTGACACGCTTGCCGAAAGGGCAAGCCTTTGCCTTGGTGGGAAGCCGTCTTTACAAGATTCGTCTTCCCATGCTCAACGATGAAAAATCGTTGCCCTCGGATCTCTCTTTTGTCACCAATGAGATGCGAAAGCAGTACGCCGCGAAGAATTCCGAAGGCTGGCACAAAATGCCAGCACGGTGGGCGGAGGTCGCATGACACGCACTCAGCGCATAGACAGACAAGATACCGGACGTGAAACCATGCTCGGTAGTACCATCTCACAGGTTGCCTCTCTAGTCTCTTGGTTTCTGTTCGCGGTGTTTATCTCCAGCGTCATCGAGTGGATTGGCATGCTGGCCGGTTGGTGGGATAAGACCCACGCGAGACACATGCTCACCGAAGAGATCGGCTATCTCTCACACATCGATCAGAACGCACTTCTAAAACTTCACCCAGCGCAATTGGCTGACAAGGCCATTACGTGGGTGAACGAAGCGTACAGTTTTATTGGTTTGCCCAAAGTGCTGAATCTTCTCTCTCAGTACATGGGATGGCTCGCCATAGGGATCAGCAGTGCCATTGATATCACCTACACGCTGGTCATTCGTCTGGCAGTGGTGTTGCTCGCACTACCGGCCTTCATCCTCTGGGGGCTCCTCGGGCTTGTGGACGGCTTGGTCGCTCGCGACATCCGAAAAGCCTGTGGTGGTGTGGAATCATCCTTTGTGTATCACCGAGTAAAAGGCTGGATAAAACCGGCCATCGGTTTGAGCTCTGGCTTGTACCTGACGCTTCCTTTCTCAATCAATCCGGCGCTCTTTTTTATCGTGCCACAGCTGCTTTTCTTCACGTTCGTGTATTACACCGCGTCAACGTTCAAGAAGTTTATTTAGGGGATCGTATGCAATCGACTACTGACTCAAGTTTGCCAAACATAGAGCATTCGGATGAACCCCGAGAGCCTATCGCTGATAACCGCTCTTCAATGCCATCGTGGTTCAAACTCGCCTTGGCATCACTGTTGATATTGGTGTTAGTTGCATTTGTAGGCCTTGTGGTTTTCCTTCCAGAAGCCAAACAAGAAGTCGTCGAGGATCAGACAACACCGCCTGTAGAAAAAATATCACTACCCGAACCACCCATCGACATTCAACGTAAAACAGCCGACAACGTCGACCCTGAAATTACCTCTTCGCTGCTGCAGGTGGAATCCTCAGAAGACCTGTATTCCGAATCCGTTGTGCTGGAAACCAACAGCGCGGTACAGCAGAAGCTGGAGGGTGAGATTGCATCGGTTAAAAGCTCTGTCGAACTGATGCAAGGCACCCTGATGGAGATTAAGGCGCAGCTGTCCGACATGCGTGAAGCTGATAACGACAACGCTTCGGATATCAACCATCTTCGCCGCTCCTTTCTCGATTTTAAAGAAGAGCACAAGGCGTCGACTCCGATCAAAAACCCAGAGCTACCGTTCTCGGTTGTGGCCATCAAGCAAATGGGTACCTTAGTGCAGGTGTCAGTCTCACACGACGGCCATCGCCGGGATATGGGGCTCAATGGCCGATGGATGGATTGGAAACTGACCGGTGTCGATCTCACCGGCCGTCGAGTCCAGTTCACCTACAAAGACCAAATCACGCGGTTAACGGTGTCCATATGATCACCCGTGTTTTCGCGATATTGGTGCTTTTGGGAACTGCCTGCCTCTGTCAGGCAGCACAGACCGAGATCAACGATACCCAGCGTACCGACAGCCTCACCGGCCGCACTCAGGCTGTAAAGCCCTGGCTGCGCTGGGGGTTGACGGAATCCGAGTGGGCAACCTACCAGGACATCATGCAGGGGCCACGCGGCATCTGGACACCTAATATCAGCCCGGTGTCAGCCCTCGGCCTGAATGCTCAATCTGAGGTAGAGCGGACTCGATACGCCAAAATCGCCGCCAGGCAGGACTGGCAGCGATTGATGAATGAGCGCGCCTGGCACCTCGCATATAAGTCCGCCAAAGAAGAGTATTTCGGTCAACAGATCGCGATGATTGATGTTGAATCAGCGTCGATTTCGAACATTACGGCCAATTCAAAGCTCGTGATGTTTACCGATGAAAACTGTATCCAGGTATGCCAGAAGACGCTGGAATCGGTCATTCAAAATAAAGCCAGTCTCGATATTTACTTTATCGGCAAGATTGAGCGTGACGACATCATTCAATGGGCAGCCACCCATGCGATTCCGCCAGAGCTCGTGAATGATGCCGGTAAGATCACACTCAATATTGACCGTGGCCTCTTTCAAGCCATGTCGCCCAGCAGCGGCGATCTGCCTCAGATTTATGTTCGCGACCCTCGCATGGACGGTGAGCTCATGGAGGTCGAGTTTTGAAATCGATCATCCTGATTATCTCGATCATGCTCAGCTGGCAGGCCTTGGCGGCAGAGAAGACTGTCCCAGATCCGTACTTGGTTGCGGCGAAGCACGCTAATGTCCCAGCGGAACTCTTGTATGCCATCTGTCTTCAGGAGAGTGGCTACAGTCAGTCAGGCGCGTACCATCCTTGGCCGTGGACACTCAACCTCGGTGGCCGTGGCGCCTACTTCGCGGACGCTCAGCAGGCGGCCAAAGCACTGTCCGAGTTTCTGTCCCACAATCGTTGCAACGTGGATATCGGGTTGTGTCAGATCCACTGGTGTGCCCATGCCCATGTGATCAATGATCCATACCTCATCATAAACCCCTACGCCAACATTCAGTATGCGGCAGCCTTACTGCGTTCTGAATACGAACGCTCGGGCGACTGGGTGACCGCCGCCGGTCGCTACCATGCACCCAGTAATCCTCGACTGGCAGCGTCGTATCGTGCTCAGGTTCTCTCCAAATGGCAGCCTCTCATCGCAGGAGGTGTCGAATGAAACGTATCGCCACTCTACTGATTGCGCTGCTCTGTCAGGAGGCCTTAGGTCAATCCCCCGAAACCATTGCGGATTTCGGTGGTGATCCATTTCTGAAAACACCTGAAATCAAATTGACACCTCCACGCCGAGATGCATACCTGAATGATCATTTTCCGGTTCATACGCCCAGTATGAGTCCGGGCAGGATTCGTGGTGGTGATCTGCCACTACCTCATGAAACGGCCAAACTGCATCCCTCGTTCTTTGTGATGGGGTACGACAACTACTCGGTTCAATGGGTCAGCGCCCATAAACAAAAACTGGTGGAAGCCTCCGCCAAGGGTTTTGTCGTTAATGTGGAATCCGCTGCACAACTGCAGCAGCTGCGTTCCATCCTCAAGCCACTGACTCTTATCGCCGCACCGGGCTCCAGCTTTACCGAGCTCTGGGGCGTTCAACATTACCCTTTCTTTGTTCATCAGGGAGCCCTAACACAATGAAATACCTCGTACTGACGCTGTTGCTATTGATATCCGGCGCAACGAGCGCGGGTGTCGATCATGTGACCGATCAAGAACGCTTAGCCTTGGAGAAAGTGCTGGTGTATCTGAAGGACGCTCAAGGTCTTGTTTCCAAAGCCAACTCGGTCAGTGCGATCGACACTCGGTTCCCTCTGAATTATCAGGCGCTGAATACGGATCTTGCCGAAATTCGCGATGCATTGGAGCGCCACCTACGGGCACCTTCTCGTTCACCACGCAAGGTGAAGAATCTCGACAGTGATTATCTGCCGCGGGAAGGTTCCGAGGCGGCTATCGAGCAAGATCAGATCATCGGTGTGTTTTTTGAGTAGGCGCCATGCTGGATAAATTTCAAGCCATCTCGGGCTTAGAGCCACTGTACGCCTACATGACGTTTGCCATCATTTTTGGTGGCTTGTTGGCGCTTCTGATTTGGATGGCTTTGGTGGCGGGCTGGCAACGTCGTCAAAAAGGCGAGATGGAAGAAGGCGATGTTCTGAACCTTCTCATCCGATTGTTTGTGCTGTTTTTCTTTTTTATCTGGCTCATAACGCCAGCAATTTCATGAGGGTACCAACATGCAAAACACATTTCTGAATTATCAATCATTCAAACACTGGATGCGATTAGGAATCATGGTCGCGTTTACGTTGCTATTGCCGTCCTTGTCATTTGCTGATGCTCCTTCTTTGCCTGGCTTGGAAATGGATGGCGTTGATACTGATAGTGGTAACCCCCTCGATGTGCTGCTCAATATTTTTAAATACGTGGCCGCCGTTGTGATCTGGATTGCGGTTGCTTATCTGGGTGTGAAAGTTCTCCTCGAAGCCCTTAAAGACATTCGCGATGCCAAAGACGGCGACACTAAATGGGTATCGGCCGGCAAATCGATTGCGGGAGGTGTCATGTTCTTTCTTGTGGCGTTGGCTATTGCCATCTGGATTACCAATCAGTTCTTCAGCTAAGGGGATACCGTGGAGCACTCAGAAATTCAGTTAGCTGATGATCTCACCGATGAACCCGTGGTGTTCATGGGCTGCACCGGTAGTGAGATTTCCGTAGTCGCTGTGGCCTGTGGCGCGGTTTCACTGCTCACGGCAGTGATCGTCTTTATCGTGCTTTTCGGTGTGTCATCCAGCTTAGCCATTCTTGCGGGAGCGGTGATTCTTATGGGAGGCACCATAGCGTTATCGGTTTTTGTGCTTCGTAAGTTAATGACCAATAAAGAAGAGCGTGGCGATAACTATTACAAAGAGGTCCTTCAGCTGATGCTCAGTGAGTGGGGTATTGGGGATCGAATATTCAACAAAACCGAAAGGTTTCAGCGGGGGCGAAGCTTATGAGCCGTATCAGAAACGCGCTGACCGCGCGTGAGCGACTAAATTGGTATCTGGCCATTGGGTTAGTGTTTCTCGGGCTGCTGTTAACGCACGCGCATTACCGTCTTGCCAATGTTCAGCAGGACTTTCGTATGCACGTTCCGCCAGACCTGTCAGAGGGCGCGGTGTTGCGCCCTAACATGCCCGAGCAAGCCAACGTTTACATGTACACCCTTTATATCTGGAAGCAGATTAACGAGTGGCTTGAGAGTGGCCTGGCCGACTACGACAGCAACGTCGATGAAATGAAATGTTACGTATCGGCCGACATGTACAAGTGGTTAAAAGACGATGTAAAAAAACGTCGCACCAATGGTGAGCTATCGCGCACTCGCAGTATTTCTCCTGCAACGTTTTATACCAAGGAACACGTTAAACCCTTGGGTAACGGCACCTGGTACGTCTGGCTGGATCTTGCCTTGGTCGAGCGTGTTGTCGGCGAGGAAGTGAAAAATGTCGTGATGCGTTATCCCTTGTACGCCTACCGCGACTCACGCTCGTGTAACGAGTTTGGCGTAGCAATAGGCGGGTTCTTCAACGACCCGGCGCGCATTGGTGTGGGAGGTGAGTTGTGAGCCGTATCTTGTTGACCTTCGCACTTCTGTGCTTGTCGGTGGTTACTTGGTCTGACACTCGCTTGGTGTATTCCGGTCAGCCGGTGACGATCACGCTCCCGGTTGGTGAAGAGATCCGTGTCGTATTTCCAGAGCCTGTGAGCATCGATATACCCTCTGACCTTCTCAAAAACCTGGAGGCGACTCAGGCCAATCCATCGGTTGCCTACTTTAAAGCGCTGGAGACAGCGACTCCTGGACGTCTGATTGTGCAGAGCGAGAATCAGGAGCGTGTGTATCTCATCGATATGGAAGCCGTAGAAGACGCGCCGACGGCAGACTACGTGATTGAGAATCCTTCCCTGGTGGCCAAGACCAAACAAACCGGCAGCGAGCCGGCCGCGCTGGACAATCCGTTTCAGATCGAGCTCACACGCTACGCAGCCCAATCTCTGTACGGTCCAGTGCGACTGGCACCTCAGAACCGTGCGATCGAACAGGTTCCGGTGCCTGCGCCGCAAGTGGCCGATCTTATCCGTAGCCGCAACGGCGAATCCTTTTACTATCGCCCGGTCGCTGCCTGGCGTGGATGGGGCCATTACCTGACCGCCGTGGAGGTGATTAATCGATCCCCGTTAAAGATTTCCCTGGATCCTCGCCTGGTGCGCGGCGACTTTGACTCCATCGCCTTCCAGCACACCTGGCTTGGCCCTAAGGGCACCTTGGAGGATCGCACCACGGTCTACCTGATCAGCGATAACCCGCTGCCTCAGGCAGTAGGAGGTCTGTCTTATGGCCAATAAAGTTCGCACCAACCGCATGCCCTGGATGATCGCGGCTATCCTGCTGGTGGTTGTTATCGTGGTCGCGATCAACACCCAAACAAGCTCTCCATCGGTGCCGGCGGGATCCAGGGCACCGGATGCGCCGGCGACGCCAACCATTACCGATACCGCCTCAGGCGATACGACCGAAGAGACGTTGCGTACAGTACAAGCCCAATACGGGGATCTTCGCCGAGAGCTTAAGCAGCGTGATGATCAAATTGCGACGCTCAAGAAGACGGTTACAGATATGTCTACGGATAAGGGTGAAGAGATCAATTCAGCCCTTGCCGATCAGTTGTCCCAGCTGGAGCAGAAGGTCAACAGCCTGAAAGTCGGCAACTTTTCCATGGACAACCAAGGTGCCGTGCTTAAGGACTTTGGGTTCAATACTCCAGGTTCCGCGAGTGGTTCTGAGGATCCGGTCGATTACAAGATCAATGGTGAAAGTTTTGCCTTCGGCAATACCTCGCATACTTACGAGCAAACCACCTCGGTAGAAGGTCGACCTTCCTACCGTCGCTTAAAACCGTTAAGCACGGGTTCCGAAGCCCCAAGGCCCTCGCAATCATTGTCCTCCACTGACAGTGACAGTTCACTTCCTCAGTTCAGTAATCCCATGAGCACCGGAGAGCCCGTGTACACGATTCCGGCCAGAGCGACCTTGTTTGACGCCACGTCCATGACCGCCCTGATCGGCCGTGTGCCCATCGGTGGGCAGGTCCAAGACCCGTTCCCGGTGAAGCTCATTGTGGGCTCGGACAATATGGCCGCAAACGGCCATAGGATCCCCGGCCTCGATGGTGTGATTTTCGATGGCGTTGCCCGCGGTGACTGGTCGCTGTCGTGTGTATCGGTCGAGCTGACCGGGGCCACTTATGTTTTTGACGACGGCACAATCAATCACATGCCGCCCGATAAGACGGTAAGCGCCGACGCTCTCGGCGCCAGCTTTGGTGAAGGCCAGAGCAGTAAGAACATCGGCTATATCTCCGACCGTCAGGGCGTACCCTGCATCGCCGGCAAGCGCATCACCGACGCTTATAAGCAGGCGTCCCTCATGACCATACTGGGCGCCGCCCAAGGCTACTCCAAGTATCGCGCTGACTCATTGCGCACCACCGGTGTGGATGGCGGCACCGTCATCTCCAGTGTCACCGGTGATCGCGGTGAATACGGCGAGTGGGGTTTGGCCGCATCCGGTCTGGATAAAACCATCGACATTTTTGAGGAGCGTTCTCAGGACACCTTTGACGCCATCTATGTAGCGCCTGGTCAAGAGGTGGCCATTCACGTTGCTCGCGATCTGCACATCAATCACAACAAAAACGCTCGGAGGGTGAGCTATGAATCCCTGGATTCTCCGAACAGCTTTAATTAGTGGGTTTATGGCTGTGCTGTCAGCCTGTTCGACCATCCCAGAACCGGAAGACGATGGGCTGGATATGCGCGAAGTCTATGACCAGAAGGTCGGTGGTGGCTCTGTTCAATCACTGTGGCGTGTCGTGGGTGGTCGCAATCTGGTAGAACCTGACCCGGACTACACCGCGTACACCCGTCAGGTGCAGAATGAAACTGACAACCTGTTTCCGGCACTTCCTAATCCGACGCTGTATCTGTACGTGCGTCCTCGCACTGTCGGGACTGACGGGCTGCCCGTGCCTGGCTATACCGTACCCTTCAAACTGTGGCCACGGGATATTTACGGTATGCCCGGAGAGGCACCCACTGCCAACCACAACCTTGGCGGAGGTGCCCAATGAGTGCCAGCGCCTACGATATCTTTAAGCAACTGTTCCTGGATGGCTCGCCGTTTGGTAAGAAAACGGCCACCGATGCCGACCTTGAGGGCGGCTACCGCGACAAAGCGAGTATTAGTGACTTATTGCCGTGGCTCGGTATTGTCGGTGATGACAATGCTGTGCTGCTGGAGGATGGTTACAGCGTTGCCGGTGTTATTGAGATTAAGCCGATCAGCACCGAAGCGCGCTCCATGGATTACATGATCTTCCAGCGCGATGCGATCCAGCGTGTCCTGACACAGAGCTTCCCCGGTACCGATCGCAGCCCTTGGATCTGCCAGGTGTTTGCGTTCCCGGATAAAGCGGAATTCAAACACTTGCCAGATCGGGTGCGCGACTACGCTCATAGTCGCCAGGCGAAACAAGTGGGTGACGTCCACCCCTATACCGATTGGTTCGTGGATAACGTCTTTCGGCCCCACGTTGAGGACATGAGAGCGCCTGAAGGCCTGTTCATTGATTCCTCAAGTGGCAATGAGCTGCCTTGGGGCGGGAACTATCGCCGGGTGTATATGGTGGTTTATCGGCGTTTAAGCCGCGGCATCAAATTGCGCCGCAATATGAATCCGCTCCAGGAGCTGAACACCACCCTCAAGAAATTATCGATGAACCTGCAGGTCGCCGGTATCAAATCGACTCGCCTCAAAGGGGAGACGATTCGGAACTGGCTCTTCCGTTGGTTCCGGCCGGCGCCTCAGCAAACCGGTGGTGATACTGAGGCATTATTGGAATCTAACCAGTATGTCTCATCGGATGATGTAAACGAGGATGAACTGGCCACACCGTTCGATTACTCGCTGGCCGATGATGTGGTATCGCCCGATGCCAGATCGGATAAGAAAACCGGTAATTGGTACTTCGACGGACTCCCACACACCGTCCTGCAAGTAGAGCGATTATCGCATCGTCCTGAAATTGGTGTGCTGAGCGCGGAGCGCCAAGTCAGTGACAGCACCATCTGTGTACTGGACCAACTTCCCAGCTCTTCCATCGTGATTATCACGTTCGTAATGCCAACACGCAGCGCGATCAAAAAGCATCTGGATATCATGGAAAAGCGCTCAAAGGCGCAAACCGAGGAAGCGGCCGCCGCAAGGCGTGCGATCGAGCACGGCCGCGAGCAGCTGCAGTCAGGCAATCTCATTCTCCCGGTGTCGATCGCCATTGCGCTACGCGCGGATGACGATATCGAACTGGAACATCAAATGGATGAAGTCACCAGCTGGTTGGGTAATAACAGTTTGGAGCTCATTGCCGGTGATGACGATGTCTACCGCTTGGATTCTTACCTGCGGTTCATACCGATGGGTTATGACCACCGCTTGGATCACATCAAGCGGCGCAACCGTTTTATGTATGCCCAGCACCTGGCAAACATCCTGCCGTTCTATGGCCGTGAAACAGGTACAGGTAATCCTTGCCTGCTGTTCTCAAACCGCGGTGGAGAACCCTTTATGGTGGATCCGCTTAACTTGAACGATCGTGCCCGAAACGCGCACTTGTTTTTGTATGGGCCCACCGGTGCAGGTAAGTCCGCCTCCCTAGTCTATCTGCAGATGATCATTATGGCCATCTACCGGCCACGGTTTGTGGTCATGGAAGCGGGTAATAGTTTTGGTCTACTCGCAGAGCTTTTTAAACAGCAAGGTTTAAGCACCGTCGACATCACACTTTCTCCGGGTGTTGCACCCTCGCTGGCGCCTTTCCAGGCCGCGCTGGAATTGGTGGATGCCAATGGCACCATCATCAAGGCCGAAGACGTGATAGCGGTAGACGCGGACTTGGAGGAAGACGCCGACGACATTGAAGAGGAGCCTGCCGAAAAAGTCGAGCGTGACCTTCTTGGTGAACTGCTCATCATCGCTCAGATCATGGTCACCGGCTGCATTGAATCCGAAGAGCGTAAGTTCAGCCGGCAAGATGGTGCCCTCCTGAAGGAGGCCATATTGGCTGCGGCCGTCGAGTGTCGGAAATCCGGCCGCGAGTATTTATTGACTGAGCACGTTATTCGGGCTTTGGATGCCACCAAAGAGAATCGTCAAGAAAAGCGCGGTCGCATCGAGGAGATGGTCGACTCCATGAAGCTTTTCACCGATGGGTTCGCGGGTGAGCTGTTTAACCGTAAAGGTGATGAGCTTCCTGACGCTGATTATATCCGTATTGATCTCGGCATCCTCGCTAGTGGCAATGACACTAAAGACAAGCTCTCCGTCGCTTACATCTCCATTATGAATCAAATCATCGCCAGGGCAAAACGCTCCAAAGACGACGGTCGCGACACCATCGCTCTGACCGATGAGGCCCATGTAATCACGACCGAACGCCTTCTGGCGAAGTACCTGGTAACCCTGGCAAAACTCTTGGGCCGGCGCGCCGGCGTTTGGCTGTGGATGGCCACTCAGAACATGGAGGATTTTCCCGACGAAGCGGAAAAAATTCTATCCATGTTTGAGTGGTGGTTAGTGCTCTTTGTAAATGCCAAAGAGCTCAAGGAAATCGAGAAATTCAAAACCTTCACATCCGATGAGCGCGACATGTTACTCAACACTAAAAAAGTGCAGAAAAAGTACACCGAAGGTGTCGTGCTTGGCGACACCATGAAAGGTCTATTTCGCAATGTGCCGCCCGCGCCGTGCCTGCTGCTCGCCGGCACTGAAAAAGAAGAGAAGCGCGAGCGCCGGCTTGTCATGGATGAGTTTGGCTGCACTGAGGTTGAGGCAGCGTTCAAGCTAGCTGACAAGCTTCGTGAAGCCAGAAGGCAATCCGTATTAGAACATCGATAAAGCTACGTATTTTTGGGGCAGATTAATGGCAATTACCGTTGCATTCAAAGAAACCGAACTTGGCATGCGTCCGTGTCATCCGAGCAATATTTGTCGAGGCGATATTTTTTATCTTGTCGAAGACGGCGTAAAGGGTCCGCTTCGAAAGGCGACAGGCAATGCCCATGAGGTGCCGGGCACTTATCGAGAAAAATGGAACATTCCGAGCGTAGAAGCAAGATAAGGAGGTTTGCTGTGGGGCAAACGATAGACGAAACATTCATCAGCTGGCTTCAAGGTGCGGTCGCCAACGACACCGTTGTGATCGGCGCACATGATAGCCCTGTTCATCTCGATAAGGGCGGATTATTTTTAGAGTCACCTGCCGTATTCAAGATGTATATGCCCAACCGTTGGCTCGATGCACAACACGAGTTTTTATCCTTAGGGTTACATGCTCGATGCCCGGTTGAAAAAGGGAATTTCCACGGTCGACATCTCAACGCCACTAAACATGGAACACTTTCTGTTCGTGTTCATAAAGTAGGTGTTGTTATCCCGTTCCACAACCTTGAAAAGGTCCTTCCCAATTTACCCGCACACCTGGTGCGTAATGAGGTGCCTCAATGGGCGTAACGATCAGCAGAGTCGCGATGATGGCTGTTCTTACTCTGACCAGCTGTAGTGCGATTGCGCAAAAAATTGTCTCTGTCGAAGTGTTCTACCGTAGCACTATGCACTCCGAACCTCAAAGCCGTGTACCAGGCGCCGACATTACGCTCTGGAACCTCGATAAGCCGAAGCTGATTAAGCGCCAGAAACCCTCCATCACTGGCACTGAACGTGAGGTGCGTGAAAAAGTCAGCGACTGGCTCGCCAGTACCGAGGGTAAAGCTCACCTGGTCGCCGCTCGTGAATCCTATCGAGGCTTTGGCCAAGCTATGCGATATCGAATTAAAAAGGTACCGGCGATTGTCCTGGACGGTAAGCAGGTCGTCTATGGCACGACAAACGTCCGTAAAGCGCTTCTGATCTACCGGGGGAAACAATGACCGAGACACGCTTAGAAGAGACTAATGTAAGGGTGCCGATCGTGCGTAAGTACCTGATTGCAACATTGATTCTGATGTCGGTGAGTGCATCTCGCGCTGACTCCATCGATACGAAAATGCTTTTACAAGCCTCATTGGATTGCATCGACTGTGTCGACTGGAAACCCGTTGGTGTCTGCGTCTGGATGACCTGCTACTTGTGGAACTGCGAATTCGACTACTCCATTCGATTTAAGAACTACGTTCCAGATTTTGTGGTGACCAGCTACAGCAACGAAGAAACGCCCTTCGAAGAAATGCAGGAGGTGGTTGATTCCTCCAATGAAATGTTTGGGTTTGCTGCGGGATTTGCCACAACGCCTGGCAAGCATGTCGATCACCTGCGATTCAAAAAAGCTGAGGTATGGGGCAACCCTGGTGTGGCCATCTATGAAGAGCTTCACGATTCTTCCGAGGAAATGATCTGCAAGTCAGGAATTACCACCTATAAGCCGTATTACATATGGACGGCCGATTACATCGGCTGGCACATGAACATCCCCGATATGTTCAATCCCAAGAGCTACACCGGTGCTCATGATATGGGTACCACCACAGTTAAATTTGGCAACGTCTACCCTCGATGCGGTTGGTCAATCCACCCGGAGGATCCCAAAGCGGCCGCGCTGTCGGCTCAGCGGGCGGGCTACATTGTCACCAACCCCGATGACAGCACGCGAGTGCGTCTGGATCCAGAGACCGACTGTGGCGATAAGTGCTGGCCAGCAGAAGAAATTGTAGAAAATGATATGTCCACTCATAAGTGGCAAATGCTGGTGCCCAAGTACCAGACCAAGGGTGAAATATTCGGAACCAAATCAGGTTGGTCAAACTTCAAATACGATACTGATGAGCAGTACGCTTGGCTGTTGTGGCGTCCGTACTCTTGCTGCTCACGTGAGGGTGCAGTTCTGATCTTCAGTATTGATCTCACCGAAGGTGAAGCCAGTTCATTTGACGATGAAGACTTTGACGATCTGATGGAAACCGATGGGGCCGATTTCGGTAATTCAGGTGGCGGGAGCATGATGTGATTATTTCTCTTGAGCTCGCAAAAGTTACCAAGTCCGAAACCAGAGCGCATAGTCAAATTGCAGTACGCTCCAGGAGTGCCAGATGAAAACCAATAATTTACTGTCCGCACTGATTCTCACGACGACAGGCGTTTACGCTCTACCTGGTGTAGCGGCGGATATCGATCTCGCCAATGTCGAGATTCGACCGATCGATAATTCTGCTCTGTACTACAACATTGGAGGTGGTGAGCCTTATCTGTTCGCTTACGACCAACGTTATCACCTGAGTCTCGGTGTCGGTTTTAGGTGGAGTACCGGCAATGTGTGCGCCGGCTTTGATCCAGAAGCGTCCATCAAAAACACTCTGCGAGATGCTGAACGCAGCTTGTATGGCTACGTGGATGATGTGATCTCCAGCATTCCGACTCTGGTGGCCAGCTGGGGGATATCCAAGCTTCAGGAAGCCAATCCAGGCATTTACGATCTAATCACGAAAGGCCTGGTCGACGCGAAGGAAGAATACAACCTGAGTGTTAAATCCTGTGAGGCGATGGTCAACGATGTCTCAAATGGCGAAAACCCGGTCGACGGCTGGGTCTCTATTGGTACTCGCGACAGCTGGAATGAGCAGTCGTCACAACCGGATGCCGGCGCCGCCGAAAAAGAAGTTGAGCGCACGGCCGGCAATGAAGGGATCCAAGGGCCAGACGGCATACAGCTCGGTGGACGCTGGCAAGAACCGATCCGTACCGTCGGTGATGTAGTCGGAGCGGGTTACAACCACTTAAACCCAGGCTCGACTGATCCACGAATCGAAAAGTTATGGTCCCACCGTGATGATGCGGTCGATTGGGTGACCAGTGTTGTGGGTGAGAAAGAAGTCAAAGTCTGCAAAAGCTGCTCTCCGAAGCTTAAAACGCAAATAGGCCAAGGACTCCGGACGAAGATCAAAGAGGAACGTGAAGAGATTGCTCCCGAGCTAGGCACACTGGTAGGCATGTCCAGCCAGCCCACCAAAGATGAGCTCGATGAGATCAGTGCACCTGGCATGGGCATTATGGTTACTGAGGATCTGATCCGGGCATTACGCGAAGAGGAAAATACAGCCGAGCGATCCATATTAGGGGCACGCCTGGCCACTGAATTAGCCCTAGCTAGAACAGTGGAAAAAGCACTGGTGGCTATGGATCTGATTAAAGCTGGCCGACAGGAGCCAAATGTCGCTGCCAATGCCGAATACCAGAAAGAAGCCGATAAGGTTCTCTCGCGTCTTCAGGCTGAAATCGACGGCATTCTTTATGAGAAAAATGTTAAGCAGCAGGTCTTTGCCAAAACAGCTCAGGTTCTTATGGAGCGACGTTCTATTCGCATGCAATCGGGCGATGCCGGCGCAGCTGTAGGCCTTCCCAACTCGCCTGACATTCAGCCGTTCAGTGGAGGGGTAAGAAATTAATGTCTTCATTCACTGGTCGCTGGAAAAAACGTCTGGCTTATTCGGCTTCTACTGTAGCCATCTTGGGGATACTCGTCGCTCTCAGTTTCTGGATGATCCAATCACCGGAGCGCGCTCAATCATTGGGCACCTTCGCTGAGGCATCTTTTTGGTGGCTTACAACCTCTCGGTGGTTTGCCTATTCCCTGCTGATTATTAGTTGGCCGAGAATATGCCGTTGGCTCGCAAAGTCATTTTCAGAAAGAGAAGATCATCACCAATTCGTTGACTATGCAATGCGGTGGCGATGGCCACTACTGCGTGTGCTCGTTGTCTATGAGCTGCTATTTCCGTTTAACATAATTGGTTCACTGGGGGACTTGACATGATCGTCAATGACGCTTTTGAGCTCTACACCACCGTCATGGGCTGGCATATCAATAATGGCTTGTTCACGTTAATGATGGGCACCGGGATCATCCTGATCCCATTCGCCTTTATCATCGGTGGCAATATCATTGATGTGAGAAACAACCGAGACAAAGACGATATCGGTGTATCGTTTTTCAATAAAACAGAGATGCAACTCTATGTGGCATTCTTTGTTTTATTACTTTGCGTCAACCCAATGATCAATCTTTCTGTCAGCAATGTGAGGGCCATGGACACCACCTGTTCACCCGGTGACGGAGGATCAACACCAGATGTGGAACAGAACGATTACGGTAACACTGGCACCACCTATGATCAGGTGCAAGAACTCGATTTAGGCGGCGATACGATCAAAATACCGGTACTGTGGTACGTATGGGATTATGTAGCATCATCGCTGTCATTGAGTGCGAAGTCCGCTCTTCCTTGCCAGACCGATATTCGAAGAATCTCTACGGCAGCAACCACATCCCGCATTGAAAATCCTGACCTTGTCGATGAGTTCGGCATGTTTATGCGAGATTGCTGGCGTCCCAGTTTCAATCGTTACCTACGAGAGAAACCAGGATTAGCAACCAATGGTATAAGTACGACAACGCCAGACGATGTGAAGTGGGCTGGCAGTCAGATTTTCCTTGCTGGTCAGCCGTACTATCGTCATTTTAGGGCGGAAGAAGGCTTATCCAGTTTTCCCTATGAAGCCTCAAGAGACGAAGCCAAAGCCACTAATGCAACCTTGTCTGACGGTAAGGGTTTCCCATTCTGTGATGAGTGGTGGGAAAGCCCCTATAACGGGCTTCGTGATCGTCTGGTGAGGCATTTCAAAGTCGAGCATTCAGATCTTGCCGAGTTCTGGCCTGAATACGTTCAGTCGCAGATTGACAATGGTGTAACCCCTCGACCTACCTATGACGACATGCTGCTTAAGACCATCCTTATGAGTGATCACGATACTGTGCGTATGCAGCAATCGAATCGCTACCCTCGCGATGAATCATGGGGCGATGTAGCCTCAGACGCTGCCCAGCGTGGCGTAGCCGTTGTTGCCGATGCATCCTCTCTCGGCGATCGCAGTAAAGCGCTTATGACTCAAACGGCCGCGCCGATGTTGCGAGCCATTTTACTAATGGTCATTACTTTCTTAATTCCAATTTTATTGATCGCAAGTGGTTACAGTGTCGGGGCTGTTGTGACACTGATGCTGATTAAATTTTCAGTGTATTTCTGGGCCTTCTTATTCGCAGTGGCTGCCTGGATTGATAACTACTTATTGTCTGCCTGGAGTGGCGTAGTCGGTGGTGATTTAAGTCGCTGGATTCTTGTTTCATCAAACGGTGGAAAAATGGATATGGCGGTATCAGCGCTTAATTTTATTACGCGATGGATCCACATCTTACTCCCAATAATATTTACATCGCTGATGGGAGCGGTGGGCGCTAAAGCTGGAGGGTTTGATGGAGCTCTGACTGGACCTGGAGCACGTGAAGCTGGAAATGCTGCTGAATCAGCCCCAAAGGATGCTAATAGAGTTGTTGGATCTGCTGGGAAGATTGGCGGTAAGTAGGTTGGATATGAAGTCTACTTACCGTTTTCTCTTTTCAAGGAACCATGATTCATATCAGTGGAGCCGTAAGGATCAAGCCCCAGGTAATCATCCGTAACATCTTGAGAACGTCGAACTTCGCCACCTGACATTGCTGAGGCTAGAGCTGAAAGGGTCATGATTGAAACGTAGAGGAGGCGGATGATGGAGCCAAATACAAACCACAACGCTTTACCCGCCCAGCGAGCAGCAGTCGCGGCTTTTCGTGCGAAATTTCGATCTGTGGCATGCATGGGTAAATCCTCCTGATTGCCTTAACAGTTTAGCCGGTGGTCAATCCGTGTTCAACCAGTGCTGTTTCAGCCTCAGTAAAATTGGCATGTTTAATTAAAGGCCGCAAGTAAAATCAATGAGTTACGTTATTTACCCTAAGTCGGCCTTTTTATATTTGCTCCAGTGTCTTCATAGGAACAAACAGTCGCATA
This sequence comes from Gilvimarinus gilvus, assembly GCF_030518155.1. Taxonomy (GTDB): domain Bacteria; phylum Pseudomonadota; class Gammaproteobacteria; order Pseudomonadales; family Cellvibrionaceae; genus Gilvimarinus; species Gilvimarinus gilvus. The sequence goes on along the minus strand of NZ_JAULRU010000742.1, from coordinate 1,374 downwards.
GGATCGTCGGTAAATGACTCGAAGAGACCAAAGTGCTGATAGAAGCCTAAAGCGTCTTCGTCCAGGACATCCAAGATTAATCCGTACGCTGGCAACCCGGCTTTGCTCAGCGCCATGGCTTTGCGTAGCGCGTAAACAAGCGTTTTGCTGCCGAGTCCGCGCCCTTTATAGCGGCCATCAACAGCCAATCGAGCCATTAACACCACGGGGATCGGGTATTGCGGCAGACTCTGTTTAATCGGGATTTTCTCTCGAACAACACTGTTGGTAGCCAGGGTGAAATAGGCCGCTATGGGGGATTTTCCAGAAACGGCCACCTCAGGCAACACATAAGTGCGGCTCAATCCCAACTTGCTGTGCTTTTCAGAGAAGCGGGACAGGAAGGTGTTCATATCCGGTTTGCCGCAGTCGAACCCCTTGAGGTCGTGCAATGCCTTACTGGCCGGGACAAAATCCTTGGCAAGAGGCAATTAAAATCCCTCTCTGTCCAGCTTTTCAGCAGCTTCGATGATTTTATTGCTCGGCGCTTTAGCGTCTTCACATGCTTGAGCAAAACGATCAAACCGCTCGTTCGTCAGCTGGATTTCACTTTGGGACTTCAGGCGTTCAATAGCGTCGTTGCGGACCAAGTTAGCAAGGTAGTCCGTCAGGCTATAGCCGCTGGCCAATGCGGCTCGCTCCGCCAAAATCTTAAGTTCGGCGGGGAAGCGGGCCTCTATTCGTTCTGTCTTTGTTGCCATAAGAAACCTCCACGATTTGCCATACTATACCATACGGCAGATTGCCGTACAAAAATCAATTTGCCTCTGCGAGGAAACACCAATGAATCTCGTTATCGTCGAGTCACCCGGTAAAGTCAAAAAGATCAGTCAGATTCTTGGTTCCGGCTGGGAAGTCCAGGCCAGTGTTGGTCATGTTCGGGACCTGCCCGAGAAGGAAATGGGCGTAGAAGCCCCAGAATACCGGCCACAGTACGTGCCCACGACGAGAGGTAAGGATGTCCTAGCTAAACTCAGAAAGGCCGTACAGCGCGCCGATGAGGTCTATTTGGCAACGGATATGGATAGGGAAGGGGGGTAATCCCCCCGGAAATTAGCAGGGGCCAAAAGTAGAATTTTCTCGTATCATTTGCGCAGGAGATTCTGCATGAAAAAATCGAAGTATTCAGATAGCCAGATCATGGCCATCCTTAAACAAGCCGAGGCCGGAACCCCGGTTCCAGAGCTGTGTCGTGAGCACGGCATGAGCTCTGCCACCTTCTACAAGTGGCGTAGCAAGTACGGTGGAATGGACGCTTCCATGATGGCCAGGCTCAAGGAGCTGGAGGAGGAGAACCGGCGTTTAAAGAAGATGTACGCCGAAGAGCGCCTGAAG
>NZ_JAULRU010000155.1 GCF_030518155.1 Gilvimarinus gilvus | reverse complement strand
AGTTGATGAAGTATATAATTATACAAATTCAGAACGAGGTATTTCTAATGAAAAAACAGCAGACACAGTAGAAGGTCTAAAACAGTTATTCAGTACATTTTCTGAAGAAGAACAGTACCATCACACTGCTAAACAAGCACATATATCTTTTGGAATGGCAATTGCCGCAGCAGCAGAACTAGGAGTAGATGCTACGCCAATGGAAGGATTTAGTAAAGAAGGAATAGATGAATTTTTGAAATTAAAGGAAAAAGGATTAAGATCAGTTGTTCTTTTAGCTCTAGGCAAAAGACAAATAGAAGAGGATTGGTTATTTCCATTAAAAAAAGTTCGTCAACCTAAAGAAGAGTTTATTACAGAAATTAAGTAATAG
>NZ_JAULRU010000704.1 GCF_030518155.1 Gilvimarinus gilvus | reverse complement strand
CTTCAGGCGCTCTTCGGCGTACATCTTCTTTAAACGCCGGTTCTCCTCCTCCAGCTCCTTGAGCCTGGCCATCATGGAAGCGTCCATTCCACCGTACTTGCTACGCCACTTGTAGAAGGTGGCAGAGCTCATGCCGTGCTCGCGACACAGCTCTGGAACCGGGGTTCCGGCCTCAGCTTGTTTAAGGATGGCCATGATCTGGCTATCTGAATACTTCGATTTTTTCATGCAGAATCTCCTGCGCAAATGATACGAGAAAATTCTACTTTTGGCCCCTGCTAATTTCCGGGGGGATTACCAAGTCATTATCTAATTCAATACTTTCAAGAAATGCTTGCCTGGCAAGCGACAACCTAACTAAGAATTTTTCAATACCATCGTTTGTTACCGTATCGGCTGTTCCCGAACCTCTTGCTTCCCACGCCCAATGAACGTATTGGTACCCACTCGTCAGTGCGGCGAACGCACTGCCAGGTTTATTCAAAGTCCATTTATCAAAGTACTCGCTTCTCCCAGTCTCATCGACGAGCGTATCAATTACTCGATGTCTTTGGTCAGCACTCATTGCTTTGAGCAAAGCCTCGGCACTATCCCACTTTTCATTTGACAGATGACTCAACAGTTTTGTAAAAGACTCCGAATTTTTATCACTGTAGAAACTAGTCTTGGGTTTTACTCCAATGTACAAAAGTAAATAATTGGTCGCACTGAGTATTCTATGTAGAAATCTAATCAAGCTGGGTGTCGAAAATGGGTCATCCCTATAGTATCGAGTAATCTCCAGTGTCAGAATCAAACCAACCCCGATGGCAACAGCAGAAACTATAAGGTCATAACCTAAGACTTCGTGTATCACAGAGTGTATAACCACATAGACCACCACCCAAAGAAACCCATTGCTGTCTCTTTTATCGGTATAAAAATACAGTGCGGCCATCACAACCAGATATACCGCAATATCAACTGGGATATTCATGTGTTACTACTTCCATAGTCTAAATAGAGGGCCGGCCTTTTAGCCAGCTCTTGTTATTGTCTCTAAGCATTGAATCTAACGACTCGCGCAGAAGCCTACAGAAGTATTTATTTGGTCTGGCTGTAATACATCGTTCCAACTCAGTCCACTGACTGACAGTGTTGAGCCGCTCTGACTCCAGTTGCCGTTCCATAGGTTGTTAATACTACCCTCAACTTCAAGAGCTACATCCCACACTTGTGGCTCATCAGTTGTATTGGTAAGAATTACATTCGCACAATAACCAGCGTTCCAATCTGACGTTATCGCTAATTCGGCCGTTACTTCGGGTTCCGGTTTTTCTACTTCTGGTTCCAGGTAACTGAAGGCTGCAAATGTATAACGTCCGCCAGCGGAGAATGTAGACACATATTCCAGTTCCGTAGTGTATAGAAGCGCTTCCTCTTCGTAATAACTCGTAACTAGAATGTTATCGCCACGAATGTCGATATCGCTGAAAGCGGCCGTGGTTGAAACAGAGGCGACTAAATTTCCCTCTGGGTCAAACTTACTTATTGCCCCATTCCAGCCAGCCAAGAAGATATTGCCATTTTCATCGGCCGTAGCCGCTCTGGAAGACGAAATATGGCCTAAATCAACTTCTCGTTCTACACCCATGGTAGCAGGGTTAACAATTTGCAAATGCCCATAGGTATCTTCTAAGGCGTATAGCAACCCGTCTTCACCTAAAGTTATGTCTATATATTCGTCGTCGGTTAAGAATCTTGCAAAGGTTTCAAGTTGTCGGTCGAACCTAACAATACCTTGTGCTGTTCCGCCACTGCCAGTCTTCATATCCGTTAAATATATGTAGTTGGCATCGGCAGCAATGCCGCCGTAGCTGACATTGGCGACAATTGACCACTCATCGTACTCTCTATGAGCCCAGCTATCGCCGTCATATATGCTGAGGTTGGGATTGAATTGTCCATTGAATACGGCAATCTCTGTTTCGGATACGGGAATAATATCGCGAGCTGAATCCCACTGATAAAAATTTGGTATCTCTATAGTCTCTAGCAGTACACCGGCATAGCTGTATCGATAGATAGTGTTATTGCCCATTACAAGAACCGAGTCTTGATTCGGGTCTACTGTAATTTCCGGTGCAAGAGTCTTAAATGCCAAATCCTCCTGCTGAGTAATATTATCTAAGAATAGTTCACCATTGCTGTATGATTCGTAATTGGTGTAGGCCACACTAAACGGAAGGTTATCATTAGCATGAATACCAAATACGTACGTTTCTCCGAGCTGAAGAGGAACGCTTTCGGGAAATTCAAAAGTAACCGGAACTGAAGTCCCACCACCTTTGTTACAGCCTGGCCCTTCTTCGAAATTAAAGCAATCCTCCAGAAACACAGCTTGTGTTTGAGCAATAACTTCATTCGCCGGATCTTCAAGATGCAAAGTCAAGTAGACGTCTCCCCCTACTGGGAAGCCACCTCCATCTACCATATTCAACTGAATAGCTTTAAGCGCATTAATTGTCGGAGTAAAAGACTGTGCAGTGTCGTAGTACGTAAAGCTTCTGTGGTAATTAATTTCTGTTTGCTGCTGATCTACTACTAAAGCGTTACTTGCAGACACAGCGACCGTAGCTGCAATTGCTGTACTCAGTGTGAAAGCCTTTTTCATTGTATATCCCTTGTCCATTCGTGTTTTTGGTCAGTTGCCGCTGGCTCAGAACTACAGTTATGCAATACCCACGTAGCAACCTTATATCCACAAATTTAGCCGGTGATCTAGCAATGGAACAGAAGGGGTAAGAACGACAAACGCGCGTGAAAAGGAAAATCTTGCTTCTACCGTCCATATTGGCCAAATTTGGGTCTACCGATAACCCGCCATATAGGCTAGATATTTCCTCTCGATACACCATCACGCTAAGTAGCAAATGCTGCCATGATTGTACAAACTTCGCAACTCCTCGTATCGTCACATTATATTGATTGTGGGGTAATATAACCTTGTGAAAGGACAAAAACATCAGACAACAGGGCGGTTTACCTAGCAGGCTGTTGAAAAACCCCTTACGTACTCAGACTCTCAGGCTGGTTCGTAATCTAGGCGCCACTTTGACGGTGTGTGCCCACCCATCGAAAAGTGGCAACGACGAGTACGGGCCAGCCTGGAAGTCCCGCAGGGCGAGGCCTGAAG
>NZ_JAULRU010000703.1 GCF_030518155.1 Gilvimarinus gilvus | reverse complement strand
GTTCATATACCACCACGTTAATGCCTTTGGCTTTTATTCGCTTCATGACGCCTTGGATAGATGCGGTTCTGAAATTATCTGATCCTTTTTTCATTGTCAGGCGATATATGCCAACAGTCTTAGGTGCTTTGTTGATTATGGTTTCAGCAATAAAATCCTTCCTTGTTCTGTTGGCGTCAACAATTGCGGCTATTAGATTGTTAGGAACATCTTTATAATTGGCAAGTAATTGCTTTGAGTCCTTGGGAAGGCAATATCCACCGTAGCCAAAAGATGGGTTGTGATAATGATTGCCAATTCGAGGATCTAATCCAACGCCTTCAATTATTTGGCGAGAATCAAGGTTGTGCACCTCAGCGTAAGTATCAAGCTCATTTATATAAGCTACACGCATGGCTAAAAATGTATTCGCAAAAAGCTTAATTGCTTCAGCCTCTGTAGAATCAGTATACAGAACGCTGACGTCGCTCTTGATAGCGCCATTCAATAATAACTGAGCGAAAACTTTCGCTTCTTCAAGGTGCGAGCCGATTACAATTCGAGAAGGGTAGAGGTTGTCGTGAAGTGCCTTGCCTTCACGGAGGAATTCAGGAGAAAAGAAAATTTTAGAATAGCCTAATTTTTCTCTAAGGCTTTTGGTAAAGCCTACAGGAACAGTGGACTTGAT
>NZ_JAULRU010000702.1 GCF_030518155.1 Gilvimarinus gilvus | reverse complement strand
GATCCGCTGCGCGCTCGAACCTGACGAGCCGCGCCTGATCGAGCACTACCTGGCCGAAGGCCGTTACCTGGTGTGCTGTACCGAAACCTCGCCATGGACGGTGGCGTTGACCTCCTTCCGCCTGCTGCTCGACACCGCCTGCGACCGCATGTTGCCCTGGCACTGGCGCTGCCTGTGCCTGGACCAGGCCTGGCGGCCGTTGCTGGACCTGCGCAACCTCGACCGCCAGGCCCAGAACCAGCGTTGGCAGCCCTACGCCATTCAGTTGGCCAACTGCAGCCTGCTGCCGTCGATTTCTCCCGATGAAC
>NZ_JAULRU010000701.1 GCF_030518155.1 Gilvimarinus gilvus | reverse complement strand
AAATGCGGTTGAGCACGGTGCTGCCGTCCTTGCTGCGGGTCAGGTAGACCGGCAGCACCTTGGGCAGGTTGTTGACCAGGCCTTCCACCTCGCGGGTGTTGTAGACACCGCTGATGCGGATGCGCCCGGTGCTGGCATCGGCCAGCCGCAACGGCGCGTCGAGGTAGCGGTTGATCACCGGTAGTGCCTGTTCCAGGCTGAGGTTGTCGAGCACCAGCTTGCCGCTGCGCCAGGCCAGGCTATTGCCAACGTCGCCGCTCTGTTCCAGTTGCGGTTCGAAGTCGCCCTTGTGGTAGCTGGCCTGCATGCCAGGGCCAAGGCGATAGCCGCCGGCGCTGCCGTCGCTGGAGACCAGCACCGAACCTTCCAGCAACGTGACCTTGACCTGATCACGATACTTCCACACGTTGAACTGGGTGCCGGTCACGCGCGTCTGGCCGCGGCCGGCGCGCACGATGAAC
>NZ_JAULRU010000700.1 GCF_030518155.1 Gilvimarinus gilvus | reverse complement strand
CTTCATGACCGTCCGTAAGGCATTCATTGAAATGTACGAAGAGACCGCCGTTCTGGAGCGCTTCCGGGATGAACTGGCCGCGCAACTGAGCGACAAAGCGCGGGCCAAGCTCGCAGAACTACCGAAGCGCGGCAGCCTGAGCCTGGCAGCCGTAGCAGAGTCGCGTTTTTGTTTTGCCTGATCGTTCTCATTGATGGAAACAAACCACAAAAGGAACGTTTCCATTAATGAACCATTCCGAATGGCCCCCTGGTAATTCCCGTGGGGCCACATTCGGATAACCGAGCCGCAACCCTCCGCCAGAGCCTCCACCGTGCCAGTGCGAC
>NZ_JAULRU010000699.1 GCF_030518155.1 Gilvimarinus gilvus | reverse complement strand
GTTCCACTCAATCAGCTGTTGATGACGTTCCGCATCAGGCAATATGGATAGCTCTGCCACGGGCGTCTTACCTCCATCGAGAAGGTCACCGACCAGCCTCTGCAAGGCCTGTTGCATATATTCGCTAACACGCTCCGCGTTAATGTCTCTTTCAACCTGAATCTCAAAACTGAAATGATTCAAACCATAATCATCAACAGAAATACTCAGCGGGTAGTTTGTGCGCTCTTGTGCATTTAGCAAACTCACACCGGTTTTCTCAGCATCGAGCATTAACCCTGCATCACCGGTATGCCTATAGTTAATCACTGCACTAAAAAGTGGTGCTTCGGCGTCAACGCCACTACACTGCTGGATCTTTGCCAACGAACTATGTTCGTAATCAACCAAGCTCAGCAATGAGTCGTGTAATTTCTTCACCCAATCAATGGATGTCTGGTCGGTTAACTGCACCCTAAGCGGCAACGTGTTGATAAACAATCCCACAGCACTGTCTGAGCCAGACTGCGCCTG
>NZ_JAULRU010000698.1 GCF_030518155.1 Gilvimarinus gilvus | reverse complement strand
GTTCCACTCAATCAGCTGTTGATGACGTTCCGCATCAGGCAATATGGATAGCTCTGCCACGGGCGTCTTACCTCCATCGAGAAGGTCACCGACCAGCCTCTGCAAGGCCTGTTGCATATATTCGCTAACACGCTCCGCGTTTACCTCACCTGCTACTTGTACATCCAATCGATATACGTTATCAGACAAATCATCTACATTAAGCGTTAAAGGGAAGGAAGTTCTCTCTTCCGACTTAAGCATTGTGATTGACTTTTCATTTGCAAAATTGTCTTTCTCTTCCTTAGCATGTCTATAATTAATAATTGAATTGAACAAAGGCGTATCATTAGTTACAGAGCTGCACTTTTGGGCCTCTACTAACGACGTATTCTCAAATGGAATCAACTCTTTTAAATTTTCTTCCATTTGGCCAATTAACTCGTCTGTGCGCAATCCACCCAAAGAAATGCAAACTGGAAGAGTATTAATAAATAGACCTACGGTGCTTTCTGCAGAGACAAGCCCTTGCATTCTCCCTGACATTACCGTTCCAAACACGGCGTCATCGCCAACACTTGCCCTTGACACCACTATAGCCCATGCAGCGTGAAATATAATCGCCGGACTAACATTATATTTTTGGCATAATTTCAGTATGTTTTTTCCACATCCTTTGGATACTTTTGAAATATTCTTAGTTAACTTTTCAGCATCACTCCTTACCAATCCAAAGGCATTTATTGGACTATCAATAAACTTTAGTTTTTTGGTAAAGTAGTCTTTAGCCAGTTGTTCATTGGATAAGAATTGGTTATATGCAATATATTCTCTGTAACCTGGTGCAGGCTTACTCTCCACCTTCTGAACACCTTCTGTTATCGCGCGAATTATATCACTACGTATAATCGACTCTGACGTAACATCTGTCACCAGGTGATGCAACGTAACCAAAACAAGAAAATCTTGCGATCTAGCCCTTTTAGCAATATCTAACCTCAGCAAAGGGGGGCGGCTCAATTCCATTTTTGCTCGTCTTTTTTCCCAAAACTCATCCTCATCCCGCACCAATTCAGAGCCTTCCAATGTGTGCCACGTCACCGGAGATGGAACATTTTTGAACACAACTTGAATGGGTTGGCTGATACCCTGATAATAAAATCCCGTTCTCAATGAATCGTGTTTCCTAACAACCAGCTCAATGGCAGCAAGAATATCATTCAAAACTTTTTCACTCGCTACTCTAAACAAAGTTGACAAAATATATGGATCGGACTCCCTACCAAGTAAAAGATTGTGATAGAGCATTCCTTCTTGCAGAGGGCCAAGGGGATATACATCTTGTATATTTGATTCTTCACAGATCAACTGACTTTTGAGTTCGTCTACATCACTTTGAGACAACGCTACTAAACTTATAACATCAGGCGTTAATCCTACTAAAGACTCTTCAATAAGGTTTACAGGCGAAATGAAGCAATCTTTGTCCTCTCTGACCAGGTGTATCTTTTCAGCCAACTGTGAAACTGTAGGATTCTCATAAATATCTAAGGGACGTATTCGTTTTCCCGCACGTGCAATGCCAGATACAATTTGAACGATTAATAGCGAGTGCCCCCCAATAGCAAAGAAGTTATCATTCACCCCAACCTTATCAAGGCCTAGAACTTCTTGCCAAATGTCGCAAAGCATTTTCTCAATCTCATTGGAAGGCGCCCTGTACTCTCCTTTCATTACATCCACATCAACATCCGGAAGAGATTTCCTGTCAATTTTTCCATTTGAAGACAGTGGCAACTCACTCAGAATCATGTACTGGGAAGGAACCATATAGTCAGGCAATCGCTTTAACAAACCTTCCTGTATACCCGACAAAATTTCGTCTCGCTCACTATTGGCAGATCCTGATGCGTCCAAAACATTTCTGTCTTGCTCACCCAGAACAACATAGGCCACCAACCGCTTATGTTGATCATCACCCACTGATACTACGACAGCATTGTCAATGCTAGGAAAATCCACAAGCGCATTTTCAATCTCGCCTAATTCAATCCTAAATCCACGTATTTTGACTTGGTGATCTAGCCGACCCAAATATTCGAGCTCCCCTTGATCCGTCCAACGAACCAAATCTCCGGTCTTATACAGCCGAGCGTCAGCACCATCATCAGCTTCCCTGTATGGATTACTGGTGAAGACTTGA
>NZ_JAULRU010000697.1 GCF_030518155.1 Gilvimarinus gilvus | reverse complement strand
GTTCCATGACACCCGTCATGAGGCCATTACGCGACTGGCAAGGAAAGTTGATGTGCTCGACCTTGCCCGCATCACCGGTCACAAAGACCCTCGTTCATTGATGGTGTCTAGTCCTGAAATAGGTTTACACCTGTTCAGGTTGGCCGATAGGCCTCAAAACGCCCGATGCACCGCATCGGGCGTTTTGTTTTTCAGAGCCATATGAGGCCGCTCTGCGTTGTAGATCTGCACCGCCTCATCGACCATCTGCCTTGCTTGCTCCAGGTCTTCAGGACTGCTCAACAGCAGCTCCGTCTTGAGGATTCCGTTGATTCGCTCGGCCAGTGCGTTCTGATAGCAGTCATATCCATCTGTCATCGAGCACTGAACCCCATGCCGCTGATGAAGTGACTGGTATAGCTCCGAGCAATATTGGATGCCTCGATCCGAATGGTGGACTAATGGCTGGCGACGACGTCGCTTTCGTAGTGCTTGCTTGAAGGCTTGCGCTACTGACTCGGCATGCAGGCTTTCATGGACGTG
>NZ_JAULRU010000696.1 GCF_030518155.1 Gilvimarinus gilvus | reverse complement strand
CAGTACAGAATATTGAAAAGTGTGTACAGCGTTGTGGTCTGGCAGTGGATAATTCAGTACTGGAACAGTTGGCTTCCAGCTATTCGGTACTGACAGAAGATGAGAAAGAGTTAGGCGTGTGTATGGTCGATATGGGTGGTGGTACCACCGATATTGCCATCTTTACCGGTGGCGCGATTCGTCATACGGCGGTGATCCCGATTGCCGGTGATCAGGTGACCAATGATATTGCCATGGCATTGCGAACGCCAACTCCCCACGCAGAAGATATTAAGATTAAATATGCTTGCGCGCTGGCGCAATTAGCCAGTGCGGAAG
>NZ_JAULRU010000695.1 GCF_030518155.1 Gilvimarinus gilvus | reverse complement strand
CTATCTCTGCAGGCGTAACAATAGATAATATATTACTCCATGTCACCGCCAGTCTGGGAGTTGCATTCTACCCCACAGAAGATCCTGAACCAGATAAACTCCTGCGCCAGGCGGACCAGGCCATGTATCAGGCAAAGTTAAAGAGTAAAAATTGTTACCACATCTTTGATCCTGTGCATGATCGCTCGTTGAAGGGCCGTCATGAACGCATCGAGCGGCTGCAACAAGCGCTGGCTGACAATGAATTCGTTCTTTATTACCAGCCTAAAGTTCATTTACGCACCGGTGAACTCATTGGTGTCGAAGCCTTAATCCGCTGGATGCATCCAGAAAATGGGCTATTGCCACCAGATGCCTTTTTGCCAGATATTGACAACCATGCGCTGGATATTGAACTTGGACAATGGGTTATTACC
>NZ_JAULRU010000154.1 GCF_030518155.1 Gilvimarinus gilvus | reverse complement strand
TAACCCATAACCCATAACCCATAACCCATAACCCATAACCCATAACCCATAACCCATAACCCATAACCCATAACCCATAACCCATAACCCATAACCCATAACCCATAACCCATAACCCATAACCCATAACCCATAATCCGTCATGAAATCAGACCCCAAAACACTACTCGAAAAGAATCGCGAACTTATTCACTCTGAACTGATGAAGGTGGTGTCGCATGTACAGCGTGAACAGGGCGAGTGGATACTGCACTCGGTGATGGTGGAGGGCTGTGATGTGCCTTTTAAGTTCAAACGCAAAGGCAACTATCAAAGCCTTAAAGGGGCTCGGGTCAATATAACCTACTACCCGGAAACCGAAATGGTCGCAGGTATGAATTTTGAAATTATGAAAGTAGTGCGTATCAAACGCGGTTAGCCGCAAGCTAGCATGCATGGGGTTTTTCAACAGCCTGCTAGGTAGTTTTGTAATCGCTGAGCCGGCCTAAACTGTTTCTGGGAGCAAGTGTTATCGGCAAAATTGCAGAATATGCCCTTTGAATTCCTTCTCTAGGTAGTCACCTACTATTGGTTCTCGTTGCGTGGATGAAAAGCCAAAGGTTCGCATATGGGTGCTGAACTTACTTTTCCGTCCTCTGCCTGGGTCGACAATAATCACTTCGCAGCTAGCGTTGGCGTGCGCGTTAATAAACTCAGCCAGCAGTGCGATGTGCTCGTCTTCATACAATATGTCACTGCCAATGATGACATCAAACAGACCGAGTTGATCGGTATTGTTGGCCCAATCGGCCTGCTCAAACGAAATTTTGGGATCGCCGTTTAACAGTGAATTCCGGTCGAGGAAGATTTGCGCCTGCGGGTGATAGTCTGTGGCGGTAATGTCGAGGTTGAGCTTATTGAGCAACAGGCTCGATAGCGCCATACCGCAGCCAACTTCCAGAACACGCTTGGCGCCGGTATCGTGTTCAAGCATAAAGTGGGCAAGTACCAGACTCGATGGCCAAACGACGCCGAATATGGGCCAAGTAGCCGAGCTTATACCAAGTTTTTCGGCAACGCCGTCCGGGTCTGAGAACTCTTGGTTATCGCGAAGGGTACACATGTGAATATCAAGCTTACCGAACTCTATGGTTTGGTAGCTAAGTCGTAGCTTCGTCATGGGCTGCCTCAGGTAGTCTGTGCTAAGCCAGCTATCTATGATAAGTGACGAAACGGAACGCTCTACATTATAGCACTGGGGCTAAAAGGCAACGCTTTTCGGTTGGACCGGTAAATACCGGGCTGCATAAGCGGGCAACAGTCTGCTAATCTTATCACTTAGAATGCGCCTAGGGTTCAAAGTGCTAACTAACACTGCAGAGGCAGTCCTTTATGAACAGAGTATGGATACGCGCGGTGGGCGCGGCACTGGCCTTGGTAGGATTAGTATTTGCCGTTGTTTTTAAGCAAAACGTCCATTTCGATATGAACCCCCAAGTGTGGTTTTCACCGGCGTACTACCTACAGTTTATACCGCTGTATATGGCCGTGACACTATTGCTGAGCGGGGTGCTCGTGGCAGTTCGGTTTAAGGGGGTCAATTTTTATTTGGCGGTGTTTGGTCATGCGAGCTCTGAAGAAATTTTGTTTAGTTTATTGGGTTGGACAACTTCGCCATTGCCGGGCTATGCCATTTTTCTGTTCTTTCCCCTGTCACTGCTTGCTCTGTTAGTGGCATATACCAATGTATTGAAGGCCAGGCGAGTTTCGTTAATCGAGGCCATTTTCGGCGTTGTATTTAGCACCGCATTTATTCTAATGCCTCGCTTTATGTAGAGAACTCCCCAATGGTATGTGGAGTCATTCCCCTGCATCATCAACTTTTAGGGTTATGCCTGCGGCAATCAAAAAGCAGGCACCGCCTAATACCAGTGCATAGATGCTGTTGCCCGCAAAAACAGTTCTTACCACTAGGCCGAGAATGCTGGCTGCCAGTATCTGCGGTATCACTATGAAAAAGTTAAAGATGCCCATGTAAACTCCCATTTTCTGGCCAGGCAGGGCGCAAGAGAGCATGGCATAGGGCATAGAGAGAATCGACGCCCAGGCAATGCCAACGCCCACCATCGAGACCAGCAACCAAGTGGGATCGCGTACCAGAAGAAATGACGCAAAGCCCAGCGCACCGCACAGAAGATTCAGGCTGTGGGTAAGTTTACGGCCCAGCTTGCGCGCCATAACGGGAATAATAAAAGCAGCGAGCATGGCGTAGCCGTTGTATGAGCCCTGTAATACGCCGGCCCAATCGGCCCCCTTGTTGAACAGGTCCCCTGAGGTGTCGGTTGCCCCGAAGTGGTAGTTAGCAACCGCCGGTGTTAAATAAATCCACATCGCAAACAAAGCAAACCATGAGAAAAATTGCACCACGGCCAATTGCATCATGGTGCGGGGCATGTGAAATAAATCGTGGGTAATTTGGTACACGCCATGCTCCGTGCGGCCCTGCTTTTGCAAAGCGGCGGCGATAAGTTGCAGCACAGCAAATCCGGCGCAACAGCCGGCCAGAATATACAGCTCTGGTTGCAACGCAAAGCCAGTAATGGTCGCTGCGCCCAGTGCGCCGAGCAGCAGCCACACCCAGCCGCTTTGGTGATAGAAGCCGGCGGGTTTAAGTGTGGCGGTTGCTTTGGTTTCTACCTGTCCTTCGGCTGCGTTGAACTTAGCCAGTTGTTCGGGCGAGTATTCACGAGTGGTGAGAATCGTCCAGCCGACAGCCAGCAATAAAACAATACCGCCCAGGCTAAAAGCCCAAATAACTGAATCGGGCACCGTACCGGGAGCAGCGGTGTTGCTAATGTCCCATACGTTGGTCATCAACCAGGGCAGGCTGGAGGCTACAACCGAGGCCAGGCCAATAAAAAAACCCTGCATAGCAAAACCCAAAGTGCGCTGTTTTTGCGGCAACATATCACCAACAAAGGCGCGGAAGGGCTCCATGGAGATATTGATAGAGGCATCCATAATCCACAACATGCCTGCAGCAATCCACAGTGTGGGGGAGTGCGGCATAAACAGTAGTGAGGCGGTGGTGAGTAGCGCACCGATTAAAAAATAGGGGCGCCGCCGGCCTAAACGATTCCAGGTCTTGTCACTGAAGTAGCCGATAATGGGTTGCACCAACAACCCGGTGAGTGGTGCCGCGACCCATAGTATGGGTAGCTCATCTATAGAGGCTCCCAGAGTTTGAAAAATTCGACTGACGTTAGCGTTTTGTAAGGCAAAGCCAAATTGAATGCCGATAAAGCCAAAACACATATTCCAAATTTGCCAGAAGCTGAGTTCGGGCCTGGCGTTAGCGGATTTTGTCATGGTGTTTCTCATTATTGTTTATTGGGGCTGGCCCGAGTTTCGACTCGGGCTGTTGAGCACTGTTGTTTTTAGCTTACGGGCTTTGGTAGCGTTCGCCAACGGGCGGGTAGTAATCCCACACTTTGGCGTCGCTGAGCGAGCGCAGCAATTTTATGTATTCGGCGTGCGTCCACGCCAATGGCGTGGCAGAGTTGGTGCCTTCGCCAAGTTCGTACCCATAGGTGGCGTTACTGCCAACACCGTCCCAAACTTGTTCCGGTAGCATCAAGCCCTCATTGGCGAAATACTCCATACTGGCCACGTACTGATTTTGCAATGCCGACATATTGGTGTTGCCAGTTTGCGTGCTGTGCGCTAATTCATAGTGAGCGCGCTCACCGGTTAAGAATGGCCACACCCGGCCGCGCTGGTCGCTGTGCATTTCGCCGCCGTGCCCATAGCCCGCGCCATTGCTGGTGCGCTCACCGTAACCATCGCCACCGTAGCGGCGCCAACCTACATAAGTGGCATCAGGAGTTGGAAATTCATACTTCACTTGTAGGTACTCGGGCAACTCCAGGTTGTCCACTTCATTCAGGGATTCGCGCACAGGCGCAAAGTCGGCGCGGTGCACGCCATAGCGCACTAACTCTAAGAAACCCGGGTCAACAATGTCGCTTTCATTGAGCGCACCCTGACCATTGCGCTCGATTAATTGACCCTGATCGTTGGGGTTATCGTTACGGCTGATACGTAGATAATAGTCGCCATCGCCGGGCAAGGTGCCTTCGGTGGTAAAAGTGCGTGCTTGCAGTTGCTCACGATATTCATCGGCTTTGGTTAAATAGAGCTCGGCGTCATCCGAGCTGCCAAATTGCTGCGCAAACTCAGCGGCGGCTACCAGCCCTGTGATAATGGCCGCTGTGGTGGAGGGTGAGTAGCCCTCTTGTTCTTCCCAGCGCTCTTGCTGGGTAAACGGGGGGGTGATGCTGGTCTGGTTCCAACCCAGTGAGAATTCGCCGCCGTGACTCAAAAATTGAGCCGCGGGCTTGAGCATGGTCTGGTACCAGTTGCGCGCTTCACTGTCGCTAAGTACGCCTTGCTGCCAAAGTTTGTAACCTAACATTATAGGCATGGCGGTTTGGTCAAGCTGCACTGAATACCATTCCAGAGTGCCGTCGACATGAGTTTTTTGCAAAAACCAGCCGGGCGTACCGGTGAATCCCGGAGTGCCGGCACCGGCCTGAACCTTGGTTAGGTACTCAAACGCAACCTTTGGGGTTTGGGTGTCGCCCAATGCCAAAAAGGCCATAGCCACCTGGTAGAAGTCACGCGGCCAGACGGCTTTATAACCGGTGGAAGCTGCAGCGGCCGATACCACGTCACCCCAGGGATTGGAAAGAGACGCGATTAAGGCACCGGCGTGGGTTTTGTCTTCCTGAGCTTTTAATACCATGGCACTGGTATAGGCCAGTTTGCCACCATCGGTGGCCATTTGCGCAAGTTGCTCTAGCGGTGCAAGGCTTGCCATGTAGTCCTCCCAACCTATGTGCTCGCCCTCCCCGTTGTAGTGAGCCAGTACCCGATCAAAGCCCGCGGCAAGGCTTGCTTGCGCATTGTCTGCCGCGTGCTTTGGGTTGCTGCCAAATCCATAGGCAAAATTCCACCGTTGGGGTTGCCCCGGATTGGTGGCGAGGGATTGGGTAATGCTGACGTTACCGCTACTCTCGCCCGTACTGGTGTAACGCCAATTTTGCGTACCGTCGGCGAGGTCTGTTATTAAGTCCGAGGTGCCGACAAATCCGACCGAGACTTCGGCTGCTGCCGGCCCGGCAATAGCCATGGTTTGATTGCCTTCGCGAGCATAGGCAATGCCGTCAGCCACCCAGGCTTCATCGTTGCCGCCAGTGTTAGCAATATGCGGGTTGGTCACCAAATGGGCGCGAATGCCGGGCTCATGCGCTGTGAAAATAACGCGCTGCAGTAAAGTGTTGCGGTCGGGATCGGTCACCAAATGTTTTTCTATACTGTAGCGGCCTTCTCTGTCTCGGTTGACAATTCGGTAAGCCAGCGAAAGCGGTCTGCCTTTGCTGTCGGTATGCAAATAGCCAATTTTACTGGTGGTGTCTTGCGATTCGATATCGGTAAAGCCGTTGCCGGTAATCACGAACTGTGAATCTTTTAATTGGGCTTGGTGAATCAGTCCCACCATGGTTTCGGTAAGAACGCCTTCGGCCACCGAAAACCAAATACGGGAAACAGTGCCGGTGGCAGCGTTGTCGGTGTATTTACTTTCCACATATTGCTCGTAGCTGGTGCCAATACCGGTTTTTGCGGAATAGGCCCAGGTGGGCGCTTGGCCTGGCGCGCCGTGCGCGGTGGTGGCCTCTGAATCGACCACTGAGGGAGTGCAGGCTATAAGTGAGCTGGCACCAATGCTGAGCAGCGCGGCCTTAACTAGTTTATGCGACATCTTATTTTTCTCTCGTACGACGACGGTAACGACTCACACAATAATAGACGTTAAGGCTACCCTCAACGAATTACATACGTATTCAATGCTTTTAAATGATGCATACGTATGCATTTTGTTGCGTCGCAAAGTGCCGGTGCACTAATCTTTCCATCATCTTAGTAGCACATTGACAATAACAAAGTTTAAGCCCCGGCGCGTTCACGTGTTTGGCAGAGGTGTTTTTATGCAGCAGCAACCCTGGTGGCGTGGCGCCATTATCTATCAGGTATATCCGCGGTCACTAATGGACTCAAATGGTGATGGCGTTGGCGACATTCCCGGTATTATCAGCAAGCTCGATTACATCGCCAGCCTTGGTGTTGATGCAATATGGGTATCCCCCTTTTTCCGTTCACCAATGAAAGACTTTGGTTACGACATTAGTGATTACCGCGATGTTGACCCGCTGTTTGGTACGCTCGACGATATTGATGAGCTTATTCAGCAGTCGCATCAACGGGGGCTAAAAGTAATGATTGATCAGGTGCTAAGTCACACATCTGATCAGCACGATTGGTTCCAGGAAAGTCGCGCTAGCCGCGACAATGCCAAGGCCGACTGGTACGTGTGGGCCGACCCGAGTGAAGACGGGACTCCCCCCAATAACTGGCTGGCCATTTTTGGCGGCAGTGCATGGGAGTGGGAGCCGCGTCGCGGTCAATACTATTTGCATAATTTCTTGAAAAGTCAGCCGGATCTAAACTATCACAACCCCGATGTACAGGCGCAAATGCTCGAAGAGGTTGAGTTTTGGTTAAAGCGCGGGGTGGATGGCTTTCGCCTCGATGCTATTAATTTTTGTTTTCACGATAAATCTTTGCGCAGTAATCCTCCCAAGCCGGCAGCGGAGCGCAAGGGGCGCGGCTTTAGCGAAGATAATCCCTACGCGTTTCAACGCCACCTGCACGACAATACGCAACCTGAAAATATTGCCTTTTTACAAAAGTTGCGGTCCTTGTTCGATCGCTACCAACAAATTGTAAGCTTAGGTGAAATATCTTCTGAAAATTCGCTGCAAACGATGGCGGACTACAGTAGGGGCAATGACAAGTTGCACATGACCTACAGTTTCGAGCTGCTCACTGAAGAATTTTCACCCCGATATATTCGCGAAACCATTGCCACACTGGAAGAGAGTTTGGGCGAAGGCTGGCCTTGTTGGGCCATAGGTAATCATGATGTCGCGCGAGTTCTCAGCCGCTGGGGAGGCGATCATGCCAGTGATGATCTAGCCAAAATGCTTAACGCGATGCTGTTGTCGCTGCGCGGCAGTGTGTGCTCTTATCAGGGTGAAGAGTTGGGCTTGAACGAAGTGGAGCTTACCTTAGAGCAATTGCAAGATCCTTACGGCATTGCCTTCTGGCCTATGTTTAAAGGGCGCGATGGTTGCCGAACACCTATGCCTTGGAATGATCAACAGCATGGGGGTTTCAGTTCGGTCAAGCCTTGGTTACCTGTGGCTACCGAGCATTGTAAACGCAGCGTTGCGAGTCAATCGGCTGACCAGACGTCGGTTTTGAATGGTTACCGAAACTTTACGGCATGGCGTAAAGCGCAATCGGCACTGCGTTACGGCGACATAGAATTTATTGAGTTGCATGATGATGTGCTTAGCTTTTATCGCCTTTGTGAAGAGCAAACGCTATTGTGCTGCTTTAACTTCTCCCCTAACTCGGTAGAGCTGGCCATGCCACAAGGGCAATGGCAGGTTCTCAGTGGTCATGGATTTACGGCTAATGCCGTAGCACGTTCATTAACATTACCGCCATTTGGGGTTAGCTTTTTTCAGAAATAGCAGGTCTTAGCATGACACGGCTTTATGTATCGGTGTTTTTGTTACTATTGATTTTGTCGTCAACGGCTATGGCTGATTCGGCGCTCACCGTGGAGCCGCCTAATTGGTGGACTGGCATGCAGTCCAGCCAATTGCAGCTAATGGTGCATGGCAAAAATATCGGCCTGGTGGACCGGGTTACCGTAGTCGCTGAAGGGGTTAATGTCACACGCTTGACACCGGGCGATAGCCACAACCATTTGTTTGTCGACTTAACGCTGACATCCGCTATAAAATCTGGAACAAAACGTATTCAATTCTGGCGAGAAGGTCAGTTGATAGATAAAATTGAATACGACTTCAAAGATCGAAATCCAGGCTCTTCCTCCCGCCAAGGTTTTACCCAGGCCGATGTTATCTACCTAATTACGCCGGACCGGTTTGCCAATGGCAATGAATCCAACGATGAGCTACCGGCATACGCCGAAGGTGTTAATCGAAGTGCCCCCGGAGGGCGTCATGGCGGGGATATAGCCGGTGTGATTGATCACCTCGATTACATTGCTGAAATGGGATTTACGCAGATTTGGTTGAATCCCGTATTGGAAAATGCGCAACCTGAGTATTCTTATCACGGCTATTCGATTACTGATTTTTACACAATTGACCCCCGCATGGGCACTAATGCCGAGTATCTGACGCTATCGCGCCGCGCACAGGCGCGTGGCGTTGGCCTAATAATGGATGTGGTTTTAAATCATGCCGGTTCTGGCCACCGTTGGATGGACGACAAGCCCTTTGCTGACTGGATAAACTTTTCTGGCAAGTTCTCTCCCACCAGTCATCGCCGTGAGAGCTTACGTGATCCGCACGCCGCCGACGTGGATAAAAAGCAATTTAGTGATGGCTGGTTTGTACCCACCATGCCCGATCTTAATCAGCGCAATCCCTATATGGCCAACTATTTAATTCAAAATACCCTATGGTGGATTGAATTTGCGGGATTAAGTGGGCTTCGTGTCGATACCTATTCATATTCAGATACCCAGTTTCTGAGTGACTGGAGTGCGCGGGTTATGCAGGAATACCCCAATTTCAATATTGTTGGTGAAGAGTGGTCGGAAAACCCTGCAGTGGTTGCATACTGGCAAAAAGGCGTCGAGAATTTTGACGGCTATCTTTCTTACGCTCCCAGCATGTTCGACTTTCCCTGGCAGGTGGCAATGCGCGATGCATTGAGCAAGCCCGAGGCGTGGGGCTCGGGAATGGTAGAGCTGTACGAGGCAATCAGCAACGATTTTCTCTACGCTGATCCGTTCAGTTTGGTGGTGTTTCCCGACAATCACGATATGAGTCGAATTTATACCCAGTTAAACGAAAATATTAGCCTTTGGCGTATGGCAATGGTGCTGACGCTTACCTCGCGTGGAATTGCACAAATATATTACGGCACTGAAATTTTAATGAGCAATCCCGGTACGGATGATCACGGTGTTATTCGCACCGATTTTCCCGGTGGCTGGCCCAGTGACACGGTCAGCGGATTTAGCGGTAAGGGGCTAACGCAAGCGCAGCGAGAGGCGCAACGTTTTTTACAAAAATTGCTTCACTGGCGGCAATCGAGCGCAGCCATTCACAATGGCAGCTTGACCCACTTTGCTCCGCAAGATGGTATATACATATATTTTCGCCATTTGGAGAACGAATCTGTGATGGTGGTGATTAACCATAACGAAGTTGAGCGGGCGGTGGACTTGTCCCGTTTTACTGAACGTCTACAGGGTTTCAATAGCGCTGAAAACATTTTCACTGACGAGATCTTAATATTGGACACTAGTTTAGCGGCGCCTGCTATGAGTGCCTCTGTCTATGAACTAGTACGCTAAGTCGGCGTCATTTTCATCAAAATACAACGATATCCGACTGCCCTAACTATACTCCCTGTATCGCCACAATACAGGGAGTTTTTTATGTCTGCGCATCACTCTAAGTCTATTTGTGTCAGCTTTATAAAATGACATTATGTAGCAGGCGGAATTCAATGAATACGTATGTAATAACGGGGGGTAGCGCTATTGAATACGTATGCAGTGTATTGTTCGTCGGGGGGCGTGCATCTAGTATTAGTTGACAGAGACGACTGATTTTAATGATTCAAAAAACAGTGTGAATCTCCTACATACAAAAGAATAATTTAGATTCCTGGCGAGAGGACTCCAACATGATAAAACCCAAGTTCAATCCTACAGTGGCGCTTCTGTCGACTTTGACAATGGCCGCAGGCTCCGTCAACGTTTACGCACAAGACGAACCTATTTTGGAAGAAGTTGTGGTTCAGGGCTTTCGCTCTGTTATCCAACAATCTCAAGCAATTAAGCGCGAAGCGACTTCCGTTACCGAAGCGATCACCGCAGAAGATATCGGTAAATTACCGGACACCAGTATTGCGGAGTCTTTGGCTCGTTTGCCTGGTTTGGCCGGTGAGCGTCGTAACGGTCGCACCAGTGGCTTGTCGGTACGTGGTTTCAACGAAAACTACGTGGGTACGACACTCAACGGCCGTGAGCTGTTGGGTATGGGGGACAACCGCGGTGTTGAATACGATTTGTATCCCGCTGAAATCATCAGCGAAGTCGTGGTGTATAAAACCCCGGATGCAACCTTGATGACGCAAGGCGTGGGCGGTACTGTCGATATGCGTACCTTGCGCCCGCTGGACCGCGAGCGCATCATTGCTTTTAACGCCAGTTATGAACAAAACGGCATGGAGTCCGGCAACCCGGATTTTGACGATACCGGTCACCGTGTGGCCTTTACCTACTCCGATCAGTTTGCGGATGACACTTTAGGCTTATCTATTTCACTGGCGTCGATGGAGTCACCCAGTCAGGAAGAGCAATTTCGCGGTTGGGGTTATGCCAATGTTAGTGGCAACGCGACCTTGGCTGACGGTATCAGCACCTCCGATGGTGATGTTGTCTTAGGCGGCCACGATTCGTTTGTTCGCTCTGCTGTCATGAAGCGCGATTCAGTAGCCGGTGTTTTGCAGTGGGAACCCAGTGAAAAATTGAGCGTAACCGTCGATGCTCTGTATATCGACTTCCAGGAGGATAAAGTTTTTCGCGGTTTGGAAGAGGGTGGTGCCGAATGGGGTACACCTAACTACACCGTAACCGGCTTAGAAGAAGGCTTAGTGACCAGTGGATACTGGGAAGGTTTCTATTCAGTCATTCGCAACGATGCTGAGCGAAAAGACGCCGAGCTAACCACTCTGGGTGTCAATGTAAGTTACAACATTAGCGATGACTGGTCGTTGAATTTTGATGCCTCTACCGGTGACGTGACTAAAACCATCACCAATATTGAAAGTTATTCCGGTGTGGGTCGCGCTCAATCGGCTACTCAAGGGGCCGCTACTTCGCGTGCTTGGATGATGACCGATATCGGCGTGATGTATAGCGCGCACCCAAGTATCCCCGCGCCTGATCTCGCCGATCCTAATCTGGTTCGCTTAGCTGGCCCACAAGCATGGGGCGGTTCGCTTGCCCCTGTTGCCGATTATCAGGCCAGCGATGGTCAGCCATTGGGCTACACCACCGCACAGGATGGCTTTGTCAACAATCCGGACTTTGATGAGTCGCTGGATAGCTTCCGGTTTGCACTTAACGGGGACGTTGATTGGGGCTTTATCAGTGGCCTGGAAGTTGGTTTTAATTACTCGGATCGCTCTAAAACCAAGATCAATCGTGGCGCTTACTTAACCGCTCCCACGTGGCCTGCAGATGGCCCTATCCCCGATGAGTATTATGTGGGCAGTGCCGATTTAAGTTTCATCGGTGTCGGCGATATTGTGGCTTACGACTCTTTGGGGCTGTATCAAAGCGGATTTTACGCCGAGACCGCCGCAGAAGATTTAGAAACAGGGCGCAAGGGTGACACCTACACCGTCAACGAAGAAATAACCACCTTGTATGCCATGGCGGATTTAGCGGCAGACTTTGGCGCGGTAGAAATGACCGGTAACCTCGGTTTACAGTATGTTGATACCGAGCAAAATGCTACCGGCTTTGGTTCTTATACCGGCCCTGATCTATACGTACTGGCCACGCCGGTAGAGGGTGGCGATAGCTATGACAAACTATTGCCGAGCATGAATCTGAACTTCGCTTTCGCGGAAGATCATACCGTCCGTTTAGCGGCATCGAAGACCATTAGTCGTCCGCGTATGGATGATATGCGCCCTAATACCACCGTGTCGTTTAGCTTTAACGATGCCCAGGTGTTGGAGCAAAGTGATATTGACAATAGCCCCTGGAGCGGTAGCGCGGGTAACCCACAGTTACGCCCACTGGAGGCCAACCAATACGACGTTTCATACGAGTGGTATTACGCTGCAGACGGTATGTTGAGTGTTGCCTACTTCTACAAAGATTTAGTGAACTGGCACCGCGAAGGTGAAACCGTACAAGACTTTACCCCTTACTATATTCCGGGGTATCACCAGAGCTCAGGTGCCAATGGTACGCAAGTGGTTCCACCCTACTTGTTTGAAGGTATTGTGTCGAACCGTGAAGATGGTTTAACCGGCTTTGCCAAGGGTTATGAGGTGCAAGCGAGCGTACCCTTCCATCTGATCAGCGAGTCATTGGACGGTTTTGGTATTTTGGCCAGCGCAACCTTTACCGATGGCGAGCTGGATGATGAATCACAGGTGCCTGGGTTGTCAGACGAAATCTATACCTTAACGGCATACTTCGAGCGTGGCGGGTTTGAGTTCCGCGTGAGCGGCCGCAAACGCAGCGAGTATTTATCTGAAACTCGCGGTATTAGCTTATCACTGGTCGATACCGTTGACCAGGGCTCAGAGCTGTGGGATGCACAGATTGGCTACAACTTCAGCGAATCGGGTATTGATGCCCTGCAAGGCTTAAGTATTACCTTACAGGCACAGAATCTAACCGATGAAGATACCGTTCAGTTTGATGAAGAAGACCCTCGTCAAATTACGCAGTATCAAACCTTTGGCGCTAATTACCTGTTGGGTGTGAACTATAAGTTCTAGTGTGGAGTAGGGCCGGTTTGCCGGCCCGCATAATAACGAACCCTGCTATGCTTATTGGCGAGACGGTTAAGTCGCTCGGCCAATACGCGAGCAGGGTTTTTTTATCGATGGGTGATACGTGCAACAGACTATTAGAAAGGTTGTTATCGTAGGAGGCGGAACCGCAGGCTGGATGAGTGCCGCACTGCTTAAAAAGGTGCTGGGCCCAGTTGTGGATATTCAGTTGATTGAGTCGGATCAAATTGCCACAGTTGGCGTAGGCGAAGCGACTATCCCGCCGATTCAACATGTTAATACGGTGCTAGGTTTAAACGAGGCTGAGTTTTTGCGCGAAACTAAGGCCAGTATTAAGTTGGCGATTCGCTTTGAAAACTGGCATCGCGAGGGTGAAAGTTATTTCCACACGTTCGGTGCGGCTGGGCAAAGCAGTGCTTTTTGCCAGTTTCATCACTACTGGCGCAGGGCCTCGAGCTGGCCAGAGACTAAAAGCCTGTGGGATTACGATCTAAATTACCTGGCCGCCTGCGCCGGGAAATTTTCTAAGCTGAAAACGCAGGACGCGCGCCTGGAAATGCCTTATGCCTACCACTTTGACGCGTCCTTGTATGGGCAGTACCTACGAAAAATTAGCGAAGGGTTGGGGGTAAAGCGTCGGGAAGGTTTGGTGGAAGATGTAGAGCTTTGCCAAAATACCGGTGGTGTAAGTTGCCTACATTTGGTTGGCGGTGAAAAAGTCGGTGCAGATTTGTTTATCGACTGTTCGGGGTTCCGGGCCTTGTTATTGCAGAAGGCTATGGGGGTTGGCTTTGAGGATTGGAGCCATTGGTTGCCCTGTGATACGGCGGTTTCCGTGCCCTCGGAGCGATTTGCCAATACGCTGCCCTACACACGCTCGATTGCGCGCGATGCGGGTTGGCAGTGGCGCATACCCTTACAACATCGCAATGGCAACGGTTTGGTGTATTGCTCGCGATTTGTATCCGATGATGAAGCGACCGCTAGTTTGATGAATAATCTGGGGTCTAAAGCCCTGGATGAGCCACGTATCAATCGGTTTCGCACTGGGCGCGCTCGCCGTCAGTGGCATAAAAATGTTGTTGGCATCGGCTTGGCGAGTGGTTTTTTGGAGCCACTAGAGTCTACCAGTATTCACCTAATTCAGTCGGCGGTTGTGCGATTGCTGAAATACTTTCCCCATCAAGGAGTGCACAAAGGCGTTGTGGCGCGTTACAACCGGGAGTCGCAAGTTGAGTATGAGCAAGTGCGTGACTTTCTGATTTTGCATTACACTTTAAACGATAAACAGGGCAGCGATTTTTGGCGCCAAATGCAAACCCTGACATTGCCCGAGACACTACAGAACAAACTCAATGTGTTTAACGAACAAGGCTTGTTGCTGCGAGACGACCATGATTTATTTGCCGAATCGTCTTGGTTGCAAGTGTTGTTGGGGCAGGGTCAGCTACCGCGAGATTATCACCCCCTTGTGGCGCGCATGAGTGATGCGCAGTTGCAAGACATGCTTGCACAAACGGCTCGTTTAAAAGCCGAGCCTATTGCACAAATGCTCAGTCACGATGATTTTTTAGCCAGGTTCACTCAGGTAAAAACACGTTAGCCTGAAGCTGCATACGTATACATGCTGCTACCGCAATGAATACGTATGTATCGACTTGAGCAATCGCGTGCGCCGTACTACTCTTGAATTGTTCCCTCGAACAAATTACCGGTGGCTTTGGGCATGCACCGGTACAGATGGCTGTATTGAGGCGAAGTCATATTTAGCATGACTCCTTATTATCTTTGAGCGCGGCTTCGGTCGCGCTTTTTTTATTCCTCGTCTTTTCTCTTTTGCGCTCTGGGGTGTGCGCTGTCGTACACGTTGGCCAGATGCTGGAAGTCGAGATGAGTGTACACTTGTGTAGTTGAGATATTGGCGTGACCTAATAACTCTTGCACAAGTCGTAGATCGGAACTGGATTCAAGCATATGGCTGGCAAATGAGTGGCGCAGCATATGCGGATGTACGGGCTGTGACATGCCCTGTTTTATGCTAAGCCGACGCAACCTCTCCTGAACGTTGCGTTGGCTGATGCGCTTGCCGCGACCGGAAATGAACAGCGCCTGCTCGCCATCGTTAGCGTGCAGCGCCCGCTCCGGTAAATAGGCGGCAATCGCTTTTAGGGCTTCACTGCCCACAGGAAGGCTGCGCTCTTTATTGCCCTTGCCGGTGACTCGCACAGTGCCGTCGGTGCGATCCAAATCCATTAAATTGATACCGACTAGCTCGGAAAGTCGCAGCCCCGATGAGTACAACAGCTCCACCAGGGCCCGGTCGCGTAGGCTAATAAAGTCGTTACCCTCAACTTCAACAAACTGATTGGCCTGATCGACATCGAGCGTTTTGGGTAAGGTGCGGCTGACTTTAGGCGATTGCAAGCCGTCGGCGGGGTTGTTCTTTAACCAGCCGCGCACAATACAGAAGCGAAAAAAACTGCGTAGCCCGCTGAGCCAGCGCTGGAGCGATTTTGCACCAATACCAGAGCGGTGCAGTTCAGCCAGCATAATGCGGAGGTCTTGGGTGGCTAGCGCGGGAACGGCCGCTATGTCGCGCTCGCGTGCCATGCACTGAAGCTTGGCCAGATCGCGTTGGTAGGCCTCGAGGGTGCGGCCCGACAGCTGGCGCTCGGTGCGCAAGTAAGTGAAAAACTCTTGCAGTTCGCGGTCGAAGGGCTGCTCGTTCATGAGGTCGCCTTCACTTATTCGCTAAAGGTAGCGGGGAATCAGGCGATTGAGTACTTCGGCGATATAGGCGAGAAATAGCGTGCCCATACTCGATCGATAGTATTTGGGGTCGCGATTGCCAATGGCGAGCAAGCCAAACGTGTTGCCATAGACCAATGGCACCGTGGCGGCCGAGCCAATGTCTTTGGCGGCATCGCCAAATATGTACTGCTTGTGAGCCTCGTCCAGGTGGCCGCAGAACGAGCGGTTGGTTTTTAGCAGGGCGCCAATGTGTTCGCGTGCCTCGTGAATGTTAACCACCCGCGCCTGCGAGCCGGCAATTTTATCGACATCGCCAAACAGAAGTGTCCGGGTGTACTGAATATTAAATTCTTTATCGAAGCTGTAGTGCAAAGCGTCCATCGCATCGCCCAGGTCTCTGGCCTCTAACAACGCCAGAATCAGCTGCTTAGTCTTGTCGAACAACCTGTCATTGTCGCGGGCGTTATCCAGTAAGTGGCTTAAGCGGTGGCGCATATCCATGTTACGGTCGCGTAGCACCGATACCTGGCGCTCTACCAGCGATACTGCTGAGCCGCTGTCGTGGGGAAGCTGCAACTCGGTTAGTAGGGCCGGGTGTTCAACAAAGAACTCGGGGTGGTCCGCCAAGTAGCGGGCTACATCGGTTGCTTTGATTCTCTGCTGGGTGTCCGCTTCGTTCATCAGAGCTTTACCTGTCCGTGAAATACATTTGCTGCCGGGCCCGTCATCACAACCGGTTGGCCAGGCCCCGCCCATTGAATGTCGAGGTCGCCACCGGGCAAGTGGACGGTAACCTGTTCGTTCAATAGACCGCGTTGAATGCCGGAAACCACGGCTGCACACGCACCGGTGCCGCACGCCAGTGTTTCACCTACGCCGCGCTCATAGACGCGCAGGCGCACTTCGCTGCGCCCGCACACTTGCATAAAGCCGGCATTGACGCGTTGCGGAAAGCGCGAGTGGGCTTCGACTTGTGGCCCTTGCGATGCTACGGGCGCTGTATCGACATCATCTACCAGGGCGACAGCGTGTGGGTTGCCCATGGAGACGGCACCAATACTAAGGCGGCTGCCGTCCTCGAGTTCCAGTATATACTCTGGGGCTTCAGCGTCGGCCTGGAAGGGAATCTCTGCCGGGGCAAGTTTTGGCACACCCATGTCGACGCTTACCTGATCGTCGCTGCGAACTTTCAGCGTCATTTGGCCACTGGCCGTTTGCACGCGAATTTCGCTTTTACCGGTCAGGCGACGATCGCGCACAAAGCGGGCAAAACAGCGCGCGCCGTTGCCGCAATTCTCCACTTCGCTACCATCGGCGTTGAAAATGCGATAACAAAAGTCGACGTCGGGATTGTTGGGTACTTCGACCAGCAAGACCTGATCGCAGCCCACGCCAAAATGCCGATCCGCAAGTTTACGTATCTTCTCTGGCGAGAGTTTTACTTTCTGGCTAATACCGTCGATGACCACAAAGTCATTGCCGAGGCCATGCATTTTGGTAAAGCGCAGTCGCATAGAGGGGTCCGGGTCTCGTATCAGTGGAGGCGGGCCGTGTTAGACCCACATCCGGTTATGTCTTAGCTCACTAGGTGAAATAGTATCGCAATGTGAGAGTTATTGCTCAATAACATGCTCACCGCGAATCATATCGACGAAGGACTCACGCTCGCGGATAATATGCACCTGATCGCCGTCCACCAACAATTCACAGGCCCGGGCCCGGGTGTTGTAGTTTGAGCTCATGGTAAAGCCGTAGGCGCCGGCAGACATAACCGCCAAATTGTCACCTTCCACCAATACCAGCTCGCGGTCTTTGCCCAGGAAGTCGCCGGTTTCACACACGGGCCCCACCAAGTCCCAGCGCTGGGCTTTTCCCGGACGGGGTTTAAGGGGGCGAATCTCCTGCCAGGCTTGGTACAGTGCGGGGCGAATATTGTCGTTCATCGCCGCGTCAATAATGGCAAAGTTATGTGCCTCGGTAGGCTTGAGGAACAACACTTTGGTTAGCAGTACACCGGCATTGGCCGCTATTGAGCGACCGGGTTCGAACATGAGGGCCAGATCGCGATCCCCGATTTTGGCCTTGAGGGCGTCCATATAGTCGTTAACCGCCGGTGGCTGTTCGTCTTTATAAGTCACGCCCAGACCGCCACCGAGGTCGAGGTGGCGAATGGTAATACCTTGTTCGGCCAGATTATCAATCAGCAGCAGTAACCGGTCGAGCGCATCCAGAAAGGGCGGTAACTCGGTCAGTTGTGAGCCTATATGGCAGTCGACACCATGAATCTCGATGCCGGATAACTCGGCGGCGCGGCGATACACCGCGGGCGCTCGGTCGATATCAATGCCAAATTTGTTTTCTTTTAAGCCAGTGGATATGTAGGGGTGGGTGCCAGCATCCACATCGGGATTGACGCGCAGAGAAATGCGCGCTGTCAATCCCTCCGCTTGGGCTACACGGCTAAGCAGCTCCAGTTCGGGCTCTGACTCGACGTTAAAGCAGTAAATACCAACCTTAAGTGCCTTGGCCATTTCCTGGGCGGTTTTGCCAACCCCTGAGAACACAATGCGTTTAGGGTCTCCGCCTGCGGTGAGAACGCGCTCGAGTTCGCCACCAGAGACAATATCAAAGCCGGCACCGAGGCGTGCCAGTAAATTTAACAGGGCTATATTCGAGTTAGCTTTTACGGCGTAGCAGATCATGCCCGGGTGCTGACCGAGTGCTTGTGCATAGGCCAGATAGTGTTGAGTAAACGCTGCTCGGCTGTAGACATACGCAGGGGTGCCATACTTTTCGGCAATGTCGTTTAGGCGTACATCTTCCACATACAGCTCGCCACTGCGTTCGGTAAAAAAGGACATAGTTATCTCACTTATCCGCAGAATCCTGCTCGGTCGCGGCGGGATCATCGGAAGGCAAATAGAGCGGTCCCGTCTGGCCACAGCCTGTCAAAAGACTGCCGAGCAAAAGACTGAGAAGAAAAGCGATTCGAACCATAGGGCTGACGGTAACCGTGTTTGAACGAAAAGGCGAAGTATACCGCCCTCTGCGACATAGGGACAATTTACGGCCATAAAAAGGCAATATAAGCTGGCGTTTCATCGGCTAGGCGCACTGATAAAAACAGTTGACTTCATTGAAAACTGTAGGCAGCATATGTAACCGATTACAAGGATATTGTTGTTTTCTTTTGCAAAGATCTAGGTTTTAGGGAATAAAGCTCGAAATATTCTATTATCAAGAAAAATAGGCCCTGTGAAGGCTCTTTTTTTTTAGTGTCAATATGTAACCGATTACTTTTCGGGTGTCCTCGCCTAAAGAAAAGCTGTTGTTGGCGCACGTTACTTCGTTTTTATCTGAAATGACGGGCAAAGCAATTTATATATAAAAATAACCATTTAGAGGTGATAGATGAAATCCATACGAGATGGCGGCAGGCTCAGTCGAGCGCTCGTCGCAAGCACGTTGGTTGCTTTTTTGAGTGCTTGTGGCGGCGAAGCCCAGCTTAATACCGAAGACGTAACCTATACCCCAGAACAACGGCCGATCGGTATCATCGCCGGCGAAGGTGCTGAATACGAACCGGGTGCACAGGTTACCTTGAGTGGCCGGTTAGTCGGCACGGTGGACGATGAGTCAGTGCTTTGGACGCAAACCGATGGCCCTGAAGTAGACGTGGCGGATTGGACCCAGCCGACCATTAGTTTTATGGCTCCGATGGTGGAAGGCATTGCATCCTTAAGCTTTCAGATCGCCGCCATAGGCGGTAACGGCGAGCCCCTATTGGATGACAACAGTGAGCCCATGACCGATGAGGTTAGCATCGCTGTTTTTGATCCGGCATCGTTGTTGGTGTTCGAAGTGGAGGATGACACGGTTGCCACACTCAACAGTGTTAATGCGGTTGGTGCGGGCGATGACGCCTACATTCAAGGTGCCAGTGGTTCTCACACTGCAGATATTACCCCCGGTGCCTCAGTCGTTTATAACCTCGATTTCAATGCCGAGCAGGCTGGCTTTTATACCTTGTACGTGCGCTATGCGATTCCTACCGATTACGGTGGCAAGGTGGGTCAGGTTACCGTCAACGGCGTGCCTACCGACATGGACTTTAGCGCCACGGGTACATGGAACGATCACAGAGTTGGCACTATTGGCCTCGACGAGGGTGCCAATGTGATTGAAGTTGGCGGTGGCTGGAACTACTACCGCATTGACAATATTTCTATGATCCCGGCGCCGGCCCCTGTCGGCCCTTTACCTGTGCCTGTGGCCTTAACGAACCCCGCTGCGACGGACGCTGCGCTTGACCTAATGGAGTTTTTGGTGGGCCACTATGGCTCGGCCACCTTGTCAGGCCAAACCGAGTTTCCCACGCGAGGCAGTGGCGATAGTTTTGAGCTGTTCGAGTTTGAAAAAATCACATCGGCCACCGGTGATGATGCGCCGGCCATTGTCGCTTTTGATTTTATGGACTTTTCCGCAAGTCGCATTGCTAACGGGGCCGATCCCGCCGGCTTAAGCGAAGACATGATCGCGGCGCACAATGACAAGAACGTTATCTTGTCCGCACTGTGGCACTGGAACGCGCCGAGTGGCTTGTACGACACCGAAGAGCTTCCCTGGTATCAGGGTTTTTATACTGAAAACACGTCCTTTGATTTAGCCGCGGCTTTGGCAGACCCAAACAGCGTTGACTATCAGTTGTTGATTGACGACATAGACACGGTTGCCGCCGAGCTGCAAAAGTTTGCTACTGCCGACATTGCAATTTTGTGGCGCCCTCTGCATGAGGCTGAAGGAGCTTGGTTTTGGTGGGGCGCGGCCGGTGCCGACGCACTGAAAGAATTGTGGGTGTTGATGTACGACAGAATGACGCAAACCCACGGCCTGGATAATTTGATCTGGGTGTACACCCACGCCGGTGATATCAGTAGTGACTGGTATCCGGGTGATATGTATGTGGATATTGTCGGTTACGACGGTTATGACGGTAACAATGCTGACAACCCTTTTGCCAGCCAGTACAGCACACTGAAAAATCGTCACAACGGGAAAAAACTGGTGGCGCTGACCGAAACCGGCACCATTCCCAATGTTGAGCAGATGCACGCGAGTAATGCCTGGTGGTCGTTTTTTATTACCTGGAACTCCGGTGGCGAATACGGCCCGGAAGGCATCGACGCTGCCACCATCGACAGTAATTACGCCTTTGACGGTGTGATCAATCTGGATGATGTGCCCGGGGGGCGCTTAAAAGCGGAAGCGGGTTTGTATCAAGGTTTTGAGGCGGACTTGTTCGGTTGGCACGGTCAGGTAAGTTGGGCAACGGTAGACGGTGCTGCCCAAGTTATGGATCAGTGGGCTAGCAGTGGCGAGTACGCACTCAGTATGCCGGTTGATTTAAGTGCGCACGATGCCCCGTCCAATACTGTATTGCAGGTGTACCCCACTGATGGTTTGGATGTAAGCGAAGTGTCTACTCTGACGGTTGATGTGGCATCGGCGAGTGCCGGTGTCAACACCACGGCTTATTTGTTTATAAAACACGGAGACGATGAGGAGTGGGTGAGCACCGATGCGGTCGCCGCCAACGGCGGGGCGCCTTTGACGCTGGATGTATCAGCCTACGAATGGTTGGCCGGTGTGGGTGTCGTATTTGAGAGCTTCGATAGCGCCAGCACTGACGCGGTGTTTTATCTCGACAACCTTTCTCTCGACGGCGCCAGCGTGTACGACTTCGAGCCATCGGTTGACGGTTGGCACGGACAGTTAAGTTGGGCAACTGTGGGTGGTACAACCGCGAGTGATGACTGGTCGGTAACCGGTGCCCGGTCTCTCGCCTTGCATAAAGACTTATCGGGCGAAGCCGAGACGCCGTCTAATGTTGTATTGCAAAACTATCCCGATGGCGGCCTGGATGTGTCTGCTAACAATAGTCTGCAGGTTGTTGTTAACACGCACGATGCCGGGGCTGGCACTACCGCTTATTTATTTATCAAGCACGGTGAAGATCAGGTTTGGGAGTCGACCTCTGCGGTATCCGCAACCGACGGTATTCTGGAAATGGATATTTCGGGTTTCGATCTGATTGCGGGTCTGGGCGTGGTATTTGAAAACTTCGATACGGCCAGCACTGATGCGTCATTTTTTCTCGATAGCGTCTCGATAGATGGCGCGCTTGTCTATGACTTTGAAAACACCGGCGAGTGGGCATTCCAGGTTAACTGGGCCAATACATCAGGCATTCATCTATCGTCGGACTGGTCCTCGCAGGGGCAGTATTCTCTCGCCGGCACCACCCAATTAGTGGAGGGTGATGACGATATTATTTTGCAGACTTATCCCGCGGGTGGCGTTTTGCTCGGTGATGTGAATTCCCTAAAAGTAACAGCGGCTACGATTGATTCTGGTGGTGCCACCCAGGTGATGCTATGGGCTAAAGACCAAGACGGCAACTGGCGTGATAGTGGCGCGCAAGCCGTATCTGATACCGGTACTGAATTGTTGTTGGATATATCTGATTGGTCTGAGCTGCAAGGTTTTGGCGTCAGGTTTATGGGGCCAAATAATGCGGCCAGTGAGTCTTACTACTTTGTCGACCAAGTCGAGTTCGTTCAATAGTAGCCATTTATTCAACGGCCCCCTGCCGGCTTTTGCCGGCAGGAACTCTAAAAATAAAGAATCTAAAAAAGGACTGATTATGTCTTTTCACAATAGAAATTTTAAGCAGAAAGTACTGTGCGCTAGCGTGCTGGCCGCGAGCTTGCAAATATCAACTTCGGCTTTGGCGCAGACAGAAGACACCGATGACACAGTCGAAAACGGAATGTTGGAAGAGGTTGTTGTTACCGGAATTCGCCGCTCGCTGCAGCAATCAATGGATATTAAACGCGATGCGGGGTCCGTGGTTGATGCAATTACTGCCACTGATATTGGTAAGCTACCCGATGCGACCATTGCTGACTCGTTGCAGCGTATTACCGGTATTCAGATCACTCGCTCCGGTGGTGAGGGTGCCACGGTTAACATTCGTGGCAACGGCAATGTCACCACGACACTCAATGGCGAGCAAATGCTCGCGGCCGGTTCTATCACAACGGTGACACCAGATTTTGCAGATATTCCTTCCACTATGGTGTCGGGAATCGAAGTTATGAAATCGGCACAGGCGCACGATGTCGTGGCGGGGCTTGCGGGTACTATTAACCTTAAAACCAATCGTCCCTTTATGCTCGACGATGGCTTAACCGTCGTGGCTAAGGCAGAAGCTACTAACGGGTCACTGGGTGAGGAGACCGACCCATCGTTTGCGGGATTTCTGGGCTATAACAATGACGCGCGTTTTGGTGCGACCTTAAACCTGTCGTACTCAGAGAGTACCCTAGCTGATTACTATACTGGCTCCCAAGGGGATGGCTGGTCATTTAACGCTGCAGAAGCATCAAACTTCGTGCAAGACAATGTTGATGTGAATGGTGATGGCGATAGCAATGACCTCTATTACGCATTCCAGGGGCATATGGCGGGCAACCGTTTTATTGAGCGTGAGCGCACAGGTATAAATGGAGCAATTCAATTTCAACTAACGGATTCTTTACTGCTAACCGGCGATGTGTTTTACACCGATATGGATGAGCAGCATTACTTTGCCGGTTTCGTTGCGTCTCAGGCTTGGCAGGGGGAGACCGGTTGGTTTACGCCGGAATTGGTTTCGGAATACCCCAATATAGTGAGTACCAATAACGAAGACGGTGTTCGTGAATATGAGACGTTAGAAGGCAACTACTACACAGTACAATCAGCCAGTTTGCAAGCGCGCAATACAAAAACTCATAATCAGACGTGGGCGATTGATAAAGAAGCCTTTAACTCAAATGTTGAAATCAGTTTTGATAATGGCGGCCCATTGATAGCGTCTTTACGCTGGGTTCACGGTGATGCGATTAACAACATTTCGCGCAGTGTGATCGACGGCTATATCAATTCGGGTTCACAGGTGGGGGCGGAGTACGTCGGCGTTGGCGGCGAGCGTATTAGTGATGTAAACCCCTGGGGTTATGCAGGGCAGCAAGCGCAATTGCCCGATGGCACGCCAGTCGAAGGCAGCTACACGCAAATACCCATTCATATTGGTTACGACGAAAGTGGGCAGCACTGGAGCTTTCCGGAAATGACGGTAGAGGAGTCCGACGGTAGTACCACGACGGAAACCTTTGGCAGTAGCCTAGACCGCTACAGTTTGACTTCGACCAATCTCTACGGCGATGAGACCAGTGCCAATCTCGATGTGTTGCGCGGTGATCTTACCTGGGAGTTGAATGCCGGACCCTTGATCAGCGTAGACGTTGGGGCTCGTTATGGTTTGCGCGAAGTGAAAAAGCGCGGCTGGATTGGTGGTGTAGCTCGGACCAATCAGTACGGTGATGCTTTTCTTTCGCGCTGGAAGGATACCGCCAGCCAGGCACCCTTGACCGGTGAGTCATTTATTCCGCCTATTTCATTCACCGAGTTGAATGATCGCGGCATGATTACCCAGATCGATGATTTCCACGGCACCACAGGAATGCCGTCGCTCTATTTTGTCGACCCGGAGGTGATGTCTGACCCGTTGGCCTGGCACAATGATATTTATGGCGTCAATATACAAGTGCCTGACGCGGCCAACGTCTACGATGTGGAGGAGGAGACAACCTCTGCCTATTTACAGGCGAACCTGCAGGGGGAGCTGTTTGGGATTCCCTACACCGGTAATGTCGGTGTGCGCTACGTCTCGACCGAATTTGATGTTGTGCAAAGTGAGGCTTTGGTGGGCGATGTCGCAGCCTTCAATGATCAGGAATACATTATTTCTGGGGCTCTAGGTATTTTGCAGCCAGACGGCAATAAAATTACCACGGTGACAAGCTACAGCGATTTGCTGCCAGCAATAAACTTCGCATTTGATATTACGCCTGATCAGGTAGTGCGTGTATCGGCTACTAAAACTGTATCGACACACAATACCGATATGTTGGCCGGAGGTTTAACAGTCAATCGCATTTTGGCTTGTAATGTACAACAGGCTGATGGCTCTAATGTCTTTTGTGCCACCGGTGGTAGTCAAGAAGGTAACCCACTGCTTGAACCCAATCGCAATACCAATGCTGAAATTTCCTATGAGTGGTACTTCAGCGATACCGGTATGTTTAATCTAGGGCTGTTCTGGGTACAGCAAAATACAGGTTTTTTGACTACCCAGGTTATGCGCGATGATATTGTGGATACCGATGGCCAGGTGCGTGGTTACAATATCACTACTGGCCAGTTTACCGGTGCAGTTCCAATTTCTACAACGGTAACGGTTGATGAGTCGTCTTACACCCGCGGTATGGAAGTTGGGTATCAACAAGGCTTTGATTTCCTCCCGGGTTTCTGGGGTGGGTTTGGGGTTTCCGCAAACTACACATACTCGCCCAGCAGCAGTAGTGAAACCGACTACTACGGCGAGTCCTTGCCTGGTGGCGGCAATTCAGAACATCAGTCAAACCTTGCGATGTGGTACGAGCGTGATGGGTGGCAGGTTCGTGTAGCTCACAACTATCGCAGTGAAATGTTTGACTACACCAAAGTGGAGGGTAACTACCGCTTTGCTCGCTTTGTGGCACCTACTAACTATGTCGATGCCTCGATAAGCTACGAGTTTAACGACTTTGTCAAAGTTAACCTGCAAGCAACCAATCTGACCGAAGAGCATAGGGAGGCTTACTTCCAGTGGGAAAACAACGTCGATCAGCGTTATTACAATGAGCGCAGACTTACCTTGGGAGTGCAGTTTAATTTGTGAGTCGCTCTTTCTGATGTCAGGGCCTGAAGCCTGAGTAGGCTCTGTTTTTGTGGTGATATTGGGGGCGCGCTAGCGCCCCTTTTTTATGGCTCATTTACCCCTTCTCCCTGCCTCTAGTGTAATCGGTTACATTACATTGCAGTGACACCTTTGCATTTCCTTTCTTGAAATCGGTTTCAGGTTAGTAGTACAACAACGTCTGCCTGCGCCAAAGCCGGACTTGGCTTGTGGCCCTCCCTCGGCTCGATAACCTTAAGTACTAGCGAGGGTGATAATCAGTAGGAAATAGTTGTGACAGAAGCCATGATAGAACTGGATGACCTGCGCAAAGAGTATCGCAGTGGGGAGATTTCCGTAGCCGCCCTTCAGGGCGTTAGCCTCAGTATTGAAGAAAACGAATTCGTCGCGATCATGGGACCATCCGGTTCCGGTAAATCGACCATGATGAATATTTTGGGATGCCTCGATCAGCCCACCGCAGGTCAGTATCGCCTAGGGGGGCGAGAGGTCAGCTCCATGACGGACGATGAACTCGCCGCTGTGCGCAATCGCGATATTGGGTTTGTGTTTCAGTCTTTCCACTTGTTGCCCCGTCTTAATATTGTTCGCAACGTTATGCTGCCGCTTAAATACACTGAGATGGAGCCGGAAATTGCCCGCGATAAAGCTGTGAGCATGCTCGGTCGGGTCAATCTCGCCAATCGGCTGGATCATGTGCCCAATGAGCTATCCGGTGGTCAGCGTCAGCGTGTCGCTATTGCTCGCGCCTTGGTTAATGATCCTAAAATCATTTTCGCCGATGAGCCCACGGGTAATCTAGACAGCAAAACCTCGGTCGAAATTATGGAGCTGTTTAGTGAATTACACCGTGCCGGGCAAACCATTATTTTGGTGACGCATGAACCGGAAATTGCCGAGTATGCGCAGAAGGTGATTCATATGCGCGATGGAAAAGTAGAGAGGGTTGAGCACAATGCGATATCTAGTCACTAGCTTGTTGTTATCCCTCTGTGTCGTTACTGCCAACGCTGAGACTCTAATGCTCAGTGGTGAAGTGGCGGCCGAAAATTCACAGGTTTTCGTCGCCCCAGAGGCTGAAAGTTGGATGGTGCAAATCGCCTGGATGATTGAAGAGGGTGAGAAGGTAAAAGAAGGCGACCCAGTGGTTCAGTACGATACCGCCAGTATTGCCGCGTCACTGGAACAGCTCGAAGCATCGCTGCGCAAAGTTGAGGCAGAAAGTCGCCGCAATGATCTGGTACAGGACTTGTCTCTACTGGAAGCAAAAAACACCTTACAAGTCGCCGACTTAATGCTGCAAAAAGCACAACTGGATGCGAATATTCCCCGTGAACTCTTAAGCCAGTTGCAGTATGAACAGTATCAGTTGGCGTTGACTCGCGCTCAGAATGCTAAGCAAGAAGCGGAAAAAGCGCTGCAGGTGAAACAGCAGGATGTTGCGGCAGAAAAGCAGCGTAATCAAGTGGAAATAGCCGGAGCTGAAAACGAGCTGGAGCGTGTCCAGGTAATGCTCGATAGTATGACACAGCATGCAGACCGCGCCGGGACGGCAATGTACGTGGAGCACCCATGGACTCGACAAAAGGTGCGAGAGGGCGATTCGGTACAGCGTGGCTTTAGCGTTTTGGAAATTCCATCCACCGATCAGCTGCAGGTAAAGGCCTGGCTCAACGAGGTGGATGTGGCCCGGCTGCACGAAGGGCAGCGTGTGAGTATTGCCTTCGACGCGCGTCCCGGCGTGAGTTTGGGCGGCGTGGTTGAGCGTATTGGTCGACAAGCTGAACCCAAACAACACTGGGGTGATTCCGCGTATCTTAATGTCGATATTCAATTTTCTGATCCGCTGCAAGTGGATTTGTTACCCGGTATGAGTGTGCGAATTGCGGTGGAGGGTGTGCAATGAAATCATTGGCTAGAAATAGTTTGCCCTTGATGTTAGCGCTCCTTTCACTGGTAGGTTGCGGCAGTGAGGATTTGGAGGTGTTGGTCGTACAAAAGGGCGATGTCACCTTATCGATTCAAACGACAGGCGAGCTGTCGACTGAACAAACCGTAGAGCTAGGGCCGCCGGCGGTGAAGTACTCCTGGCAGCATAAATTGTCTTACTTAATTCCCGAGGGTACCTGGGTAGAGCAGGGCCAGAAGGTTATGGCGTTTGATGCCCAGCAGCAGTATTCGCGCTTGCGTGATTTGCAGAATAACCTGGCTACCGAAAAGCAGCGACTGGAAAGCCAGTCACTCGACAATACTCAAGAGAAAGAGCAGCTAGAGCTGGATATTGCCGAGGCGAAAATGGAGTTAGAGAAGGCCACCTTAAAGGCCAGTAATGTCGATAATCTAATGGCACGTATTGATGTCGATAAGCTCAAAATTGACCGCCAGGTTGCAGAGCTTAATTACCGGATGGCCGTTGCAAGACAAAATAACAGGCTCGAGCAAATGGAGGTGAATCGGGAAATTACGCATTCGGAAGTTCAGCGGCTGGAGTCCGAGTTGAATGAACAGCTGCAAGCAATTCAGGCAATGGAGGTAAAAGCCCCCCGCGATGGTCTGGTGGTGTACCTGCCGAATAATGAAGGTGATAAACCCGCCGAAGGCGATCAGTTTTCACTGATTCAAAAAGTCGTTGAAATTCCCGATTTAAACAGTCTGATTATTGAGACAACGGTGGATGAACAAATGGCTTACAAGGTGCAGGTGGGCGATAAAGTTGAGATTAGAATGGATGCGATACCAGAGCGTACTTTTAACGGTAAAGTCGCATCGATGGGTAGAATTGTGCGGGTAAAATCGCGCCGCGAGCCGAGTAAAGTATTCGATGCCATCATAGAGTTGGACGACGCAGACTCAAGTGTAATGCGCCCGGGTATGGCGGCTCGATTATCCATAGTGCAAAAAGTCGTGAGTGATGCGGTCTCTATTCCTCAGCATGCTATTTTTTACCGTGACGGAGCAGCCTTTGTACGTACGACATCCCTTACTGGTGAGAGTGAACAAAGCGTCACAATCGCCGCACGCCAGGCCGGCGAGGCCATTGTAACGGAAGGTTTGAACAATGGTGACGAGGTGATTTTATGAGTCGTTTAGCGGGGCTCGCTGTTATCGTCTGTATATCTTTAGCGATGTTCGGCTGCGGCGAAGCGTCGAAATCGAGTGCTTTAACGATGGAGATAGCACCTAAACCGTTTGAGTTTGTGGTGCCCGGCAAAGGCGATTTAGTGTCGGCAGAAGAAGTTGTTGTCAGTGCGCCTTCCGGCAATCGTGGCCGTTTAACCCTAGCCTGGTTGGTGGAGGAAAACAGTCGGATCGAGCAAGGGGATATCGTCGCGCGTTTTGATGGCACCGAAAATCGCCTGGAAAAACAACGTGCGGAACTGGAGTTAACCAAAAATGAATTAACTCAGAATATTACATCCCGCGAACTACAGCACAGTCAGTTTACCATTGGGCAAGACAGCACCGAAGTCGAGCAAGAAAAACAAATGGTGGAAAAATTCAGCGTTGATGACCTTACTGTCTATTCAAAAAACGAAATTATCGACCAGCTGTTAAGCAAAGATTATTTGGGTGCACAGCAACTGTACTTGAGCTGGTTGCAAGCCAGCCAACAAACCCAGGGCCAGGCACAGCTAGAGTTGCTCAGTCTTACCGGAAAAAATTTCCGCGACTCCATACAATTGAATTCTGCGGCACTGGAAAATCTTGAAGTTCAGGCGCCGGTGTCGGGTATTTTTGTGCATGCCAAAAACTGGCGCGGTGAAAAAGTGCGTTCTGGCCAAAGTTTATGGCCGGGCTCTAAACTGGGGTCAATTCCCAGCCTGGACAAGTTAAACGCTCGTTTGTATGTGCTGGAAACCGAGGCTGCCGGTTTGGAGATGGGGCAGCGCGCCCGCATACGTTTGGATGCCTATCCAGAAAAAATATTGGCGGGTGAAGTCATTGCTCTTGCCAATATCGCGGCGGCGAAAGATACCCGCAGCCCCACCAAGTATTTTGAGGTTACCATTGCACTGGACGATGCTGATCCTAGTTTTATGCGCCCGGGCCAGAAACTGGAAGGCGAGATTCTAGTGGCCCAAAAAGACAGTGCCTTGACCATACCCAACCAGGCGGTATTTAAAGATGACAGTCACACATGGGTCTATGTTCTCGATGGTGGCGAGTTCGAGCGCCGCACGATTACCACTGGGTTAAGAAGCTTAACCCAAACCGAAGTGGTGGACGGTTTAGTGGCCGGAGAAGAAGTTGCTTTGCTTGAACCGCTGGGAGAAAGTTCGTGAATAAATTAAAAACCAGTTTTTTGGAAGCTCTGGAGCAACTATGGTTTCACCGACTTCGCACCTTTTTAACATTGCTGGGCATGATTTTTGGTGTCGGGGCTGTCATTGCCATGGTCAGTGTTGGTGAGGGCGCGGAAAAAGAGGCTCTCAAACTGATTGAATCTATGGGCCTGCGCAATGTGTTGGTGGAAGAAAAAGAAGTGTGGGGTGAGCGCCTGCGAGAGGTTCGTAAGCATTCAGTGGGTCTGTCACTGCACGATGTACAGGCGAGTATGGAAACCCTACCTTTTGCGACGGCCTATAGTGCGGAAAAAGAAATTGAGGTGTATGCCCTTTTCAGTGAGCATGCCGACGGCGACAGTGAAGTGTTTGGTGTGACACCAAGCTTGCTTGAGCTGGCGAGTTTGCAGGTGGAGCAGGGGCGTTGGCTCAACGCGCAGGACGACCGCGTGTACCGCCAGGTAGCGGTGCTTGGTGCCGGCGTTGCCAATCAACTGTTCCCCAGTGGCAATGCGGTGGGACAACAAGTTAAGGTCAACCACCTCTGGCTGGAAGTGGTTG
Source organism: Gilvimarinus gilvus (assembly GCF_030518155.1). Lineage (GTDB taxonomy): Bacteria > Pseudomonadota > Gammaproteobacteria > Pseudomonadales > Cellvibrionaceae > Gilvimarinus > Gilvimarinus gilvus. The sequence continues at coordinate 59,684 of NZ_JAULRU010000154.1, read as the reverse complement.
GGGTGCTGGCCAGCAAAAATTTGAGCAAAGACAGTTTTCAGGGTATTGAGCTATCGGGTGAAAATAATCGTATTTACGTGCCGCTGCAAACAACGCTGAAGCGCTTTGAGTTTCGCGATATGGCTGCGGAAATTGACGCCTTTCGTCTACAACTCAACGATGGGGTAAAGCCTCAGGTTGCCGCTGACAATCTTTCACACTTGCTAAAGCGTCGCCATGGGCAGGAAGATGATTTTCAGATCGTGGTGCCGGCCCAGTTACTCAATCAACACGAACAAACCCAACGTATTTTCAATATTATTATGTCGTGCGTGGCGGGTATCTCGCTGCTAGTGGGCGGTATTGGCATTATGAATATTATGCTGGCTACGGTGCTTGAGAGAACGAACGAGATTGGGTTGTTGCGAGCGATTGGCGCCACGCAAAAGAATATTCGCAATCAATTTATCGTCGAAAGCGTAAGCATTGCCGGTATTGGTGGTCTACTGGGGATTGTCTTGGGGTTTACCTTGGCAACGGTGATCTCGACGTTTGCCGGTTGGCCGGTAGCCTGGTCCTTAAACGCGGTGGTAGTGGCGGTAATTTTTTGTACCGCAACGGGTTTAATATTTGGCATTTATCCCGCGATTAAGGCCTCGAAGCTTGATCCCATTACCGCGCTACAGCACGATTAAACGGCAGTGGGCTGTGGTCGCCGCCCACTGTTCGTCAATCAATTCCCACAATAGCCGCTACCAGTGCCAAAGAGTACCGTCTTCTAGCCGGTTAACCGGCAGGCATGCGCGCTTATAAGGGTATTTGGCGGCGAGCTCCTCATTGATGTCCACACCGTGCCCGGGGGCTTCGCCTGGGGTGAAATAACCGTCTTCGAATTGGTAGTGGCGGGTAAACACCGACTCCATCAGTTCGCTGTGAGGCATGTGCTCCTGAATGCCGAAATTCGGTACCCAGTAGTCGAAGTGCAGTGCTGCTCCCATGCATACGGGGGACAGGTCAGTTGCGCCGTGAAAACCGGTTCGCACATGGAACAGTGAGGCGAGATCCGCAATACGACGCAGATGGGTAATGCCGCCGCCGTGAACAATAGTCGTGCGAATGTAGTCAATCAACTGATTTTGCATGAGTTCGCGGCAATCGTGAATGCTGTTAAACACCTCGCCAACCGCAATAGGCGTAGTGGTGTGCTGCCGTATCAGCTTGAAGCCTTCCTGATTTTCCGCAGGTACCGCGTCTTCCATCCAGAACAGGTGATAGGGCTCGAGCTCTTTACCCAGGCGCGCAGCTTCGATAGGTGTTAAACGGTGGTGAACGTCGTGTAAAAGATGGATATCATCGCCAAATTGATCGCGTACCGCCTGAAAGAGCTTGGGGGCGAAGTTGAGGTACTTCTCTGTCGACCAAACCGACTCGGTGGGCAGGTCGGCATCGGCGGGCTCATAGGACTTGCCCTCTTTAGCAACGCCGTAGGTGCTGGCGACACCGGGAATGCCACATTGGATACGAATGGCCTTATAGCCCTGCTCCTGTGCTTGGGCGACAGCGTCAAGAGTCGAGGGAATGTCCTTGCCGTTGGCGTGTGTGTACGCCATGATGCGGTCACGGCTGCGCCCGCCCAGTAGCTGATACAGTGGCATACCGGCCAGCTTGGCTTTGATGTCCCAAAGTGCCGTGTCAATACCGGCCAAAGCACACATGCCAACAGGGCCGCGGCGCCAGTAAGCGCCGCGGTAGAAAAACTGCCAGATATCCTCAATGCGCTGTGGGTCCTTACCGATTAGGGCCGGTAACATATAGTCTTCCAGATAGGACACCACAGACTTCTCGCGGCCGTTTAGGGTGGCATCGCCAATTCCGTAAACGCCCTCATCGGTAGTGATTTTTACGGTAACAAAATTGCGGCCAGGGCAACAAACAATAACTTTGGCTGCGGTGATTTTCACGCAGATTCTCCTCGTGCAGATAGATACTTATGCACCATTATAGCGGCGCTATTGCGCGGCACTCATGCTTTCAGGTGTAAGAACAAGCGAATGGCAATTTCTTATAGTCCATAAAACCATAAGGATATCGGTTATCACTCCAATGGACAAGTGGCGATGCTGCTGTGGTTGGCCGGATTTAAATAATTGGCTCGGAATTATCCGGCATCCACCATTCTATTGCGCCCCTGCTGTTTGGCGAGGTAGAGTCGTTGATCAACCAGGTGCAGGAAGTCTTTGAGGTTGTCGGTGTGCTGAGGCACTGTTGAACCAAGCCCCATACTCACCGTAATGACTTGGCTGGCGCTTGAGCCTTGATGGGGAATTTGTTCCCTGAATACCAGGCTGCGACAGCGGTCGGCCACCTTGCGCGCGGCCTCGTTGTCGGTTTCGGGCAGCACCAAGACAAACTCTTCGCCGCCGTAACGGGCGAAAAAGTCGCGCGAGCGAGTGGCGCCCTGGCTCAAGACTTTAGCGACTTTTTTGAGGCAGTCATCACCCTGAATATGGCCGTAAATGTCGTTAAATTGTTTGAAAAAGTCGATATCGAACAGAATAAGCGATAGTGGCTGGTTGTTGCGCCGGGCGTTAGTCCACTCCACTTCAATTACGGAGTCGAACATGCGGCGGTTGGCAACATTGGTGAGTCCGTCTTTAAACGACAAGTCTTCCAGTTCCTTTTGCAGATCGAAAAGCTTGTCCTCAATTTTCTTGCGCTCACTGATATCAAACATAAACCCGATCAGTGACTTCACCGCGCCCTCGTTGTCTCTAACAACGTGGACGACATCTCGAATCCAGATATATTCGCCGTCTTTGGTTAAAGCCCGGTAGTCGGCTTCATGGTCGGCGCCGGCCTTGGATTGTGATACACAGTAATCAACCGCCCAGTCGCGGTCCTCCGGGTGCATACGTTCGGCCCAGTCCTCTACAGATTTCCAGCTGTCCTGACTCCAACCGAGTAACGCTTCGATTTGTGGCCCAATATAAGAGAATTGGAGTGTACTCCACTCAATTTGCCAGGGGATGGCGTTAGTGGATTCCAACAGGGTTTTATAAAATGCGATATCAAGCTTGGGGCTGATCGCACTGACAGCATCCATTTCTGACATATCTCTTTACCCTTACTCGGACTTAGGGTTGCGTAAATTGCTGAAACTAGGTGCTAATAGTTGCAGCTTGGTATGGGCTTGTAAAGCGTTGTGCTGAGCTTCAATGGGCGGCTGCGCGAGCGCTTGCTTTAGCTCGTTCGTACAGCGCTAACAGGTTGCCAGGTTTATCGTAAACAATTTTCTCGCCCGCGCGTAAATCGCGCCGCATTAACCGCACCATTTGTTCAAGATCTTCTTGAGCAAAATCTGTATCAGGCTGGCCTGTTACTTCAGATAAACGTCCGGCGATGACGCCCGGATCACTCACTACCGGACAAATTCGATAGCCGTATGTGCCGCCAATGGCTTCGGGTACCAAATCCTGAGGGCGCCCTTTAATTTGTCGAAAAAAGCTCAGCGGAAGGCGGTAGGCGTTGTGGCCCAGAATGGGTAAATCATCGGGCACGGCTTGCTCTTCGTCGGTAATCTGCAGGCCAGTAGCCAAAGGCATTAGCTGCTGCAGTTGATACGCCTGCATGTGGGGGTTATCCAGACGCACCAGGTTGGCAATCAGCTCGCCTAGCGAGGCGTGGCCAATTATGGCTGCACGCTTTGGCAATCCGCCCCAAACACCGTCTGCGCCATTTGCCAGTGCCTCTAAGACGGATGCGTTCTCAAAGCCACCGCCCGAGTGCATGTGAACCAAGATTTTGTAGTCGCTGGGCAACAAAGCGCGCGCGGCGGCTACATAGGCGCCGACCTGGAAGGGTAAGTAGGTGCCCCGGTCGTCTTCAAAACTAAGCCCGGTAATGTTGAGCTCGCCGAGTAACTGCAATATTTCAAAAGTCTGCTCGGGGGCTTGGGCGAAAGCGTCACAACCGTCGACGATATTAATAAAGATCTTGGGCTCCGCCCCTTGGTCGCCGTTGACCTGTTGCTTGATCCAGTTAATGCTAACCGGCAAGCTTTGTTTGAGCGTGGCAAAATCGTATTGGCCTTGCATGCCCTCTTTGCTGAGGTAGATCTCATGTAGGGTATTGGGTACGTTATAGTCGCGCAGCTTGAGCATGGACGGCGACGGTGTGAAGTCGCCATGGGAGTCGACCAATCCGACATCGGTAAAGGCGTAGCATCCTGTCGTGTCAATATTGTGGTCGCGCAGGTGCATCATAAAGTCGTCATCGACTTCCAGCTCTTCGGGCATTGAATAGTCGAGGGTGCCAAGCAATATGTTATCGAAGCCAAATTCCCGAATTTTGGGCAGAATGGCGAGTTTGTCCGCCAGAGTTTGGCCTACACGGTCGCCTACCGGATTCTCTCTTAGGGAAAGATCGATAAAAAAGGGTTCTACCGATTGCAGTCGTGCGAGCTTTGCTGAGGCGGCCTCAATAGCGCTATAGGCTATTTGGGCACTTGATCTTGCTGACATTGTGAGTCCCTCTTAAAGTTATCGGGCTAGCAATCTCCCAGTATTACACAGTCTGAATATGCAGACATGACAGTGTTTTAAGCTTCGTTACACGTTAACTTTAGGCCCCACGGTGCTGTTAGTTTCAATCGCAATCTGGGTAGCAAGGCATCGACACATGGCGCTGCCTTGACCCGATGGTGGGCGGCAGATCCCGCCACTGCGTTCGGTATTAGTGCCGGGTATTACTGACAAACGCAATATAACGCCCGTCCGGTGACCAGCTGGGTACATTAATGGTGCCCTGGCCGCCGTACACATAGGCAATAACAGTTGGTTCGCCTCCCTCGGCGGGCATACGACGCAAATACACGGGCTTATAGAACGGGTGGTCTCCGGAGTCGATGTCTGCCATATAGGACAGAAATACCAGACTTTTGCCATCCGGTGATACGTGTGGGAACCAATCGTTGTAGCGATCAAAGGTCAATTGTTGCTGGCCGCTTCCATCTGGCCGCATACGCCATAGTTGCATGGTGCCGGTGCGATTAGAGTTGAAATAGATAAACTCGCCGTCGGGGCCGTATTCGGAGCCGTCGTCCAGTGTTTTGGTGTTGGTCAGCTGAGATTCCTCGCCGTTTGCTATGTCCACAGCGTAAATATCATACTGCCCTTTGCGGTGGCCCGTAAAAATCAGCGTACTGCCGTCGGGTGAGAAGCCGTGCAAATAAGAGTGGCCGGCGCCGGGTTTGGTAATTTGTCGAGGTTCATCGCTTCCGGTGATAGGGAGCGTGTAAATCGTCGAGCGTCCGTCTTCTTCCTGCGCGTGATGGCTGATACCAATATATTTGCCATCAAACGACAAAACATGGTCGTTGTTGTTGTTAGTAGCAAAGCCGGTATTGATGGCGCGAATGCTATGATCGTTAAGATTAAACTTAAACAGTTTGCCGTCGGCGTTAAAAATGAGAGATTGGTTGTCGGGAGTCCAATTTGGCGCTTGAATGGAACCTTCTGCCTGATAGACCACGCGCCGCTGGAGTGTTGTTAAATCGAGTATTTCTAAGTTGCTGCCGATGTAGTCTCGATAAGGGACGAAATCGGCTGCGGCAGGTTTAATAAAGCGCACATTACTTATGTTTGCGGTTTCTACAGCATCCGATTTATGCGCGCATAGCGCCAATCCCACGTACACGGTTTGGTCGAATTCGATATGTGATACTGACGTCACCTGAAACGGTTCTCCCATCCGCGCTGCCGACATAATAAATTGGTTGCCGCGTCGCTCGAGCTGAAGGACATCGGGCTGGGTGATCGCCAGGTGGTACTCTTCGGTGCTCGCGCCAGCTTTTGCCCGAAACTGTAGGGCTGTCAAACCATCTCCATGAGTAGTGGCGTTAATGTGCTTAGCGTCAGTGGTGAGCGCTTCACGTACATGCCAGCCGATTTTTCGGTGTGGGTCTTGTCCCTTGCCGGTAAAAGTAAATTGGGCCCGCACGATAAAGTCGCCTGCGACTTCTCGCCATGCGTAAGCAAACTGATCTTCATCAAGCCACATGTTTTCCCCAGACCCGCTCATTCGGTAGGTTTGAAGCGACTCGTTATAGCTAAGGCTGCCACTATTTTGCACGTTGCCGATGTCCTGAAAATGTTGGAATTGGCCGACAGAATTAGCGTGAGTGAGGATGGGCATAAGTATAACCGTTAGCAAAAGCAGTAAGTGTCTGGCGCAGTGGGTCATGGAAGGTTCCCGTGGGTCCGTCACAATCTTGTTATATTCACTGAGGTTACCGCTTAGGCGGGTTTTCGCCCAGTTTAATTTTGTTAACCTAGCAGGTTGTTGAAGAACCCCTTACGAACCAGCCTGGAAGTCCCGCAGGGCGAGGCCTGAAGCGCACATCTGCCGCACCTTGCCTCTAGCAAAGGGAACCACCCTGTCCGTCGAGACAAGGCACGACATCTGCACGCTTCGGGCCTCGCTGAGCATGCAAGGGGGTTTTCAACAGCCTTGCTAGGGGGCAGGGGCTGATATCGTGTGCCATGCAGATCAAAGATTTATCTGATAATGGGTCGCATTTTCTCTGTCGGCAGGCTACATTTAGGCTTGGGCGTACTCGCTTTAATTTGAGTGAGTTAGAGCCAACGTTATCTGGTGCATAGTAGCTTTGAGACTATTAGTAGGCTGTTGGAAAACCCTTTGCATGCTCAGCGAGGCCCTCCGGGGCTTTCAGGCTGGCCCACACTCGTCGTTGCCACTTTTCGATGGGTGGACCAGACCTTCAAAAGGCCGCCTAGGTTACGAGCCAGCCTGAACGCCTGAGTACGCTTGGGGTATTCAGCAGCCTGCTAGGTTCACAGTCAGGGAATTTTGTCGGTGAGATTAACCGGCGATGGAGAAGAGACTGAATTACATTATGGGAACACCGTTAAAAGTACTTTTCGTAGAAGATTCCGACGTTGATGCAGAATTAACTCTGGTAGAGCTCGAGCGAGGTGGTTTTGTGCCGCGCTCAGAGCAAGTTCAGACTCAGAGCGAAATGTTGGCAGCGCTTGGGGATACTCAGTGGGATGTGGTCATTTGTGACTACAAAATGCCTCGGTTCACCGCCGAAGAGGCGCTCTCCACATTACATGAGAGCGGCCAGGATTTGCCCTTCATTATCACATCAGGCGCCGTTAGCGCGGAAGATGTTGTCTCGTTGCTCAAACAGGGGGCCCATGATTTTATGGACAAGCGGGCACTCGCACGTCTGGTACCCGCAATCGAGCGGGAGCTGCGCGAGGCCGATGTTCGCCGTAGCCAACGTGAAGCCCAGCAGCGGGTGCGCATTCTTTCACGCGCTCTGGAGCAGAGCCCGGTTTCGGTATTGATAACTGACCCGGCAGGAATGATTGAATACGTTAACCCCAGATTTGAGGAGTCCAGTGGCTATCAAGCCAATGAAACTATCGGCCAACATATTGGTTTTACGCTCCAGGATGAGCAATCCGATGATTCTTTGCAGCACCTGTGGTCAACAGTGCGTGAGGGGCAGGAGTGGCGGGGTGAATTTGCCAGTCGGACACGTGCGGGCCAGCTGATTTGGGAAAAAGTGACGGTATCTCCGCTGACTGACAGCGCCGACAGTATTACCCATTTTATCGTCATTAAAGAGGATATTACGGTTCGTCGCAGCTACGAAGAGCAACTGTTGCGTCAGGCTCACTTCGATGAACTGACCAGTTTGGCCAACCGCGTGCTGCTGATGGATCGGATGAATCTCGCTGTGGAGAATGCCGAACGCGAACAGGGTATGTTGGCATTGCTGGGCATTGACCTCGATCATTTTAAAAACGTTAACGACAGCCTGGGGCACAGCATTGGCGATAACTTGTTAAAAGAAGCGGCAGACCGCTTGTCTGCGTGCGTGCGTGGTGGTGACACCCTGGCTCGAATGGGGGGCGATGAGTTTGTGGTGCTGCTGCCGCAGATAAACGATCCGCGTGATGCACAAAAAACCGCAGAGAAAATACTGCGACAGTTTGAACAGCCGTTCGTCATTTTTGGTCGAAACTATTTTGTCACGGCCAGTATTGGCGTGGCTCTTTACCCTGGTGATGGTGCGAACCCACACCTTTTGCTGCGCAACGCTGATCTTGCGATGTACAAGGCGAAGGAACATGGCCGAAATGGGTACCACTTTTTCACTGAGGATATTAATGAGCGTTTACTGGCTCGTTTAGAGCTGGAAGCTCATCTTCGTTTTGTGGTGGAACGAGACGAGCTGCTGTTGCATTATCAGGCAATCTTCGATTTAGCAACAGAGCGGGTAGTCGGTTACGAGGCATTGGTGCGCTGGAATAAGCGTGATGGTGATTTGCGCATGCCGGGCGATTTTATTCCATTAGCTGAAGAGATCGGAATAATTCATGAAATTGACAGCTGGGTTTTGAAGACGGCATGTCTTGAATTGAAAGATGTACTAAAAGATAGAGCGAAATGCCTTGCGGTCAATATATCGTCTAAGCAACTGGATATGCCACATTATGCGAAATTTGTTGGCGAACAACTGACCCTCAATGACTTGCAACCCGAGCAATTAGAGTTGGAAATCACCGAGCGGGTATTGGTAGAGGACACCGAAAACACAAAAAGAAACTTAGAGCTGTTGTGTGAAATGGGGGTGCGCTTATCCATTGATGACTTTGGTACAGGCTACTCTTCTCTCGGTTACTTGCAGCGGTACCCGTTCCAAACGTTAAAGATTGATCGTAGCTTCGTCAGCAATATTTCGGGCGAGGGTAGTGCGTGCCGCTTGATTGAGACGATTCTGACTTTGGCTCACGGCTTGAATCTGGATGTTGTAGCAGAGGGGGTCGAGCGAGAAAAGGAAATGGCGTTTTTGAAGTCGATTGGTTGTGACTATGCCCAGGGTTTTATGCTGGCGAAACCGATGGCGCTGCGCTATGTGCTTAACAGCTTAGAAAGTGAAGTTGCCGGCAATGAGTAAGAGTGCTCCCTGCTAGCAGGGAGCTATTTAAAAAATCATTCATTGCACCTTATTATTGTCATTTATGGATTAATAAGCTCCCATCCGTTATTGATGGCGACGCTTTTCAGGCCGCGTCCGCCGGCTACAACTTTGGCCGTGCCAACCAGCTTTAGCATGGGTAGATCAGAAATGTCATCGCCATAGGCAAAGCAGGTACTTGCCAGGACTTCTCGTTTGGCGAGAAAGTCTCTCACGGCTGTAGCCTTGCCCTCAGCAATTGTTTGTGGCGCGAGTGTCTCGCCCGTACATATTCCGTCAATAGTTTTCAGGTTAATGGCTAGGATATGTTGAACTTCAAGTTCGATAGCGATTGGCTCAAGCAATTGGGTGAATGACCCTGAAACGAATACAGGAATTTCTCCGCGAGCTTGATGATTCTTGAGTCGTCGCAAGACATTTTCATGGTAAAAGTGCGGCATCTCGCTTCTCATTCTTTCGAACCATAAGTTCGAGACCTGGCGAATTTGACTTTCTTTTCTGCCGGAAAAATGCGAGTAGTACAGCCGGTTTAGGTGAGACCAGCACGCATTAGGTTGCATGTGGGTAGTTAGGTCATTGCGATAGGCCGCTTCCTTTTCTGGGTCGGGATATTTTTGGTACCAAAAATCTTGAAAGCTAAGCATGCTTTTAACGGATATCAACGTATCGTCGACATCAAAGAAGGCGTAGCGCTTTTGCTCGATACGGGTAAACATAGCTGCGCCCTCTGCTAACTGGCAATCTGGGTTGATGTTGTGTTGGCGTAATCACTGTAAGCATGGGCCAGGTAACGTTTTTGCGCCTTAGTTGCCTGCAGTTCTTCCTGGCGATCAATCCGAAGCTTATCGATAGCTGAAATGTTGAAGCACAGGCTGGATACGCAGGTGTTGCACTGCACTACGTCGGCCTCAATGGCAAAGCTCAAGCGTTTTGGGTTGTCTATATCCTTTTCAGTGATCCGGCAGGTAATGCTGGCTGTAACAGGAAAAGAAAAGTTATTGTACTTTACCGACATGTCGTTAAGGACAAAGGCATACTGAGTTGTGCTGCCCTTGAGAAAGTAGGTTTCGGTGATTGCGACCGTTGCCTGGCGTACAGCTTCTATTAAAATCATGCCTTGTACATGCTGACCGCTTTGATGATCACTCATAAGCTCACAGTTTTCGTCAATCAGCAGTTGAAGCTCAAAGATGTCCTGGCTGATCTGCCGCGGATGGGAGATTAAGGTGTTCTCGGGTTTGTGTTTATGGCTAATATTTTGACCGGCTCGTTTCGGCAAGTTGCGCCATAAGCTAAAATCAAACATTTTATAATTGGGTGAATTCTCCGCCTCCTTGAGTAAATCGGCAATGCATTGCTCACCCATGCCTTGGCCCGGGAGCAGTGTTGTTTTCCCCTGGTTGGGCAGCATTTGCACGGGCAGAGATAACAGCCCTTTTAATTGCGATACAGTGATGGCATCTTTGCCAAGTGCGTAACTGGCAAACTTGTTGCCGACTACCAAAATGATACGATTGCTCATGGTTCTGATCCTCTATTGCGATGAGATTAAGGTTTATCCGTCCGTGATCAGTGGAACCTGATCAGTACTCGTGAGTATGCGTGTCAAAAAATGATCACTTTGTGTACTCGGTGGTCTTTATCGCATTATTCAGGCCAAAAATTGACGAAAGCCTATACTGAGTAGAAGAACTTTCCTTAAAGTGAGTAAATTGACGCCAAATGTTGCATTTTTACTGAGTTCGGTGTCTGATGACGTGTACAAAGCCTATGAAGAAAAAGGGTTCAGCGTGCGAGAGTCTGTAAGTGTCAAAGTTTTGTTCCTGGTGCTGGCAAGTTTGACGCCTTTTTGGCATGCGCACGCCGGCGCTCTGAAGTTTATTTCTATTGATGTAGAGCCTTGGGCGAGCAACGTTAACGGCGAGATGAAAGGCGCCTTTATAGAAATGGTGCGTGGTATTACCGAGCGAACTGAGCTTGATATTGCTATCACGTTAACGCCTTTTGCCCGGGTCGACCGGGAGCTTGAAACCGGTGGTCATGATTGCACTATTCTCATTCCTCGCAGTGAGGAGATAGTAAAGCCTGGTGAGCTGGTTGCTTTTCATGAGATCGGATTGCTGGGAAGACCGGGTGTTGTACTGGACCATTACTCGGATTTGAGTGATTTAACCGTCTCTGTGCTGAGAGGTTCATCGATAACCGAGCAATTCGATTCAGACGATACCCTTGATAAGGTATATGACACCGACTATTTAATCGCTTTGCGTAAACTTGAGCGTGGTCGTGTCGATGCTATTGCTGGGGCCATTCCAACCATTCGATATTTGGCGGACAATAACGGCCTGTCGGCAGCGATCGGTGAGGAGCTTGTGTTAGGGGATGTACCTCTGGTGTTTCAGTGTTCTCGGCAGTCTAAAAATTTACATGCAATGAAGAAAATTAATCATGCGATTCGACAAATGAAAGAAGACGGGACTATAGAGCGTATTCGTCAACAGTACTACTTTTAAGGGACAGCTCAATGAGGAAAGTGGACTTCTTCAGGAATATTGGCAAAGCATTTGACCACAAAGGTATTGGTCGGCGCTTGCTACTCTATATTATCCTTTTTAGCTCTCTGGTAACTTTACTGGCCACGGCTGTTCAATTGTATACCGACTACCAGCGCGACATTGGTCAGATCAAAGGACGCCTGAATGATATTCAAAGTAGCCACCTGAGTGCCATTAGCGCCAGCTTATGGAATTTGGACGTCGATCAGCTTTATATTCAAATTGAAGGGGTACGTCATCTTCCTGATGTTGACGCCGTAGCTGTTTACGAAGTTTCCAATAATGTTATTAATCCCCTGGTGGTTGAGTCTGGTGATTTCCGAGACGCCAATGCAATCGTCAGAGAGTACAGTATTGTTAACCCTGACAGTTCGACAGGTCAGGTCATAGGTGTTTTGAAAGTACAGGCATCGCTGCGAGAGGTGTATGCCCGCCTACGCGATAAGGCTGTAGTTATTTTACTGAGTCAAGGCATTAAAACATTTTTAGTATCGCTGTTTATTCTCTTTATGTTTTATCGTCTGGTCACCGTTCACCTGCAGGCTATTGCCGAACATTTGGGGCGCTATAAAATTGTTGAGCCAGCACCACGTTTGGCGTTGAAGCGTGAGGAAACATCTCACAAAGACGAGCTGGATCAGGTGGTAGAGGCTTTTAATCACCTCACTGACAATCTTGTAAATGCCTATGATAGCTTACAGTCGATAAATATTGCTCTGGCCAACGACGTCGCTGCACGCAAGCATGCGGAGGCTGAGGTGACTCGGCTTAACCGCGAGCTGGAGGCTCGTGTCACTCGCCGAACGGCGGAGCTTGAGGCGGCGAATCGGGAGCTGGGCAGCTTTTGTTTTTCGGTATCTCACGATTTACGTGCGCCGTTGCGACGTATAGAAGGGTTGAAGAAAGTGCTTGAGGAGCGCTTAGGTAGTGAGTTATCCGCAAGATCTAAGCACTTTCTTGACCGGATCGCAGACGAAAGTCATTCAATGAGTGAAATGATTGACAGTTTCTTGCAGCTATCTAAAGCAACGCAAAGTGAGATGCAAGTCGCAAATATAAACGTATCCACTATTGTAGAGAAAATACTCAATGAAATGAAAGCGCAAGAGCCTGAGCGAACGGTGACCTTAAAAATTCAGGCGGATGTTTATGCAGAAGTAGATCAACGTATTATTACCATGTTGTTTAGCAATTTACTGTCTAATGCCTGGAAATACACATCTAAGCGTGAGCACGCAGAAATTGAATTTGGCGCTTATACCGAAGATTCGGGCCAGCACATATATTTTGTTAAAGATAATGGCTCGGGCTTTGATATGAAGTACGCCAATCGGCTCTTCTCTCCGTTCACCCGGTTGCACCACCAAGATGAGTTTGAGGGCGTTGGCATCGGACTGGCCACCGTACAGCGTATTGTGGCTCGCCACGGCGGCCATGTTTGGGCTGAAGCTTCGCCAGATGACGGTGCTGCGTTTTTCTTTACGCTTTGGGAGCAGCACAGCCATAAGATGAGCCAGTCGATCAGTGGCTTGCCGAAAGTAAACGAGCCGGTAGATTCTTAGTTCGTTGGTGCTTATTCCTCCTGTTCTGCGCTGTGCTTAAACTCCAGAGCGGTATCGTGGGCGGCAAACGCTTGTTCCCGGGTCTTGAACTCAAAAATATGACGAATACGGCAATGGCTTGAGCCAGTCTTTACCCTGTTCATTCCGCCGCCACAGACATCGCCAAAGCGCTCTTCAAACATGCCCCTGGCCGATAGCCCCAAATCTGTGCAGCCAGGCATAACAGTCGCGAGGTAGTACTCATTGCCAAAGGCGTCAATGGACAAAACGTCGTCTTTTAGTACACCAAACCCCTGAATGTCACTTGCGCGCACACAAGCGCGGCCATTTTGACCGGTTGTCTCTAGCAGCGCGGTAGAGATATTCACTGACGATTTCGAGTCTTGAGTAGCACAGCTACTAAGACCAACAATTAATGCTGATGCAATTGCCGCAGTAGATAAATAATTCATTGAAGACCTCGCAATTGTTTGTAAGTAAGACAAACTACCAGTTAATGCCATCCATCAAAACTTTTTATAGCATTTTATTGCTGAGAATAGTAAAGATAAAAAAATCCCCGGCGAAGGACTCTAACCGGGGAAAGCTTCCTGAGGTTGCTCCAGGTCTTGCTACTGAAAATGGCTTTGTGGCGGTCCGAGATAGCTCTCTTTCAGTCCACCCAAATCCAGTACCAATTTTTGCAGGGTAACACCCGGGTCAATGGCGTATACCCGTAATTTATGCGCGCCTGGCCTTGCGACGTTATGTGTACTAACGCTTGACCTGACGCCGTTGCGCACGCCCTCTTGCCAGGCCCTGTGCGAGCTGTCAGCTAACAGTTCAATAACCTGAGGGGCATTTTCATTTATAGCTACTGCATAGCGCAGTTTCTTGCCCGGTGTTATTTCCAGGCTTGGCGCAAATAAGGCGGTAAGTTCGATATCGCCCGTAGAAAAAACAAAGATGTCGTATTCGACCCAGGGGGCTTGCTTTAAATCGCTGTAGCTATTGTCAGTAACTGGAAGCACGGTGATGGAGCCTTGTGTGCGACCATGGCCCGCAATTTTTTCCCAGTTTGCGTCAGCCGCACCTTTTCGTTTGCTGAAATTGGGCGCTTCAATCGATATATAGCCATTGTGTTCAACAAACCCTGTAACCTTGGCTCGGGTCTTTTCGGTAGGAAGAAAGCCCTTCACCTGCACGCGTGCTCCTCCCCAGCCGGTACCTTTAATGAATACATGACTGTTGAAAGCACCGGCTGGCGCTTGGCTCCAGTCAACGCTGACAAAAATGCGCTGTTGTGTTCTTACCTCACCGGCGGTGTGGCTAAGGCTGATCCAGGGGGCGGCGGCTACAGCGGAGTATTCAAAGGGCTTGGTGCCGCGGTTATAAATATCAATATAGTGACTGGTTTCTCCGTAGGGTGAGAACTCAGGCAGCTGCAGCTCGCCTGTATTTGGCCACGCCACAGCTTGACCTTCCGCGGCTACGCCCATGTCAGGTTGATTGTGGGGTTGATAGTGATACGTTACGGGCATGGTGTTGGCGGGTGGATTGTTCCAGTGGGTGTAACCAATGCGCGTTTGTGACATCAGATGATTCCACTTGCCATCGTTAATGGTGTGGTACTGTTCGCTGAGCTCTGCGTCGGCATTGAATAAATCTTTAGCACGTTGGGCGAAGTCGTTCGTATTTGCTCGCCCTTGGTGTGCGTATAGCCGGTTCTTGGCGACGCTGTTGTACAGTTCGTTAATTTGGTAAGTGGCCTTTACCGGGTGCAGCACCAACTGAAAAAAGACACTTTGATACTCCTTGGGCAATGCCGCGTACAGCGCCTCAGCTGATTCGACTAGCCCTGTGAGTTCCGAGCTAATGCGATCCGCTTCGCGATAGTTGAGCTGGCTATAGGTGTCGGGCCCCATTAGCTCCGGCTTGCGGCGACCATTGTGGCGTGTGTAGCCCGATATCAGCTGCTCAATGTGCTCAGCATGTTGTTCACCAAATTCGCGCTCGGCCCATAATCTTCCGAACTCTTGCAGGCGCTGTTGGGGCCAATCAGACGGTTGCCATGCCATACGCAGGAAAAATTCCATCGGGAATTCTTGCGGCTTTAAATCGCCAACATTGACGATCCAGATTTTCTTGGCGTCAAAGGCGTCGGCCAGATTCATCTGCTCCCAGATTTTGGCAATGGGCGTTACATTCGTCCAGCGATAAGAGCGCGGGCCGCCTACGTAATCGAAGTGGTAGTAAACGCCAGCACCGCCGCTGCGTGTGCGCTCGTCCGGTGTTGGCAGGCGTCGGATATTACCCCAGTTGTCGTCAGCCCAGAGCAGGGTGACGTCATCGGGAACTCGCATGCCGTCTTCGTAGTACCCCTGAACTTCTTTATACAGAGCCCAAACCTGCGGTACGTCGGTGATGTCGCGGTCACTGAAAACGTCGAGCAGTATTTCCCGCTGATCTGCAACGATTTTTTCCAGTAACCCAATATTTTGTTCATCGCTCATTGGGGTGTCGGCCTGGCCGCGCATCCCCAAGGTGTAAATGGAATCATAAGGCTTGTTGCGTTTGGCGCCTTCAACCCAAAAATCAAACAGCTTGTCTGGGTTGCGGGCATAATCCCAAGGGCCTTCGCCGTAGCGATTCCACTCTTTATCGGCGCGCATCATGGGTTCGTGGTGCGATGTACCCATAAAAATCCCGTATTCGTGAGCGCGCACCATGTTCAGCGGGTCGTCATCGTTGAAGGCGTTGTTCCACATCGCGGGCCAAAGATAGTTGGCTTTTAGCCGAGTTAATAGCTCGAAGACTTTCTCGTAAAATTGGTGGTTGTAGCCCCCGAATTTTTCTGTGGCCCAGCCGGTTAAAGCCGGGGCTTCATCATTGAGAAAAATTCCGCGGTATTTTACCTCTGGGTAATCAGAAAAATGCAGATCACCTTCCACATATAGATTTTCACGTTGTTTGACGGGTACATCCGCCCACCAATACCAAGGTGACACACCAATTTGTTCACTAACTTCATAAATCCCATAGGCGACGCCGCGGCGGTCGCTGCCTGCAATTACCAGTGCTTTATCAACGTTGCTGGTCGGTTGATCTATCGTTTGCAGAACGTAGCCTTCCCAGCGCTGAGCGATGGCGTTGACCTTGAGCTTGCCCTCGGCAATGAGCTGATCGATCAGAGGGTTGTGGCCGATTTGGCCGGCTATAACGACATGTTTAGCTGCGTCGTTAAGGTGCGTTGACATTAGCGGCTGCGCACCACTGACTCGAGCTATATCTTGTTGCAGATTTGTCAGTGCAATCGTCACCGCGGGATCGGCTGACGAGTGGTGCAGTAACGTTGCCGTTTTGCCTGCGTGTACCAAATGAAACGCATTGGTAGAGTGTGTGTCGGTAACAAACGGCGCGTTGCCCAACGCCAAAACAATATTGGCAGAGCTTAGCGTCAATAAAAAACTCGATAGTAGCGATAATTTCTTGATTAATTTCATAGCCCAAACTGTATAAAGTTGAATTCACCGTTCACCGGCATAGCAAAAAGCGGAAGCGAGCAAAGTCTCAGCACATTCTTATAGTCACATAAACCATAAGATAGACGAAAACGAGCTTGTATACAAGCCCTGGGGGAGGGACGCGAGTGGGTGGAGTTTTTCTGGCGTTATTGCCGTGTAGGGCTTTAAATTTCGAAGGAAAAGCCTTTTTCCATTAGGGTGTTATAGGCTTGTTCATCAAATCGATACAGCTTGGCGGCGCGATGCGCGACGCCGGTTTGCTTCTCATCACAGCTCGCAAGTAAGCCCATCTTCATGATTTTTCGGCGAAAGTTGGGTTTGTCGAGTTTGGTGCCGAGTATGGACTCGTACAGTTCCTGTAACTGCAATAAGGTAAATTTCTCTGGCAGTAAGTTGAATCCAATCGGGCGTCGGCGCACATTTTGCTGAAGTTGCTCGATACCGTATTGAATGATTTCAGCGTGGTCGTATATCAGTTCTGGCAGCGCGCGTACATTAAACCAGCAAGCGTCAGCGGCATTGTGGCCAGCCGCCAGATCATAATCTTCGGCGCTGACCAAGGCGTAATAGGAAACCGTGACTACGCGCTCATTTGGGAAGCGGTCTACCCGCCCAAAGGTTTTCAGTTGTTCCAGGTACAGATCTGATACCCCAGTCAGCTCCAGCAAGTGGCGGCTGGCGGCATCCCGCAGGTTTTCATCGTAGCGAATCCAGCCCCCGGGTAAGGCCCAGCGGCCGGCGCTTATGCCCTCGCGGTGCTTGATAAGCAAAATATCGAGCTGGCCGTGGTCTAGCCCAAAAATCAGGTTGTCGATAGACAGAGCCTTAATCACGTTGTCTGGTGTGGTGGCAGGGTCAACATGACTGCTAAAAGAAGATAAAGAGTTTTCCGACACGTTTATTTCCGGCGATTAGTATGGGTTAGCGCAACAAAGGGTGGCGTTAAATATAATTAATAATTTATATTTGAATAATTATGGTCAAATATACCATATTATAGGTGGCCTTGCCGCAGGCAAGCTAATTTGTATGAAATCGGTTCAAAATTCAAGCGAAAAAGTCTTGTGGTCAAAAGGACAATAAGAGTATACTTCGCAGAATCTCGGCGCTAATGGGTCCGCTGTGCGGGCGTTGGGCGCAAAACAACATAATTAGATTTGGATAGCCATGTTATTTCTCGGTCTCGATATAGGTAGCTCATCAACGAAACTTTCGGTTATAGAAGGTGCGACAGGCCGCACTCTGGCGGCGGTCTCACATCCCGAGGCCGAGCTCGCCATCGACAGCCCTGAGGCCGGCTTTGCCGAGCAGGATCCCGCAACATGGTGGCACTGTGTGCAAGAGGGCTTGAAGAAAATTTCTGCGCAAGGTGTTGACCTTAAGCAGGTTGAAGCCATTGGAATTTCCTATCAGATGCATGGTCTGGTGCTGGTGGATGCCCAGCAGCAGGTACTGCGTCCGGCCATTATTTGGTGTGACAGTCGCGCTGTGCCGTATGGGGAGGCCGCGTTTGAGGCGCTGGGTGCCGATTACTGCTTCGACCGCTTGCTCAATTCGCCGGGTAATTTTACGGCTGCCAAGCTGCGCTGGGTGCAGGAGAATCGGCCGGAAGTGTTTGCCAAGGTGCACAAAGCCATGCTGCCCGGTGATTATATAGCGATGAAGTTGTCGGGCGAGATCAACACAACCGCTACCGGATTGTCCGAGGGCACCTTCTGGGATTACCAGAAGCGAGCGCCTGCCGCCGAGTTGCTTCAGCATTGGGGAATGGATGCTGATTTGCTGCCGGATATTGTTCCCACCATTGGTGAGCAGTGCCAGGTAAGTGATGCGGCGGCAGCAGAGTTGGGCTTAACAGCGGGCGTGAAAATTTCCTATCGCGGTGGCGATCAGCCTAATAACGCTTTCAGTTTGAATGTACTTGAGGCAGGTGAAGTAGCGGCAACGGCGGGCACCTCTGGTGTGATTTATGGCGTAACGGATAAAAACGTCGCCGATCATCAGTCGCGTGTGAATACTTTTGTACACGTCACCGATACTGAGCACAATCGCCGCAATGGTGTTTTGGTTTGCGTCAATGGTACCGGGCGCTTGTACTCTTGGTTGCGACAAATGTTGGCAACCGGGGGCGAGGTCAGCTACCCGACGCTCAATAACTTAGCCGCTGATGTGCCGGTGGGTAGTGATGGCTTAATTTTCCACCCGTTTGGCAATGGCGCCGAGCGCATTTTCCAGAATCGCAATATGGGCGCACATATTCGCAATCTCGACTTTAACCGGCACGGTTTGGGTCACATGGTTCGCGCTGCGCAAGAGGGCATTGTGTTCGCTCTTAATCAAGGCTTTGACGTTCTCAAAAGCTTGGGCGGCAGTTGTGAGGTCATCAAGGTGGCCAAGGGCAATATGTTTTTGAGTGACGTTTTCGCTCAAACCTTTGCCAATACGACCCAGGCTGCGGTTGAGCTTTATGATACCGATGGTGCGGCAGGTGCGGCGCGTGGTGCGGCGTTAGGCTGTGGATTTTATTCGTCACCGAAGGAGGCTTTCGCGGGACTGCAGCCGCTGGGTGTGATCGAGCCGAATGCGGCGGCCGCAGAGCAATATCAGCAGGCTTATCATGCCTGGCAAAAAATGCTGCCCGCACTGGATTGAGAGCGTGTTGACTGACTCGGTAACATTAACCGTCGGCGCTGCCAGCTTAAGCGTTGAGCCAAATTTTGGCGGCTTGCTCAATAGTTTGGTGGTGCCGACGCCGCGCGGTTTACGTGAAGTGATTGATGGCGTGACTGCGCAAGAGCTGGCAACTAACCCGCGGTTTTGTGGGGCGGTATTGTTTCCATTTCCCAATCGCTTGCGTGATGGGCGCTATGACTTCGACGGTCATTCGTATCAGTTTTCAGTCAGTGAAGTCGCAACGCAAACCGCGCTGCACGGATTTTTGTATCGGGAGCCGGCCCAGGTAACTCTTGGCGCCGATACACTGCTGGCCAATTATGAATTGGCAGGTGTTGCGGCAGGCTATCCTTTTAAGGCTCAGATTCAAATCGAGTATCGTTTGGCTGCGAACGGTAGCCTGGATGTTGAGATTACTGTTCGCAATACGGATGTGGTTGACATTCCGGTGGGATTCGGCTGGCACCCTTACTTCACTCTGGGGCAGCCTTTGGAGCGGTGTCGGTTGCGGTTACCCGAGGTCAAGCGCAGCGAAGTCGATGAGCGCTTGTTGCCGACGGGGCGCAAGCTTAAGGACGATCGTTTTCGTGAAAGCGTGAGTCTTGTGGGAATTGATCTGGATACATGTTTTGAGTTCGATTCGCAAGCTACCCGGGCTGATGTCGACTATGTTAGTGATGAGGCGGGCTTCGGCCTGCAGGTGTGGCAGAGGTGTGGGCCACAAGGTATGAATTTTGTGCAGCTGTATACGCCGCCTGAGCGTCAATCTTTAGCGATTGAGCCTATGAGTTGCGGTATCGATGCATTGAATACTGGTGATGGCTTGATTCGGTTGAAGCCTGGCCAGACGTTTCGTAGCGCCTATGGCGTTCGGGTGATCGAGCCATAGGTTCGGCAATTAATTTTGTAATAGCGGTGACTCAACAGTGGCTGCAGTTTTTAAAGGTGAAAAATTATGAGCGTACTCATTGGTGATAAAGAGTATTTCAAGGGCGTAGGGAAAATCGCCTATGAAGGTCCAGAGTCGGACAACCCACTGGCGTTTAAGTGGTATGACGAAAACCGCGTCGTAGCGGGTAAAACGATGAAAGACCATCTGCGTTTTGCCACCTGTTACTGGCACACCTTCTGTGGCGCTGGTCACGATCCATTTGGCCCTGGTCCATTCCATTTTCCCTGGAGTGAAGGTAAGGATTCTGAAACTCGTGCACGCATGAAGTTGGACGCAGCGTTCGAATTCTTCACTAAGGTGGGTACCCCGTATTATTGCTTCCATGATGTGGACGTGATTGAAGAGGCAGACACTCGCGCGGAAACCAGTGCTCGTTTGGCGCAGTGGGTTGAGTGGGCGAAAGAAAAACAGGCCGCTTCTGGCATGAAGTTGCTGTGGGGCACCTCTAACCTGTTCACGAATCCACGCTTTATGAATGGCGCCTCGACGAACCCAGACTTTAATGTAGTTGCCTACGCCGGCGCGCAATTGAAAGACGCTATTGACGCGACCATTGCGCTTGGCGGTGAAAACTACGTGTTCTGGGGTGGCCGTGAAGGTTACATGAGCTTGCTGAACTCAGACATCGGTCGCGAACAAGAGCATATGGCTCGCTTTTTGACCATGGCTCGTGACTACGGTCGTGCCAATGGCTTTACCGGTAGCTTCTTGATTGAGCCCAAGCCAATGGAGCCATCCAAGCACCAGTACGACTTCGACAGCGAAACGGTAATTGGTTTCTTGCGCCACCATGGCCTGGACAAAGATTTTAAGCTTAACATTGAAACCAACCATGCAACTTTGGCCAGTCATACCATGGACCATGAAATGCAGGTGGCGGCTAACGCTGGCATGCTGGGCTCCATTGACGCCAACCGTGGTGACTATCAAAACCAGTGGGATACCGATCAGTTCCCATACAATATCAACGAAACCGTTGAGATGATGTTGGTCGTATTGCGCGCGGGTGGATGGGCAGGCGGTGGTGTTAACTTCGATGCCAAGCGTCGTCGTAACTCCACTGACCTGGTTGACACCTTTCACGGTCATATTGGCGGTATGGATGTCTTTGCCCGTGCTTTGGTTATCGCTGACGACATCCTGCAGAAATCACCCCTTGAGGCGATGCGCAAAGAGCGTTACGCGACCTTTGATGGCGGCGATGGCGCCAAATTTGAGGCAGGCGAGCTGTCATTGGAAGCGCTCGCTGCGATCGGTAATGCCGGTGGTGAGCCTGCACAAACCAGTGGTCAGCAGGAGTTGTACGAAAACATTATTAACCGTTACGTGCGTTAAGTGTCGATTGTTTAGGCGCGAAAGAAAAAAACCAGCCTTAGGCTGGTTTTTTGCATTTCCCTCCCCCCTCTGTTAGCGTTAACATTTTTTTGGTTATAAATATCTCAACTCTTAGATGCTTTTATTGGTAAAACTTTCACTTATAGTTAAAATTGATCGGGTCGTGTGAGTTTTAGCCTAATAGTCTATTTGACTAGGAATCAATTAGGCGCCAAAATTGGTTGTAATCGGCACAGTTTCTGATGGGTGGGCGGTCGGCCCTTTTTTAAATCCGCCTGTTGTAATCGGTTACGAAGTGCCGAGCTTTGGAGTTTGTGTGTTTGACTAATCATCACATTTCGCGCATTATTTGAATGTGTGACGATTCGATCGTTTAGGTTATCGCTAACATCCCAAGCCCATTGGGATGTGATAATCAAGCGGCGAAAAGTACAGCCACAAAAAGCTCATGAACTTAATAAATATAAAAGAGATCATGCTATGACAATTAGAACTCGTAAGCCGGGTGTAAAGACCGGTATGGTTAGCCTTGCGTCCTCCCTTCTCGTATTGACCAGTGTTGTTGCTACCGCTCAAGAAGCGGAAACGGTTGCAGCTGACGAAGATATGATGCTTGAGGAAGTCGTTGTTAAAGGGATGCGCCAGTCCCTGGAATCAGCGCAAGACATCAAGCGTAACGCCCCCACCGTTGTTGATTCTATTACGGCAAAAGATTTGGGTTCGTTCCCGGATAAATCAGTTGCAGAGGCGCTTCAGCGCGTCGCCGGTATTACCGTAAACCGCTTCGCTGCATCGTCTGATACCGCTCACTTCTCCGCGGAGCCTTCGGGCGTTGTGGTGCGTGGTTTGAATCAGGTTCGCACCGAATTTAACGGCCGCACTTCTTTTAGTGCCAACTCGTCACGTGGTTTGAGCTGGGGTGATGTTTCCCCCGAGCTGATGGCCGGCGTTGACACTTACAAAAACCAAATGGCTGAGCTGATTGAAGGTGGTATCGCCGGTACTGTGAATATGCGTACCCGCCTGCCTTTTGATCAAGACGGTCAAATGATGGCGCTTACCATTAATGGTAACTACGGCGACCTTTCCGAAGAGCTTACTCCTGAAGTTTCAGGCCTTTACAGCAACCGCTGGGAGACAAGCGCAGGTGAGTTTGGTTTCTTAGGTAACTTCGCTTACTCCGACGTAACCACCAAAACCGAGGGTGTTCAGTACTTCCGGATGAACCGTTTCCGTAATATTTACGGTGAAGATACTCTGCGCTACATCCCCGCGACGGTTAATATGCGTGAAAACATCTATGACCGCGTGCGTAAGGGTGTTGCCTTGGCTATGCAGTACCAAAACCCTTCGGAGACTGTTGTATTGACCACGCAGTACAACCGTTCGGAGTACGATAACGCTTGGGAAGAGTATGTGGTTCAGGTGTCCCCGGCCGATTTATCGTTTGGTGAGAGTGTTTTCTTTGAAGTAGAAGATGCTGGAGGTGCACCTGTACCTGCGCCAGGCGCCGGTGATTTTGTGTTTGATGATCAAGGCCTGTTCCAGACCGGTGTGATGAATTCGCAAATCGGTTGGTGGGGTAACGACAACGCCGAATCTGCAGGCTTCGCGGCGAATGCGGCGGGCCAGCCGATGGTCAATGCGTGTTACGGTTGGAATGGTTGTGAGCCTGCCACGCGTGGTTCAGACATGACCGCGGCAACCCGCTCTAACAACAACCAGAATATGACCCAAGATTTCTCGGTAAATTTGAAGTGGTCTATTAGCGACTCTATTCGCTCTAACTTCGATGTTCAGTACGTCGACTCAACTGTGCAAAACTACGATATTGAAGTCGGTATGGGCACCTACGCCGATGTCGATCTGGACATCAGCGGTGAATTGCCTAGCGTAAATTTGCTGGATCCAACCAATGTGAACTTGTCGCCAGGCAAGTGGGCGAATCCGAATAACTATCGTATCCATAATATTATGGATCACGTGGAAGACAGCTCCGGTGACCAGCTTGCTCTGAAAGCCGATTTTGAGTTCGACATCGATAACGGTTGGTTGGAATCGATCAAAACCGGTGCGCGCTGGGCCGAGCGCGACCAGGAAGTGCGTTGGAGTGGTTACAACTGGCAAAACGTTGCCAATACATGGACCGGTGATCAGGCGCCATACTACAACGTCGACCGCACGGAGCCAGCCAACGGTGAGGGTGCGCAGCCTGATTTCAACGGTTACCCGTCTGATTTTGCCGAAACACGTTTGTTTGGTGAGTCGTCTTATCACGATATAAACATGAACGAGTTCGTGTTTGCCAATATGGATACTCTGCAAGATCAAGAGTTGATGGCGAGCACCATGAGTGCCCAAGCCTTAGGCTTTTCCGGTGGTACCGGCTGGGATCCAATCTGTTCCAATACCGGCGACCGCGCCGATGAGGTGGCCGGTACTTGTTATACGCCCTCTGAAATTGTCGATATTGTAGAAACAACTTCTGCCGCTTATATTCAGTTCAACTTCGGCGGTGAGCATGCCGAGCTGTTCGGTATACCCTTCTCCGGTAACTTGGGTGTGCGCTACGTTGAAACCGACATTACCAGTTCGGGTGGTATTGCGCTGCCACGCTTGGGTGATGAGTTCTTCTTTACCATTGATGATGAGGGCGAGCGCGTACCAGACCCAACCCGTACGAATTTGGGTTGTGAAATTGGTGCGGGCCCGGTTGATCCGGATGCGCCACCGCCAGAGGTGCCCAACAGCATGGGCTGTTACCTCGGTGATGATGACGTTGCCTTTATGGACGGTGCCGACCAAACCAGTGTGGCGGAATCGAACGATGAAACCTTCTTGCCGAGCTTCAACATCAAGTTTGACTTGACCGATGAGCTAGTGTTGCGTTTTGCCGCGTCTAAGGCTATGGCTCGCCCTGATATTGGTAATCTGCGTAACTATGTGAGCGTGGGTAGTTCCATGCCAGATCGTAATAACGCCGATGACCCTCTGTGGATAAAAGACGGTAATGGCGAAATCACCGGTGCCAATGTGCGCTACAACGGTGGTGCGCAGAACCCCTTCCTGAAGCCCATCAAGGCAACTCAATTTGACTTGGCTTTGGAGTACTACTTTGCCGATGTGGGTTCATTTACCTTCACATTGTTCCAGAAGTCGTTTGAAGATTACATTCAGTTCAGCACCTACAACCGTGAATTCACCAACAACGGTGTGACTCGTACGGCTGAGATTAATGGCCCGGTAAATGGTGACGGTGCTGATATTCAGGGCTTCGAGGTGGCTTACCAAACCTTCTTCGACTTCCTGCCAGAGCCATTTGATGGCCTTGGTATTCAGGCTAACTACACCTACATTGAAAACGAAGGTATTACCAATACCAACATCAGTAACGTAGGTGGTGAGGCGACCACAATCACCGGTCAGGCACCTGACCAGATCTCGGTAGATCGCCTTGAAGGGTTGAGTGATAATGCCTTCAACATTGTGGGTATGTATGAGAAAGGCCCAATTGCCGCTCGTCTAGCCTACAGTTGGCGCGATGAGTTTATGGTTACCGCCATTGACTGTTGTGTGGCTTACCCAATCTGGAACGAGGCCTATGGCGCTTTGGATGGCTCTATCAAGTATGAGTTAACCGATAACATTGACATTCGTTTCCAGGCGAGTAACTTGTTGAATGAAGAGACAGTTCTGAAGCAGCAGGTAACGAACGTAGAAGACGGCGGCTTGTTGTTGCCTAACGCTAGGTTCCAGAATGATCGACGTTATACCGTTGGTGTTCAAATGCAGTTCTAATACTGCGCGCGAATTACCAATTCGATCGAAATGCGCTGCTATTTTATAGCAGCGCATTTTTTTTAAGCGGAAGTAGCTATGTCAGAAAAAATTAAAATTGTTATTGTTGGTGGCGGTACAGCAGGCTGGATGACGGCGGCGGCACTGAGTTCTATCGCGACGGACAAAGTGTGTGAAGTCACTTTGGTGGAGTCCGATCAAATCGCCACGGTGGGGGTGGGTGAGGCCACTATACCGGCCATTAAAGAGTTTAATGACCGGCTGGGAATTATTGAATCGGAGATGATGCAAAAAACCGCAGCGACTTTTAAGCTCGGCATTGAGTTTGTCGATTGGAGTCGTTTGGGATCATCGTACATACACCCGTTTGGTACCTATGGTGAAACCTATAAAGGCGTCGACTTTCATCAGCTTTGGCAGCGCGATCAAGCCGCTGGCGGCCAACTACCGTTAGAGCGTTACTCGTACGCAATACAGGCGGCACGGGCCAATCGCTTTGAGTTCCCTGCAACGGCCGACTCGGTCAGTTCAACCTATTCGTATGCGTATCACTTCGATGCAGGACTCTACGCTAATTTTTTAAAAGAGTTTGCCGTCGCACGTAAAGCCACACGTGTTGAGGGCAAGGTTATCAAAATTAATCGTGCGGAGAATGGCAATGTAAGCTCGATTGAACTGGAAAACGGTAAGGAGTTAGCCGGTGACTACTTTATCGATTGTAGCGGCTTTCGGTCCCTTCTGCTCGGGGAGGAGCTCGGGGTCGAGTTTGAATCTTGGAAAAAGTGGCTGGCGTGCGATAGGGCATTGGCCGTGCAAAGTGAAGGCATTGACGACATTCCGCCCTATACCAGAGCTACGGCGAAATCGGCCGGCTGGCAGTGGCGTATTCCGCTGCAGCACCGTGTGGGCAACGGCCTTGTATACGCGGGAGATTTCATCAGTGATGCTAAGGCGACTGATGAGATAATGCAGAGTGTTGAGTCTCCCTTGAGTGATCTCAAGCAGATCAAGTTTGAAGCGGGGCGGCGTCGAGCGTCTTGGGTAAAAAACTGTATTGGCATCGGACTGTCCAGTGGCTTTCTTGAACCGTTAGAGTCAACCAGTATTTATCTTATTCAGGTTGCTATCGTAAACTTTCTGAAGTTGTTGCATGGCAAGGTGGCTGATAAATCCGTGGTGCGAGAGTTTAATCGTTTAGTTGACCTGGAGTACGATAGAGTCAGGGATTTTCTGATACTGCATTACAAGCTAACTGAGCGCTCCGACAGCGAGTTCTGGCAGTATTGTCGTAATATGGAGGTGCCAGATTCGCTGCAGGAAAAAATCGAACTGTACACGAAGCGTGGCTATATAGACCAATACCGTTATGGACTTTTCTCGCCATCGAGTTGGCTGGCAGTGTTATCGGGGCAAGGGGGAGTTCCCAAGTGTGCCGAGCCCATGGCCGAAAAAATAAACCTGTCGGAAGCGCAAGCTAAAATGCGTGAATTACAATCAAGTATCGAGGGGAAAGTGGCTCAAATGAGTTCGCATCACCATTTCTTGCACGGCTATTGCCCGTATAACTCGTAGAGGTCAACATGATAAAAAAAATAGCCATTGTTGGCCGGGACGCGGACGCTTGGTTGGCATCTTTGGTTTTGAAGTTAAGTTTGCACAGTGAGTCTCAACCGGTTGAAATTGACTTGGTAGAACTACCGTCAACGTTAGGGCCGCAGGATCTTTACGTAACCTTGCCCAGTCAGCGCGGATTGAATCGCATGGTGGGTATCAGTGATTTTGACATCATGGGCCGTTGTAAAAGCTTGCCTTCATTGGCCCAAAGGTACTCTGGCTGGTCAGGTCAAGCCGGTAGCTTTGTTGTACCTTATGATACGGCCGGTATAAATCAGGGCGGTGTAGACTTTATTCATTTGTGGACTAAGGGTAGGCAAAATGGATTGGATGTGGCCCTCGAGGAGTTCTCTTTGGGCAGTGCCTGCGCCAAGCGAGGCAAGAAATTTTTGCATACGGAGGCGAGCGCTGACTACAGCAATGCCAGTTACGGTTTTAATTTGTCGGCCCTGGAATACTTAACGAGCATAGCTCAAAAAGCCACGGCTGCAGGCGTTAATCATCGGGCCGGGAGCGTGGATCACGTGACGGTCGTAGAAGGCAATATTGCAAACGTTACTCTGGATGATGGGTATGTTATTGAGGCAGACCTTTTTATTGATGCCACTGGCCCCGAGGCTGTATTGCGCTCTGCGTTAGGTGACCTGCACAATGAAGACTGGAGCCACTGGTTTCCAGCCGACAGCAAAGTTATTGCCAGCATTGGAAAAATGAACAATGTTCCGGCATTCAGTGAGCATATTGCTTTTGAGGCCGGCTGGATGGGCGTATACCCGCTGGCCGCACGTACGGGCGTTGTCGTGAACACCGGCGCAGGCTATGCTGATATTAATGATGCACCGAACTGGATAAAGTCCGCTACGGGACAAGATATGGTAGACGGCAAAGTCGTTTCGGTGAACTCGGGTATTGTGGCAACACCCTGGCGTGCAAATTGTGTATGCCTTGGGTCGTCAGCAGTGAGTCTTGATGCGCTCTGTGGCGCCGACATGCATCTATTACACACATCGCTAGCACACCTGGTGTCATTGTTGCCTGTTGATGCCGACTGCGGCCAAGAGGCAAGAAGATACAATCAGAAAATACGCCAGCACGCAGAGAATATTCGGGACTATCAGCTGGCCTACTATTGGTTGAGCCGGAACCGCCCGGGCCAATTCTGGCAAAGGCTAAGTAATGACTCGCTACCCGATTCGCTCACACAGAAAATTGACCTTTTTCAATCGTTAGGTCTTATACCAATGAATGAAAGTGAAACCTTTCAGGAGGAGGCGTGGCAAGCACTATTCGCTGGGTTTGGCATCATCCCGAAAGCTTACAGTGCTCTTGTAAATACGATTCCAGAGCAAAGTCAAATTCAATTGATGCAAGATATGCTCAAATTTGTCGCTAATGAATCCGGCCAAATGACCGATCTGGCGACTTTTGTCGAGCTGAATACTGAACAAGAATTTTCTGGCTCCATGTTTTAGGCGTAAGGGCTTAACAATGATTAAAAATGTAGTAATTCTAGGCGGTGGAACCGCGGGTTGGATGACGGCGGCGGCCATCGCCAAGACCGTGGGAACAAAAAATATATCTCTCACCCTGGTGGAGTCGGAAGAGATAGGAACGGTTGGAGTCGGTGAGGCCACCATTCCAATGATCTCCCTGTTTAACAATGTGCTGGGAATTGACGAAAATGAATTTATTCGCGAGACCAACGCGACATTCAAGCTCGGCATTGAGTTTTGTGATTGGCGAAAGAAGGGTCACAGCTATTTCCACCCTTTTGGTCTTCTTGGTGTCGATATGGATGGTATTAGCTTTACCCACTATTGGTATCGGTGGATGAAGATGGGGGGAAGTCCTGACTACACGATATTCAATGCAGAAACGCAAGCGGCAAGGGCGGCTAAGTTTATTCGTACTAAGGGTGAAACAGGCCCGAAACTGATGCCATCAATCAACTACGCTTTTCAGTTCGACGCGGGAAGATTTGCAAAATACCTTAGACGATTTAGTGAAAAGCTGGGCGTAACTCGAATTGAAGGTAAAGTTGATCACGTTAAGCAGTGTGAGGTGACCGGTAATATCAATGAGTTGGTGTTAGCCGATGGTAATAGTGTAAGTGGTGACTTCTTTATTGATTGCACTGGATTCAAAGGGATGTTAATCGAGGGTGTGTTTAACGCAGGTTTTGATGATTGGTCACACTGGTTGCCGGTGAATAAAGCCGTTGCTGCACCCTGTGAGGCGGCAACAAAGGCTGTACCTTACACTAAGTCTACCGCTCTTGAAGCCGGCTGGAAATGGCGAATCCCCCTGCAAAATCGCGTTGGTAATGGGTACGTTTACTGCGATCAGTACATAAGTGACGATGAGGCGCATAATCGGTTCGTTAACTCGCTCGAAGGCGAGCTTCTGGCGGATCCCAAAATATTGCGGTTCACCACTGGTAAGAGGAAATCTTGCTGGGAAAAGAACTGTTTGGCAATTGGCTTGTCAGGTGGATTTTTAGAGCCTTTAGAGTCAACCAGTATTCATCTTATACAGGTGGCTATTGCTAAGTTGCTAGCAATGTTTCCGCGTGAAGAGATCAGTGACGTAATGCGTGCTCGGTTCAACGAAGAAATGTCTGCCGACTACGACAATATCAAAGACTTTTTAATTGCGCACTACCATGTTACAGAGCGAGACGATACGGAGTTTTGGCGTTATGTACGCAATATGCAAATTCCGCAAACTCTCGCGGATCGTCTGGAAATTTTTAAAGCGCGTGGCGAAGCGTTAGTACGTCAAACAGAGTTGTTTAAAGAGGTAAGTTGGTTTTCGGTCTTAGTGGGGCAGGGAATGATGCCCGAATCCTACCACAGGGTGGCTGATGCAATATCCGACGATGAGCTGCAAACTCGCTTAACCAATATTCGAAACGGTGTCAAAAAACGAATTGAAATGATGCCGGAGCACAATGCGTTTATCGATCAGCACTGTCGTGCTAAATCAATGTGAGGCCGTAATCTTATCTGAGTTTAAAACGCTTAGCTTATGGTTGAGCCGGTTTTCTATCAGGCGTTTTTGTTGTAGGTAGTGAAGAAGTTGCAAGCCCGTTTCAGGGGCAATTAATTCGGCGCAGGCCGTCAGATCCAGATCATTGATATAACAATGGTAAGATTGTCGGCCTTGTCGCTGGGATGCAATGTACTTCGCTGCTTTCTCAAATGGATCCTGATTCTCATCTCGGTACACTTCATTATCACAGAATATTGTGTAGTGAAGTTGGCCGTCATCGTCGGGTTCGACGATGACTTTAATGTCGGTGTAGGTTATGTTGCTGGATAGAGTGTTGCCGGCATCCTCTTCTACGACATATTTCTGTCCTTTCTTGCTAACTCGTCGAATGCCTACCCGTTTAACATTGCTCATGGAGTCGAAGTGCTCCAGGGAAAACACACCTCCCTGGGAAGATAGGCGTGCGTTGACCGCTGCTATAAAACTCAGTATAGGTGTTGGGAATGCATTTTTCTCGAGGTGAGTGGCACTGAAGCGAAACAGCGCTCCGCTGACATCACTGTAGGTATACAAGACTTGGTCTTCATTCACTTCGTAGTAAAGATAGTGGCTGCCCGGCTTCACAGTTTCGATTATGCTGCGAATCGATGTGTTGAGTAGCGCCATGGAGTCGAGAATCAATGGCCGATCGTGAGCCTGTGGTGTTTCCAGATATTCAAACAGTTCTTCGGTAGAGTGCAGGCGAATGATTGACGGTGTGTTTTGGTGAAACTGTACAACATAGAATTGGCGGTGGGTTTCTATTAAGTAGCGCGCATACGGGTTGCCATTATTGCCATAAAAGCACTGCTTTATTCTGCTTATTAATTCACACAGCCGGTTTTCAATTAATGCACCAAACTGTTGATCAGGGCAGACAATGTCGATGTCCGGTGGCGTATCAATCAAATGCGGAGGGGCAAATCTAAGGTAGGCTAGAATAAACTGACTGAGGGCGTCTTTTTTGTAACTGCGTACAATTATTTCGTGCCAGCTATTGAGGTGCGCCAAATCGACAGATTGCACTAAATTATCGTGCAGCCCACTATAGTTAAGAGCATCTGATTGTTCGCTAAGCAGCTTCAGCCCCTGTTTGTCGAGGGTTTCGTAGGGGGTAATAGTAAGGTTAATTGCTGCCTGGACTTTAGTCACAATTGCGGCTTCGAGGAAGGCATCGTGGGAGGGTTGTTCGCTTAATCTAGGCAGCCATTTGAGCGTTCGCTGCAAGATGCATCGCTTTTCAGGTTCCTGTAGTAAACGATCACCGATTATGTCGATATGTGTGGCCGTATCCAAGACTCCGTTGCAAATGGCCCATATAAGTGAAGAGTGCAAAGACTCCGACTCGTACAGCTGTACTCTTTGTCGGCTTGTCGAATCGCTATAGGAACGTTGATCCCGGTAAAGCTTCCACTTGCGCTGATGGTGTTGTGATTGCCTCAGGGTGAGGAATGCTTCGCTCAGGTCTTTCGAGATCTCCGGATTAATTTTTTCAATCTTTCCCGATTTTCGCTCAAACGCCGCATGTAGCTTTCTGCCAAGAATGGCCAGTTCCTGTGAGCTAATTGTTGCCTCTTCAAAGGATTGTCGTGATAGGCCACCGAGCAAACGGTAGCTCTGGCTTAATTCCTTAATAAGTAAATCTCTTTCTTGTATAACCCGATTGGCTTTCCACAGCTTATGCGAATCGAGTCGCAGCAGCTGTGTGTTGTCCCATCCCCAGGACTCAACCAAGTGCTCAAGAATGAGTCTCTGCCAGGATTTTTGCCGGTTGGTCGGTGGTCGGGTTAAAGGTTTGTCGACTTTAAAATAGAAACAACGCCTTGCCAGCTCCAGACGTTGTTGTTGGTCGGTTCGTTGAAAATAGTCTTCGATGCGATAATAAATAAGCAAATAGCCGTCAAGATCATTTACTTCGGGACATTTTTTATGTATTTCTTCTTTAAAGTCGAGAGCCAGAGGTTTTGCCTTTCCTTGGCTGGCATAGGCTTCAAGCAGCATCAATTTTAATACTGACTTGTGTGGTGAATTAATGCCTTTGTAAAGCTGCCAGATTCCGGCGCCTAGGTACTCCTGGTGAGGAATATGCGTGATGGGTCCAAAATCGACGACATCCTGTTTGCGAACAAATCGCTTGTGTAACAGTTGTTGGGTGAAATAATTGTAGTTGCTTTCTTCTCTCACCGGAACGTACCACCAAAGTGGCACCTTGCCGGCAATCCAAATCGCACTGCGATAGAACTCATCCAGCAGTAGGTGTTGTTGAGCTGAGCCGCTACTCTCTGTAGACATTGAGCTGGATGCTTGGTGAACGTCTGGATTGTCTCCGTAAACAGGGAAAAAATGTGCCTCTACCCCCAATTCTTGTTCAGCCCAGACACTGATGTCTTCGCACTTTTTTATGAGCTTCGTTAGGTCGTCTTTTCTAATTTTGGGCTTATGGCAAACCCATATGTCAAAGTCACTACGTTCACTGTGGGCAATGGTGCCAACACTACCCATAATGAAGACGGCGTCAATGGCCAAATCGCGCTGTGAGTAGTTCTTCTTGAGCTCAAAGCTTCTGGCGACTATTTTAGCGGCACTGATCTGAATGGGGTCCGGCTTGAAATATGGGATACCGCATGGGGTGGATGCGCCTTGATAACCGGGTAGCATAGGGTGATTGACGTGAAGCAGTAGCGGCAATACGTCTAGAAAAAGTTGCTGCCGAATGCCAATTGCTTCGCGAGTTCGGTCTAGTCGGGCACTGTTTAAATCGAGAAAACGCTGCTTGATCTGCTTAAGCTGCTTGCGGTCGATACCATTGTCTGGATGAATTTCCGAGAAATCAGACATCAGTGATTGACGGTGAATTTATGTCCGTTGAGCAGATCGGCAAGCGTTTGGTATAGTATCTGGGGGTTGATTGGTTTACTAATATAATCGTTCATGCCTATCTCCAGACAACGTTCCCGGTCTCCTGCCATAGCTTGAGCGGTTACCGCCACTATAGGCAAATGTTTTCGGTGGTGCATTATGCGTATGGCCGCTGTTGCTTCCAGACCATTCAGAACTGGCATTTCAATGTCCATTAATACCGCATCAAAGTGTTCTTCGCCTGTTAATCGGTCGACGGCTTGCTGGCCGTTGTCTACATTGATAACCGTAATGCCTTTTTTCTTCATGATTCCGCAGGCAACCTGTTGGTTGACGAGGTTGTCTTCGACCAGAAGTACCCGCTTACCCTTAAGAAGCGTATGTTGCTCGTCATCGGAACTTTGATCATCGCCGGTTAAGCACTCGGGAAGTGCTCTGCATATGGCGTCGAATAATCTGGACTCGCTTACTGGTTTACTGAGGAAATCATCGACGAAGTCGGCATCCTTGTGCTGTAGAAAAATTTCGTCGCGCTGAAAAGATGAAACTAAAAAGATTTTTGGTTTTTGCTTTATCTTATTAGATTTTTTGATTTCACGCGCTGCTTCGAGGCCATTTCTTAATGGCATTTTATAGTCAAGCAGCAGCAAATCGTAAGCTCTATGATCTTTTTCTGCTGCGATTATTTTTTTCAATGCATCCGCCGCGTTGGAAGCTGTGTCAACATGGTCCACAAGTTTGCCTGCAGATTTCGCCAGTATGTCGAGGGCGAGCTGGTTGTCATCAATCACCAGTAGGCGAAGTGCCCGGCAACTGCTGTGTTCGCTGCTTATTCGGTGGTCGCCTATATGGCTATGTTCGAAGTCTGCACTAAATGAAAATTTCGCGCCTTTACCCGGTTTGCTAACTATATCAATTTGTCCATTCATCAGCTGAACCAGGAGTTTGCATATTTGCAATCCGAAGCCGTTTTTTCCTGGTGCGCCAGCGTGTGGCCGGGTGTTGAGGTCGTGCTGCAAAGCTTGTAGTGTTTTAGGCTTCAGACCCTTACCATGATCGATAATATTAAATCTAAGTTGGACTTTATCGCTTTGCATGTTGAGGTTTTCAACATTAACAACAATTTCATCACTGTTCGAGTATTGCAAGGCGTTGGTAACCAGGTGACTTATGATGTGGCCTAAGCGAACGGCATCGCCGCGTAAAAAGCGAGGAACCTCATCGGCAATATCAAAAATAATATTAACAGGTTTGTGTACTGTGGCGCTTTCGAACATGCGGGACAGGCGCTCGAAAACATGCTCTAAGTCAAAATGAGCATTTTCGAGAATAATGTGGCCAGTTTCGAGTTTGGCGTAATCAAAAACCTGATTTATCGTTTGCAGCAACGAATTGGCGGCGTGATTAATACTGTCGAGATAGCTTTTTTGTTGTGAGTCCAGTGCGGTGTCGTTGAGTAGGTGGCCAAGGCCAAGAATGGCATTCATCGGTGTTCGGATCTCATGGCTCATACTGCCTAAGAATTTGCTCTTGGTTTGACTGGCCAACTCGGCTTCGGCTTTGGCTTTCAGCAGCTCCTCGCGATCGGCAATCGATTGTGTTATCTCTGCATTGGTGCCGACACAGCGAGTTGGTGTGCCATGTGGGTCTGGCTCCACAAATATGCATTGAGAATGAACCCAAAGGGTGTTGCCATTTTTGTGCAGAACGCGGTGTTCTAGACGCAAGTGTTCGCGTCCATTATGAATGGCTGTATTGAATTCTTGCAGTACGTTATCGAGATCGTCAGGGTGAATAAAATAGTTTTTGAGTGTCTCTAAAGTGCCTGGCATGGGTTCGTAATCGTAACCGAGCATACGCAAGTAGCCACTGCTGAAGTATATTTTGTTCCGCGTCAGATCCCAGTCCCACAGGCCATTGCTTGAGGCTCGCATGGCGTAGCGAAAGCGCTTGTCACGTTCGCGCAGTTTTTGAATCAATTGGTTGTGCTCGAACGCTTCCCACATCAAGGTGGCGATTTTTATGGCGAACTGTAAAAGTGGCTCGATGATATCGGTAGGCAGGCACAGCACTGCCAGGGTGTGCTGGCGGATTTGAATCGGTATGAGATTGCCACCGGGCAAGGGTAGTTCAAAGCCGTCTCTGAGCACCTGTATCGCTGAGCTCTCTAGTGCCGGCGGAGTGTCTTCAGATTGACTGGCAATCAGTTGCCAGTGGTTAATGGTTTTATCGACGGACCACAAGGTTAGAGGCTGAATATTCAATTGTTCAC
This sequence comes from Gilvimarinus gilvus, assembly GCF_030518155.1. Lineage (GTDB taxonomy): Bacteria > Pseudomonadota > Gammaproteobacteria > Pseudomonadales > Cellvibrionaceae > Gilvimarinus > Gilvimarinus gilvus. Next base: position 24,542 of record NZ_JAULRU010000154.1, on the reverse strand, counting down.
TCAGCAGCAGCAAGCTGGCTTGAATATCGTCTAGACTGGCTTCGCCCAGCAGCAATGCGAAATGCCGCTGCAGTGCAGACGAACCTTGCCCGCTAGATTCGCCCGCGCTCTGGGTTAGTATCGCCAGGGCCTGTTCGAGCTGGGCGACTCGCGCCTCTAGCGCGCTTGTATCCTTGCCTTGGTTCGTCATAATTTGACTGTCCTGTGCTAGCCACTAGACTCGCTTGTGGTGATTTTGGGGCGCGCAACCACCGCCCTGCCGTCATGCGGGATAGCTTAATAATAGTAGAAATTTGCGTCAAATCCACCATCCCAGGCTCGAGAGCGGACGTTATTGGCGTAAATCACGGAGAGAGCCGTCAGGGCCGAAGACCTGACGGCGAGGGGAGGGAAGGGTTGATCACCCCAGCAAGCTGCGTGCGCGCACTACCGCGGCTTCAACCTGTTGCGGCGCAGTGCCGCCAATATGGTTGCGGGCCGCCACCGAGCCCTCCAGCGTGAGTACCTCAAATACATCAGCGGCGATGGTGGCGGAGAATTGCTGGAGCTCCTCCAGGCTCATCTCCGACAGGTCTTTGCCGGTTTCGATGCCGTAGGCGACCGATTTGCCCACGACTTCATGGGCGTCGCGAAAAGGCATACCTTTGCGCACCAAATAGTCAGCCAGGTCGGTTGCAGTCGAGAATCCCCGCCGCGCGGCTTCGTACATGTTCTCTTTACGGGCCGTAATGGCCGGTATCATATCGGCAAAAGCGCGCAGGCAATCTTTGACCGTGTCGATGGCGTCAAACAGAGGTTCCTTGTCTTCTTGATTGTCTTTGTTGTAAGCCAGTGGCTGTGATTTCATCAAGGTAAGGAGGCTAATCAAGTGGCCGTTAACGCGGCCCGTTTTGCCGCGCACAAGCTCAGGTACGTCCGGATTTTTCTTTTGCGGCATAATCGATGAGCCTGTGCAAAAGCGGTCGGGCAGATCGATAAAGTTGAATTGGGCACTGGTCCAGAGCACCAGCTCCTCGCTGGCGCGAGACAAGTGAGTCAAGAGGATGCTGGCGAAGGCACAGAATTCAATGGCGAAATCGCGATCTGATACCGAGTCCAGGCTGTTGGCGGTGGGGCCATCAAAACCCAGTAGCTGCGCTGTGTAGGCTCGATCTATTGGGTATGTGGTACCCGCTAGCGCGGCGGCGCCTAAGGGCGACTGATTAAGACGTTTGCGGCAGTCACTGAGGCGGCTGGCGTCGCGGGTCAGCATCTCATTCCAAGCCAATAGGTGGTGACCAAAAGTAACGGGTTGTGCGGTTTGCAGGTGGGTGAAGCCGGGCATAATGGTGTCGGCTTCGCGCTCGGCGACACCCAAAATACCGACTTGCAGGCGCTTGAGCTCAACAGCAATGGCGTCAATTTCATCGCGCAGGTAGAGGCGAATATCAGTGGCTACCTGATCGTTACGCGAGCGCCCTGTGTGTAACTTCTTGCCGGTGATGCCAATTTTGGAGGTGAGGGCGGCTTCGATGTTCATGTGGACATCTTCCAGCGCAACAGACCACTCAAAGTTACCGGCGACAATATCGGCGCGGATCTCTTCCAATCCAGTGATGATTTGCTGCTTTTCCTCGGCGCTGAGCACACCGACTTTCTCTAACATTGTGGCGTGGGCAATAGAACCATTGATGTCGTGATGATACAGTCGCCAGTCAAAACCAATGGATGCGGTAAAGCGCTCAACAAACGCGTCAGTCGCTTCACTAAAGCGCCCACCCCAGGATTTGTTGGTCTGATCGGTATCGCTCATAATTTCTCTCACAGCAGTCGTTGGTGGCGCAGTCACCGGTGTGAACATTGGCCAGAAAATAAAAAGTGGCGGCATTATAGCGTATCTGACGAGAGCTGCGCCCTTCTGGTTCAGGCGAACGTGACGTGCAGTGGCGTATACGCCGTTATACTAAGCAAAGTGACCGAAAGCAGGGCGTAATAAATTAATCAGCGGAACTCGGCAGCATGGGGCAAGGATCGAAACAGCATAACAGCGCGCAGACGACCCCCGGTGGCAGCGGGGGGTTAATACCCAACTTGTGCTCGGGCTATGCTCTTTTACTGCTCGTACTCGCCGCCGAGCTGTTAGCGGTGTTATTGGCCGTTAGCAGTTCTGGGCTGCGCTATATCACCTGGGCCCATTTGGGGTTGGTGTCCTTTTTAGTACAGTGGGTGGTGCTTAGCTCCGCAGCCATACTGTGTTACCTGCAGCCGAAATTAATACGTTTGGGGGCCGTCGCTGCAGGCCTGATCAGTTACGCCATCGTGTTACTGGTCACTGCGAGTTATTCTATCGTTGGGCAATGGTTGTTGCGCGGCCTCGATGAGCATTCTATCGATTGGTGGCCGGTCGCGAATAACCTGGTTATTGCCGCTCTGTTAGCCGGCATTGTCTTACGCTATCTGTATTTACAGCAATTGCTACGGCATCAACAGGAGGCTGAGTTGAGGGCCCGTATTCAGGCTTTGCAGTCGCGCATCGAGCCCCATTTTTTGTTCAATAGCATGAACAGCATCGCTAGTCTAATAGCGGTGGATCCGATACTGGCCGAGCGGCAGGTGGAGGATCTGAGCGACCTGTTGCGCGCCAGTATTGCCGAGGCCGCACTCATTCCGGCACAGCGCGAACTGCAGTTGTGCCAAAGCTACCTGCACATTCAGCAGGCGCGGCTGGGTGAGCGGCTGAAGGTCGGCTGGCAGGTGGAGGAGTTACCAGCCGGGCTGGTTTTGCCTAATTTATTAATGCAGCCGTTGGTAGAGAATGCCATTAAGCATGGCATAGAGCCCTCCACCCAAGGGGGCGCACTAACAGTTCGCGCCGCAGTCGAGGGTGATCAATTGACTCTTTCGGTAACCAACCCCAAGCCAGCTCAACGCTCTGATAAGCCTGCCGATGGCAATCGTATGGCATTGTTGAATATACAGCACCGGCTCGCTGCGCATTTCGGTAGTGCGGCCCAGCTTAAGCTGAATGCGACAGAAGATGAATTTACGGTTTCTATCAATATAGGTCTTAGCGCCTGTTCGCGTGAACCGTCTGCGAGATAACAACTAAGGTAAGGAAGGCGAGAATGTTGGAAGTGCTAATTGTCGATGATGAGCCTCTGGCGCGCTCTCGCTTAATGCGCATGCTGGAGGGCCTCGAAGAGTATCATGTCGCCGGTGAGGCCGCTGATGCCCGTCAGGCTCTGTTGCAAATTGAGCGGCTCGACCCGGACATTGTACTGCTGGACATTGAAATGCCTGGGCCGGGTGGCCTAACGGTGGCGCAACAGATTGAGGCGCTGGAAGATCCTCCGGCGGTTATTTTTTGCACCGCATACGAGCAGTATGCGCTGGACGCGTTTTCCACCTCAGCGGTTGGCTATTTGTTAAAACCTGTACGTCAGGGGCAGTTACAACAAGCGCTGGCTAAAATAACCCAGCTCAACAAAATACAGCGTGCCGCGGCAACTAATGAGCACGCACGTACCAGTATCACCGCTAAAACCCACCGGGGTATGGAGCGTATTCCGGTGGCTAATATTCGCTATTTTCTCGCGGATCAAAAGTACGTCACCGTTTACCATACCCAAGGCCAGCACCTGCTCGACACTACCCTAAAGGAGCTGGAAGAAGAATTTGCGGGGCAAATGATTCGTGTGCATCGCAATGCGCTGGTGGTTTGCCAGTTTATTGAGGCCCTTGAGCGAACCGCCGAAGGGGGTTATCAGGTGCGGCTGTCAGATATCGACACCCGGCCCGTGGTCAGTCGCCGTCATGCGAGTGAAGTGAAGGCTCTGTTACAAAGCCTGTGAATTGGTATCATGTGGCCCCGCTCGGCCTCAACCTGCTTCGGCGGACACAGACTTTCCAGAAAAGAGACGACTATGAGTGTAGCTGCGCCAAGACGAATCCGAATTGCCACCCGTAAAAGCCTATTGGCACTGTGGCAGGCAGAATACGTAAAAGCTGAGCTGGAGCGGCATCACCCCGGCCTTGGTGTCGAGTTGCTACCACTTAAAAGCAAGGGTGACAAAATTCTCGATGTTCCTCTGGCCAAAGTCGGCGGCAAAGGCTTGTTCGTTAAGGAGTTGGAGCAGGCCATGCTCGATGGCAGTGCGGATATCGCCGTGCATTCAATGAAGGATGTGCCTATGGAATTTCCGCAGGGCTTGGGCTTGTCGGTTATTTGCGAACGGGAAGACCCGCGCGACGCCTTTGTCAGCAATACCTACAAAACGGTGGATGAACTCCCCGCAGGTGCGGTTGTTGGCACCTCTAGTTTACGTCGGCAGTGCCAGATATTGGCCGCCAGACCCGATCTTGAAATCAAATTTCTGCGCGGCAATGTACAAACTCGCCTGCAAAAGCTCGACAACGGCGAATACGATGCCATTGTCCTTGCCAGTGCCGGCCTGCTTCGCCTCGAACTTGAGCCGCGTATTGCCAGCTACCTTGCTCCGGAGTTATCGCTGCCCGCCGGCGGTCAGGGCGCCGTGGGCATTGAGTGTCGCAGCGACGACGAGGAGCTGCACCGGCTGCTGGCACCTCTGCATCACGCCTCCACAGCGGAGTGTGTCGTAGCCGAGCGGGCTATGAATCGTCGTTTAGAAGGTGGATGTCAGGTCCCTATTGCCTGCTACGCAGAGCATTGTGAGGCCGGCCTCAGGTTGCGCGGGCTGGTAGGTGCTATCGATGGCTCGACTATTTTGTTTGATGAGGTCACAGGCCCGGTAGCTGAGGCAAACGCCATGGGGATTGAGCTCGCCGAACGCTTACTCGCCGCCGGCGCCGATAAAATTCTGGCTGAGGTTTACGGCCGCGAGCTGCAATGACCCGAATGCGCATATTAATTACCCGGCCACAACCGGCGGCCGATCAATGGCAAGCGAGTTTAGCGGCGAGAGGTTGGCAGGCGGATATTGTCAGCTGTATGGCGATTGAGGCGCTCACCGATCGCACCGCTGCGCAAGCGATTAAAAATCAGGTGTTGGCATTTGATGAATTTCACAAGGTGATTTTTGTCAGCCGCAATGCCGTGGCTTATACCCTTAATTGGCTCGACGAATATTGGCCACAATTGCCGGTCGGTATTGAGTACTTTGCTATTGGTGAAAGTACGGCGCAGGCACTTCGGGACGCCGACATTACACCGCAGGTTTTGGGCGGGGTAGGCTCGCCGATGAACAGTGAAACTTTGCTGGCCAGTGCTGGTTTGCAGCGGGTCGAAGGTGAGCGCATTTTGCTGTGTAAAGGCGAAGGGGGGCGCGATTTAATTGAGCGCACCTTGTCGGCACGAGGCGCCAAGGTGAACGCCTGCCCGCTGTATCGCAGGCGGATACCCGACCAAGCTGCCAATCAGCTGCGCTGGTGGCTGTTAGACTGCGCGCCCGATGACGCTGTTATAACTGTTCACAGTGGCGAGAGTTTAGAAAATCTTGTTGCAGTGGCCAATGCGGTCGACGCTTTAAAAAAACTTCAGGCACAGCCGTTAGTGGTGCCAGGTGAGCGGGTTGCCGCAATCGCGCAAAAACTGTGCTTTGACCCTGTGGTAACAGCGCTCAATGCCAGTGATGAGGCAATGCAAAAAGCGCTTGAGACGCTTGTGAAATGACGTACTATTTTGGCATCCGAGATTAAGACAACCCGTGTCAAAATATTCAATGATGTAATTAATCCCTTATAGCGCTTGGTAGGAGACTCAATACCATGGCTGAAACGCCGCAACATGACGATCAAAAATTGCCGGTAGAAACCAAGGTAAGCGGGGAGGAGCAGCCGTCACTGTCTGCACCGCCGAGGCGCTCTGGCGCGGGGCTGGCAATGTTAAGCCTCTTTTTGCTGATTGCCGTCGGTGGGGTTGGCGGCTGGTACGGCTGGCAACTGTGGCTTCAGGTGCAAACGCTCGAGCAGCAAATGGACGCGATTGCCGAGCCACAGCCAGTAGTGCCGTTTGACCCTGCTCCGTTTGAGCGCCAACTGGCTGAGTTGCACGAGCGCTATCTAAGTCTGGAAAATCCAGCGGAACAGGCGCGCGATGACGAGGCTAGCAAGCGTGCTCTGACTCAATTGGCACGTCAAATCGCATCAGTCGACAGTCGTTTGAATGCGATGACAGGCACTAGCCGTAATGATTGGAAATTGGCCGAAGCGGCCTTTTTGCTGCGAATGGCGAATCAAAAAGTACTACTTGAGCATAACAGTGTGGAAGCGCTAGCCATGACCCGGGCGGCGGACGCAATATTAAAAGAGCAAGATGACCCGGGCCTTTTTGCCGTGCGTCAGGTACTGGCAGATGAGATGTCCCGGTTACAGCTGGCCGAGTCGGTGGATAAAGAAGGAGTCTACCTGCGCTTACAAGCGATTATTGATCAAATCGATGCACTGCCCCTGTTGCAAGCGTACCAGCGGCAAGTGGCAGTTGCAGAGCCAAGTGACGGGGCAGCAGAGCTAACGGGTGTGTGGCCCAAAGTGCAAAACAGTGTACTCCGCGCATGGCGCAACCTGGGAAGCTTGATTCGTGTCACTCGCCACGATGTGCCCGTAGAGCCGTTCATTGCCCCTGATCAAGGCTATTTTCTGCGTCAAAATTTACGCCTAATGTTAGAGCAAGCGCAGGCGGCATTGTTGCGCGAGTCGCAGCCTGTGTATCAGCAGAGTATGCACGAGGCGATTACCTGGTTGGATACTTATTTCGCCTTGTCGGATTCGGCGGATGTACTGGTCTCTGAATTGAGGGAACTATCTGGCCTTGAGGTACAGGTGCAGTTGCCAGATGTCGATCAAGCTCAACGACTATTGCGAGACTATATTGAACGACTGCATAAAGTTCAGCCGGAGGGCAATTCGTGAAAAAACGGTTGATACTTCTATTGCCGAGCATGGTGGGGGGCGCTCTATTATTTCAGCTGATGCGCAGTGATCGTGGTTACGTATTGCTGTCGTGGGGGCACACCAGCGTCGAAATGAGCATTTGGACGGCCCTTGGTCTATGGCTGCTAGGGTTTGTTATTTTCTATTGGGGGTGGCGTTTTTTTAGCGGTTCGCGTCGCTTTGGCCGATTTGTGCTGGGGGAGCGCAAACAGACACCGCGCAGCCAGCAAAAAACATTCAGTGCTCTGGTGAAGTTTATTGAAGGCAACTGGCCATTGGCGCGCAAGCAATTGGTGAAAAGCGCGAGCCGCTCGGCCAACCCATTGGTCAATTATCTTGCCGCTGCCCGCTGCGCCTACGAGCAAGGTGACTTTCCTGGCGCTTTGGATTTACTGCACAAAGCTGAGAAGAGTCAGCCGGGAAGTGAACTGGCGGTGGCGTTAACCCAAGCGCGCATGCAGCTGGGAAGCAAACGTTACGAGCAGTGTCTGGCGACACTAAAACGAATTAAACGGTTGGCCCCGGAGCATCCGGTGGTGCTGGATTTGCTGGCAGATGTTTACTGGGCACTGGATGACATTGATGCACTCGAGGAACTGTTGCCTACCTTACATCGTTTGTCTGCAAAAGGCAGTGAAGGGCTTATTCAGCTGGAGGTGGATGTATACCTGCGCCAACTTAAAAAGTTAGAGGTCCGTCGCAAGAAAGACGGGTCGGACGCGGTACAAAAACAGGAGTTGGATGCAATATGGGAGCGGGTTCCCAATAAGCTTAGTCAAGAGCCTGAATTAATGGCGGCCTTTGCAATGGCACTGCATCGTTTGGGGTGTGATCATGAAGCAGAGCCGCTGTTACACAAAGCACTGCAAAAGCGGTGGCACTCGTGTTGGGTAGAGCGCTATGGGTTGGTTCAAGCTGATGCTGCGTACCAACTTAAAGTGGCCACGAGCTGGCAGAAACAACACGATGCAGATGGCGCCATGATGGCAACATTGGGGCGGTTATGCGTGCGCAATCAACTGTGGGGCAAGGCGCGCGACTATTTTCGACAGGCGCTGGAGATGAAACCTGGCGCTGATGTGTATCTTGATTACGCTGCGCTGCTTGAACGGCTCGGTGAGCCAGAGCAAAGTGCCGACCTGTGTCGTCAGGGCTTACAGTATTTAGCGGCACAAGATTCTAAGGTTGAATCGGCGTCGTGATACCTGTTGGGCAAATATTGGCGGATATTCCCGAACAGCTGCCCGAAGAGTTGTTTACAACGTTAGCGAGTGTGGCCGGTGTTCGCATTGAGCGCATCGTCTCGCGCGGTCACAGCAGTGCCCCCGACTTTTGGTATCAGCAAGACGAGCACGAGTGGATTATTCTGCTAAGTGGTGGCGCGGTGCTGCGCTGGGAAAACGATGCAGAGCAGGCGCTGGCACCGGGGGATTACGTAATGATACCCGCCGGTACTCGTCACCGTGTGGAAGGCACTTTGGCCGATGAAAATACAATATGGCTGGCGGTGTTTATACCGCCAGCCGTGCGGGCATAGCCTAAACGCTACAGATACTCGCCATACATATCGACGGCTATGACGCGCATGCCGTCCGGATCTAACTCATCATCGGCCGGAATCCACGGCGCCAGGCACTCGCGGCTTTCGACACACGGGTCGGTAAGCGCGTCCATAAATGCCACCAGATCATTCACTTCCCTATCGGTTAGCTCAACTATAGGCAGTAAGGATTCACCGTTGGCCAACAAGTCCAGCCAGTGATCCAGTGCCGCCTGTGAGTTGGCCTGCGCGTGGTCAACCTGAACATTGGCGTCGATTTGATGCCAGTCGTATTCGGCCAGGCCTCGCTCGGGGTCGGTGTGCTGGCGAATAAACGCTTCCATACTGGTAAAGGCACCGGCGTGGCCCCAAGGACCGGTTACACCGACGTTGAGCAAAGTTGGCGTGCGGAAAGCGAAGCGATCCTTCTCTAGTCCCGTCTCGCGAAAGCGTCCGAAATCTTCCGTACCTGTTGCTCCGTTGCCTTTACCCCGGCCTACTTGAATCATCGCTACGTTGTGGAAGTCTTCATCGGTAAAGAAATCGCCGGTGTGGCAGGCTGCGCAATCTGCGCCGCCCTCATCGACAGAGCGGAAAAACAACAAAGCGCCACGTTTTTGCGCCTGGGTCAGCGCAGTCGTATCACCTTCCACGTAGGCTTTCCAAGGCGTATCGACAAAAACCTGAGAGTTTTCGTAGGCGGCGATGGCATCGGCCATGTTGTTAAAAGTGACTACCTCCTCAGAGTTACCGGAGGGGCCGTAGGCGTCCTGAAATAATTCCAGCCAACTGTTTACGGCCAGTGGGCCGCCGGGTGGGGTGCCGTAGTCACCGAGGCGTTCTTGTAAAAATTGACGCACTTCCTGGTTGGTTGCGCCGTTGAAGAAGCCAAAGTTTTTCATTTCCTCGGGGGAGGTAACCGGAAAGCGGGCCTGTGCCACTACGAGGCCTGCGCCAGCATCTGGGTCAGCGCTGGCGAAAGGCACATCGGGTGTGCGAATGCCCATGCCGTCGGCGCCGCCCATACTCGCTGTTTTACCCAAACTTTCTACTCGGCCGTCGTGAAACAGGACCTTGTCCCACATGCCAATATTGAAAGTTGTGGGGGCATTGCGCGGCACGGTTGGGCCGCCATCGAAATGGTCGCCGGCGCCACTGTGTAACCGACCGGGGCCGAGTACATCGGGTAGGTCGGCATCGACACCAACAGACAAGCTCAGATCATCGCCGCCGCCCAGCGTTGGGTGGTGGCAGGTGACGCAACCGGTATCCATGTCGCCACTGAGCGCCTTACTGAAAAATAAGTGCTTGCCCAGTTGCGCCTTGGGGGTATCAATGGATGGTAAATTACGGCCAGTGCTCGGGTCGCCCGTTAATTGGCGATCGGTAATTTCTGCTTGAACAGCGTCGTCGAGTGTATCTTGCTGGCTTGTGTTATCGGAGTCGCTGCCACAGGCGGTGCAAAAAGCGGCAATAAGGCCGGCCAGCGCCAGTTTGGTTAACCGGTGCGAGAAGGAAAGAAAACGAATCACGGAGTACTTCCTCTGTATATTTTTGTTTTGTTATTGGCTTGCCCCCAAATCCTGCAAACCAGTGCGCGCTGAGTTGGAAAGCGCTCACTATTATTGTATCAGCTCAACATAGCCTAGCGGTGTTAATCTAATCGAGATGCCCATAAGGCCAGTTTATGCTGAATGGATTTTTGTGAGACCTGATCTTCCGGAAGTGGTTGGACTAGCTTGTCGTGAACCAGCAATCGATAGATGTACAGCATGCGGTCAGCGGCTGAATCGTTAGCCTCAAACTTTGCCGCGCCCCGTTTTTCTGCGTACACCGAGCCAACCCTAAGGGCCTTTTTGACCAGTTCTTTTTCATTGTCGAGCTTTTTCATTGCAAGGCCTATGTCAATTGGGCGGGGTCATGAAGGTATTTCTGCAGCCCGCGAGTCTTGTACTTAGAATACAATAGAAACCCCCACAAGCACATTGTTTGCTATTGGTCTTTAGTAGGTAATAGCCAGTGCGGCCGCCGTGAGACGACGACCAGCGCGATAAAGTCGTATATTCCGTGCCAGCTGGCAACCAACACCAGGCTTTGGGTAATGTGATAGACGACGCCAAAAACCAGCCCCATGACCAGTGTCACCGTGAGATAGGTAACAGACAGCCAGTGCATGGCGGCGAATATTAGGGCAGATATGATGATTGCAAAGCTTGCCGGTAGCCAGGTGTCGAGCCAGGATTGCAGCAGTACCCTAAACAACAGCTCCTCCCCAATTCCCGCCAATGTCGCTATAAACGCAAACTCGATCAAACTGAGTGATACAAATAGTTGCCGCAGCTGCCAAATATGTGCCGAGAGTTTGGCCTGAAAAAAAGGCCAAAGTCGCAGCGCCGCCACTAGTAGTGCGTAGGTTAGTAACGCCGCGCCGGCGCCCCACAATAAACTCCAAACTCCTGTATTGCCCAGCAGGGGGATTGGCGCCTGCAGTAATAGTAAAACGACCAACGCTACGACGCCTAGTCCTCCTTCAAACAGGGCCATGACCCAAAAGGTCTTGCGGTTCATTAAGTGTCCCAATTGCTTTGCTTAGCTCTAGTGGCAAGTTGAGTGAGAAACAGCTGACACTGTTTAGTCGATGTCAGGCGCACAAAATTAATCTGCGCCAGTGTCGGGTCGTTCATTAGAGTGGCGTAACGTTTTTTGTTGATGGGGTACATCCGCAAGGTCCACAGCAAAATGGAGTGGCGTGAAAACAACAGGCGCAAGCTTTCTCTATTGCCGGTATTGGGCCACAATTCTTGGCCGGTCCAAATGCGCGATAGAGCTCGCTTGAGGGCTTGATAAAAAGTGCGAAGTAAGCCAAAGTCAATCCAAATAATGGTATCAATGTCGCGCCACTTAATCGGCTGGCTGCGTGTATAGTTGCCATCGAGTACCCAGGCATCCGCGTCGGTAGCGTGGCGAATTTTGGCGAAGAACTCCGCGTCGCCGGACTCCTGCCAATTGGGCTTCCAGAACAACGCGTCCATTTCAATATAAGGATAATCAAGGGCCTGAGCTAACGCGCGTGCAAATGTGCTTTTACCGCTGCCGCTGGTGCCGATAACATTAATTTTTCGCATGGTTTGTATTGGTCTGATCAGTCGGGGATACTATCCTATATTGTTGCGAACTTCACGGGCGCGCATTGATTGACAGGGAATATTATATCGACGCCTTTAAACACCAGCCACTGACCCCGGCAAACGCCGTGGCCATGGTCGGGTTGGAACATCGCCGTCATCGTTTTCCTGCGCAGCCCTCCGGCGGTGAGCAACAACGTGTTGCCATTACCCGGGCCATTGCCAGGCGGCCTACAGTACGGTTTTATGATGGACCCACCGGTGCACTCCATAGCACCATTGGGCGCGTCGTACTGCAAGTGTTCAACGGTTTCTCGCAGGGTGACCGAGTGGTGCTTTACCATGGGTTCAATTTACTTGAAGGCATGCGTGTTGAAAGTCGTAGCGACGCGGCGCAATAGCTTGGACCTCAGTGGCAAGGTACCTTTGCTTGATTGCCTGCGTTAGGAGAGTATGATCGTAGTTTATGCAACCAGTAACGGAGTGACGGTATGTGGGATTTTAATCTTGGCGAAGCCATTGGTCTAATGCGAAAAACCGTGCCATTTTTATTGATGCGCCTGGTTGTCTATGTAGGAATTACATTGGCCTACATCCTGATAACCGGGGTTGGCGCCGGGATTGGTTATGGGGTTACGTCGTTCGGGGACGGTCAAGGCGGTGGCGCCTTTATCGGTGGCGCTATCGGTTTTGGCCTGGTCAGTGCTGTGCTTTACTTTGCGCGCGAATACTTACTGTACCTGATAAAGGCCGGTCATATAGCCGTATTGGTAGAGCTAATTCAGGACAAAGAACTTCCTGAGGGGCGCTCGCAGATTGAACACGGCCAGGCAGTGGTTAAAGAGCGCTTTAAAGAATCATCCATTCTTTTCGGTTTAGATCAGCTCATTAAGGGTATCTTGCGTGCGCTTAACCGCATGACGATGATGATTTCTAATTTTATACCGATTCCCGGGCTGAGTGGTTTGGTGGGCTTTGTAAACAAAATCATTAATGTGTCTTTAACTTACGTTGATGAAGTCATATTGGCCTACAACATTAAAATCGGTAGTGACAACCCCTGGCAGTCCAGTAAAGATGCACTCATTCTTTACGCCCAGAACTATAAAACCATGCTTAAAAATGCCGTATTTTTAATGTTGTTTATGTATGTGACGGCGTTCCTTATTTTTCTGGTTGTGGTGGCACCTGTTGCCGGATTGGTCGCTCTGTTCCCTGGCTCTCCCGGGGCTATGCTGAGTGTTATATTTGCAGTGATACTGGCCTGGAGTATTAAGGCGGCCGTACTCGAGCCTCTTGCGGTTGCCGCGATGATGCAGGTTTATTTCAAAACCATTGAAGGACAAACACCAAACCCTGAGTGGGATCAAAAGCTGTCGGGTGCATCAGATAAATTCCGCGAAATGGGGGAGAAGGCTGCCAGTTATGTGGGGGGCAGTAAGGCAGAAACAGAGTCTCAATCTGCCTGAGTGTGGCTATTGTTGGGAATTGGCAGGGTCAGTTTACAGTTACGAAGAAAGCTTAATAGATGACTGAAAAATGGCTTTTACTGTCGCGCTTCTAACCAGTGTTCGCGATGTCGCATACTGAGCTCATTTCTGAGGTATTCAATAATGAATAGATTGCTGAGTATATTGGCAAGTATGGTGATGATTAGCGTGGTTGGTTGTACCACCGGTCAGAAATTTGGCAGCACACATGCAATGGAAACGGCTGAACCCAAGGTAATGGATCTTTATACGGGTGACATACCCGGCTCGATAGCCACGGATGATCTTGAAGTTGTTAGAGATCCGAGCCACCCAGATACATTTATTCAGCGTGTCACCTATCCGACTATGACGGTGTATTTGCCCGCGCGCGATAAGGCAACGGGTACAGCAGTGGTGATACTGCCTGGTGGTGGCTACGGCGGTGTTTCCGTTGTAAAAGAAGGCTATCAAGTTGCCGAGCGCTTAAATGAACAGGGAGTTGCGGCGATTGTGTTGAAGTATCGTGACCCACTTGATGCCAATATGCAGGATAAAAAATTCGGCCCTCTCCAGGACGCGCAACAAGCGCTAGTGCAAGTACGAGACAATGCGCAGCAGTGGGGAGTTAATCCAGGTAAGGTCGGTATTATGGGCTTTTCCGCCGGTGGCCATCTTGCCTCCTCTGTCGCGGTGCATTTTGATGATCCCGTATTGCCGCACTGGCAGCCGGGCGATGTCCGGCCGGATTTTCAGGTGTTGATCTACCCAGTTATTAGCTTTGATGAAAGCATCGCGCATATGGGCTCGCGCCGAAATTTATTAGGTGACAGCCCCACTGAAGAGTTAATCGACTATTTTTCTAGCGAGCTTCAGGTAACAAAAGATACACCGCCTGCATTTTTGGCACACTCTGGTGACGACGGTTCCGTGGTTGTGGACAACTCATTAACTTACTACAAATCTCTGCAGGATAACGGCGTTAGTGCAGCCGTGGTTGTTATGCCTACAGGAGGGCACGGGTTTGGTATGCGTAACCCAATAGACTGGTTTGAGGTAATGATTGACTGGATGGGCGCCGAAGGTTTTTAGTCAACGCGCTAGCGGCATAGAAATGCCGCTAGCGAATAATTCTTTCAACCGTCAACCGTCAACCGTCAACCGTCAACCGTCAACCGTCAACCGTCAACCGTCAACCGTCAACCGTCAACCGTCAACCGTCAACCGTCAACCGTCAACCGTAATCAGTACTCACAACTATCAATATCATTGGCGACATAGTAGGTTTTGTAGTTCGTCGCTTTCGAGTCCATACAGCCCTTGAGGTTCAAAATTTCAACCTTGCGGAATTCTATTGGCGCACTTTCGGCTTGCAGTGCAATATAGCCTTGCGTTAATGGCGTGCCATCATCCAATTGCATACCACTGTAACGAATCACTTCCTCTCCCTCTACGTAGTGCACAGCCAGGTCACCACCATGGACTTCTACTTCAGCTTCTACCCAAATATCGCCATGGTAGGTTTTGCTCGATGACTCAATAATGTGATCCTCGCGAAACTCGCCTTGGTATACAGAATGCGATCCGGGAGTTACCAGGTTGGAGGTGTGACGCTTATCGGTACCATTGCCGCCAAGCAGTTGAACCTCCATGCAGGCCGGGTATCCTTGCTCAAACGCCATACTTTCTGGTGATTGTGCGTGGTACATAATGCCGTTATTGCGCCATGCCCAACCGGGCGCGTCTTTGGCCTGCTCGCCAACAAAGCGATATTCAACTTTGATGCGAAAATAAGAGAACGGCTCTTTGTAGAAAATGTGACCATTGCGGCCTTCAAACTCGTCGTATTGATCGTAGTTAACAATCAGCTTGCCGTCTTCTACCTGAAAGGTGTCCAGTGCATTTTCATTTAATGGGTAACCGGCAATTTTTATAATCCAATCATCCAAATCCTGGCCGTTAAACAGGGTTTGCCATTGCTCTTGCGTTGGGTCGTTAATGGATTGCTGGGGCGTACTGTCTTGTTGCGAGCAGCTCACCGAAAGGGCACAGGATAGAGCGATTAACGGGTAATTCTTAATTTTGTGTAAGACCGAATTTATGGACATGCTGACTCCCAAAAGTTCAATTTTATGCTGGTTGGATATTAGCGGATAAGTGGCGAGAGCGCGAACCGACGCTCTCGCCGCGAGGTTACCGGCCTTTAAGGCGATGGCCATCGGCTAAAGTGCGCTTATAAAATTTACCGAGTGCTCTATCCGCCTTATGGCGCTCAGCGAGTGAGGCCTGATTGCGCGACTGCTCGCGACTAAGCTTAACAAAGCTGCGGTAACGACGCTCGTCCAAGTCGCCGCACTCTAAAGCTTTGAGTACCGCGCAGCCGGGTTCATTGTTGTGTTGGCAGTCGCTAAAACGACAGTGGTCGGCAAGCTTTGTGATATCGGAAAATGTCGCTGCAATTGCTTCATCGTCTACCGCAAGCTGTAGTTCGCGTAACCCCGGGGTATCGATCAATAGGGCGCCGCCCGCCATAGACAGTAGTGTGCGGCCTGTCGTCGTATGGCGCCCTTTGTCGTCAGCCTCGCGAATGCCTCCGGTTACTTGCTCTTGTTTGTTCAGCAGCGTATTGGTGAGAGTCGATTTGCCTGCACCGGAAGATCCCAGAAGGACAATGGTTTGTCCTGCGCGACACCAAGGCTGGAGTTGTGCCGCACTGTCGGGATCGAGCCCATTCACAGTTTCTACGCACAGAAGTGGGTCCAATTGTTGAATTTGTTGGCGTTTTTCATCCGCGTCCATACAGAGGTCTTGCTTGGTAAGTACAACCACAGGCTCCGCGCCCGCATCGTGGCAAAGCGTTAAGTAGCGTTCAATTCGGTTAAGGTTGAAGTCATCGTTCAGTGAGCAGACGATAAAAGCGGTATCTACATTGGCGGCCAGCAATTGCTCCTGCGCTTTTCGCCCCGGTGCTTTGCGCGTAAATACGCTGCTTCGATCAAGCAGGCGTTGAAAACGGCCTTGCTTTAACAACAGCCAATCGCCCACAGTGATGGCTGGCATATCGGTTGCAAGTGGGATTGATATAAGGCCCAAATCGCCTGTCGCATCCAGTTGCGATCGGTGGGCCGCGATTACACGTACAGGTATCGCAACCTCCCACTCTTCGAGGGAGAGTTGCTGTTGAAAATAGGCATGCCAACCTAAGTTGGCCAGAGAAAGTGCGTCCACAGCTACCCCTTACGGTATTAATACCGTAATGTTCTGTACCCAAAAGCTCAGCTTATCCGAACGCCTGGGTAATAAGAAGTTGAGGGCTACAAAAGCCCCGGTTCACTAAAACCGGGCGAGACGATGTTAAGCGGCACGCGCCCGGTTAGGGGTAACGACAATCATCAGCTATCTCCTAACTTTTTGGGTTTAGCGGCAAACTGTAGCAGGAAACTACCGCAGTATCTATTGCCAGCGCGCCATTTGTGCTGGGATGCTGGTTCGGTTGCGCCGGTGCGGATAGGACGGTCTAGAGTAGTTGTCAGTACTGGCACAGCGGTTTATGCAAAGTGTCAGCGACGGAGCTAATCTAAGCGGTAAGGCACCTGCTGCGAATAGGCACGGCGGGCGGCCCGATGCAAGCGGGTTTCGACGCTAATGATGTGTCGGCCGAGGTGGTTGATTAATCTTTGCAAAAGTGGCGAGAGCGCGGTGCATCTCTATGCTAGAGTAGGACCAAAATAACACATAACTAAGCAGGTTAAGTATGCGCCGTTATCGATTCACAGCCGCTCTTATTGGATGCCTACTGAGTGCCGCTGCTCAGGCCGAAAAAATCAGTATTGGTAGTGATCCCAATTTATGGATGAATGTGACTTCCTACGGTGAGGCCCACTGGTTGGGTAATGAAATTCATTTGTTGTCGACCGGTAATTGGTTTTTCCTCACCAAAAAACGCTACAGTGATTTTGAGCTTGAGCTCGAAGTTAAGGTGCCCAAACTCGACGAATACGTCAATTCCGGAATAATTTTCCGCTCTCAGATTGCCTATCAGGAAAGTATCGAAAGCTATTACACCTTTGGCTATCAAGCCGAGGTTGATCCATCGGACCGCCGTTGGAGTGGGGGCCTTTACGAGCAGGGCACTGAGCGGCAATGGTTGTTTCCGCTACACGCCGAACGCTCGGCGCCAGGTGAACACTTACAGGAGAATTTATCACCGCAGTGGACCGACGATAAAAAGAACGCATTTACCGTGGGGGATTGGAATCACTACCGCATTCGCGCGCAGGGTCCGGAGATAAAAGTTTGGGTGAATGGTGTACTAACGACCCATATAAAAGATACTAAGTTCAGCGAAGGTCATATCGGTATTCAGCATCATGGCAGCGAAGCCTTTACTGAGTCGGGTGACACCGCCAATACCGTTAAATTTCGCAATATTTATATACAAGCGTTGTGATTATGAGATCTGTAAAATATCGGCTGAACACCTTAGTGTCAGCTTTTATATTGTTGACCTGTGTGCCGGGGCAGGCCGAAGAGTCGGCGGCGTTTAAAGGGGATCGTGAAGGCCATACTATGGTCGATGTGATTCCAAAGGAAGATATTCCCGCCGCGCCAATATTACCCGTTGCCAAAGCCCTTCAAACCTTTCAGGCTCAGTCTGGGTTTGTGGTTGAGTCTGTGGTGTCCGAGCCAGATATATTTAATCCCGTCGCACTGAGCTTTGATGCCAAGGGGCGAATGTGGGTGGCGGAAATGACAACCTATATGCCAGATGTATTTGGCGAAGGAGAAATGCAGGCCCAAGGCAATATTACCTTACTGGAAGATACCGACGGTGACGGGCAGGTGGACAAGCGCCGGGTGTTTGTCTCTGGTGTGTTGTTGCCCCGCACCGTTTCCATGGTTAAGGGTGGTATTTTCTACGCTGACCACACCCAGCTGTATTTTGTCGAAGTGCTAGAAGACGAACAGGGCATTAGGCTCGGCTTACACGAAGTGGTCGATGCCGAGTACGCCGCAGGCGGAAGCTTAGAGCATAAAACCAATACCATGCTCTATGGCATAGACAATTGGTACTACAACGCCCGCAGCGACAAGAAATACCAAACGTTACCTCTGACTGCAGCCGTGCCGCAGGGTGCTGAAGAGATTTACCGCAATCAGTACTGGAAGCTGGTAAAGGCAGAAACTGATTACCGGGGGCAGTGGGGTCTTTCCATGGATGATCTCGGCAGGCTTTACCACAACGGGAATAGCTCGCCTATCCACGGTGAGTTTTTGCGGCCCGGAGCTTTGCGGCGCAATCCGGGTTTCTGGCCGGATGCACCGGCGCACGCCATTGGCAGTAATCGTGTATACCCGTCACGCATGAACCCGGGGGTTAATCGCGGCTATATGGATGGCATACTGGTAAAAGAAGGTGCAGATCGCGGCAAACTGGTTAACTTTACAGCCGCCAGTGGCAGCATAGTGTATCGCGGCAGTAACTTTCCCTCTGAGTATTATGGCATTGGCATTACGCCCGAACCTGCGGGCAATTTATTGTCCGCGCGTTTTATTAAAGAAGGTGACGGCGAGCTTACCGGCGAGGCGGTTTTCCCCGGCCAAGAGTTACTAACCTCCACGGATGAACGATTTCGCCCTGTCAATCTATACAATGCACCTGATGGTACCTTGTATATCGTCGATATGTATCACGGCATTTTGCAGCATCGGGAGTTCTTAACCAGTTATCTGGCCGATCAAATAAAATCTCGCGACCTTGATAAAAATAACAACACTATGGGCCGGGTCTATCGTTTGCGTTGGCAGCAGCATGAAGCCGCTAAAGTTCCCGACATGTCGGCCCTGAGCGCCTCTGACCTGGTTGCCTTTTTAAGTCACAAAAATGCTTGGCAGCGCGATACCGCGAGGCGGCTACTTATTGAAAATGAAGCGAGCTTAGATAATAAAACGGCAGTGGTCAGTGCGATTAAAAAATCACTCGAAGCCACTGAGGATTCGAAATCCATTATTAACTTACTTTGGGCTTTGCGTGGCTTGCATGCGGTAGATCTGGCAACGGTTAGCCGGTTTATTAATCACGATGACAACTGGGTTGCCATTACGGCAGCGACAGTGGGGGAAGCACTGCCCGCGTCAATGCAAGAACAGTATCGGGCGCTGCTAATGCGCATGGCCCAACACAGTTATCCGCGGGCGTTGCAAGCGGCTATATCGGTGGCCTCAATACCGGGCGGGCACAATATTTCGCTTTACGTTTTGGATGAATACCGTGAGAAACCTTACATACGCGACGCTGTTATCAGCGGGTTGGGCAGTGAAGCTGATAGTTTCAAGTCCAGTCTACCGAAAAATTTTTCGGATCATAAAACGCTTTATCTTCTGAACAATTTAGGTAAGCGAGTGCAGGATGAAACCAATAGGGCACAACTATCTTCCCAAGGTAGAAAGCTGTTCGATCAGGGCAAGGCGCTTTACAACGGGCGAGCTGCCTGCGCTGGTTGTCACGGTGAATACGGCAATGGCAATACCGGGTTGGCACCGACGCTATGGCGCAGTGAGTGGGTAGAGAGCGAGCAGCGTCTGGCCAAAGTTCTGTTGCACGGATTAAGTGGGCCGATTGCGGTGGCGGGCCGTCGGTGGGAAACGCCCACAGTCATGCCTGGTTTTGCGGCGCGCACAGATATAAATGACTCTGATCTCAGTGCTATCGCAACCTATATTCGCAATAGCTGGGGTAATCAGTTTGGCGAAGCCGACGGTATGACTGCAGATGTGTTTGCGGAGTTACGTCAGAAAACGCAAAGCCGCCGTATCCCTTATACGGAAAACGACTTTTCTGAATAAGTAAACTACCGCTGCCCTGGCAGCGGTATAACAATTTTTGTAAATCCTTACCACTCGAATCGTAACCCTATGAGTGGCAGAAGATTGCCCTCCTCAGTCAGAACTTCACCGGTGCGCTCGTTAAAATCTATGTCAGAGGGATTTTCTTCGCCCAGCAAATTGATGATATCAATAAAGGCTATAACCTGTGTGCCGCCCAACATACGGCGGTAATCCAAGCGCACGTTAATGGAGCCGTAATCATCAAAGCGCTCGGTATTGTTGGTTAATGTCTCTCGGCTATAGCGCAGTGGTTGCCCGTCGCCCAACACATTGTCGTGAACAATATATTCACCGTAAGGTCGGCCCGAGGCCCACTTCCAGCGGCCGGACAGCTTCCAGCGCTGATTAATTTCCCACACGCCGCCAACGCTAAAGGAGTGCGGGCGACTGTAGTCGGCATCGTACTCGGCTGAATTGGGGCTATCTTTTAAAGCTGCTTCGTTATACGAGTAGGCAACACTGGCGGACCAGCCGTTGCCGAACTGGCGGGTGATGGCGGTGTCCACACCCCAGGAGGTGCCTTCACCTAAGTTATTATACGATTGGGTTACTGCGTCTGTTTGTACAACCAAGTCATTGAGTTGTTGGTAATACGGTTCGACAAAAAGTGCCCACTGTTCGCTCAATTGGTAGTTCAGCCCCAAACTTACTTGATCAATAATTTCGTAGTCAAGGGTTGTGCTGTTGGTGTTGCTGGCAAAGTCGTCAAGGCGTGGCATTTGTAAATAGCGACCGAGCGTCGCGCTGACACTTGCCGAGTCACTCAGTGGCCACGATAGGGCTAAACGCGGTGATACACCACTTTGTTCGGTAAACTCATCACCTTCGTAGCGCAGTCCGGCGCGCACGTCGAAAATACCTAACGATAATTCCTGATCGAAATAGGCGGCGTATTGTAGTGCGTCGGCGCTAAAGTTGGTGTCGACGCCGGCTCCGGTTAAGACAACGTACTGTTGTTCCGGGTTGGGCCTGAAGCTGTCGGTGTCGTATTCATAGCGATTCCATGGGCCGTCAATGAATCGCTCCAGAGTCAAGTCGGACTGGCTTAGGCGAGTCCCTGCACTGAAGCGACCGAGTGAATTGTCGTAACTGAAGTCTAACCGCCAGCCGAACTCGGTGTCGTCCTGCCTGGCCGTAATAATGGGAAAGCGGCGCGGTACATCGGAGGCGCTGCTATCCAGCGCGACTTGCTCAGGGTAGGCTTCGCCCACCTGGCTGTCTTCACTAAAGTGGCGGTAGTAAATCTTATTGGTCAACTGCGCACTTTGGCCCAGCAGTTTGCGGTAGGTTGCCACCAGTAAGGTGTTGTCGGATTCCTGCTCCACCAGCTCAACGTCCTCGTAATTGCCGGGGTCGTCCTCGTCGGAGGCCAGCACATTGTCGGTGTCGCGGCTGAAGGATTCCGGAGCGTAAATGGCGAGCACATTAAATTCATCGCCATTGGCAAATTCAGTGTGAGTTTTAAAAATCACATCGGTCACTTCTGGCTCGCCAATATCGTCGAGGCCGACCGTCTCGAACAGCCGGCCAAAATTAAGCTGCCGCGCGGAAAACAGCACGCTGGTGTTATCGAGCACCCGGCTGGGCCCGTCGTAGCCGATTTCCAGCCCGGCAATATCCAGCCGCGCTGTATAAGAGGGGGTTTCGGGGTTGCCGTTGGCCACATCCAGTTGCAGTAAGGAGCCCGCCCGGCCACCATAGGCCGATGACCAGCCTCCGGGCTGGAAATCTGCCTGTGCCACCGTATTGGGAGCAAACACGCTGTAACGGCCACCGTCTTGCGCATCGGCCAGCTCGCCAAAGCTATCGCTAAAGTGGACAACGCGCTCAAAGGGCACACCATCTACCAGTATTAAGTTATCGCGTGGGCCACTGCCGCGCACGGTGTAGCTGGAAAATTCGCCGTCGGAAAACAAACCGGGCATGCCATCTAAAGCGCGCAATACATCACTGCCACTGCCGGCAGAGCTGCGCAAAGCTTCGCGGTCGCGCGTGCTCGCACCGGCTGAGCTGAGCCAGTCGCCGCCTATGCTGTTGCCCACCACGACAATTTCTTCTACCTGCTTGGTCGATGTGGCCAGAGTGAGGCTCACTGGCGTCGCTTTATCGTCTACTAAACGCACGCTGGGCAAACGAGCACCAATATAGCCGACACGGCTGACGGTCACTTCGTAAAGCCCGGGGTCAAGAGCTTCGATTCGGGCACGCCCTTGTTCGTTTGTCTGAATTTGCCACTGCTGATTATCGCGGCTGGTAATCGTAATAAGGGTCTCGCCCAGCGGTCGCTGGCTGGTTTTGTCGCTAATATCTACCACTAATTCTGCCGCCCATAGTGGCGTGGCCGTGAGGGCAGTGGCGAGGCCAATGGCGCGAGTGAGCTTGAGTGGTTGAGAGTGTTTGCGCTGAGTCATACATCGTCCTTTGAATTCATGCGGCTGAAGCTCAGTGACTATACGCTCGAACTTCTGTCTGGATGACCGCTACTGTACCGCTGGTGGTTTTTTTGTATAAAGGGTAATGGTGCTGACGCGAGTGGGTTAGTGATTCGGTTATATGAAGACAATGCCCTTTATGCATGACGGAGCCATTTCATACAATGCCCTGAAACCATACCGTTATTTAGTTGTATAGTGGCGCCTTAATACAAGGATCGAGTAAACATGACAGGAGCCACTAAGGTGCTACAACGAACAATTCTAGGCTTGGCGCCCATTCAAAACAGCCTGCTGGGTACTGGCGTAGTACTGACAGTTCTGTTTACGGTTTCCAGGCCCGAGGCCTCGGCAGGTTTGGGCGCGCTGGCGCGGCTCTTATTTTGGAGTGCCCACATAGGAACAGCGCTACTCGCTATTTTAGTGGTGAGCGCCCTTATTCGGCGCTTCAATCCAACGCGCTGGCCACTGTGGTGGCTGGTGGTAAGCTTGGGTTTATTTGGCTGCCTGCTCTCAGCGCCTGTTTATTGGTTGTTGGAATTGGGGTTTGCGCCCCATCTGGAGCATAGCGAGCCGGATGGCTACTGGGATGTGCTTGGCGCGCGTGGCCCATGGCACGGCATAGCGGCAGAGGCTGTCGAGGCAATGCCGCAATTTATGGTGTGTTGGATTGCCATAAATTTACCCTTATTGTTCGCTCGCCCAACGGTATACGGCGATGGTGGTGGCGATAACCCGTCCGATCCAGAGCCTACCTCGGATACAGAGCAAGAGATGAAGCAGCGGCGCGATCAGTTCTTCGATTCCCTGCCCGAAGTCATCGGCACCGACATCGTCGCTATATCTTCGGACTTGCACTACCTGAACGTATACACCGAGCTGGGGCAGGCGATGGTGCTTGGCAGCCTTAAAAACATTGCAGAGGCGTTTGGTGAAGAGGGGGTACAGCTGCACCGCTCGCATTGGGTGATGAAAAAACAGGTTAAAAAGGTCTGTATAAGTCGCGAAGATGCCTACTGTTTAACCCACACAGGTCAGCGTGTTCCCATTAGCCGCGCTAACCGCAAGTTGGCTAAAGCATTGTTTGGTCAGCTTAACCATTCGGCGGTGGCTCTGCAGGGGGCAGTCAGCGCCAATGCAGCGGCGCCCTTGAAACGTGTCCAATAAACCCATACCGTAGCGCCGTCGCCAACAACACGCCAATATATTAGTTAACCGCTCATGACTGAACCGCTCCACCGATTGTATTCGTTTCGCCGTTGTCCCTACGCTATGCGGGCCCGTTTAGGGCTTCTATTTGCGCAATTGCACGTTGAGTTGCGCGAAGTGGTGCTTAAAAACAAACCGGAGCCGATGTTGGCGATTAGCCCTAAAGGGACGGTGCCGGTACTGGAGCTTGTTGATGGCACAGTGATTGATGAAAGCTGGGATATTCTGGTGTGGGCACTTAGCCAGAGTGACCCGCAAGGGTTGCTCAAAACGGGTGAATGGCATAAGGCCTGCGACTTGATTGCGCAAAACGACAACGAATTCAAACACTGGCTGGATCGCTACAAATACGCCGACCGCCACCCCGACATGTCGCAGGCTGACTACCGGGAGAAAGGCGAAATTTTTTTACAAGAGCTGGAACGTCGGCTTACCCATAACGCCTACTTACTAGGTGCCAGCATATCGGTTGCCGATATCGGCGTAATGCCGTTTGTACGACAGTTCGCCCATGTCGACACAGACATGTTTTACCGCCTCCCATACCCTAATTTACAACGCTGGCTTACAAACTGGCTACAGCACCCGCTATTTGTTCACGCCATGGTTAAGTTGCCCGCATGGCAGCAAGGTGATAAGCCGGTTGTATTCCCGTCGTAAAGGCCCAGGTTCCGATACTATAATCTGGCGAGCCGAGTAAACTTTGCTCGCCGTTGATGGTGCCTATAGTGGTAAGCCATTCTGCCATTGCTCTACTAAAACCATCAAAAAGGGGGCTAGCGACTCGCAAGTGACACTGACTATGCATACATAAGTAGGGCAGTACGGTCTATCCAGATAGTCAAAATAGTCGGCGCGACGCCTATTTCGGTAAACTATTTGATAAAATGAAAATAACAACGGTATTTCAATAACTTAGCTGTGACGGATATAGCCGGGATAGGCATCAGCCCATGACACCTATCCCGGAATGAATTATGCGCCTAAAAGC
>NZ_JAULRU010000694.1 GCF_030518155.1 Gilvimarinus gilvus | reverse complement strand
CTTCCTGCTTGGCCAGCGCTTCTGCGAGGCGGCCGGCTGCACGTTGCTCGACGACCCCTGCGTGATCGAGCTGGGCGGTGAGCAGGTATTGCTGATGCACGGCGACACCTTGTGCACCCGCGACGTGGGCTACATGAAAATGCGCCGCCTGCTGCGCAACCCGCTGAGCCTGTGGGTTCTGCGCCACCTGCCGCTGTCGGCTCGCTACAGACTGGCACGCAAGCTGCGCAGCGAAAGCCGCACCCAGGGGCGGATGAAATCCACTGAAATCGTCGACGTCACGCCAGAAGAAGTGCCCAAGGTAATGGCGGCGCATGGCGTGCGTACCCTGGTGCATGGCCATACCCATCGGCCAGCGATTCACAAGCTGGTCGTGGACGGCCAACCGGCCCGGCGCATCGTGCTGGGCGACTGGGACCGCCGGGGCTGGGCCTTGCAGGTTGACGAGCAAGGGTTTCAGTT
>NZ_JAULRU010000693.1 GCF_030518155.1 Gilvimarinus gilvus | reverse complement strand
TGTAATACAAATCAAAAACTTTATTAGGTTACGATCGATTACATAACGTATAGAATAAAGTGCAATTGCATTTGCTAATCCTTGCCTAATATGTACATGCTCTTCGAACATAAAATTCGGCATCGCATAAATAAATAATACTAAAAAAGGAAATCCTCCGTATTTATAGAAAGTTGTTGTCTTTAGAATAAGAGAAGTTGTTGCAACTATTAAAGTAAGCATCCCAAAATCAAAACCATAATCAACAAGTATTTTATTCAGGCCTAAATATCCTTTCTCCATACCTGCCATATAGGCAAAACGACCAAACTCTGACCAATTTACATAAGCCAATGCATTA
>NZ_JAULRU010000692.1 GCF_030518155.1 Gilvimarinus gilvus | reverse complement strand
GGTAATCGACCTAGGCGTATAGAGCCCCGAGCCGTCAAGAGAAGGCCAAAACCGTTCCCACTACTGTTAAAACCAAGAGATCAAGCACGCGAAGAAGTCAGAAAGAGTGGTCATCCGAAAAAGCTTAAGTAAGTGCCATTCATTACTGAGAAAATAAAAATGAGAAAAATATTACTAAGTTATTTGGTTATTTTCGGATTGCTATGTGCTTCGGCTGTAAATGCCGAGGAGCAATCCTCTGACAGTGTGGATGATCAAGCGATATTCGAGATTCGCAATTATCATTATGATCCAGCCCAATTTGATGCTTATAAAGTCTGGCTGCTTGAGGAGGCGGCTCCTTTTCTTCGGGAGAATCTGAACGTGGTAGGTTTTTGGGTGGGCAACGCCCAAGCGCCAGAGATAAACGGTGCCAGCCCTATGGAGTTGAGCCTAGGTTCAGCAAATGTCACCTGGATTATTCGTTGGGGCTCTATGCAAGAGCGAGCAAAAACCAATGAACAACTTTTTGCCGGCGAGCAGTGGCAGAAAATCTGGGCCAAGCACCCCGACCCGAACGGTTATTTGCAAGTGGAGTCTCGATTCGCCAAGGGGTATTAGTCACGGAGCCTTGCTTAGCAAGGCTCCGTGCCCATGAGCCGAGAGGAGGTTTGTTTTAGTGGGTAAACGCGCATGGGCGACGTGAATGGCTCGTAGAGCGAGAGAGGGTGGCATGGGTCATCGCCTGTCGATACGGCCTGCTAAAGTAATCCGGAGTGAGGGAGCCCCGACGGGGCCCGCTTTGTTGCGAGCGCATGAAAGCGCAAAAGCGACCGGCTATGTCTTGCTCACCAAAAAAGTAACTCGCCCGCCCAGCGAAATAGGGCGCAAAAGTCTGATAATGGACACCTTAGATTAGACGCACAAAGAAAACCGCAAAAACAAAAAAAGGCGAGCAAAAAGCTCGCCTTTTAATGCAGCCAAACGGCTAATAATTACTTGCGCATACCTTTACCGGTAGCTGCCCAATACAAACCACCATAAATGTGTTCTAAGAACATTTTGTCTTCAAAGGTGGAGGGTACGTGACCAAGGCCAGTGTAGAAGGCGCGGCCGCCGTCGTATTCGTGGTACCAGGCAATGGGGTGGAAGTCGCCCATACCTTCACCGGCAACGCGGCCCCAGTCGGCGACAGGGTCGTAGGTGCTCTCATCGATTGAGAGGATGTAATTCAGGCTGTCGATGCGTTCGGCGCCAAACTCGTAAAATTCATCGGTCCACAAGAAGGTGTCGGGCATGCGTTCAACGCCTGGGAACTTGCGATCGATCACATCGATTTCAGCGGTTTGAATGGCTGGGTGAATGTGGAAGGTGCGGCCCACCATTTTGGTGTACCAGTCCCATTCGTATTCGGTGTCGGATGCAGAGTGAATGCCGACGAAACCTTTGCCGGATTGAATAAAGCGCTCCATCGCGGCTTGCTGGTCATCGTTGAGGATGTCGGCGGTGGTGTTGAGAAAGACGACGGCGTCGTAGTTTTTCAAGCGGTCATCGGCGAACACGCTGGACATCTCGTGCCAGTCGAGTTTGAAGTGATGTCGCTCGGCCATTTTCTTCATGGCGGTCACGCCGGCGTTAATAGACTCGTGATGCCAGCCGGCGGTTTTGGTGAACAGCAGTACACTGAACTGTTCGGCCAGAGCTGGCAAGGCCGCGGTCATTAAGCCGACCATAAGGGCCAGTTTAGCGATGAATTTACGCATGACTTTTCTCCATTATTCTATTGTTTTGGTGTGTTAGGTCGCTCAAGGAGTCGACCCTTAGGCTTTGCAGGTAAAGATAAACGCCGCTGGTTGGGCTTACAAGCGCCGTGCCGCACACTTAGCAATTATTAACGCTACGCCTTGTGGCGGTGCACGGGAGTATTGGTTGCTGGTGTCAAAGAATCTCGAGCTCGTCCCACAGGGCGTCCACGCGATCTTTAACGGCCTGGTCCATGACGATAGGTTCACCCCATTCGCGGTCGGTTTCACCGGGCCACTTATTGGTGGCATCCATTCCCATTTTTGAGCCTAAGCCTGACACGGGCGAGGCAAAGTCGAGATAATCAATAGGGGTGTTTTCCACTACAGTGGTATCGCGCGCGGGGTCCATACGTGTGGTAATTGCCCAAATCACGTCGTTCCAGTCGCGGGCGTTGACATCGTCATCGGTGACGATGACAAACTTGGTGTACATAAACTGGCGCAAGAATGACCAAACCCCCATCATCACGCGCTTGGCGTGGCCCGGGTACTGCTTTTTCATGGTCACAACGGCCATGCGATATGAGCAGCCTTCTGGCGGCAGGTAAAAGTCGACAATTTCCGGAAACTGTTTTTGCAGTAGCGGAATGAAGACTTCATTCAGTGCAAGGCCCAATACCGCGGGTTCATCCGGTGGGCGACCGGTATAGGTACTGTGGTATATCGGGTCGCGCCTGTGGGTAATGCGGGTAACGGTAAACACCGGGAAGTTATCCACTTCGTTGTAGTAGCCGGTATGGTCGCCGTAGGGGCCTTCGGGGGCTATATCATCGGGGGCGATATGGCCCTCTAGAATAAATTCTGCAGACGCGGGTACCTGCAATTCGTTGTCGCCCGCTTGAACCACTTCGGTTTTATCGCCCCGCAACAGGCCGGCAAAGGCGTACTCGCTTAAGGTATCCGGTACCGGAGTGACGGCGCCTAAAATAGTGGCGGGATCGGCGCCTAGGGCTACCGCTACGGGAAAAGGTTTGCCCGGATGCTCTGCTTGCCACTCGCGAAAATCCAGTGCACCGCCACGGTGGCTGAGCCAGCGCATAATCAATCGGTTTTTGCCGATCTTCTGCATGCGGTAGATGCCGAGGTTTTGCCTTTCTTTGTGCGGGCCGCGGGTAATCACCAGAGGCCATGTCACTAACGGTGCGGCATCGCCGGGCCAGCAGGTTTGGATGGGTAGGGCGTTTAAATCGATGGCGTCGCCTTCAAGTACAACATCCTGGCAGGGCGCTTTTTTTAATACCTTGGGTGCCATGTTCAGCACTTGTTTAAAAATAGGCAGTTTTTCCCAGGCGTCTTTTAAGCCTTTGGGTGGTTCCGGCTCTTTTAAAAAAGCCAGCAGTTTGCCGATTTCACGCAACTCCTTAACCGACTCCTCACCCATACCTAAGGCGACTCGCTCAGGGGTACCGAATAAATTGCCGAGTACGGGAATATTGTACCCCTTGGGGTTTTCAAACAATAAAGCGGGGCCGCCGGCGCGCAGGGTGCGGTCACAGATTTCGGTCATCTCTAAATTGGGGTCCACTTCAACGCTAATGCGCTTGAGTTGGCCGCGCGCTTCCAGTTGCGAGATAAAGTCACGAAGATCGGTGTATTTCATGATGGATCCGGAGTACGGGTGACGGGGCGCGGAAAACGGTTAATCAAAAACGGGGAACTGTCTCGTTCCCCGTTATTTGTCAACCGTATCCCGATTGTTTACTTTCTCTTCATGGACAGGAAGAATTCATCGTTGGTTTTAAAGTCTTTCAGCTTGTCGACCAAAAACTCGGTAGCGCTCACGTCTTCCATGTCGTTGAGTAGGCGGCGCAAAATCCATACGCGTTGCAGTTCATCGTCTTTCATTAACAGGTCTTCGCGGCGGGTGCCGGAGCGACGCACGTTCATGGCTGGGTAGATGCGCTTCTCGGCGATCTTGCGGTCCAGGTGTAACTCAAGGTTACCGGTACCTTTAAATTCTTCGTAAATCACTTCGTCCATTTTCGAGCCGGTGTCTACCAGAGCGGTGGCGATAATGGAAAGGCTGCCGCCCTCTTCGATGTTACGCGCAGCACCAAAGAAGCGCTTGGGACGCTCCAGGGCGTGGGCGTCAACACCACCGGTAAGCACTTTACCGGAGGATGGGATGACGGTGTTGTAGGCGCGGGCAAGGCGGGTAATAGAGTCGAGCAAGATGATGACGTCTTTCTTGTGCTCTACCAAGCGCTTGGCACGCTCAATCACCATGTCGGCTACCTGTACGTGACGCGCCGGTGGCTCATCAAAGGTCGAGGCAACCACTTCGCCGCGCACTGAGCGCTGCATTTCGGTCACTTCTTCCGGGCGCTCGTCGATCAGCAGTACGATCAGGTGGCACTCGGGGTTATTGCGGGTAATGGCCTGAGCGATGTTCTGCATCATGATGGTTTTACCGGCTTTGGGCGGCGCGACAATCAAACCGCGCTGTCCTTTACCGATGGGTGAAATCAAATCGATAATGCGACCGGTCAAGTCTTCTGTCGAGCCGTTACCGGTTTCTAGTGTTAGGCGCTGATCTGGGAAAAGCGGGGTGAGGTTTTCGAATAGAATTTTATTGCGGGAGCTCTCGGGCTTGTCGAAATTAATTTCATTAACTTTAAGCAAGGCGAAGTAGCGTTCGCCTTCTTTGGGAGGGCGAATCTTGCCCGCAATGGTGTCACCGGTGCGCAGGTTAAAGCGGCGAATCTGGCTCGGGGACACGTAAATGTCGTCGGGGCCTGCCAGGTATGAACTGTCTGCGGAGCGCAGGAAGCCGAATCCATCCTGAAGGATTTCCAGTACGCCGTCGCCGTAGATGTCCTCACCACTTTTGGCGTGGCGTTTCAGGATATTAAAGATGATGTCTTGTTTGCGGGAGCGGGCTAGATTTTCTTGCCCCGTTTCGCGAGCGATATCAATCAGTTCTTCAATGGGTTTCTTTTTAAGATCGGTAAGGTTCATACAGTTGGACTTGGTTGTGAATAGTTAAATTGCTTGCAGGAATATCTGCTTGGCAGGCTAAATAAAAATTTGGGTTTTCAGAGCGAAAGCATCTGGTTTAAGTTGGCGTGTATCTTGTTGTTTTGTGACGCTAACTTCAATTAAATTTCTGTTACAACGCTCAGTCAAGACTATCCGGCTTAGTGTATACCCACAGAAAACGCTCTGGAAGTTGGAAATATCAGCAGGGAGTCTTTATTTCGGCCCTAATATGGCGGGTTGGTGACGCGAATACAGGGGCTGAATCTATGAGAGCTGTTACAAGTGCCTTGGAGTATAGCGGCAAAGTTCGAAAAGTGCAAAGCCCGTGAAAACAGTGTGGCTGTACTGGCACTGCCGTGAGACGACAGCGCCACTTGCCTTGGTAAGTTCAGTTGCACTTACAGGACAGATTCGATGAACTCTACCAGCTGTGGGCGCGACAGGGCGCCAACTTTGGTACTTTCAACGTTGCCGCCTTTGAAGATAATCAAGGTCGGGATGCCGCGAATACCGAACTTGGCCGGCGTTTCTTTGTTGGCATCAACATCCATTTTAGCAATCTTGATTTTACCTTGGTATTGGTCAACCAGTTCATCGAGAACCGGGGCGATCATTTTACAAGGACCGCACCAGGCCGCCCAAAAATCGACCAGTACGGGTACGTCCGATTGCAGAACGTCGGCGTCAAAAGAGTCATCGGTAACGTGAACAATGGTGTCGTTACTCATAGTGCAAAAATCTCCAAACCCGCAATCGGGTAATTAAAGGTGCTGTGTATTGTCGTGGGGTTGCCCTTGTATATGGGGGCAGAGAGCAGGAATTAAAGTCCTTCTGTCCGTTTGGCCCTATGCGAATAATAAGGATACCTTGGCTTGCGTTCAAGCAAGCGTTCGCTATTGAGCTGATTGGGCGAGTCTATGCGCAAGGAAAACGGGACTGGTTAGCCCCCGGCAATACGGCTTTCGACTTTGTTGCCGGGGGCCAGACCGAGCTTGTTAAGCGCGGTGGTGAGGCTGTCCAGCGTTATCGGTTTGCATAAAAAGTGGTCCATGCCGCAGGCGAATACGGCTTCGCGATGCTCTTGCAGGGCGTGTGCAGTGAGTGCCACGATAGTGGTGGCGGGTAAGGCATTACGTTTTTCATAGTCGCGAATGGCCTCTGTCGCTTCAAAGCCATCCATTTCCGGCATTTCGCAATCCATCAAAATTAAGTCATAGGCCGGATCAGCGGTGCGCACGGCTTCAAACGCCTGGCGGCCATTTTCGGCCATGACCGGCTCAACGGCCAGTTTGCCTAGCAGGCCTTTGATGACCATACGGTTGACGGCATTATCCTCCGCTACCAGTACCTTGAGGTGCGCCAAAGAGTGTTGCTCCTTCGCCAACGTTGTTGCTTGCTCGCGTTCGCTGGTTGCTAACGTGATGCCCAGGCTGGCGCACAGTGCGGCGTAAAGCTTCATTTCGATAACGGGTTTGCGCAGAACCTGAGCGACCTCCAGCCGCTCTAGCGCTTTTGTGGCCAGTGGGTCATCGGAGCCAGACATGAGTATCACCGGCAGTTTTTCTGCGGATAATTCCCGGCGGATACGTTCGGTCAGCTGCAGGCCCGACATCACCGGCAATTGTTGGCAGAGAATGGCGAAGTTGAAATTGGTGTCCTGCTCAAGTAGTTCCAGGGTTGCACTGGCGCTAGTAAGGCAGACTAATTCAATGTTCCATTGGTTGCAGTAATGCACAAACAGTTCGCGAATGGCGGCACTGGGCTCCGCAACCAGAAGGCGCTTACCGGCCAGTGCCTGATGCGACTCCGGCGAGCTGACAGCGCTGGCCGAAGGGGCGAAGCAGGCGGTGAACCAAAAGGTGGAGCCTATGCCCTTAGTGCTGTTCACGCCTATATCGCCATGCATTAGCTCTGTTAGGCTTTTACAAATGGCGAGCCCGAGCCCTGTGCCGCCGTAATTGCGGGTGGTGGAAGTGTCGGCCTGATTAAAGGCGTCGAACAAATACTTCTGCGCTTGTTCGCTAATCCCAATACCCGTGTCGGCGACGGAGACTCTCAGTTTGGGGACCACCGGTGTGCTGTCATCACACAGCTTTACCTCTACCGCGATCGAACCATCGGTGGTGAATTTAAAGGCGTTGCCCACCAGGTTCGTGATTATTTGGCGCAGCCGGGTGGGGTCGCCGCGCAACTTCGTGGGAATGTCCGGGTGTATATAGCAGTACAGCTCGATACCGCGCTTATTGGCGGTTGCCCCAAACAGTTGGATGCAGTCTTCGACCAGGGTGCGAACTTCAAGCTCAGCGGTTTCCAGCGCCATTTTGCCCGCTTCAATTTTCGAGTAATCGAGAATATCGTTGATAATGTCGAGCAGGGTCTCGCCGCTGCGATGAATCACCTCGAGGTAATGCTTTTGGTTGTCGTCGAGCGGTGTGTCGCGCAACATTTCCACCATGCCTATAACGCCATTCATCGGCGTGCGAATTTCGTGGCTCATGGTAGCGAGGAATTGGCTCTTGGCGCGATTGGCGTCTTCTGCAGCGAGTTTTTGCCGACGAGTTTCAATCTTTTCTTCTTTTTCTGCTAACAGCGCCAATTCCATTGAGCGTCGCTGCTCAATATCGTCGAGCAGGGTTTCACGCATGTGGTTGATGGCATCGGTTACGTTGTCCAGTTCATCTGGGGCTTTGTCGGCCTTGATACGGTTGAGTGTCAGCGGGGTAGCCAGTTTCTGCAAATTGAGTTGGCGAGCGTATTGGGCAATGGTGACCATATGGCGGGTCAGCATGGTGTAGATGAGCCACAAGATCAGCAGCGACACCACCATGGTTTTGGTGCCCTGAATGGCGGCTATAAACAGCGCCCGCTCCCACAGCTTGTCGTAAATACTCGACAAATTGGCTGTAACAGTCAGGGTGCCCAGATGTTGCGCGCTGGTGGTTTCATCCTCGTAGACGAGGTCATAGCGCTTGACTAAGAACCGGGTAGGGCTATTTTCGGTTACCTCGGTATTGATGTTCGGTTTGGCCGCCGTGAGTATTTGCGATTGATTATTCCAGTCGCGCCAGTCCACTTGGACCAGAACCACATCGGCGACTTCCAGCACGCTGTCGACTTGAATTTGCAGCTGCTCCTGATCAAACCCCCACAGGCTTTTAGTGATGCTCGCGAGCGTACTGACACGTACCTGATCGAGGCGTTTTTCCAGCGAGGATATATCGTCGTTAAAGCTGGCATAGAGCTGCAATATGATGGCGATAAGAGTGATTAAGGAGCTGCAAAGAATGATAAGCCCGAGCAGGCGGGTAGCGATGGGGTTCTCGCGAGCGTAATTAGAAAAAGACAACATTTGGGTGGCGGCGCATCCAGTTCGAATTCTTTCATTTAATTGTAGCAGTGAAAGTGTGGTTGTCAGGTGACAATCATCGATACTTGGCCAACCAGCCGTTTGTGGTCAGGTGTAGGCGCCTAAAACATCGTTTAGAAAACGCATGCCCAGCTCGGTGGTAGCGATGCGTTGGCTGCGCGACTGCACCAGTCCTTTGCCGGCGAGTTCCTGCCAGTGAGGCTCTAGCGCATCAAGAGGTAAGCCGGTGCGCTCAGTAAAAGTAGTGGGTGCACAGCCTTCAGTTAGGCGCAGAGCATTGAGCAAAAATTCCAGTGCTCTGGCGTCGGGCTCTATAACCTCGCGGCCGGCGCAAAAAGGGTTGGGGAAACGCCCAGGGCCAGCGTCGGCATTGAGATAGGCATCGGGCTGGCGGGTTTTCCACTGGCGAAAAATGGTGCCGTTATTGGGGGTGGTGAATTTGCCGTGGGCGCCGGCGCCAATACCCAAATAGTCGCCAAATTGCCAATAATTCATATTGTGTTTGGCGCGGGCAGTACGCGCGTAGGCCGATACTTCATAACGCTTGAAGCCTGCTTGTTGGAGTTTGTCATGGCCGACATCTTGTATGTCTGCCAAAGTGTCCTCGACAGGCAGTGTTGGGGGTTTACTGTAGAACACGGTGTTGGGCTCAATGGTGAGCTGATACCAACTTAGGTGTTCAGGCTCGAGCGCTAGTGCGGTGTTCAGGTCTTGCATGGCGGCGGCTAGACTTTGGCCCGGTAAGCCGTGCATTAAATCCAGATTGAGGTTGTCGAACCCTGCCCGGCGGGCTGTGTCCGTGGCCTTTAGGGCCGCATCACCATCGTGAATTCGCCCCAGCGCCTGAAGCTGTTCATCGTTAAAGCTTTGAATACCAATGGACAGACGATTGACTCCTGCGCTGCGAAAGCCGCGAAACTTGTCTTGCTCAAAGGTCCCTGGGTTCGCCTCCAGTGTGATTTCGATATTTTCTTCGAAACCAATAATGCGCTCGGCGCTGTTGAGTATCTCGCCAATAGCAGCACACGAAAATAAGCTAGGTGTGCCGCCGCCAAAAAAGATACTGGTAAGCCTGCGCCCCTGTGCCAGCTCGGCATCTGCCGCGAGGTCGCGGGCAAGTGCCGCGACATATGCTTGCTCCGGTACATGGGTATCACTCTGGTGCGAGTTAAAGTCGCAATAAGGGCATTTGCGCACGCACCAGGGGATATGGATGTACAGAGACAGAGGCGGAAGAGTCAGCACTGGATTACCGGATTGGGAAATGGCGCCGCTATTGTCGCATGGGAACGGGGAACGGGGAACGGGGAATGAAAGATCGCTAGATGTCTGACGTCGGAAGCTGGACGCATTTGCGTCAGACTTCTGACCTCAGACGTCTGACAATTTTTTCAATCCAAATACTTCGCCTTCCATGCGGGAAATTTCTTTAACACTCGCTTCGGGCTGCTGGTGTACCAGGCGTAGCCGTCGCGGCGTTCGGTGGAGATTTCACTGACCTCGTAGTGCACGGAGCCGTCGCGGTCGCCGAACACCGGGCGGTTGGTGCCGATTTCGCAAAAGCGGCCCCACAGTGGCCCGGCGCCTGGGGCTGGGGTGAGGGCGTTGTGCCTGGAGGTTTGCTTACCCCATTGGTAGCCGTATATTTTGTTTGCTGCGAACCAGTTGTGGGCGGCAACAATGGCTTGTTTGATATCCGCGTTGGGATTGTCCAGTGTCATTAAAAATTCGACCAGGTCTGCGCTTTCGGCTGTGGCCAGGGCAATGGGTTCGAACTTGCGTGCGTTAATGGGTTCGAGTGTTTTGTGGTGGTGCTGGGCTCCCCAAAGGGTGGCGGTATCGCCGACCTTGATCTGCGTGGCCAGTACTGAGCTGAGGCCACGTTGAAAGCTCTGCTCGGCGCGCGCGGCCAGTTTGTCGTCAATAAAATCAAAAGGTGGTTGTTGCTGGCGTGCGCTGTTAAGCACTTGCAGTAGCTTAACCGTGACATCATCGTTGTAGGTGATGTAATCGTGATAGCCACCGGTGAGTGGGAAATTTTGCGGCCAACCGCCGTTGGGGTACTGTGCCAGAGTCATCAGCTGTACGGCGCGTTCAATCGCGTTTGCGTAGCTCGGATTCCCGGTTGCCTGGTGGGCTTTGGCCAGCAGCCAAACTTGGGTTGTTGTGGCGCCGTTATCGAAAGTTGGAATGTAGTTTTGTTCGACCCCAAATGCCTGGCCTGGCCGACGCGGTGCAAAGCTCATATCGGTGCGTTTGGACCAGCCCCCGGATGGGGTTTGATAGGAAAGAACAATATCGGCGATGCGCTTGCCCTCCGTGGTGGTAAAAAATTCCGGCGCCGCGTCGGGATTGAAGCCAAAGCGTTTGGTGGCCGGAGCCTCGCTGAGCTTATTTGCATTCAGTGTTGTCAGCTCCCGCTCGATGGTTGCCTGATCCAGTTGGTTTAGCGCGTTCGACAACACTTGGTAAGCCTCGATAGAGTGGGCAGGCTTAAGTGACATCAGCTCGTCTGCCAGCAGCGGGCCGCAGATCAGTAGAAAAATAATAGGTAGGGCGCGCTGCATGGTGATGTATCTCCGCTGTTGGACTTATTGTGGGACCAGTATAGTATGGTCATACCAATTATCAATCTGGTCAGGCAGGAATTATGTTTCGATTCGTTAAGTATGCGTTGCTAACGTTCATCAGCCCTACTGTTTTCGCCGATTGCCTTGCGCCCACAGAGCTCAAAGCTCTGGATTACGCCTATGAGCAAGCCATTCGACAGGCCGATGCCGACTTTCTGGAGAATACTCTGCTGCCCCAATACGTGTGGGTGCACAATCACGCCGTGGTGTACGAAACCAAAAGCATGCTTTTGGCGCGTGTAGCAGAAAACTACACGGCACCAAAATCACGTGAACAAACTGAGGTAAGTATAAGGCGGCAAGGCAATACCGCCGTGGTGACGGGCCTGTCGACGGTGGACAAGTTTACCGACGGACCGCGCCGGGCCAACCGCTATCACTATATGCGTACCTGGGTAAAAACCGAGGCTGGTTGTCAGTTGTTGGCGGCGCAAACGATGAAGGTGTGGAGTACCGAGGAGTAGGGATCGAAATAAGAAACGGGCCCGTAGGGCCCGATGTGAAAGATCGTGTACTGCAGGCGATTGATTAGAAGCTTAGCTGCACACTCACCCAAAAATTGCGGCCGGCGTCTTTGACGTTGTAGTCGTCGGTAAAGACAACTTCGCTGACGGCGCCGCGGCCAGAGGCCAGGGTGTAAACCCCATCGCCGTCGAGGTCGATGTACTCGGTGGAATAGGAGGTGAAATCTTCATTCATTAAATTATTTACGCGGCCAAACACGGTTAGGTATTCAGTCACCTCGTAGGTCAGGCCTAAGTGGAATAGTTCATAGTTTTCGAAGTAACGTGGCTTGTCCATTACGGTGTCCCAGCTGCGGTAGCGATCAGAGCGCAGTTCCGCCTGCAACGACATACTCAGGTTGGGCAGTATGGTCCAGTTGAGTGAGGCGTTGGCCATGTGTTCCGCAGTGTTGGTTAATGGCTGACCTTCCTGCGGCCCACTTTTTTGCTCACTGTCGGTCCAGGTGTAGTTGGCGTTGAGTGACCAGTTGTCGCTGAAGATATAGCGCCCCGCAACCTCCACCCCTTGAATTGCGACTTCGTCGATGTTGATCTTTTGGCTGTAGGTGTCGTAGCCAAGGGCGTCGTACGCACCCAGGTTGACACATGGACGTTGACCGCCTGTGGTTTCGCAGCTGTAAATGGTGTCACCGCGGGCAATTTTGTCGTCGAACGCGGTGTTGAAGTAGGTGGCGTTAAAGTTGTGACCGTGATCGCTCGTCCAGTAAACGGCGACTTCACTGTTTACGCTGGTTTCCGGCTGAAGGTCGGGGTTGCCGGCAAAAGGCGATGTCCCTTGACCACCAAAGCCGGTGATTCCATCGTAAAGGTCTGTGGTCTGTGGTGTTTTATAGCCGGTAGCGACGCCGCCTTTTACCGTCCAATTATCGCTAATAGTGTAAACCCCGTACAAACGCGGTGATACCTGGCTGCCAAAGACATCGTGCTCGTCGTAGCGAACCCCGGCCGTTATGGTAAAGGGCGTTACCGGGGTCCAGCTGTCTTCAATAAACAAAGAGTACATTTGCTGTTTTTGGGTGGCACCCGGCTGGTTGCTCTCCATACCGAATACGCCGTCCTCCAGCTCACCGTCGATGACTTGGCCGCCGATAACCAGGTTATGGCTGCCCAGCGCGCGCAGCGGAATGTCGACGCGCCCGTCCAGTGTGTATTGGCGGCTATCGAGTGGGCGATCGGGGCGCGGTAAAAAGGTGGCTTCTGCCAGATTGCGGCGCTCCTCTTCACTCATGCCTGCGTAGTCACCCACGCCGTCGTACATTTCTTGTAACTCCAGCCGCTCGGCAACGATGAGGGGCAGCGTGCGGCCATCGTTGGCGGTATCGACATAAGAAAGCGAGAGGCTGCTGCTGCCAAAGCCCCAGCTTGCATCGTGACTTAGCGACCACCACTGCCGGTTAAACTCCTGGTCGGCTGCGTAGCCTGCGCGCGGGTTTACCTGACCACCGCGGGCTTGCCACAGTGCTGCGATGTTGTCTTTGGTGCCGAGTGGGTAAGACAGCTCGCCCGTGTCTGGGTTGTTGAACGGGGTATTGTCGTAGACCTGCTCGGAATAATCGTAATCAAATCGCAGGGTGTTCTTGCTGTTGGGGGTGTAGGTTAAGGAAACACCGTACTCCTGAGTTTCGCTGTCTACCGTGCGGCCGCCACCGCCAAAGCCAAGGCTGCGGTGGTGAATTTCGCCATTGGGGTCGATGGCGGGCTCAAACTCGGGCGAGGAGGCTTCGGTTTCATAGATGCTGCCGCGTACCCCTAAGGCCAGGGTGTCCGCAATAAGGGGGCCCGAGGCCGAAAAGTCGGCCTGTACTGCATTGCCAAAGTCGCTATTTTCTTGAATATTGCCGGCGAAGTTGGCGGTGCCGTGCCAGCGGTCGGTGACTTTTTTGGTAATGATATTAATGACACCACCCATAGCGTCCGCGCCATACAGGGTCGAGGCGGGCCCGCGAATGACCTCGATACGCTCGATGGCCTCAGCCGGTGGCATATGGCCAAACGCATTGCCTCCAAAATTATTTGGGTAAATGTCGCCGTGGTTATTCTGACGTTTGCCATCGATAAGGTACAGGGTGTACTCGCCGGTTAAGCCGCGCATGCTGACGCTACCCTGACCGGTTTTATCGCGGGTGGTGCCGATATCAATACCTTCCTGGTACTTCAACATATCGAGCAGGTTAACGTGGGGGCGGGTCAAGATTTCGGTCTGATCGATTACCGAGATGCTGGCGGGAGCATCGGTCAACTTTTGCTCAAAACCGGAG
This sequence comes from Gilvimarinus gilvus, assembly GCF_030518155.1. Taxonomy (GTDB): domain Bacteria; phylum Pseudomonadota; class Gammaproteobacteria; order Pseudomonadales; family Cellvibrionaceae; genus Gilvimarinus; species Gilvimarinus gilvus. The sequence continues at coordinate 67,068 of NZ_JAULRU010000692.1, read as the reverse complement.
GCGGTAATGACCATCTCTTCGATTACTCGCTTTTCATGTTCCGCACTGACCTGTGCAGTGCTCAGCAGAGCAACTGCGCTGGCGACTCCGAGTATGCATTTACGACCTTGTATTTCTGAATACGACAAAACCTAACTCCCCAGTAATATAATTGATAATCTAAGTGATAATTATTCACATTTGGGGTGGAATTGCAATAGGGGGCGGCAGAGCAACATGCTAAGGTGTTAGGGAGGAGTGGGTTGCAAAGTAGTCAGTGGAGTTCAGCAGGCCCTAAGACAGCTCTGCCAAAAGCATTTTTAAGGCCGAAGCGCGATGACTGATTTGGCTTTTTTCTTCTTTACTTAGCTCGGCCGCGGCACAGTCGTGGGAAGGCACGTAAAATAATGGGTCGTAGCCAAATCCACCTTCGCCGCGGGGGGCCTCGAGAATACGCCCTTCCCAGCTACCCTGACAAATTATGGGAGTAGGGTCCTGGGCGTGGCGCATGTAGACCAGAACGCATTGGTAGCGTGCCGTGCGATCTTTTTCGCTGACATTGGTCAGGTCTTGCAGTAGTTTTTGGTTATTGCTGGCATTGCTGGCATCGGGGCCTGAAAAACGTGCTGAATATATGCCGGGGCGACCATCAAGCGCGTCTACCTCAATGCCGGAGTCGTCCGCCAACGCGGGCAATCCCGTCGCCTCACATGCGTTACGCGCCTTAATAATCGCATTTTCGACAAAGCTTAAGCCGGTTTCTTCGGCGTCAACCACGTCGAATTCCGACTGTGGCAGCACTGCAAAACCGGCACCGCCCAGCAGCTGGTTAAACTCTTTCAGCTTGCCGGGGTTGGAGCTGGCCAGTACGATTTTTTGCACGATCAGTCCTTATCTTTAATGTAGAGTTTGCGCGAGAAAGCAACATGCAGGGGCTTGTCACTGACTTTTGGCGTCACGTTAATGGCGAAATTATAGACCTCTTCATTAGTATGCTTGAGTTCTGCGATAAAGTAGGTGGCCTCGCCTTCGCTGATGGTTTGAAAATCCAGTACCTGTTGTTGCTGAATTAAATTTGTCGCGGTGCCGCTCACGGTTGCAGGCAGGCCAAGGTCGGAGGCGTCGCCGCCGGTTTTGGTGACGCTGATGTTTATCAATACCCGATTTTTACCGCGTGTAATGTTGTATATCTCGGCAACGCTAGCCGGTACGAAGGCGCTATTAAAAACGCTAAAGTGGACCGTGTATTCACTGAATACTTTACTGCGATCATTTTGCTCAAGTATCCGCGCATCGGGAATCTCACGTGGAGTTGCCAGGGTAAAGGATGCGCAAGCCATCATCAGCAATGCTGTGGAGAAGCGCAGCCACAAGGAGCGGCTAAGTCGGTTGGAATGCTTCATGTTGGTTACCTATTTACTGAGGCGATAAATGGCGGTTTCGCCAAACAGGTTGGGCGCCAGGTTGCCTAAAAGTTGAGCTGAACGTTCATTGACAACCTGGCGGTGCAGTACGTTAATACTTTTTTCACGGCACAAGACCTCAAAGTCGGTAAAGGTGCAAAAGTGAATATTGGGAGTGTCATACCACTCGTACGGCAGCAAGTCAGATACTGGCATGCGTCCCTTAAAAGCCAGGTGGCAGCGCGCTTTCCAGTGGCCGAAATTGGGAAAAGTAATGATGCATTCTTTGCCGACGCGTAGCATTTCGTCCAGAACCTTGTGCGGGTAGCGCATGGTTTGTAGCGCCTGTGTCATAAGCACGGTATCGAAACTGTCATCTTCAAAATTACCGAGGCCGCGATCAAGGTTTTGATTAATGACGTTAACACCCCGGGAAATGCATTTTTGAATTTGTTCGGGATCAATTTCTAAACCATAGCCGCTGACTTGCTTGCTGTCCGCTAACAATTTTAGCAAGGCGCCATCACCGCATCCGAGGTCGAGAACCCGGCTGCGCTCGCTAATCATCCCCTGTAGCTGGTTAAAGTCAAATCGCATAGTTACTCCGTGTCGATGCCGGCCAGATAGCGACTAAAAGATTCGCAGTAATGTTCGTTGGGTAGCAGGAAGGCATCGTGCCCGTAGGGGGACTCCACCTCTGTGTAGCTGACATTTTTTTGTGCAGAGATAAGCGCATCGACAATTTCACGCGATCGTTCGATAGGGAAGCGCCAGTCGGTGGTAAAAGACGCAACATAAAAGTCACATTGTGCGCGGCGAAATGCGGCGGCGGCATCGTCGCCGTACTCGCGCGCCAGATCAAAATAGTCTAGCGCTCGCGTCATCAAAATATAGGTGTTGGCATCAAAGTTTTTAGAAAAGGAGTCACCTTGGTAGCGCAGATAACTTTCCACCTGGAATTCCACCAACTCATCCAAGCCCTGGTCAAAGCTTCCACTCCTTAAGTCACGGCCAAACTTCTCGCCCATTACGTCGTCAGATAAATAGGTAATGTGGCCGATCATACGGGCAATAGCCAAGCCGTTTTTGGGGTAGGTATTGTGGTCTAAGTAATTGCCGTTGTGAAATTCTGGGTCACTGATAATCGCTTGACGCGCGGTTTCGTTAAACGCGATATTTTGTGCGCTCAGCTTCATGGCTGAGGCTATGACCACACAGTTGCGCACCCGGCTTGGGTATTCCAGCGCCCAGCGCATGGCCTGCATGCCACCCAGGCTGCCGCCAATCACGGCCGCCCATTGGTTTATGCCGAGCGAGTCGGCGAGGCGAGCCTGCGAGTGAACCCAATCGCGAACGCGAAGCTTGGGAAAGTCTGCGCCCCATGGTTTGCCAGTGTCTGGGTTAATACTGCGTGGCCCGGTGGAGCCGCTACAGCCGCCCAAATTGTTCAGCGATACGATGAAAAATTTGTTGGTATCAATGGCTTTGCCCGGGCCAATGTAGCCGTCCCACCAGCCGGGTTTACGGTCGTCTTCACTGTGGAAGCCCGCCGCATGATGATTGCCCGACAAGGCGTGACAAATCAAAATTGCGTTAGATTTATTGGCATTGAGGGTGCCATAGGTTTCCACCACGAGCTCGTAGTTGCTCAGCGTGCGGCCGCAGGCCAGATCCAAAGGCTCATCAAACTGCACGGTAAAGGGTGTAACCAGACCCACTGAGTCAGGCGCGAAAGTCTTTGTCATCGATGTCTCTTGGTGATCACCGGATACGCCGGTAAAAGCGCAAGTCTAAAGTCGCGCTTGAATACCTGCAAGTGGCGTTGGTGTGACAGTCTAGCAGGCTGCTAGTTTTGGGCTTGCGCGCGGGCTTGCTGCAGTGATACCACCTGGGCTTGTTCCACCGGCCTTGCCTCTGGGGTGCGAGTGACCTCCAGAAACAGGGGTTCGAGGTCTCCGCGCGCGGTGGACAGCACCTGTAATGCCTGTTCAAGACTTTGCAGCTGGTCTTTGCGGCCATGCGTTTGCGAACGCAGTTCTCCGAGGCGCATCATGTGATGTTCCAAAAGTTTTTTCTGGTGTTGGTTGTGATGTGTTAGGGGGGTTAAAGCATCTTGCAGCCAGTTGTTGATGTCGTTACGCAAATCACTGAACAGGCTATTGACCTCTTTCACCAAAGTGGCCAAAAAGCGATTAATTAGGGTGCTTTTGGTCGCCAATACGCTGTTGAGCGAGCGCCGCAAACGATCGGCGTTATTTTCTAAGTTGCGCAAGCGGCGGCGGTGGCTGGTGATGTTGAGCTTGTGGTTGTTGGCCATAGCCAAGGCGTCAAGGCCGTGCTCGGGTCGGTCGTAAATGCTGGACAACACCTTATTGGCTCGCTCAACTTCGCGTATCAAATGATTAATGCTGGCATCGACATCGTCAAAGAAATCACCGATGGCCTGCGACAGTCCCATCGTCGTCCAACTTTGGTTCATGCGCTCTTGCGCTTCTTCACTGAGCCGCTGTAGTTTGTTTTCCTCAACCGGCGCTAACAGTGAGGTGCGCTGATTATTCAGCATGCGCTGACTGGTTTTGAGGGACAGCGACTGCTTGTGGTAGCGGTGGTGAGCGGTGCGAATTTTCTCGCGCTGGCGGTCAAGCTCTTGGTCCAGGCCGGTATCGCTGGTTTGCATAAGAGCTTGCAGTTCATTTTCACTGTCGTCAATGCGCCGAGTCAGGCTGTTGTATGTATTGACGATCATATCGTGACTATTACTGACCAGCCGATGGCTGATGATCTGCTGTTGTGAGCGCAGAATGCACTCGGCCAGGCGCTGCTCGAGCTGTGGGAAATTACTCTGCAGCAAGTCAGCGCGGCGCTGCCTAACTTTGGCGGTCAGAGCTTTTTTGGCTGAGATAGGCAGGACATGCTCCGGAGCCAGCCCCAAATGCTTGGCGGTTTGCAGGCGTACGTGTTCAATATTTTCAGCAATTTCGGCAGGCGGTGTTAGCTCGTCCCACAGTGTGTCGATTTTATTCAACAGTGCCAGCACGGCTGTGCAATTGTCTTCGCGCAGCCCTGCAATGTGGTCGCGCCAAATGGTCATGTCACTGGCGCTGACGCCGCTGTCTGCCGCCAGCAAAAACAAAATTGCCTGCGCATCCGGCAGGGTTTTTAGGGTGAGTTCGGGCTCATTACCGAGGGCATTGAGCCCCGGCGTGTCGACAATACGCAGGCCTTCTCGCAATAGCGGGTGATCAAAGTTAATCAGTGCGTGACGCCAGGTGGGGATTTGCACCTGACCGGTTTGCTCGTCTATTTCGAGCTCGGTGGCGTTAAAACCGAGGCGAGCGGCCTCTTTGCGGGTGACCATCTTGCTGGCTGACACCTGACCGATCGCCTCCACTACCGAGTCGTGGTTATTCGGATCGAAACCGATGGTGAACCAGTTTTGCGGTATGCGCTTAAAGCTCTGCATGCTGGCCGAGGACCGACGGGTTTCTATAGGCAGCAAGCGCACGCAGTTTTTGGGTTGCTGTGGGTCCCAGAAAATTTCCGTCGGACACATGGTAGTTCGGCCCGGCTGGGACGGAAGCAAGCGTTTGGTCGTGTCGGAAAAGAGCAGCGCGTTAATGAGTTCGGTTTTGCCCCGGGAGAACTCCCCCACACAGGCAATGGTGAACTGATCACCGCCGAGTAATGTGCGCGCTCTGTGGAGATAGCTCAAGGCGTCGGCGGTCACCAGTTTGTGCTTTTCACTCCACTGGCAAAAGCCCTCTAAGCGCGTATCCAGCGCACTTTTCCAAGCGCTGTACTGAGCCATTTGTCTGTGTAGTGCCTTGATGTCCATTGTATTTTTAATTATCCCAATTGTTTTAGCTTCTACTGACGGTATTCGCCATTAAAGCCTAAAACGCCCCGAGTCGCTAGCTGAACACGGTATTAGCCTGACTGGCGGGGCAATTAGGGGGACTATCGGTCATTTCATCGTTAAAAACCGAGTAACAGGCCGCCTACCCCCAATGTTTGCGCCAGCGCGGGGATTAAGAACTGGTTAAACAGGTTCAAAATCAAAAAGAAAAAGATCGGTGTAATGTCAATTGGGCCCATGGCGGGGATGACTTTGCGCAGCGGCGCCATTGCCGGTTCAATCAGTTGGCGCATAAGGACCAGCGCGGGGTTCTGGCTAAAAGGGGCAATCCAGCTCGCGATAATGTAAATGATCATGCCGACAAAATAGATCTGTACCAGCATTTTCAGGATACCTATTAACCCCATGGGTAAGATCAACAGCGGGTTGAGTAGGCCCTGAGCGGCGATAAGGTATATCAGCTGTCCGGCTGCCCATTGCAGCAACAGGGCCAGCACCAGTGCGGCCATGTCAATGCCGTAGACGCCGGGAATGACCCTGCGTAAAGGTAGCAAAAACAAGTTGGTGGCCTTGCTGATGCCCTGTGAAATAGGGTTGTAAAAATCGGCGCGTACCAGCTGCAGCAAAAACCGCAGCAAAATGATCAGCATATACAGTGACCCAAGGGTCTGAATCAGATAAATCAGCATTTGCTGTAGGGTATTCATCGGCTTTCCTCAGTGTTAAATTCGATGCCTTTGGCCATAATGTTGGGATATGGGGGCGGATATTTATTTTGCCAGCTCATCCGCTAGGGTTTGTGAGCGCGCGGCGCAATCGGTCATGGCCTGCTCCACCAATTGCGGTAGATTGCCAGCCTCAAAGGCGCTGATGGCTCGCTCCGTGGTGCCGCCTGGTGACATAACCCGGCGCTTGAGTTCATCCACCGGCACATCGACCTGGCCGGCCAGTGTCGCGGCGCCCAAGGCTGTCTGCAGGGTAAGCTGACGCGCAGTGTCCGGGGTGAGGCCGAGCTTAACGCCAGCGCGAATCATAGCCTCCATAAACAGAAAGTAATACGCCGGGCCCGAGCCAGAAACGGCCGTAATTGCGTGCATTTGCGCCTCATCTTGTACCCACACGCACAGGCCCGTTGCGGTGGCGATTTGCTCGGCAAAGGCTTTGTCCGCTGCGCTTGCCCGAGTGTTAGCGTACAGGCCGCTGGCCCCGACGCCCACCTGTGATGGGGTGTTGGGCATACTGCGTACGACCGCCACTTCGTTCCCGAGCCAACGGGCGATGCTGGCCGTATCAATACCTGCCGCCACGGAGACGATTAGCTGTGTGTTTATTGAGTCTGCGAGGCCTTCGCAGGTGGCCTGAAGCATCTGCGGTTTGACGGCAAGCACAATCACATCGGCCCATTCGGCCGCCGCCCTGTTGTCGGTAGATGTGTGGATACCAAGCTCAGCGGCGGCGCGCTCGGCGCTGGCTGTGGTGCGTGTAGTCGCTTGAATGGAAGCCGCTGGATAGTTCTGTTCTAGCAGGCCCTTGATAATGGCGCCGGCCATGTTGCCAGCGCCGATAAATGCAATATTCTTAATCATGGAAGGTAAAACCTATACTTGAGTAGACTGAGCCGCTCTGGGGCCGAAAATATCGGTGCCAATACGCACCATGGTGGCACCGGCGGCAATAGCCGCTTCCAAATCAGCCGACATGCCCATTGATAACGTATCCAGTGGGCTGGAGACGCCGGTTTGGCGCAACGATTGAATTAAATTCGTTAGTTGGGTAAAACTTGCCTGTTGATCGTGATGATTTTTGCCGGGCGCCGGTATAGCCATTAGTCCACGCAGGTTGAGTTGCGGGAGCGCTGCGATCGCGGCGGCCAGTTCCGGCAATTGCTCAGGGCTGACACCGGCTTTACTCGGCTCGCTGTCAATGTTGACCTGAATGCAAACATTCAGTGGCTCCAGCTCTGGCGGGCGCGCGTCACTTAGGCGACGGGCAATCTTGAGGCGGTCCACGCTGTGGACCCAGCTAAAATGCTCGGCAATGGCGCGGGTTTTGTTGGATTGGATGGGGCCGATAAAGTGCCACTCAATATCGCTGAGGTCAGCAAGAGCCTGTTGTTTGTCGAGCGCTTCTTGCAGATAATTTTCGCCGAAACGGCGCTGGCCCCACTGATACGCCTGGCGCAGGCGCTCGGCCGATTGGGTTTTGCTAACCGCGATTAGCATGATTTCTGTACGGGGGCGGCCAGCTTGCTCGGCGGCTCGTTCTAATCGAGCGGTGACATTGGCGAGCTTCTCGTCTATCTTGTGCATTCGGTCCCCGACATTTGCCCGCGCTTGGCTTAGCATATTGATGCGCACAGTATTAACAAAAATTGAACAATATTAAGGGTTTAGCTGTATGGATATCACGGAGCTCCTCGCCTTTAGCGCCAAGCAGGGCGCATCGGATTTGCACCTTTCGGCCGGTCTGCCCCCCATGATTCGTGTCGATGGGGATGTTCGCCGGATTAATGTGCCGCCTATGGACCACAAGCAGGTGCATAGTTTGATCTACGAGATCATGAATGACAAGCAACGCAAAGATTTCGAAGAGTTTCTGGAAACGGATTTCTCCTTTGAGGTGCCCGGCGTCGCCCGTTTCCGTGTTAACGCCTTTAACCAAAACCGCGGTGCTGGCGCTGTGTTCCGGACAATTCCATCGAAAGTGTTAACCATGGAAGAGTTGGGCATGGGGCAGGTGTTTCGCGATGTGAGTTCCGTGCCGCGCGGCTTGGTATTGGTGACGGGGCCAACAGGTTCCGGTAAGTCCACAACGTTGGCGGCGATGATGGACTACATCAACGACAACAAGTACGAACACATTCTGACGATCGAAGACCCGATTGAATTTGTCCACGAGTCGAAAAAGTGCCTGGTCAACCAGCGCGAAGTGCACCGCGATACGCACGGCTTTTCTGAAGCGTTGCGCTCGGCGTTGCGCGAAGACCCGGATATTATTCTGGTAGGTGAGCTGCGTGACCTGGAAACCATTCGCCTGGCGCTAACCGCGGCGGAAACCGGTCACTTAGTGTTTGGCACTTTGCACACCACCAGTGCGGCAAAAACGATTGACCGGGTTGTCGATGTATTCCCGGCTAACGAAAAAGCCATGGTGCGCTCGATGTTGTCGGAGTCATTGCAGGCAGTTATCTCGCAAACATTGATGAAGAAAAATGGTGGTGGTCGTATCGCCGCTCACGAAATCATGCGCGGTACACCGGCGATTCGAAACCTCATACGGGAAGATAAGGTGGCGCAGATGTACTCGGCCATTCAAACAGGCGCCTCGGTAGGGATGCAGACTATGGATCAGTGCCTGGAAGATTTGGTGGCGCGTCGGGTAATTTCGCGTGAAGTGGCACGTGAAAAAGCGAAAATGCCAGAGAATTTTTAAAAACGGAAAACGGAAAACGGAAAACGGAAAACGGAAAACGGAAAACGGAAAACGGAAAACGGAAAACGGAAAACGGAAAACGGAAAACGGAAAACGGAATCGGATGCCTCAGTGTTGCACTCGATTCGTTTGCCGGTTAATAAGAACGTTAAAACACTTGGGTCCCAATTATGGATTTCGATCGATTATTGCAACTGATGGTGGATAAGAACGCATCGGACTTGTTTGTGACAGCGGGCGTTCCTCCATCCATTAAGTTGCACGGTAAAGTCGTGCCGGCTACCGCGACACCACTGGCGCCTGAAAAAGCACGAGAGTTGGTGCTTTCGGTTATGAATGAAAAGCAACGCAAAGAATTTCTCGAAGCTAAAGAGTTAAACTTTGCTATCAGTGCGCGCGGCATTGGTCGTTTTCGTGCGAGTGCGTTTTATCAGCGTAACCTCGCAGGTATGGTACTGCGCCGCATCGAAACCAATATCCCGAAAATTGACGACCTGAATTTGCCAGAGGTTATTAAAGAGCTGGCAATGACCAAGCGCGGCTTGGTGATGTTTGTGGGCGCTACCGGTACCGGTAAGTCAACGTCGCTGGCATCAATGATTGGTCATCGCAACCGCAACTCCAAGGGCCACATTATTTCTATCGAGGACCCTATCGAATTTATTCATCAGCACGAGGGTTGCATTATTACGCAGCGCGAGGTGGGTATTGATACCGACTCGTTTGAGGTTGCACTGAAAAATACACTGCGTCAGGCACCCGATGTTATTTTGATTGGTGAGGTGCGCTCGCGCGAAACAATGGAGCACGCTATCGCGTTTGCTGAAACCGGCCACCTTTGTTTGTGTACGTTGCACGCCAACAATGCCAACCAGGCGCTGGATCGGATTATTCACTTTTTCCCGGCGGATCGTCACCGCCAGTTATGGATGGATTTGTCGCTTAATTTGCGTGGGATCGTCGCGCAGCAATTAATTCCCACTCCCGATGGTAAAGGTCGTCGCGCCTGTCTGGAGGTGCTCCTCAATACACCGCTAATGTCCGACCTGATTCGCAAGGGTGAAGTGGGCGAGTTAAAAGAGCTCATGAAAAAGTCAACTGAGTTGGGCATGCAAACATTTGATCAGGCGCTTTACAGCCTCTACGACAACGGCGAAATCACCTATGAAGACGCGCTGTCTCACGCCGACTCACCAAACGACCTGCGCCTGATGATTAAACTCGGTTCAGAAACCGACGCGGCTTATCTCTCCAACGCCGCAGACGGACTCTCCATTGAGGACGAAGATGCGGGGAACAGTGGAAGGATGTTTTAACTTAAGTCGGACGACGGATGTCTGAAGTCGGAGGTTTTGATAGGTGTTGAGGTCATGCTCATTAAAAATGACCTCAGACCTCAGACCTCAGATCCTAACCATGTCTCCAAAATAATCCTCGCCGCAATGGCATCTACGGGGTCATCGCGGTAGTGAGTTGACCCGCCGCCGGCGAGGTGCTCTTCTTTGGCCTCAAAGCTGGACAATCTTTCGTCCACCATTTCTACTGCGTGACCAAAGCGGCCGTGAATACGATTGGCGAATTTGCGTGCACGTTTACAGAAGTCGCTCTCGCTGCCGTCCATGTTGAGTGGTAGGCCAACCAGCACTAAGTTCGGTTGCCATTCCTCGAGCAGTTGTTGGATTTGATCCCAGTTGGGAATGCCGTCGCGGGCGCGCAATTCGGTGAGTGCGGAGGCGCTGCCTGTGGCGGTTTGGCCAACGGCCACACCAATGCTGCGCGTGCCGTAGTCAAAAGCGAGCAGAGTCTGACTGACGGGCATCAAGCGTGGCCGACGGTATTGGATATCAAGTTGAGGTCAATACCCAGATCGCGCGCGGCCGCAGACCAGCGCTGTTCAGTCGGCGTGTGAAACAGTATTTGCTCATCCGCGGGGACTGTCAGCCAGGCATTTTCCGCAATTTCCTGTTCCAGTTGGCCCTTTTCCCAGCCGGCGTAACCCAGCGCCACCAGGTAATGTTCGGGCCCCTGGCCGCGACTCATCGCCTCAAGAATGTCTTTTGAGGCGGTTAAAGCCACGGTGTCCGAAATATGTAGAGTCGATTGCCAGCGCTCGGTTTTGAGGTTGGGGTGCAACACGAAGCCGCGCTCAACGCCAACGGGGCCACCTGCTAAAGCCGGATAACTGGCGGACTGGTCATCGCAGTCTAACTCCAGCTGTTGGTAGATTTCCCCCAGTGTGATTTCCATAGGAAGATTAATCACAAGGCCCATAGCGCCATCATCGGAATGCTCGCAGATGTAGGTAACACTGTGAGCAAAGTTGGGGTCATCCATGCCGGGCATGGCGATTAGAAACTGATTGCGCAGGGAGCCGAGCTCAAAACCTGCTGAGTCTGGTTTGGTTGTAGTCATGAATTAAATATGGGGGTTGGCGAGGGGAAACTCAAGTAAAAATGTGGAATATGAGAAAAGGGTTTGACGGCTCGGCTTGTCTTCGCGGTGGTGCATTGGGGGCGTAAATGTCGCCGGAGCTATTTGCGAAGGTGTATTCAATCAGTAAAGCCGCGCCGTTACGCCAGATTTGTACGGCGACACGGGTAAAAGATCAGGATGATCTTTTACCCCTTAATAACCAGCCGAAGCCGCCGTAGACAAGCCATTAATTTCAAAGCTCCAGGTGCGAATAATTTGCAGTTGGTCGTACTGCTCGCGGACACTGGCTGGGATGGGGTCAAAAGGTGCTGCCAGGCGAATAATTTGCAGCGCGGCTTGGTCGAGAATGCCCACGCCGGACGATTCAGAAAGTTCTAATTTGCGAATGGTGCCGTTGCCATTGAGCGTGACAGTCATTCGAAGTTTTCCGGTAATGCCTTGTGCGAGTGCTTGCTGGGGGTAGTTGGCGTTGCCGACCTGCTCGACCTTGCGGCTCCACTCCAGCAGGTAGGCGGCCTCCGGGGCACTCTTGGTGGCCACCGAGGTCAGCCGGCGAATTCGCGGGCGCTTAGCGTATTCTTGTCGTTGGCGGTCTAGCTTAGCCTGCAGGCTAGCGATTTCTGGGGTGACAAGTTGCTGCTCTTCCGGCAAGCCTTCGCGGGCTTGCTCTTGGCGCTCGCTAATATCGTCGTTTTGTTTTTGAATCTGCTGATCTGTGATGCTGGTGGTAGCGACCAATTGCGTGCGGGTTTGAGGTGTTAAATCGGCTGCCTGTACTTGGGGCATCGGGTTAATGTCATTGACGGTGGGCGCTGCAAAGTCCGCCAGCTGGTCTGTGGTCAATTGGTCGTTGCTGATTTCCGTGCCGCTCGCCTCTTGATTGTTTTGGGCGAGAAACTTGGCGTCATCAGGGGCAGTTTCCGAGCTGTGTGTGGCAAGCGTAATCTCCAGTGTCGGGGCGATATTGTCTTGCTCCGGCAGGGTGAAGCTGATTCCAAAAATCAGCATCGCGTGTGCGATTACTGCGATAAACACTGTAAAACTTAATCGGTCGGCCGACTTGACGCTGGTGTCGATACCGACGGCTATTTGAGCCTGATTGCTCATGGTTATACAGCCTTATCCCGAAGGTCGCGCTCAATGGCTTCGAAAAGTCGGTCACCGATACCGGTTTGGTATGCGTTGTCGATTTCACGGGCGCAGGTTGGACTGGTGACGTTAATTTCAGTGAGAAAGTCACCAATGACATCGAGGCCTACAAAGTAAAGGCCGCGTTCTAGCAGGGCATCCCTTACTTGTTCGACAATCCAATAGTCGCGCTCGGTTAGCGGTTGGGCTACGCCGCGACCGCCGGCGGCGAGATTGCCGCGGGTTTCCCCTTCGGCGGGTATGCGCGCCAATGCGTATGGCACAGGTTCGCCATTGATCACCAAAATCCGTTTGTCTCCATTGCTGATTTCGGGGATAAATTTCTGAGCCATAGTGAGCTGGCGACCGTGCGCGGTCAGTGTCTCCAGAATTACGCCGATATTGGGGTCGGCGGCCTTGCAGCGAAAAATACTGCTGCCCCCCATACCGTCCAGAGGTTTAAAAATAACGTCACCGTGCTCCAGGTGAAAGGCTCTGAGTTGCGACATTTGCGCGCTAACCAGCATTGGGGGGCAGCATTGCGGAAACTGAGTGGCAAACATTTTTTCGTTACAGTCGCGCAGGCTGCGGGGGTTGTTGACCACCAGCGCGCCCTGGCGCTGGGCCGCTTCGAGCAGGTAAGTGCTGTATATGTAGTCGGTATCAAACGGTGGATCTTTGCGCATTAGAATGACGTCGAGGTCCCCCAGGCGGCGATCTTCGCGGTCTTGCAGTTGGTACCAGCGTTCGCCGTCGTCAAACACTTGCACTGGACACATGCTGGCGCGCGCCTCATCTTTCAGTTGGTACAGGTCAGTCACCTCCATGTAGTACAGTTGATGGCCGCGTGCCTGGGCGGCGAGCATCAATGCCAAGGTGGTGTCTTTGTAGTAGGTAATGCTTGCGATGGGGTCCATCACAATGCCAATATTTAAACTCATGTGCGTTCCGGTTCGTTATCCAGTGAAGGGGCTGCGGGCTGTCGTAAGTTATCCCCTTGCCGAGGCTTGTGCAAGACCCGTTTTGACATAATTGTGTGGAATATCAAACTGCAAATTTGGTTAATTTGTGTATATATTCAGTCAGTTATAGATAAACCCTAAAAACTGTGTTAAAAGTTGATCATATAAATAAATAGATAGCTTTTATTGCGACCTGAACAAATGCGTATTAAGGTGGTAGATGTGAGCCAGTTCGCATTTGGGATCGCAACGATACTAATCCAGTGCAAAGGTCAGCAGGTATGGACGTTAGTTTGGAAAGTCTAAAAATAATGGTGATTGACGACAGCAAGACGATTCGTCGAACCGCAGAAACACTGCTTAAAAAGGCAGGGTGTACAGTCATTACCGCGACGGATGGCTTCGATGCACTCGCAAAAATCGCCGATTCCCGTCCTGATATTATTTTTGTCGACATTATGATGCCGCGCCTCGACGGCTATCAGACCTGTGCACTTATTAAGAATAATACCGAATTTAAATCTACCCCCGTCATTATGCTCTCCAGCAAAGATGGCCTGTTTGATAAGGCCAAAGGGCGTATCGTGGGTTCTGATCAGTATTTAACGAAGCCTTTTAGTAAAAGTGAGCTTTTGGGTGCTATTGAAGAGCATGTGAAGCAGGCGCAGGCCTCGTAAATTTATTACCAATAACAATTTTCCTTTTCTACTATTGCGACATTTGGGGATGCTATGGCCAGAGTACTTATCATCGACGACTCGCCGACTGAAACTTATAAACTAACTACCATGTTGGAAAAAAACGGACACGCAGTGTTAACTGCGCCCAACGGTGAAGAAGGTGTGGAATTGGCTAAGAAGGAGTTGCCTGACCTTGTGTTAATGGACATTGTGATGCCCGGTCTGAATGGCTTCCAGGCAACCCGCCAGCTGACCAAATCACCGGAAACGGCGAATATTCCGGTAATTATTGTGACGACCAAAGATCAACAAACTGACCGTGTGTGGGGTATGCGCCAGGGCGCGAAGGCCTATCTGGCCAAGCCTATTACCTCTGATGTGCTGATGGATGCCATCAGCGAAGCCATGGCTTAAGTGCTTGCCAAGTGCCCAATAACGCAATAATGGATTGATATTATGGCAGAGGCGTCGAGTGCATTTAACGCTCTGGTTAAACTCGCCAATCAAAGCCGTCAGGCCGCCAAGGGTTTGCCAGCGCAAATTGATGCCCGAGAGCAGTGGAGTGGTATTGGTTTCACTCTGCTGGGTAGCCATTTCGTGGCACCCATGGATGAAGTGTCGGAAATGTTGGAAGTGCCTAGCTACACGCATTTGCCCGGGGTACAGCCGTGGGTGCGCGGTGTCGCTAATGTTCGCGGCCGTTTGTTGCCACTATTCGATTTAGCCGCTTTTTGCGGTGGCAGGTTAGTAGGTGGGCGCAAACGCCGCCGTATTTTGGTGTTAGAAACTGAAACTTTATACAGTGGCTTGATTGTTGATCAGGTCTTCGGTATGCAACATTTCCCCGTCGATGAATTTCAGCAAGACAGTGGTGACGTGGTGGAAGCCATGAGCCCATTTTTGCGGGGCAGCTATATTGGCGAGCAACATCAGTGGAATGTATTCTTGCTGTCGGAACTTGCCAAAGATAAAAGATTTATAAGTGCTGCTCGCGATTAGCAGCACAGATTTAACGATAATAAAGAAGGTTACAAGAGAGGGGAGTTAAGGGCTTAAAGTGTGGTCAGGCTTTCCCTTAAATTACGTTACAACAAGCTAAAAAAGTCGGTCGGGAGTGAGTCAATGAAAACTGAGTCCAGAACTATCGCCGCGACGATCAAGGGCAATCCCGCGATTGTTCTTGCCGGCGTATTACTGGTGGTATTTTTGATCGCAGCAGCGGTCGTTTTTACCTTTGTTCAACGCAACGCAGACAATGACCAGCGTCAGCTGCAGCAAACCGCAGAATTGCGCGCTCAGGCGTTCCGCCTGACGGGCTTGACGCGTGACGCAACCGCCGGTGACGAAGAGGCCTTTGGCGAGCTCGCTGCGGTTGTCTCCACAATCGATTCAACCTGGACGCAATTGCGCGCGAGCGATACCACAGCTGGTGATGTATTCGCCGAGCAGTTTGGTGCTTTCGGCGGTGTATGGCGCGAGATTAAAGCCCAGGCGGCGATCATTCTGGAAAACCAGGACAACATTGTTTTCATTAACGATAAGGGGCGCGAGCTAAACGCAAACCTTCCTTCCCTGCAGGCGCTGCATAACGTTATTGCAGACATTCTTCTGGATACGGATGCACCGGCTGAGCAATTGTCGCAGGCACGTATGCAAGCGTGGCGTGCAGAGCGTATTGGTCGCAACGTGGATAAGATGCTCCGTGGTGGTGATGAAAGCAACGTTTCCAGTATTGCCGACCAGTTTAACCGCGATGCTAACCTCTACCAGCGTGTACTGAACGCCATGCAGAAAGGCGATGATATGATGGGCATCTCTCAGGTTGCGGACCCCGACGCCCGCGCCAGCCTGGAGGAAGTATCGGAGCTGTTTGAGGGTATCAGTGGTTCGATTCAAACCATTTTTAACGGTGCCGAGCCTCTGTTTGAAGTGCGTCAGGCGGAAGAGTTGATTCTCGATCAGACGCCTGTACTGCTGCAGGCGTTGAGTGAAATCAGTGACACCATTACAGCGCAGGAAACCGAGCGCCCGCTTAACGAAAACTTGATGGTAGGCTTGGTCGCTGCCGCCATTCTCGCTCTGGGTGTGATCGGTCTGCTCTTGTATCAAGGTACGCGCCGTCGCCTGGCCGTAACGGCCGAAACCAATGAGCGCAACCAGACCGCTATTTTGCGTCTGCTTGATGAACTAGCCGACCTTGCCGATGGTGACCTGACCACCACCGCAACCGTAACCGAGGATTTCACGGGCGCGATTGCCGACTCTATTAACTACACCATTGACCAGCTGCGGATCCTGGTTGCACGAATTAACGAAACGGCGGTGAATGTATCCGCCGCCGCTCAGGAAACTCAGCAAACCGCACTGCACCTGGCCGAGGCCTCTGAGCACCAGGCACAAGAAATTGCCGGCGCATCTGCTGCGGTAAACGAAATGGCTGTCACCATTGACCAGGTATCGGCGAACGCCTCTGAGTCTGCCGCGGTTGCGGAACGAGCCGTATCAATTGCAAGTAATGGCGCTAAGGTGGTGCAGAACACCATCAACGGTATGGATACTATTCGTGAGCAGATTCAAGATACATCGAAGCGGATTAAACGCTTGGGTGAGTCGTCGCAGGAAATTGGTGACATCGTATCCTTGATTAACGACATTGCCGACCAAACCAACATTCTCGCACTTAACGCGGCAATTCAGGCCTCGATGGCCGGTGACGCGGGCCGCGGTTTCGCGGTGGTAGCGGATGAGGTGCAGCGCCTCGCGGAACGCTCGGCGGCTGCAACGAAACAGATTGAAGCGCTGGTTAAAACCATTCAGAACGATACTAACGAGGCGGTTATCTCGATGGAACAAACCACCTCCGAGGTGGTTCGGGGGGCGCGTCTGGCACAAGATGCCGGTGTGGCGCTTGAAGAGATTGAAAACGTATCCAGTAATCTGGCTGAATTGATTCAGAACATTTCGAACGCCGCCCGCCAACAAGCGTCGTCTGCGGGCCACATCTCTAATACGATGAACGTGATTCAGGAAATTACCACTCAGACATCGGCCGGTACCAGTGCAACCGCACAGTCGATTGGTAACCTGGCTGCTATGGCAATGGATCTGCGAGAGTCTGTGGCTGGTTTCAAACTGCCGGAAGAAGATACCGGCGACACAGGAATACCAAGCTTTGGACAAACTCCTGCGCTGGGAACCAGTGTGGCGCCAGAGGGCAATGAAGAAGAGTTTGCCGAGGTGGTAGATCTCGATGACAGCGATGTAGTGGATCTCAGTGACGAAGTGGAGATTGATATCGATGGCGAAGACGACCTCGACGTTACAGCTAACCGGCAAACGGTGTAACTGACTGCCCTCGTGCAGTCAGGCGGGCGTGTTTATGGGGTGGTCTTTACGCACAATTGCTGACCTAAGTGACGCTGAGTTCCTGCAGTGGGCGAAGCTGTTGGAAGAGAGGGCCGGTATACAGCTCTCTCTTAACCAAAAATCACTGCTGCAATCGCAGCTGTCGATTCGCATGCGCGAGCTGGGATACGACAGTTATGCGGAATACTACTCATTAGTCACCGATGGCTTGCAGGGCCGCCTGGAATGGTCAATATTAATTGATCGTGTGGCGGTCAAAGAGACCAGCTTTTTCCGTCACCGAGCCTCCTTTGAATTCGTCCGTCGCTATCTCCAGGATAAGATCAATAATCAACAATTGACGTCAAGTTTTGACGCCTGGAGTGTGGGTTGCTCCACCGGTGAAGAGCCATACTCACTGGCTATGGTTATCAATGATTGCTTCGAATTGGCGCAATTGGAGCCCTACTACGGTGTGACGGCTCTCGATATCAGTTCTACCGCTTTGGCTAAGGGTCGACTGGGCCGCTTTATGCCTCGCTCTATTGAGCAAATGACGGCTGAGGAAAGCAAACGCTACTGTCAGCTTGGTCATGATGGCACCTATGAGGTGGTTCGTAAAATACGTGATCGCGTCTGCTTTACCTATGGCAATGTGTTGCAAATAAACGACATGCCGGCGGTGCAAATGGACGTTATCTTCTGTCAAAACCTATTGGTGTATTTTCGTCGCTGGTTGCGCCGTGACATATTGAATTCATTGGTTGATCGCTTGAAACCCGGCGGTACGCTGGTTATTGGTATTGGCGAAGTCGTGGACTGGGAACATCCAAAGCTGAAGCGGATCGCCAACGAAGAAGTTCAGGCCTATGTCCGTCAATAGTAAAAAAACAATGAGGAAGGCGTTAGATGGCTGAGAATCGCAACTTCGCGGCCCTGGATTGGGTTGTAAACGAAATTGCCGAAACGCTGAAAGAGGCCCGGCAATCGCTGGAGTCCTATGTCCAGGACACCAACGACAAATCGCGCCTGCGCTTTTGCCTGACACACATTCACCAGGTGCGCGGCAGCCTCTTAATGGTCGAGTTTCACGGTGCGGCGATGTTGGCTGAAGAAATGGAACTGCTGACACAGGCCATGATCAACGACGGCGTTGATAATTTGGGGGAAGGTGCTGAGGTCTTGATGCGCGCCATACTTCAATTCCCCATCTATCTCGACCAAGTCAAATCTTCGCGCCGCGACAATCCTCTGGTTGTTTTGCCACTTCTCAACGATCTGCGCACGGTTCGCGGTGAATCGTTATTGTCAGATACTAATCTGTTTATGCCGGACTTGTCGTCGGCAAAAAACGTTTCTGGCGAGCGAATTGAACTGCTTAAAGATGATGCGCAATTCAAAGCTACTGTGCAAAAACTTCGGCAGATGTATCAGTACGCTGCGGCGGGTTTTATTAAATCTGTTAACGCCGACGAAAATCTAGCCTACTTACAGAAAGTTTTTCAGCGTTTGTATCGTTTAACGTCGGGAACGGCCAGACAAAGCTTATGGAAAATAGCAATAGCGCTGGCAGAGGCCCTGGAAATGGACGCCGTCGAGTCGAGCGTCTCGATTAAAAATTTGTTACGTCGTTTAGATCGCGAGATCAAAGTGCTGGCGGTGCACGGCACTAAAGCCTTACAAGTTTTTACCGATGACGAGCTACTCAAGAATCTTTTGTACTACGTTGCTCGATCGGGCAAGCATGCGCCCGGATTTTCTGCAGGATCCTTTTTAAAACAGGTCTATGATCAGTATCAGCTCGAATCGGCTCTGCTCGAAGGGAAGGAGGGGAGCGATGCGGATGGGGTGCTTTCGTCCCCGGACCCCGACGCAATACGTTCGGTGGTCAAGGCCCTGAAAGTAGAACTCGATGGTGTTAAACAAGCACTTGATTTGTCGTTGTCCGCCAGCGACAAAGCAAAGCCGCTGCAAGACGCTGTGGCCATTATTAGGCGTGTTGGCGATACCATGGCAATTCTTGGGATCGGTGACTTGCGTCGAGTCGTACTGGACCAAGGCGCTGCTATCGAGTTGGCATTAGACGGGGGGGCAGAGCTGTCTCCCGATCAGCTAATGGCCGTGGCGGCTCGAATTATCGATATCGAAGGTGAGCTTGATGTGCTCGCTGCGAATGCGGGCAAAAGTCCCGATAAAATTGTTAAAGATCAAGCTGGCATTACCCTATCCGATGCAAAAGCTTCGGTTATGCGTGAGTCGCGCAACGGCTTGGAGCATGCCAAGGATGCAATCGTTGAATATATTGCGTCGCAATGGAATCGTGAACATTTGACCAATGTGCCACAAATGTTGCGAGACATTCGTGGCAGTTTGGAAATTGTCCCTTTGCCTCGGCCTGGTCGAATTCTGAGTGCGTGTGCTCGCTACATCGAAGAACAGTTGCTTAAAAATGAATTGACCCCTGAGTGGTCAACACTCGACACGCTGGCCGATGCCATTACCAGTGTAGAGTATTATTTAGAGCGTCTTGGTGGCGAGAGTAGCGAAGAGGAAAACGATTTACTGCTGCTGGTAGCAGAGGAAAGCGTGGCAGAGTTGGGGTACGCAGTTGCCCGGCATTCAGGAGTCAATCCAGACAATACGCAAGATGACTTGCCACCCGAGGAACAAGATCTTGGTGAAACCTCTGCTGATGATCTGGCGCAGCTGCAGCAGGCATACGCCCAAGCTGGGTTAGAGGCACAAGATAACAATGCAGGGGAAGATCTTAGTCCGCCAAGTTATGAAGCCGAAACGATAGAGCTTGAGAGCATTGCTGATAATGTCGTTGAACCCGACACGGGTAATACTAGCGGGCAAGAGGCGCTCGATGAAGTTGGGTCATTAGGTGAGGGCGACGATGACTCCGCCGGTGTAGAATCGACCTCCGCCGCAATAGCTGATGAGGCCTCTTCGAAGCCTGCCGCTGAAACAACTGAGTCGACGCCTGCTTCTGCAGCGCAAGATGATGACGAAGACGATATTGATGATGAAATTCTCGAGATCTTTGTCGAAGAGGCCGGCGAAGTTACCGAAGCGATCAATGAATACTTCCCGCGTTGGGCGCAGAATTTTGATGATAGCGAGTCGTTAACTGAATTTCGCCGAGCCTTCCACACCCTGAAAGGCAGTGGTCGAATGGTAGGGGCCAGCGATATCGGTGAACTGGCTTGGGCCGTTGAAAATATGCTTAATCGGGTGCTTGATGGCACCGTTGTGCCTGGCAACGAGCACGTTACGTTTATCGAGAACGTACGGGTGAAACTGCCTGGCCTGATAGACGCTTTCGCGCACAAACAGCCGACGCCTGAGTTGGACTTGATTAACCGTATGCGCGAGCAAGGTGATCAACTTTCGCACGGTGAAATGCCCTACGATTTGAAACCACTGGGGGCTTTTGAACCGGCAGCCGAAGAGCAAAGCAGCCAGGAGCCGAGCCCAGAAACATCGGCTGATGCGAGTGTTGTCGAAGAGGAGATGGCCGATGACGACGATGGCCAGCTGTGGGATATCTTTGGCAGCGAAGCCAAGTCACATTTGCGTATTGTTCAGCAGTATATCGACCGTATGGATGAGGCTCGCCCACTGTTTGAGCCGCCCAGTGATGACATGCAACGCGCGTTGCATACCCTAAAGGGCAGTGCGCATATGGCGGACATAACGCCGATCGCAGAGTTGGCGACGCCTCTAGAAAAATTTGTCAAAGAGTTGCGCAGCTATCAGGTCAATATCAACGATGATATTTTGCAGCTGTTGCGAGACGGCGTAAGTTACACACACGCGGCCTTAGCGGAACTGTTTAACGACGCTGACGTTGTTATTCCCAAGCTGGAACAATATTTAGCTCGTGTTGCCGAGTTGCGTGAAATTTATGTAGCGCCACTGGCACAAATGCAGGAAGGCGACGCCAATGGTAAGCGCCCGGTTGACCCAGAACTGCTAGCAATATTTATGGCCGAGGAAATGAATTTGCTCCTCGATGCCGATGAGCTGGTGAACGCCTGGCAGCAAAATCCTGAGCATCTTGACCAGTTGCGGCCCATGGTTGAAGAGCTGAAAAATCTGACCCGTGGCGCGGCCCACGCCAACCTGCCACCGATGGCCAGCCTGGGCGATAAATTACACCAAGTGTATGTGAGTATTCTCGCTGAGCGTTTAAGTTGTCAGGCCCAGTTGTGCGAAGACCTAAACCGTATTCACACCGCGTTGTTAGATATGGTGGATGCCGTTGCTGCCGGTCAGAACTTGCGGCCAATTCCGCCAGCCATTGATGCTGCGATCGCACGATGGTTAGAAGATGCTCAAAACACTTCTAGTCTGTTGGTTGAGCCTGAAGTCGAGGATAGCGACAGTGATATCGTTGATGACCTAGCTGAACATACTGATTTCGCCGCCGCAATCGAAGAAGGCGCTGATAGTGGCTCGGATGTTGAGCCTAACATTGACGTTATTGACCAATTGCCTGCTGATCCTGAGTCTGAAAATAGCAGCGGCGCAATTGCAAGCGATGCCGCCACCGACACGAACGAGCCGGATCAGCATGAAGAGCCGGATGTTGAAACCGTTTCGGTTGATGATGAATTACCAACACCAGAAGTCGAGCAGCTTGGGGAAGAAGACGAATCGATTGAAATCGCGGAGGCTGAAGAAAGCGCCTCGGCTACATCTGCTGCAACGGATGATTTCGCTAAAGATGTCGAAGTTGAAGATGAGCTCGATGAAGAGATTTTGGATATCTTCATGGAAGAGGCCGACGAACTTAATGAAGACATTGAGCGTGCCCTGCACGATTGGCAGGAAGACTGGAGTAACACCGATTGTTTAGAAGAGCTGAAACGTAGTTTGCACACCCTTAAAGGTGGCGCTCGCTTGGCCGGTTTAACGGAGCTGGGTGATCTTACCCACGAATTTGAAACTAAGATCATCGAGATGAATGTCGCAGACATGGACGAAGCAGTCTTCGCTCAATTGGTCAGTTATCAGGATCGTATTCACCACGGCGTGCAGGTAGTACGTGCTAAGCTGAACGGTGAAGCTTTGCCCAGCGCGCCCGTACAAACGCCATCGAAACCAGCTGCGGAGCCCTCTGAGGATGCCGGGCAGCCCCCAACTCCGGCCACTTCTGAGTCGGCGGAGCAGGGTAAGGTCTTGCCTTTTGCGCCTAAGCCCAAGCCAGAAAAACCGCAGGGCGTGAGCTCCGGCCCCGATGGTGGAGGCCAGGTGGCCACCACAGGCGCTCAGGCGCAGCATCTGGCGGCAAAGCGCAGTGGTCCGCAAGAAGTGGTCAAGGTATCCGCCGAGCTTCTGGAAGAGTTAGTAAACCTTGCCGGTGAAACATCGATTGCACGCTCGCGGGTCGAAGAGCAGGTCGGTGACGTGGGTACCGCGCTTGACGAGATGGATTCGACCATTGAACGTTTGCAAGAACAGCTGCGCCGCCTGGATATCGAAACAGAAGCGCAGATTATTTTTCGTCAGGAGCAAATGGCGCAGCACGAAGATTTCGATCCATTGGAAATGGATCGCTATTCCGCGTTGCAACAGCTATCGCGCTCGCTCGTGGAGTCGGCTTCGGATCTGCTCGATCTACGGCTGACCCTAGCCGATAAAACACGCGACACCGAAACCTTGTTACTGCAACAGTCGCGCATTAATACCGATTTGCAAGAAGGGCTGATGCGCTCGCGCATGGTGCCTTTCTCCCGGTTGGTGCCGCGCTTGCGTCGCATTGTGCGGCAGGCGGCTACCGAGTTAGGTAAAGATGTCAGTTTTGAACTCGACAATGTGGAAGGTGAACTGGACCGCTCGGTCTTAGAGCGAATGATTGCGCCTTTGGAGCACATGCTGCGCAATGCTGTGGATCATGGTATCGAGCCAAAAGATGACCGAGTCGCGGCAGGCAAGAACGAAACCGGGCGCATCAGCTTGAACTTGTCGCGCGAAGGTGGCGATGTGGTATTGCGCCTGGTCGATGATGGCCGGGGTATTAATCTGGAGCGGGTTCGCGCCAAAGCCATTGAGCGAGGCTTAATGACGGAAGAGGCGCAACTGTCCGATCAAGATATTATGCAGTTTATTTTACATGCCGGTTTCAGTACCGCTGACAAGGTGACGCAAATATCCGGGCGTGGTGTTGGCATGGACGTAGTGCACTCCGAAATTAAACAGCTCGGTGGCGCAATGTTTATCGCCTCGCGCTGGGGTGAAGGCACTGAATTTACGGTACGCCTGCCGTTTACTGTGTCAGTGAACCGGGCTTTGATGGTGCAAATCGGCGAGGATCATTACGCCATCCCTCTCAATACCAT
Organism: Gilvimarinus gilvus; assembly: GCF_030518155.1. Lineage (GTDB taxonomy): Bacteria > Pseudomonadota > Gammaproteobacteria > Pseudomonadales > Cellvibrionaceae > Gilvimarinus > Gilvimarinus gilvus. The sequence continues at coordinate 43,503 of NZ_JAULRU010000692.1, read as the reverse complement.
CGAAGGTATTGTTCGGGTTAGTCCTTTTGAGTTGGAACACTACTACCAGGATGAATCTGCTCGCTTTGAATACGCCAGTGAGCACTATCTGGTGCGTTATCTTGGCTCACTTCTGGACAGTGACTCGCTGCCCAAGCTGGACGGGCAGGCCCTACCTTTGCCTGTCATTTTAGTGCGAAGCGCGGAGAATACCGTGGCCTTGCAGGTCGATCGCCTGATGGGTAGCCGCGAGATTGTGGTTAAAACGCTGGGTGCACAGTTTAGTGCCGTGCGCGGGGTGTCGGGTGCCACTGTCATGGGGGATGGGTCAGTGGTTGTGATCCTTGACTTGCACGCCCTAATTCGTGAACAGTTGGCGCTGGGGTTGGCGGAATCTACACTGCTGGAGCCGTTTGCACCGAAAGAATCGACGGTCGAGGAAGAGGAAGAGAAAACCGTTATGGTTGTCGATGATTCGGTAACCGTACGCAAGGTTACCGGTCGTTTCCTCGAGCGCGAAGGTTACAACGTTATAACGGCCAAAGACGGTGCCGAAGCCATTTTATTACTGCAGGATCACATACCCGATGTCATGCTGCTGGATATTGAAATGCCGCGCATGGACGGTTTTGAAGTGGCGAAGAATATTCGTACCAGTTCACGCTTAAAGCATTTGCCGATCATTATGATCACGTCGCGCACAGGTGAAAAACACCGCGAACGCGCTCTGGCGCTCGGCGTTAACCGCTACATGGGTAAGCCTTATCAGGAAGACCTGCTGCTAACGAATATTCAGCAGTTGACTGAAGAGAGCGAGGATGAGTAGGTGACCGAGCCGCTGCGCCTTGGCGTCTTGGTTGATTGTGAGGCCAAGCTGGCGCTTTTGAAAACCGCGGTTGGGCAGACGGGTCAAAAAATTGAATACTGCGCGTTAGTACCCTCGGTAAACGATACGGCAGGTTCCAATACACCGGTGTTATGTCTTGATCAACTTGACCGTATCCGTGACCTAGATGCATGGTTAGTGGATATCATCCACGCTGAAGATGACACTCAACAAGCGCCCGGTGCAGCTATATTAAATGCACTGTTGTCTTCATCACTACCCGTTTTACTCAATGATAGTAGCGAAATGGGGGACTCCCCTTCCGATAAAGTCGCTTGGGTTAATCGTGTTAAAACCAGGCTGCAGCGTTTGTTGGGTGAGGTTAATCTTCAGGCAAATCCGGCGGCGCACGAGGTGTGGGTATTGGCCGCATCGACCGGCGGCCCGACAGCTTTGTGTGAATTTTTAGGAGAGTTAGAGCCCAATTTAGGTTTGGGTTTTCTCTACGCTCAGCACATTGAAGAGGGGTACTCGCCCGCGCTGATGAGTATGATCACGCGGGCAGGGCCGTACCCCCCCGTGACAGCCGGGCAGGGCTCAGTCATTCAGCCCAATGCTATAACCATTGTCGACCCGGCGCGGCGAGTGCAGGTGCTGGAGAACAGCACCCTGATTGTGCACGATGAGCCTTGGGGCGGCTGTTATCAGCCCTCCATTGATCAATTGGTGGCTAATTTAGCTCGAACACATAAAAATCGTTGCGGTATGATAGTGTTTTCGGGCATGGGCGAAGACGGTTCTGCCAGTTGTCGCTTTATAAAACAACAAGGTGGGCAAGTCTGGGTACAAGCGCCTGAAAACTGTGTGGTAGATTCCATGCCCTGCGCTGTGCTGGAAACCGAGTGCGTGGATCTTACCGCAGAGCCCGCCGAATTAGCCCGTGCGCTAAACCGGCGATTGAAAACAAAAGCAAATTCTATTGAGGAGCAGGCCGCTGATGAGAGCCCAGCAATACATCGAATCTGATCGTCATCAGGAGGTGGCCAGCCTGCTGGTTCCTATCGTCGATAAACTACTCTTGTTGCCGAACGTAACGGTGGCTGAGATTGTCCCGGTGGCACAGGTGTCTCCCGTTGCCGATGGCCCGGACTGGTTATTGGGCGAGTTCGTGTGGCGTGAAATTAAACTACCACTGATTTCCTACGAACTGCTCAACGGTAATTCTAAGCCCAGTCTTAATGCCCGCTGCCGTATTGCTGTTCTGAACACAACGGGCGAGAGCGATGACCTAGGTTTTATTGCCGTTTTAACCCAGGGTTTGCCGCGCCTGGCACGGATAACGCCGGATGAAATTGTCGAAAATAGTGACGCCCCCAGTGATACGTATGACGATATGGCGATTAGTTGGTCTGGAGAGCTAGCCACTATCCCATCGGTTGCGCGGATAGAGCAGGCTTATTTGGCGGCGCGCAAAGATTTTCACTAAAGGTGTTGATTAGGAGATTTATGAAACCCAGGGATTTTGCAGTTTGGGTAAGTATGGCGTTGCTCGCAAGTGCGTGTGGTGCAGAGCGCGATGAGCCATTTGATCCCGGTACCGGCGTGGATGACGAGGACGAAACGATAGAGAGTATTACGATTCGTCGCGTCATCAGCGGCGAACAAACTCTGCTCGATATTGACGGCCAGAAACAGTTACTGGTTCTACGCAGTGAAGAAGATTACTTCTTGTTCCTGGATCGTTACACCGATCAGCTGCTGGCCTTTGAGCCAGACTTTGAAGCCGGTCAGGTTGCGCTTATCGATCTGGGTGCGCGCGACGACAATAACTGCGATTACACATTGCGGCTGCAAACAGTGTCAGCGCAGGTGCTGGACGACGACACCGCTCAGCTTAATGTGAAGTATGGCTCGAATGCCTTAGATACGTCCGAGGCTTGCCCCGAGTCCGACCCGGACACTGTGCGCCCGTTTTACTTCTATTACGTTGAATCCCGCAGTCAGCTGGTAATTGCCGAAACTATTGATGATTGAGGCGGTCGCGGATTAGTTTTGTAGGTCTCCCCAAACATATTGCAATATGGAAATGGCCGCTAGAGGCGCTGTTTCTGTGCGCAAAACACGTGGCCCCAACGTAAGGGCCGAAAATCCATTGGCTTGCGCCGTTGCAATTTCCGCGTCACTCAATCCTCCCTCGGGGCCTATCAATAAAGCTGCGCTTGCCGGCTGCGCGCCCTGCGGCAGGCTTTGGCTGTCGCGGTGATGCAAGACAAATTTATAGTCGCCTGTGGCTGAGGCTAGGTAATCCTGCAGTGGCGTCAGCGGCGCCAACTGCGGGGGCCTGTTGCGCTGACACTGCTCACAGGCACTGATGATTATTTGCCGCCAGTGCTGCCATTTTTTGGCCAGGCGGTCACCCTTTAGTTTTACTTCGCAGCGCTCTGTGGTGAGAGGGACAATACGACGGACGCCTAGCTCTGTGGCCTTTTGTAATACCGTATCCCAACGTTCGCCACGGGAAAGGCCGATGGCCAATTCAATGCCCAATGCAGACTCTTTGTCGTCGCTGCAAAACTGATTTACGGCAACAGTAGCGGTTTTTTTTCCGATTTTAGTTAGGGCACCTAAGTAGGCTCCACCCTCGCCGTTGAACAGTTCGATTTCGCGCCCTTCACCCATACGCAACACCCGGTTTACGTAGTGGGCGGCTTCATCGGCAAGTTCCACAGTCGTGCCAGTGCAAAGCGGTTGGTCGGTGAAAACTCTGGGAATGCGCATACTGCAACCTTTGTTGGAAAAGAGTACCCTAAGCTTGCTCAGGTAATGGATGGTGTTATTTTACCTGAGTTGGGCGGTCGTGCGTCCGTTGATGTGATGCCTGGTTTATAGCGCAATGAACTCTTGCATAGTTGCATCCGTATAATTCTACTTTAAGGGATATCACAATGAAAAAATACTTGCTGAGTCTACTATTAATGCCGCTGGCTGCGCTGGCGCAAGCTGGCGACACCTGTCCGGATCACTTAAACGGCGAGTACCGCAAGTTACACTCGTCCAGTACCGTCGATTTATGCGAGCTGCTCAATAATAAACCTGCGCTGGTGGTCAATACCGCCAGTCACTGCGGCTTCACTAAGCAGTTTGAGGGTTTAGAGGCCGTCCATCAGAAATACAAAGATCAGGGCCTGGTGGTTGTGGGTTTCGCCAGCGACGCATTCAAGCAAGAGGCTAACTCCGAGGAAGAGGCCGCTACTATCTGTTTTACCAATTACGGTGTGAGCTTTACCATGCTGGCGCCAACTGAGGTGACCGGTGAATCGGCCAACGCATTGTTCGCGTGGCTAGCTGAGCAAACCGAAGAGCCAAGCTGGAATTTCAACAAATACGTTATTGACCCAAGCGCGGGTGGCGTTGAGCATTTCGGCAGTACGGCTAAGCCAGGTAGCGAAAGCTTAACTCAGGCGATAGAGGCGGCCTTGTAGGGTCTCCGCTGCGCCAAGGCTGAGTTACTCTTGCTCGAGGGTAGCTTGCCAATGGCCATCGGTGTCCTGCGTTAAATGCACCAGCATGGGTTGGCAGCAGACGTGGCAATCTTCGGTATAACTGTGCTCAGCACCGGCTGACGTATCTAACAAAAGCGTCAGCCGGGCGTCACAAAACGGGCAGTGAACGGTTTGTTCGGGCAGCTCATCCACCTTTAACGCTCACTTATCACCGCCTTAAAAGCGGTAATCCAGCGAGGTGGTGATAGTGGTAAAGCGGTAAGCGTCGACATCCACCAAATTGCGATACTCAAAGTTTAGGCTCAACTTTGGCGCGACGATAAAGCCGGCGCCCAGGCCCCACGAGAAGTCGTCTTCCGATAAAGTAGCCGAGGCGCCGTTACCGAGAACCGTGAACTCCACATCGGAATAGCCCAAAAGTGCGTAGAAACGGCCGGTTTGATTCACAGCCTCGGCACGGTAATAGATGCTTACCGAGTTATCGATGTCCATTTTAGTGGTGCTGAGCCCGGCGTAGTCAAGGTAAAGCTCCTCTTCCCCGAGGCCCGTGCCGTAACGCACTTCCGCGCCTAGCCAGGGGTTCAGTTTATAACCGCCAAAAATCTCGGCTGTCCACAGGTTGGCTTTATCAAAAGAGGCGCTGTCGTCGACGTTAATGGCCGAGGCGCCCACGCCGGCGAAAAAACCACGGTTGTTGTCGGCCAGCGCGGCGCCGGAGGTTAACAGGGCTGCGGGCAGAAGTAAGGCAGAGATAGATTTGGTCAGTTTCATAGTCGTTACTTAACCTTGAGTTAAAAGATCCAGGCAATCATTAGCCAGATCACTATAAAAAAGGAGAAAAATCCTCCCAGTACGAATTGTAGCTCGCCAATTAGCCCATCCCCTGAGCTAATGGCAAAGACAATCAGAAGTGCCATAGTGACAAAAAAAGAGATGACGGCAGCATTTTTAAGGCCAATCCCTTCGCTGAAGACGCCGCTGGTCATTTCAGCCATCATGGGGAGCGCGAATATCATTCCGGCCAGCGCCAACAGTACCACCACAATCAGTACGATCAGCGTGGTTCGGGCTTCGCGCTTGTCCTTGTCGTCGCTTCCCAAGCTAGTCTCCTCGCGCCTTGATTGGCGAATGTCTTATCGCAGCGGCTTGTACGCAAATAGCGTTAGCAGGCCTTAATCGTTGGCTTTAATGATATCCCGTATGGTGTTTGGATCGGGTAAGCCTTTGGCGACAATTTCTGGCGAGTCGCCAGCGGTGTAAAGCTCTACTGTGCCGGTACCAAAGATGCGATTCCAGAAAGATTGCTTAATCTTTACAGTCCGAATGCTCTTAATGGTGAGCTCTGAGCGCTCTTTGCTGAGCAACCCCTGTTCAAACAATACGTCTTCTTCAGTGACAATCAAGCGCGAAGACTTGTTTTTAAGGTGCCAGACAAGGAAGATGATTATACCAACGCCCACTGGAACCAACACTAAGGCCAGAACAAACCCCAGTGGGTTGTTTTTGAACATCACGGGGTTGGCTGAGTAAAGTTCCTTCATATTCCCTGCCTAGCTAGTTAGTTTTAAACCTATGATGCCGACGAGTATAAGGGCTATGCAGCCTAGGCGCAAAGCGCCCAGATGTTCTCCAAATAGAATAAAGCCGGCAATCACGGTACCCAGGGCACCAATGCCGGACCAAATCACATAGGCTGTGCTCAATGGCAGCTGCCGCAACGCCAGCGCCAGCAGCGTTAAGCTGGCCATCAACGCGAGCACCGTGATCAGGGAGGGCCATAATTTGCTGAAGCCCTCGGTGTACTTTAAGCCTATGGCCCAGGCGATTTCGAGCAGCCCGGCAAAAATCAGAAATATCCACGACATCGAACGGTACCTCCAAAAAGGATGGGGCCGTCCCCGTTGTGACATTACCGACAGGTCGTCCTGTCAGCTGCGGCCGGTTGTTCGCGCCGCTATATGGTAAGAACTAATCTAAGGTTGATATAGTTAAACTTCAATAGCCTGTGAGAGAAATAACCCATTATGTTAGAAGCAGTATGGATAGCCTTAGCGTTCACTCTTGGATTGATGGTCAGGGCGGTGGGCTTGCCCCCACTGGTGGGCTATTTAGCGGCAGGCTTTGCCATTAGTGGGCTGAGCCATTATGTGGAGTTGCCGTCGCATGGCGACGAGGTCATATCGCATCTGGCTCATTTGGGGGTGTTGCTGCTGTTATTTACCGTGGGCCTAAAGTTGCGTGTGCGCAATCTGGTACAACCTGAGGTCATTGGCGGCGGTCTGTTGCATTTCGCCCTGTCGGTGACCTTACTGACGCCCGGTGTCTTCCTGCTATTGGATATAAGCTGGTATGAGGCGCTGTTGCTTGGTGTCGCCCTTTCTTTCTCTAGTACTGTGCTGGCGGCGAAAGTGTTGGACAGTAAGCGCGAGTTGCGTGCTTTTCACGGTCGGGTCGCCATCGGTATTTTGGTTATTCAAGATTTGCTGGCGCTGCTGGTGATCAGCCTCGCCAGTGGCACTACGCCATCGGCATGGGCGCTTCTGGTGCTTGCGCTACCGTTAATGCGCCCACTGCTTTTCCGTCTGTTGGATGTCTGCGGCCACGACGAACTTATGGTGTTACTGGGGCTGTTGTTGGCTCTGGTCGTGGGTGGTCTTGGCTTTGAGGCGCTGGGCTTGAGCTCAGAGCTCGGGGCACTGGCGTTTGGGGTGTTGTTGGCCAAACATAAGCGGGCGACCGAGTTATCCAATTCCCTATGGAGTATTAAAGAAGTCTTTTTGGTGGGCTTTTTTCTACAGATTGGCATGAGTGGCTTGCCGGGCATGGATGCGCTGGTACTGGCCACTGCCGCTACGATTGTGCTGCCACTGAAGGGGCTACTATTTTTCTTATTGTTGGTGATATTTAAGCTGCGGGCACGCAGTGCATTTTTGACGTCTTTGGCTCTGACCAACTACAGCGAATTTGGTCTCATTGTGGCCGCTATTGTGTTGCCGCAATGGCTGGTGCCTCTGGCCTTAACAGTGGCCGTCTCGTTTGTAATATCGGCGCCTCTCAATCGCATTGCACACCCATTCTACGAGCGTTTGTCGGCTAGATTACTGCGTTTTGAACGCAACATTCACCACCCCGACCAACAACCTATATCTCTGGGTAATGCGGAAGTCTTAATATTTGGCATGGGCCGTACCGGTACCGCTGCATACGAACAGTTAAAGGACAAGGTGCCGGGACTTATCGCGTTGGATTCAGATCCAGGCAAAGTGGATCGCCACCGCAAGGAGGGGCGCGCGGTTCTGTTTGCTGATGCAGAAGACCAGGTGTTCTGGCAGGGCTTGCGTATGGACAACATTCGCGCGGTCATTCTGAGTATGAGCGATATCGAGGCAAAAATGATTGCGGTAACGCAATTAAGACAGCGTGGTTTCGAAGGTTTTATCGCCTCGCACACGCTGTTTCAGGATGAGGCGGACAAAATTAATGCCGCTGGTGCGAATGAAACCTACCTGACAATGTCCGAGGCCGGAGTGGGGTTGGCGGAGCATGTACAGCAAGAGGTGTATTCGCGACCCGTTACCGATAGTTGAAACGTGCAGGGGGAAGCCGATGAACGTTACTGAATTTATGACTCAGCCGGTGGTCACTGTCGAAATGGATGACTCCCTGCTGGAAGTGAAGTCACTATTCGAAAAGACAAGTTTTCATCATTTGTTGGTTATTAGTGACAGTGAGCTGGTTGGGGTAATTTCCGATCGGGACTTGCTAAAAGTGCTTAGCCCCAATATCGGGACTGCGGCGGAAACCTTAAAAGATCTCGCCTGCCTGAACAAAAGGGCGCATCAAATAATGTCGCGCGACCCAATAACACTCAAACCTGATGCTCGACTTCCCGAAGTGGTTAGTGTGTTTAACCAGCATACTATATCTTGTATTCCTATTGTCGATGACAGCAATGCGGTGCTGGGCATTGTGTCATGGCGTGATGTAATGAAAACACTGGGGCTTGCCTACGCAAAAGCGGCAACCAAACCACAGTTTTAATAACACTTGGGCGAGTATATGAAAGCAATTGGTTATGGCGCGGCGGATGGACAGACCAGTGACAAAGCTTTACGTATTATTGATGTGCCGACGCCGGTGGCCGACGGCCGGGATATTCTGGTTCGCGTCAAAGCCACTGCACTGAATCCCGTAGACGGAAAAATACACAATCGTGTAACGCCCGCCCCGGGTGAGAGGCAGGTGCTGGGCTGGGATGCGGCCGGTGTGGTCGAAGCCGTTGGCGCTGACGTGAGTGGCTTTAGCGTCGGCGATGAAGTGTGGTACGCGGGCGCTGTTGATCGCGCTGGCTGTCAAAGTCAGTGGCAGTTGGTTGACCACCGTGTTGTCTCGCATAAGCCCCGCAGTTTAGATTTCCTCCAGGCTGCGGCAATGCCCTTAACGTCAATTACCGCGTGGGAACTATTGTTTGACCGTTTTGGCGCTGACAAGTCCAGTGCAGGCAACCTCTTAGTTATTGGAGCTGCCGGTGGCGTGGGCTCCATGCTAATTCAATTGGCGAAACAGTTGACTGGACTCACGGTGATCGCAACAGCTTCGCGCACGGAAAGTCGGGAGTGGGTGAGAGAGCTTGGGGCCGACTTTGTAGTTGATCACCGCACGTCGCTGACGGACGAACTTAAAAAACTAGGCTTTGGCGAAGTCGATTTAGTGGCTTCGCTAACTCACACAGAACAGCATCTTGCCAGCATAGTTGAATGCATTGCCCCTCAGGGAAAGTTGGGCGTTATCGACGATCCAGCCGAGCTTAATATTGTGCCATTTAAGCGCAAAAGTGTTTCGGTGCATTGGGAGTTTATGTTCACGCGCACACTTTTTGCTAGCGCCGATATTCAACAGCAACAGCGTATTTTGCAGCAAGTCGCTGCACTCGTTGATGCCGGACGAGTGCGCAGCACGATGGCTCAGTACCTGGGTGCGATGACCCCAGAGCGGGTTACTCAGGCGCTGGCAGATATAAAAACAGGTCGAAGCATCGGTAAATTCGTGTTGGGCGGGCTAGAAGATTAGGCGCGCTTAATATGTATTTAAGTTAACACTCAGCGGCTGTCAGTTCTTCAGCCAAAAAGTTTGAACATTTCACCCGTTTTTCACGTTAAGTCGCGCAACCTACAGACACGTTAAATTGAGGTGTCTGTTATGGTTAAAAAAATAGTGATTTTACTGCTGCTTGCCTGTCTGCCATTGGCCGGAGGCTTTCTGTGGTTGGCGGAACTGTTTGAGCCCGGTACGGCCAGCATAAATATAGAGCAAACAAGCCCTGAAGATTTACCTTATGTAACTGGAGGTGCGCCGAAATCCGCGTCAGCAAAAATATTGGCGGTTGTAACGAGCACTCAGTCGCTGGGGGACTCAGGGCTTGATACAGGGTATGAGCATACAGAGCTGGCCCGTGCTTACTATGTATTTCAGGCCAACGGCTTTACGGTAGACATTGCCAGCCCGCTGGGTGGCGAGCCTCCTGCAATCTTCGATACTGAGGATATGGGCGCGTATGACTATGCGTTTTTGAATGATCAAGAAGCCATGCGAAAAGTTACCAATAGCATTCCTTTGGCGCAGGTCCATGCTGATGTTTACCAAGGGATATACTTTGTCGGCGGTAAGGGAGCCATGTTCGATTATCCCCGATAATCCACATGTTCAGCGTTTAGTCGAAAACTTCCACCGGCAGGGAAAAGTTATCGGCGCAGTGTGTCACGGTCCGGCAGCGTTGGTTAATGTTTATTTGGAGGGATCGACCCCTTTTCTAAGTGGTAGGAGAATCACCGGTTTCTCTAACTCCGAAGAGTTACTGTTGATGTCTGACGCAGAAAATCTATTTCCATTTTTGCTGCAGAGTAAGTTGCAGGATTTGGGCGCTGAGTATAGTGAGGGGCCTAAATACCTGGAGCACGTGGTACAAGATCAAAATTTACTAACGGGACAAAACCCCTGGTCGGTTTGGGCTTTGGCCGAGGCTATGGTGCGAGAGCTGGGCGTCGAGCCCAGGCAACGTCCTGTTACCCGGCAAGAGCGAGCCGTGGAACTTTTGGGCCGTTACGAGAGTTTCGGGAATTTGAAAGCAAGGCAGAAGCTGTCAATGTCAATCGCAAAAGGTCAAATATTACCGGATCGACAGTTGATCGCAATGCACAGCGTTGTGGCTCTGATGGAACTCAAGATCGGCAAGGCTATTGACTTGCTGAGCTTGGCGAAGCAAATAAAAAACACGACTAACTCAAAGGGTAGGGTAGCAGAGTAAAGTGAAGAATATTTACCGCTGCGTGAGTTGCCACCGCCATAGAGAGCCTACGGGTGTAGGTGTACACCGCGCAGTACAGGCCGCCAGCAATCAAATAGAGAGCAAAAAACTTATGGGTAGGTGGCACATGAGCGAGTGCAAATATTGCCACGCTCACCAGTGCCGCACTCAATATCGCGACTTTAGTTCCGCCCAGTAATTTTGCTAAGTTCTCCTGCAGTAGCAGCCGGAAAAATGCCTCTTCTGCCAGTACGGTTAGCGCGACATTAATCACTAGAAACCAAACGATGCCCGAGGGTGTTTTGAATGCCCAGGGTATACCCATTGCTTTGGCTGATGCGATAACCAGGCTGCTGGCCACCAGGGCCAGAGCAAGGCTGAGCCAAATATTCTTTGCCTTATCGCTGCGTGGCCAGAGCCACACCAGTACCAGTGCGCCGGCCAGACCCTTGCCCAGGTTGGCGTACAGCTGAAAATCGAGCTGAGTAAAATGAAACGCCAGCGGATAATTAAAATCGCTGGGGCGGTAGAGAGCGATAAAAAATCCTAGTATGAGGCAGGCGAACCACAGTCCAGAGTGTGCTAGCGTGCGCGGCAAACTTGTGTGGGGTAATGCTTGGTTCAGACTGTACAGCGCGTAAATTGCACCGTTTAAAATGAGTAGGGCAATAAAATTGACCAGCGGCAGAGCATCAATTAAGTAGATAAACAAGGCCGCCGCGAGGAGCGCCGCGCAGAGGTTGGGCTTGGTCAAATGCTGTGCAAGCATGCGCTCTTCCTGTTGCGTTAAGTGTTCGGGTTATTCCGTGCGCTGGTACAGTAAATCCCACACTCCGTGGCCGAGTTTCTCGCCGCGCACTTCAAATTTTGTAATGGGGCGAAACTCGGGGCGAGCGGAAAAGTTGCCGCTGCTTTCGGTGTTGATGTAGCCTTCGGCCGCATCCATGACTTCTTTCATATGCTCCGCGTAGTTTTCCCAGTCGGTCGCCAGATGCAGCACACCACCAATCGCGAGTTTACTGCGCAGCCTCTGTACAAACGCAGGTTGCACTATGCGGCGTTTGTTGTGTTTTTTCTTATGCCATGGGTCGGGGAAATAAATTTGTACGCGAGCCAAGCTGTTGTCGGCTATGCAGTCTTCCAGCACGTCGGTGGCGTCGGCCATATAGACCTTGAGGTTTTTCACCTCCTCTAAGCCCGCGGTATGAATTAGCCGGCCAACCCCAGGTGGGTGTACCTCAATACCGATAAAGTCTTTATCGGGCTCGTTCTTTGCCATCTCCAGCAGTGAAGCGCCCATGCCAAAGCCAATTTCGAGGACCAGCGCGGCCTCGCGACCAAATGCCTCGCTGGTATTCAAAGGGCCATCGAACAGGCTGGCACCATACTGCGGCCAATAGGTTTCAAACGCTTTTTTCTGACCGTCGGTCATACGACCGGCGCGAATGACAAAACTGCGAATGGATTTTTTTTTGTACTCGGGGCGAAATTCTTCAGTCATGGTATGTGTTACTTGAGGTATTTAATTGCGGCGATAAATAAACAGGCCCAACCGAGCATAAAGCACAGGCCGCCTAAGGGCGTAATTGGCCCCAGCCAGCGGGCGCCGGTCAGCGCCAGAGCATAGAGGCTGCCGCTGAACAGTAAAGTCCCGACAAAAAACAAAGCGCCACACGCGGTGAGCCACGGCCCGGGGTGAGCTTTGATAAACAGTGCAACGCCGATGAGCGCCAGGGCGTGGTACATCTGGTACTCAACACCAGTGTTAAAGGCCGACAGCAAATTATCGGCTAGTGTGTGTTTGAGGCCGTGAGCGGCAAAGGCACCGAGGGCAACGGCAACAAGACCCAATACGGCGGCGAGGGAGAGCATAAGCTGTGACATGGCAATCGTACTCGGGGGCTAAAAAAAAGGCCGCGCGAGGCGCGGCCTTCGGGATGGCTGACAACAGTATTTAAGCTGCGGTCTCCATCATATTTTTCACTTTCTTCATGGCATTTTTTTCCAGCTGGCGAATACGCTCAGCGGAAACGCCATATTCGGCGGCCAAATCGTGCAGTGTTGCTTTGTCGTCGTTCAGCCAGCGGCGTTGCAAAATGGTACGGCTGCGGTCATCGAGCTGTGCCATGGCGTTTTCCAGACCGCTGACGTTAGTGGCTTCCCAATTGGCCGCCTCGAGCTGAACGGCAGGGTCCTGACGCTTGTCTTCCAAATAATGTGCAGGGGCAACATAGCTGCTGTCATCGTCATCGCCCTCAGGTGCATCAAATGCTGCATCGTATGAGGACAGGCGGCTTTCCATTTCGCGCACATGCTTCACTTCAACGTTCAAGTCTTCGGCTACGGCCTTGGCTTCATCATTGGTGAGCCAAGCCAGACGCTTTTTGGCGCCGCGCAGGTTGAAGAACAGCTTGCGCTGGGCTTTGGTGGTCGCCACTTTGACAATGCGCCAGTTCTTCAAAATGAATTCGTGTATTTCGGCTTTGATCCAGTGCACAGCAAAAGACACCAGACGCACGCCTTTTTCGGGGTTAAAGCGTTTTACCGCTTTCATCAGGCCAACATTACCTTCCTGAATTAAATCGCCCAGTGGTAGGCCATAGCCGTTGTAAGAGCGGGCAATATGCACAACAAAGCGCAGGTGGGCCATAATCAGACGCCTTGCGGCATCGACATTACCGTTGTAGTAAAGATCTTCAGCGAGGCCCTGCTCTTCCTCTTGGGATAAGACGGAAAAGCCGCTGACAGCCTGCACGTAGGCGTTGAGGTTCGCCCCAGGCGACATATTCCCCATTGGCTGCAAGCATGTGCTCATAGTCGTAAACTCCCAAAAAATAACGTTTGTTGCCTTCGAACCGATCGGTTTGAGGCCGTTTAGTCTAGCACTACTGATTAGAGACTGCCAATAGTCAAAAGTTCCCGTCATTTATGAGTAAATTCAACGGGTTAGCATAACTTAACAGCACGGGTGCGGCGCTGTGAGCAAATTTGGCCTTTATTCTGGCTTAATAGCCCGCAGATGGCGGCCGACGGCCAGCCAGGCGCCGGCGAGGCCCACCAACCCTGCCAGTAATACCAATTGTATGCTGGTGTAGAAATTAAGCCCCTGTAGGCGAAACTCGCTGTGGTACAAACTCGCCAACTTTGCCACTGGCACTGACAGCCATGTTAGACCCAGCGCCAGTAAAATCAGGGCGATCACGCCGCCGCCGAGACCATACCAAAGTCCGGTATAGAGAAACGGGCGACGCACATAGGCGTCGGTACCGCCCACCAGTTTTACCACCACAATTTCGTCGCGGCGGTTTTCAATGGCGAGGCGAATGGTGTTGCCAATCACCAGTAACAACCCCAGCACCAGTAGCGCTGCGAGAAAGAATACGCCCCGGCTGGCCAGATCGATCAACTGCTGCAGTCTTTTAACCCACATCATATCGAGTTTGGCTTCTTCGCTGAGTGCATGCGCATTGAGCTCTTGCAGTAACTGCTCCAGTACTTCGCCCTGGCTTGCGCTGGCGTCAGGCTGGACCAGCAGCACCGGCGGGAGGGGGTTTTCTTCCAGATCGTTCAGCACTTCACCGAGGCCGGAATACTCGCGAAATTCTGCCAGTGCCTGGTCCGGACTTATGTATACCACTTGCTCGATTCCGGGTTGGTTGGCGAGCTCAACACGCCACTTCTCAATAGCTTGCCCAGCCGCCTGGCGGTTGATAAATACCGAGATTTGACTCGAGTCCTGCCAGTTGTAGCCGAGCGACTGCACATTTTGCAGCGCCACATACAAAGTGGCGGGTAGGGCGGTGGCAATGGCTACCACCAGCCAGGTCAGCAAACTTTGCAGGGGGGATCGGGTCAGCCGAATTAAGCTTTCGATGGCGCAAGTACTGTGGTGTGCCTGCCAGGATTCAAGCTGGTCGCGCCACTGCGTTCTGCTTTGGCTGGCGCCTTTGGGGCGCGGTGGGGTGGGGTTATGGCGCGCCATTCACAGCCCCCCGCCGGACACGACACGACCTTGTTCCAAATGCAGTACGCGCCGGTTCATGCGTTCAATCAAGTCGATGTCGTGGGTGGCGATGACCAGCGTCATTCCCAGTTCGTTAAATTGACGGAACAGGTTCATGATCTCTGCCGACAACTCTGGATCCAGATTGCCCGTTGGCTCATCGGCCAAAACCAAAGCCGGTTTATTCACCACAGCGCGGGCAATGCCAACGCGCTGTTGTTCCCCGCCTGAGAGTGTAATGGGATTGTGTCGCTCTTTGTGCAGCAGGCCAACCTTATCGAGCGCTGCGCGCACCCGCCGGCCGATGTCTGCATTCTGAAAGCCGGCGACTTGCAGTGGCAAGGCAATATTGTCGAACACACTGCGGTCAAAAAGCAGTTGGTGGTTTTGAAAAACGACACCTATGTCGCGGCGGTAATGGGCAATTTGTTTGGCGCGAATGCGCTCGGTATTGCGCCCGCCCACCACTACCTGCCCGCTGGTAGGGCGCTCCATCAGCATAATCAGTTTCATCAGGGTGCTTTTGCCAGCGCCCGAGTGCCCGGTCAGGAACACCATCTCGCCGCGGTCAATATGAAAATCAACTCGGCTCAATGCGTCCTGCCCGGTAGCGTAGCGCTTGCTGACTCCGCTGAACCGAATCACCGCCTAAACAGTGCCTCGACAAAGGGTTTGGCGGCGAACGGCTGTAAATCGTCAATGCCTTCGCCGACACCGATAAAGCGCACTGGCAAGTTGAATTGTTGGGTGAGCGCGAAAATGACTCCACCCTTGGCGGTGCCGTCGAGCTTTGTCAGTACCAAACCGCTCACGCCAGCCGCCGCTATAAAGTGCTTAGCCTGACTAACCGCGTTCTGACCTGTGCCGGCATCCAATACCAAAAGTGTTTCGTGGGGTGCGCTGACATCGAGTTTACTCATGACCCTGCGTACCTTAGACAGCTCTTCCATCAGGTGGTCTTTGTTGTGCAGGCGGCCAGCGGTATCAGCAATTACCACGTCGATTCCACGTGATTTGGCCGCTTGCACTGCATCGAAAATGACCGAGGCGCTGTCGGCGCCGGTATGTTGTGCAATGACGGGTACCGAATTGCGTTCGCCCCACACCTGCAGCTGCTCAACGGCTGCGGCGCGGAACGTATCGCCGGCGGCCAGCATGACCGATTTGCCCTCGTTCTGCAGGCGCTTGGCCAATTTACCGATGGTGGTGGTTTTACCGACGCCATTGACCCCGACAATTAATATGACATAAGGCGAGTGACGGGTGTCAATCAAAAGTGGCGACTCAGCCGGTGTTAGCAGTTCACCGAGGGCATCTTGCAGTGCGGCAAACAATGCCTGAGGGTCGGCCAACTGCTTGCGTGCCACCCGATCAGTCAGATCGTTGATAATGGATTCCGTGGCCTCCATACCCACATCGGCGACCAGCAGTTGGGATTCAATATCCTCTAGCAGCTCGTCATCAATTTCTTTTTTGCCGAGAAACAGATTGCCGAGCCCATCGGAAAATTGGCTGCTGGTGCGCGTTAAGCCGCGTTTAATTCGACTGAAAAAACCCTCTTTGCTGGAATTTTCCTGGGGCGTGCCAGTGCTGGGGTCAGGAGGTGTGGCCTGCTCGGGTTCCGCGGGTGCGGTTTTGGTTTCGTCGCTGGCGTCTTTTTTAAAGCGTTTAAAAAACATGGGTGGTGATAACCCTTATCGATACACAACAAAGGCGCTATCCTACCACTTCTCAGGAGTATGGAGAGGTCGTTGTGCCCAATTCGCGCGCAAGAGCAAAAAAAAACACAGTAAAACCGTCAATGCTGCGCATTATTGGTGGGCGTTTTCGCGGTCGCAAGTTGCCGGTTGCCAATATCGACGGGCTCAGACCCACGGGGGATCGCATTCGTGAAACCCTGTTTAATTGGCTGGCGCCCTGGCTTGTGGATGCGCGCTGCCTGGATTTGTTTGCCGGCAGTGGCGCCTTAGGGTTAGAGGCGCTTTCGCGTGGTGCTGCCCACGTCGAGTTATGGGAAAAGCATCCCGCCGCAGCCGGAGCTATTGCCGAATCACTCAGTTTGCTGCAGGCGGCGCAGGCCAGGCTGAGCCGCGGCGATACACTGGATACGTTACAACAGGCGCCTCGCGGCGCATTCGATATTGTTTTTCTGGACCCGCCGTTTGCCGGTGAGCTATGGCAGCCATGCATCGATGCGCTGGGCCCCTGGTTGGCGCAGGAGGCCTGGGTGTATATCGAGTCGCCCATCGAGGCCAACTACACGGTGCCGAATACCTGGCAAGCGTATCGGCAAAAACAGGCCGGTCGTGTCTGCTATGCTTTGTTTCGGGTGCTGCCCGGCTAGGGCTGGTAAGCCGATGGCGATTTTTGTAGTATCCGCCCCCAAATAACCCGCAATTGAGAATAACACTATGCGTAAGGTCGTCTACCCGGGCACGTTTGACCCGATTACCAATGGCCATAAAGACCTGGTAGAACGTGCCTGCCGTCTATTTGATCATGTGGTAGTGGCGGTCGCCGCCAGCACTCGCAAGCAACCTTTGTTTGACCTCGAAGCTCGGGTCGCACTCGCACAGGAAACCCTCGAGCACCTAGACAACGTCGAAGTCTGCGGCTTTGATAACCTGCTGGTGGACTTCGTCCATGATCAGGGCGCGCACGGCGTTTTGCGAGGTTTGCGCGCGGTGTCCGACTTCGAATATGAATTCCAGTTGGCGAATATGAACCGCGCGCTTGCGCCCGATATGGAAAGCCTGTTTCTTACCCCAGCCGAACACCTTTCGTATATATCGTCATCGATTGTGCGCGAAATTGCTGCACTGGGCGGTGATGTCAGTAAATTTGTGACGCCGGAAGTGGAACTCGCGCTAAAAGCTAAGTTTCAGAAAAAACGCTAATGGTGTCGGTAACTGCCGGGCGCGAGATCTTGCAGAGGTAAAACGAGAGCGTGTTTGGTGCGCTCGGCCAAATCCCCATAGTGATAGTTAAACAGCGCCTGCAAGCTGCCATCGGCCTGCGCCTGCTGTAAGCCAAACTCCAGTCGTTGTGCCAGTTGAGGTTTGTTGGCGCTTACCTGAATGTAGACCGGCAGGGGGTATTCAATCATAACGTTTTCCACGATCGCTAACTCTTGCGCCATGCCTGAGTTGGCGAGCGCGGAACTGGCCTCTACCAACCCCAACGGAAAATAATCAAAGCGCTGGTGCCTGAGCATGTTAAACAGCTGAGCAATGCTTGTGCCGGTGAAAAAGGGCAGCTGGTTGCGCTCAAAAAACAGGTTGTCGCTCCAGTCAAAGCCGAGGCCAGCGGTAAATTGCCGCAATTGTGTCAGGTTTTCAATTTGCTCAAATTCCGCCAGACGGTCTCTTCTGACAATAAGTTGGCGCTTGCCCAGCATGCCTTTTAGCAAAGGGATACGAATCGTTGTCAGCGCATTTGGCGGTAATTTGGGGTCGAGCGCTAGGTGCGGTGCCGTAATGACATTGACCTCGTTGCCCTCGGTCAGTAGGCGCGTAGTTCGGGTGCGGCTGTAGGCAATGTCGTGGTATACCAAGGTGTAGTCACCGAAGCGCGCCTTGCTTTTGTTCAGGGCCAGCTCAACCACCGCCGATTCATAGCGAGTGCGCTCAACAGAGCTGCTACCGGGTGTTAGTACAACGCGATCAGGTGTCGATGCATTTGGCGGTTGTGCAGCGAGAGAGGTAAGTGAAACGGCGCCTGCGACGATTAGAAGCAGCTTGTGTATAGTCAAGTAGTCAGTACCGATGGTCATATTATTTTTTGCATGAATTGCCAGCAAATTGTACGTTATTTTGGCTGTGTCTGGTGGCATTATCGGCGAATTAGACAATTGAAACCGGTTACATATTCAGGCATTATTGCCCCCTTTTTTTAATCTCGTTTCTAAGGACGTAGCGTACGCATGTCGAAAGATTTAAAGCAGCAGTCCCAGCGACTGAGTCAGTGGTTTCAGCGCCAAGCGATTCCTTTTTGGCGCGAACATAGCCTGGTGGCAAAACTCGGTACCAGTATTGAGCGCTTCGATGTGACAGGCGGCGTAGATACTGCGGCTAACGTGCGGGTGCGGGTGCAAGCGCGTCAGGCCTTCTTTTTTACCGCAGCGCAATCAATGGGGTGGTGCGAAGACGGCGCCGCGATAGGGGCAAGAATGTTGAGCTTTGTCGAAACTCACGCAGCCCACCCCAGTGCCGGTGGAGGCTACACTCATTTATTTAATCCGCAGTTTGAGGTGCTTGATCAACGCCAGGATCTGTACGACCACGCCTTTTTTCTGCTTGCCTATGCTTGGCAGTACCGGGTCAGTAAAGACGCATCGGCGCTGGCCAAAGCCGAGGCTTTGGTGGCGCACTTTGATGCGCGCTTTTACACCGACAATGGCGGCTGGAAAGAGGGGGATTACGAATACTCCTGGCGTCGCCAAAACCCGCACATGCACCTGTTTGAAGCCTTTATGGCGCTGTATGAAGCCAGTGGTGATGAGCAGTGGCTGGCGCGAGCCGGGCAAATGTTTGAGCTATTTAAATCCGTATTTTTCAGTGCCGACAGCGGTGTGCTATTTGAGTTCTTTAACGAAGACTGGAGTCTTGCCCCCGGTGCCGACGGCCAGGTGGTTGAGCCCGGCCATATGTTTGAATGGGTGTGGTTGCTGGATTGGTATCAGCGCCTGACCGGTGTCGAGGTCGATGAATACCTGCAGGTGCTGTTTCACCGCGGGTTGGAGTTGGGCTATAAAGCCGACAGCGGTTTGGTCTTTGACTCAGTGACACCTAGCGGAGCGGTTTTGCAGTCTAGCAAACGCTGCTGGGGGCTCACGGAATTGATAAAGTCCTGTCTGGTAATGGCAAGGCGCGGCGACAGCAACGCTGAGGCACTGGCGGCACGCTCCGTCGCCACCTTGTTTGATTATTACCTGTGCGGCACAACGCCCGGCACCTATGTGGACCAGCGCGGCGAGCACGACGAGGTTATTGTAGATACGGCACCGGCCAGCACCCTGTATCACCTGCTGGTATTGATGCAGGAGTTGCAGGCGTATTGTGACGGTGAACGGTGAACGGTGAACGGCGCTCATGGCGAGCGCCTATGGCTACTTGTTGCCGGGGACGGTGGTACTTTTGCGAATCACAAACTCGGCTGGCAGAACATTTTCCTGTTGGGCTAACTCCTGACCTTCAATCAAGCGCAGCAACATATCCATGGCGAGCTTCCCCATTTCTTCGGCAGGTTGTGCCACAGTGGTTAAGTTAGGGTCGCAGTAGCGGGCGTAGCTGATGTCATCGAAGCCGGTCACCGAGATGTTCTCCGGCACTTTAAGCCCGTGAGTTTTAAACGTTTGAATGGCGCCAATGGCCATTTCGTCGTTCATGCACATAACGGCCGAAGGTCGGTTGTCCATATGGCAAAACTGTTTGGCGCTGTTCAGGCCTGACCAGGTCGTGTAGTCACCTTCGGCAATCAAAGCGGGGTCAAACTCTAGCCCCGCCGCTTCCAGAGCCTCGCTATAACCCGCTAAGCGGTCGATGGTGTGCGGGTTGTCTTTCAGGCCGGAAATAACCCCAATACGTTTGTGGCCCAGCGAGATCAGGTATTCCACAACCGAGCGCGCCGCGCCGCGGTTATCAATACGTACCCGGGGGCCGGTGGTGGATTCGCAGCCGCATACGTTGACGCACTTAACGTCGCTGGGCATAACGGTTGGGTTGCCGGGCTGGTCGGGGCGAAGCTGAATCACACCATCGGCCATGCGGGTTTCCACCCGGCGAATATACTCCTTTTCGCGCTCGGGCAAGCCGCGGGTGTCACCCAGCAGTACTGCGTAGCCTTTTTGTTGGGCCCGGTCTTCGATGGAGCGAATAACCTGCGAGAAAAAAGGGTTGGTGATGTCGGGTACCAGTACCACCACGGCGTAACTTTTGGCTGAGCGGAAGCTGCGAGCCAACATATTGGGACGGTAGCCCACGCGTTCGATAGCGGCGTGTACCTTGTTAAGGCTGGCCTGCGAGACCTTCTCGGGGTCGCTCAGGGCGCGTGACACGGTAGCGACGGAAACGCCAGCTTCTTTGGCAACATCTCGGATATTGGACACGAATTGCTCGCTTAGATTTGTTGTTTTTACTTGCGGCGATACTAGCACACTGCCCGCGCAGCGATAAGTGGCGGAAAAAAGTGGAAATTCTTCGTGTAATCGGTTACATTTGCCATCCCTTGATTTAAACCCAGTGGAAGATTGCTCCGGACTATGCGTATCCGTTACATGATTCAATCGTTTTCTGCCATACTCGTTTGGCTGTTACCGGTTGCATGGGCGGCACCCGGTAGCCGAATTTTTCCTAAATTTTAATAAAAAGGCACTGGAAAACCTCATGCAACTCGCTCTTATCGACGTGATGGTGATTGCCGCTTATATTCTGGCCACCATTTTTATCGGCTTCTGGATTTCCAGTCGCGCCTCAAAAAATATTCGCAGCTACTTTTTAGGTGGCAATAAATTGCGTTGGTATACCTTGGGCTTGTCCAATGCATCGGGTATGTTCGATATCTCCGGCACCATGTGGTTGGTGTATTTGCTGTTCGTCTACGGCTTATCCAGTATTTATATTCCCTGGCTGTGGCCCGTCTTTAATCAGATATTCCTGATGGTGTTTCTCTCGGTTTGGTTGCGTCGCTCGGGCGTGCTGACCGGGGCCGAGTGGATTACCTTCCGCTTCGGCGAGGGGCGCGGCGCGAAACTCTCGCATTTGATTGTGGTGCTGTTCGCACTGGTTAACGTGGTCGGTTTTCTCGCGTACGGGTTTATCGGTATCGGTAAATTCGCCTCCGTTTTTTTGCCGTGGGAATTATCCAGCGACCCCACCACCAACGACATTTATTACGGCTTAATCATTACCGCGTTGACCACCGTGTATGTGGTTAAAGGCGGTATGTTCAGTGTGGTGTTCACGGAAGTCCTGCAGTTTTTTATTATGACTGTGGCGTGTATTGCCGTGGGCATTATTGCCATGCAAAAGGTGTCGCCGGAAATGCTCGCCGCCGTGGTGCCAGAAGATTGGACCCGCGTCGGCTTCGGCTGGGATTTGAACCTCGACTGGTCCGGTACGCTCGATGCTGCCAATACCAAAATTCTAGACGACGGCTACTCGCCCTTTACCATCTTCTTTATGTTGATGCTGTTTTCGGGCGTGTTGAAAAGTCTCATGGGGCCTGCGCCCAACTACGATATGCAGCGCATTTTATCGGCGCGCTCGCCTACCGAGGCCGCCAAAATGAGCGGCTTTGTCAATGTGGCTTTGTTCTTCCCGCGTTACATGTTGATTGCCGGTCTGACCGTTTTGGCGCTGGTGTTTTTTATGGATGAACTCAACGCGATGGGGCCGGATGTCGACTTCGAGCAGATTCTGCCGTTCGCCATGAAAAACTTTGTGCCGCCGGGCCTATTAGGTTTGTTGATCGCCGGCTTACTGGCCGCTTTTATGTCGACGTTTGCGGCCACCACCAATGCAGCGCCAGCTTACATTGTTAACGACATTTATAAACGTTACATCAAGCCCGACGCCGAAGACAAAGAGTACGTGAAGGTCAGCTACATAGTCTCGGTGCTTTTTGTCGCGCTGGGTGTGGTTATCGGTTTGTTTATTCCCTCGCTCAATACCATTATTCAGTGGATTGTTAGCGCATTCTATGGCGCCTACACCGCTTCTAATGTGCTCAAGTGGTTCTGGTGGCGGTTCAATGGGGTTGGCTACTTTTGCGGTATGGCATCGGGGCTGGTTATTTTGATTGTTATTCAGGTGGCGCAAGCGATGTTCGAATTCGACCTGGCGCCGGTATACGCCTTCCCCTGGATTTTTGCGGGATGTTTAATCGCGTGTGTTGCCGGTTCATTGCTGAGCCCGGCCGACGATATGCAAGTACTGAAAACGTTTTATATCCGTGTACGGCCGTGGGGTTTTTGGGGCCCGGTATACCGCGAAGCGGTAAAAGACCACCCAGAGCTCTCGCGCAATACGGATCTCGCCCGTGACCTTGGTAATATCGTGGTGGGTATTATCTGGCAGACGTCTATGGTGGCGGCTCCGATCTTTATGATCATCCAGCACTGGCCGCAATTTATGGCGTCGATGCTGGTCCTGGCGCTCACCAGTTTGTATTTGTGGCGTTTCTGGTGGTGTCGTCTGCACGACTACCCCGAAGACACACCCGCGCAGTACTTACCAAAAATAGAATCTTAAAACGCTATGGGAAGTTACCGGCTTCCCCTGCTTATTTACACCCGGCGGGGTAATCGGTTTCAGTCCCGCTAGAGAGTTAGGAAGTAACCATGAGTGAATTTAAAACACGTGTTCGACAATTGTTGGCAGATCACGAAGCCTTGGTGAGTCGCCCCAACCAAAAAGCCGCCGCAGGCAACGGTATATACGACCGCTGGCAGAACCCCATTGTTACCGCTGAGCACGCCCCGATTTTTTGGCGCTACGATTTGAATGAAGCGAGCAACCCGCACTTGATGCAGCGTCAGGGAATTAATGCCGCATTTAATGCCGGTGCGCTTTACTGGCAGGGGCGCTACATTCTGGCGGTGCGTGTCGAGGGCGATGACCGCAAGAGTTTCTTCGCCATTGCTGAAAGCCCCAATGGTGTGGATAATTTTCGCTTCTGGGATCACCCCATTACCCTGCCGGAAACTGATCGCCCGGACACCAATGTCTACGATATGCGCCTGACTCAGCACGAAGACGGCTATATTTACGGTCTGTTTTGCACCGAGCGCAAAGACGAAAATCAGCCCAACGATTTATCCGCGGCAGAGGCTCAGTGTGGTATCGCGCGAAGCAAAGATCTGGTGACCTGGGAACGCCTACCGGATTTAATCACCTATTCGGGCCAGCAGCGCAACGTTGTATTGCATCCGGAATTTGTCGATGGCAAATACGCCATGTACACCCGCCCGCAAGATGGTTTTATCAGTGTGGGTTCCGGTGGTGGTGTTGGCTGGGGTTTGAGCGACTCTATGGAAAACGCTGAAATCAAAGACGAGGTTATTGTCGATGGTAAGGAATATCACACCATTAAAGAAGTAAAAAATGGTCAGGGCCCGGCACCGATTAAAACCGCAGATGGGTGGTTGCACCTGGCTCACGGTGTGCGCAATACCGCTGCTGGTTTGCGTTACGTGCTTTATATGTTTATGACCGAGCTGGACAGGCCGTGGGTTGTGACGCACCGCCCGGGCGGCCATTTCATTGCGCCTCAAGGTGATGAGCGCGTGGGCGATGTATCGAACGTGACCTTCGCTAACGGTTGGATTGTGAATGAAAATAACGATGTATTTATTTACTACGCATCATCCGACACCCGTATGCATGTGGCGACCACGACCGTTGCAAAGCTTGTCGATTATTGCAAAAACACACCTGAAGATGGCTTGCGTTCAGCGGCCTCGGTCGCTGTTCGCAACCAACTGATTGACGCCAACCTTAAAGTGCTGGGTGAATTTCAGTAATGCAGCAAGCCGATACCACACAACCTTCTAGCGTGGCGCTCAGTGCCGCGGCCTGTGATGCCGAACTGGACAACATTGCTCGCTGGTGGCTGCGCTATGGCATAGACAACACGTTTGGCGGTTTCGCGGCAGAGATCAGTCAAGACAACCGCATTAATAACAGTGCACCTAAAGGGCTTGTACTGAATGCTCGTATCTTGTGGTTTTTCAGCGAGGCGGCGCACTACACCGGCAACCCTGAATACCGCGCCGGCGCCGAGCGTGCGTTCGCTTATATACAGCGTTATTTTTTCGACGCCCAGGCGGGCGGCTACTTTTGGTCGCTCAATCCCGACGGCTCGGTGTGCGATGACAAAAAGCAAGTTTACGCCCAGGCGTTTGTCATTTATGCACTGGCGGCATACGTCGAAATGTGTGGCGACCAGTCGGCGCTCGAAGCGGCTATGCAGTGTTTTGCACTAATCGAACAGCACTGTGTTGACCGCGAAGGTGAGGGTTATCTCGAAGCTTACACGCGCCATTGGGGCGTCATTGATGACGTTCGCTTAAGTGAAAAAGATCTGAACTACCCCAAGACCATGAATACCCACCTGCACGTGGTGGAGGCTTACACCAAACTGTATCAGGTGCATCGCACTGTTGAGGTGGGTCTGGCTCTGGCCTACGGTATCGACTTGATCGATAAGTACATGATTAACCGTGACAGCTTCCACTTGCGAATGTTTATGGGAGCGAACTGGAATGATCACTCCCCTGAATTTACCTACGGTCACGATATTGAATGTGCCTGGCTATTGTACAAAGCCTTAGTGTCGTTGGATGACAAAGATCGGATAGAGCGTCTGCTGCCCGATATTTTGGCGTTGGCGCGTACCTGTCAACGCGAGGCCCTGGACGAATTTGGCGCGGTACTCGATGGCGAAGTCAAAGCCACCGGTAAGGTGCATCGCGATCGCGTTTGGTGGGTGCAGGCTGAGGCTATGGTGGGCTTTTTGTATGCCTGGAAGCTCAGTCAGGATGAGAGTTATTTGCGCAATGCGCAAATGCTGTGGAGCTTTATTCAACAATACCAACTTGATCATGAGCATGGCGAGTGGAACTGGCACTGTAGTCTCGATGAAATTGATGAAGACCGTGACTACAAAGTTGGTTTTTGGAAAGGCCCCTACCATAACGGTAGAGCGATGATTGAAGCGGCGAAATTGTTGCAGGAAAAAGTCTGACGTCGGAAGTCTGATGTCAGATGTAAAACTGAGCGGTGAGTTGCGCAATTGCGGAGCGGCTTCCGGATAACGATAACAATACAGAGATAGGTGTTTTATGAGGTTGCCCATACTTCTTTCTATAATAATATTCTGCGTCAGTGCGTGTGTTGATACCGAATACAGTGCAGAGAAATCTTCAGGATTTGTGCGTGTTGAAGGCACGGAGTTTGTTCTCAATGGCGAGCCCTACCATTACGTCGGTGCCAATATGTGGTACGGCGCTTATCTCGGTGCGCCGCAAGGTGGCGACCGTGAGCGTCTGCTGAAAGAGTTGGACCTGTTGGCTGACAAAGGAGTGACAAACCTCCGCGTATTGGCCGCGTCCGAAGATAGCACCCTTATGCGCGCCGTTAAACCGGCCATTGTGGAAAACGAAAACGGCGACTTAAACGAAAACCTTCTGCTCGGGCTGGATTTTTTACTGGCTGAAATGGCTAAGCGAGATATGAAGGCCGTGCTCTATTTAAACAACTTTTGGCAGTGGTCGGGCGGCATGTCGCAATATGTGGCCTGGTTTACCGGTAATGAAGTGCTCGACCCGGATGTAATCGGTAAGTGGGACCCGTTTATGCAAAACTCGGCGATGTTCTATCGCCTGCCGGAAGCGCAAAAGCTCTACCGCAAGGTGATTGAGCGTATTGTTACCCGTACCAATACCGTCACTGAGAAGCCGTACTCCGCTGATCCTACCATCATGTCTTGGCAGCTGGCCAACGAGCCACGCCCAGGCAGCGACGCTGACGGTCGGCCATTCTACCCAGCGTTTGCCGAATGGGTCGATACTACCGCCGGCTTTATTAAAGCGCTGGCACCACAGCAGTTGGTGAGCACCGGCAACGAAGGCGCCATGGGCACTTTGGGAGATGCCGATTTATTTGAGCGCTCCCACGCCAGTGACAATGTCGACTATCTCACCTTTCATATGTGGATCAAAAACTGGAGCTGGTATGACGCCACCCAGCCTGAGGCAACCTTTAGCACCGCTAAAGCGCGGGCAACCGATTATATAAACACGCATGTTGCTATTGCCAACCGCCTGAATAAGCCCATTGTGCTGGAAGAGTTTGGGGTTGAGCGTGACGGTGGTAAGTTTACCCGCGCAGACAGCACCCAATACCGGGACTCGTTCTATCGCTTTGTGTTTGACGCAATAGAACACGATCAACAGGCCCAAGGTCCATTTGCCGGCTCCAACTTTTGGGCGTGGGGCGGCTTTGGCCAAACCCAGCGCGAAGATTTTATGTGGCAGCCGGGCGATGACTTTTTTGGCGATCCACCGCAAGAGGCGCAAGGCTTGAATTCTGTCTTTGCCAGTGATGCAAGCACGCTCAGTATTATTAACCAACACTACCAAGCATTGACCAATAAACAATAATGGATCGAGCCATGAAATTACTCTGGATAAAATGCCTCTTAGCAGTCGTACTTAGTGCAGTCACTTGCCTAAGCTTCGCTGAAAAATTTGCCGGGCTGGCGGATACGCCCGCCATGGGTTGGAACAGTTGGAATACGTTTGACTGCGACGTTGACGAAAGCATGATTCGTGATATGGCCGACGCCATGGTTGACACGGGCATGAAAGACGCTGGCTACACCTATATTAATATCGATGACTGCTGGCACGGCGAGCGCGACGCCAAGGGCAACATTCAAGTCAATAAGGAGCGCTTTCCGTCGGGCATGAAAGCGCTGGCCGACTACGTGCACAGTAAAGGTTTAAAGTTGGGCATTTATTCGGACGCCGGCAATACCACTTGTGCTGGCTACCCAGGCTCGCGTGGCCACGAGTATCAGGATGCAAAAACCTATGCCGCCTGGGGCATCGACTACTTAAAATACGATTGGTGTGATACCGAAAACATTAATCCGATTGGCGCCTACACCACTATGCGCGATGCTTTGAAAGCGGCGGGTCGTCCCATTTTGTATAGCATTTGCGAATGGGGTGACAATCAGCCGTGGGAGTGGGCACAGGATATTGGTCACAGCTGGCGCGCCACCGGAGACATCTACCCGTGCTGGGATTGTGCCTATGGTTGGGGTAGTTGGAGCAGCCTGGGCGTTCTGAAGATTCTCGATATACGCAAAGACTTGCGCCTGCGTCAGTACGCCGGGCCCGGCCACTGGAACGACTACGATATGATGGAAGTGGGCAATGGTATGAGCGAAGCGGAAGACCGCTCGCACTTCTCCCTGTGGGCTATGCTCAACTCCCCGCTGATTGCCGGCAATGATTTGCGCAGTATGTCTGAGGCGACTCGTAAAATCCTAACCAACAAAGACATTGTCGCGCTTAATCAAGACCCGGCAGGCGTTGAAGCCATGCGTTATATCGACGCAGGCGACCTGAATGTGTTTCTAAAGCCGTTAGCCAATGGCGAGTGGGCGTTCCTGTTTTTGAACCGAGGGGACGATACGCTTGAATATACTCACGACTGGCAGTTTAATTTGGTTAAAGATGACCTTACCGGTCGTAGCATAGATTTTAACCACGAGACATTTGCTTGGCGCGATCTTTGGCAAGGCGGCAAAGGCGATACTAATCGGAATTTGGAATTGGCGATTCCACCACACGATGTAGTGGTGCTTAGGTTGACGCCTATCAAGTAGGGGGGGCGTTTCGCCGGGCGGGCGAAATCCTTTTCTGCGCCCAGAAAAGGATTCAAAAGAGGGCGCTCCGATAACTTGGCTCGACAGCTGTGCCTGCGTTGGCCTAATACACTACACCCATGTAGCTATTCGGGCCCCATCATTCCGGCCCGTTTTTTGAGGCCATATCGATTGGCCGCGCCCCGGGGCACCCTCTCTGCCGCTGCGCGTCATTTATCTTGTCCCTGGCCTGGCTATACTTGAGCGTATGTCCAATACGCTTGCCGCAAAAAACAGGCCTCCATTCGGCTGGTTCTTAAGGGGAATGTTGTGCTCGTTAATTCGCAAACTATTTGTCTATGTTATTCCTACTATCCATTCAACATCGCCCAAAACATAAACAAGAGTACGCTTGGGGTTTTTCAGCAGCCTGCTAGGTTTGTGCGTGCTTGCTGCTCATCAATGTGTTTGCGTAAGTAGGTGTGCAGCTCTCGGTCTGACAGGTCGGTGCAGTGGGTGCAGTCTTTCTCGTCAACCGATGATTGTAGCCCGCAGCGTTGGCAGGTTTTTAACGCTTTTGGTGGGGGCGGGGGGATGACTGTGGGTGGCATTGTGATTCCTTTCAGTGTAGGGCTGCTATTTTCATCGACAATCTGGTTGTATCGTAGAATGTCGCGGTCAGGCTAGCCTAATGGTTAGCGTTTAAAAATGTAAATGGCGCATATCAATGCTGTAATAAGCATTGGCACTATTAGCCATCGTATTTCCCTTTGCACAACAGCGGTGAAGCTTTGTCTTCCCGGTAAAGGTTGTAAGGCCTGAACGACGCTTAAACCATTGTTAGGGTCTTGACCCATAGAGCTCTGGCCATACCAATGTCCACTCATTGTCTTGCCATACGATGTCTGCGTAGCTACCACACTTCATGCAGAAGAAAAGGGATAGGCGTTCCTCGCTGCCAAAGAATAACGCAAAACCCGGTTCTTTTAGCTCAACAGCAAGTATCTGCTGAATCTTCTTAGTTATTGGGTTACTAACTACAACTACGTTCGCATAGGGGGATTCCCCAGATTTGTACTTTGCGACACCAACTGACCAAAGGTCTTTAACACCATCGTTGTTTAGGTCTCTCAGGACGGTAAATACCCCATTGTTTTTGGCGATCTCATGGCACTGTTCAGCGGTGAAGTACTTGTTGTTTGCGCATGTGTAGAGTTCGACAGCAGAAAAATCATTGCCATATATGGTGGCGTCTGACGTTGGCTCGTACCTGTAGTTTACCCACCATGCTTTAGTTGCCGCCGCAATGAGAAAGGGTAGCAATAAATAGAAGGTTATTCGAGTCATGATTGCCTTTTTATACATTCAGCCAGTGCCGGTAAAAAAAGCGATTATTACCCAAAATACGCCCTCCGTAGCCATGTACTGCCCAACACTTCCACTACTAGATTGAGGCTTATACGAATCTGGAAGGATATTATTGATTTCATTCTGATCGAAGAATAAGCCAAAACATCTAGTACACACGTCTATTTCAATTTTATGAGTTTCGATCACTTTTAACTTGATGCTGGGGCATGTTGCACAACTGCGCGAACCATCTTTTTCTTCTTTAGCCTTCAGTGCTAAATCATGAGAGGTAATGCTCTCTCCCTCTTTCTTTAATAGAGCAGCTAATGATCGCTCAGGAACCCAGATTCCATTGCAGTACTTACACGTGTAAGTTTGTATGCCACTGGCATCAGTAGGCGTTAAACGCTCAGTGCAATTTGGACACATCATCGGATATTTATTGCGTCCCCTTTTTAGCGATGGTAGCAATATGACTTCCACGGATGATCTCTCCATTGCTTAGTACATCTGCTCTCAAACCGCCACGTTGAAGCCAGCGTCTTATGACTTCTTTAGCAGGTAGTGAGTCAGTACTCAGGTTTTCAGCAAGTAGGCTGCAAGGTTCACAAAGCTCAACTCCACGTAACCTTACTGTACCAATACTAAACTCTTTATTCTCGAGACTGTTTAACCTTACGCCTCTGGTGACAATATTCCGGCGCGTGATTGTTAGGTCTATGGGCAGTTGGTTTTCTGAACAAAATAGTTCGATCTCTTCTGCTTCTACCAATGTGATATTTTGACCGGGATGGGTACTCTTGCCGAAGTTTCGATCACCTACTACTCCTAATCCTGTTTTTACTGTGATTCGTTCAAATTCAAATAGCTCCATTCCATGTTCTGGGCAAATAAAAATACGCTCAACGTTCACTGAATTCTCCATAATGCCGCGCTAAACTGAGTCGACTCTTGCGGCGTCGGATGTGGGCGCCTTGTCAAATTTATTAGCCTTGCCAAACATGATGTACGTAACTACGGCTAACCCAATGATGTTGCTGATAACTAAGTTCCACTCTACGATTAAGTGGTATGCCCAAATAGGTAAGGCAGTGCAGTCAGAGAGTACAGGATTAGCAACGGATTGCATACACAGACTTAGAGGCCTTGTATAAAGGAATATGATTGCCAAAGCCAGAAGAACGCTACAAGCTACCCATAGATAGCCATACCCAATCGAGGGCTTTTAAAAACGTGTGCCACGACTACCAAGCCGTATCGCGACACCAAGCAAAATTGGCCATGTAAATATCAGCATGCCTGCAAGCTCATCCATGATCGCTACCTGTGATGTAAAATATAGTGTCTCAATCAGTTGGTGCGGAGTGTTCAGTTGAACTGTTTGGTTAAGGTAATTGACGGGGAAGCTTATCTCCTGATGTCGGAAGTATGAAAAGCGGTAATAGGTCTGATGACCGACGTCTGAGGTCTGAGACAATCTTTAACCCGCAACCCGCAACCCGCAACCCGCAACCCGCAACCCGCAACCCGCAACCCGCAACCCGCAACCTGCTTTAGTCTAATTACCTCCCCGGTTGGTGCTATCCGTTCCGGGAAGGTATTATTCTACATTGGCAGCTCGACACCGAAAACTAGTCCACTAATTGAAAGTCAGGTAGTTCAAAGGACTTGTCAAAGAACGGCTCAAGTGGTGCGTAAAGACGGAAGTACACAAACCAACCGTCGTCCCCTACCGTTTTCAAATAGTTACTTTCCATGCCATCGGGAGCTTTTGCGCCGATGTAAAGATCGACAGAGCCATCGTCGTTATACTGCAGTTGCTCGCTTCTGCTCCCCAGTGTAACGTCTTTAAGTTCTGTGCCACCGTTGTCGTAAGGGCGGCGCGTATTTTCGCTGTATAACGTAACGGACCAAAACTGTTTTACCGGTACGTCTGCGGGAACAGTGAGTTTATAGGTTTTATCGGCTCTAAGTAGGTTTCCTTTGCTGTCGCGCTTGGTAGTCATATACACCTGGCCGGCGCCCACGGGTGGGTTGACCATGCCCTTAGAACTGTAGACAGCTTCATAGAACCAAGTGGTACGCTCGTCCAGTTGAACTTTGGTTTCGGTTTCTTGTGGTACATTAAAATCATAGCTCTTGTACCATGATGTACCTGCCCACCAAGGCTGAGTATAACGGGGTGTAATCTGAATATTGCGTGCCATCAATTCTCCCATGGCTGCACCTTCCAGTAAAATTTTCCGTTGACGCTCGGTAGGGTTGAAGGGCTTGCCTTTTTCAATCCCTAATGGCTCAAGCATTGCGGTCCAGGCCTTGTCTATTACACGTATAGGTTCGTGGTTAATTATCTCAGACAGCCGCTGCCAGTAGGCCAAGCCGCGCGGGGCGGTTCCGCTCCACTCTATATTTTTATCTTCGATGTAATTGAAAGGCTTCAGGTCCGAGCCCAGGCGTCCCATTTTGAACTCGCTTTTAAACTTTTTCATATATGCAGGGTCTGGGTCGAGAATTCGCAGGGCGATTACCAAAAAGTTGGACACACTCTGGAAGGTGTAAGTGTCGGGCTTTTCGTACTCGCTGATATCGTCTTCGGGCCCCACAATAACAAAGGTGCCGCCTTGCGCTTTCTCGGGGCCCGTTTGGCCGATGTCGGTTACAGTGCGTTGCCACACATCGACAAAACCACTGGCAGTGGCACCCGCTGGGTAATCAAAAACAACCGGGCCATCTTTTAAATCGACGTACCCAAACATATAGGGAACGGTTAGGTTGCCCGTAACAATGCCGCGTTTTTCCTTTAATGATTTAAGGACAACAATGTCATGCTCTGAGGTGAGGCCATAGGCTTCTTCAAGACGTTTCTGCTGAGTTACAACGCTGACCATGGGATGTGCCCAAATGTACGATTGGGACGCACGTTGAAAGTCCATTTCGTCATATAGGCGCTGGGAAGCCTCTTCATCGAAGTACGTATCGGTTAATTTGATTTCGCCAATCGGGGTGTCTATCACCTCGTCTCCGTGCAAAGTGGCATTGGCAAGCGGCACGCTATTGTCTTTTTTAAGGGTGTTGCTGCAAGCCACGCTAGCGTACAGTGATGCGGCCAGAGTGGCGCCGAATAATACGCGGCTTGTAAAACAGCTTCGATTAATAGCTTTGCTCGGTGAGGGGTTGTTTCTAGCCATGATGATCTCCTTGAATGGCGTCTGTGACTGATGGTAGATGAATCAGCTACGGGGGAACAGCGTGTGTTTTGCAAAAACAGAAACCGCAGTATTATAGCCATATTGATTAAGGTTGGTAAAAGAAAGAAATTCTGTCGCATGATTCTTCTTGGGTAGGGTAATGTTGCAATAATATTATGCTACTACTGCTAAGCTAAAACGTTTTTGAGGTGAGCGGTACCAACTGAATTTTACTCAGCCTCAATTAATCAACCTTCATGGATCAAGGAGAAAGAATATGAAGTCCCCTCTACAAGGCGTATTGGTAGGTAGTGTGCTTATTGCTTGGTTTGCACAGGCGCAGGCAGACCGCTACGAATCATTGGCTAATATTCCGCTCGATCACAACCGGGCTGGCGAGCAAACCGCGCAAGTTTTAAAGGAAGAATTAATATTTCAGCGCGCAAGCCAAACGTACCTTTGGGCTCTGCCTTTGCTCAATACTATGGGTATGCGCGACGGCTTTGCCGAATCTTATAGTCCAACCTACAACACTATGGCGATCTGGACGAAGCGGCTGGATGCTCGAACGCAAGTCACAACACCTAACTCAGATTTAATTTACGGTATCTCCTTTGTGAATTTGGCCGAGACCGGTCCACTGGTGTTCGAGGCGCCACCTAAATTACAGGGAATTCTACTCGATTTTTGGCAGCGCCCCATTCCTCATGATGGCGGGGAATATTTTGGTGATATTGGCTTGCCTGGCCCCGATGGTGGCAAAGGCGGAAAGTTTTTAATATTGCCACCGGGGTATAAAGGCGATGTACCTTCAGGTCATTACGTTTACCGTTCTGGCACAAATAATGTGTTTATTTTCCTGCGATCATTTTATCAGTCGCTGGATAATATCAGTCCCGCAGTGGATGTGTTAAAGCAGTCGAAATTGTACCCGCTGGGTAAAAAAAGTAACGCCAAAGGCATGGTTTTTGAGGATGCGTCACAGTCAGGGCACAATATGTTGCCGCGCACCGGTTTCGATGCATTCAAGCAGCTCAAGTATTTGGTGGACACCGAGGGAAGTAATCTGGCAGGGCCAGACTGGCTCGGTATGTTGGCGGGGCTGGGAATTGTTGAAGGTCAGCCATTTAGTCCCAATAAAAGAACAAAAGAGTTGTTAGCTCAGGCGGCAGAGACTGCTTACAAAACCAGCCGTATGCTGGGCATGCAAGAAGTGTTAAATGGCGAGGAACTCTACGTATATAAAGATCGCCAGTGGGTGAATCCTATTAACAATATTGGGGCTCGGTGGCCGGATTCGAAGCTCGATTTAAGTTTTTCATCTCGTTCGGGTGGTTATACAGATCTTGATGCGCGCGCCTGGTTCTTTACCGATTACTACTCTATCAGCCCCGGGATGGTGTCTATGACACCAGGTAAAGGGGCATACTATATGATTGCCTTCAAAGACGAGGATCAAGATCATCTTAACGGCGAACATAGCTATAAGCTGCGCTTGCCCAAAGACATCCCTGCCAAATTGTTTTGGTCTGTGACTTTGTATGAGGCCGCAAGTGCTTCGGGTCTGGACAACGGTCAGCCATTCCCGTCGCTGGGCAAACTCGATAATCCAGTTAAGAACGCTGATGGTAGTACCACCTTGTATATTGGACCTAAAGCGCCAAAAGGCAAAGAGAAGAACTGGCTGGCCACGGTGCCAGGCAAGGGTTTCTTTTCCATCCTTAGACTCTATCTGCCAACTGAAACGGCCATTGATGGTAGCTGGAAGCCTGGTGATATTGAAAAGTTAAACTGAGAAATCTTAAGTAGTATGGCGGCGCGCGCGAGCGCACCGCCAGTTTCTAAACTCTCGCTTAAAAACCATCTGGTGGCGTATATTGATTGCTACGTGAGCCACTTTCAATATTTGTTGCATAGCAATTGTCGTTTTTTATAGGGCCCATCGGTTTTATCGCTCGTTAGTAAGTGCCAGGTAAGTTGAACGCACCCGCTATTCCGACAATAACCATTTGAATGCCAATAACAGCCAAAATTAGACCCATCAGGCGCGTAACAATGCTTAAAGCGCCCTCGCCTAGTATGGCTAGAATTTTTGCACTAAAAATGAAACAAAAGAATGTAATAGCGCACATAACGGCAAATACAGAGACCGTAATGACTATACCCATTAGCCCCCCAGAGGCGGAGTAGTTCATTGCAGTAGCTATCGTCCCCGGCCCAGCCAGTAGTGGAACCGCGAGCGGTGATACGGCGATATCAGATGCGTCGTTATTCTCTGAGGAGTGCAGGTTGGAGCCTGTCCCGTTGAGCATGTGGTAACCAATTAAAAAAACCAGAATGCCGCCGGTAATTCTTAGTGCGTGTAAAGTGATGCCAAATAAATGAAAAATCACCTTGCCAAGTAAGGAAAATAGTAAAATGGTGAAAAATGTAATAAGCAGCGCTTTAGTTGCGATGCGAAACTGTTCTGACCCTGACTTATTTCCGGCCAATCCAGCAAACGCTGCAGTGTTTGCAATCGGGTTCATGATTGCAAAAAAGCCCATAAATACGGTTATTAGTTGTGTGTATAGATCACTCATAAATTTTTCAGCCCTTATCCCCAAAATAAAAACCTAGCATGTATGGGGTTTTTCAGCAGCCAGCTAGCTAATTACAACGTTAGGTGGTGTTGCGATATTGTATTACGTGAACGCACGTATTCTAGTATGAGGAAGCATATTAAGTAGCGTCAAATGAAACTAACGAATCTTCAATTCTCGACTAAAAAAACGTCTGATGACCGACGTCGGAAGTAAGAAAAGCAATAAAACGTCTGATGTCCGAGGTCGGAAGTCTGAAACAATCCGTAAACCCTTCAGACCTCAGTCGTCCGACGTCCTTTTTACCTAGTAGCAACAAAAACCAGTAACCCAATCGCCACGGCCCATCCCGCAATTGCCAGCACCTTCCACACCCGTTCCGGGTGGCGCTCTATCAGCGGTTTGTGTTTGGCGGTAAGCCAGTTGGGGTTGGGGCGTTTGATGTCGCGCAACCATTCGGACAGTGCTTCGTAGCGTTGCGCCGGCTGGATGTAGAGGGATTTCTCCAGGGCGCGGTCCATCCACACGGGAACCAGCGGGTTAAATTGCAGGGCGGAACGGTATGTCAGTTTTTGAAATTGCGCCAGTGACATGGCTTTGCCATAGCCGTCGCCGTAGGGGTGTTTGCCGGTTAGCATTTCGTAAACAAGTACGGCGAGGGAGAATTGATCGGATCTCGGTCCGGTCGGGCCGCCGTAGCGATACTCGGGTGCGGAGTAGTCGAGGGTGCCGAGTATTTTGTCGCCAGCGATGGGCGAGGCCATTTCTTCAATGCCCGCCACCCAACAGGAGCCAAAATCAATTAAGCAGGCGCCTTGTCGGCCCATAACGATATTGTCGGGCTTGAGGTCTTGGTGCAAGGTATCGCGCCGGTGTAATGCGCGCACGCCGGTGACCAGTTG
Source organism: Gilvimarinus gilvus (assembly GCF_030518155.1). GTDB lineage: Bacteria > Pseudomonadota > Gammaproteobacteria > Pseudomonadales > Cellvibrionaceae > Gilvimarinus > Gilvimarinus gilvus. Next base: position 7,492 of record NZ_JAULRU010000692.1, on the reverse strand, counting down.
CTCGGCAAGCTCTGTGGCATCGGCCACGGCAAACGGTGCGCGCTCGTTAATCAGTTGGGTTAAGGTCGGCCCGGGAATATATTCGGTTAAATAGTACAGGCAGCTGCGTGTTTGTTTGGGTTCGACCACGCGCACAACTTGTCGGTTATTGAGCCGTGAGCCAATCCAGGATTCGCGCACAAAGCGCTCGATAAACGCGGCGTCGTCAACGTAATTGGGCGATGGGGTTTTCATTACCAGGCGCGTGTCGTCGTCGCGTTTCACCAGGTAAACCTGGCTGCGCTCTGATTCGTGCAGAATTTTTTCGACCGTCAGGCCGTCGAGGGTTTGGCCCACATCAAGTATCGGTGGAAAGGGCAGGCGCGAGAGAACGGTAATGGCGTCGCTTTCGCTGGGTGTGCCCACATCATCCACGCGCGCGATTTGCACGCTAATGTTGTCCTCACTGCCGTTGGCCAGTGCTTTTGAGTACAGCTGTTGGGTCAGCTCTTCTAAATCCGTTGTTTTTTCAATATGGCTGGTCAGGGAGCGATGGTCGATAAAGTCGTGCAAGCCGTCGGTGCTGAGCAGGTAAATATCCCCGCGTTCAATTTCGTGGGACTGCATGTCCACTTCGAGACTCAAGTCGGCTCCCATGGCGCGGCTCAAGTACGTGGTTTTGTGATCAATACGTTGGTTGTGGTCGCGGGTAATTTGCTCAAGCGAGCCCTGGCGGTAGCGGTAAATGCGGCTGTCACCGACGTGAAAGACAAACATTTTGTCGCCTTTAAAAATCAGCAGCGACAGAGTCGTTAGAAAACCCTCCTGACGTACGCTGTTTTGCCCTTGGCTCCACAGGTAACGATTCAGAGACTGAATGACGCGGTTGGCAGATTGGCCAGTGCGCCAGGTGTCGGGGGTCGCGTAGTAATCGTTTAAAAAGCCGGTAATGGCGGTTTGACTGGCCTGCTTGGCCGACTGGGAACTGCTGACGCCATCGGCGATGGCTACGGCAATGCCTTTGGTGGCAAGCGCGGCGCCTTCGGGAAAGCAGGCACCGACGGTGTCTTGGTTTTCGCTCTTACGGCCGGCTTCACTCAACTGAGCAAAACTGACGCTGAGCGAGGGCTGTAAATGCTCCATAGGCGCGCTTTTTGAATTATTGTTGGGTGACATCATAGCGCGTCTCACAACCGGCGCAAGCGCGCCGGTACAGCAGTGGAGTAAATCAGGTCAGTTCGATCTGGGTCAAGGTGCCGTCTTCATTGAGCTCATGCATGTGACCGGCAGGCTCTTCGAGGAACTGAACAATTAGGAAAATCAGCAGCGCGGCGCAGCCAATCAACATAAAGAAGGTACCGGCATCGACAAAGCTGTAAATCGTCAGGAAGGTTACAGCCCCCACGTTACCGAAGGCGCCAGCCATGCCCGCGATTTGTCCGGTCATACGGCGTTTTACCAAAGGCACCATGGCAAAAACCGCGCCTTCGCCCGCTTGCACGAAGAAGGAGCAGAACATTACCGCGGCTACGGCCATCCAAATCGGCCAGCTGCCGGTCACCTGTGACAAGGTGAAATAGCCGATGGTTAAGCCAATTATGAAAATCGACATAGACAGGCGACGACCAAATTTATCGCTGATATAACCACCGCCAGGGCGGGCCACCAGATTCATAAAGGCGTAAGCCGCACCTAGGGCACCGGCTGCCGCCAGTGACATGCCTTCGAATGTTTCCAAAAAGAATGCCGGCAGCATAGATACCACCGCCAACTCAGAGCCAAAGGTGACAAAGTAAGCCCAGTCCAAAATAGCGACCTGCTTAAACTTGTACTTGTCGTGCTCAGGGACTTCAGCGCCCGCTAGCATTTCTTTGTTTACTTTATAAATCTGGCTGAATTGGTAGACGCACAGTAACAGCAGAACACCGTACATCACATACGTCATGGTTTGACTAAGAAGTCCAACACCACTGGGCGACAGTTTCCACGCCAGTACCGCCAGAATGATGTACATGGGCAGGTTCATGGCCAGGTAAAAGTAGAAGTCTCTTTTACTGGTTACTTCCAGGCCACCGGTTTTCTTGGGCTTAAAGTAAGTAGAGCCTTTAGGGGTGTTGCGCGCGCGCAGGTAAAACACCACCGAGTAAGCCATTGCCATTAAGCCGGTAGTGCCGATGGCGTAGCGCCAGCCGTCTTCGCCGCCGAACATTAACGCTATGGTAGGCAGAGTAAAGGCCGCAGCGGCCGAGCCGAAGTTGCCCCAGCCGCCGTATACGCCTTCGGCCAGGCCAACGTTACGGGCAGGGAACCATTCACCCACCAGGCGAATACCAATAACAAAGCCGGCGCCAACAAAGCCCAGTAAAAAGCGGAATAGGGCGAGTTGCTCATAGGTTTGTGCGCTGGCAAAGGCCAGACACATTAAGCCGCCGGCGGCGAGTAAGAGGGAATACACAATGCGCGGGCCGAATTTATCCACCAAAATGCCGATAACAATGCGCGCGGGGATGGTAAGAGCTACATTAAGAATAAGCAGGGCTTTCCATTGAGCGATGCTCATGCCAAATGCTTCCATAATAAGCGGCTTGAGCGGTGCATGAGAAAACCAGACCACAAAGGTCAGGAAAAAGGCAAACCAAGTTAGGTGTAGCAATCTGATATTGGCTTTTGTGATATCAAGTAAATTCAGGTTTTGCGAGTTCATACAGCGTTACCATTTTATAAACTGAGCGAAACTTTACCCATTCATGTTTGGGTTCGTCGTGTGTCTAAAAACGGTACGTAGCAAGTGCTGTGCCAGTGTTTTTGTGTCAATTTGGTGCGGGGTTGAAGTCGGCAAATGCCCATATATGGTGAGCTATTGGCTTTTCTTGGTGCGGTGGTGTGTAAGTAAATTGAGGCTTTGCGGCATTTTTGTGCAAGCACCGAGAGATGAAGTGGTGCGAAAATTGTGCCCGGTGCACGCAATTGGTTCGTGCTGTCTGTTATTGGGCGGCGGCGATGGAAACGGAGAAGGTTTTGGTCGATAAAAGCAGATATTCAGAGATACGCACCCTGCTGGCGCTGGGTGGCGCGAGTTTTGCGCCAGCTTCAGCGGCGCAGTTGCTAAGCGTGGGTGAAGACTTTCACCGTGCCGACGACATTTGGCCTGCCTACCAGCGTTTACCCTTTGCCGCTAATGCCGGCCTGTCCGGGCTTTACGGCTGTTGGTTGGCACGCGCACTGGCCGACAATGTTCATATGGTGGCGCAACTGGCTCCAGTTAAGAGTCGCATCCTGGAGTACCTGCTGGCTTATACAGCGGAGGATGAATCGCTAAATTTGCAATATCTTAATGACAACCGCCGCGCGCTAGACCAGTGTTTTTTTCATTTACAAAGTTGGTACGAGGGGTTGGGTGGGTCTGGCCGAAAATTTCTGGAGCGCACTGAGCAGCTGTGCACAGCAATGCAAGCTGGGCCAGAGCACTGGGCCCCTGCGCTGGAGGAGTTTAATAAGCTAGGTGACCGGGAGCTGGATAAGGCTGCGATATTGGCCGAGCGTATGCAAACTTCTGAGCAGGGGCGCATTCGCGCGGGTATGGCGCAACAGCGTGTTACCGCAGTTTATAATGAATTTGTGGCGCTGAAGCCGGTACCTGAGTCGACTCTGAGCTTTATTGAAGAGGTGATTCTTCCCAGCCTGCAGTTCACTATTATTAATGGTTCCGAGCATGACTCAGACTGGAATTTTTGGGTTCGTGTGCTGCAATTAATGGTATGGGCGGTTAACCCTGAAAAATCTGAGGAAGATCGGCAGGCGTTTTTTCAAAAGGGGCCAGCGCTATTATCCAAGCTTGAAACCACCAAGGCCAACAGGGTGTGCACCGACAGTGTTTATCAAAGCCACTTGGCTGATTTCTCTGAACAGGTAATCATCCTGCTTAAAGGCCAGGCGCCGGAAACAGTGACCGCCGCTAAAAAGCAGGTTTCAACTGAAATTGAGGCGCTTAAGCAGTTGCAGACAAGTAGTCAGGAGCATCGCTTTAGTCGTGGTGACTGGATTGAGTTTGATGACGGTGAGCAGAGTATTCGCTGCCAGTTTTTAATGCAGGCGACCGGCACTGACTTGTTATTATTCGTCAATCGCAACGGCCATAAAGTGCTGCAAAAATCTGTCGAACAAATGACAGTTTGCTTTGAGGCGGGTATAGCGCGGGAGATTCCTCAAGTACCCGTCGCGTCAGCGGCGCTTACCGCAACCAACGCGCGGATGGCACAATTGCAACAACAGCTCCAGGCGCGTGCTCAGGCCAAACAGCAGGAGCGAGATGAGGCAGAGCGTAAACAGCGCGAGGCACACGCGGCCCGCAAACGTGATCTGGCGGCGCGCAAAGAAGCGGAAACGAAAGCTCGGATCGAGGCTAAGTTACTGGCTCAAAAACAGCGAGAGCAAGAGCAAGCCGCGCTCGAGCGACGGCAGGCCGAGGAGCGTGAGGCGCACGAGCAGGCAATGTGTGACAAGTTAGATCACTTAACTTTGGGTACATGGGCTGATTTACCACTGGCGGATGGTAAAACCGTGCGCTGTAAACTAGCGGTGAGTATGCGCAGCACGGGCAAATATATCTTCGTTGATCGTGTTGGCACTAAGGTGGCCGAGCTTAAATACGATGAGCTGCTGGCTTACCTGGTGGAAGGTCGGGCTGTGTTTCACCAGCCCGAGCAAGGCTTTGAGAATCGCCTTGAAACTATCGTGCGCGGTTTGCGCCGTACCGAATAATAACGAATAGGCGGCTATCATATGACTAAATCGACCATACCCTCAGAGCAGCGCCAGGAATACAGGCTTACCGCTAGCGAAGCGGTGTATCTGGAGTTAGAGGCGGAGCAAGGCTCTGACCCTGCCAAAATCGTTATTAGCCGCTCCACCGATTTGTCTGCCAATGGCATACAAGTGAAGCTGGATCGGCCCCTGCCTGCCGGTCATATATACCCGCTATGTATTCAGTTGCATGAGCCGGACGTCCGCTTTGTACTCACCGGCGAGGTTAAGTGGTGCCGCGCCGAGGCGGGGCGGTATCAGGTGGGTATTGCGCTGTTTGAGTCTGACGATACGGCTATTTTAGGCTGGAAAGAGGAAATTGCCCGCCGACTTGGCGTGCGGAGCTAAGCCAACGCGCCGCGGAAGAGTTCCCGGTATCGTTAACGTTGCATTAACGCTGTACATTTGAGCGATGGCCTCTTAAGCTTTCGCAGCATTAGGTGACATATAAAAACCATATAATCTATAAAAACGACAAGAGCCCGAGGTGACCAACGTGGCGACAACATCTGCAAACAAACTCTCCATTCTCGAAAAAAGCGGCTACGCCATGGGCGATGCGGCGGCTAACTTTGTCTGGCGGAGTCTTTTTCTAATTCCGGCATTTTATACGGATACTTTTGGCTTAATGGCTGCGCATGCGGCAATTTTAGTGCTTGTGGTCCGCCTCTCTGATGGTGTGACGGATATTATCATGGGGTCAATTGCTGATCGTACGCACAGTTCGAAAGGAAAATTTCGACCTTGGATATTATGGTCGGCTCCAATTTTGGCCATTAGCTTGGCACTTATATATGTAACTCCAGATTTAAGTTATACCGGCAAACTTATCTATGCTTACGTCGTTTATATTGGCCTTACGTTGGCTTACACAGCCAACAATGTGCCTTATGGAGCGTTAATGGGAGTGATGACGGATAATGTGACTGAGCGCGCGAGTCTGTCCAGCTTCCGCTTTATTGGTGCATTTGGGGGTGGTCTATTGGTCATGACAACCTTGCCAATGTTAGTAGAGTATTTGGGCCAGGGAGATCGAATTCAAGGGTATCAACGAACCATGCCGATTTTTGCCGTGCTCTTGGTTATTTTCATGTTGATTACTTATCTCACTACCAAAGAGAGAGTGAAGCCGGTAGCGCGTACGGATAAGAGTTTTGGTCAGGAAATGAAAGAGCTGTTTTACAGTCTGCCGATAATATTGTTGCCTGTATTTGGTGTCAGTGTTTTTATGATAAGTCTGGCTATGACCGAATGGTCCTCATTATATAAATACCTTGCCGCTGGGTTTGCCATCCTAAGCTTTGTTTTTACCTTGATCCTGAGGTTAAAGTTAATATCTCGCCCTCGAGATACACTAAACAATTGTCAAAAAGACTTGGCTGATTTAATGACCAACAAACCATGGTTAATATTGCTGGTTGTGGGCATAATGTTCGGTTTATTCACCGTGGTACGCCCTAGTGCTGCCAGTTATTATTTCAGTTACTATTTGCAACGCCCTGATCTGTTAAGTGTCTACTTTGGAATTACCCTCACTGCTTCACTGTTTGCGGCAATAGCCTGCGGAAAACTCTCCGAATGGATGAACAAGCGCACCTTGATGATTGGTGCGTTTGTGCTTGGCGGTGTCTTCAGCGGTGCTATTTACTTCGTACGGCCAGATCAGGTCACGCTAATGTTAGTTTTGGCGGTTATCGGAGAATTCTTTGGTGGCATACTGCCAGTACTTTTCTTTAGTATGCTGGGTGATACGGTAGATTATTCTGAATGGAAAAACCGCCGTCGAGCAACAGGGCTAATGTATTCAGCTGGAACATTCATTAATAAAACTGGACATGGCTTTGCAGGAGCCATTGTGTTGATTGTTTTAGCAATGTATGGCTATGACGCTGACATTGAGTCGGCTGTTGAAGGGTCCATAGAGGGCATGGTACTTCTAATGAGTGGCATCCCTCTAGTTATTGCGGGATTAGGAGCTATATTTCTACTCTGGTATCCCCTGGATGACAAGCAAATGAAGACAATCGAAAATGATTTACGTGCTAGACGAGCAGAGGCCGATGCTACTGAGGCTTAAAGACCAAGTCAACGCACTATTGAGTCACCAATCTTCGACGATCAGTGACTCGATGTCATGCCTTTCCCTGAAATTGAGCGTTGTTTTAAAGAACGCATACACTCACAGCGGGCCGCTGATGAGTGGTGCACAAACCAAAACAGCCACAAGCCAGAGTGCGTTCAATTCGATGGACCAGTAAATCCCCAACTGGGGATGGGCGTAATGCAGCAGGCCGCGTTCCAGCACCAAGATAAGCCCGTGTAAGCCAAGAGACCAATAGCGACAGCTGAGCCGTTTCGAGCCTGAGCAGAGTGTTTGTTGCCTCGTTGGTAACCTGAGGTATTCTGACCGACTGTATTTCCTTCTTGGGCCAGGACAATGTGACGGGGCTGTTTGTGCTGGGTTGTGCCGCTGAGTTTTTTTGCCGCCTTTATGCCGGTGTTGACCTTTAGCATGCTCGGAAATACGGCTGATTATTCAGAGTGGAAAAATGGTCGTCGTGCAACAGGATTGTTTTACTCTGCTGGTACGTTCATACAAAAAGCGGGTAGTGGTTTTTCTAGCGCCCTAGTTTTGCTTGTTTTGGGTGCGTATGGATATGTTGGAACCGACCCCTCAACCATTAAGCAAACTACTGGAGGCATGGTGATG
>NZ_JAULRU010000691.1 GCF_030518155.1 Gilvimarinus gilvus | reverse complement strand
CTTCGACTCGAACAACGATGGCATCGGTGATTTCGCCGGCCTGATCAGCAAGCTGGACTACATCGCCGAGCTGGGCGTCAACACCCTGTGGTTGCTGCCGTTCTACCCTTCGCCGCGGCGCGACGACGGCTACGACATCGCCGAGTACAAGGCCGTGCACCCCGACTACGGCAGCATGGCCGATGCCCGGCGCTTCATCGCCGAGGCGCACAAGCGTGGCCTGCGGGTTATCACCGAGCTGGTCATCAACCACACCAGCGACCAGCACCCTTGGTTCCAGCGCGCCCGCCACGCCAAGCGTGGCAGCAAGGCGCGCGACTTTTACGTATGGTCCGATGACGACCAGAAGTACGATGGCACCCGCATCA
>NZ_JAULRU010000690.1 GCF_030518155.1 Gilvimarinus gilvus | reverse complement strand
GTTCGACTTCCGATCCGTGACGGATGCCGGGCCAATGAAACTTGCCTTGGTTCAATCGTCGCGCTGCCAGCCAAATGCCCACACCGTCATGCACCAAGACTTTCATTCGGTTGGCACGGCGATTAGCGAAGAGGTATGCGCAGTGCGGCTTCGCCACACCGAACACCGCGATCACCCTGGCCAGCGCGGTCTCGGTACCGGCGCGCATGTCCATAGGCTCGGTGGCAAGCCAGATGGCATCGATCCGAATCATTCCAACAGGTCTCGCAGAAAGGTGGCACAGGCGACAGCGCTTTCGGTCGGCCAGTTCACTTTGACGGTGCCACGCGGGTGCTGGATTTCAATGCAGATACTTGATGAAGCTGCCTGCGAATGTCCTCCGGCTAGCGGCAAGGGCACTGGAATGAAAGCAGGTTGCAGCGCCATAGTTTTGTTCGTGAGTACCCTAATCCATTTATGTACGAGGTTCGCGTTAAGGCTGTGCTTCTGCGCGACGCTGGCAATCGATGCGCCGGGCTGGGCGCACTCTTGGACAACTTGGGCCTTGAAGGATTTTGAATAGGAACGGCGTTGTGACTGCATGGAAAGACCCGCTTAAAAGGCTAGAAATGGTGTCCACTTAAATTAGGTGGACACCATCGCCTTTGGCGTCGGGGTCAGGAAGGTGAGTTGGCCGGACGGTTACAGCCTTGTCGGCTAAGACGCAGGTGAACCAAGATTTAACGCCTCCCCTCAAAAAAGCCAGCGCAGGAGCAACGAACACCTCAAGTCACAATCGCACCCGCGAAAGTCACTTTATAGCCAGCCTTGGTCGCCAAAAGGCCTTTATTTTCAACATATTGAGAATGTCAATAGATTTAT
>NZ_JAULRU010000689.1 GCF_030518155.1 Gilvimarinus gilvus | reverse complement strand
CCGCTAGGGGCAACGACCTTTCCGTAATAAGTTACCTTACATCTATATATAACAACCTTGCATAGCAGCGCTCGCTGCATTCTGTTTGATATCCATTGCAAGGAGTTCACATGTTTTCCTCAGCTAAATGCTCAATGACCGATGATTCAATCACGGTAGAACCTAGTATCACGGGGGCTGTAACCGGAGCGATAGCCGGAGCCCGTGTTGGTGTCATTATTCCTGTTGTAGGCCCTGCTGTCGGAGGCGTTGTCGGTGGTGTTATAGGTCTTATTTTCGGTCCCTCTGGCAATTGATGAGGCGGTGATATCTGTGATTACCATAAACAGCCCTTCTCAGGTCATTCAGCTACCACTGGATGATGACCTCATTAACGCCCTGATCGTAGAGATTGAACAACCTTTCGAATCGGCCATAGCGATCACAGTATTCTGGAAACAGACCAATACACGACTATTGCTGATCGAAC
>NZ_JAULRU010000688.1 GCF_030518155.1 Gilvimarinus gilvus | reverse complement strand
GATAGTGTCGGCAAGACTGGATAGCATGCATATGGATCGGCTCTTTGGTTAGGTGGTAAGTTTGGCGATTTACAGCCTACCATTGAGCCGATCTTTTTATAAGTATTTCAATTGCTTAGGCTTAAGTAAGTGCCATTCGGGTCGGATGAAACTTATGGCGCGGTATTCACATTACCGACCCCATTCTATTTCTTTTAAAAGAACCATCGGGGTCATGTTTTGAATTATAGAATTCCTGGGAAAGTTTAATTAATTCAAACTGGACCTCGATTGTGCTACGTAGCGCCGCTCCCAATTCCTCTTAGTTTCAGCCGAGCGGAGGTCTATTTTAGGGGGTCAGCAAACAGGAAGTTTGCGCAAGTATCGTTAGGGCATGGACGCACTGTCGATACGGCCCTCTAACATGGACTGGAGCGAGGGAAGCCGAAGGCCGGGATCTCTGGGGGGCGCGTTGACGTGAATGGACTCACTAAGACCCAAGACACTCGCTACGCTCATGGGGCCAGCCTTGCCGTGGGCGCAGGACAAGGTGAATGGCGAAGGCAGAGAAGGCAGCCTGGGCTGCGCGCGTGAACGGCCTGATAACTTCTTTTCACGTCAAAAGAAGTTATTCGCCACGCCCGGCGACAGAGGGCAAATGCCAAAAAAGAATTCCAATATTATCTCGAATTCCTCGAACAATTAACTTAATTAAGACTCAATTGGGGCCTGCCCCCTATTGTTGCCAAACCCTATTCCTATCAGCTGTGTTAGCCTTGGCAAACACGCATACAAACCATAGGGAAGCCGATGACCGACAAACGCAAACATTCCGCCCAGGTAGTTGACGGTATTGAAAAGGCGCCCGCCCGCGCAATGCTGCGGGCGGTGGGCTTTACCGACGATGACTTTAAAAAGCCCCAGGTTGGTATCGCCTCCACCTGGAGCATGGTCACCCCCTGCAATATGCACATTAATCAACTCGCGGATGAAGCCTGCCTCGGTGCAGACCAGGCGGGCGGCAAGGGCGTGGTGTTTAACACCATCACCATCTCCGATGGTATTTCCAACGGCACCGAGGGCATGAAGTACTCGCTGGTGTCGCGCGAGGTGATCGCCGACTCCATCGAGACAGTGGCCGGCTGCGAGGGCTTTGATGGGCTGGTGGCCATTGGCGGCTGCGATAAAAACATGCCCGGCTGCCTGATCGGGCTGGCGCGATTAAACCGCCCCTCGGTGTTTGTCTATGGCGGCACCATTAAACCCGGCGCGAATCACACCGACATTGTCTCGGTATTTGAGGCTGTGGGCCAACATGCCCGCGGCGACCTCTCTACCATTGCTGTTAAACAGATAGAGGAAACCGCCATACCCGGGCCCGGCTCCTGCGGCGGAATGTACACGGCCAACACCATGGCCTCGGCCATTGAGGCCCTCGGCATGAGCCTGCCGGACAGCTCGGCGCAAGAGGCGGTATCGTCGTCCAAGGCCGAAGACTGCCGCCGCGCCGGGGCCGCTGTCCTCGCTCTGCTAGAGCAGGACATTAAACCCACCGACATCATGACCCATAAGGCCTTTGAAAACGCCATTGCCATTGTGATTGCCCTGGGCGGCTCTACCAATGCTGTGCTGCACATGCTGGCCATGGCGCACGCGGTGGATGTGCCTCTCACACTGGATGACTTTTCGCGCATTGGCAAAAACGTCCCCGTGCTGGCGGACCTGCGCCCGAGCGGGCAATACATGATGTCTGAACTGATCGCCGTGGGCGGTATTCAGCCACTGATGAAAATGCTGCTGGATAAAGGCCTGCTGCACGGCGACTGCCTGACCGTCACCGGCAAAACCCTGGCTGAAAACCTGGCCGATGTGGCGCCCTACCCGGCCGAACAAAACATTATTCACGATTTTGACAACGCCATTAAAGCCACAAGCCACCTGGTGATACTGAAAGGCAATTTGGCCCCCGAGGGCGCAGTCGCCAAAATCACGGGTAAAGAGGGGCTCGTTTTCACCGGTAAAGCTCGGGTGTTTCACTCCGAAGAAGAGGCTTTAGAGTCCATACTGGGCGGCATCGTGGTTAAAGGCGATGTGATCGTCATCCGCTATGAAGGCCCGCGCGGCGGCCCGGGCATGCGTGAAATGCTCAGCCCCACCTCGGCGGTTATGGGCAAAGGCTTGGGCAACGACGTGGCGCTTATCACCGATGGACGCTTCTCTGGCGGCAGCCACGGCTTTGTGGTGGGACACATCACCCCCGAGGCCATGGACGGCGGTCCCCTCGCGATTATCGAAAACGGTGATGAGATTACCATTGATGCCGAAAACGCAGTGATCAGCCTTAATGTTGCCGATGCAGAAATCCAGGCGCGTTTGGCGAACTGGCAAGCGCCGCCACCGCGCTACACTCGGGGTGTGCTGGCCAAGTTTGCAAAAACCGTGTCGTCGGCGTCGGAGGGGGCGGTGACGGATAAAGATTTGTAGCTTCTTAAAATTGTGACTGAAACGTTTAATTAAAGGGAACAGATTTATATTTTAGATGTATGAGGATGGCACCCCTTCCCCATCGTATCCAGCCGAACGTAGGCCTATTTGAGTGGTAGAGCGCACATGGAGAAGGTGAATGAAACGCTGTTTCAGAGGCTGAAAACTGCTCCTGCGTTTTCTGCATTCACGCCATCCTTGGCGCTTAGGCCAGCCTGGGGTGAGTGCGCGAAAGGAAAAGCCTCGGGGACACGAGATCTTTTCCGACCGCTCAAATAGACCGCAGTGAGGGGTGAGACCTAGCGTTTGCAAAGCACTGCTTTGCGCGTAGCCGAACGACAGCAGGCTGTGCTTGCTGGCCGGAATCCCGTAAGGGCTGAGATATGCGGGCGTGTTTGACGTGAAGGGATTCACTAAGACCCAAAGCATTCGCTACGCTCACGGGGCCAGCTTTGCCGTGGGCGCATGGACAAGGTGAATGCCGAAGGCAGAGAAGGCAACCTGGGCTGCGCGCAGGAACGGCCTGATAACTTCTTTTCACGTCAAAAGAAGTTATTCGCCCAGCCCGGCGATAGAGTAATTAAAGGGGACAGATTTATTATTGAAGCGGCTTGACGTTAATTTATGTACACGACAAGTCGTGGTATTTTTTGTATGTTAAACCTTTAAACAGTTATTGGTATCTAACATGGCCAAAAAGCTAGCGGGGTTTCTACTCTTTCTTGTCGGGATGCTTATTCTCGCCGGAGGTGTTTGGTATACCTACGAGGCGGTGCGATTCATTGCCACCACCGAGTCGACTACAGGGAAAATTGTAGAGCACGAGTACACCGGAGGATCGAATGCCGGTTTTCGGGATGTCGACGGTACGAGCCAAACCACCGACATGTATGCGCCGATCGTGGAGTTTCGCACTCCTGCGGACACCAATGTTCGCTTCCGTGCGAATTGGAGCGAGGGTGACCCGCCTGCCATCGGAACCACCGTACCGCGGTGCGCTACCAGGAGCAGTTTCCCAGAGGCGCCCGTATCGCGGGGCTTTCCTCGCTCTTCGGTGGGGCTGTGATTCTCTTCGTGCTGGGGGGTGTTTTCGCAGGCATTGGCGCTCTGATGTTGCGAAGGGCCTTTCGTGCCAACCACCCGGCCCAATAGAGTGAAGGGTACAGATCTATATTCTTGAACGCTGGGATTTGGGACCATTTTTCGACAAGTGATCTGGCACTAAGGCGCAAAAAATAGATGTCTGCACCTTAGGTTTTATAAGCCCTAACTATTCACCATCCCAAAGCCATTTAAGCCCTTCTGGTAACAATGCTCCGGGGTGGCTGTCGTTGTGAACACCGTCGGTCCAAACCGAGGTGAATTGATAGCGTGGGCCTTTTGCGTCATTTTCATCGGCAATTCTATTGGCATACCCAAGCGCCGCCACCATCTGTTGATTGGCTAAAAACCAATTGCCCCACTCATTATCCAAATCGTTTGTGCCGTCTTGAATAAATACTTTCATGGGGCGAATTTCCTCGCGACGAATCAGTGCGGGGTAGTCTTGCCCACCCAACTTAACCGGTGTTTCGTCGGGTTTAAAACCAATAGAAACATAGCTACCAATACTGCTATACACTTTGCGAAAGTAATCCGGTCTTTCCCAGGCTGCGGTAAAGGCCGCAATGGCGCCACTGCTGGTGCCGCCTATCGCTCTTTGTTCTGGGTCATTGGTCAGGTTGTAGGACTCTTCAAGCTCTGGAATCAGTTCTTCAATCAGCATGCGCGCATAGCGGTCATTTAACGCGTCGTACTCTTGTGCCCGGTGATTAGGGTTACTCATACCTAAGTCGTTAGGGTAACTTTTTGATGTATTACCCGGTGTGACAAAAAGGCCGATGGTGACGGGCATATCGCCCTTCGCTATTAAATTCTCCATCACTTGCGGAACACGCAACGACCCTTTCGGGTTGGTGGCGCGCTGGCCATCCTGAAACACTAAAAGGCTGGCTGGGGAATCGGCACTATATTGCGCGGGCACATAAATCCAGTAGCGCCGTACCGTATTGGGAATAATTTTGCTGTGAAATTCAAAAGGGCCTTTAAGCTCACCGCGTGGGACACCCTCTTGGGGGAAATGGTCTTCTGTTTGGGCAACGTTGGTGCGAATGTCGAGTTCAGATGCGAAAGAAAATGAACTCATAAACAATGCGCATAAAAGCAGTAATAATCTCATGACAATTCCTCGTTATTTTTATGGGTCGTAAAGCTATGGGCTCTGAGCATAGCTATTGTTTAAAATTAAAAATTTCCGCTATTCGATGGAGATTTTTCGGTAAGCGGTGCTACCAAACTTGTTGCTCTTGTTCTCACGAGTGTTCGGGAGCGTCAGAGAAGTAATCCTGCATCCACTCAAACAATACATCCACCCCCACGTCAGATAAATTCTTACGCTGAAACTCGTCGCTCGCCTCGCTATCCACGCTTCCAAACTGATGGAGCAATATCCCCGGCTGTTCGTCATGCAATACCAACATAATGCGCCGGCGAGTGCGCAAACAGTCAATCGTCATCACATCGGCCGGAATACCGGCATCACGCATACCACTGCGTACCGCAACCACCGGGTTAATATGCTGATGGGCCCGCTGAATTTTAGCGTGAGCCTCGCCCACCTGATCGGACAAGGTTTTTAACGGTTCTTCAGACATGAAAGCTCCAGAGTCCATTTATGCGCCCTAGACTAACAGATCCGGATCTGGCTACGAAGTACCGCTCTTTTATCCCCTTAGATCCCGCCGAGCCGAAGTCAATTTTGGGGGTTAAGCAAACAGGGAAAGGTGAACGCTGTGAAACAGCTGAGAAGGAGCCCTGGGGCACGCCTTGTCGAGACGGCCTCCTAAAATAGATTGGAGTGAGGGCACCCCGCAGGGGCTGAATCTCAAGGGGCGCTTTGACGTGAAGGGATCCAATAAGACCCAATACACTCGCAATGCTCATGGGGCCAGCCTTGCCGTGGGCGCAGGGCTGGCAGCAATGGCCTGGTTACTTCTGTAGCGTAACAGAAGTAGCTTCGCCCCAAGGGCGAAACCCTTTCCTCATCGAAAAGTGATAATAATGCTTACGCCACATAGCCTAAAAACTCATCCGCCGAACGAATACCCTCCCGGTCCTGACAGACTTTAAACAGCCGAAACAAATTCTTCGCGGTAGCGTTGCCAGTGGGGCTAACCATACGGCGAAGCCCTGCCTCCTGCATATCCAACGCTTCGGCGATTTCAGCAAAAGCCTGGGTGCCGTTGAGGTAATCACGAAGCAGGGAATTACCAACCACAATATCGCCTTCCAGATACGACTCAAGCGACTCCAACAGCAGCCCCTTGCGATAATCAGAGTCTTTGCAGAGTTCCATTACCGTGTCTTTAAATTCGCGTGTTAAGGCCATCGATAGTTACCTCGCCTTTCTTGATTTGTAATCGAGTAAATACTTTTTGGCCGCATTAATAGAGGTTTGTTGATCAGCTTTGCAGCTACCGGCAAAAAGAATGATCAATTCACTGCCTTCGGTAATGTAGTAAATACGGTAGCCTGAGCCGTAATTGATTCGACGCTCCTTTAGGCCCCCGCTATCCGTTATCGCCTTGTGGTCACCAAAGTTACCCGCCTCCATTTGCTTAATAGCCTTAGTGACCTTGGCTTTTGCCCTGCCGTCAGTTATGCCAATCAACCACGATCGAAATGGCGAGTGACCATCGGCGGATACATACTCCTCAGCCCTACGCTGGATGACTGGTTTAACCACGAATCAAACTCCCTTTTGATCACTATAATAACGTATATGTTATTATTCAAGCTAAATTGTAGAATACTCAAGCCAATAGTTTAGGCGCTGGATAGAATAGAACTAGACAATCGCTACGAAGCACCGCACCCAACTCCCCTTAGATCCAGCCGAGCGGAGGTCTATTTTGGGGGTTAATCGCGCATGGAGAAGGTGAATGGAACGCATGTTCCAGAGAGGCCTGAAAGAAAGGGAACAGATTTATTTTTTAAACGGCTTGTAGTTGGCACCCAGCCCCCCATCATATCCAGCCTGGGTTGCGTGCGCGAAACGGGCAAGTTGGTGGGTGTCCTCGATTTCGCCACCCTTAGATCCCGCCCTATCGCCGGAAAACACCCAGTTGCCAACCCCAAGCCTGCATGGCACACTAACCCACATAGCGCGTAGGGTTATGGTAAATCACCCAACCTGCCAGAAGGCAGGCACCACAACCCCAGATTTAGCCAGTTAGGAAGGTGAAATAATAAAGGGCAAGGCCCAGGTGTTCCGCGGCAGTTCTTTCCCCTACCTTTCTAATTAGCTAATTCTTCGCAAAACTATTAATGAGTGAGTCAGCGTACTTGGGCTTTGCATTGTGTGAAATGTAAGGCCTGACCCGAATGGCATTCACGCCATCTTTGGCGCTTAGGGCAGCCTGGGCTGAGGATGTCTAACCCTTATCCAAAGTGTTCACATGTGCTACAGTGTGTACAATGTACACTTAAGTAGGTATCCCCATGTCTACCACTATGACGATCCGTTTAGAGCCAGAATTAAAGCTGCGGCTTGATCAGCTTGCGGAGGCTACGCACCGCTCTAAATCCTTCCTTGCAACTGAAGCACTTCGTGACTTCATCGAGCTAAATGAATGGCAAATTCAAGAAATCAACGAGGCCGTTAAAGAGGCCGATAATGGCGACTTCGCCAGTGATCAGGAAGTCAGTAAGACGTTTGCCAAGTGGGATGTGAATGCAGGTTAAGTGGCTGCAGAAGGCACTTCAGAACCTCGATGACGAAGCCGAATATATTGCGAAGGAGAATCCGGCAGCAGCCAAGCTCGTTGTACAGCGAGTTTTTGAAGCCGTTAATTTATTGCCCGCCAACCCAGCCATGGGCAACCCTGGGCGTATTTACGGCACCCGCGAGCTCGTTGTACCCGACACACGCTACATCCTCCCCTACCGAGTGAGGCCGAGACTAAATCGCATTGAAATTCTTCGCGTATTCCACACCTCCCGACGGCTACCAAAACACTGGTAAGTATCGTTAACCGACTTGCATCAGCCAGTTGCCAACCCCAAGACTGCATGGCACACTAACCCACATAACGCGTAGGGTTATGGTAAATCACCCAACCTGCCAGAAAGCAGGCACCACAACTCCAGATTTAGCCAGTTAGGAAGGTGAAATAATAAAGGGCAAAGCCCAGGTGTTACGCGGCAGTTCTTTCCCCTACCTTTCCAGCTAGCAAATTAAACGCAAAAATATTAATGAGTGAGTCAGCGTACTTGGGCTTTGCATTGTGTGAAATGTAAGGCCTGACCCGCATGGTTGTTTCGCGACATAGCTTTGGAACTGGGGTTCCGGCCTTGGCTTGTTCAAGGATGGCCATAATCTGGCTATCTGAATACTTCGATTTTTTCATGCAGAATCTCCTGCTCAAATGATACGAGAAAATTCTACTTTTGGCCCCTGCTAATTTCCGGGGGGATTACCCTATGAGTAAAGTTAGTTTTGACGAAATAATTGACGAAGCAATTAATTACTACCTGGGAAATCGACCTGATGGATGTGGTATGCATAGTCGAGAATAAGCGCATGTGTGAAATGTAAGGCCTGTCGACCCCCATGCTTGCTTTGGCTCAGGGGCATGGCGTTGTCAAGTCGATGGGTGTCCGCTGATTAGACAACCTCCGATGTGCCTGCGCCGAGCAAAATTAAAATCTGGTTTTGCGCTGCCTCCAAGATACTCTGCTGTTCTTGTTCGCAGGAAACAGTCTTAGCCACAACCACAGCCCCAATCAGTAGCGACAAAATTGTACGGGATTTCTCCGCTATCATCTGGCGGTCAGAAGCAAAAGCTGAGTTCTTAATTTTGCTTAACGCTATAAGTCGAGTTTCTACCATTTTCTTCAAGCTACTGTATGACTGTTCAAACAAGTGTTTAACATTGGCGTTGGTGTTTCCTATTTCATTAAACAACACCGTTTCTGGCCCGGGCTTACTGTGTTTATCCAGCTCGCGCAAATTCAAAAAATGGGTGACCAGCTCGGTGAGGTGCTTCACCGAGAGTGGGCCTTTGACCAACCTGGCGGCACTACAACCTTTAACGGTCTCCAGAAAGGAGGCTTTAAACAGCGCCTCTTTGGAATCGAAGTGAGCATAGAACGCGCCATGAGTCATCTTCGCGGCTCGCATGATTTGTCCGATGGATACTCTATCGAAACCATAGCGGGAGAATAAATCGACAGCAGACTTAAGAATGCGATTCTTTGATTTAAACTTATGGTCTTTAGCGTAGCCCATGACGCCGTTCCTCTCGTTGTCATACTCTAAATATTATCTTGATCATACGGTGCTTGTTGCTAAGGTACGCCTCATCCGTATGTCGTTTAACCAGCATGATAAGAGGCAGCAACGCTATGAACTCACCTATTGTGATCACAGGTATGGGTATCATCAGCCCCTTGGGATGTGGCGTCAAGCCGGCCTGGGAGAACTTGACCGCCGGGCACTCTGGCGTAGGCTTCATTGACCGGTTTGATACCAGAGATTTCCCCATCAAGGTTGCCGGCCAAGTTCCCGGCATCGCTAACCACCCTGACGGATTCAACCCCGAAAGTGTCGCAGAGAAAAAGGAGCTCAAAAAACTGGACTTGTTTACGCTCTATGCGCTCGCGGCGGCGCAAGAAGCATTGGAGCAGGCTAACTGGTTCCCTAAATTGGAGTCTGACCAGCGCGCGACGGCAACAATCATCGCTACCGGTATTGGCGGCTTACCGACTATTACACAAGCACAACAAACCTTGTTTAGTCGTGGCTATAAGCGCTTATCACCGTTCACTGCACCGGCATTTCTCGCCAATATGGCCGCTGGTAACCTATCTATTAAGTACGGCTTTCAAGGGCCGCTGGGATGCCCCGTTACCGCCTGCGCAGCCAGCTTACAAGCAATCGGCGATGGCATGCGGTTAATACGCACTGGCGAAGCCAAGGTTGCCCTCGTAGGCGGTACGGAAGGCTGTATCGATCCGTTGTCACTGGCGAGCTTTCACGCCATGAAGGCGCTATCTACCGAAAAAGACCAGCCCGCAAAAGCCTCCCGCCCCTTCGATGCAGCGCGGGATGGATTTGTCATGGGGGAAGGCGCAGGGCTTCTGGTTATCGAAACGCTGGACCACGCGCAGGCTCGAGGTGTTGTACCCTTAGCGACGCTCAGTGGCTATGGGACCAGTGCGGATGCTTACCACATCACTTCCGGCCGGGAGGATGGCAGCGGTGCCGCTGCCGCGATAACAGCCGCTTTAAAAATGGCGGCGCTTAGCAGCACTGATATTAACTATATAAACGCTCACGCCACATCCACATCGGTGGGAGACCGCGCCGAAATTGCATCCTTGAGAAACGTGTTCGGCGCTGACCTACACGAGATTCCTATATCGTCAACGAAGTCAGCCACGGGTCATCTTTTAGGGGCAGCGGGTGGAATCGAGTCCATATTTACGGCATTGGCGGTCATGCATGATGTGCTGCCCCCCACCATTAATTTAGATAATGTCGATGACGCCATGGAAAACCTGGACTTCGTTCCCACTACCGCACGCCCCCACACGGTGAGACACGCGCTATGCAACGGGTTTGGATTTGGTGGGGTTAATGCCTCTGTGCTTCTTAGCAAGGCCTAGCGGGCTGTTGTAAAACCCCAAACATCCTGTTGATGGTTCAAGCGAGTGATAATGAAGCCCAGAGAGGCTTTACGTGACGCGATTTTTTCGGCCATTCAAATTGGCTGTAGTGAGACAGCCGTAGGGCTGAGATACTCGGGCGTGTTTGACGTGAAGGGATTCACTAAGACCAAAGACACTCGCTACGTTCGTGGGGCCAGCCTTGCCGTGGGCGTAGGACAAGGTGAATGCCGCAGGCAGAGGCTGAAAACTGCTCCTGCGTTTTCTGCATTCACGCCGTCCTTGGCGCTTAGGGCAGCCTGGGCTGTGCGCAGGAACGGCCTGGTGAATTTTACGACCCGTAAAATACCTACACCCGCTCTCACTACCAGGTCAGTTGCCAACCCCGAGACGGCATGGCACACTAAGCCACATAGCGCGTAGGGTTATGGTAAACACCCAACCTGCCAGAAGGCAGGCACCACAACCCAAGATTTAGCCAATTAGGAAGGTGAAACAATAAAGGGCAAAGCCCAGGTGTTACGCAGCAGTTCTTTCCCCTACCTTTCTAATTAGCTAATTCTTCGCAAAACTATTAATGAGTGAGTCAGCGTACTTGGGCTTTGCATTGTGTGAAATGTAAGGCCTGACCCCGGTGGTTCTCAATTTCCTGATAATCATGGCTCTGTTTACCCTTACTGCTTGAGGTGGCTGCAGTATTACCGAATCGAACGCCCAGCAGAACGACACAAGCGCGAAACACACACGAAAATGACACGACAATACAATAAAATCAACAGCTTACAAGCCGCGCACTGTGGAGTTCCGCGGACAGTTTACTTAATTAAAACTATAGGCTTTAGGTTTTATTGTACTTAATGCTTAAAGTTTGTCAGGAGGTACTTGTGGCAAGGATGCCTCGACTGGTTGTGCCGCATTATCCTCATCATATTACTCAGCGCGGTGCGCGTCGAATGAGAACATTTTTCATGGATGAACAATATCTTGGTGCCGAAAGCGATAAAGATGAACCCATCGAAAACCACACCTCCTCCGGCCGCCCTGCAGGGGATCAAAGGTTTATAAGCACACTGGAATCACTCACTGGCCGTGATCTTCAAAGAAAAAATCCTGGTCCGAAGCCTAGAGTTAAGTAAACTGTCCCCGGAACTCACATGCATGGGGTTTTTCAACAGCCTGCTAGCTATTCAAGGGGGTGTTGATCGAACCAGTCCCAGTTCGACAGCTTTGCGAGTTACTTCAGCCCGACTATTGACCTGCAACTTTTGATAGATAGCTTTTAAATATCCCGCTGCAGTGTTGGTAGCCAACCCCATTTGCTCTGCGGCAAGCCGAACGCTACATCCTTCCGCTATTAGTTGTAGCAGCTCCAGCTCTCGTGGAGACAAACTAGAAGATAGCGGTTTGGGACGGAAGTGTTGCATCATGGCGCGGGCGATAACTGGCGATAATGGAGGCCGGCCGGCCACAATACCTTGTAAGGCTTCAATAAAACGCTGATCCGTCTCGTCTTTCAGTAGGTAACCAGATGCCCCCGCACGCAGCGCTGAAAACAAGTGTTCCTCATCATCAAAAATGGTAACAACGATAACCCAAGCTACTTTGTTCAAATAGTTTTCTACAAAAAGCTGAGTGCCATTTCCATCCGGCAACCCCAAGTCCAGTAAAACAATATTCGGCTGCCGGTCTGCCAGCGACACACGGGCCTCTGCCAAGCTGCCGCAGTGTGATACCGCCATGCCCGTAAAGGCCTTCTGCAAATACCCAATCAATGCCTGGGCCATCATTTCATTGTCTTCGATGACTAGCGCTGTTTGCATTGGATAATAGCCTGCCTATTTGTACTGGTGTATTCACAATTAATCGTTATTATATGTGAAATTCGCCGCCAAATGGTAGGCGACATGTAGAACCTACCTCAGAGCAAAAACCTAATATGTCTTCAATGCTTTCGCCAAGGACGCTAATTAGCACCGGCGCACTTATCTGTCTACTGGTGGCACTAGGATGTATTCATCTGGCCACAAGCCTTCCTTCCACTAATGCGCAGTTTTATACAGAAGACGGCGGCCTTTACTGGCAACCCAATACCACAGGGGTGAATCAAGGGTTGCCAGCCGGCAAAATCCACGCTTTCGACACAGGCACTGTCGAACTGATTGCCGACCCTGTTTGGCTGATCGAAGAGCCGGACGTGTTGCCTGATTACCACAGCTTTAATCTTTTGTTTGCGCAGCAGTCTGCACTGCATCACGCGGCCATCCAACAAAACCTTAGCATTGTTATGACCGACGGCAGCAAGCACACGCTGATCACCCAGGCTCGCGATTGGAATCAGCTACCAGGTATGTTTTGGTTGCAGCTGTTGTTTGGCATTGGTGGTGCCATGACGGGAATATTGGTTTGGTCTGGCCGTCGCACCGACTTAGCGGCAAGGCTCTACGCACTGACCGGTATTGGGTATTTGATTTTCGCCCCAGCTGCGGCGATTTACAGTACCCGCGAGCTGATTATCAACGGTGAGCTGTTCCGGATTCTTTCTACAGCCAATCACTTTGGTGCCTTGCTGTTTACGGCTTCGCTTACCGCTCTTCTAAGTCAATATCCAAAAGACTTATTACGATACAAATTTTGCCGAATAATTTTCGCAGTGGCGCTGGCCTTATGGCTGGCGGATTTGTACCAGTTGCAAAGTCCTATGTTGTTTCACTTTGGTGTTCTCGGTGTTTTTGCTACCAGTTTTGTATTTGCCTTCTGGCAATGGCGAGCCACCCGTCAAGATCCGGTGGGCCGGGCAGCTCTGCGTTGGTTTTTATTGTCCGTTTATTTCGCCACCGGATTGTTCGCCTGCTTCATTATTATTCCCGCTGCACTTCAATTGCCTCAACCTGCCTCACAAGGGCTAATGTTCGGAGCCTTCTTGTTAATGTATTGGGGCCTAGCTCTCGGAATTGTGCGCTACCGTCTATTTGACCTAAGCCATTGGTGGCATGCCATTATGACTTGGTTTTTAGGCGGTGTTTTGGTGTTAGTGTTGGATGCGGTGTTTATTCTATCCTTGGCCATGCCTGCCGATTTAGCTCTATCCTTATCTATTGCTATTTGCGGTTGGTTGTATTTTCCACTCAGGCAGGTTATTTGGAACCTGTGGGGAAAACAAAAAACACTGGATACCGACGCCTGGTTACCTGAAGTCTTGCCATTACTATTAAATAAAAACCGGATTGATTCTCCCACTTGGCAAACTCTGACAAAAACTCTGTGGCAAGCCGCAAGTGTGGAAGCGCTAGCTGGCTCAGCAACTCACGCCAGCATTAGCAAAGACGGCATGTGCTTAACCTTGCCTGATTTTGATAGCGACAGTGACTTACACATTAGCCTATATGGTGCAGAGCAAGGACGGCGGTTGTTCAACAAAAAAGATATTACCTGCTGGAAAAACCTGCTCTCCATCAGCAAACTTGCCAACGATATACACCTGGCCCAGGATAAAGGGCGGGAAGAAGAGCGGGTAAGAATACGCCGCGACATTCACGATGATATCGGTGCGCGGCTGCTCACTTTGCTGCACAGCGTAGATGAACGCCAGCAACCTTTGATTCGCGATACCCTGGCCGCCACCCGTGGGCTGGTTAATACATTAAACGCCAAGCATACTCCTTGGCGCGAAGCAACCGAGCTGTGGCAGAAAGAAGTGAATGCCCGTATTGAAGCGGCAGGAAAACAGTGCCTTTTTCAAAATAGCATTCAAGGGGCTTTTATTCTAGATGCCCGGCGCTTTACCAATCTCACCCGAATTTTACGGGAGGCCATTAGCAACGCCATTAAGTATGGCGAAAACGACCGAATTGTTGTGACGCTCGTACAGTCTGAGCTCATTGCTAGTATAACTGTGCAAAATGCCTGTTCTGAAAACCCCAATACTTGCACCGGAAATGGTATTAGTATTATGAATGAGCGGGCCAGAGAAATTGGGGCAGAATTGAGCATTTTGCAAGAAAATACAATGTTTCGGGTGCAGATTAAGATTCATACCCCCTAAACGGGGCTACCGGATTGAAGGGAAGCTGTCTACCTTAGACAGATAGACCCACACTAACTTAGGGAAATTGTATGTTCAGAAAGTCTGTCTATTATATTGGAGCCTGCAGTCTGGCGCTGCTTACCGCTTGTGGTAGCGATGATGACGGTAATAATCATACTTCCAGCAGTAGTTCGGCCATAGCGTCTTCCAGCAGCTCTGTAAGCTCGGAAATTAGTTCTTCCAGCAGCTCCGAAAGCTCTAGTAGCCTAGCACAAACAGAGTTAAATGGGTTGGCCGCCGTCGGAGCTGCCATTACCAATGCTATCGTCACAGCTAACTGTGCCGACGGAACCAGCTTTACTACAGCTGTCACCACCAATAGTCAGGGTGCTTTTTCAGGCACTGTAGCAACCGGTGCTTTGCCTTGTGCATTGCAGGTAACAGGCGGCACCCCAAGCGCCACCCTGCACAGCTACACCAATAACGGTGGCCGGGTAAATATTACCCCTTTTACCGACATGGTAATTGCCAACGCCACTAATATGAATCCTGAACAGTGGTTTATAAATCCTGACTGGACGTTAATTGACAACAATCTGACTGCCGCCACGGGTGAAATTCAAGTTGCATTGATTGATGCCGGCTTTACACTTCCTACTGGCGAATTTTTGCCGTTCACCGACGATTTTGCCATTGGCGATGCCTGGGACATAGTACTGGATGCTCTACAGCTCGCAATTGAAACATCGGCCAGCATTCAGAGCTACCCTGTCTTACTCGAATTTATCAGTCAGGGCAGTTTAACGCTTATTCCACCCCCGGCAGTTAGCAGCTCATCAAGCAGTGTGTCCAGTGTTAGCTCATCCAGTAGCAGTGTATCCAGCCCCAGCAGTTCGTCTTCAAGCTCTGTGATAACCACAGGCGACGCCCGCCAGTGTTTTAACCCCGAACTCTCAGCCGAGGACACTCATATTATTAGTGAATATCGTGCGACCGATAGTGCCAGTGGCGGGGTTATAAATTTTACTTACGATCAAACCATTCATGGCCTTACCACGTTTAACGGCAATCAGGTCCGGTACGCGGTGTCAGATACTGTCGCCACAGGTGTTGCCCCTTCTCGTTCAACGACAACCTCTTATTTCACAGTGGATGAAAGTAATTCCCGCTCTGAAGCTGCCGGGGTTGAGGTGGAAGTAACATCACCAATAAACTCGACGACTGTAACTTCCAACTCTCCTTTTATGCTTACCCGTTACGACTTATCAGCGGGGCAAAGTCACTCTCAAACCTATACCAGCTCCACTCAGGTTATGGGGATCGATATTACCACCTCGATAAACTTCACCCGAACCTTCACCGGTTTTGAAGATATTACTGTGCCAGCAGGCAGCTATTCTGCCTGCCGTTTTGACATTGATCAGGACGGAGAGCTCACCACCCGCTGGGTTGCTGTGGGCTCTGGCATCGAATTAAAAGTTGTTTCCGGTGGCGATGAAACCGTCTTTGTATCTGGCACCTTGAACGGCACCAACCTGTAATAAGTGTATTTCCTGTGGTGGAAACACCACAGGAAATAATATTCTCCTTCTTTTGTAAGAAGATTTCAAAAGTAGTGGGATGTGTCGGGCTTGCTGAAAAATAACAAGGACACCCAAATATTGAAGGATGTCTTCTTTTTTGACTTTTTCGTGAATAGTTTTCGAAGCTCGATAGTCGTTGAATAAAATTCAGCGGCTTTGTGTGCCAAGGGGCCTATTTCGGACAAATTGGTCTCTACCCGATAAGGGCATGAAATGGTTTTAAGAGAACTGTTGCCTTCAGCCGGTTTGAGGATAGAGTCGTCGGCAATGTCTAATACCGTGCATCCAGCTGAGGTCGAGGGATTTGCAAAGGTCAGTAACTTTTTCGACCGGGCCAATGGCACGACCGAAGCGTCGCTCTATATGGCAACAGGTATCCAGCCAGTCCTTTGACGGCAAGCCCAGTCTTCCCAAAATGCTGGGAAGGTTCTTATCGATGGCGCCGCGCTTGTCGTCGCGAATGGCCCGCCCCGTCCAATCCACCAGCTCCAGATAGTCGCTTAAATCGAATGGCAAGTGGTTCGATTGATGGCTGTGATGTTCGCTGCCAGAGAAGGGCATTAATTCGGCCAGAGACAGGGGTGCTTCTGTATCAGGCTTGTCAGTTGATTCAGCTGGCCGTTCGGGCTCAATGCCCAAGCGCTCTTGAACGCCGGTAAAGTCCGAAGACCCTGGTGTGTCGGCCATCCCAGCCCGGATGGGATTCAAGTCCACATAGGCCATGCAACTGAGTACGGCTCGCTCATCCAGCAATGCCTGGCTTTTAAAGCGCCCCTCGAAAAATCGTCCAGTGCAGTTGTCCTCTTGGTTGGCCCAGCGGGCGATGGGTTCATTCAGGCAACGCATGAACCAGCTAATGTCTGAGAGGCGTTTTCGCCACTCTTCGACTATCTCGTTCACCAATTCCAGCTCTGGCTCCGTAAGCGAGGAACCGGTCCTAAATTGCTGTACCAAAACCGGGCCTTTAAATACCTGACACCAGCGCTCGATCACTTCCTCTTGCGACAGGGCTTCGGCCTCCTCCCGGTTGACGCGCAGAACGACGTGGTAGTGATTCGACATGATTGCATAGGCGGCCACATCAGTCGTAAAAATGGTCGCCAATTGTTTGATTCGCTGCACGATCCAGCCTCTGCGGTGCTCAAAATCGTAGCCTTCACCAGAGCCGCATAAAAACGCCCGCCGCACACAGCGGGAAACGCAGTGGTAAAAGGGGGTATCATCGAGAGAAATCAGTCGCTTACGGGGTTGAGTCACGGCTCCTCCTTGAGCATTTGTGATGCGTTTGTTTCTGAACTTTACCTTGGTTCAGGGGTGTGGCATTGTCAAGTTTGTGGGTGTCCCAGTTCTTTATAGCCAGTTCTTTATACTGGCCCCCCTTGTCGCCCTCCCAGTTGTCAACCGTTAGGAGCCGTGGCACACTAGACCGCATAGCGCGTAAGGCTTATCACCAAAACAGTTTGCCAGATGTAGACCAAGATAAGTCAGGTTGAACCAGTCAGGAAGGTTAGATAATAGCGAGCATAGCCCGGATATACGCAATGCTTCTCCTCCCTTTTGGCTCGTCAATTAACTCGCATAAATTTTAAGCTGGGGTCAGTTTAGCTTTTGTATTTTTATTGTGTGAAATGTGAGGCCTGCCCCGGTGGTTATCACTTAATAAATTTTATCCGGTAAAGATTTTCGGTTTGCCAGATTTTACGTAAAAATGGAGAAAAAATTAATGAATATGGGAGAGTTCGCCGCAGACTTTTTAGCTAGCAATGTCGAGATAATCTTTGATCTCGCAAAAAAATCATATACTAAGCTGGATGAAAAGTTAAAACTAGAGCTCAAAACAGCATATTGTCAATACTTGAAGAAGACGGGCGAAAAATACTCTAAATCGAAATCATTTTTTATTAGAAATGAGTCTGTTGACTTATATAGCTATTATGTACCCGCCGGGATTTCGATTGGTGATTGTGTAATAAGTAAACCAGACTTCAAGGCTTGCTCCGAAAAATCTAAGCGAATAATTATTAGTGGTACGGGAGGTAGCGGTAAAAGTATTTTGCTTCGTCATTTATTTCTTAGCTGCATCCAGCAAAAAGAGTATGTCCCGATATTAGTAGAGCTTCGGGACTTGAACTCCAATGACTCGACATTAAATGATCTTATTGCTGACAAGCTCGATTCATTTGGTTTCAATCAGTCTAAAGAATTTGTAAATCAAGCCAAGATAGAGGGTCATTTTTGTCTTTTTTTAGATGGTTTCGATGAAGTCAATCATTCCATTAGAAAGAGATTAATTAAACAGATTGCAAAATTATCTACAAAGTATGATAAGTGTCCTATTTTTATATCTTCTAGACCTGATGAAGCATTTAACGGAATTGATGATTTCAGCTTTTTCCATATGATGCCACTAACTAAAGCATCAGCTATTGATTTAGTTGAAAGGCTTCCTTTTGACGAAGAGATAAAAAGCAAATTTTCGAAATCTTTGCTGAAAGGACTTTTCGAAAAGCACGAATCATTCTTATCCAACCCCCTACTGCTCTCAATAATGTTACTGACTTACGGAGAAAATGCGGAAATACCGAACAAGATAAGTATTTTCTATAACCAGGCCTATGAAGCTTTGTTTCAAAGGCATGACGCTAATAAGGGCGGTTACTACAGAACAAGATCAACAGATTTAGACATACAGGATTTCTCAAAAGTATTTTCATTTTTCTCACTACAGACCTATGAGAAACGACTTTTTAAAATGCCAAGGTCTCAATGTTTAGAGTTTCTTGAAAAATCTAAAGAAATCACAGGAATAGAGTTTAAATGCGAAGATTATTTGCGCGACTTGTTGAGTGCTGCATGCTTAATGCTTGAGGACGGGTTGGATATATCATACTCCCACAGGTCTTTTCAAGAATACTTTGTTGCTCGGGCAATACTAATTTCATCACCCGAAGTTCAAAAAAGTTTATTGGAAAGATATTGGATTAACATGAGGTCTGATAGTGTAATAGATCTTCTAACTGAAATGAATCCTGACCTCATAGAAAGAGTGTTAATTGTACCTAAACTTAAATATTTTTTTGATAGCCTGGGAGTGAAAAATAAAATTGGCATCACTCACGGATCGAAGTACATAAAGAAGATTTACAAAAGACTAAATGTAGGGCCTGACAGGAATGGCACTTACTTAAGCTTTTTCGGATGACCACTCTTTCTGACTTCTTCGCGTGCTTGATCTCTTGGTTTTAACAGTAGTGGGAACGGTTTTGGCCTTCTCTTGACGGCTCGGGGCTCTATACGCCTAGGTCGATTACC
>NZ_JAULRU010000687.1 GCF_030518155.1 Gilvimarinus gilvus | reverse complement strand
CTTCGCCCCGGGCGGCGCGATGTACAACTTCGTGTTCAACTTCGCCATTCCGCACCTTGACCAACTGGTGATCAAGACCGCACCGATCGTGGCCGCGCCAACCGCCATGCCCGCAGTGTTCAAGCTGGACCCGATCTCCGCCACCGGCACCGAGATCTTCCTCTCGGCACTGATCTCCATGGCGGTGCTGAAAATCAATTTCAAAACTGGTCTTACCACTTTCAAGGAGACCTTTTGGGAGCTGCGCTGGCCCATCCTGTCGATTGGCATGGTGCTGGCCTTCGCCTTCGTCACCAACTACTCGGGCATGTCGTCGACCATGGCCCTGGTGCTTGCCGGCACGGGCGCGGCGTTCCCGTTCTTCTCGCCGTTCCTTGGCTGGCTGGGTGTGTTCCTGACCGGGTCGGACACCTCGTCCAACGCCCTGTTCAGCTCGCTGCAGGCCACCACCGCCCACCAGATCGGGGTCAACGACACCCTGCTGGTAGCGGCCAACACCAGCGGCGGCGTGACCGGCAAGATGATCTCGCCGCAATCGATCGCCGTGGCCTGCGCCGCCACCGGCCTGGTCGGCAAGGAATCCGACCTGTTCCGCTTCACCGTCAAGCACAGCCTGTTCTTTGCCACCAT
>NZ_JAULRU010000686.1 GCF_030518155.1 Gilvimarinus gilvus | reverse complement strand
AACCGCTTTTCTCCAAGGGCCCTTCGCTGGGCGTTCGCCTGCTCGTTCTGGTGGTGCTGTCAGTCGCGTTGATGGTTGTCGACG
This sequence comes from Gilvimarinus gilvus, assembly GCF_030518155.1. Classification (GTDB taxonomy): domain Bacteria; phylum Pseudomonadota; class Gammaproteobacteria; order Pseudomonadales; family Cellvibrionaceae; genus Gilvimarinus; species Gilvimarinus gilvus. The sequence goes on along the minus strand of NZ_JAULRU010000686.1, from coordinate 231 downwards.
CGCGCTTCGACGTGCTCAAACCGGTGCGCAGCCAGATGGGCCTGGTGCTGATGGAGTCGTACTGGATCACCGACTTGCCGCAGCGTGCCTGGCAGGGCGTGGCGGGCCAGTTCGGTAGCCGCACCGAACTGATTGCCGAAAACGAGAAGCTCAAGACCGAGGCCCTGCTGCTGCAGGGGCGCCTGCAGAAGCTGGCGGCCCTGACCGAGCAGAACGTGCGCCTGCGCGAAC
>NZ_JAULRU010000685.1 GCF_030518155.1 Gilvimarinus gilvus | reverse complement strand
GTTCGCGTTCGCCACTGCGCTGCTGCAGGCTTTCGCCCACCCCCTGCAACACCGCCAGCGGGGTTTTCAGGCTGTGTGCCAGGTCGTCCAGCGAATCCCGGTAGCGCGTACGCTGCTCGCGTTCACTGCGCAGCAAACGGTTGAGCGAGCGGGTCAGGCGCAGCAGCTCGCGGGGGTGCTCGCCGCTCAGGCCATCGCGCGCCCCTGCTTCCACCTCATCCAGTTCGTGGCTGAGCCGGCGCAGCGAGCGCAAGCCCCAGGTCAAGCCGGCCCACAGCAACACCAGCAGCGCCAGCAAGGCGGCGCCGAAGCCCAGGTAGAGCTTTTCGCGCAGGCCGTCGAGGGTGGCCTTGTACTCGCTCACCGGCTGCAGGGCGACAATGCTGTAGGCTGCGCTCTGGCCACCCAGCAG
>NZ_JAULRU010000116.1 GCF_030518155.1 Gilvimarinus gilvus | reverse complement strand
CGCTTCATGGAATCAGATGGCACCCGGTGACCCACTACGCGCCGGGCAGACACTCACTATCTGGCAATCACCAAGCAATCAGGGTTTAAGTCGCAGCGATTCTCAACTCATACGCCGTATTGGCTATTCTGTGCGCAATGGCGATTCTCTCTACACCATCGCAGGCCGTTTCAGTGTTTCAATCAACGATATTAAACGCTGGAACAAACTAGGTAGCAGTAAGTACTTGCAGCCTGGACAGAAACTCACCCTTTACGTTGACATAACCAAGGCAAAATAAGCCAGGTTTATACCGGAGCACACTCATGGACGCACTCAGTATTGGCATCATCATTTTCGCTACCGTCACTGCCCTGCTCTTTAAATTTGTGTTGTTCCGGAAAATTACCAACTGGATGGATCAGGACTTGATAAAAGG
>NZ_JAULRU010000684.1 GCF_030518155.1 Gilvimarinus gilvus | reverse complement strand
ATTCGCTAAGTTATTGGCATGGGCTTGCTGAGAACGCATGGTTTCCCGCGCCCCACTCATTGCCAAATACAACACTTTATCCATTGGATTCCCCGCTTGCCGCCTTCACGCTAAAACGGTCAAACATTGCCGCTTTAGTGGTTTAAATTCACTAACAGGTAAAATGCAATGGTTGTGCCAACAGACACTACAGACATAAAAAAAGGCAACCGAAGTCGCCTTTTCTATTACTAACTGTATAAGTTGATCAGATCTGCAAAATAGCCTGAGTCACGGTATTCAGCGTTTCCAGGGTTTTAGAGTTCG
>NZ_JAULRU010000683.1 GCF_030518155.1 Gilvimarinus gilvus | reverse complement strand
TTTCGGCGGCGCGGATATAGCCCTCGTCGAACAGGCGCATGGCCTCTTCGCGGATTTCCTGCCAGTTGTCTTTGAGCACATCCAGTTCCGGGAAGCGCTGGCGGTCCAGGTAGGGTTTGGACGGCACCCCGGAAAACAGGTACATCAAGGCGTTGTAGGGGGCGAACAGCGCCGAATGGTTGACGAACTGGCGCAACACCGGCAGACGGGCCTTGCCGCGCAGGTGCACGAACAGCACGCTGCCGAAGAACACCAGCAAGACACCCGCCTTGGCTGCAAAGGATAAGGTCATGCATCACTCCTAGGGGAAGAAACAGGGCTGCGCGGCCTGCTCTCCTGAAAATCATCCTGCCATCATAAACCGATCCCGCCGCGGT
>NZ_JAULRU010000682.1 GCF_030518155.1 Gilvimarinus gilvus | reverse complement strand
CTTCGGGCCGGGTGGCAACACTGCGTACGCCCAGGTCCCTGCATTGGTTCCGGCAATGGCAGCGTACGGCATGGCCACCCAGATCCCGGGCGGCCTTGGCCAAGGCCCCTTCAATGCCAGCCGCTACCTCGACCCCGCCACTGGCATCTTCAAGGTCAGCAACGTGCAGTCGGACGACAAGGCTCGGGCCAGCGGGCAAAACGGTATCAGCTTGCACTATATTGCCGAGGCCTTGAATGCCACCGACTTCGGCTTCTATTTTGCCAATTACCACGCCAAGGAGCCCGTGCAGCAGATCGACACCGGCGCCTACCGTGGCGTCGATCTGACCACGCTTGATTCGCTAATCGGCCCCAGCGCCGCGCGGGCATTGGCAACCCTGGACCTGTCACAGAATGCCAATGTGCGCCGTGAGTATGTCGAGGACGTTCGCATGTACGGCCTCAGCTTCAATACCACGATAAACAATGCGTCGGTTTTCGGTGAAATTTCCTATCGGCCGAATCTGCCGATTGCAATCAGTGCAACCAACGACCTGGTGGGTGACCTTCTCGCGCAAGGCGTGGCG
>NZ_JAULRU010000681.1 GCF_030518155.1 Gilvimarinus gilvus | reverse complement strand
TGGCGGCCACCTGCTTGACCACTTCGGTCGTGCCGTCGGCGGTTTTCAGGGTCAGCTGCTGGTCGCTCAGGTTCTGCACGCGCACCAGGGCTTTCTGCTTGTTCTTGAACGGCGGCTCTTCGATCAGCTTCGGGTTGCCGCTGCTGCTGTTGACCAGGGTGTAGTACTTGTCCGAGGCCAGCTTGACCGGCACGCTCTTGCCGCCGACCTTGGCGGTGTAGTCACCGCCAGGCAGGAAGCTGAAATCGCTGCTGGCCTGGGCGCCAACCTGCTTGATCTGGGTGTTGCCCACACTGGCGGCAGCCGGTGCACTGGTGGCGTTGTACAGCCGCACGAAC
>NZ_JAULRU010000680.1 GCF_030518155.1 Gilvimarinus gilvus | reverse complement strand
TAGCTATAGAAAGTGCATGTTCATTTTCTTTAGCAAACGAGGTTGGCGTAAAAACGAGCCTGGAATTCCATACCCTGCTGAAACTACTTGGTTATTCCCACGCCTTGTTTATCGTGCATTTTCAGAAGATTACATTGGGGAATCAAAAGCTGCAGAATTGTTAGGCAAATCACTAAGGGAATTCCGCCAGGATAGCGACTTGGAGTATGTGAATGCGGATACTCATTAGTGACGCTAATGTCATTATTGATATGGAAGACTGCGGCCTAACTGCTTTGATGCTAAAGCTGCCCTATCAGTTTTTGGTTCCAGATCTCTTATTTTATAGCGAACTTCAGAAT
>NZ_JAULRU010000679.1 GCF_030518155.1 Gilvimarinus gilvus | reverse complement strand
TTTCTGCTTGCCCTGGCGATCATCGATGACATTATCGCTGTGCTGATCATCGCGGTCTTCTACTCGGGTGGCCTCGACTACAGCGGTTTCGGCGTCGCGGCGATCGGCCTGCTGATGGTAATCGCGCTGCAGAAGATTGGTGTGGGATCGGCCTACGCCTATATCGTGCCCGGTGCGATCGTTTGGCTAGGCATCCTGTTGACCGGTGCCCACCCGACCCTCGCCGGCGTTGTGCTCGGGCTGATGACCCCGGTAGCCGCCATGCCGATGCGTGAGCGCCCTCTGGACGCCATTAGCCGCTTCACCAACGAGTTGCTGGGCCGCGCCAAAGCACCAGAGCGCGATGCCAGCGAACTCATCGACCCG
>NZ_JAULRU010000678.1 GCF_030518155.1 Gilvimarinus gilvus | reverse complement strand
ATATTCCCAAAAAAATAACCACATAGAAACATAGAACCAAATGATTTTCTGTTGAAATTAGTTGCTTATCTATTTGTATTTTCAACTAATCTTTACAAGTCATCATTGCAAAAACTATGTTTCTATGTGGTTAAAATAAATTTGAACAACATCTATAAAATTCTATTTCCGATACAATTTTTCTTCACTCTTTTACGTCGTTAATCAGAGTATTGTACCGAAAAATTACTCCAATCAACGAACTGCATTTCACAACTAAGCTTACACAACTGTATGCTCGCCAAGGTAGATACTGGTACTCGCCATCGCCTTTGTTTCACTATTCAGAAACGCCCAAAAGTTAACCTTTTTGCCATTGTAATACGTTGGTAAAGCAATATCTATAATCATAGAATTACGAGTCTCAATACTTTGAAATACTTCAAACGAATTTAGTTCTTCACAATAGCAAATAACATTCACAAGATCCGAAGGTTGCGCATTACCTTGCCCAGAAT
>NZ_JAULRU010000677.1 GCF_030518155.1 Gilvimarinus gilvus | reverse complement strand
CTCTCCTGTATGACGGTAATAAATATTTGACAAATTAATCGTTCCCATTCCTTCTTGCCATTCACTTGAACCGTAAATATTTAACGTTTGGGATCCGCTTTCTGTTAACGTTGGTGGATTAGAACTATCAACAAAAGAAATATTGTGAGTATAAGACGTTTTATCTAAAATGATTGTTTTATCGTTTAACGTAAATCCTGATCCTCTATCAACAAATGTATTATCATTAGGACCAGGAGAACAGTAACCGCCAGTACCACCTGAGGTTTTGGACCAATGTGTTCTATCGTTCCAATTACCAGAAC
>NZ_JAULRU010000676.1 GCF_030518155.1 Gilvimarinus gilvus | reverse complement strand
GTTCTGGTACGTGCTTCCTACACTGCCGATGTTTATCGCGTTCCCGTTGCTGCTACCTAAGCTCGGCTTCTGGCCGACCCTTATCAGCAGCATCCTCATCACAATGGCCAGTTTCGGATGTTTCGCCGTACTGCTGCGCCGGTTCGGCATTGAGCTTCTATGATCCGGCGACCGCAGACATCATCTTGATGAGCCTTAACGGCTGTTAATACACTCGCCCTTCACCAGGTAGCGAACCATGTGCAGCTCGCCTTTCGAGTCTTCGTAGGTCATCATACTTCTTACATTACCGCAGTACCGCACGCTGGGTGATACATACACCAACTTACCAACGTCAAGGTCCATACCGTAGGCATAGTC
>NZ_JAULRU010000675.1 GCF_030518155.1 Gilvimarinus gilvus | reverse complement strand
GGTAATCGACCTAGGCGTATAGAGCCCCGAGCCGTCAAGAGAAGGCCAAAACCGTTCCCACTACTGTTAAAACCAAGAGATCAAGCACGCGAAGAAGTCAGAAAGAGTGGTCATCCGAAAAAGCTTAAGTAAGTGCCATTCGGATCAGATGAAACTTATGGCGCGCTATCCCACATGGGCTGATTATATGGGTGTCCAGGAGTTAGCGTTTACTGCAATAAAATCTTGTCTATTAAGAAATGGATGTTATCGTAGCTGGTGAGTTAAATAACAAGGTTGGGAGAATATAATGGATAAGAAGCCTACAAAAGCATCACTAAGTACCACCACTATTGAGGAGCAAACAGCTGCCTTTTTAAAGGCTGGCGGAACTATTGAATATGTAGGTAAAGGCACCAGTGGACAGGTTTACCCTTCGGCCTCGAAGTTAGCTAGTTCGAATAAATAAGCTCGTTACTTGGTATCGAATTACTCAATAAGCAAACTCCACCCTAATAAGATACCCAGCTTTTGTAGAGTGGCGATGAAGCGTCTTTAGCTAGGCATGTTGCCTCCTGACAATCTAGCCAGCAGTCTCCCGAAAAAACTCAGGGAAAACGGCCATGCAGACCACGATATACCTGTTTTGTGATGGGTTTACACTTTCAAATGGATTTTTATGATGTTACGTACCTTACTTGTCATTTTATTTTTTGTCATTCCGATTGGTGTTTACGCGCAAGAGCCGCTTGCATTAGAGTCTCGTTTTAATGCCGATGAGGTGTCTTGGGTTCAAGAGCCTGGTACAGCAACTTTACATGGTAGTGCTTATTTGAAGCTTGCCGATGGATCCTATCTGGGGTGTGGTGATTTTCACGTCGAGTTGTTGCCGTCGGCGGCATATGCGGATGAGCGGATTTATCTGACCTATGGCAATAACTCAGAGGGGCAGATTTTAATGGCAGAAAACCCACCAAAATTTATTCCTGATGCAGAGCAATATCATGAGTTGAATTTGAGCGCAGAGTGTGACGATAAACACAGGTTTGTCTTTCACGATGTTCCCGCGGGCAAGTATTACTTAATTGCCTTTATTATTTGGCCAGAGGGCGAGGCATTAGCGGGTGGTGGCGTTATGCAAAAAGTGTCCATTGCCGAAGGCCAAATACAAAGCACGAAGTTGAAGCTTTAGGAACTTAGAATAAGTGTGGCGTCTTCACTACTGAGGGATTATATGGGTGTCCAGGAGTTAAATCCCTGAGCCACACAAGAATGCCCGTCGAACACAGCGAGATACGCAGTGATAGGAAGGAGTATTGTCGAGAGAAATTAACCGTTTGCGTGGTTGGGTCATGGCTCCTCCTTGAGCATGGTGCAATATCTACCGTCTAAATTTACTTTGGCTCACGGGTGTGGCATTGTCAAATTTGTGGGTGTAACCAGCTTCACGCCCAGCTTCACGAAAAATAATCACGGAACCCGAGCCAGACACACTCACGACAAGCTTAAACCGTTAAGCCACCGCCTTTACCTTGACAGAACCTCGGTAAAAAGCGGAAGCTAACTAGGGCCTGTTAACACTAATTAGCCGCAACCCGAATACTTACATGGACGCAAGGTATTAGAGCAATGCAGGAGCAATTACCGAGGGCTGAAGCCAGTTTTGCCCCCAGCGTTGTTGCCAGTCACTTATTTGGAATAACCAAGCTGCGCTCACGTCGCCTAGCTGGAGACACCACTTGTTTTCAAAACAGGGGCTTCCAGCAGGCGCATTTAATTAGTGTTAACAGGCCCTAAACACTCATATCTTGGTGCCAGCCTCTGTGAACAACAGCGATTTACTATCCACCTTTATTTTTTCGATATCGGTAAGCACGCCGATATTTTTGATGATTGCCCTAGGGGCGGTATTGCGTCGTGTGAGGCTGATAGATGAAGCGTTTATCAACACCGCTTCACGTTTGGTTTTTTCCGTCGGGTTGCCCGTGCTGTTGTTTTTTAGTAACGCTGCCGCGGATTTTGGCGCGGTTACTGATGGTCGCATTATGTTTGCCGTTGTCGCCGGTGCTTTGCTCGTTTTTGTATTGAGCTTTGCCACGGCCGGCTGGTTTGTGCGAGAAAAGAAAGACCGAGGGGTTCTTACCCAGGCGGCCTTTCGCGGCAACCTGATTATTATCGGCTTGGCGTACTGCGCGAATGCCTATGGAGAGAAAGGAATCGCTATGGCGGCTCTGCCCTTGGCCGTCACCATTGTTCTGTACAACGTATTATCCTTAGTCGCTCTTAACCGGGACCTAGACGGCGGGCGTGGTTTTAGCGGCGTATTTGCGGCCATTGCGCGCAACCCTTTGATTATCGGCATTGTCGCTGGGCTGATTTACGGCGCTTGGGGCCCGTCTATCGCCGAGCCCGTGCGGCGAGCGGGGGGCTATCTGGGAGACATGTCTCTGCCACTGGCGCTGTTGTGTGTTGGCGGATCGCTCAGCATGAAATCGCTGGGCCAAATGGGCGACGGCGTACTGGCTGCTAGCTGCTGGAAGCTATTGATCTCGCCGGTAATAGCGGTGACGTTAGCGCTACTATTGGGGCTTAAGGGAGATGCGGTTGCGGTGGTTTTTTTATTGGCGGCTGCACCCACCGCCACAGCAAGCTTTGTCATGGTGCGGGGCATGGGCGGAAATGCCGCTCTAGCGGCGACGATGATTGTGCAGACAACGCTGTTCAGCTTGGTCAGCCTTACTATCGGGTTGTGGCTTGTTAAGGCGTCGCTGTAGGTGATCACCTCGTGTATGCAGCGCGTCCTAGGATTGAGGCCAGCGGATCGTCACCTGGCTCAAGGGCTGAGTTGTCAAAATTTGTGGGTGTCCCCAGCTTCATCGGTTAAAAATGGGGGGATTACCCCCGAGTTATCCCCATTGCGCGAGGCCAGGGTTTCTATCGGTCATAGTAAACCCAATCTTCAATTTCTTCCCAGTTTTCACGCTTAGCTTGCCAGCTTGTGTGTTCTAATATTGAGCCTTTAATGTACTTTCGAGGGCGGCAGGAGTATATCGGGCCCAAGCTCTGGCCGTAGCCGTCGCGAACCATAACGCCTAGGCACTTATCTACCGGGTCTGACAACCCCCAGCGATGGTTGAATACGGGAGTTCCTTTTGATTGTATCAATCCCTGAGTTTCTATAGTTGATTCAAAAGGTGCTTGTTTGGAGTGGGGGCCAAATCTCGAAATAAAGCCGACTTCATAGTAGGCGAAGGTTTGTTTGGGGGCGAGAGGCTTAGTATCGAACTGAGCGGTAATGAAGTGCTGGTGACAGGGCTCCTGCTTGAAACAGGTATTGTAGACGTAGCCAAGTGGATAATCGAAAACTTTTAAGTTCCAATGAAAATCAATCGGTGTATTCAGCTTTGGGATAGGGATGTCCCTTGAAACACGAAATTTTATTTGCTTCGTCTTGTGTCTGCCCGACGCTAGGCGAATCGTGTAGATACCTTCGTTCAAAGGCTCTGATGGATGTAGCCCGTTATTTGACGGGAATAGATTAATATGGCGTCCTTCTTCGTTCGTAAGAAAAACCAGGCTTCGTAAGTCTTCGTTGGCGTTTTGAGTGAACCTGGGGGCTGACCAACGACTCACAATGATATTAACCTTAGGAGCCACTACATCCCCATATTGGGGGAACAGAATATGGGCGCCTCTTGAATAAAAAACGTCAGCGAATGTTATTGGGCAGAGTAGCAACAGTGTGAAGAGAGTAATGGCCAAATAATTGCAATATCGCATAGAAAAGCGCCGGTATTTAAAGGTAGTTCAAGTATTGTCAAATTGTGGGTGTCCCAGAGTTAGCAAATTTGTGGGCGTCCTCGAGTTGTCGGTGCAATACCTAAAGTCTAAATTTACTTTGGCTCACGGGTGTGGCATTGTCAAATTTGTGGGTGTCCCCAGCTTCCCAGCTTCACGGGGCCGCGTGCCCCATGCATCCCGCTAAGCGGGCAGTCCAAGTGCCCACCCTATATCGAAGCTCAGATTTTTCTTTTCTACCTTACCTCCCTGAAGCTTTTATAGAGTCTCCACATCTGACGTATTCAATAGAGCTACTAACTCCCCACTGGTCCGCTGAAATGTAGTTTTGAGGTTTCTCCCTGTAGGTATATAGAGACGAATTTCACCGTCGTGTACCACCGACACACTGACACCAAGACTTTCTGCAATATAGACATCGCCCTTTCCTGCCCCACCAGAATGCATATGATTACTGTGAGGCGGATGAGAATGTAGTATTTCCAGGACCGGATAATGGCCATCAATACCGTGATATCCCTTCGCCGTCATCGTTTGCTCGCCCTGTCTTGTCAGAGAGAAGGGATCTAGAGAGTGGCCACTACCTGGAAGCTGATCACTTATACCAACGCTACCGTCCGCTAGTTCATAGAGAATGAAGCCTGCTTCCTTAGTCGCCTCGTGGGGTAAACGGCTAGCCGCGGCTAGTCTTGCCTCTTCAATAGACTCGAATTGAAGAGGGGCCAGCGTTAGCTGCGCACCAATATCTTCAAATAGGTCTGTATACTGTAGGTTAGTATTGCACTTTGAGGACCCAAAAGAGTCTACTGCTGCGCAAGTCTGAGGTTCTTCAATCATGGGCAACAACCAAGTATCGTTAGTGCCTTGCTCGTCACAGCGAAACTGCACATCGAACCGATTCCGCTCCCAATGAAGTGACTTATCAAAATTATCCATTGCACTCATTTGAATATTTTTCGTGAATATATTCTGAGGCTCCCATAGCGCTAGGTAACCAGAGTCGGCGACATCTAAACTAAATATGGGAGGCTTGGGGTCTAGCCCGAATAACTCATTTTCTTTAGCGTCTACAGTTGACAGTGATAGCAACAGCACGCTCGCCCACAAAACTGCTTCAGTGATAGACTTCTTCATTGTTAATTCCCTCCACCATCACCTATGGAGCCCCGAACAACTCTTAATAGTAAGTTCGAAGCAGGCTTTCAAATTAACGAAAAAATGAGAAAACAATGTGATGCAAAAGAGGAAGAACTATGAAAGTGTTTAGCTGCCACTCAAGTCAATGCGAGACCATCATCCAGCATGCAAGAGTGAAAAAATATGGGAAATAACCCACACATTGAGAGTCGCGCCCCTTTGTTCGGGTTTTTCGTGGCAGTCGTTTGGCGCAAGTGGTTTGTGGCGAATTACCCAGAGAATTTTTCGGGTTTTAGTGGCTAATTTCGGCCGCAGGCTTCTCTACCCTCCAAGAGCATCCAGGCGTTTAACGTCAATATGAGATTAGCCAGTTTTTGGGTAACGCCGCTAACCCTCCATATACGACCCCGGCTTCGGGTTAACCAAAATCAATTAACGTCCACATCGAGCACTTGTGTACAAAGACTGTGTGGCATTATGATTGTTCTGAAAATGTACATTTATTGTCCGCCGGCTACAGTGGGCAATCGAGCTGACATACTCATAATAATTGCCGACGGAGACTGTGAATTTTGAATTTAGATACTCACGAAATCATTAAGCTTATTGAAGGCCCGCAACAACCCAATCGGCAGGGGTACGATGGCCTGACGATTCCGCAGATTATGGCCAGGCATAGTGTGCCGGGGCTAAGTGTGGCGGTGATCAAGGATTTTCAGCTGCATTGGGCCAAAGGCTACGGTCAGGCTGATGCTCTGGCCGGTACTAATGTGTCCACCGAGACGCTTTTTCAGGCGGCTTCTATAAGTAAGCCGGTTAACGTTATGGCCGTGCTAAAAGCGGTGCAAGAGGGTGTTTTTAGCCTGGATGATGATGTTAATTCACTGCTGAAAAGTTTCCGTTTACCCGATAATCCATATTCAAATATACCCATCACGGCTCGTATGCTGGCAAGTCATACTTCGGGGCTAGGCGATGGGTTTGGCTTTCCCGGTTACGAACCGGGGAAGCCGCTGCCCACCATTGCGGACATCATTACCGGTCACTCTTTGTCAAATGTTGCCAAACCAGAATTTTCCAGAACGCCATTCGAAGCCTTTAAATATTCTGGTGCCGGGTCGGTAATTTTGCAGCAGCTACTGATAGACATAATGGGTGAAATTTATCCGGAAATCTTGCAAAAGTCTGTTCTAGGCCCTCTAAAAATGTGCGATAGCTATTTTGAGCAACCATTAGACTCAGCACGAGATCTAAACGCCGCAAGGGCTCATGGCTCAAGTGGAGAGGCGCTTGATGTTAAATGGAGGGTGTATCCTGAGTTGGCGGCTGCAGGCCTTTGGACAACGCCCACTGATTTGGCCAAGTTCGTTATCGAAGTGCAAAAGTCTATATTAGGCACAAGTAATACGGTATTGGATCAGGCTCATGCGCAATCAATGGTCAACCCTGTTGGAGTGGGCGATTATGGTTTGGGCTTTCGAATTTTAAAGGAAGGGCAAGGATGGTTTTTTGAGCATGGTGGTGGCAACTGGGGGTTCCGCTGTAGGTTGTTCGCTCACAAGCTTAAAGGGTACGGTTTTGTCATGATGACTAACGCTAATCAAGGTACGGCTGTTGTGAGCGCAGTGAAGGAGCGAATTGAAACACTATACAACTGGGATTCAATAGCAAAACCTGCAATCTAAGTGTGAGCTTGGAAGAGCATCAACGTATAGGACAGCCACAGATTAGTGTCATAGGCTTCACTCCACATACTCATGAACTGTTCCGGTTCGCTTTACATTATAACCCATAAAAATATTCTGATTAATGCGGCGTTCTACAAAGGAGAATCATGGTGCAAGATAAGGTAGCTATTGTCACAGGAGGCAGCCGGGGCATAGGAGCTGAGACGGCAAAACTTCTTGCCGAGAATGGGTATGCTGTGTGTATCAATTACCTTCGAAATGATAGCGCGGCACAAAAAATTAAGGACGAGATAACGACTCTAGGCGGCCATTGCATTACGATTAAAGCAGATGTTTCCGCCTCTGAAGCAGTATCCAGGTTATTTGAAACTGTAGATCGTAAACTGGGGACTGTTTCGGTACTGGTAAATAACGCAGGCATACTGAAGCAGCAGTGCCGGCTCGATGAAATCTCGGAGCAGAGATTTACAGAAGTATTTCAAACGAATGTTATGAGTTGTTTTCTTTGTACCAAAGAAGCGATTAAACGTATGTCGACAAAGTACGGCGGTTCTGGAGGTGTTATCGTAAACGTTTCGTCTGGCGCATCAAAAAGTGGGTCGCCCAATGAGTATGTCGATTATGCGGCGTCAAAGGGAGCAATCGACTCGCTCACAAGAGGAGTAGCATTGGAGGTTGCGGCAGAGGGAATAAGAGTTAATGCTGTCCGTCCTGGTCTTATATATACAGAAATGCACGCTTCTGGTGGTGAGCCTAATCGCGTACAACGCTTAGAATCAAAAATTCCCCTGCAGCGAGGAGGAAAGCCCAAAGAAGTTGCTCAGGCGATTTTATGGTTGGCTACGGAAAAGTCATCATTTGTAACTGGAAGTTTTGTTGATCCGGCGGGTGGGCTCTAAGGCTAGCAAATTTGAGGGTGTCCCCAACTTCGTCATCCCCAACTTCGTCACCATTTTTCACGAGACTTTTCCTTAACAGCTTGCATTTACACGCCATGAGTAAAACTTGATCGCTGATTGTACGGTATTTCCGTGCTCACAACGCTAACTATTTGAAGTAAGTGGATCATGGGGGCAGGGATCAAAAGTTCATTAGGGCCAGAACCATAGAAGCCACACGTTACGAAGGTCGGGCCTTGCCTTAGCGGTCGTTACTCCTCTCTACAAGCTGCACAACTCCGCGTTGTGGTGATTACCTGCGAGCGGCGTCTACATAGAAGATCGTAGTCTGTCGTTGCCCTGACTATACCGCTTCCCGGCCGGTAAGACCTCCTGCGCATTGGTCGCACCGGTGTGGGTAAAATTTGACCAATCTGCCCTCAACAACTAAAGGAAGGTCGGCCTCATTCTCTTTTTGGGCTATTATTTCCAGTGCTGAGGCTCAATATTACATTGCGGTGGGGTGTTGAAAATAGCGCCATATGTTTGATGTGCCAATCGTTTGTGTTCGCTAGTTCGTTTGCTTTTTATGAGTCAAAGGGGTTGAGCTCTAGGTTTTATGCAGGAAAGTGATGAAGATAATCTATAAACAAATATTAGCCATTATTGCACTGGCGTTGCTTGCTCTCGCGGGCAATATGCTCAATGTGAGTTTGCTGTTTGGGCTGCATTTTATCTTTGGCTCTGTGGCGGCGATGTTGGCGGTCAAGTTGCTGGGCTTGTGGCCAGCGGTTGTGGTTGCGACAGTGGGAGGAGCTTATACATGGGGGCTTTGGGGGCATCCGTATGCGATGGTGATCTTTGCGCTCGAAGCGGTCACGGTGAGCGTATTGTATCGCCGGGGGTTGCGAAACCTGGTGTTGGCTGATTTAGTCTATTGGTTGGTTGCCGGTCTTTGGCTGGTTTCTCTGTTCTATGGTGGAGTTCTAGGTTTGGACGCCGCATCTACCGCCATTGTCGCTTTAAAGCAATTATTAAACGGGTTGTTTAATGCTCTTATCGCTGGAATTTTGATAAAAGTAATAATTTGGCTGTACCAAGATGGCTCCGTCAATTGGTTGCCAAAAGATATCCGGTTGGATGAGCTGCTTTTTCATGTGCTGCTATTTCTAACTCTAATCGCTGGTGCAACCCCCGTTGTGATGGATAGTTACACCTACAAAGGGCAGTTGGAGAAAACGCTGGCCGAAGAGCTCGAAGGTGTGCTCGGTGAGACGGACGAACGGATTAAGAATCAACCAAATACGAGGTATATACTTGAGGGTGAACTGGTGCGTCACTCCACTAGCGCCGGTGTGTCAGGATTAACACTGATCAACCGCAGTGGGGAAATCATAGCTAATGTTGGCGTAGCGGAATCGCCTAAAGTAGATGGCAAGTCGTTAACCAGTGCCCCAAACTTGAGTGTTTGGATTCCCGACACCGGCGGGAGCCTGATGAGTAGATGGAAGAATGGTCACTATTTATATCGTGAGCCCTTGAGTAACCTAGCTGGTGCTGAGTTGATTGTTTATAAGCCGGCTGAGCCACTGATTCAGAAAGTTGAATTGCAACGCGATAAGAGTTTTTCATTCTTGGCCGTAATGACGCTTATAAGTGTGTTGATAAGCTTCGTTCTAAGTCGTGTACTGACCAAACCCTTGCAAAGACTTGAAAACATCAGTAAGCAATTACCGGAGCATATTCGTCAAAATACTCTACCGGAGCTCCCCACTAGCAAAGTGCATGAGTACTCAAACTTGACTAATAGCCTGAAAGGTATGAGCGATGTATTAACCGAAACGTTTTCAGAGCTTGATCGAATGCGAGCCAACCTAGAGCAGGAAGTCGTAAGCCGAACTCGAGAGTTGAAAAATACGTCAACGATGCTGAAAAATGTAGTAGGAGCCTCGACGGAGATGGCCATAGTCGCTACAGATACCGAAGGTGTTATCACACTTTTCAATAGCGGGGCGGAAAATCTCTTGGGATATGGATCCCATAAGTTGGTCGGTAAAGAAACGCCTGCGCTATTTCACTTGCCCTCAGAGATTAACACCAGGGCAGGCGAGCTTTCGCAACAATTGGGAGAGAAGATCGAAGGCTTCCGGGTGTTCACAGAGCTCGCTTTGCGAGACGGCTCGGATGCGCGCGAGTGGACATTTGTGACTAAGCATGGTGAACAAATTCCTGTAATGTTGAGGGTGACCCCTATTCACAACGAATCGGGTGAGCTTTCGGGGTTTCTGGGAATTGCTGAAGATGTCTCAGAACGTAAGCGTATTGAAAATTTTAAGAATGAATTTATTTCAACCGTGAGCCACGAACTGCGAACGCCGATCACGTCTATTAGTGGATCAATACGGCTTATAGCGAGTGGGCACCTTGGTGATGTTCCTGAAAAAATGGGTCGGTTGTTAGAAACGGCTGAACGAAACAGTAAACGATTAAGCTTACTCATAAACGATTTATTGGATATTGAAAAAATTGCAGCTGGAAAATTAGACTTTGATATGAAGTCTATGCCGTTGTTGCCCGTTATTGAGCAAACCATCGAGGAGAACCAGTCCTACGGTGCTGAGCGAAAGGTAACTCTTGTGCTAGTTTGTGGCGAAAGCGACATTAATATAGTGGCCGATGAGTTGAGATTAAAGCAGGTTATGGCCAATTTACTGTCGAACGCCATTAAGTTTTCTCCTGTTGAGTCTGAAGTTATTGTTGATGTGGCGAGTACCGAAGGGAAGGTAACTGTGAGCGTGTTGGATAAAGGCCCTGGCGTACCTGCAGAGTTTCATGATCGAATCTTCCACAAGTTCGCGCAGGCAGACAGCTCAGACACTCGTCAGGTTGGCGGTACAGGGCTTGGTCTAGCCATTACGAAAGAATTGATTACCCAAATGAGGGGAAATATTAATTTTGAAACATCTCAGGGGGAGGGTACTCGTTTCTACTTTTCTCTTCCGGTTGAGTAACTTCATGACTTAGCTGTTTTATTCTCAGGGCTCACTGGGTTATATATTATTTTGTGGCGCAACGGCTACTTCGCGGAATTGTTTCTGAATAGTTGGATGTGCTATTGCTTTGATGTCAATTCAACGTCAAACTTACTGCCAGGTAGCCAGTAAACCGAGTACTTTGCCGCCAATGAGTATCGGCAATTTGTAGGCTAATTCTATGGTTTACGCAATATAGTTGACTTTAATAGCCGTTGGCCTATGCTCCTTCATATTACAATTTCTTATTGGGGTTTGGTCTATTTGGTTAAACTCACGGTTTCTATTATTTGGGGCCTGCTTCTCAGCACTTATACCTCCGCCACATCGATTGTTACCGAGCCAATCGATGGCGTGCATGATCAGTACTGCCTTGATCTATTGCGCGCCATACTCAGTTATGACGATGAAGCACATTCTATTGCACATTACGAGCGCTCTAGTTCCCAGAACCGAAATGTGGCATACCTTCAAAACAACATTGTCGATGTTATTTGGATTGCCACCTCTGAAGAGTACGAACAACGCCTTCTTCCAATTCGTATTCCGTTATTTAAAGGGCTCCTGGGCCAGCGCCTACTCGTTATCAATAAAGCCGATGCAGACGCCATCGCCGATGTTTCCACCATTGCCGACCTCAAACGCTTTTCAATGGGGCAGGGGTTAGGCTGGATAGACGCCGAAATATTGCGCTCCAACGGCTTTACTGTTCGAACCGCTTTCAATCACGAACAGCTCTACAGCATGCTCAAAGGAAACCGGTTCGACGCGCTACCTAGAGGGCTGCATGAGCCTTGGGAGGAGTTGGAACACTATAAAAAAGATAACCTTGTGGTGGAGCAAACACTGATCCTGAGCTATACGCTACCGATGTATTTCTTCGTCAATAAGGAAAATCAGGCGCTTGCAAATCTAATTGAAAGCAACTTTAAGAAAATGATCGACGACGGCGCTTTTGAGAAATATTTTCTCGAACACCCGAAAATCCGCAATGCACTGGAAAAATCCAACCTTTCAGCCAGGAGGGTGATTTCGCTGAAAAATCCTTTTCTTCCTAAAAAGACCCCGCTATCGAATGATGGCTATTGGTATAATCCGTGAGGGAAAAACGGACGGTTTTAGTTTTCCTGGAGTTAGCTCGGCAAACTAGGGTACGCACCACCCAATTCGATAGGTGACGACACGCTTAAACCCACCTGACTTTGTAGTATTGACCCCCAGCAATAAAACATAAGGAAGCCAATCATGTCCACGGAGGCGACAACTGCTGCTGTCTACCCAATAAAAGCCAGGTACTTTGTGGTGCTCTGGTTGCTCCCTATGATTTTTTTGCCGGGAACTAACCTGCTTTATAACTGGCTCGACCAGGCTTTTTGGGAGTGGTACTGGTACGACATTGCTTACTACTTGTACCTTTATATTCTGTTCGGGGTGCTTGGCGCTATCGCGGTTCTTCTGACTGGAGTAGAAGTGCTGGAGTTTTTTGGTAAACCCCGAGTGGCCAGTTGGTCGGTTGGTTTACAGTTAACCGTGCTTAGTTTTCTCTTTTCCGTGGTCGTTTTTTTAGGGATGTTCATTCCTCTGTCTTACACTGCGCCGGGGTTTGTGGAGTACTGGGTGGTGTCGTTGCCGCCATTGGTTTATTTTTCAGAGGCAGGTGGCTACTATCCGGTTGTGGCCAATGCCCTGGGTTTGGTTTGTTTGATTGTCTTGCCATCGCTGGTTGAGGAGTGGGTGTTTCGCGGGGTTCTGTTGCGCCGCTGGAGCGAGAAATACAGTCGTAAGAAAGCAATTTGGTGGTCATCCATTCTATTTGGTGTGATGCATACGGATCCTATCGGTGCCACCGCGTTTGGTGTGGTTATGTGCTGCCTTTATATTTATTCTGGCAGCTTGTGGGTACCTATTGTTTGCCACGCGGTGAACAATCTTGTTTGTTGGTTTATCGAGTGGGGTTATATCGCCCACTATGGCAATGGGTATGAATATACGATGGAGATGTTTCGTTCCAGCTGGCCCTGGATCCCCGTTTGTGCTGTATTGTTAGTTGTTTTGTATCTATTGTTTGATAAGCATGGCCAGATTAGGGCTGTACTAAAAATGGCAAGATGAAAATGTGAGGCCCAAGAAGTTATTGGGCGGCCTCAACTTTCACAATGTATCAAATAGCTGCACCTAAGGGAAATCGAGCTGGGAAAATGCGCTTCAAATATTTAATGTTGATGATTGGGCCCATATTGCTGGCAGTGGGCTACTGGGCTTCTGTATCTATACCGGAGCGCCCGGTTGGTAAACTGCAAGAGGCGGCGCAAGAACCAGTCGACAAGGATGGCAGCCATTTAGCGAAGGGTACCGATACCCAGCGAGCGAAAATTGATCCCGATGGTGAAGAGGGACGTTATGAGGAGGACGGTTTAATCGTCTACCTTGAACCGTCGGCCGATCCGCGCGACGTACTCTTGCTGCTCGTTATTCGTGGCCATAGAAACGAGAACTATTTGTCGAGTTTAAGAGAGTTATTGGCCTACACCTCGGAGCGGGCATTGGTGTTGTATTTGATTGCAAGGTTACGGGTTGACGGAGCGTATGTTGCGACTGAGGCCGAATTGCTAGAGTTGCAAGCGATTGACCCAGATAATGCCGAGGTGGACGTTCTACTGGCGCATCGCGCCTACGAAAATGGCGATACTGAGCTGGCACTGCAGCATATTCAGAATGCTGCGGGAGCTTCGGGCAGTAAAGCTTATCAGGCGAAATATTTGGCTATGCTCGGCGACGCCTATTTGCGCCGCAACGGTTATCTCACTGACAAGGACTTTGTCAGTATCATAGGCTACGGTGCGGCCTATGCAATGCCAAACCTATCGAGCTTTGATCGAATGTGCCGTGAGAATTCAGAGCACCCGGATTGGCGTGCGGCTTGTGGTGGGCGAGGGGAAGTATTGTTTGAATTCGGTGAAACCGTTTTGGAGAGAGTCATTGGGGCTAAGTTCGCCACGGATTATTTGCCCGGCGATATCCAGCACTACGCAGATTACCGCGAGGAGATCCAGGAGACATTGGTGTCTCTGGGTACAGAGCTTGAAGAAATTGTCACCAACTCCGATTTATTTATCGATCGGCAAACATGGGAGATCTACGTAGAAATATACGAGACGGAAGGCGAAATTCCCGCACTGCGTTACTTGATTGATGCCTTATCTAACGCTTAGAACAATTAAATGGATTATCTGCCGCCATCCTCGTCACACTCGTTGCGAGTTTCGAGCCTGCCCTTGGCGCATACATGTGAGGTTTTTGTGGTAGCATGCCTTAGCCGAAATTATTGTTAACAAGCCATGAGTCAATCTACAGTCTTCAGCGTTAGCCATCGCAAAAGTGCCTACTTCTGGAATGATGTGGGCTGGTTATGTTATTGGTTGATATTCAATATTTACTGCTTCGTCTGGCGAGAGTATGCGGCGCCTGAGGTATACAGCCTTGCCGACTCCAATCTGTGGTTTCTTAAAGAGTGGCTAATTTGGCTCGCGTTGAGCCATGCTCTGATTTACTTTCTGCGTCGTAGCTCTCCCAATAATGTTCCTCATAAGATGCCCTTAGGTATAACGCTCGTGCTGGGCGCTACTGTTTGTTTGCTGTTGGCCGTAAGCATCAGAGCTTGGCTGAACACCGGAGAGTATGCCAATGACTGGCGCACCATAGCCGTCATTATGCTGCCCAAATACGCCTCGGCGTACTGCATAGTGGTGGTTTGCTGGCTATTTTTTGAAGGGCCGACTCGCTCCGCGGCTGTAGACAAGGATGATACTTTACAAGACACAGCGGTTTATATCGATGTCGAGAAGCGCGGCCTTCGAATCGATTTGCCGTCAGCTGATATTTTCAGTTTAAAGGCGGCGGGCAATTATGTCGAAATTGCTACAGAGTCCGAGATCTACCTGAAACGTATAACGCTTGCGCAGTTACTACAGAAGTTACCGGGTAAAGCTTTTATGCGTGTTCATCGCAGTTATGCCATTAATACCGAAAAATTGCAGTCGCTGGTCAACGCGGAAAACGGCGCTGCCGTTGCCACACTTACTAATCAGCATGTGGTACCAGTCAGTAAGCGTTACAAGCCTGCTCTGAAGCAGGTGCAGGCGGCAGTTTAAGTCTGTATTCATCACATATTTGGGCTTTTTGTCCCACATTGATTCCCCTCCTGGGCGAGTTAACCCCAAAACCGTGGAGTCGATCCCACTGTTGTCGAGCGCCTGTAGGCTCCGTTCTAACATAGTGTTTTTACTGTTGACCGGAGTAAAACACCATGACGTTACCTATCCAGTTTTCTATCCGACTGATTCATTGGGCCATGGCCGCACTAATACTGGCTATGTTGATCAGTGGCTTTTTTATGGTCAATACGCAAGCTTATAGCTTGTATCCCTGGCATAAGTCCTTTGGGGTGATAGCGGCAGTAGCGATTGCCTTGCGTCTTTATTGGCGATCCCAGCAGCGCTGGGTTTCCAGTACCCAAGGCACCCGCCTTGAGCTTCCGGTGCGCTTAGCGCACGGGCTGATCTTGTTGTTGCTGGTATTAATGCCCGCCTCGGGCTTTATGTTGAGCGGGCTCGGTGGCTACGGTGTGGCGTTGTTTGGGGTTGAGATCGTGCCCAGCAACTTCAACGCCGCGGGCAGCGCGGTGCCAATTAGTGAACCGCTCGCCGCGTTGGGCTATCGGTTACATACGATGTTTGCTATCACCCTGTCTGTATTGTTAACGCTGCACATTCTTGCGGCGTTAAAGCATCACTGTATCGACAAAGACGCGACATTGCGCAGAATGGTGGGGAGGGCTTGATAATGAGGCTTCCCCGCACTATACCGAGCCAAATAAACTAGGGAGCCTCTGATCAAGTCTCCAGTGGTCTCTGCGCGAGTCAAAACGTTCACTCGGCAAGGCGCGCTTCGCAGGCAATGGCCATAGTCCTTGGCAAGAGGTGCAACACAGCGGATGGACTTTTTGGCCGTGCCCTTCGGGGCTTGCAGAGCTTTCCGATCTCTGTG
>NZ_JAULRU010000115.1 GCF_030518155.1 Gilvimarinus gilvus | reverse complement strand
ATTTTATTTAGTTATTACAAACAATTATGAAGAACATTAAAATTTTATTAGTTGACGACGAACCAGATATCTTAGAATTCATTGGTTACAACTTAAAAAAAGAAGGTTTTGAAGTAGAAACAGCTCAAAACGGATTAGAAGGTTTGAAACACGCCAAAATTTTTCGCCCAGATTTGATTCTATTAGATGTAATGATGCCACAAATGGACGGAATGGAAATGTGTGCAGAGTTGAGAAAATTAGATTCTTTTCAAGATACTTTGGTCGTTTTTCTTTCTGCTCGTGCCGAAGATTTTTCTCAATTAGCTGGCTATGATGCTGGTG
>NZ_JAULRU010000674.1 GCF_030518155.1 Gilvimarinus gilvus | reverse complement strand
CTGATCCTGGAAGCCCTACCCAGACAGGCAATGGACGTGTTGCGCCGCTAGTAAGCGTGAAGCGGGCAAGCGGCGCAAATGACCAGGGTATGATGCTGAGCTCAAGATGATTAGACACCTGCTGCCAGCGCGAATTCTCGCTGGCTACACAAAGGTCGCATCACTGATGTTCCTGGCTGGTATGTCTTCGAACGTTTCTGGGTTTGAGATATATGGGTTTATACCCTATGACTACACAGTCAAGGGCGGGGAGGTTATTGAAGGCAGGCCTTCCAATGATTGGTTTGAGTCTTTAGGTATAAAGCCAGTAGACGTAGTCTATGAAAGGCGCATGATTGACGTTAATAAAGATATCATGGGGAAGAAA
>NZ_JAULRU010000673.1 GCF_030518155.1 Gilvimarinus gilvus | reverse complement strand
TTGATAGTGTCGGCAAGACTGGATAGCATGCATATGGATCGGCTCTTTGGTTAGGTGGTAAGTTTGGCGATTTACAGCCTACCATTGAGCCGATCTTTTTATAAGTATTTCAATTGCTTAGGCTTAAGTAAGTGCCATTCTTCTCAGTAATAAGTCTTTAAAAGTATCGACAAGCAGCAGCTTCAGCCAAATTGAGCTGAGTACAAAAGCGATGATATTGTAGCGTATTACTATCCCGCGCAAGGCTCAATTTTTAAGATCTGCCATGCCGCTCTATCCCCATTGAACGGACATTTTGTAATACGACACCCCGGATTTCTCGAACTTTGGGCCTTCTACCGCCAAACCGAATCGTTGATAAAACCCTTGCGCGCTCGTGCGGGCATCGCACCAAAAGTATCTGACATTCAAATGCCTTAGCTTAGCGATTGCGTGTTCAATGACTTGCGATCCAATACCCCTTCTCTGAAACTCCGGTAGCGTTGCAAACTTTCGCAGTCTGGCTTCAGAGCCTTCAAGGTAAACGGACGCGACACACACCAGCTGGCCATCAGTAAATGCGCCGTAGTGTATGGCGTCGTCATCGCCTTCAACTTCACAAAACGATACAGGCTTATCGGGCCACAAAACCCGATGCCTAATGGGCAGAGCCTCTTTGGTTGTTATTTGATGTATTTGCATTTGTTCCCGGCTAATAGAATGTCGCGCATCAGTACGGTGTGGTCAACTTACAAGTTTGTTAAAAATATTCAAGCTCTTGGCCAGCATGAATAGAATGAAATTGCGAGTAGGTGGATGCCCAACATAGCAGCAATACCCCCGCTGAGTAGGAAATATAGCTAATACTAGTTGATTTGGTTTTCTTCATGTTAAAGAACTTAACGCACAAAAACCAGAAATGCGAGCGCTATAATGGCCTGCTTTTCAAGGCCATTACTCGAAATTTTTGGTGGCTTTGTTTGTTATTCATTTTTACCTTTAAATTATTTTGGAAAGCAATGCCCCGACTCACCTAGAAAATAGAATTTACCACCATTCTTACGCTCTAAGTACTCTAGATATGATGCGATACTTTTTATTGATAATTCAATTGCTTGAAACGTGTCTATTCCATGAATTTTGACCACTTTGTGGAAATTTTCTGACATTACTTCGTGAGCGCAGAGAAAGTCTATCCCTCCATCATCTTTCTCTGGCTTAGCAACACTTACAAGATAGGCATCCTTAGCACCATCATTGGAAACAAACACAAGCTCTCTCGTTGCAACAACTTCTGAAAATTTAGATGTTAGGGTCATTATCCTAATTCACTTTATGCATAGCGCCGCCAACACGCGCGGCTTTGTAGTGATAGAAACGGGGACACCCACATACTTGACACCTCAAAAGAAATAGAAACGGGGACACCCACTTACTTGACAATGCCACACCCCTGAACCAAAGTAAAAGTCAGCAGGTTATACACCACTTACGCTCAAGGAGAAGCCATGCCCCAACCCCGTAAGCGATTGATTTCATTAGACGATACACCCTTAAAGAAACGGGGACACCCACTTACTTGACACCTCAATATAAATGAAGAAACGGGGACACCCACAAACGGCACTAGAAACGGGAACACCCACATACTTGACACCTCAATATAAAGGAAAGCTAGTAGCATCAGTAGTATATGACTGTTTGGTCGCTTTCTGCGGATTTATAGCGCCTGAATTAATGCGTTTGAAGACACCGATTTCATAATCACTATTCTTCAGCTCATTAATGGTTGCCATGAACTGGTATGCATCATTGCGACCCTTTACAACATAAAAAAGATACTCTTTTCCCTCGTCTAATTCTTGACCGCACATACAACATGCCATTGGAGACTTTGTAGTTAGCTCCGCCGGAGCTCTACCTTTAAAGTCTTCATAGACTTCAATCGTTGAGTATTGCTACTCGAGATCTCCATTTTCTATGCTTTCATTCAACATTCTCGTCGATACAACTCTACCGCTGAACACTAATTCAGAATTTTTATAATCTTGAATTACATACCACTCATACGCGACAGAAGGATCCCAGTTCCTAGGCGAGCAGGCCAGCGCAGAGTTAGCCAAAAAAAGTATTAGAAAAACTGCGATATATTTAATCATGTGCTGCGTCCTAGGCTAAAAGTACAACTTGTTAATAGTGTAAGCGCCAAACCAACCACCCACTCCCCAGCCTAGCGTGATCTAAGTAGCCTCTGTGTTTTAAACAACTGGAGGTCCACATGAAAAGGAAGGAGAACGGGGACACCCACTTACTTGGGGGGAGAAACTGGCAAGAAACTGGGACACCCACTTACTTGACAATGCCACACCCCTGAACCAAAGTAAAAGTCAGCAGGTTATACACCACTTACGCTCAAGGAGGAGCCATGACCCAACCCCGTAAGCGATTGATTTCATTAGACGATACGCCTTGGTATCACTGCGTTTCCCGCTGTGTGCGGCGGGCGTTTTTATGCGGCTCTGGCGAGGGCTACGACTTTGAGCACCGCAGAGGCTGGATCGCCCAGCGGATCAAGCAATTGGCAGCCATTTTTACGATCGATATCGCTGCCTACGCGATCATGTCCAATCACTACCATGTCGTTCTACGCGTCAACCGGAATGCGGCCGAATCCCTAACGCGAGAGGAAGTGATCGAGCGCTGGCGCCAGCTCTTTAAAGGCCCGGTATTGGTACAGCGGTATCAAGCTGGCGGCTCGCTCACGAAACCAGAGTTGGAGATCGTGGACGAGATTGTTGAAGATTGGCGTCAGCGTCTTTCAGACATCAGCTGGTTTATGCGCTGCCTGAATGAACCCATTGCCCGCTGGGCGAACCAAGAAG
>NZ_JAULRU010000672.1 GCF_030518155.1 Gilvimarinus gilvus | reverse complement strand
ATTCTTTATTTCTCCTTTCAACAATTTATCAATAGTTATCTGCGGAACATCTTTTATAAACTCATAATCTTTATAATCTGTTTCTCTACCAAAATGCAACAAATTCCTTACTTGTGTTAGTCCACTTCTTTTGGCATTTTCTAGTTTTATTATTTTCAGTTCTTCGTACATATCGTCGAACTCTTTTACAATATCCATCGATATCCATTCTAGTACAGCAAAACCAAATGCCAAAGGAGCAGAAATAGGAATCATGCCTACAAAAGAAGAAAGGCTTGGTTTATTGAACTCTCCATTTTCACTGATTACAGGTATCATTTCTTTCATTTCTGTAAGCAATTGATAAGAGCCATAAACTAAATTAGCATTTCTTCCGTATTTCAAAACTTTATTGATAGAATTATATGAAATTATGC
>NZ_JAULRU010000671.1 GCF_030518155.1 Gilvimarinus gilvus | reverse complement strand
CTTGAACG
Organism: Gilvimarinus gilvus; assembly: GCF_030518155.1. GTDB lineage: Bacteria > Pseudomonadota > Gammaproteobacteria > Pseudomonadales > Cellvibrionaceae > Gilvimarinus > Gilvimarinus gilvus. The sequence goes on along the minus strand of NZ_JAULRU010000671.1, from coordinate 301 downwards.
TGAGCGCAGGGTATTTGATGTGGATGGCGCTCATGACGGATCTCCTGGGTATCGAGCCGGTGATTATAAGGTTCGGTGAAGCGAATACTGCGTGCTGATGCAACGGCTCGGTGGAACATCACACGGCCCCGCAGGCTGCGCTATCATGCCGCCCGTTGCTTTCAGGTTGAATTAAGGACCGCCGGGTAATCTTAACCCCGTAGACAACTTGTACAGCTCTCAGGAGAGAAGCACGATGAAAACCTTGACTGCCCTGTTCACCGCCGCCGCCCTTGCCCTGGGCGCCAATGCCGCTTTCGCC
>NZ_JAULRU010000670.1 GCF_030518155.1 Gilvimarinus gilvus | reverse complement strand
GGACAGCACCACCCCACATTTGAAACTGGGCGCACCGTTTCCCGGCACGCCACGGTAAAGCCAGCGCTCGGCGCGCACTTGCGACCAGTCGTAGCAGACTGGCTCGACTTTCCAGGTTCCGAAAGGCTTCCACCAACAGTCTTTGAAGTTGTAGGCATAGATTTTTTTTCGTTTCCGGTTGAAACGAATGGGTTCGTCGCGAGGGGGGCATATGCACCTTCGAATTAAAAATACACACACCCATATTTCGAGGATCAGCGAAAGAGTGCCAATGAATACTTGCTCAGAATCGAGATATGCAAAACTTTTTATCATGTCGAAAGGAATTGTTGCAATGATGAAAATTGCAGGTAATGTAAAGAGGATTACTAGTTCCCTAGCCCAGCTTATAGCTCTAGATACTTCAAG
>NZ_JAULRU010000669.1 GCF_030518155.1 Gilvimarinus gilvus | reverse complement strand
CCCCCGCGAAGCCTTTACAAGCTAGGCGCATGACATCCCCCATGCGGGTTTCAGTGCTCCCAGAGCAACCGCGGTTCCCAAATCCTATGATCGAAGCATCCTACACTGCGGTGACGCCCTACCGCCTGCATGCGTAGACCTTCCTGACCGGAATGATGATGCTCTGTCAAATGGTGGTTCACGTCTAGAATGAAACAGATATCCCGGCATGCGTGAAGGGAATCACTACTACCACTGACACGCCGCACAAGGAATAGATTTATGTATTTTTATGTAGATGAGAGTGGGCAAACGGGTCTGAATCTGTTCGACCCGCAGCAGCCGATTTTATACTATGGTGTACTGTCCTCGCCGCACAATGTGGATGAGGTCGCTAATGATGAAATTCAAG
>NZ_JAULRU010000668.1 GCF_030518155.1 Gilvimarinus gilvus | reverse complement strand
CGCGAAGGGCCGCAAAGCGGCCCCGGCAACCCATACTGAATGCTCAACCCAAAGGGCCCCAGGCACCCCTGCCATGCGCCCAGGCTCAGTAAGCCAAGCTCCAGGTCAGCGTATAGGTGCGCCCGCGCCCCTGGTAGTCATACAGGTACGCCGGCCCGTAGGTCGGCGAATAGAACAGCGTCGCGCGCTGCCCCCAGACCGTACTGTACTGCTTGTCCAGCAGGTTCTGGATACCCGCGCTGAAAGTGCCGAAACCGGTGTCCTGGCTGGCCAGCAGGTCGAAGGTGGTGTAGCCGTCGATCTCATGGTCGGCGTCGTCCTTCAGGCTGAAAGCGTGGTTGGCCTGCAGCCGCGCGCTGCGGCCGTCACCCTTCCAGCCAACGAAACCGGTGGCCTTCGACAACGACGCATAGCGGGCATCGCGTTTGATCCAGCCGCCGTCGACCGCCTCTTCCTCGGAGCGGGTCAGGTGCAGCGTGCCGCCTGCTTCCCAACCACTCTGGAAGTGGCGGGTCAAT
>NZ_JAULRU010000667.1 GCF_030518155.1 Gilvimarinus gilvus | reverse complement strand
CCAGAAAGTAATTTTTAGAAAAATTGCTGGAATTGGAATTCCAACCGCATTAACATCTTTCTTCGAAATGAGTGCATTCTCTTTGGCAGCCTTTGTTTGCGGTTATACATTTACAAATTCTATCGCAGATCAAGAATTAGCAAAAGTAAATTTAGCAGCGCATCAAATTGCGATAAATTTAGCTTCCACAACTTTTATGATGTGTACAGGAATTGGAGTTGCAGCAACGGTTCGTATCGGAAATCAATTAGGTTTAAAAGATTACAAAACTTTAAGAGAAGCAGGTTGGTCTTGTATTTTAATGGTATTATCATTTATGATTTTGTGCGGAATTTTATTCATTATTTTCCGTTATCAAT
>NZ_JAULRU010000666.1 GCF_030518155.1 Gilvimarinus gilvus | reverse complement strand
TTTGATAATTTTACGAATCAACGTAATTATGGACTTTCTTTGGCAAAAAATGATTGGGTTACTTTTTTTGACGCAGATGAAGGAATCCCACTTGAATTAAAAAAAGAAATTGTTTCGGTTTTTAATCAGCAACCTACTTTTGATGCATATTTTGTTTATCGAAAATTTTTTTTTAATAAAAAACATATAAAATATTCGGGCATGCAAAATGATAAAGCTGTTCGAATTTTTAAAAAATCTAAATCTCAATATAAATCAGATAGAATGGTTCATGAGATTATAGAATGTAATGGTAGAACAGGTTATTTAACAAACAAACTTGATCATTTTACATTTGATAATGAACAAGAATATTTAGACAAACTAAATAGCTATTCTCGTTTGCGAGCGCAAGAGCTTCGTCT
>NZ_JAULRU010000114.1 GCF_030518155.1 Gilvimarinus gilvus | reverse complement strand
AAAAATAGGAAAATAAAAATGCTAACCACTAAAAAAATTAAGGATTTTTTTAATAAAAATGTAGCAACTTTATAAAATAAAAAAAGACAAACCAAAGTTTGCCTTTTGTATTATTGTGAATGTTGAGTTGGAATAGTACCTTTTTCCCTAAATCCATATATATTTTTATATTTTTTAAAATTTAATATTATTAAAGCTAAAATTAAGTATCCTAAATATATCATTTTATAAAAAAAAGTAGTTACATCTAGAGGAATATATTTAGATAAATAGATATAAGCTTCGAGAGGTCTTCTCCTACACATATATTCGTAAAGATAATTGTATATTGGATAATTACATTGTAAAGTATAAGTTATTACACTTGAAATCAATAAAAGA
>NZ_JAULRU010000665.1 GCF_030518155.1 Gilvimarinus gilvus | reverse complement strand
ATCAACGATAACCACGGCCACAGCGTGGGCGACCGGGTACTGTGCACACTGGCCCGGCGCCTGGAAAGCTGCGTAGCGGGCAGCGCGACGGTGGCGCGGATGGGCGGTGACGAGTTCACCGTGCTGTTGCACGATTGCCCGTCAGCCGAGGTCGTGGCCGCACAGGTGCAGCATATCCTGGCCGTCATGGCCGAGCCGCTGGATGCCGAGTTGGCCGGGCTCCAGGCACCTTCCTGCAGCATCGGCATCGCGCGCTTCCCCGAAGACGGCACCGATGCCGATATGCTGCTGCGCCATGCTGACGGCCACATGTACC
>NZ_JAULRU010000664.1 GCF_030518155.1 Gilvimarinus gilvus | reverse complement strand
AACAGCGACCCCCTGGAAATCTTCGAGAAAGCTCTCGACGCCATCGCTCCGCTGGTCGAAGTCAAGTCCCGCCGTGTAGGCGGTGCTACTTACCAGGTTCCGGTTGAAGTTCGTCCATCCCGTCGTAACGCTCTGGCAATGCGCTGGCTCGTAGACTACGCCCGCAAGCGCGGCGAGAAGTCGATGGCTCTGCGTCTGGCCGGCGAACTGCTGGATGCTGCCGAAGGCAAGGGTGCTGCAGTCAAGAAGCGTGAAGACGTGCACCGTATGGCTGAAGCCAACAAAGCGTTCTCGCTCTACCGCTTCTAATTCAAGCATCAAT
>NZ_JAULRU010000663.1 GCF_030518155.1 Gilvimarinus gilvus | reverse complement strand
GCCTCGAGCACCAGCTGGCGCTGTTCAACCGCGAGATCAACAAGCGCCAGGTATCCAACCTGGAAAGCTTCCGCGTGGTGCTGGCGCCGAACAAGGAAGCGCTCAAGCATATCGACCAGATCATCCACAGTGCCGGCCAGTACGAGGAAGGCGAAACCCTGTCGGTATTCGACCTGACCCAGAGCGCCGAGCAGGACAACAAGAACGAAGAGGCCAAGGAGTACCTGGCGCGCCTGGTGGCGGCCAACCACAACCAACTGGGTTTGAAGGACCTGTTCGAGCTGGCGTTCGAGATCACCAAGGTCAACGGCCAGCCGGTCATCCATGCCGACATCGATGGTGCGGCGTCCAACGGCACCACCATGACCATCAAG
>NZ_JAULRU010000662.1 GCF_030518155.1 Gilvimarinus gilvus | reverse complement strand
ATTGATGTACCTAAAGCTTGAGAAAAATAAGCTTCTGTTTGTGCATTTATTTGTAAACTACATAAAGTAACAAATAGGGATAAAAAGTAATGTTTTTTCATATAAATATTAATTTCTTGAATTCAAAATTAATATTCATTTTCAGAAATCACTTCTGTTTACTATTTGAAATTCGTGAATTATTAATTCATTGTTCTTTATTTAAGATAGCCGTTAATTCTTGGTGTAAAATTATGTTTTTTGAAGTTATTTTTTTCTTTTTTCTAAAATATAAAACACTGATTGTTAATACAATAAAACTTGATGTTATGACTAT
>NZ_JAULRU010000661.1 GCF_030518155.1 Gilvimarinus gilvus | reverse complement strand
AACCTTCAAGCGCCACAAGTGCCCGCCACCGACCACCTGCTCGACGCCTGGCTGGCAGCCTTGCAGGCAGCCAACCGCCCGGACTGCAGCGAGCAGCAACGCCAAGCCTTCCGCCAAGCCTGGCCGCCTGCCCACCAACCGCTGGTACCGTTGCTCGATGAGCATGGCCAGGGCATCAGCAATGTCCTGCTGCTGGGCGACGGTAGCCTGCTGGCGCGCATCGGCATGCCGCACGAAAAAGGCCAGGTGCTGCGTATCGATCGCCATGGGGTCACCCCGGTGATCGGCGTCGAGTGCTTCGGCCGCTGCCCGGCCCGCCGCTACTTTGCCCTGGGCAATGCCGAAGGCGTCCGGGTGACCGCTGGCTGGGGCGGCCCGCAGGTACA
>NZ_JAULRU010000660.1 GCF_030518155.1 Gilvimarinus gilvus | reverse complement strand
GGTACGACCAGTTTTTGTCCTCTGCACCGAGGAACAAAAGTGGCCAAGAAAGCTTCTTCTTTCGCCGCCCTTGGCGGTCTCGTTTACTCCACCGACGCCGGTCGGCATTGCCCCGACTGTGGCCAGCCGGTGGATGCCTGTACCTGCAAGCAGCAGGTCATCCCCGAAGGCGATGGCATTGCCCGTGTGCGCCGTGAAAGCAAAGGCCGCGGCGGCAAGACCGTGACCACCGTCACCGGTGTGCCGTTGCCGCCCGATCAGCTCAAGGAGCTGGCCACCACCCTGAAGCGCCGTTGCGGTACCGGTGGCGCGTTGAAGGATGG
>NZ_JAULRU010000659.1 GCF_030518155.1 Gilvimarinus gilvus | reverse complement strand
ATTGCAATTTGGTTGTTACTGATAGCGGAGGATTACAAAAAGAAGCATTTTTTAATAAAAAACACTGCATAATAGCTCGTGATGAAACGGAATGGGTAGAATTAGTTTCAAATGGTTTTGCTAAAATTGTAAATAGTGATCAATCTGAAATGTATAAAGCTTTTAATCAATTTAATCAATCGTCTAAAGATTTTGATATTAAGCTTTATGGTGAAAATGTGGGGGAGAAGGTATATCATGAAATAATTAGTATTTGCTAATGGGAGTCGTATTAAAACAGTCGTTCTTAAACACTTTAATTCTTTTTTTAGGGTTTTTTATAGGAGGTATTAACGTGCTGTTTTTATATACACATTTTTTGCATGAAGATTATT
>NZ_JAULRU010000658.1 GCF_030518155.1 Gilvimarinus gilvus | reverse complement strand
GTGATAGAGAGCTGCGGTGTACCTGACTGGCTATACCAAAGCTTAAAACGACTCATATCCCGGCCGCTAACATCTGCCATCGCCTGAACAAAATCATCAGTTGTAACCGCCTGGCCATCATGGCGTTCAAAATAAAGATCTGATCCTTTACGAAAAGTATCTGCGCCCAACAATGTACGCAGCATCCGCACCACTTCACACCCTTTTTCATACACTGTCAGAGTATAAAAGTTTGAAATTTCAATGAATGAAGCAGGACGTACCGGGTGCGCCATTGGGCCAGCATCTTCAGCAAACTGCGCGGTACGCAACAGGGTAACGTCTTCAATACGTTTAACCGTACG
>NZ_JAULRU010000113.1 GCF_030518155.1 Gilvimarinus gilvus | reverse complement strand
ATTTTCAACCCTAATATCGAGTTTGATTTTGGTGCTTTGAAGAATGAATTGACAGAACATTTTAGATATTTCCATCAAACAAGTGCCCTCGTTTTTCTTCATTGCTCTACTGTATCTTCTGTAGAATCTCTTATAAAAATTAATCTCGATAAAATTTTTAAAAGTATTCCAAAAGCAGAAGAAAACTCACTTGTTGAAAGCATTTTTTATGTTGGTTACAATAAATCAGACTTTATCTTTTCAAAAGATGATCGCTTTTTGAAAGAGAACTTTAAGGAAATTATTAATCAAGGATTAGCAAACATCTTTATATCAAATGGAGGGCT
>NZ_JAULRU010000013.1 GCF_030518155.1 Gilvimarinus gilvus | reverse complement strand
CGATAGCCTTCTATTGCTTCAAGCGTTGTTTCGCGGAAGTCAGCAGGACTGCCAGTCTGATAGTGATGCAGTGCCTGATAATATAATAGTAGCGCTTCAATGTCCCTGTATTCAGCTCTGTTTCTCTGCCACTCAATAGCGGTTCTTATACTCGCAAGTTCCGCTGCCAGTTTGTCCTGAGGTGGGGTTTTGGCTGATTTTTGCCAGTATTCCAGGTGCTGGCGCGGAGAGTATGCGTAGAGGTCAGCTATACCGTTGCGGGTGGCGATGGTTGCAGCCAAAACAAGGATAATGAGTAGAGCGAAGACAAAAAC
>NZ_JAULRU010000657.1 GCF_030518155.1 Gilvimarinus gilvus | reverse complement strand
GGCAGCTTCGTAATATCGGTAAGCTTGGTTTTGCGGATGAACTGATACAGCAACCGTACATAACGCTGTCGGCAGAATATCAAAGACAGTTTCAGCAACACCCTCTTAGGGCAAAGGCCGCTACAGTATTAGTAGCCCCTTTGTTTCCAGCGGGTGAAATTATTGTTCAACATAAAGAATATCTGGATGGCTCGGGGTATCCAAAGGGGCTAAAAAGTGAGGAGATTAGCTATAGTGCTCAGCTACTTTGCGTTGTTAATGATTATGTAGAGTTGATTTCCGGCCTCTATCAGAAACGTCTCTACAGTAGCCATGAAGCCATCTCCTATCTAAAAGAGTACG
>NZ_JAULRU010000656.1 GCF_030518155.1 Gilvimarinus gilvus | reverse complement strand
ACTCAAAAATGATTCAGATGATTTTGTTGAAACAATTATTCCTTCAGAAGTAAAGTTATTGGATAGTTGGGATTTCTATTTTAAAAAGAAATATGAAATTGCTGGAGGTTTATTAGTATTCTTTGGTATAGTTTCCTTGGCTTTATCTTGTTTTATCGTCTATTTACTAAAAATAATTGTGATTGGACGTAACGTTTCTAAATCATAATTTTAGATGATTATTTCTAAATTGATTTTAAAAATGAGTTTTGAATAAATTTTTTATCAAATGAATTTCAATAATAACTCATCAAACAAGCTTTTTGACTACGGCTTAGCGCTTTAAAAATAAATTATTTAGATTAATAGTTTGTAATTAAAAAATATGCAAT
>NZ_JAULRU010000655.1 GCF_030518155.1 Gilvimarinus gilvus | reverse complement strand
CTTGCATGGCGCCGAAGGCCATTTCGTCATTGGCCGACCACACCAGGCCGATGTTCGGGTAACGCTGCAGCAGCAGCTGCGCCTGCTCGTAGGCCCGCTGTCGGCTCCAGCCGCCATACACCACCTGACGCAGGCGCACCTGGGGGAAATCGGCCAGCGCCCTGCGCATACCCTGCTCGCGCAGTTGCGAGGCCGGCGTGGTCTTGACGCCGACAAACGCCAGCAACTCTACCGGGCCATGGCCACGTGGCAATCGCGCGACCATCTGATGCAACATCTCGAAACCCGCCTGTTCGTCATTGCTGGTCAGTGTGCCCAGTGGCGCGGCAAACT
>NZ_JAULRU010000654.1 GCF_030518155.1 Gilvimarinus gilvus | reverse complement strand
AGTAGACACAACAATTCCAAAAAACAAAGCCACACCTCCTAAAGTTGGTACTTTATTTTCATGAGAACTTCTCTCTCCAGGCACATCCATCAATTGTTTTTTATATGATATTCGTATAATTTTCGGAATGGATATTAATGTAATAAATAAAGCAGAAAAAAATGCTCCAAATATATTGACATATAAGGGAGAGATATTTAATGTATATAAATACTCTAATAATTTAAAATTTTCCATATTTTTTTATTCCATTAATTGCCCAAAAAAAAGTGTAATAAGACGATTTAAAAAAATTCATTTTTAAATAATATCTATAAACATTATATTGTTTTTTTACAATTCGTAATTTATTTCGAGAAACTGAGTTGTTTCTAATTCTATAAATAGCTAAAGATTCATTGATTGCTCTTGCATATTTTATTTTACCTAACAAATCTATCCACATTGCATGATCTTCCCGAAGTTCTACATCTGGAACCGGTATTTTTCCAATTCGTTTTGAATCATATACAGATGTTAACATCGGAATAGGACAATTATATAAAATTCGATTTCGATCTACTTTGTCTACAGCAATAAAATCTGCTAACAATGGTTTTAAATTTTCATCAACCCGTTTATAACTTGAATAAACTAACTCTTCATTATTCTCTATTAAATAATTA
>NZ_JAULRU010000652.1 GCF_030518155.1 Gilvimarinus gilvus | reverse complement strand
GGCAATCAATTACCTGTCGATCTGGTTCGCCTTGATCTGCTTCGCGTGCATGTTTTTGCCTCGGACAACCGCTCCCAAGCCCAAAAATACAACCGACGCGAATGCGAAGAGTCTTTCGGTCGTTGGGGTGTTCTCCCTTATCGGGATGGTCTTGCTCCAAGTGTCCATCTATTCGCTTTGGGGGTTCGTAGAGGGCATAGGCACTGACGCGGGAATCGGGGCCGTGGAGATCGGTTGGGCCTTGAGCGTCGGTTTGCTGGGTGGTTTGCCCGGAGCCGCATTGCCAAGCCTTCTGGGCAAG
>NZ_JAULRU010000651.1 GCF_030518155.1 Gilvimarinus gilvus | reverse complement strand
TGTAGATGCTCAGAATTCTAAGAATCCTTGGGCAATTACAGTTGGTGCTCACGCAGTTGATCACAACTCAGTGACTGGACCATTCAACCAGTATTTCAAAACAGATAATTGGGATATCGTTCCTCCTTTATCTAAATTATCTATCATCCGTAACTTAAACAGATCTTTTGATGTTGATTTAACTGCTTCAGTAGGTGAAGTTGATAACAACAGATTACGTATCAAAGATGAATTATTCATCAATGCTGGTTTAGGTTTACGTTATAAGTTAGCTAATGGTTATATCTTAAAAGAAGATTCTTGGTTTGATCCATATATCCGTGTAGGTGCTGGT
>NZ_JAULRU010000650.1 GCF_030518155.1 Gilvimarinus gilvus | reverse complement strand
ATTGCCGTGAGCAACCCGGGGCCTGCGATTGCCGACGAACACCTGCCGCTGCTGTTCGAGCGTTTCTACCGGGTGGATGCGGCGCGCAGCAACAGCGGGGGCGGTAACCATGGCTTGGGCCTGGCCATCGTCAAGGCGATTGCGCTGATGCATGGCGGGGACGTGTTCGTGCGCAGTGAATCCGGGGCGAATACATTCGGTATCCGGCTCCCGACCTGTAGGAGCGGCCTTGTGTCGCGATGGGGTGCGAAGCAGCCCCTGGTTCAATGACCGGGCGGCAATTGTCGGGACTGCAAAGGCCGCGTCTAGCCTGCGGCTTGCAGACGAAAGCCCTATTGCTTTTT
>NZ_JAULRU010000649.1 GCF_030518155.1 Gilvimarinus gilvus | reverse complement strand
CACCCCCTTCCTGCCCAACGTGGTTCACGAAGGCCTCGGTGATGTGGTGTTCTTCAAGCACAAGGCTGCGACGGTACCGGCCTGGCGCCAGTACGTGCCGGGCGAGGCCGTGACGGCGGTCGGCTACAACAGCTTGATGATGCCGATGCAAGGCAAGGGCCATGCCCTGCCGTCGCTGGTTCGGCTGGAAGGTACGCCTGGCAGTGTCTTCTACTCGGTACACGATGGCCCGATCACCAAAGGCATGTCGGGTGGGCCGGTGTTTGCCGACGATGGCAAGGTCGTAGGCATCAACGTGGCCATCATCCCGACCAGCGAGATCGACGCTGGCAGGCGCCCCGACCTGATCGGCAAGGAACGCATCAGCGTGTTCATGTCGTTCAACGAGATCGACAAGGAGTGGCGGCGCTATCAGTACCTGCTGGCACGCAAGGCCAAGCCGAGGGCGCCGGCTGCGGTCAAAGGCTACG
>NZ_JAULRU010000648.1 GCF_030518155.1 Gilvimarinus gilvus | reverse complement strand
ATTGCCTGGGAATGCAACCACGCCCTGAAGATCAGCGAAGTCAACGGCCACCGCTGCTACAGCGGCCCCTTGCCAGTCGAGATGACCTACCACCAGCGCCGCAATGCCTTCCGCGCCGCGCTGAAGCTGTCGCAACTGGTCGACGTGATCCTTGACGGTACCCACCTCAAAGGCAACGGTGCCCTGCGGGGCAAGCTGCTGGACATCTCCGCCACCGGCTGCAAACTGCGCTTCGAGGGCGATGTCGAAAGCCGCCTGCAACTGGGCCAGGTGTATGAGCGCTTCAAGGCGGGTAACCCGCTGGGCTTGGTCGACACCATGGTTGAGCT
>NZ_JAULRU010000112.1 GCF_030518155.1 Gilvimarinus gilvus | reverse complement strand
TCTTTTCAAAGAGAGCGTTATTCTTGTACCAAATTACAAGGATTGCAATTATATTGTAAAAATCTCTGGTTGGGAAGATGAACTACAATATCTTCAACTACCATTTGTAGAAAAAGATTTTATAAAAACGATCAAAAAAATAGATATCGATTTGATTAGCAATGCAGATCAATTGGTTTTCTAACAAAATATTGTGCATAAAAAAAGGGAAAAATTATGATTTACGATAGACAATATCTTAAAAAGACAAAAATTGTCGCGACTTTAGGTCCGGCAACCGATAGTCCAGAGATTTTATTAGAAATGATGAGAAAAGGAACAGATGTGTTCCGTATCAACTTTTCGCACGCAGACTATGC
>NZ_JAULRU010000646.1 GCF_030518155.1 Gilvimarinus gilvus | reverse complement strand
CACCACGCGTGCGCACCTGCCCGACCTGCAGCGGCGCCTCGCCGAGCCAGTGGCTGAGGCCGGCGACCACACGGCCTTGCGGCACCAGCAGGTGGCAGGCTTGGTCACCGGCAGCCAAGGCATCGAGCCAGTTGCCCAGTTGCGGGTTTTCATAGGCGAACAGGCTAATCAGCAGAGCCCCGGGCGCTGGGCTTACAGCCAACCCCTGCAGGAACGCCTGCCGGGCAGCAGCCGACTGTTGCAACGCGTCGCGCCGGGCCAGCAGCTCAGCCTCGCGCAGCAGGCCACCGGTGTTTTCGGTGAAGCCGGGGAAGAAGAACACTTTGCGCAAG
>NZ_JAULRU010000644.1 GCF_030518155.1 Gilvimarinus gilvus | reverse complement strand
TGTAGTTTTTTTGTCAAATAAGTCAAATCCCACATCAAAGGTTCTCCTCCTGTAATGATGATTGTTTTGGCCTGAGAAGTTGCCAAGTCTACCAATTCATCAACATTAGTTAAGGGATGCTTGTCAGCATCCCAACTATCTTTTACATCGCACCAATGGCAACCAACATCACAACCTCCTAATCGAATAAAATAAGAAGCCACACCTGTGTACATTCCTTCACCTTGAATTGTGTAAAAATGCTCCATAACAGGCAATAATTTCCCTTCTTGTATCAATTGTTGTTCTTCTGCAGTTGTTGATGCAATGTGTATCATAATTTTATTTTTTGTTGTTGTAT
>NZ_JAULRU010000642.1 GCF_030518155.1 Gilvimarinus gilvus | reverse complement strand
AGTATCCTGCTAAAGCTTCATCAATAGAGTTATCAACAACCTCGTAAACTAAGTGGTGTAATCCTCTAACTCCGACGTCACCAATGTACATCGATGGACGAAGACGTACGTGCTCCATTCCTTCTAACGCTTGGATATTATCCGCCGTATATGTGTTATTACTCATAATATGTCTCTAACTTTTTAAAACAAACAAATATAGTGAATTTTGACGAGAAAACCTCTTAAAAAGAACTTAAAGTATTGGATAAAATAACGTTTTAAACATCATTTTTTGGATTAATTCAATAATTGTTAAAATAAAAAACCGAAATCAAATTGATTTCGGTTTTGAAGTATATAATTT
>NZ_JAULRU010000640.1 GCF_030518155.1 Gilvimarinus gilvus | reverse complement strand
AAGTTCCTGTGGATTAAGGTCTGGTGCAGAAGAGACCTGTGTCTCTGGCACGCCCGCAGTGATTGATTCTGAGATAGAGTCGGTTTCGCAGTAGCGCCAGCCAAAGATCAGGTCCGGCGCCAAATGTTGAACTGGCTGTTGAGTCTGGATCAGCTCGAAGTACTTGTTGCCATCGTTAACCGCGCCGTAGAGCACAGCGCCGGTGAGTTTTTGGTCACGAAAAATAAGTTTGCGATAGACGCCATTGTTATTGTCCTGATAGACGATCGTTTTGCTTTCAGTGCTGTCCATGAATTCGCCCGCTGAAAACAGATCGATACC
>NZ_JAULRU010000638.1 GCF_030518155.1 Gilvimarinus gilvus | reverse complement strand
CTTGGAAAACAGCGCGCGAATCACCACTAAGAGAAGCAGCGTGACCAGAAAGCCGAAAAACGCCTGGCGAACCTGCGCTGCCTTGAACACCCAATCACCGCGGATCAGCAGTGCCAGCAGGATCAGGCCGACCACGATGTCGAACGGGCGCATGCTGCCCACGGTCCAGATATAGCGCCAGGTGGTGTTGTCAGCCAACGGTGCATTGAGGCTGTGGAACAGCCACTCGTCGAAAGTCAGGCACAGGATCTGGCCAAAAGGCCATAACCAGAAACACAGTAGAGCGATCGGCAGCAGCGTGCAG
>NZ_JAULRU010000636.1 GCF_030518155.1 Gilvimarinus gilvus | reverse complement strand
ACCTGCTGCAGTACCCTGAGCACCAAGGCGTGCAGCGCCTGGTGAGTGACCTCAACCGGCTGTACCGCGAGGTGCCTGCGTTGCATGAGCAGGACTGCCAGCCACAGGGCTTCCAGTGGCTGATCGGTGACGATGCGCAGAACAGCGTGTTTGCCTGGCTGCGCTGGAGCAGCAGTGGCGAACCCGTGCTGGTGGTCGCCAACTTCACCCCGGTTCCGCGTGAGGGTTACCGCATTGGCGTGCCGTTCGGCGAGCGCTGGCAGGAGCTGTTGAACAGCGATGCCGAGATGTACGCCGGCTCCAAT
>NZ_JAULRU010000634.1 GCF_030518155.1 Gilvimarinus gilvus | reverse complement strand
CTTGGAGCTTTAGGTTTATTAGAAAAAATCGCACTTAAAATTAGTTTGGTTCAACAAAAAAAACAGTTAGAATTAATACAACCTCATCTAATTGTTTTCGCAAGCGATCACGGAATTGCACAATCTGGTGTTAGTGCGTATCCTGCGGAAGTTACGCCTCAAATGGTTTTTAATTTTCTAAATAATGGAGCGGCGATTAATGTTTTTTGCAATCAAAATAAGATTGATTTAACCATTGTTGACGCTGGTGTGAATTATGATTTCGAAGATTATTCGGTTTTGAAAAATTGTAAAGTGACCAAATCAACCAAAAATTTCTTGTACGAACCTG
>NZ_JAULRU010000632.1 GCF_030518155.1 Gilvimarinus gilvus | reverse complement strand
TCTAAATTTGTACAACAAAAACAACTATAGAAAATGGCTGAAAAGATATGGTTATCATCTCCTCATATGGGAGGAAATGAATTAAAATACATTCACGAAGCATTCGATGCAAACTGGGTGGCTCCTTTAGGACCAAATGTTAATGGTTTTGAAGCAGATTTAGAAAAATTCTTAAATGCAAATGTAAAAGTTGCAGCATTATCTGCTGGTACAGCAGCAATTCATTTAGCTTTAATTGAATGTGGAGTTGGCTACGGAGATGAGGTTCTTTGCCAATCAATGACATTCTCAGCAACTGCAAATCCAAT
>NZ_JAULRU010000630.1 GCF_030518155.1 Gilvimarinus gilvus | reverse complement strand
GTTGGCACGGAGTGTTTTTCTGCGGGGTCATCAGTGATAAGCATACAAAACTCGTCACCCCCTAAACGAGCCACAAAGTCAGAAGCCCTTAACGGCTTTCTTAGTCGCTCAGAAACCGTTATTAGCAACTGATCACCTACATCATGTCCCAAACTGTCGTTCACATCTTTAAAGCCATCCAAATCCATATAAAAAACGGCCAAAGAACTGCCGTCGCGTGTGGCGCTATGAATAGCATTCTCCAAATAATTCATAAAATACGCCCGGCTGGCCAATCCCGTTAGCTTATCCTTATAGGCCAGCTCTCTAATCTTCTGCTCATCCGCTCTGCGCAGGGTAATATCCTGTAAGGTACCGAGTACGAGGTGCTGCTTGTTTAAGCGGTTTAATTCCTGGTGCACAACCCGATAGTGGCCTTTATTCACTTGGATACGGTATTCAAGAGATTCACGTTTGTGTTTATATCGAGCGGCATACAAGGCTGATTTAACTAACAATCTGTCTTCGGGATGAATCAGTTGTAGATATTCTTCGAATGACAGGTCTGTCTCCTCACTTTCTCGGTGAAAAAATTCCTGTAACTCTTCAGACAACCGGAAGATGCCAGATTCTGTATCCCACTGCCATGTCATCAGCATAGCCACACGCTGGGCGATCGATAACTGAGTCTTTTGTGCCTGAAGCTCCGACTTCTCATCATGGGATTTAATATGAAAACGTATATGGTGAGCCAGAAGCTGATAGTTAACCGG
>NZ_JAULRU010000626.1 GCF_030518155.1 Gilvimarinus gilvus | reverse complement strand
AATCCTTGCGGATTTGATGTATTAATTCCTACTTGTGAATAAGACGAAATAGAAATAAGTACTAATGAAATTGTAAATAATTTTTTAATCATAGGTTTTAATTTTGATTGTTTTTGAAATTTCTAAAGGAGTAGAATAGATTGATTTTTGGTTGATCATTTTCTTTTGACAAAATTCAATTTTCAAAAAATTTCGCACTGCATTTTTACAACTATAAAACCTATACAAAGCAAAAAACCACCTATACATTATCTATACAAATAATTGTATTTAATTATATACCAATTATTTAAATAATATTTTTAAAAAGAAATAAAATGAATGAAGTTTTTACTTATTACTATATTTGTAATACTCTCGTACTAATACCTACCTGTTAAAACCAATCAACATGCATAAATACC
>NZ_JAULRU010000111.1 GCF_030518155.1 Gilvimarinus gilvus | reverse complement strand
AGTTGCAGCGCCTGAGCCAGGTGTGAGGCGGCAGACCTTCAGTTGCCACTGTCGCAGCCGCTGCTGACCTCTTCAGGCACTGGCTCTTTCGCCACCCGCTTGCGGAACAGCGCTGCCCGTGCGAGCAGCAACGTGGTCACCGGCACAGTGATCGACAGCAGAATGGGGATCAGCCAGGCGTGCAGCACCGCCGCGTCCTTCAACCACGAAAAATAGATGATCGAGGCCAGTGCCACGCACCAGGCGCCGATGGTCGAGGCCAGTGCCGGTGGGTGCATGCGCTGGAAGTAGTCTTTCAGGCGCACCAGGCCCACTGCACCT
>NZ_JAULRU010000624.1 GCF_030518155.1 Gilvimarinus gilvus | reverse complement strand
CTTGGCCAAGGCCCGCACTTCGTCGGCCACCACGGCAAAACCGCGCCCCTGCTCACCGGCCCGGGCGGCTTCGATGGCGGCGTTCAGCGCCAGCAGGTTGGTTTGCTCGGCCACGCTCTTGATCACTTCCAGCACATCGCCAATGGTATGGATTTCGGCACTGAGGCTGTCGATGCCGGCACTGGCGGTTTCCGCCGCGGCGGCCAGCTGTTCGATGCGCTGCATGCTCTGGCGCACCACCTGCTGGCCCGAGCCGACCTTGGCGTCTGCCGACTCGGCCGCTTGGGCTGCTTCTTCGGCGTTGCGCGCC
>NZ_JAULRU010000623.1 GCF_030518155.1 Gilvimarinus gilvus | reverse complement strand
GCAGCTCAATGAGAGGTCGAACCAGCTGGCGCATTATCTAGTTGCAGAACGAGGTGTTGAGCCTGACACGTTGGTTGGGTTGTGCGTTGAGCGCTCTGTCGAGATGGTGATTGGCCTTTTGGGAATTATTAAGGCCGGAGGGGCGTATGTGCCGATTGATCCGGACTACCCGTCATCGCGCATAGCGTACATGTTACAGGATGCGAGTTTGGGGACGGTTCTGACACACTCGTCCTTACTAGAGCGCACCGGGATTAGCCAATCGCAGGCCTTACTTTTTGATGATGAGAGCGTTCAAGATCGGTTGGCGGGTCAAAGCACTCGCAACCTGCCGGTTCAGGGGCTGGGTCTTACGTCCTCGCACCTTGCGTATGTAATTTATACCTCAGGTTCTACCGGAACGCCAAAAGGCGTGATGGTAGAACATTCGCCATTACATAATCGAATTCGGTGGATGCAAGATGAGTATTGCCTTTGCAATGTCGACACCGTACTACAAAAAACACCGTTCAGCTTTGATGTATCTGTTTGGGAATTTTTCTGGCCTCTTGCTCAAGGTGCGAAACTTTTGGTGGCCCGTCCGGGTGGTCACAAAGATCCTGATTATCTTTGTGACCTAATTGTAAAGGAGGGTGTTACAAGGCTGCACTTTGTTCCCTCAATGTTGAAGGTTATTCTCGATTCCAATCGATGGGAAGAATGCCATTCTGTGCGGCACGTGTATTGTAGTGGTGAGGCCTTGCCTTCTGCGGTCGTAAACCAGTTCTATAAAGCATCTAATAAAAGTGAGCTTTTTAATTTGTACGGCCCGACCGAAGCGGCAATTGACGTTAGTCATTGGCATTGCAGAAGACATCTGGGCAGGGAAAAAGTGCTTATCGGCCGACCTATTAGCAATATAAAGCTGTATGTTCTTGATGAACAAAGGTTGCTTGTCCCTCACGGGTGCCCGGGAGAGCTCTATATTGGTGGCGCGGGTCTAGCTAGGGGATACTTAAATCGTGAAGACTTGACGAGTCAAGTCTTCACCAGTAATCCATACAGGGAAGCTGATGATGGTGCTGACGCTCGGCTGTATAAGACCGGAGATTTGGTTCGTTGGACGGATCAAGGGGAGCTCGAATATTTGGGTCGGCTAGATCACCAAGTCAAAATACG
>NZ_JAULRU010000616.1 GCF_030518155.1 Gilvimarinus gilvus | reverse complement strand
GGACGGCACCACGCGCTTCTCCTACAAAGGCCAGCAACTGTTCCACTACATGGGCACCTCGACCTTCTCCGAGTACACGGTGTTGCCGGAAATCTCGGTGGCCAAGATCCAGAAAGAAGCCCCTCTGGAAAAGGTCTGCCTGCTGGGCTGCGGCGTGACTACCGGTATCGGTGCCGTGCTCAACACCGCCAAGGTCAAGCCGGGTGACACCGTGGCCATCTTCGGCCTCGGCGGCATCGGCCTGTCGGCGGTGATCGGTGCGGTGAAGGCCAAGGCCTCGCGCATCATCGCCATCGACATCAACCCGGCCAAG
>NZ_JAULRU010000615.1:2500-6614 GCF_030518155.1 Gilvimarinus gilvus | reverse complement strand
GGTATTTTTTAGGGTTTATAGACGAAGGCTTGCATAGTGGCACGCTTTCACATGGGGGCTTCACGGAGCGCTTTGACTGCGATAGCAGTCTGCTTCGTCAAGCGCGGCCAGCTGTGCTGGTCGCTGGGTGACGAGCGTTTGCGCGGCAAGTTCAATAACAATTGAACACCCGCAAGCTCTGCTGAAGGGCTGGGCCACCGCGCTGCGGCCCCACGACCGCCATGAAAGGCGGAAGTGGCGTAATAGCAGAACAGTTTACGGCCTGATAAAGAGAGGGGCTTTGCCCCTGTGGGAGTAGGTCATCGGCAAGCACCGCGGTGTTATGCGTGCTGACCAAAAAATACCCCGAACCAGAGCCTGCCCCGCGAACGGAGCGAGCGTATTGGGTATTGCTGATTCGGGGTATTTCAAATTAGAAGCTTGACGATGACCTACTCTCACATGGGGACAAAACGGCATGGAGTGCCGCTTTAGATAGCCGGAGGCTACCCGAAGGGCGAGGGCCACGGATGGCCCGAGTCAAACCCCACACTTAAAGAGCGGGGCTTTGCCCGTGTGAGAGTTGGTCATCGACAAGCACCGCGGTGTTATGCGGGCCACATAAAAAAATACCCCGAACCATTACTGGCTCGGGGTATTTCAGATTAGAAGCTTGACGATGACCTACTCTCACATGGGGAAACCCCACACTACCATCGGCGCTGAGACGTTTCACTACTGAGTTCGGAATGGGGTCAGGTGGTTCCAACTCGCTATGATCGTCAAGCAAACAGGTTTGGGCTGTTTTTCGTCTTATCTCTTTGCAGAGTGCGTACTCACAACACCAAATAGGGCGATGAACAAAGTTGTAATTGCTGAGGGACACTGTGTATGTCTCACTCAAGTCCGTCGATTGATCATGTTACTTTCGTAAAGAATCAGTCGTTTCTGTTATATGGTCAAGCCTCACGGGCAATTAGTACTGGTTAGCTCAACGCCTCACAACGCTTCCACACCCAGCCTATCAACGTAGTAGTCTTCTACGGCCCTTTAGGGGATTCAAGATCCCAGGGAAAGCTTATCTTGAAGGAGGCTTCCCGCTTAGATGCTTTCAGCGGTTATCCCGTCCGAACATAGCTACCCGGCAATGCTATTGGCATAACAACCGGAACACCAGAGGTTCGTCCACTCCGGTCCTCTCGTACTAGGAGCAGCTCTTCTCAACTTTCCAACGCCCACGGCAGATAGGGACCGAACTGTCTCACGACGTTCTAAACCCAGCTCGCGTACCACTTTAAATGGCGAACAGCCATACCCTTGGGACCGGCTTCAGCCCCAGGATGTGATGAGCCGACATCGAGGTGCCAAACACCGCCGTCGATGTGAACTCTTGGGCGGTATCAGCCTGTTATCCCCGGAGTACCTTTTATCCGTTGAGCGATGGCCCTTCCATACAGAACCACCGGATCACTATGACCTACTTTCGTACCTGCTCGTCGTGTCAGACTCGCAGTCAAGCTGGCTTGTGCCATTACACTAACCTCCTGATTTCCGACCAGGATTAGCCAACCTTCGTGCTCCTCCGTTACTCTTTGGGAGGAGACCGCCCCAGTCAAACTACCCACCATACACTGTCCTCGATCCGGATAACGGACCTGAGTTAGAACCCCAAACATACCAGGGTGGTATTTCAAGGGCGGCTCCACCACATCTAGCGACATGGTTTCAAAGCCTCCCACCTATCCTACACAAATAGGTTCAGAGTTCAGTGTAAAGCTATAGTAAAGGTTCACGGGGTCTTTCCGTCTAGCCGCGGGAACACTGCATCTTAACAGCGATTTCAATTTCACTGAGTCTTGGGTGGAGACAGCGTGGCCATCGTTACGCCATTCGTGCAGGTCGGAACTTACCCGACAAGGAATTTCGCTACCTTAGGACCGTTATAGTTACGGCCGCCGTTTACCGGGGCTTCGATCAAGAGCTTCGCCGAAGCTAACCCCATCAATTAACCTTCCGGCACCGGGCAGGCGTCATACCCTATACGTCCACTTACGTGTTTGCAGAGTACTATGTTTTTAATAAACAGTCGCAGCCACCTGGTCACTTCGACCGGCTTCAGCTTAGGGAGCAAGTCCCATCACCAAGGCCGGCGTACCTTCTCCCGAAGTTACGGTACCATTTTGCCTAGTTCCTTCACCCAAGTTCTCTCAAGCGCCTTGGTATTCTCTACCTGATCACCTGTGTCGGTTTACAGTACGGTTCGTTATTACCTGAAGCTTAGAAGCTTTTCCTGGAAGCATGGCATCAACCACTTCGTCTCAATAATGAGACTCGTCATCAGCTCTCAGCCTTAAGGACCCGGATTTACCTAAGTCCTCAGCCTACTGCCTTAAACACGGACAACCAACGCCGTGCTGGCCTAGCCTACTCCGTCCCTCCATCGCAGTAATAACAAGTACAGGAATGTTAACCTGTTTCCCATCGACTACGCATTTCTGCCTCGCCTTAGGGGCCGACTAACCCTATTCCGATTAACGTTGAATAGGAAACCTTGATCTTCCGGCGAGGGGGTTTTTCACCCCCTTTATCGTTACTCATGTCAGCATTCGCACTTCTGATATCTCCAGCATGCTTCTCAACACACCTTCACAGACTTACAGAACGCTCCCCTACCATGCTCAAAGAGCATCCGCAGCTTCGGTTGCTAGTTTTAGCCCCGTTACATCTTCCGCGCAGGCCGACTCGACTAGTGAGCTATTACGCTTTCTTTAAAGGGTGGCTGCTTCTAAGCCAACCTCCTAGCTGTCTGAGCCTTCCCACATCGTTTCCCACTTAACTAACATTTGGGACCTTAGCTGGCGGTCTGGGTTGTTGCCCTCTTGACAACGGACGTTAGCACCCGCTGTCTGTCTGCCATGATTGCACTCCACGGTATTCGGAGTTTGCATGGGGTTGGTAAGTCGGGATGACCCCCTAGCCCAAACAGTGCTCTACCCCCGTGGGTGAGACATGACGCACTACCTAAATAGTTTTCGGGGAGAACCAGCTATCTCCCGGCTTGATTAGCCTTTCACTCCGATCCACAAGTCATCTCCTAACTTTTCAACGTTAGTGAGTTCGGTCCTCCAGTAAGTGTTACCTCACCTTCAACCTGCCCATGGATAGATCGCCGGGTTTCGGGTCTAATGCATGCGACTGGACGCCCTATTAAGACTCGGTTTCCCTACGGCTCCCCTAAACGGTTAACCTTGCCACATACATTAAGTCGCTGACCCATTATACAAAAGGTACGCAGTCACAGAACAAGTCTGCTCCTACTGCTTGTACGCACACGGTTTCAGGATCTATTTCACTCCCCTCACAGGGGTTCTTTTCGCCTTTCCCTCACGGTACTGGTTCACTATCGGTCAGCTGGGAGTATTTAGCCTTGGAGGATGGTCCCCCCATGTTCAGTCAAGATAACACGTGTCCCGACCTACTCGATTTCACAACAATTGCCTTTTCGTGTACGGGGCTATCACCCTGTATCGCGGAACTTTCCAGAACCTTCCACTAAGACAAAAGTTGCTTAAGGGCTAATCCGCGTTCGCTCGCCGCTACTTACGGAATCTCGGTTGATTTCTTTTCCTCCGGGTACTTAGATGTTTCAGTTCCCCGGGTTCGCCTCGTACACCTATGTATTCAGTGCACGATACCTAGCTTATGCTAAGTGGGTTTCCCCATTCGGACATGTACGGATCAAAGCATGTTTGCCGGCTCCCCGTACCTTTTCGCAGGCTCCTACGTCCTTCATCGCCTCCAGCTGCCAAGGCATCCACCGTGTGCGCTTAGTCGCTTGACCATATAACACAAGCGACTGATTTGTTACGACATGATAAATTCGCCGGACTTTTGTGTAGAGATACACAATGCGTCCTTTAATCAGCAATTTTATTACAACTTTGTTCATCTTGTTAAAGAGCGTCTGGTGTAAAACCAGGAAGATAATGTCTATTCGCAAAACATTATGTTTCTGACTTCAATCAACCATCAAGCAATGATATGGTGGAGCTATGCGGGATCGAACCGCAGACCTCCTGGATGCAAACCAGGCGCTCTCCCAGCTGAGCTATAGCCCCGTAACAGCCTGACGTCT
>NZ_JAULRU010000614.1 GCF_030518155.1 Gilvimarinus gilvus | reverse complement strand
TTTGGGGTGGGCTTTTTTGTTTGCAGCTCGCTCGGATTGCCTGCCCGCAAGCACAGCTAGCGGGCGTTCACCTGGCGCGAAACGGTGTTTCGCTAAAAACGCCATCTGAACCCTCCCGAGTGCGCCATATTAAAAAGCCTACCCTTTTGGGGTGGGCTTTTTTGTTTGCAGCTCGCTCGGATTGCCTGCCCGCAAGCACAGCTAGCGGGCGTTCACCTGGCGCGAAACGGTGTTTCGCTAAAAACGCCATCTGAACCCTCCCGAGTGCGCCATATTAAAAAGCCTA
>NZ_JAULRU010000613.1 GCF_030518155.1 Gilvimarinus gilvus | reverse complement strand
TTTGGGTGCGTATGGATATGTTGGAACCGACCCCTCAACCATTAAGCAAACTACTGGAGGCATGGTGATGCTAATGAGCTGGATACCTGCGGCATTTGCATTTGTTTCAGTATTGTTGCTGATTTTCTATCCGCTGAACTCAAAACGCATGAGCGAAATTGAAGCGGACCTGGAGGCTCGTCGGGCCCAGCAAGCCTAACGTGACAAAGCTAAGCATTTAGCAAAAAGGGCCGGTATTTCCGCAATGCTGTTCACTTAAGCATTTGAAGTACAGCGTGGCCTAGTAGAAAATCCGATTTCAGGCATGGAATCGGATTTTTTTATGGCTTTTCAACAAGACCTTCTCGACCTAAGTGATCTCTTTAACTTCTCCGACCTTAGT
>NZ_JAULRU010000612.1 GCF_030518155.1 Gilvimarinus gilvus | reverse complement strand
AGTCAGAACGAGTTGGTTCGTAAACCCAGTCAGCATGTTTTTGGTTTTTACCTAAGTAGAAAGTTAAACCTAAGGTAGCATTCCAAATTTCACCTCCAAATCCAGAACCTGAAATTTCAGAATTTCCATCAAAAGCTACGTTTTGACGAATATTTCTTACATAAGAAACGTCTCCTGTTAATACAACACGATCTGTTAATCTTAACTGAGGAGTTAAACCAACCATAACATTTACCATGTTATCATTGTCATCGAAAACTTTACCATCAGCACCTTTTGTTGCGTCATTATTCATCCAAGAATAACCTGCACCACCATGCGCTAATAAACCAA
>NZ_JAULRU010000611.1 GCF_030518155.1 Gilvimarinus gilvus | reverse complement strand
ATCTCTACAGAGCGCTCAACGCACAGCCCAACCAAAGTGTCAGGCACAACACCTCGCTCTGTAACCAGATAGTGCGCCAGCTGGTTCGACTTCTCATTGAGCTGCTGGTAACTGAGTCGCTCCTCACCAAACTGAACCGCTGTCGCCTCCGGGCTCCTCGCTACCTGCTGCTCAAACAGCTCATGGATACAAAGCTCATGCGGGTAATCTACCCGAGTATCGTTCCACTCAATCAGCTGTTGATGACGTTCTCGCTCACTCAGAACATCCAGTTCAAAGACATTACCATCTGGCTTCTCCAATAAGCTATGCACAAGACGTTCGAAGCACGAGGCCATGGTCTCAATTGTCGACGCATTAAATAGAGCCGTGTTATAACACCAATGAAATTCTGCACCATGTTTGGATAATTTTATATCTAGTGACAAATCAAAGGGCGAGTTGGGTTCATCTACGTCGAGCACATCTACAGAAACCCCTGGAAGATCAAACTCAGCAGTATTATTTTCCTGCACACCCAACATAATCTGTACAAGAGGGTGAAACGATTGACTTCGAACAGGGTTTAGCTCCTCAACCAGAGCATCAAATGGATACGACTGATGTTTAATAGCCTGATGGTAGATTCTTTTTGCAGTCTCTAAGGCACGCGCTATGGACTCCGAAGGGTCAACACGTCTTCTTAGCACCAGTGTATTGACGAACAGCCCAACAGTATTCAGATATTTTCTAGAATTTCTATTCGCGACTAAAGTTCCAAATGAGATATCGGTGCACCCACTGAACCTGTACAATAGAACTGAAAAACAAAATTGATAGATAACAAAATTGGTTGTCGAATACTTAGCGGCCAGCTCACCAATTTTATTCTCAACGTCTTTTGAAACATATTTGTGAAGACTAGAAGTTTTTTCTTCGAACAGACTAGGCCGATTCCTATCAGTACAAATCTCATGACAAACGGGCAGTTGCGACAGATGATTCACCCAATATTCCCTACTCTCTGTCAACCTTTCCTCATTTTCACACCATTTAGCGTATTCACCGTACTGAACAACTTTATGCTCGGTTTCATCGATTTCATCGGTTCCGTCGATATATGAAACGTACGCCTCTCGCAAATCTCTTACGATTATCTTCGAACTCCAACCATCTACAGCAATATGATGAAACACAAAGCAGAGCACATACTCACTCGAACTCTTTCTGAGTACCAAAACTCGAATGGGCCATTCATTTTCCAAATCGAATTTTCGACTCTGCTCCAGGCTAATACGCTCCTGAAGAACAGACTCCACATTGTCCCGATTAGCTAGATCCTCATAGCGATACACTGTACTTTCATGATTTACAGCGATAGCCGGATCGACGAGCTGCACCCAGTGTGAATCACCATATGCATATTTTGTTCTTAGAATATCATGCCGATTGATGCATCTATTTACAGCACTGCGCAACGCTACCAAGTCGAGCTCCCCTCTTACTTCGTAGCAGAATAGCAAATTGTACATTGCAGAGTTATGTGCAGATGAAGAATCAAAATACAACATTCTCTGCTGCGCTGGACTGACCTCAAAAACGTTCTCAACGCCAAGTGAAGATCGCCCCTTTAAAAAAGCTATGATTTCATCTTTGCTCTTTCGTACCTCATCAATTACATCATCCAGCTGCGAATCCTCAGGCGCGTCAATGACAAGCTCTCCACCAGATCGCTGTATGCGAGCGCCCTTGTCACTTATTTTTTTAAGTAACGTGACTACGTTCATACTCGGCGACCTAGGTTGGGGGCATTTACATAAGAGGGCATCATCTCGACATTACTCCAGCAAACAATTCGTTAAAATTTAAATCTTCGCGTTCTTCATCATAGTGATAAGCTATGGAGCTCCAGCCGCATGGGCATTGGAACTTCAAATACAGCCCCTTGACCAAAGCAAATTGGCTTGCCTTTCACAGCTCTTCATTGAAATTTTTTTAGGCAAATTGCGACAGATCGCCCTTAAGGCATGACGGTATCGCTGGCATGCCATAGCAAGGGGGAGCAACTATTTTTCCAGCTGTCATCAACGCCTAAGCAATATAACATTGACAACTAGCTGGTTAGCGAGACCATAACTCACTAGAGAATCATGGTAACCTTATTCAAGTAATCAACGCACGGCGCTAACTGGCCATTATTCTCGAACTCCAATCCCAGCGCATTCTCAATAAAGTTTTGGAGAATGTCCTGATACATTCCTTGATACCAGTTATTCTCTAAATCTTCTGGGATATGGCACTCACCTTTAAGCACGCCATGCTCATAAAGTCGAATTACAGGGTGTATGAAATCACTATCTTCACCACTATCAGGTTTTCGCTCGATATTGAATGGGTCAGCGTGTTTCACCTTGCCGTATTCCATAGTCATTTTTAAGTGCTTGGGTGAACTGAACTCATTATGCGAATTCACATAATCAACACTCATATCTGAATAATACTGAAAATTATTCCCTTCAAGCCCAATATAGTCACATATAAAGCCTGGCTGTTGAAAAAGCGATGAGTTTCTATGAATTCTCGCCATTATTGATTTCTTTAGGGATTCCCCAGAACTTTCAATACTAGTCATAGGGAATTCAATCCCACTGTGCTCTTTGTTTAAAATGTCATTAAGCAACTTGGCGTTGTATCTGAACCCATGAATAAATCCGGAAAATGCTTTTTTGTAGTCCCTAGAGTGTGTAATCGTTCCGACAAAGTACATACCAGGCACATTAGTAGATTCCCATTTACAGGTCATCTTTGGATACTTTTTCATGGCGCACATTTCAGGCGAGCAGGATTCATCAAAAATTCCAGAAGAAAACTTAAATCCAGAACAAATAATTATGTGGTCAACCGGAACTCGAATTCTCTGACCGTTTGCATGAGAATACTTGATGTCGACCATAAACCCATCATCAACTCGTTGAATTTTTTCAACATCACCATCCAAAATGGTGTTCTGAGATTTTAGTTGGTATGTATCCAAAATATTGTTGTTTACGGCCCTTAGATTTCCAACATAATGAGTAGACCACGCAAGCTTTAAAGGATTTGGACTAACTAAATGTATGCTCGCGGCAACGGAACTAATGTGGTCTGCCGTTTCAAAAGCAGAATTCCCCTTACCTAGTATCATTACCCTCTTATTCTTATACAGCTCAAGATCAAGTGAATGCTCACCATAGCTCACCGCATTTTCTATACCTGGAATATCAGGTATTCTTTGCTCAGACAACCCTGTAGCCACCACAACATACTTCGTTTCTAAGACTCTTCCGTCTGCCAGCTTAATAGTGAATCCACGACTTGTTTTTGAAACAACCTCTACATTAGCGTTATAACTAATCCTAATCTTGTTAGCTTTGGCATAGTCATTCAAATATTCAACCATAACGTCCGCATTAGGGAAGTAGTCCTGTGAATAGTCACCAAAGCGAACTTCCTTATCAGACAAAAGGGAATTCCAGTCCCATCGCAAATTTAAATTAAAGCAATCGTATCCAGTATAAACTTTGTTAATAGAAATTAGCTTTCGATGAACAGGATACTTATCAAAGAACACTCCAGCCTTGCCACCCTTTTCTAAAACCAGGTAATTTTTGTTCTCTTTCTCAAAATAGTGCCCTAACTGTAAACCTGCCGGACCAGCTCCAACAATAATATAGTCATACATAGTTACTCTCCTAATAGATAGATTTCGACTTATTTTTATTAAATAATGGGCGTTATATTTTGATTGTTCTTCTCTTGACATTGAGTGAGTCTTTCCCACCCAGCGGAGAGGTGTTAGTACTATTTGACTCAATGTAAGATGCTAAACTTTCAATGCTGGGGTACTCATAAACAAGGTCCGACGGGAATTCAATATTTTCGTAGTGCATTATGACTTTGTTATGTATATCCACAATCTGAATAGAATCAATACCTAAGGTAAAGATATTATTCGTCACACCAAAACGACAGTCTCTAATAACTTCGCACCACAACTTATAGAGAATTTCTTCGGTTTCAGAACGAGGCAAGACCGACTCCTCAAGGCCTGCTTGTGAACAATGAAGAACCCCCTGGAGAGAACCCTTCAACATTCTATCCTTTGTTTTTCTGCGTTGAACCTTACCACTAGAAGTCATCGGCAAGCTAAGAGGTGATAAGAAGGAAATTTTTGACACGCTTATGCCGAATTCTAAAGACACCTTTTGCTTTATGTCTGCCGTCAGCATCTCAAAGTTAGCGCGCCTATAGAACTCTCGCTCCAACTCAACTACGAGCCCCAAGGACGTATCACTGCCTTCTTCCAATCCAAAAGCCACACACGCTCCATCCCTCAACACTTCACTCACCTGAGTTACGCTACGCTCAATATCTTGCGGGTAGTAATTTTTTCCATTAATAATTATTAGGTCGCTAATACGACCAACAACGTAAAGCTCCTGCTCCAATATAAACCCTAAATCTCCTGTCTTGATGCTATTCTCGCCAGTATTGAACATACCATCATCCAACCGCTCATCACTTCTGCTCTTTGTCCAGTACCCGGGTGACACACTGGGGCCTGAGATTTCAATCTCACCTATGAGCGTACTAGTCGCATCTTCCTGACTTTCTGAGCCGCAAATACTGATAAAGTGATTATTAGAAACGCGACCGTTTCCAACCAACTGGATATGCTTACCCGGACTCCCCTGAACACTTCCATCTATCAGAACAACTTTGCGATTCTGCAGCGACTCAAGATCCACAGTTAATACACTCGGCCCGTTTGAATTAAGAGAACCAGTAACGAAAGCGGTAGCTTCAGCCAGTCCATATGCTGGGAAAAAGCTAGACCAAGCAAAACCATAGGATTTGTACTTGTCATGGAATGAGGAAAGCGTTTCTAGGCGCACTGGTTCGGCGGCATTAAACGCAACCCGCCAAGAGCTGAGATCAATTTGGAAGTCTTCATCCTCTCTTGACTTCTTAACACATAGATCGAAGGCGAAATTAGGAGCCCCGGCTATAGTTCCTTTGTATTTTGTGATTGATTTGAGCCACACCAACGGCGACTTAACAAAGGTAGCTGGAGCCATAAGTGTGGATGTAGCACCGATGTATAGTGGTAAAAATATAGTCGTTATCAGCCCTAAATCGTGATAAAGAGGGAGCCAGTTAACAAACTCATCCTCGCTTGTTACATTAGCTGCAGATATCAATGCCTCTACATTTGCTTCTATGTTATCGTGAGTAACTATTACACCTTTTGGTATGCCTGTAGACCCTGATGTGAACTGTAAAACGGCAATGTCCCCATCCTCGCTTTCATTAAAATTATTATTGGAGCCATCCCTCATATTATCACTAGCGTATACTGGAACAGGCCTCACTAATCTACATGCATCAATTAGGCTTTCAACAGCCGCTAATTGCTCACTGTCTGTAAGAGCTGCTGCAGCATCACAAGACGCAATAACCTCTTCAACTCTCTCCGCTCTGGAATTTTTTCTCGGCGGATACAACGGTACCGCCACGACCCCCAGCATAAGACAGCCCAACATGGTAGCAATGTACTCGATACCTGACGAATGTAGAAGGACAACCCTGTCGCCACTTTTTGCAAACAAACTAATATTTCTCGCGCGACAAGTTGCTCTGTCGCTAAGTTCTTTGAATGTCACCGATTCTACTTCCGATCCAGAATGATCTAGATAACGAAAGGCAATTTTCTTAGGGTTGGCTACGGCATATTGCTGCAGCTTTTCGATAAAAATCATATTTCTACGTCATGCTCTAGGTGGGTCAAATTATCGTTAAGAAATTACTTTTTTTTGCAAGTGTGATGCGTGTTTGTGGCTTCCCTCAGCCATCAATATACTTGATATATTTAAAAGGAAATTATTCTTAATTTTCACGGCCTCATCACCACTGACGCCCGCCAACTCCAGTGCTTTATCACACCCATCTTCAGCCACAATGCAACGCCACTCATTGAACCTTTCGACACCACCCGCATGTATGCGAGACTGACTCGTTTTTCCACCTTCTAAAACTCGATAACCTGTTTGCAGGTCAGATATATACTTGAATATTGCACCCGCCGCTGAATATCGAACCCAAGTATGCGTATCTTCGTGACATCGAAATTGATCGGGAAAGGGAATTTTTGAAGCCGTTTCCGTTCGAACGCTCAAACACGACGGAATGGTAAGCCCATCACGCTCTTGGAGTATGACCTTCCATATATCGGCACCTTCAAGCGGGTTATCTCTTTGCTGCTTAAGCAAAAGCCTCATTCCCTCTAGCAATTGATCCTCAGGTATACGCCCCCCGTTTTCATCAATTACGTAAAACCCGTTATAAACCACAGAAACTTCTGGGTATTCACAAAACACTCCCCGAACACCCGATATTCTGTTGGGCGACGAAACATCATCATGATCCATGAAGGTAACGATATCGCAACCATCGATCTCAGCCTGCCTAACACCAACATTTCTAGCGTTAGCAGGCCCCATATTGTCTTCGAGCCTTATTACTGAAATTCGTGAATCCGCCGCTGCGTAATCTAAGAGCCTTTTTCCAACTTTCGAATCGGTGGCGTCATCAACAATATACATTCTCCAGCCAGGGTCACTTTGCTCCATTACACTCTTTATTGCCTCTCCGATATAGGGTATATCACCTCCTAAAAGCTCCCCCCAGAAAGGCGTCACGATCGCCGTTATATTCCTCAACTCAGCCTCCACGATTTACAATCTTCTATGTGCTACTTTTCCGTCTAGGTACTCGTAGAGCCCTTCGCTCAGCTCATATTCACCTTGCCACTCAACCACACCAGGGGCGTACTTATGAGACTGCTGAAACTTTCTGAATGATATGCATTTACTGTCCGGCAGGGCCAGATTAAGCGCACAATCACCACCCAGAGGGTCAATTGAAAAACTATCACCCCACACTTCAATTTGATCAGCCGATTCGTACTTGACACCACTTTTAGAGAAATGTAGATTTTCGCACTTCGCAAATAGCTTACTAATTGGCAAGCCTTTATTGGTGCCCTTCTTCTGAAAATCTATCGCCGTAGTCCCGCCTAATATTGCCTCGTAGGGCAATCCCTCAATTCGCAAATACTCGCAACAAAAATCAAAAACACGTTGCCTCAACACCTCAACACACTCTGATCCACGCGAGAACTCTTCAGGTTGGCTTAGAAATTCAATTGTGACCTGAGATTCACGATCATCCACCATGACTGGATAGAACAAATTCGAGCGTATAGATGAGTGAAATTCCTCCGGACTACTACAGTAAATTAGGTCAAAATCGAATTCTTTTTTTATCACCTCGATAAGTCCCGCAATCTCCACGGAGAATCGAGTCAACTCATCCGTCTCCCACGCTAGAAACACTCGCTCTAACTCACCGCGATCTCCAAAGCTGTAGACTTCCGCACCGTTACACACAGAAACCAAAACACTCTTTCTCGCGCTCTCAGACAATAAATCGAGCACACGGGTGCGAACATTTTCAATGCCCTGACCGGTCGATAGAAAAAAATACCCTCCATCTTCAATCAGTCGCTCTATTAGTCGCAGGGTTTCGCTTGGAACAGGCTTAAACGGAGGCGCCAGAGTATCGTCAATATCGCTAACAACTATCCTTGCATTACATTCGTATATAGCTTGAGTCATACGAGCACTACTTTATAGAAAGGCACTTATAATAAGACGAAAATTGTCCATTACACATCCGCATGGCAACCTGCTACACTCATAACCTTTTCCGTATGGCCAATCAGGTTAAATGATTCCACATACCGCCGTATGGATGCCTTAATCGCATCTTTAACCGAAGTCTCACCTACAGAACTTCCCCCATTTGGATTCATTTTGGTTGCATTTTGATAGAGATTTAACCTCGCCTGTTCTACACGCTCCGAGGAGAAATGATAATGGCCATTTACCAAGACTATATCGTTGACGAAACCGGCCGATTGAAAAAGCTCCTCTTTCGACATATTTTTCATTTCAGGCGTCAACCACTTCTTCCACTTATCAGACTTTAATATTTCACTTAGGAAAGCGTCTTTTAAACCTGACGCCTTCAGACTATTGCTCTCACCCGATTCAATATAGAACCGCTCCTCCTCCTCAAGCTCCAGAAGGGCTCTCGTCTCAGCATATCCAAACTCAGGCGCCACATTAGCCATACCAATACCCAGGTAAGGATGTTGAGCCAACACTTCACCACTTAAGTAGTCAGCGTTATGTTCTTTCAAAATCATGCCATTATCGAGACAAATTTTCGCAAGAGCTTTGATCACACTCACATCGAACTTCCCAATATTTCTATTCATCTTGGTCAAAGTCCCTGTATTACCAACCATATAAACCGGCAAAGGAAGACCTCTGTCATTTAACGAGCTCGCCAACAACGTCACGAACCGCCGGAACTCTTCTACAACAGAAAAATCTCCATTAGACTCTTCTAGGCTTGCTTCATAACAAACCCCTCCACCAGATTTCGACGCAATTTCCTCCAAACTTTCTATAATTGAGACAACTCTGTCTGTCGCTAGAGCCGCAGGAGTTAGACGGCCGAATTCTGGATCTACCGATGTGTCAACATGCAGAAACTCAAATCCCGATGCAATATCTTCCGAAAACGAAGTCAATGCACACTGCGTAGCCTTCGTGGAGTCTAACCCCGCTTTGAATTCAGTATCTTTCTGCCAAGGCCCACCATGATCTCGACATAGATAATAGATACCAGTAAACCCTACACTGGTCGCAATACGCCTCACTTCAGTGGAAAACTGCTCCTGATTCCATCCCTGAACATAACCACCTCCCAGCGAATATGAGTCAATCTGATTTCTACTTGCGATAAAGAACAAAGGAAACTTCAACTCTTCTGCTAGCTCGAATGCCGCCTTTATGATTAACGGACTCATTGGCCCTATACCTAAGTGTGTAAATGGCTCTTCCAGTTCGGCGTCAATCTTGAAAAGTTCAGATATAGGTAGCGTCATCTCAGTTTTTTTCCCATTAGTTCTCATTACGCAGCTCCCCACTCAAAGAATTTACCCATTGCTTAATCTCTTTGGGGTCATTTCTGAACAGAAGAGAGCCTGCTGTTACGGAATTAACACCTGCCCGAAATAGCTCAGGCACGGTATTGCGCCGAATACCTCCGTCGGCCTGTATAGAAACATTGAGATCATTTTCATCAATGTATTTTCGAGCTAATCTAATTTTTTCGTATGTCTCTGGAATTATTGAAACTCCTTTAACGCCAATCTTTGTCCCCATTACAAGCAAGTTATCTACCAAAGGGAGAAGATCAAACACTTTCTCTATAGGAGTTTCTTCAAGCACACAGATTCCAGCGTTCGCGTCTAAACTTTTAATTTGTTCAATGTGGCTCGCAGGGTTATCAACACCATCAAACTGAAATTGAATTAAGTTCGCTCCCGCACCCACGAAGTCATTAACAAAGTCTTTTGGGTTCCGAACCATCAAGTGGACTTCGAATGGACGATCTGTTTTATCTCTAAGAGAAGCGACCGTATCGACGCCAAACAATAGACTCTTTACGTAATGACCATCCATAATGTCAAAATGGTACGAATCACAATATTCATTAACACGCTCTATGCTATGCGCCAATGCGGATAAATCTGCAGACCAAAGTGACGCAGATAACTTAAGAGGATCAGACATAGTTCAGTTTTTCTCTATTTATTTTTATGTACTGGCCAAGACAGCACGTCCGCCGGTTGCCGCAGAATCGCAACACCCCCAACAACAGAAAGCTCCTATCGAATGGCTGAGCAAAATAGCCAACATCCTTTGATAGCGCAACCATACGGACTTCAATTTCATGCCTAAGTTCACAAAAATTACATAAAAACATTGTATTAGCTTATTAATATCTAAAACCCGACACTGTTAGCGCTAACAGTATCGACATCATTTGGGCGCTGGAGTTTTTCAAGTATGAAAGAAAAGGCAGGGGTGAACGCGCTCACAGAAAGGAAAGAATGGGGCGCCGTGAGCGCGCAATAAGACAAGCTTGTTAATTCGTAATCGCTCTCACCATTCACACCAAGCATTACTGGATATTAAAATAACGAATGGTCACATCGCTGCGATGAGTCACTCTGCTTATCCCCGGCCGCCCGAACCCTGCGCGAGCTTTACGTTTACATCCCATCTAGCGTGACAACACATATTCACTTTGGACTCTCCTGTGGTTAGAAATTTTCTTACAACGTAAGTTTCTGCGTCTACCCCCATCGCTTAAAAGAAAACTTGCCCACGATTTTCCCTATTGAGCTTGCACGCAATTACAAACTTAAAACTATCCACCTAATAACACCCAAATAAATTGGAACGCCAGAACGAAAAAAGGCTGGAAAACCAGCCTTTTTGTTATACTTCTACTCACAGAATTCAGTTAAATAGTGTTCCTGAGCGCCTCCAAGTCGGCTTCAATTTTGCTCATGCGTTTCGAGTTCAGCGGATAGAAAATCAGCAACAATACTGAAACAAATGCAAATGCCGCAGGTATCCAGCTCATTAGCATCACCATGCCTCCAGTAGTTTGCTTAATGGTTGAGGGGTCGGTTCCAACATATCCATACGCACCCAAA
>NZ_JAULRU010000610.1 GCF_030518155.1 Gilvimarinus gilvus | reverse complement strand
TTGGCCGTGCCCTTCGGGGCTTGCAGAGCTTTCCGATCTCTGTGTTGGCTCCCCTCACCGGGCCATCGGCACGCCATCGGATCGCCGCCTTGACCTCGAAAAGCTCTTGTAAGCCAGAGGCCACTGAGGACTTAATCAGAGGCTCCCTAGCTGCACACTGGTCTCTTTGGAGGGGAAAGCAAAAAAATAAATAATAAGAAGCAATAGGCAAAATGCGGCAGAACCACCGCAGATGAGTGTTAAAACCAGTGCCACAGTTATTCCCTTTGGGCGAAGTAATTGCCGCCAGTGTGCCAAAACTTCTATTTTAGGTGTGAGCTAGGTAAACAGCCGGTTGGAATTTTCGAAGCAAAGGCCGGTTTGAGACAAATAGCTGATTAAAACTGCGGCAGCCGAGAGATTAAAGGACTATATTTGTGTCTATATGGTTTTCGCCAAGTTTTCTGTGATGCTGTATTTTTGTGCATAAAAACACGTGTCTGACGGGGTCAGGGCTGGCTTTAGCGCCAGTGTATTTTGTTGCTATCGAGATTGGTTTGTACCTGCAATGTTTTATTGGATAAAAGCTCCAGCAACTGTTCTTCGTCGGCGAGGTTAACGATGTCTCCTTTGCGGCATTGGAGATGGGCCGCTGAGATGCCAATCCAACCATTTTTGCCTGAACGTTTGCAGGCATAAAGCGCACGGTCGGCAATGCCAATGACTTGCTCCCAGGTTAGGGCGTCTGGGTATAGGGGGTGAATCGGGTAGTTGGCGTAGCCAATTGATACCGTTTTGTAAATCGGATCGTTACGGCCGATATCAAAAGCCGTAGTACTTATTTTTGTACGTAGGCGGTCAATACAGGCTTCGATATCCCGGTGCTTAAGGTGTCGCATCACAAGCACAAACTCCTCACCGCCCCAGCGCACAATGGAGTCATATTGTCGCATCATACTGCGCAGCACCTCTGCCAGTTGCACCAGTATTCTATCGCCTGCGTCGTGTCCATAGGTGTCATTGACGGACTTAAAATCGTCTATATCGAGAATTACAAACACCAAGCCGGCCGAATCATCTTCGGGTTGGCCGTTCTGAAATAGACGCCTAATCAATGCAGTATCATCGAGCATAGCGCGATTCAGGTAGCGCCGGTTCTTCAAGCCGGTTAGTTGATCTGTAACCGTCATAGACTCAAGCTTTTCGTTGAGTGCGGCTAGCTGTGAGTGC
This sequence comes from Gilvimarinus gilvus, assembly GCF_030518155.1. Lineage (GTDB taxonomy): Bacteria > Pseudomonadota > Gammaproteobacteria > Pseudomonadales > Cellvibrionaceae > Gilvimarinus > Gilvimarinus gilvus. The sequence continues at coordinate 44,069 of NZ_JAULRU010000610.1, read as the reverse complement.
GCGTCGAGCAAACGTTCTTTTTCCAGGCTGAGCTCTGCAGTACGTTGGCTGACTTTGATATCCAACTCGCGGTTGAGATTGTCTTTCATTCGCTCAACGTCGCGTAATTTGGATACGAGCTCGCGTTCGCGTGCTAGTTTTGCCCGGGCACTTTGTAGACGAGAGCGTTGCATAAAGTAAAGTTTTGCTAATAAGCCGACAATGGTAAACACATAAAAAGCTTTGGCCCAATGGGTTAGCCACCAAGGGGGCACCACTGTGATATGCAGTCGTTTCGGGTGATGGTTCCAGATGTCGGCGCTGTTAGCGGCTTTTACTTCAAGTGTATATTTACCTGGGTCAAGATTGGTATAGGTCGCTGAGCGCTGGTGGTCTACCCAGTTCCACTCTTTTTCGAAGCCAAGCAAACGGTAGGCATAGCTGTTGTCTTCCGGGGAGCGGTAATCCAGAGCTGCAAAGCTAACGCTAAATACCGATTGGTGGTGGGAAAGAGTAATTTGTCGAGTATAGTTTATGTGCCGATTAAGTATTCCGGTAGCATCTCCCACTTTCACCGGCTGATTAAAGATGCGCAGTTCTTTGAAGACCAATGCTGGTGGTACTTCATTCGCTTTTAGTTGTGATGGCTTGAATATGACAAGTCCTTCGGAGCTGCCGAAGGCCAGCTCGCCGGTTGATAGCAACGCGCCGCTGTGTCGATTGAACAGGTTGCCCGGCAAGCCGTGGCCACGTTTATAGTGATTAACGACGCCGAGCTCGGGGTCAAATACCACCAAACCCTGATAGGTTGCCATCCATATTTGTCCGGTGGTATCTTCAACAATTGCGACAATTGACAGGTCGGGTAAGCCGTGGTCGATACCATAGCGCTTAAACTGCCCGGTGTTTCGATCAAATATATTAACACCTGCGCCATCGGTACCTACCCACAATCGGTTTTGTGAATCTTCAAAAACGTAGGACACCATGTCTGAACTAATGGATGTATCATCCTGTGGGTCGTACCGGTATGTTGTAAAGGCGCCAGTTGCGGGGTCGACGTTTTGCAAGCCCGAGAAAGAGGCTACCCAAATGTTGCCGCGTCGGTCTTCATACACATGTCGTGTGTACATAGCTTCAACCGGTTGGCCAGAGGAGTTTTGGGGCAGGTAGTGCCGAAAGTCATCGGTTAACGGGCGGTAAAGATTTAGCCCCTTTTCGGTGGTGACCCACAACCGCTGTTGTGAGTCGAATAATATTCCCCAAGGCTCGCGCCCTAACAGTGAATGGGGATTGTCGGCCTCAGGTAGGTATCGCTTAAAGCGTCCAGATTTAGGGTCGAACTGATTTAGTCCCCGATCCCAGGCACCCAGCCAAAGGGTACCATTTGGCCCGTAAGCCATCTCGAGAATCGTGCTGCCCGATAAGCTGTTAGGGTTTTTCGGCTCGTGCTTGAAGTGGGCAAATTCATTGCGCTCACGCCTAAGTAGGCCGAGTCCAAAACCTGCCCCGACCCATAGATCGCCGTTCGGAGCCTCGAGCGTCGCAAGTACCCCACCGTCAGGCAGCGATGTAGTAACACGGGGGTCGTGGCGATAGCTTACAAATTGCGAACCCTGCTCATCAACAAGGTCAATGCCACTTGGAAAATAGCCAATCCATATCCCACCGTTTTTGTCTTCGTACAGTGAGCGTACTACGTAATTACCTGGGGTTAGCGGTTTGCCTTCAATAAACTGATGGCTTTCGATAGAACGGTCTGTTGGTGAAACCAGGTGCACACCCGTGCCGTCTCCAATCCAAACAAGTCCGCGCTGGTCTTGCACAATGTCCCAGACAGTATCAGCTTTCTCGGCTTGATTGTGACTAAATGAGCTGGCCTGCAGCCGCTGGGTATCAAAAAGAACCACTCCCGCGCCTTGTGTGCCGATCCACAATTGTCCCTCCTGGTCGACCATTAACGAGCGCAATTTGTTACTGGAAAGCCCCGCATCACCTTTGCGCCAATTAATACCTTCTCCGGTACGCGGGTTGAATCGGCTCAGGCCTGCATCGTAGTGGCCTAACCATAAGTAACCATCGTTGTCTTCGGTGATTGTTGATAGGTAAACGTCGCTGCCGCGGGCATGATTCTGCAACCAAGTACTGGGATGTAACGTTGCTTTTAGTGATTCTGGGTTAACGGTAAAAACCCCCTGGTTACTGCTCAGCCAAAGGTTGTTACGACTGTCTTCGAACAAAAAGTCGTAAGTGGGCTCCGCGTCAGGGGAGGGACTGTGCAGTTGAGCACAGCTGAAATTGGCGGTTAGCGCATTGAAGCGGCAGTAACCTTTGCGCGTTGTCAGCCATATTTGGCCTTGGCTCGATATTAATAGGCGCTCTACCCAGCTGGTGGGAATCCCATCAAGCCCCTCTTTTTGACGAAAAACTTCCAGCTCGTAACCGTCATAGCGCGCTAGCCCCTTCGCGGCGCCAAACCACAAATAGCCTTCGTGGTCTTGAACAATATCGTTAATATGCCCTAAAGCTTCGAGTTCGTTCTGCGCTATGTGAGAAAATTTTAATTGCGGCAATACGTCTTGTTTTGCGTGCGCACTTTGTACTAAGCCTAAACCGCCCAGAGTACAAAGCACAATAGAACAAAATAACCGTGCTAGCGTTAGTCGAACGGTAGCAGGCAACATCGCTGTCAATGGCCCTAACAGTGCGCTAATTTGCATTGCGTTATTCTGAAATCCTGTTAGATGAAGCTTGGCATTGTCGCTCGATTCTGAGCCTGTCTATTTGTACCCTAATTGCGCGCCAGCTTGTGGTTGTACTAAAGCCTCTTCTCTTAGCTCGGAGCACCGAGTTGAAAGAGATGTCTACGTGGAGCTTAATGGCCACCTACTCTTAAGGCTAGCGCAAACTCAGGCACTTGGTTAGCTTTCAGGGTAAAAATCACTGCCCAATCGACAAGTGACGCAATTGATGGGCTTATCTTCCGATTGAGTGGGTATACGCACCTCGTTTTATACTTGGAATGAGCGAGATCCACTTGGCCTAATTGACTTTATTCTATACGAGCTAACATTTCCTGTATTGGTTGAACTGGCGCACAGGGCGCCAGATCCATTATTCCACGTGCGCCAATGCCTGATCGATATCTTCTAAAATATCATCGATATGCTCTATGCCCACTGACAGGCGTACTAAGTCTTCTGACACGCCGGCAGATTTTAATTCTTCTTCATTGAGCTGACGGTGTGTGGTGCTTGCCGGGTGGCAGGCGAGGGATTTTGCATCGCCAATGTTCACCAGGCGCAGAATCATTTGCAGGGCGTCAATAAATTGGGCGCCGGCCTCTTTGCCACCCTCTATGCCAAAGCTGAGAATGCCGGACGCCTGGCCTTTGGTGATTTTATGGCTAAGGGTGTGGTAGGGGCTGTCCGGAAGGCCTGCATAATTTACCCAGGTGACCTTAGGGTGCGATTGTAAATGCTGCGCGACTTTCAGTGCGTTTTCGCAGTGGCGTTCCATGCGCAGGCCCAAGGTCTCCAAGCCCTGCATAATAAGAAAGGCGCTGTGCGCCGCCAGCGCGGAGCCTGTGTTGCGCAGTGGCACAACACGACAGCGGCCAATGTAGGCTGCCTCGCCCAGTGCCTCGGTGTACACCACGTTGTGATATGACGGGTCGGGCTCATTCAGCATGGGGTAACGCGCTTTGTTGGCGACCCAGTCAAACTTACCGGAATCGACAATAATGCCGCCAACGGTGGTGCCATGGCCACCGATGTATTTCGTCAGGGAATGCACCACGATATCCGCGCCGTATTCAAACGGTTTACACAGGTAAGGGGTCGCCACAGTGTTGTCCACGATGAGCGGAATGCCATGCTTGTGGGCAATATCGGCCAGTTTCTGAATATCCACGATATTTCCGGCGGGGTTACCGATGGATTCGCAAAACATCGCCTTGGTGTTTTCATCAATTAAACTTTCGAGTTTGTCGTAATCATCGAAAGAGGCCATCCGCACATCAATGCCCTGGCGCGGAAAGCTATGGGCGAACAGGTTGTAGGTGCCGCCATAGAGTTGGCTGGTGCTGATAATGTTATCACCTGTCTCGGCGATACATTGAATGGCGTAGGTGATAGCCGCCATGCCCGAGGCCAATGCTAGCGCGCCGATACCGCCTTCCATTGCGGCGATGCGCTCCTCCAGCACGGCATTGGTGGGGTTCATGATGCGAGAGTAAATATTGCCCACTACTTTTAAGTCGAAAAGGTCGGCGCCGTGCTGGGTATCGTCAAAGGTAAACGACGTGGTTTGGTAGATAGGTGTTGTCGCCGCCTTGGTAGTGGCTTCCGACTCGTAGCCGTGATGTAACGCCAAAGATTCCAGTTTCATTATCGCCTCCGGAGGGGGGGTATTAGGGTCTGCTCAGAATGTAGCACAGGTTTAGCTGTTAAGAACGTATTTGTTCGCCGTTAAGGAGCAGGGGGCGCGTTGGGACTGTGAGAGAAATGGCAGTCATATGACCTCATGGCACTAACAATAGTGACTTTTGCTTGGTTACCCTTAACTTGAATTATCATATCGGGTGGGATAAACCATGCAAAAGACTACAGTAAATCAACGAATTACAGCCATATATTTACTAACGACCATCGTCGCTATGGTTGTGACGACTCAATTAGGTGCGAAATCGGGCTTTATGCCGATTGTATTGCTGGGGGTCATTAGCCCTATGCTCTTGGCCATGGCTTTTTGTCGCTGTGAAGGGGGTTGGTCGGCTGTTGCGCGGCTCTTTGCCAAACCTAATGGGTTCCGGTTTACTGCTTTTGCCTTAACGTGTGCTGCGTTTTTGCCGGCGGCATTAATGCTAATCAGTATTTATATTGATACGGGGCATATTCCCACCGTTGATTACGGCATAATGTTGCAAAAGCTTCCTATTTTGCTGGTGTTGATGGCCGGCGAGGAGTTCGGCTGGCGGCGCTACGCCTTTGCGCGCTTAAGCGAGCGCTATAGCTTTACGTTCTCTGCGGTATTGGTTGCGGTGGTGTGGTGGTTGTGGCATTTTCCAGGTTACCTGATCGGCATGGGAACACCAGAAGAGATGTCCTTTGGGTTATTTGGCCTAATGGTGCTACCGGGCGGAATTTTATTGGCGTTTTTGTATCGCTGGACTAAGAATATTTATCTGGTCATTTTGGCTCATGTATCATCGAATATGGCCTTTAGTGGCTTGCCTTTGTTACCCGAGATCACCGGAGATTGTACCGCCTTTGTCATCTACACAGGTTTATTGTGGCTGTTGGTTCTGCCTTTATTATTGCAACGCAAATACTGGAAAAGTGCTTACACTATAAGTCATGCGTAAATCCATATTCATTTCACGTTGGGTGCTAATTGCCATTACCGCTTTTCTAATCGGTGGTGGCTATTTTGTTTATCGCTCAGCGGGGGGCTGGTGGGGTTGGAGCAGTTATTTTCTTTTCGTGGGGGCAACCCTGGCGTTGGTGTTAAGTACGAAAAGTTCGCAATTCACACTCATTTTTATACTGCAGGCGTTGACAGCCTGGGTGTTGGCGTTTTGGGTGCACCCTCATCTGGCGATGTTGTTTGTGGTGGTGTGCTTAGTTGCTGCGGAAAGGCTCGTTAAGCACTTGGCCCTGTATTGGATGCTAGCCTGTGTCGCTGCGGTGGCAATGTGTGAAATGTTCGGCTCGGTGGGAAGCGCAAGTTTCCAAGATGCACTAATCAATAGCTTTTTGACATTGTTTATTGGTGGATTTGCAGTGGTGCGCAAAGAAGCGGAGAACACCAAGCTGAAAGCCTTAGAGTTAACGGATGAGCTGCAGAAAAAAAATAAACAACTCGAAGTCCTGTCGGCTGAGCGCGAGCACAGCCTGCGCACCGATGAGCGTCAACACCTATCACGTGAGTTACACGATACTTTGGGACATAAACTTACCGTTACTATCGTTCAGCTTGAGGCGGCAGAGCGATTTTTGAAACGCGACCCAGAGCGAGTGGAGGAAATACTGCGTACAGCGCGAACTTTAATGACTGAGGGTCTGGCCGAAACCCGCGATATGCTTCACCTGTTGGATGACAATACCGCGCAGCAGATGAGCCTTCGACAGCAGCTAGAGAAAGTGACGTCAGAGTTTGAGGACACAACAGGCCTGACCGTGGTGCTGAAGATCGACAGTTTAGCCGCCACTTTGCAACCAAGTTTACAGTTGCATCTCATACGTATTGTGCAAGAGGCTCTCACGAACGTCGCCCGCCATGCCGATGCCAGCGAGGTACTCGTTCGCCTTGAGGTGAGCGATTGCATCACCCTATTGATAGAAGACAATGGCCGGCGCTTGACGGGTCGTGAGGGTGAACGGCTTGCGCCGGCTAAGTCTATCGCCAGTCGAGCCTCGCAGCTTTGTGGCTCCGTGGAGTTAAAGCGCGAAGGCGAGCTCACCCGTCTGCGTATTTCGATACCATTGGCAGACCAGAGGGGTGGAATTTGTGATTAACATTCTGTTGGCGGATGACCAGCAACTCATGCGCGATGGTATCTCGATGCTGCTGGAGCTAGAAGAAGACATGGCGTTGGTGGCGGAAGCGGCCAATGGGCGTGAAGCTATTGAGCTGTATCAGCAGTACTCGCCCGATGTAGTACTTATGGATATTGAAATGCCGACCATGGATGGTATCGAAGCGGCCAAGAGAATTATAGAGCTTGATGCCAACGCAAAAATACTGGTACTGACAACTTTTGGGCAAGAGGATTACGTTCGTCGGTCGCTGTTGGCCGGTGCACGTGGGTTTTTACTGAAGGCAATATCTGGCGCTGATCTTAGTAGTGCGATTCGCAAAGTGCAGCGGGGGGAGGCTGCTGTCGATGCTCAATCCATCGGCGTATTGCTGCAAAGTTATCGCGACATGGCTGGCACTTTACAGAACCCAAACAGCACTTTGTTGAACCGTCGCGAGCAAGAGATTCTCGAGCTAATTGCGCAACATAAAAGTAATCGGGAAATAGCGGTAATGTTGTCTTTGGCTGAGGGTACGATTAAAAATTACATCAGTCAGCTGTTAGAGAAGCTGCAGGTACATGACCGTAAGCAAGCGGTTCAGATCGGGCGCGATAAGGGATTGCTCTAGACGACCCCTTTTTCTTAAGCTATGTGGTGCGGTATTAGCGAGCTTAGACTTCGGCCTGTGGGCGCTTTGATTAAGGAATGCATCTATTCGAAATAATAGTTTCGCATTATTGACTCTCGGTGTCGTTGGCTTCTAAAAACTCTCGAACCAGTTTCGTGTTGCGCGTATTGGCTTTGTAGAAGGCATCGAATACATCGCCTACAACTGGGATTAAACCGCCGAAAAAGTCTATCGCTATATTGGCAAGGATGCGCAACTTGACGGTGCGCGTGGCGCCAGCCCGCTGCGCTTCAATCAGCACATAGCTTGCAAGCAGTAGACCTGCAAGGTCCCCAATAACGGGTATCAAGCCAATAATGGCCTCAAGGCCAACACTAAAGCGAGTGAAGGGAATTGGCACACTGCTGTCGGTAAGGCGGCTGAAGGTGTCGAGCCGCGCCAGAATCGCTTGCTGTTCTACTTTGCTGGGTCTGGGCATACCTATCCGCCTTTAGCTACTCAGTTTCGGCGCTGATGTTATTAAATGCTTGTGCCAGAGTTTCGGCTTCCTGGGCGCCGGATATCAAATATATTTGATTGATGATAAACGCCGGTACAGCGGTCACGCCGGCGTGCTGGTACGTCGCTTCATCGTTTCGCACGGCTTGAGCATAGCTGTCCGAAGCCAAAATGTCGCGGGCCCGGGTTGCGTTCAGACCAATGGCCTCAGCGCATTGCACCAGAACGTCGTGATCAGACACGTTTTCAGCTCTGCCAAAATAGGCCTCAAACAGTTCCTGTTTCATGGCGGTTGACTTGTCTTCGTCGTCGGCCCACTTGACCAAACGGTGGGCGTCGAAGGTGCTACAGGTAAAGCGCTCTTGCAGTTTGTCAAAGTTTACGCCCAATTGCTTGGCAATTTTCATCATCTGCGTCTGGCTTTCACGCATTTCCGCTTCCGGACGGCCGTACTTACGGGCCAGAGCCGGCAATATGGGCTCACCTTCGCCATTGTGATCAGGGTTTAACTCAAAGGCATGCCACTGCACATTGAATTCATAGTCATTTGCCACACTTTTCATAGCTTGTTCCAGGCGTGCATAGCCGATCGCGCACCAAGGGCAGGCTATATCGGAAACGATATCGATTTGAATGTTGTGCATAAAGCTTCTCGCTCTTACGGCTGAGGCCTACAATGTGCAGTCATAGCCACACGGTTAGTGTGTTTCAAGGGTATCATCTAAGACCACTGCAAAGAAAATCGACGTGTTAGGGGTTGCCGAACAACAGCGAATATCAAAACCTCAACAGGTTTAGCAAGCTTGTTGGTGGCAGCTCCAGATGGTGGTGCCAACGCTCGCAAGTTGTATAGTATTCTCACTCTACTTTCGGGGTAGAATTCAGAGCGAATGTTGATGAAGGCGTCGTTTGCGTTAACACGGGTGTGCTTTTACAAGAGTTTTGTAAGTACCGCGCGACGGGTTTTGGGAAACGCGTAGGCGGTTCTATCACAGCAGAGCCAATATACTTGGGGCTCAAAGTGCAGAGTTATAAATACAGAGGGATTATTACCGTATGTTCAAGCAACTACCTACTTTTTACCTAATTCACATAATTGTAGTGATCATTTGCATCGCTTGTTTGCTAATGAATGGGCCTATGCGCGGTGGTTTTCCGATTGATAATACCGTCGCCGATAGAATGGCATTTATTGCCGACAATGGTTTGGTCTGGACGCTTTCTTGGTCTGTATGGATGCTGTCGGCGTTAGGGCTTTTCGTGTTTTGTGCCATTTTGGCCGATAACTTGCGGCTTACGCTATGGCGCACTATTGGTTTGGCATTGGTGGGGATGGGGATAGCTCCGGATTTAATCGCCGAAGTACTGTACGCTTTTGTGATGCCTAAAATTGTAGCCGGTCACTTGGGTGTTGAACTGTTTTCCTTAATCGAAGTTATTGCGATGCATTTAACCGGCTTTTTGGGCAACGGCCTATACAACTTGGGTGGCATGTTGTTGACGTGCTTGGCGGTTCGTGAAAATGTTGTTAAAGGTTGGGTTGCCGCCTGGGGCCTACTGGCTTGGTTTTTGGGACTGATGTTGTCGCTGTCGGTCGGGATTGGCTCCATCGCATTAGCCGAAATATTCACCGCAGCGAGTATGGTACTTAGCACTTTGTGGATGCTTATATTTGCACATAAGGTACTTAAGGCGTGAACGAGTATACTCTTGTCAAACTGGTGCACCTCGGCGCTTTGATTTTCTGGTTAGGACCAGCACTAGGCGCATGGTTTGTGTTTAAAGCGGTTGAAGATAGTGAATATTTGGCAGGCTCAGCCGGACATAAGGTGAGCCGCGTATTCTTCTACACCATTGTGTTAGAGCATATTGCTTTCGCTGTACTGTTAGCGACAGGTTTTTACATGGCCCTTGATTACGGGTGGCTGGGGGCAGAGTGGTTATCGCAAAAGCTCACCATCGTGATGCTGGTCATTGTTCCTCTGGAAGTGGTTGATGTTGTGCTCGGTAATTGGCTCGCCAACAGCGCCACTAAAAAACTGTATGCCGGCGCTGTTTTGAAGCCTTGGGAGCAAGTCGGTTTGCGTTTGTACCACGGAGCTTTTACCAAGCTGGCTCTTTTAATTATGCCCCTGGCAGTTATAGCCGTGATGTATTTAGCGATTGGCAAGCTGGAGTTTACCCTCTGGTGAGCCTTGTTATAGCGCGCAAGATTTGCCACAGGGCCCCGTCTTATTGTTACAGCGCCATTACCCATACCTGCTATTCCCCTGTATGCTGTAGGTAGGTGCGTAACCTTTGGCACCGTTTTGTTTGCTCATATTTTGGGGAGAGTCTCGTATGTGGTTGCGCGCCAGCTATGAATTGCACTTTGACATTACCTTTCCCACGCCGTTTATTTTGATGTTGCGCCCGCGCAGTGGGGCGCAACAGTGGATTGCTCGCGAAGAATACGCGCTTTCTCCTCAGTTACATGTGGACGAATTCAGTGATTTATTCGGAAACCTTTGCCAGCGGTTGGTGGCGCCGGTGGGGCCGTTTTCGATCCGAACTCAAGTAGAAGTTCTCACTATAGATGCCGTGGATCGCTGCCCAGGGGCGGAGTTCGTCGAAATACAGAACCTTCCTTACGGAGTTCTAAATTACCTGTTACCCAGTCGCTACTGTGAGGCGGAGCAGTTCAATCATATGGCGCAGGAAATTACGGCGGGACAAACCCTCGGTTACGATCAGGTGGCCTGCATTGAAGCCTGGTTGCGCCGGAACATTAGCTATGAGCCCGGCAGTGGTGATTTGCCGGTATCGGCGGTGGGCGTTAATATCAATCAGGTGGGTGTTTGCCGTGATCTGTCGCATTTGGGCATTGCATTGTGTCGCGCCCTGAGTATTCCGGCGCGTTTGGTGGTGGGTTACCTGGAAGGGCTTGTGCCTATGGATATGCATGCCTGGTTTGAAGCTTACGTGGGGGATCGCTGGTATACCTTTGATGCTACCCCCACCACGTCACCCGGTGGCTATATCGCCATTGGCTATGGCCGCGACGCGGCAGACGTTGCGGTATTTAACCAATTTGGCCCGCCTGCCTACCCCCTAAGCCAGATGGTTCACGTAGAGCAATTTACCCCGGAGTAGCGCTCGCGGGTGTCCCCCATTTAACGCTTGCACCTACTACCTCTAACGACTCGTTCGTGGTAAGAGAAGGCCGAAAAGCTAGGCGAGCACTTTGGTTGATCGCGCATTGTTTTAATCTGGTGTCGCCACCTTAGTGCTGCACTTGTTCCGCCTGAATAGCCTCAATTTGTGCCCGTACCTTTTCAGCCTCTTCTGTGAGCAGGGAGTAGGTTTTTATATCCCCGCTGCGCTGGGCCAGCATGGCCTTCTCTAGAATCGCCTCGTAGGATTTTTGCAGCTTCTTAGTTGGGTCTTTGCGTAAAAACGACAACATACATGGGCCTTGTGCGTTAAAGTGTGAGGCTAGATACGTGCCAGAGTAAGGATTGGTTTACCCATATTACAGGATTTGGCCTGTATCACATTCTTGGCAACCAAAGCCCCATGGTTGCGGCAAATATTCCCAGGCACATAAACAGTGTTAATGCGCTGAGCGTTATCACGTAGGCAATTTTTATATTTGGGCTTGCTTGGCGCTGGCAGTGAAAGTACCACTCGAGCATAATCAGTGGCAGCAAATACTGAGCGAACCCGAGCACATAGAGAAAGGGCCCTGTGAAGGTTTCCCAGTGGATGCCAATGCCGCCGGTTAGCATGGCCCAGCCCATTAATCCAACCCGAAAAAACCAAACAGCGCTGGCTACCATAAACAAGCGCAGTGCCCAGCGGCGGTGTTGATCAAATTGGCGCTTCAACGCACTGCGCAACGCCAATATTCCAAATGCGATAATTAGCAAGCCGTCACCTGAAATGCCTATATGAGAAATGAGATCGCCGATGTTACTCCGCGTCCAGGTCATATATAAGCCGCCAATGCTGCTAGTGATTGCTGCAACTAGATAGCTGCGCCCCAACCAGCGGTGAAACCTAGGGAAGCCTTGCCGTACGGCAGGTATGAGCTGCAGCGGGCCTCCACCAATAATAATCGCGGCCAATAGGACGTGACTGACTGCCGCCAGGTTGCCTAAATGTTCACCTTCGCGAAACCCCGATGGCAAGTGCATACCCTGCAATCCTTCCAGCCCTTGTTGAGCAATGGGCGGATAAAATACCGCGAGAATGTAAGCAAGAAATATCCAGTGCCCCAGTGCTGCCAACACAAACCAGCCCTTCGTGCTGAACGCCACCGCTCGTGTAGTGAATTGGCTCGTGGTGAGGTTGCTGTGTAATGCTAGTTCGCTCATTATTCTGCTCCTGATAAACACTCATGAAGGTTTGAGCATATTGAGCCTTGGTTTATATTTACACATCGCCCGCATGTCGGAATTTGATCTCCGCCAAAAGTATGAGAAAGCATGATGCGGTATCCCTCTAAATGGGCATGACAGTCTGAGCAGCCTTGGACTAGAATTTATCAATGCAAGAATCTTTGTCTTTGTTTATACGCCGTCTTTTTAGCCCGCATGGGCCCGACGCCACTTTGTGGCGGCCTTGGCGCGGGCCTTTTGAGCGCTGGCCTCACGCCACCGATTTGCTGATTGCACTAAGCTCTCTTTTTCTAAATTTATTAATGTGGTCACGCGGTAGTTCAGGCGATGTTATGGCGCTCCAGAGCCTGCCCGATGTCGGCGTGTATTTGTGTGCGTTTGTGGCGAACTTTGCCTTGCTGTGGCGCCGCAGTTATCCATGGCAGGTACACGGTGTTGTGCTGTTAGTATCCATTTTGTTGTATCTGGTGGCGCCGGTGCATGGGGTCGTCGCCTTGGCCTTTTCTCTGTACAGCCTGGGGCGATATGAGGCCAACAATCAAGCCAGTGTGCTCGGCGCGTTTGTAGCGTCAATGTTTGTGGCCGTGGATTTACTGCTGGTTAATACTGCTAACGCCGGTGGCGCTATTGCCGCGATACTGGTATTGGCCCTTTGGTATTTTGGTCGAAGATTGCGTTTTCGCGGTGAGTATTTACGTTTGCTGGAAGAGCGGGCCCGGTATTTGGAGCGCGAGCGCGACCTTGATGCAGAGCGCGCGGTAATCGCAGAGCGCGCCCGTATTGCTCGCGAGATGCACGATGTGGTTGCACACCAGGTAAGTTTAATGACGGTACAGGCCGGGGCGGCGAGAACCATAGCCCCAAGTGACGTAGCGGCTGCCAGCGAAGCCATGGCCTCGGTGGAGTTGGCGGGGCGACAAGCATTGTCGGAGATGCGTCACTTGTTGAGCCTCATGCGGCCGGATGATTTGGAAGAGCCGATTGACCCTCAGCCTGGCATTGGCGATTTAACAAATCTCGTTCGTCAGGTTAGCGATGTGGGTCTGGAGGTAGAGTTAATCACTTTAGGTGATGTGTCTGCTTTGGCTGCTCGGCTTGAGTTGACTATATACCGTATCGTTCAAGAGGCCCTCACCAACGTTATCAAGCATGCGGGTGCACAAGCAAAAGTGGTTGTGACTCTGGATGGCCGGAATGAGGATCTTGAATTGACGATTATGGACAATGGAGGCTTCACCAAGGGGGTGAACAAGAGTGGTCACGGCATTGTAGGCATGCGCGAGCGCGTTGCTTTGCTTGGCGGATCGTTTAGTGCGGGGTTCAAAGCGAACGCCGGGAGCAACAATGGTTTTGAAGTATGCGCGATCTTGCCGCGCAAGTTAAAGGAGACGTAAGCGTGCGCGTTTTGGTGGTAGATGATCAGGCACTGGTTCGGCGCGGATTTGCATTGGTGTTGCAGCACGAGGGTGATATCGAGGTGGTGGCCGAGGCGAGTAATGGTCTTGAGGCCGTTGCCGCAGCCAAAAAGTATCGACCGGATATTATTTTAATGGATATTCGGATGCCCGAGCTAGATGGTCTGGAAGCAACCTCTCAAATTTTGTCAGAGGCGAGTGTCAATACACGCGTCATTATTCTTACCACCTTTGATCCTGATGAATATGTTTATCGCGCCCTGCGTGCTGGCGCCAGTGGTTTTGTATTGAAGGACATACCACCTGAGGATTTGGTGAACGCTGTGCGCACTGTCTTCGAGGGGGGGGCTATGCTTTCGCCCACCATAACCCGCAGGTTAATCGGTCAGTTTGCTCAACATATGGGCGTGGGGCGCGAGCTGAGTGAACGCTTAGCGCGACTTACCGCGCGAGAGCGCGAAGTGCTTCAGGCTCTCGCGGTGGGGAAAAGCAATTCAGAGATTGCCGAGGCCCTGTTTATTGGCGCCGCGACTGTTAAAACTCATGTCTCTAGTTTGTTGGCCAAATTGGAGTTACGCGATCGTGCCCAGGCGGTGGTTTTCGCCTATGAGTGTGGACTGGCGAAAGTGGGGGGCAGCCATGTCGCCTTTTAACAGAGCAGACCCCCAATCCGGCAATGGGCTGTACCAGTTGGCCGCTGCCGGTGGGTTTTTACTGGGGTTGTTTCTTCTGGCCGGGGCAACCGGTCACCTAAGTGCTGTATGGGCTACGGCGCTTGGCGCTGAACATAGGTTTGCCGCATCACAGCTGTCGCTGTTACTGCCCGGATTAATATTAGCACTGGCCGCCGGCGCCAATTTGTTAACCTGCCGAGCGTTGTGGCGTTCAAGGCGCTGGGCACTGCACGTCGTGTTTGCCATCAATGCCATCGCCACACTGTATTTTGCTTACTTACTGCAACGCGGAGTGCCGGGCCACCCCATTGGCTTTTTTCTGGCGGTTACCGCCAGTCAGTTGGTTATCATAACGTCTATAAAATTGGGGCTGCTCTGGCCCGCTGAACGCTCCAGCGAGCAAGCGGATACCTGACCACTTTGGGTGCGCACCAATACAGCCACTGCTGGACTTTTCGCGTGTGAAAAGCCCAGCTGTAAAGAGCTAACGGCGGAAGCCGCCACCGCCGCGCACCGGCATTTGTCGGTTCATGGGGCGATTCATTGAGCGGTTCATACCGCGTTGGCGCGCACCAAAATCACGATTAAGGCCACCGCGGTCCAGTGTGGGGCGCGTGCTTGGTCGGTTGTATTGCCTGTCCCTTTGCAAGTGATTGTCAAATTGCGGGCGAGGCATTTCTTTGCTTTGGCTGCCGATATTGTCGTGTCTTTGCGGAATACGCTCTTCTTGAATGGTGAGGTCCTGATGATTATTCCAACTACCATTATCACGAGTTTGCCAATTATCGCCAACTTTGCGGGCGACGTTGCCGTGTTTATCGGCAAACACATTGTTGTCGCGTGTGTTTAGCGTTTTAGCTTGTTTAAGGTGATTGTGAATAGTAGCGGAGCTGGCATTGCGTTTTACATTGCCTGGGCGTTGGTAAATATTTTTTGCCTGTGTCTTGCGTTTAATGGAGGTGTTGTTTAACCGGTTGTTGACGTTAACGCGGTTGCCTACATTGATGTTGTTGCCAATATTGATGTTGCCGGTATTGATCACGACAGGAGGGCGGTAGCCGCCACCATACCAGCCATGACAACAACCCCAGGGGCGATACGGGCCGCTCCAGCCGCCGCCCCAGCTCACCCCAAAACTAAAAAAGCCATTGCTCCAGCTCACGCCGTAATTCCAGCCGGTCCAGGGGTTATAGCCTACATTGAATCCCCAGGTAGGTGGGCGAGGGTAGTACGTTGCGCCCCAGTAGGGAGGGTAATACCAGCCGGTACCGTAGACGGGCACGCCGTAATAGGGGAAAGACCACAAATAGCCGGGCCGATAACCCACATAAACAACATCGGGTGTCGAGTCATACACTTCTACGTACGTTGTGTTGTAAACCGGTGAACTCGGTGGAATTTGTTTGATTTTTTCGCTGGGAACATTGTCGGCCACTGTCCATGGGCCGGTCGCCTTATTCGACTCGAACCATACGCCGTTGTCTACCGCGTAAAAGTGATTGTCTATTTTTAAGACTTGCGCGCCCGTATTGACAGCGTAAGCGACGGTAGTGCCGTCAATGCTCGCAAATTCCGGCTTGCCATCGTAGCTTACCTCCAGCGTCGCTTCACTGCGCTTGACCGCCGTTGTTTGCGGAATGGCGGCATCAAGCATGGCATCTTCGGCCTCATCGGTACCAGCGACTGCGGTACGCACTCCGCCAATATCTGAGTCTGGCGGAATCTCGCTAAAGCTTTTGGGCAATTGATCGGGGCGAGCAAATTGCCAGGGACCATTTTCATTGTTGGCGCTGAACCACCGCCCCGACAGCAGCAAGTACATTTTTCCGGCTTCAATGTCGCGCAACCAGGGCGTTTCAGTATTTTCAACATAGAGCAATTTGCCACCCGCTAAACTCTTCCAGCGGGCCTCACCTTGCGTGACGATAAGTTCGGTGGGCTGCGTTGCGACAACGATAGCAGGCGCTACTGCACCCTCCGCTGGCTTTTCTTCCGTTTTGGGTAGCATTTTCACCAAATCGGCTGGCGGGTTGGTTATGCTGGTGTAAGGGCCAGTAGGCTTGGCGGCGCTGTACCAAAAATTGCCACTGCTCAGATACGTTATTTTACTTTTTTTATCGCGCACCACCACAAAGGGGGAATTTAGAGCGCGCTCATAGTGGCTATTTTCGACGTCACTAAATCGCGGCTCGCCGTCGAACATTAGCAGTACCGAAAGCTCGTCGCGAAACAGAATAACCGGAGCGTCGGTTTTCAACTCGGTTAGGCTTTTTTGTTCAATCTCGGCACTTTCCAGGCTGGCTGACAGCGCGTCAAGGCTTGCCACAAAGCCCGCCTGGGGAAGGGCCGATTCAACCACTTCGGTGAACCTTGCCTCGTCGGCCTCGCTGGAATCTGGCCAGCGTACTTTCGTCACTTTAAGGTCGCGGACGAACACAGTGCCCGCGTCTTGATTAGTGTCTATCCGCGCGTTAAACCAAAAGGCACCGAAAATGGGGGCGGGTTGACCCTTCAGTTCAAGCGACATGGCGGCTCGCCCGCTAAGGCGGTTGCCTTGCATAGATTCTGGTTGTGGTTGGTAGACGACAACAGAGCCTTCTTTTGCGGTAATTTGCTGTGGCCAGTCAATGGCATGCACGCTAAATGCACTCAACGCTAGACAAAGCATTGCTACCCATTTAATACCCATAGTCCCTTTCATTCCATCGCCTCTAAGTCTCAACGTAGTGGGGTCAGTTTAACAGGTTTCATCGTGTGTGGCGGCAGGCGTGAGCTTTAGAAAATACGCCTGGCATTTCGGTTATTTGAATAAAAACCCAATAATCACGGCAGAGCAGGGGCTAGATCAGTAACTCAGGCGCAGTGGTGCCAGAGGGTGAAATCGCAGACTATCTCTCGACATATAATGTCTTACGTTACTGTGGGTGATGAATGCTTAGTATTGGTGGCCGATTTTCCGCATGCAACCAATTTAATTAGCGTTGCAGATAAGGCGTTATACCGAGCTAAGTCTGCGGGTCGTGATACGGTCGTTGTGGCTGGCACGTAGCCTGTTAAATATGCTGCTGGCGTACTTTACGGCTACGAGGCAGGATCTACTGTCGGGGTAAATTTCACCACCGAGTGGATGACCCAATCGTTTTCAAAATACACCACAAAGTTAGAATATTCCCAGCGATAAATGGCCGGTTCCCCTACCGGACCAGAGGTGTTGTCGGGATCGCCAAATTGCTGAATTACCCGGGCTTTTGTATGCCCTTTGTCGGGAGTGGTTATACTCGCCTGTTTGGTTTGTTCGCCTATCGGAATTTCTACCACATCGGCGCGTGCAGTTGCACACAGGGACATCAGCAGGGCCCAGGGGAGTAGTGTATAAAGAGGTAACCGTTTCATAGCGCAATTCCTAGGTGGAAGGGCGCAATGTCAGGTTTTATTGCTGCGGATCGACTCCATTTGGGATCGCATGATCTGCTGGCTAATTTGCTGACGTTGCGCGCTGTTTTCGTAGCGGAATTCTGCCGCAATTTGGTAGCCCTTGTCTGGATCTGGTTCACATCGTGTAATTTGACCATGCAATGCGATTGCCATGGTTGGATGAGCAAAAATTAGCATCAAAGCGACCCAATCATCGATCTTGACCGCTTGTTCGCCGATAAAACTGAGCCCACCTTCGCTGATCGTGATCTCACCGTAATCACCCTGTGATTCGGTACTGCTGGTTAAACAGTAAACGGCAAGCACGTCGATTTTGCGCGACATGACGTGTAAGTATTCACCCAGTGCCCGGTCGCTGTCTTTGATTTGCTGCTGTAATTGCACGGCCTCACCGTCGAGCTTTTTAAGCTCGGCCATGGCTCGGAGTACAGGACTGGCGGAAAAGTGACTCGCCGGATCTTCCTGGTGAGTCGGCTGGGCGGTCAAAACGGCCATATCGATATTGGCCTGTACATCTATTCGGAAATATTCGCGACGGTCATCCACTGTTATTTTCTCCGCAAACATCGAGCGCTTGCACATTCTATTTACTCAACAATAGCACATGCAATCGTCGCTGTAATGGCATGCGATTGGCACTTTAGCCGCTTGTGATGGTCTCTTGTGGTCGTAACGTCATTAGGGTTAAATGCGCGAATGCTAAAAAATGTACCTCTTATGATCGGCTTGCGCTACATTCGCGCCAAACGTCGGCACCAGTTTATCTCCTTTGTCAGCGGTTTTTCGCTGGTCGGGATGGCGCTTGGGGTTATGGCGTTGATTATAGTGCTATCGGTGATGAATGGCTTTGACCGCGAGATGAAATCGCGGGTATTACAGGTTGTTCCCCACGGTTTCATTGAGCATAAAGCGGGCTTGGACAACTGGCAGGCATTGCGCCAGCAGCTGGTTGAGCACCCTGAAGTTGTAGGCGCGGCTCCCAGTATCAATGGTTTTGCCCTGTTAAGTCGGGGTGCTCGCACCACAGGTGTCGAGTTCTCAGCCATACACCCGCAGTTGCAACCGGAAGTTTCGAAAGTGGCACGCAGTATGATTATGGGTAGCATTGAGGACGTAAAACCCGGCGAGTTCGGCGTGGTACTGGGCGTATTGTTGGCACGAAAGCTGGGGGCAATGCCGGGTGACAAGGTGACCTTGACGCTGCCCGAAGTACGCATTACACCCGCTGGCGTTTATCCCAGAGTAAAGCGCTTTACGGTAAAGGGTGTGTTTGAGGTAGGTGCGCCCGTCGATCAGCAATTAGCGCTGGTTCATCTAGATGATATGCAGCGCTTGCAACGGCTGTCGTCACCTACAGGTCTTCAGGTTGAGGTCACTGATATTTACCGGGCAGGAGAGGTACTTGCGCAATTAAAGCCGTTTTTACCGGACGAATACGAAATATCTGACTGGAGCCATTCTCAGGGCAGCTTGTTTCAGGCGGTGAAAATGGAAAAGATGATGGTTGGGGTGTTGCTTAGCACAATCATTGCTGTTGCTGCGTTCAATATAGTTTCGTCACTGGTTCTGATGGTGTCCGATAAACGCTCGGATATTGCTGTGTTGCGTACCATGGGACTTACCGCTCGTCAGGTTGTCGTCATCTTCTTGGTTCAGGGCGTGGGAGTTGGCGTTTTGGGTATCGGTATTGGCGCCACTCTTGGCGTTTTAGGTGCCTTGTATATCAGCGACTTGGTTACCGGACTGGAAAAGCTTGTGGGCTTAAAGGTATTCGACCCTAATGTCTATTTTATCAGTGAGATTCCCTCGCACATGTATATATCGGATGTCGCGGCCATTGCCGTCACAGCGCTGTGTCTGAGCTTTTTGGCGACTGTGTATCCCGCCTGGCGCGCTGGGCAAATCGAACCCGCAGAGGCTTTACGTTATGAGTAGTTCACCCGCACTAACCTGTCGCGATGTCGTAAAGGCCTATCGTCAGGGGCCAGAAGCCGTTCAGGTATTGCAGGGGGTGAACCTGACAGTGGCCGCAGCCGAGCGCGTAGCCATTATTGGTGCGTCCGGTTCGGGAAAGTCGACTTTGTTGAATATTCTGGGCGGGCTGGATACACCCGACTCCGGTGAGGTAACGGTTGCCGGCAAAATGCTGTCGACACTCAGTGCCGATGCGCGCGGAAAATTGCGCAATCAGGCGTTGGGTTTTGTCTATCAGTTTCATCATTTGTTGCCTGAATTTACCGCTCTGGAAAATGTGGCCATGCCCTTGGTGATTGGCAAAATGTCGCCTGCCCAAGCGCAGCAAAAAGCGCGTGCAATGTTAGCGAATGTTGGTCTAAAAGAGCGGGTTGGCCACAAGCCGTCGGAGTTGTCGGGCGGCGAGCGGCAGCGAGTCGCCATTGCCCGGGCATTGGTTACCGAGCCCGCCTGCGTGTTAATGGACGAACCTACCGGCAACCTGGATACCCATACGGCAGCTGATATTCAGACCTTGATGCAAACATTGAATACCCGCATCGGGATAAGTTTTATCGTCGTTACTCATGATCTGGAGTTGGCCTCGCAGATGGATCGCACACTTACCCTGCACGAAGGGACTCTGGTAGAAAGTCAGCCCGCTACAACGGATGCTAGTGGTGTTTAATCGGTTTACGCTGTCGGTAGGCGCACGCTACGCGCTATCGCGCGGCAGTAGCCATTTGGTGAGTTTTATCTCTCGCATGTCGGTTGGCGGCTTGGTTATATCGGTAGCGCTGTTGATCATGGTGCTGTCGGTGATGAACGGTTTTGACCGGGAATTGCGCCAGCAAATCTTGCAACTTATGCCGCAGGGCACAATCTATAATCGCGATGGCATTGAGAATCCTCGGGCTATCATGGCACAAATTCAAAGCCATCCGCAGGTCACCGCCGCGGCGCCCTTCGTTAACCTGGAGGGGTTGCTCAATGCCCGCGGCAATGTTGTGCCGGTGCAAACTTATGGTGTTGAGCCGGAACTTGAGCAAGCCGCTTCTAATGTTGGGCGGTTCCTGCGCAACAATAGGTTGATGGCGCTTGCCGATAACCCGCGTGCGGTTATTCTGGGCGCTGCCTTAGCCGCAAATCTCAACGCGGACGTCGGATCGCAGATAACCTTTATTGTCCCCCGCGGGGAAGCGCGCGGCAGCCCTAATACGATGGCTCTTACCGTGGTGGATATATTTGATTCCGGTACGGAAGTGGACCAGCATCTGGCGCTTATGAATATAGTCGCGGCGTCTAAGATGACCGCGCACCCAGGCAAGGTGAGTGGCATTAGGTTTAACGTCAAAGATTTATTTAGCGCCGGGCAAACCGTGCTTGAAATTTCCTCTCAATTACCTATGGGATATTACGGTCGCGACTGGATGCGCACCCACGGGGATGTTTATCAGGCTATTCATATGTCGAAAAAGCTGGTGGCTTTGTTGCTGCTGTTGTTGATCGGTATTGCCGCGTTTAACCTGATTGCAACTTTGGTGATGGTCGTCGTGGATAAGCAATCCGATATTGCTATTTTACGCACACAAGGCGCGCGAGCTCGCGATATTGTAGGCATTTTTATTGTCCAGGGGGCCATTATTGGGGGCGTTGGAACTGTGCTGGGAGCGATTGTGGGCGTGCTCCTATCGCACGGAGTCACCGCAGGTGTTGCGGGCCTCGAATCTATCTTGGGAATGCAATTTATGCACTCCGATGTGTACCCGGTAAGCTACATGCCCTCGCAGGTACTTTGGTCGGACGTGGCGTATATTTGCGGTTCTGCTCTGGTGTTGAGCGTGCTGGCGAGTATTTATCCAGCATTGAAGGCTGCCCGCATATTGCCGGCCGAAGCGTTGCGGCACGAGTAGCGGGCTCGGGGTAGGTTTTCTATTCGCTATCGCGTGATTTGCGACGGAGCTTACGGTGCTCCCAAGCTCGCAGCACATGCCAGCGCCAAAACAGCTGCATGGCAATGTAACTAATACCGCCGAGTATCAGACCGGTAATGATCGAGCCTAGCATCAGAGGTTTCCATATCAGACTGAACTCCTCCATAAGCCAGGCCCAATTGTGCTCAGAGCTGTTGGCCAACGTGGGGGCATCGAGAATCCAGCGCCCGAGTTGGTAGGTGGCAAAGAAAATGGGCGCATAGGTGAGGGGGTTGGTAATCCATACCAGTGCTAAGGTGATGGGCATGTTACAGCGCACCCAGAGCGCGCATAGGGCGGCAAGCACCATCTGCCCCGGAACCGGCAGAAATGCGAAAAATACCCCAAAAAAGAAGGCCAGCGAAACCGAATGTCGGTTTAAGTGGAACAGATTAGGGTCGTGGAGCAGGTCACCTAAAAACTGCAGGGCTGGTTTTTCTTTGATGGCGGCAGGGTCAGGTAGATAACGTCGAATTACCTTGCGAGCCATGTGGTTACTTCATCACCTCAAAAGTGCGCGCATTCTACCCGTAAATGGGCAATGTCGCTATCTCTCATTCTAGCGCGAGCCTGCAAGACTGCTACACTACGGGCAGGATTCAATGTATTCAAGGATGAATATGTACCCCTTTGCCCTCACATTTATTGGCAGTCTGTTGGTGGTGGCTTTCGCCCCCGCTTTGCCTCCTTCGAGCCTACTCTTCGTCAGCGTTTTTACGCTGCTTACTCTGTCCTTTTGCTGGCCGCAAGCCAGGCCATACCTGCTGGGGCTTTGCCTGGGCTGGGTACTTGCGGTATGGCACGGCACTTCACTGGTCGAAAATCAGCTCGCGCAATCGAAGGTGGGGCAAGACTTAAACATTACCGGTAAATTGGCCACCACCGCGCAGCGGCAAGGCCGCCGCTGGCGTTTCGATTTTGCCCCGGAGTCGCCAGGTTTGCCGTCATTGGTGCAGGTGAGCTGGTATGAGGCACCGGCATGGGTAGCGGACATACAAAAAGGCGATCAACTGCATCTGGTGCTGCGCTTAAAGCGCCTGCGCAGCTTTGTTAATCCGGTCGGATTTGACTATAAACTATGGCAACTTCGACGTGGGGTGGGCGCTGTTGGTTATGTGCGAAGTGGGAAAAAAGGCGCGTCAGCAATTCCACATCGCGCGACGATTAAAGATCGCCTGAGTGTTTGGCTTAACCGGGCGCCGATACACAATCGCGATGTCTTGCGAGCGCTCTTATTGGGTGATCGCAGCGAAATTTCCGAGCAGCGTTGGGTGTTGTTTCGCCAAACTGGCACTAATCACCTAATGGCAATTTCTGGGCTGCACATCGGTTTGGCAGCGGCAATGGGGTATGTGATCGGATTATGTATAGGACGTGTTGCATCGCTATGGCTACCCTGGCCTGCGGTATTCTGGGGTTTTGTAGGGGGCGGAATAATGGCGGCAGGCTACGCCGCACTGGCTGGATTTGCCTTACCTACACAGCGCGCGCTGGCGATGTTGTTGTTATTTTATTTTTGGCGCTGGCGAGGCACCCCGATACCTGCGTTGCAGATACTAGTGGCCGCTCTGGTTATTGTCGGGGCGCTCGACCCGTTGGCAGTGGTAGATGCGGGTTTGTGGCTGTCCTTTGTGGCTGTGTTTGCACTGGTCTTGATATTCAGTGGGCAGAGTTTTGTTAAAGCCAACCGGTGGTTGCCTTGGGTGGGATCGCAGTTAGCGGTATTTGTCGCGCTGCTGGTGCCGCTACTGATTTTCTTTGGCGAGTTTTCTTGGGTAGCGCCGCTGGCAAACATTCTGGCTATAGCCTTGGTGAGCTTTTGGGTGGTGCCTGCGCTGTTTGTCAGTGCGCTATGTTTCGAGCTGTGGCCAGGCCTGTCTGAGCTATTGCTGCAGGGGGCCGACTGGGGTTTACAGTTGCTTTGGTGGTGGCTTGCGACGCTCGTCGATACCGCGAGTCGGTTTGGATTGCCTGCTACTGCCCAGATTAAGCTTGCCGAGGGAGCGTTGCCCGCACTTGCTATGGCGTGTTTACTGTTGCTATTACCGAGAGCGTTTAACCTCAGGCCACTGGCCATGATGTTGCTGCTGGTTGTGATCTCTGTCCCCAAGGTTCGCGAGCCATTATTTGCAATGACTGTGCTTGATGTAGGGCAGGGGTTGGCCGTGGTGGTGCGTTCGCAAGATAAAACTCTGGTTTATGATACCGGCCCCTGGTTTGGCGAAAGTTTTAACGCTGGCGCCGATATTATTGCTCCGTTTTTGCAAGCAAAGGGGGCTGCAAACGTTGATGTGTTGGTGGTATCTCACGCTCACCGCGACCACGCCGGAGGGGCGGCGGGGTTGATTGAGCGTATGCCGGTTGCGTCTTTGTTAGTTGGTGAGTCATTGCCGTACCTGTCCGCGCAAGACGAGGGGCGAGCGCGATCCTGCCATCAGCAGACACCCTTGCGGCTTGGCGAGGTAGAGCTAACGTTTGTTGCGCTGCCCGGGCAAGGTCGCGCGGACTTAACCGGCAATAATGCATCGTGTGTAGTGTTGGTTCGCTGGCGGTCGAAGCAAATTTTGTTGCCGGGTGACATTGAAAATCCGCTGGAGGCGGCGCTGGCACGTGAGCTGGGAAGTATTGATTGGATTGTAGCCCCACACCATGGCAGTCGCAGCTCATCCACTGCTGTTTTGCTGGATAAGCTGCAGCCTGCGCACGTCATCTTTTCGACCGGTTTTAACAATCGTCATAATCATCCGCATCCAGACGTTGTCGCGCGCTATGAGCAAAATGGGGCCCAATCTTACAACACCGCGACCGATGGCGCTGTACAAATAATCGGCAATAAGCATGGGGAACTTGTTGCACAGCGCTGGCGTCATAGAGATCGACGTTACTGGCGCAATTGATTGAGTTGAATGCATTGCGCCGATATTCGTGTGACGGGCAGCTGCAGTGGTGCACAGTGTGAACCGGCGCTATAACCCAATGGCGCGGGACTGTGATAGGCTACAGCCTTTGCAAATCGGGAGTCTGGCGACAGTTCTTCCCCGACAATAAACGGAACCAAGAGGGTTTGCTGAGTGTTTGAAGTGATTGCCGCTGGTGGTTGGTTAATGCTGCCGATCATCCTATGTTCTATCGCCGTTGTGGCAATCAGCGCTGAGCGCTACTGGAGTTTGAATCCGAATAAGATCGCACCGCGCCATCTGTTGGCCCAGGTGTGGGGCTGGATTAAAAACAACGAGCTCAACGCTGAGCGTTTAAAAGAGTTAAAACAATCGTCGCAGTTGGGTGAAATTCTGTCGGCAGGCCTTTCCAACTCGCGTTATGGTCGTGAGATTATGAAAGACTCCATTGAGGAGGCTGCCAACAAAGTTGTCCACGAGCTCGAGCGCTTCGTCGGGATATTGGGCACCATCGCAGCGGTAACGCCGCTTTTGGGTTTGTTGGGAACCGTGCTGGGCATGATTGAGGTTTTTAATGCAATTATGATTCAGGGTACGGGAAATGCTGGTGTTCTGGCCGGCGGTATTTCCCAGGCATTGATTACTACCGCTGCTGGCTTGTGTGTCGCAATCCCGGCAATGATCTTCCACCGCTACTTCCAACGACACATCGATTCTTTGGTGGTGACAATGGAAGAAGAGGCGATTAAATTGGTGGATGCGCTGCACAGCGATCGCCGTGTCGATGTTAAGACCAAGAGCTGAGCGAGGAATCGACTGTGCAGTTTCGCAGACAATCGCGCGATGAAGACTCGATCAACTTAACGCCACTGATTGATGTGGTGTTTCTGCTGTTGATTTTCTTTATGGTATCGACGACTTTCACCAAAGAAACTCATTTGGAAATTGACTTGCCTGAAGCTGTCGGCGAGACCGCCCCCGAAGCGGCCGACCCACTGGAGGTGTTGATCAGCGCCGAAGGTGGATATACCGTCAATGGCAGGGTGTTGGTGAACAATCAAACGGGTACGTTAAGTGCGGCCCTCACTGAGGTTGCTGCAGGTGATACCGACCAGCGCTTAATTATTACCGCCGATGCCAAAGCATCTCACGAGTTTGTTGTGCGAGCCATGGATACCGCCGGCCAGTTGGGCTTTGTTAATCTCAGTATCACCACCCGCCGCCCTGAGGCTGCTACTGAATAACCCTATGAGCAATGACCAAGAAGCGCGCTGGCTCGATGCTTGGTACGGCGGTAAGCGGTGGGTCTTTTGGCTGTTGCCATTAGAGGGGCTCTTTCGCGTCATCAGCTTTGTTCGTCGTGCTTTCATCCGCCGCTTTAGGCAAAAAAAATTACCCGTACCTGTCATCGTGGTGGGAAATTTATCTGTCGGTGGAACCGGTAAAACACCTGTGATTATTGCTCTGGTGAACCACCTGCAGACGCGCGGTTTTAAAGTGGGCGTGGTCAGTCGTGGCTATGGTTCGCGCGCACCGGAATACCCTTATGTGGTTACAGCAGCCTCCAGTGCAGAACAGGCCGGTGATGAGCCACTTTCTATTTGGCGAGCAACAGGGTGCGCGGTGTGTATTGATGCCAATCGTGTAGCCGCCGCTCGTACCTTGGTGCAATCCGGTTGTACGGTGCTGCTCAGTGACGACGGTCTGCAACATTATCGGTTAGGGCGAGACATCGAAATAGCGGTATTGGATGCCGCGCGCGGTATGGGTAATGGCCACTGCCTTCCGGTTGGCCCGCTTCGCGAAGCGCAGGCCAGGTTGCAAGAAGTTGACTTTGTCGTGGCCAATCAAACGCAACTGGATGGTGAGGTGGCGGTAGCACCGGGCGCATACCATATGCGCTTACAGCCCAGGCATTGGTTTCGGGTTAAAAACCTCGAACGGTTAGCTTTGGACGCGGTTCCGTCTGGCAGTCGGGTCCATGCTGTAGCTGGAATTGGCAACCCCCAGCGCTTTTTTGACACATTAGCGCGGCTCAATTTAGCACCACAGCCACACATATACCCCGACCATCATGCATTCACAGCGGCCAATTTTTCGTTTAATACGCGCTTGCCGGTAGTGATGACCAGTAAAGACGCCGTAAAATGTCAGAGCTTTGCCAAGCCCGATTGGCTGGCTCTGGAAGTGGAAGCCGTTATAGATAAGAAGTTTTGGCCGGCTTTGGATGCAGCTTTGAGTGCGTTGAGCGGTTCACAACAGGTCACAGCGAAAGGTTCGAATTTATGAGTTTTACTGTCGTTATTCCCGCACGCTTCGGTTCTACCCGGCTGCCGGCTAAGCCTTTAGCGAAGATTGGTGCCAAACCTATGATTGAGCATGTGTATAGGCAGGCGCAATTGAGTTCCGCCAGTCGGGTGCTGGTGGCCACCGATGACGAGCGGGTTGGGCAGGCCGTAGAGAGCTTTGGTGGAGAGGTGGTTATGACAAGAGATGATCACGTATCCGGTACAGACCGGTTGCAGGAGGTGGCTGCACTTTTACGGCTGGGCGATGATGAAATTGTCGTTAATGTGCAGGGCGATGAACCGCTTATACCCCCTGAGGTGATTGATCAGGTAGCCGCCAATTTGGCGCAACACACCAAGGCCAGTGTCGCCACGCTCTGTGAGCCATTGGCAAATTATAGCGAGTTCCGCAATCCTAATATTGTGAAAGCCGTTGCTGATATACATGGTTATGCCTTGTACTTTTCGCGCGCGCCTATTCCCTGGCCGCGCGATGACACTAACACTGCAAGCGAAGCGGCATTGCCGGCGGACTTCCCCGCTCGCCGTCATATAGGATTATACGCTTATCGCGTATCCCTGCTTAACCGCTTTGTCACATGGCCACCGGCCACACTGGAGGCGACCGAAAGCCTTGAACAGTTGCGGGTACTTGCCTATGGCGAGCATATTCATTTAGCCGATACAGTTGCCAAAGTTCCGGGCGGGGTAGATACCCAGGAAGATCTCGAACGCGTGCGTAAGGCCTTGGCTGGCAATGTATAGGAGCCCCGATGACCGTTAACGTATTGTTTGTATGTCTTGGCAATATCTGCCGATCACCTACCGCCGAAGGCTTGTTTAAAGCTGAAATTGTTCGCGCCGGGTTAGCGGATGTCATTGCAACCGACTCGGCCGGCACAGGCGGCTGGCATGTGGGCAACCCGCCGGACAAGCGAGCTATTAAAGCGGCTGCCGAGCGCGGCATTGATATCAGTGTATTGCGAGCGCGTCAGGTACAAGGGCGGGACTTCGAGAAATTTGATTATGTGCTGGCAATGGACCAGTCTAATTTGGCTGATTTGAAACGGTTACGTCCCGGTGATTACACGGGACAATTAAACCTGTTTCTTGATTATGCCGATAACGTGGGGGAGAGCGAGGTGCCCGATCCTTATTATGGGGGGGATGAAGGTTTTGAGCATGTTCTCGATCTTATTGAACAGGCATCAAAGGGGCTGTTGCTCGATATTCGACAGCGCTATCTAAGTTAACGGATTACCCCTGAAGGATACATTTTGCCACTGTTTTTGCCCGAATTTAATCTCGCCCGCGTTAACACTTTGGCCTCGCCAGTTAACGCTAAGGCCTATGTTGCCGTGCAGAATATGACGGAGTTGGTAGAGGCTATCAAGTATGCCAGTGAGCACGACTGGCCGATTCTACCCCTGGGCGGCGGCAGCAATATTGTGCTCACCAATGATTTCCCCGGGTTGGTTATTCACCTTAAGCTGCAGGGCGTGCAACTAGAGGCTGAGAGCGAACAAGCAGCTTGGGTAAGAGTGCAGGCTGGAGAGAACTGGCATGACTTTGTAGTTCACAGTCTGCTCATGGGTTGGTACGGTCTGGAAAATTTGTCACTGATCCCGGGCTCCGCGGGCGCAGCGCCAATCCAAAATATTGGCGCCTATGGCGTGGAGCTGGAGTCAGTGTTTGAGGAATTGACCGCGCTCGATATAGGCAGTTGTTTACCGGTGACGTTTACCCGCGAAAGCTGTGGTTTCGGGTATCGCGACAGTGTATTTAAGCATCGGCTCCGCGATCGCTATATTATAACCAGCGTGCTGTTAAAGCTTAGCAAGCTTCCGCGGCTCACGCTGCAGTACCCTGCGTTGCGAGACCGTGTCGAATCACTTCCTGCGGAGCAGGTTACTCCCGAGCGGGTAAGCGCGTTGGTGTGTAGTATACGCTCCGAAAAATTGCCGGATCCTGACGACATACCCAATGTCGGCAGCTTTTTTAAAAATCCGGTTGTCGGGAGCGAGCAATTTGCTCAGTTGCAAAGGCAGTGGTCGGATATTGTGGGCTACCCCCAACCCAATGGCAGGATAAAGCTTGCCGCCGCCTGGTTAATTGATCGGGCCGGGCTCAAAGGAATGGTCATGGGGGCGGTAGCTGTGCACGATAAGCAGGCGCTGGTATTGACTAACCCAGGCCGGGCAGTGGCTTCCGAGATAATCGCACTTGCCACCAAAGTACAGAATACGGTGCTGGAGCAATTTGGCGTCAAGCTGGAAATAGAACCGCGGGTCTACTGATAAGCGCGCCGCAGCGCTAAGGCCTACCGCCTATCGCCGACCCGTGTAGCGCATGTATCCGGGCCCGCAGTTCTCGAGTGTCGGTGTGTGAGCGCTTGCCGTATTATAATACCTCTATGCAGCATGACCTTTTTACATCCCCAGAGCCCGAGATTATCATCGCCTGTGATGGTCGGGCGACTCTGTATCGTCAGTGGATTCATCGCGATGAGGCCGCCAACCTTTTCGATTCGCTGCGACAATCCCTTGACTGGGAGCAGACCGTTCTCACCATGTACGGTCGTCAGGTCGCTATTCCGAGGCTGAATGCGTGGTACGGCGATAGCGGCTCGTCCTATTCTTATTCGGGTGCCTATTTTGACCCAATGCCATGGACTGCTGAGCTGGCCAACCTACGGGAACGCCTGCAGGCCTATACCGACACCGGGTTTAATAGCGTGTTGGCGAACTATTATCGAGATGGTCGGGATGGGGTGGGCTGGCACAGCGATAACGAGACTGAACTTGGGCCAGAGCCGACCATTGCCTCAGTCAGCTTGGGAGAAACCAGACGCTTCAGCCTGCGCCACAGCGCCACGGGCAAAACTGTTTTGGTTGATTTGGCGGCGGGTGACTTGTTGGTGATGTCAGGCAAGCTACAGACACGCTGGCAGCACCAAATAGCTAAGTCGCGCAAGGAGCTGGGCGCGCGGATAAATTTGACGTTCCGTCGGGTTGGCGAAAAAGGGTGAGTGCGCTTCAGGCCTTGCCCTGCGGGACTTCCAGGCTGGCCCGTAATCGTCGTTGCCACTTTTCGATGAGTGGGCACACACCGTCAAAGTGGCGCCTAGATTACGAACCAGCCTGAGAGGCTGAGTACGTAAGGGGTTTTCAACAGCCTGTTAAATAGCGGGGATAATAGTTCCCATTATTGCCCATAAACTGCTAAGATTCTCGGGTAATAAACAAAAATTGACACAGACAGAACTTGTCGCAAGTCGAAAATGAAGGTGTTGTATATCGCCTTCCGGGGAGTATCCGGTGACGAAAATACTGGTCGTAGACGATCATGACCTGGTGCGTATGGGCATCGTCCGTATGCTGAGCGACGTAGATGGATACGAAGTCGTTGGTGATGCGAAAAGCGGCGAGGAGGCCATAACCTGTGCCCGTACATTGGCGCCGGATGTAGTGCTAATGGACGTCAAGATGCCCGGCATTGGTGGCTTAGAAGCAACACGCAAAATGCTCCTTGCCAACCCTGGCGTGAAAATCATTGCTGTTACCGCCTGCGACGACAGTTTATACCCCTCGCGATTGCTGCAAGCCGGGGCCATGGGCTATGTAACCAAAGGCACAGGGTTTGCCGATATTACTACCGCCATTGATACGGTCGTTCGTGGTAATCAATACATGAGCAATGGAATCGCCCAACAGCTCGCACTCCAAAATATCACCGGCAAGCAGAGTGCGACGCCCTTTGAGCTCTTGTCGCAACGCGAGCTCGAAACCGCCATGCTGATAGCCGGTGGTCGCAAAGCGCAGGAGATAGCCAACACATTTTCGGTTAGCCCTAAAACGGTCAACAGCTATCGTTATCGGATTTTTGAAAAGCTTGGGATTAACTCTGATGTAGAGTTGGCCTTATTAGCGGTGAAGCACAATTATTTGGATCCGGAAGCTGTGGTGTAAACCGAGTATTTTGTCATGTCAGGCGGCCAATATCGGTATAATGCTCGCCTATGGTAGATGCGCAATTTGACCCCAAGCGATTTCTCGCAAATCAAACTCAGGCCCCCGGCGTGTATCAGATGTTTAACGCTGATGGGGATATTCTGTATGTCGGTAAGGCCAAGAATCTCAAAAAGCGGTTATCCAGCTACTTTCGCAAAACCGGCTTAGCACCTAAAACCCAATCGCTGGTTGCGCGCATAGCCAAGGTTGAAGTCACCCTAACGGCCAGTGAAAGTGAAGCGCTGATACTCGAGCAGAACCTCATCAAGTCCAACCGGCCGCCGTACAATATTTTACTGCGTGATGATAAATCCTACCCGTACGTGTTTGTGTCTTCGGCAGAGCCCTATCCGAGGCTTGCGCTGCATAGAGGGGCGAAAAAGAAAAAGGGCGATTATTATGGCCCTTACCCAAACGTCAGTGCTGTTAGAGATAGCCTGAGCTTTTTGCAAAAAACCTTTAAAGTGCGCCAGTGTGAAGACAGCGTGTTCCGCAATCGCTCTCGACCCTGTTTACAGTATCAGATTGATCGCTGTACTGGTCCCTGTGTTGATCTCATTGCACCTGAAGATTACGCCAAAGATGTTCACCATACCCGCCTGTTCTTGCTTGGCAAAAATCACCAGCTGCTGAAAGAGCTGGCCGACGATATGGAATCAGCCTCGATGAGTTTGGAGTTTGAGCGAGCGGCGCAATTGCGCGATCAGATCAGTGCGCTGCGTACAATTCAGTCGCAGCAGAATGTAGAAGAGGGCAGCGCGGATCTGGATATAATTGCCGTTGCTCTGCGCAGTGCTAATGCTTGCGTGCATGCCCTTTTTATACGCCAGGGGCGAATATTAGGCAGTCGGAGCTATTACCCCAAGTTAGGCCTGAGCCTGTCTGAGGCTGATGTCCTGGATGAGTTCTTGCCTCAATTTTATTTAGGGAGTGGGCGCGAGGTGCCGGGCGCAATAATAACCAGCGCTCCTCTGGCTCAGGCAAAACTGCTCAGTCAGGCCCTGGCGGAGGCTCGCGGTGCCAAGGTAGCTATTACTCATAATGTCAGAACGCACCGCGCCAAGTGGGTGGACATGGCCCGGCGGGCCGCTGAACAAAACATTATTGCCAGAATTAACAGCCGAAAAACGGTTACCGAGCGCTTGTTAGCCTTGCAAGATGTGCTCGGGCTCGAGGATGTTCCCGCCCGCATGGAGTGTTTTGATATCAGTCATTCCAGTGGAGAGCTAACGGTTGCCTCCTGTGTGGTGTTTGATAAGGAGGGGCCCGCGAAATCGGACTACCGCCGTTTCAATATCGATGGTATCACCGGGGGTGATGATTATGCCGCCATGGAGCAAGCCCTTACGCGTCGCTACACCCGATTACAAAAGGGGGAGGGGAAGCTGCCGGACATTTTATTTATTGACGGTGGTAAGGGGCAGATGGGCGTGGCAAGAGACGTGCTGAATGAGTTGGGGGTGAAAGGCGTTCAGCTTATTGGTGTGGCCAAAGGTACCACTCGCAAGCCAGGCTTTGAAACACTCTATAACAACGATACCGGGCAGGAGATTGTATTGGGTAGTGACTCGCCAGCACTGCATGTCATACAGCAGATCCGTGATGAAGCCCACCGCTTTGCCATCACCGGTCATAAAAATCGTCGCGATAAAAAGCGCAGAGGGTCTTCGCTGGACGATATCCCCGGAGTAGGGCCTGCGAAACGTCGGGAGTTATTGCGTCATTTTGGCGGTTTGCAGGAAATTAAAGCAGCCAGCGTGGAAGAGCTGGCTAAAACTGCAGGTGTTAGCCGGAAGCTGGCCGATGAAATATACGGCTACTTTCACATGGATTAGCGCTTGGAGTTTTATTTTTTCAGTTGTGCTGAAGCTGCTGCTTAATCGCGCAAGAGACATCGGCGAGCTCGATGTTGCAGTTGTATGTAAAGGGGGCGTGGATTTGAGTCGCTCCGTTAATTGCCTTTTGGGTGGTTGCCGCAGCGGATTAAATGTCGCGATATTTCGAATTTTTTATCGTTTACCTGTTTCTAATGGTCTGATCGACCAAAACAAGCCGTCATTAATGCGCCATTTATGCGATAAAAAGCGCCATTTTGGGCTGCGTAATGACACCGCTGTCAATAGTGTAAACGGTTACATTTTTTGCAAAGACCACCTTATTAGGTAAATGTCTCTCAGAGCCCTTGAATTACCTGACTTGAGAGACACTTCTCGGCTGGGAGTGTTATCGCGAGTATCATTGATCCACTGTGGTAGCGTTATCAGTTAAATTTTAACAAAAAAATTACAAAGGCCAATTCATTGGGTGCTCTTCGTGTTGAGGTGTAATGGTTGCGCTACCATTTCCGCAAAGAGGGAGCTCTGTTGTTTCCACCATCGAGAAGTTTTTATCCTTTTTAAACAGTATGTTACAGGGTTTCTCTTGGTTTTTTGTTTTGTGTCTGGCACGAGTTTCAATGTTGTTTGCGGGTTATTGATGTTTCCCTCAGTAGAGAGGCTAGGTGTTTAAAGTTGCGAAGATATTGTTTACGTTATTGTTAACATAGGGTGGGTAACCGGTTACATCGATGGGGGAGTTAAAGAGAGTATTGAATACCTCTTTGGCATGCCGTAAATTGGCCCAATAGATTGATGTGGGTTGCGTGTTGTTGCAGATAAGCTAATGTTACTTGGTTGTTGTCGGAGCACGTTGATATCGCATGGCTTGAGCGTTGAGTGTCGAATTTGAGTGTGACGCCAGCAGAGATGCTCGAGAGGCTGGCAATAAAAATTGTTGAATCGACCTAAAGAATGGCGTAAATTGAATCCAGCTTAAAGTCAAAAAGACTAAAACGTTAAAAATAACAATGTTAAAAAAGCAACGATATAGATAGGGTAAGCGGGATATACGATTATAAATTACACGGTTCAGTGGCCCATATGCTGAAGCCCACTTACACAGAGAATTTGCAAATTCCGATTTGCAAAACCAAGTGCCAAGCGTGTCCAGTAAGACAAATAAAACGGTACTTGGGATTTAAGCGAGATGCTAAATAATAATCTTCCTAGCATAATCAAGGAGAGCCTCATGTATAAAAAAACCAACTTTAAGCGTAAGCTTATTGCTTCAGCGGTCGCATCATGTGCAATGACTGGGTTTTCAACCCAAGCTTTGGCACAAGAAGACGCGAGCATGCTTGAAGAAGTTGTAGTAACCGGTATCCGCGCGTCGCTCGAGCGATCAATGGATATCAAACGTGACTCAGCCGGTGTTGTAGATGCGATTTCAGCAGAAGACATTGGTAAATTCCCCGATACCAACTTGGCTGAATCTCTTCAGCGTATTACCGGTGTTTCCATCAGTCGTAACAACGGCGAAGGTTCAGAAGTAACCGTTCGTGGTTTTGGTGCCGGCAACAACATGGTTACCTTGAACGGTCGTACCATGCCTTCCGCTTCTACCTTCAACGGTGACGGTGGCGGCTCACGTGCCTTTGACTTCGCTAACCTGGCATCTGAAGGTGTGAGTGGCGTTGAAGTTTACAAAACCGGTAAAGCATCCATTACCACTGGTGGTATTGGTGCAACTATTAACCTGAAGACCACACGTCCTCTGGATAACCCTGGCTTCACCGCAAGTGTTGGCGGTAAAGCGGTAATGGATACCTCCAATCGCGCAGGCGATGATGTGACTCCCGAAGTGTCGGGCATGTTCAGCTTTTCTAACGACAGCGGTACTTTTGGGGTTGCCTTGAGTGCCAGCCACCAGCAGCGTGACTCGGGCACCGTGGGCGCCACAGTTAATGACTGGGGTATCTATGAGTGGAATGATATTACAGATCCTGATAGAGCCTGGAATAACGTTGACGTAGACGTAACAAATGCTCCGGATCAAGGCCAGTATTACTCGCGCTTTTACGACTTGCGCTATGAGTTCACCGATACCCAGCGTACCCGTGATAACGCTCAACTGACTGTACAGTTTGCGCCTACAGATCGTATAACCGGCACAGTGGATTACACCTTCGCTGAAAACCAAATCGAGCGCCATTTGGGTCAATCCGGTCAGTGGATGCAGCAGGGGGATAATCTTCAGGCCGTCACTTTTGACGACCAAGACATCGCCACCATGGTTTACGCTACCGAGACTTACGCCAATGGTATTGACGAGGGTCACGAGCAGCAGTACGCAAACCAAACCAATACGCTGGAATCTTTCGGTGTGAATCTGGGCTTCCAGGTTAGCGACGAATTTAGTGTGGTTCTGGACGTGCATGATTCGGAAATGCACAGCCGCGGTACCGGCCCTTATGGTGCGGGTTCAGTGCGTATGGCGCTGGCTAACCCAAGTGTTTCTTCTCGCGAATGGTGGTTCGGTGCTGAGTTCCCAACGTATCAGAACCAATACGATGAGAGCAAGGGTGGTAACACCGGTTTCCCAGTTAATCGGGACGGTACGCGTGACCCCGGTGATATCAGCTCTACCATGTTTAACCTGCGTCAAGCGGATCAAAAGTCAGCGGTTACCCAAGTTAAATTGGACGCCAGTTATGAATTTGACAATGGTCGCTTTGATTTTGGTGTAGAAACCCGTGAAATGGAATCTCATACCCTGAACTATGCAGCGGAAAACGTTGCTCTGGGTAACTGGAATGGTGGCTACCCTGGTGAGTTCGTTGGTATTGTTGAGCCTTTTGACATACAGGGCGAATTTGAAGACTGGTCACCTCGCGATGGTCACGGCTTTATTGGCGACCCCGTAGCGATGTACGAGCAAGCTCAAACGTATGATCGCTACGACGGTATCATACCCGTTGATATGACCCAAACTGCTGACAACCTCGTGCAGGAAGATACTGCAGCGGCTTACTTCCAGATTGAGTTGAATGGCGAGTTAGGCGATATGCCTTTCGCAATTCTGACCGGTTTGCGCTATGAGCAGACCGATGTGTTCTCTAGCTCGTTGGCCGCTCGCTATCGGTCTATTTGGGAATCCAATAACGATGTTGCTATTCGTGTGGATCCAACCGTAGAGTCCAATTTGGCCAGTGCCGAAGAGAGCTATGACAACCTGCTGCCTAGCTTCGATCTTACCCTGAACATCCAGGAAGATCTGATTGGTCGCTTCTCTTATAGCAAAACCATTGCCCGTGCGGGTCTGAATAGTTTGGGTGTGTCGGCGTCTGGCTTTGGTGCTGGCGGCGGTTCAACCTTGCTAGGCGCAGTTCCCACTGCTAGCTCTTCAAACCCCGGCCTGTTGCCACTGGAATCCACTAACTTCGATTTGTCGTTGGAGTGGTATTACGGTGATACCAGCTATGTGTCTGCTGGGGTCTTCGAGAAGAACGTAATGAACTTCCTCGGCTCGGAGACTGTAAACCGCGATGACCTGCTTGGTGGTATTCGTGACGTAACGGCTGGTCCTCGTGCGCAACAGGCGGCTAGTGACTTGGCGGCAGCGGGTTTGAGTCTTAACGACGATAATCTACTTGGTCAGTTCATCTGGAACGAGTTTGCGCAAGGCAGCTCTGAGTGGCAAGCTGAGTTTGGCAGCGCTGTGTACACAGGTACTGCGGACCAAAACCTGTTCCTGGCTGAGCAAGCGGGCTGGGATCCTATCGCAAACGGTGATGACCCGGTTTACACCTTCAGAACCAGCACACCAAATAATGGTCGTGAAGCCAAAATCCACGGTGCTGAATTTGCTATACAGCACTTCTTTGGCGAGACCGGTTTTGGTATTCAGGCCAACTATACGCTGGTGCGTGGTGATGTAAGCTTCGATAATCTGGGCGATCCTTCTGATTCTCAGTTTGCTCTGGTTGGTTTGAGTGATACTGCTAACTTGGTGGGTATGTATGAAAACTACGGCTTCCAGGTTCGTCTTGCTTACAACTGGCGTGATGAATACTTGAATGAGACTAACCGTGGTGGATTTGGTAACCCGCGTTATATCGAGGCGTACTCGCAAATCGATCTTAACGTAAGTTATGAAATCATCGATGGTTTGTCTTTATCCTTTGAAGGTATTAACATCACTGGTGAAAACAGCCGTTCTCACGGCCGTAACGAAGCCATGATGTGGGATATGTACGACCTGGCTCCACGTTATCAAGTTGGTGCGCGTTATACATTTTAATTAAAGGCTTTACATTTAGTTAAAGTGTCTTATCTTTGATAAGTAAAAAAGCCGCTGCAAAGCGGCTTTTTTATTGGCGCAGGAATTACCATTGCGGAGCATGCCTGCTTTGATAACCAATAATTTTCTAAGGTGTAGAATTGAAACAATGGCAAATAACGTATTATTGAATAATGTATCTCATCAGGATTTAAAGGTGCTTGCACGCTTTGGTGCTGAGTTTGGTGATAATGTAGGGAGTGTTTTGGCTTTTCCAACAGAGTTTGTTGAATTGCAAAAAGAGTATCCTATTTTATTTAAATTGAATAAAAAAACTGAAAAATATCAGTCCATTGCACTTTTAGGGTTAAATCAAGGCGAAAATCTATTCTTGGATTCAGGGAGTGAGTCTGGCTGGGCTGCCAATTATATTCCTGCGGCTGTTGCAAAAGGTCCTTTTTTGATCGGAATACAATCTCAAAGTTCAGGTGAATCCAATGAGGCAATGATTCATATTGATTTGGATCATGCTAAAGTGGGTCATCAGGATGGGCACGCTCTGTTTTTGGAGCACGGTGGGAATAGCCCTTATCTTGAGCACGTCGCTAACCTTTTGAAAGTTATTCACCAAGGTGTGGCCTCGCAAGATCTTATGTTCAGAATCTTTTTGGAGATGGATTTGATCGAGCCTGTCAATATTGAATTTGATTTGCATAGTGGCGAAAAATATCAATTATCGGGGCATTATACGATCAATGAAGAAAAGCTCGCGCAGCTGGAAGGTGAAAAACTGGAAAAGCTGAGTAAGTTGGGCTTTTTGCCGTTGGCGTATGCGGTTACTGCATCAATGACAAATATTAGAAAGTTGATAGATATCAAAAATAGACAGTTGAGTTAATGTCAGGATGGTCTTTCAACTTGTTAGAATGACATTATGTTGCCTATAACCCAAAAAACTAAAATCGTTAACCCTAAGCGGGTTGGCCAAATAGACGACAGTATTTTCTCGTCTGATGAGCCCGCTGTCATCAAGGGGCTGGTTAATGACTGGAAGCTTGTCGAGAAAGGGAGGCAGTCGGACAGTAGCGCTATT
The DNA here is from genome assembly GCF_030518155.1 of Gilvimarinus gilvus. GTDB lineage: Bacteria > Pseudomonadota > Gammaproteobacteria > Pseudomonadales > Cellvibrionaceae > Gilvimarinus > Gilvimarinus gilvus. Next base: position 6,230 of record NZ_JAULRU010000610.1, on the reverse strand, counting down.
GAGTATTTGAAGTCGTTTTATAATGGTCGGCCCTCCGTTATTTGCATTGGTGAACCTTCCATTCAGGGGCGTTTTTTCTATAGTGCAGATGCTACAGAGCTAAATTTTCAGACGCAAAAAATGCAAGTGGATGAGGCTCTGGACCTAATCGAAGCAAGTTTTGCTGAGCAAAGCCCCAGCTCGTACTATATTGCATCGAATCTTATAGACACACATTTCCCAGGCTTCAGAGCCGAAAATGATATTGGTATACCGAGGCCTGCTGCCAGTTCTCCCTTAGAAGACGTTCGCGTGAGTATTTGGATTGGGAATCGTACCACTGCTTGTTGCCATCATGATGCTCCCGATAACTTGGCTTGTTGTGTGGTAGGGGAACGTCAATTTACACTTTTTCCACCAGATCAAATTGCGAATCTTTACCCCGGGCCATTAACGCCCACACCAGGTGGCCAGCCATTAAGTATGGTGGATTTTGGTAATCCTGATTTCACAAAGTACCCTAGGTTTGCTGAGGCTATTAAACATGGCCAAGTCGCTGAACTTGAAGCGGGTGATGCGTTGTACCTGCCCAGTATGTGGTGGCATCAGGTGGAGTCGCAAAGCAAGTTTAATGTTTTGGTAAACTATTGGTGGAGTAACTCTGCACGGCACATGGGTCCGGCAAAAGATGTCTTGTATCATGCAATGTTAAGTTTACGCGGCAGGCCAGAGCACGAAAAGTTGGCGTGGAAACATGTTTTCGATTATTACATCTTTGATGATGCAGAGCGGGCAACAGAGCACTTGCCGGAACAGGCGCGAGGATATCTTGGTGAGATTGATAAAGAAAAGGGCAGAATGTTGCGTGCCATGCTTTTGAATTTTCTTAACCGATAAGTAAATTTTTTGAATTGAATGACCTACTGATGACGTGTGAGGACTGGTTTTGCAGAATAATGCTGTAAAAAAAGTAGTGATTGCTGGTGGTGGCACCGCAGGTTGGGTGGCTGCGGCAGCTTTATCTAAAAAGCTTGGTGAGCTTGTGGATGTTGTGCTTGTTGAATCTGAGCAAATTGGTACGGTGGGCGTCGGCGAGGCTACGATTCCTCCTATGCGTGTTTTCCATTCGCTGATTGGTGTCGATGAACAAGAGTTTATGCGCGCTACTGAGGCCGTGTTCAAATTAGGGATTTCATTTAAAAATTGGGGGCAGGTTGGTGACGAGTACTTCCACCCGTTCGGTACAACCGGGCAGAGCAGTTTCCTTGCAGATTTCCAGCACTTTTGGTTATACGGTAAAAGTAAAGGCATAGATGCGGGTTTTGGTGAATATAACCTGGAAGCGCAAGCGGCATTGGCGAATAAATTTGCTACCTCTAAAAATGGCCGTATTAACTTCGCTTACCACCTTGATGCAACGCGATATGCCCAGTATTTACGCCAATTCAGTGAAAAGCTCGGTGCCAAGCGAATCGAGGGGAAGATTCAGAACGTACAGCAGCATGAAAATGGTGACATTAAGGCGCTTGAGCTTGAATCAGGTGAGGTGGTTGAGGGTGATTTATTTATCGATTGTACTGGTTTCACCGGATTATTGATTGATAAAACGTTAAATGTCCCTTTTGAGGATTGGTCGCACTGGCTTCCATGTAATAGCGCAATTGCGGTGCAAACGGAGTCAGTTGAGCCTGCGAAACCCTATGTGACCTGTACCGCACATCAGGCGGGTTGGCAATGGCATATACCGTTGCAGCATAGGGTAGGCAATGGCAACGTATTTTGTAGCGAGTTTATGTCTGATGAGCAGGCAAAACAGCACCTTTTGGATAATGTTCAGGGAAAGGTGTTAACTGAGCCTCGGGTTATTAAGTACAAAACCGGCCGGCGAAAAGTTTTTTGGAGTCGCAATTGCGTCGCCTTAGGTCTTTCCAGTGGCTTTGTTGAGCCCTTGGAGTCCACCAGTATCTATCTGTTTATGATCGGGGTGACGAGGTTGATGAAAATATTCCCCTTTCACGGTATTACCCAGACAGCCATTGATGAATACAATCGGCAGGCTATTGCCGAACTGGAAAACGTTCGCGATTTTATTGTATTGCACTACCATGCCACTGAACGTGAAGATAGTGAGTTTTGGCGTTATTGCAAAAACATGGATGTCCCAGATTCATTGACCCATCGTATTGAATTGTTTAGAGAGAATGGCCTTGCTTTTCAAGGTGATCAAGAGATGTTTCGGCTCGAATCTTGGACACATGTGATGCTAGGGCAAGGTATCACACCAAAACGGTATCACTCGATATTTAGCACTATGTCAGATGAAGAGTTGGTAGGCCACCTAAGTAATACACGCAATACGATAGCTGAGGCTGTCAGTAAAATGCCAAATCATCAGGAATTTGTTAATCATTACTGCAAGGCCACGCGCTGAGAGTGAGTATGCAATTATCGTTAAATCCTAATATGGCTACCAGTGTTTATGAGTTGGGCGAAGAGCGCTCGCCGCTACTGGTCGTTGATGATTTTCTGCAAAACCCTGATCTTATGGTGGAACATGCCGCTCAGCAAAAGTTTGCAAAATATTCGGAATTTTTTCCCGGAATACGAGCTCCAGTGCCCGTTGAGTTTCAGTCTCTGCTGTTACGTACATTAGGGCGACAATTAAAGCAGGTGTTTGATCTGCAGGGATCGAAGCTTGCTTTGTCGCTATGCCAATACTCCATTGTGACGGTGCCCTCGGATAAACTTAAGCTGTTGCAGCGTATCCCGCATTTTGATTCGCCAAAGCAGGATGAATTGGCGGCTGTATTTTATTTGTTTAAAGGAGATCTGGGGGGGACCTCATTCTATCGTCATAATAAGACCGGTTTCGAATATATCGATGAAGAGCGGCAAGTTGCCTATTATAAGTCACTGGAAAGTGAAAATGACACTGACAATATTCCGCAGCAAGGCTATATAAACGGTGACACAGCTTTGTTTACCCGGATAGGAGAGCAGAAAGGTATTTTCAATCGACTTATTATTTACCGTCGACGAAATTTACACAGTGGTTCAATACCTTCGAGCTTTATACCAGATAGTAGTCCGCGCACGGGTCGGCTTACTATTAGTACTTTTATCGACTGTATTTAGCCTTTTTATTGTCAACTGAGTACTCTGACCAATAATGTGGTCGAGCATTTTTGAAAGCTTAAGTTGTAAAAATGACTTGAAACTGTAGTGATGACTTCCGTTGCCGCTCATAACGTTATTAAAAAGACAAGTTGCTACAATTACTGTCAGGTGCGGGGCCAGTGCACCTGTGGGTGACGAAGGTTTAGACGCCTTTGATAATGCTAAAAGTGGGGTGCACCACTTTTTCAAATTGTCATAATGTGGGTCGCCAACCACGATCCTACGTTCGTATACTCGCGTTTGCAAAGTACATATATACCATTGAACAATTATACGAGGAGCCACCCATGGCGATAACAACTCTCCGGCGATTGGCACTGGCCAGTGCCATTGTGGCGTCGCTAGCAGCATGCCAGAAGCCTAACACTGAGTCGGTGGCCCCCGAAACGGGTAATGCCGTTACAGAATCTAGTCCCTCGGCAAGTAGCCAGGCGCCGGTCGTATGGCCCGACATTCAAAGCGAAGTAAAACAAGATGCGACCATTGAGGCGCGCATTGATCAAATAATAGAGACACTGACCCTTGAAGAAAAAGTGGGACAGATGATTCAGCCAGAGATTAGGCATCTCACCCCTGATGATGTACGCAAATACCATGTCGGTTCGGTCCTCAACGGCGGTGGATCTTTTCCCTCGGGTGATAAGTACGCATCGGTTGAAGATTGGTTAGCGCTTGCCGACGGGTTCTATCTGGCGTCTATTGATAAATCAAACGGACGCGCAGGTATTCCGATTATGTGGGGTACGGATGCCGTACACGGCGTCGGGAATGTAGTGGGAGCAACCTTGTTCCCTCACAACATTGCGTTGGGTGCAGCGAATAACCCAGAGTTGCTGAAACAAATCGGTTGGGCGACGGCCCGCGAATTATTGGTGACGGGTATTGATTGGGACTTTTCTCCCACTGTGGCCGTGGCTCGCAATGAGCGCTGGGGGCGGACCTACGAGTCCTGGTCGGAGGCGCCTGAGATAGTAGGGGCCTATGCCGGTGAAATGGTACGCGGCCTGCAGGGGGAGGCTGGTGAGGACTTTATGGGCGAAGGACGTGTTCTCGCAACAGCAAAGCACTTTATTGGTGACGGCGGAACCAAAGACGGTATTGACCGCGGTGACACCGTAGGTGACGAATTACATCTGCGCGATGTTCACGGCGCCGGATATTTTACCGCCCTGGAGGCGGGCGTGCAGGCCGTAATGGCGTCATTTACGCGCTGGGATGGTAAGCGCATGCACGGCCATGATTACCTGCTCAACGATGTGTTAAAAGGTCAAATGAACTTCGATGGTTTGGTCGTGGGTGATTGGGCCGGGCACAGCTTTGTTCAGGGGTGTACGGCAACCAACTGCCCGCAATCTGTGAACGCCGGTTTGGATGTGTTTATGGCGCCCGATGCGGATTGGAAAGAGCTCTACCAAAACACTGTGCAGAACGTTAAAGATGGCGACATCACCATGGCCCGCATTGACGATGCTGTACGCCGTATTCTGCGAGTCAAACTTCGTGCCGGCTTGTTTGAAGCGGGCAAGCCTTCGTCTAGGCCTCTGGCAGGCAAAGCTGAATTATTAGGTGCGCCAGAGCATCGGGCTATCGCCCGTAAAGCGGTGCAGCAATCGCTGGTAATGCTAAAAAATAGCGACGGTTTACTACCGTTGTCGCGCGAAGCAAAAGTATTGGTCACAGGTGATGGCGCCGATAATATAGGTAAGCAAGCAGGGGGTTGGTCTATTTCCTGGCAGGGTACTGGCAACAAAAATTCAGATTTCCCCAGTGGAACCTCAGTTTTTGATGGTATTGAGTCCGTGGTTAATGCTGGCGGCGGTGAGGCAATACTCAGTGAAGATGGAAGCTTTGAAACCAAACCTGATGTCGCCATTGTCGTATTTGGCGAAGATCCATACGCTGAAATGCAGGGCGATGTTTCTAATCTTGCTTATAAACGCGGAAAAACTGACGACCTTGAACTGTTGCAGTCCTTTAAAGACGCCAACATTCCGGTGGTCGCTTTGTTTATTACCGGTCGTCCGCTTTGGGTAAACCGCGAGCTTAACGCGTCCGATGCATTTGTCGTTATCTGGCAGCCGGGAACCGAAGGTGTCGGTGTATCTGACGTGTTATTTCGCAATAATGATGGCGATATTAACGTGCCCATGTCGGGTAAACTGTCATTCTCCTGGCCAAAGACACCCGATCAAGTACCGCTTAATGTGGGCGACGAAAACTATGACCCACTCTTTCCCTATGGCTTTGGTTTGACCTATGCCGACACAGATACACTCGGTGATGACCTATCGGAGGAGGGCCTCACCGTTAGTGCAACCTCTGATGTACTGCCGCTGTTTGACCGGCGGCCGATAGAGCCGTGGGGCATTGAGGCCGTGGGTGCAGAAAACGACCGGTTGGTGATGGAAGGAAAAACCATGAGCACCTCTACAGTGACGGTGACGGCAGTAGACCGCAATGAACAGGAGGACGCGCGTCAGGTAGTTTTTAACGGACAAGGCCCTGGGCACGTAGCCTTGTTTGTTGACGAGCGCCAGGACTGGACCGGCTACGTGGAAGATCAGGCAGCGTTGATTTTCGATATTAAAGTGGATTCAGCACCAACCCAAACGACTTATCTTCGCTTTGGTTGTGGGTCTTACTGTGCGTCAGATCTGGATATGACCGAAGGCATGAAAGAGTATTTGGTCGGCAATGGCTGGCAGACGTTGTCGGTTGATCTTAAATGCTTCCCGACATCGGGTGAGAACTTTGGTGTGCAACAGCCGCCGGAAGAGTTTTTGACACAGGTCTTGCGCCCATTCACTATCTATACTGAGGGCGAGCTGGACATGTCATTTGCTAATGTGCGAATTGAAAAAAATAAAGCTGCAAGTGCTTTGATTAATTGTCAAAATCCGTAGATCAATTGTTTATGTTTTAGGCCGCCCCTGGGCGCAATGCTGTTCACTTAAGAGGAGCAGCATTGCGATCCACCGGATAGCGAGTCTTTGATATCTTAACCGTTCGAGGCGTTGTTGGTCTCGAACGCCTTTCTAAAAACAGGCTGCCGACTCCGGCTCTAAGCTCTGACA
>NZ_JAULRU010000110.1 GCF_030518155.1 Gilvimarinus gilvus | reverse complement strand
AATTTGCCTTATCCCGTAAAACGAACTTCTGGATTTTACCGGTCGAGGTCTTAGGCAACGCGCCAAAAACAACCTTTTTCGGCGCTTTGAACTTAGCCATATTCTCCCGACAGAAATCGATAATCTCCTGTTCGGTCACTTCAGCGCCGTCTTTCAGGCTGACAAAGGCACAGGGTACTTCGCCCCACTTATCATCATCACAGGCAACCACAGCCGCTTCCATGACGCTCCGGTTACGGTAAAGAACGTCTTCCACTTCGATGGAGGAGATGTTTTCACCACCGGAGATGATAATGTCTTTTGAGCGGTCTTTGATA
>NZ_JAULRU010000582.1 GCF_030518155.1 Gilvimarinus gilvus | reverse complement strand
GTTAGCCTTCAAGAAGCTTTGCCAATCTGAGCTACTGAACTGACTACCTTGATCTGAGTGAATCATCACTTGCTGCTGTGGCTTGCGTCGCCACACAGCCATCAACATTGCGTCGATAGCCAGGTCGCTGCACATCCTTGGCTTCATTGACCAACCAATTACTTGGCGTGAGAACAGATCCAGCACTACCGCCAGATAGAGCCATCCTTCATAGGTGCGGATGTAAGTGATATCTGTCACCCAGACCTTGTTCGGCTCACTGACCTTGAACTGCCGCGCGAGGTGGTTGGGCGAGGCCACTGTTGGTTTTCCACCGTAAAACCCTGGACGCCGCCGATAGCCCGTTTGCGAACGCAGCCCCTCCGCCTGCATCAAGCGCCCGACTCGATTTCGTCCGCATTCCTCTCCCAGCTCACGTAGGTCATCGTGAATTTTGCGGTAGCCGTATACACCTCCGCTTTCTAGCCAAGCGTGTTTGATCAAGCCAAGCAGACGTTGATCTTCTTTTGCTCGGGCAGATTGAGGCTCGGCCAGCCAGGCGTAGTAGCCGCTGGGGTGCACCTTGAGGGTTTGGCAAAGGCGCCGCACCGGGTAATCAGTCGAGTGCTTCTTGATGAAGGCGTACTTCAGCCGCACTCCTTGGCAAAGTACGCGGCGGCCTTTTTTAAGATGTCTCGCTCTTCCGTCACGCGCTTGAGTTCAGCGCGCAGCTTGCGCAGTTCGGCCTGCTGATCGTCGTCTTGCTGACGCTGCTCTTGGGGCTTGCTGTAGACCTTGATCCAGGCGTAAAGGCTATGCACGGACACGCCCAGGCGCTGGGCGACATCGGCGACGGGTTTGCCTTTCTCGGTCACTTGCTTGACCGCTTCGATCTTGAATTCTTCGGGGTAACGCTGACGACTCATGGCACCTCCTATTTGGGCCTCATTATGAGGCTTGGAGGTGTCTACGAAACCAGGGGCGATTCATAAAGCTTCAGCGACCTCTTCAGGGGATGCACCGGAAAGAACCATTGAAGTAGCCTTGGTCCTGCGCAGTCGGTACGCGGTGATCCGCATGAAGGGCTCTGTTTTTTGTATGGGTCGATGAGGGTCTGGTAACTGGAGTATCCAAGTGAGA
>NZ_JAULRU010000581.1 GCF_030518155.1 Gilvimarinus gilvus | reverse complement strand
TTTGGTTGGCCAATTCAAACCATTCATGAAATTATCGGAAGTAGACAGACAAAAAATCAAATTTACATGAAGTTGAGTTATAAAACACTCAACTTTTGGTGAGCTATTGTTCTTTGACAGGCCCGGTCATATAGGTGTTATAGCTTTACTCGCTAATTTCAACTTTACGTCCATCTGGATCGGTGATGACACGAACTGTATTACCTGCGAACTCATAGGACTCAACCACCGATAACTTCTCAAGAATTACAGGCAGATTTGAAACTTTAAAACCTAGCCGGTTATTGTCTTGTGGCGACTCACCTTTATTCGGGTACAACTCAAATACACAACCGTCTTGTTCACAGGAGTAATGGACTGGGCCATTTCCGTGCTGTTCTTTTACGAAATTTAAGCCCAGCAATTGGTAAAATCTTTTGCTCGCCTCTAGATCCTTACATCTAATAACTAAAAGTGAAATTTTCACTCGATCTCCGCGAGGCTATAACGCGAAGCACAGCGGCGCGAGCTTGCGAGCGTCCGGCAGCCGAAGGCTGCGTACTGGTGCGTTTGGTTAGGCATTTCCTTGCTCGAATTTTATACCCATCGTCATTGGCGGAAATACATGCCTGATTACAATTTTGCTGCCATTCTCTAGGGCTATAATGTATTGATTTATGACATCCTCCCCCAAGCAATCAGTTTGAACTACCTCCTCCACCCTCATCGGAAGGCAAGAGACCTTGAAGAGTGACGGAAGATTCACAGCTTCTATCTTTTCCAGCGACAACCCCAGACCTGGGTATCGGCCGGTAGTTTCTACCTCACATGGCTGGACTAACAAAATCGACTGATCGTCAAAGACCAAATTAACGTCATAGCAAATCAGAAAGCCATCATTGGTATCGTCCTGCCAGGCAGGATGAACCTTGTCGTGGCTTTTCCCAACGCGAACTTCCACAAGGCACTTTCGATCTAAACTCATGCTCTCAACCATAGATCTGCCTAACGCCCCGCTAAACGGCGAGCGTCAGCGAGTCCGGTGGAGGCCACGCTGTTTGTGGCCGGAACGAATTTGAGCGGCTTGTTAACTAGCATTGGCGAACACACCCGCCTGAATGAAAAGTACCCAGCCCGTAAAGCCGACAATACATATGCTTTGAAGAAACACTGCGTACCTTGCTATTTGGTTTGTGTAACCGCGCCACGCATTTGCCATGAACACCAGAGGCAAGCCTACAAATGTAATAAGTGAACCAATAGTCGGCATGCCCTCGGATGGTGTAAGGGGTGATATCAACCCCGCTCCAAAAATCAAGAACGCCAGGACATTTCCGATGATTGCTAGTGCTTTGCTCATTTTGACAGTTAACATATTAATAGGCGTCTGGCGCCAGAATCGACGGCGTGACGCCTATCCAAGTTTATTAAAGAGACGACACTATCCCACAACCCACGGGTGATCAAGGCTTTGCGCTTTTAGGCGCATAATTCATTCCGGGATAGGTGTCATGGGCTGATGCCTATCCCGGCTATACCCGTCACAGCTAAGTTATTGAAATACCGTTGTTATTTTCATTTTATCAAATAGTTTACCGAAATAGGCGTCGCGCCGACTATTTTGACTATCTGGATAGACCGTACTACGCTAAAACTGTATATAAATACAGTATTTGGTGGGTTTGTATGAAAGACATTCCTAAGGTTTTACCGAAGCAGCCGGTACGGTTTATGGATAGGTTGCGTGCTTATATACGTGCGAAGGGTTTGGCGTATAAAACTGAACAGACCTATTGTACGTGGATCATTGATTTTATTCGGTTTAACAAGATGCAGCGGCCTGAATCGTTGACCAGCCATGATGTAGATCGGTATTTAGGTCACATTGCATGCAAACGTTATTACTCGGCCAATACTCAGAAAACGGCACTGAATGCATTGGCATTTTTGTATAACCAGTTTTTGGGCCGCCCTCTTGGTACGCTTGAGTTTCAACATTCTCGGCGGCCACAAACGCTACCAACGGTTTTCAGCCATGAAGAGGCCGCCCGCGTGTTGGGTAAACTTGAGGATACGCCGTGGCTCTGCGCGTCTCTTATGTATGGCAGTGGGCTTAGGGTTATGGAGGCGGTACGGTTGCGCGTTCAGGATGTTGATTTCGCCAATAACTGCGTGGTGGCCCGCGAGGCCAAGGGACGCAAGTGGCGCAGAACACTCTTGCCCTCAACACTGGTGGTGCCTTTGCGGCAGCAGGTTGAACACGCGCTGGCGCTGCACGGCCAGGACATGGAGGAAGGTTACGGCGAGGTTTATTTGCCCGACGCTTTGGCAAAAAAGTACCCCAATGCACCGAAGGAACCAGCTTGGCAGTATGTTTTCCCGGCATCGCATCGCTCGATCGACCCGCGCTCAGGTGTTGAACGCCGCCACCATATAGGGGAGCAGCAAATTCAACGGCACGTTAAGCGCGCAATACGTGAGTCTGAGATTCACAAAAAAGCTGGCTGCCACACGTTTCGGCACAGCTTTGCGACTGAGCTATTGCGCGCGGGCGCCGATATCCGGAATATTCAGGAGCTGTTGGGTCATGCGGGTCTGGAGACTACGCAAATATATACTCACGTGGTTAGTATTGAGCAACGTGGCGTTAAAAGCCCGATGGACGTTTAGCAGTGGGGTGATAGTTCATCGCTAAGCTCGAGGTAAATTTTTACCGAGCCACATGTACAAAGTGATAATGCTTTTATCATTGCTCCTCTGACTAGGGGTTATCAATGTGCGTGCACATAGTTGGCATTCGCCGCAGCGTACAAGTTAAAAGTACTCGCTCTATTAAAACACCAGCAACCATAGCAATCGGTAAAATGTCAGCAAGTCGCAGGGCGTGACCTGAAGCGCACATCTGCTGCGCCTTGCCTCTAGCAAAGGGAACCACCCTGTGCGTCGAGACAAGACACAACATCTGCACGCGTCAGGCCACGCTGAGCATGCATGGGGTTTTTCAGCAGCCTGCTAGG
>NZ_JAULRU010000580.1 GCF_030518155.1 Gilvimarinus gilvus | reverse complement strand
AATCATATTTTGTTGCGCGCTTGGATAGACTCTAGCTTAGCGGCAGATGCGAATTGTCATCTCGTTTTTGTAGGCAAAAATGATGGCGGTGAATATGGTGCTGAACTGCTGCAGACAATAAAGCAATCTGGCGCTGCAGATCGGATCAAAATTACGGGCTTTGCGGACCTCGACTTGTTCAGAGATTATTTACAAGCGGCCGACATGGCTGTGCAGTTGAGAGGGCTTTCTCGCGGAGAAACCTCTGGTACGGTTCTAGACTGTTTAGCTTATGGTTTGCCAACGATCATCAATAAGAATGGCTCGATGGCAGAGTTGCCAGACGAACCCTTAATGAAGTTAGAGGAAGACGTCGATGCACATCAACTCGCTTCTTTGCTTGAAACCATACGAAACGATGAGGCTCTGAGG
>NZ_JAULRU010000579.1 GCF_030518155.1 Gilvimarinus gilvus | reverse complement strand
TTTGGTTGGCCAATTCAAACCATTCATGAAATTATCGGAAGTAGACAGACAAAAAATCAAATTTACATGAAGTTGAGTTATAAAACACTCAACTTTTGGTGAGCTATTGTTCTTTGACAGGCCCGGTCATATAGGTGTTATGCGCTTTCGGTGCCAAAATATTTCTCCATAAACTCAGGTGATGGCTCACAACTTGAGCTTATATCTATCAGCAGGCCATCCGGGTCTACTGTCAGGAATCTACGTTGACCATAATACTCATTCTTTGGTTCTTGGATAATCTCTAGCCCCATAGATTGAGCTCTCTTGAACAGTTCATCGCAGTCGAGTACGACGAACGCAATACTGGCACCCTGTGGGGCCTTCTGAAATGCCTTTGGTACAAGATCATGAGTTCTCGGCTGAAGTATTAGTTCAATTGACTCGTTATCGGAATCCGAAAGTTGAACAATCCACTCTGCTTCAAAGCCTGGCTTCAGGTCAAGGAGATCACAATAGAATGCCTTGGATCGATTTAGATCATCGACATACAGTGCAGGTACCATTCTTTCTATCATTTGTCTGCTCCTTGAATGCTGAACTGGATACGCTTGCGCTGCAACGCATTGTTATGCGTCAAATATTTGGCCTAAGTGTCTCTATAATCTGCGCATCTACCCAATATACATTGTAATCCTTAGCGCTAACCTGCCTATTGAAAAACAGGTATTTCCCGTCTGGTGTAACCTTCGCTCCCGAGTCTGCGCCACTTGTATTTATTTTGTCACCTAAGTTGATGGCAGCGCCCCAAGAGCCATCTTTTTCCCGAAAACTGATGTACAAATCCACTCCACCAAATCCGCCGCGTCTCTCACTATCCCAAATAATATAAGACTCATCCAGAGCAATGAAGGGGTGAGCTGTCCATTTTCCAGTATTTATTTCTTTACTGAAAGGTCTCGGAGCTTCACGTTCACCATCTACTATTCTCGAATAACGTAGAGTTCCAACTTTATCTCTTTCATCAAACACATAAGTACCATTTTTCGAAACGGTGAGACTCATGATAGATATTTTATCAAATACTGAACCTAGACTTTTTAATTCCGACCAATCATCATCAATACGTTCTCTATATTGATTGCCATCGTGCATGATATTTCCATCAGGTGAAATAAAGCCACCTAAATTGGCGTCGAGAAACGGGGACACCCACTTACTTGACAATGCCACACCCCTGAACCAAAGTAAAAGTCAGCAGGTTATACACCACTTACGCTCAAGGAGGAGCCATGACTCAACCCCGTAAGCGATTGATTTCATTAGACGATACGCCTTGGTATCACTGCGTTTCCCGCTGTGTGCGGCGGGCGTTTTTATGCGGCTCTGGCGAGGGCTACGACTTTGAGCACCGCAGAGGCTGGATCGTCCAGCGGATCAAGCAATTGGCAGCCATTTTTACGATCGATATCGCTGCCTACGCGATCATGTCCAATCACTACCATGTCGTTCTACGCGTCAACCGGGATGCGGCCGAATCCCTAACGCGAGAGGAAGTGATCGAGCGCTGGCGCCAGCTCTTTAAAGGCCCGGTATTGGTACAGCGGTATCAAGCTGGCGGCTCGCTCACGAAACCAGAGTTGGAGATCGTGGACGCGATTGTTGAAGATTGGCGTCAGCGTCTTTCAGACATCAGCTGGTTTATGCGCTGTCTGAATGAACCCATTGCCCGTTGGGCGAACCAAGAAGACAATTGCACAGGGCGGTTCTTCGAGGGCCGCTTTAAAAGCCAGGCATTATTGGATGAGCGTGCCGTCCTTAGCTGCATGGCCTATGTAGATTTAAACCCGATTCGGGCAGGTATGGCCGACACACCAGAGTCTTCGCACTTTACCAGCATTCAAGAGCGTTTGGGGATTAAGCCCGAGACGTTAGTAGAGCCACAAATCGAGCCTGACACTGAGACGGCTCTATCAATGGCCGAGTTGATGTCCTTTTCCGGCGGTGAACACCACGGCCATCAACCGCAACATTTGCCCTTTGATTTGATTGACTATCTAGAGCTGGTGGATTGGTCAGGTAGGGCCATTCGCGACGACAAACGCGGTGCCATCAAGGAAAGCCTTCCCGGCATCCTCCAGAGGCTTGGCCTACCCTCAAAAGACTGGCTTGATACCTGCTGTCACATCGAACGGCGTTTTGGCCGAGCCATCGGCCCGGTCGCCAAAGTCAGTGAGCTGTGCGAATCGTTACATTTAAATTGGATGCATGGCATTCGGAACTGCCGAAGGCTCTACCCGCAAACCGGCTAACAGCTACCCATGCCAAAAACAATTTGCGCCCCTATCGGGCAAGGACTCGTGCGCCCGAAATACCCTATATTTGCGAAAAAGCCGCCTATGGCTTACCGCTAGATAGAATGAGCCAACAACCGTTGGCCAGAGAGGCGAACGGCGAGCGCTTTTTTCAGTCTGTGGGTGTCTCGTATTTATTTTGCGAAAAAGCCGTCTATGGCTTACCGCTGGATAGAATGAACCAACAACCGTTGTCTAGAGAGGCGAACGGCGAGCGCTTTTTTCAGTCTGTGGGTGTCCTAGTTTTCCCCGGTTGCGGTCTCGACAACAACGCATCGTACTGTGATTGAAAAATTTCCTGCAAAGCTCGCTCGGACATTCCGTGTCCTCTTTTTTTGGGTTAAGGGTTACCACCCCCGCGCAGCGGGTTTGTACAACGCCAAGTGCAGCGTCAGTTTGTGGTGTGGCGTTTTGTGCTAGCGTAGCGGCCAGCACAAAAGAAGCCACGGAACAAACTGTCCGACTGGCACGTATTGTTACGTTAACTCTCTTATTTACCGCGTGAACCAATCTTTCTCAGCTCAGCCAGATTGTCCTTCAGTGTATGCTCAGCAAAGTATATCATTGCTTCATTTAGATGTTCAGCTAACCCGAGACCGTAATGTTCGTGCATTTCGAATGAAACCTCGTCATCCAGAATAGAGGAAGCGAATTGTAAATAGCCATTGTAACCAATGCCAGTAAAACCATCATGAATGCCATATAGAAAGGTATTCATAATTTTGTAATGCTCCATTACTTGTTCTTGAACTGTTTTTGAGTTCGCTGCTAGTACTAATAGCTTGGAATATTCTTTGTGAAAGCGTTCGCTTTGCTCACGATGATACTTCGCTTCACTTTCGCTCAAATTTGCTAGATCTTGAAACATTGATCCCACAAGACCTGGATCTTTTCTATCCTTCTGGATTCCGTCCCAGCGCTCAATTTTTTCCTTCGGAATATCACCAAAAAGAATATCTCTGTTTAATTTTCCTTTAACGTTTTTCATGGTCGCCTCAATGCTGTCAATCATTAACTGTGTTTGACTAATTCTCTCCAGTAGCATCAATTTTTGGTCATCAAAAGCTTTGAGTAAATCATAGCTGTCATTGGTTAGTATTTCCTTTATCTTGGCTATGCTAAAGTCAAGCTCTCGATATAGGAGAACTTGTTGCAACATAACGACATGCTCATGGTGGTACTCGCGAAAACCATTGTCTACTCGACGTATAGGCTTTAGCAATCCTATTTCATCGTAATAGTGTAATGTGCGAACGCTAATGCCTGCCAATCGGCTCAATTCACTTACCGTATAGACTTTCTCAATGCTCAATGTGTTTCCCTCTATTTAATACCACTCTAAGAGAGTTTTGATTGTTAACTATGACGTAAGGTGAGGATCAAGAGTTTTTTACCCAATAATAGCAATCTTTTGATTGCGAAGAACGTAACGCCCGGCTCACCAGCGCTCAAGCCGGAGGGGTTTTTGTGGTAAAGTGTAGCGCAGCGAAACCAACAAAAACAGCGTAGGTTTGGGCGTCTGCGTGGAGCCGTTTGTTAGCTTTTTTCCTAATAAATAGCTACGCTTGGCGGTGATGAAGCCTTTCTGTTGAATCTACTTGTTCACGTAAATAAGCATAAAGCGTTAAAAACTTAAATTCAAACACTACTCGCCAGCCAACAACACTTATAAATTCACTTTTATCTTGAGGAAGCGCCGACGAAGCACCTTGCCTCCAAGCGAGAATCTGCGCAAAGGCGTCCCATCCATCTTTTGACAAGGCAACTATCTCTTGCATTCGAGATTGAATGCTTTCAGTACTGAATGTCTGATTTTCTGCATCATGAGCGCAATCATTTCGAATTTTTCGCATAAGATGTAGCTGTGATTTCTCATCAGCTTGTATTAGACCTAACCTAAAAGCCATATCTATTTTGGCACTCAAATTACCAAGTGGAGCATTACCACCATCAAATAATTCGTCATCTTTCTTTTGACCGAAAACCAGTCTCGCCTTAATGTAATCTTTAAGAACATTCTCAACTAAAGCAGCCACAACTAATATACAGCCCCTGTCACTCTCGTGACTTATAGATTTTATTAATTCGTCTGCCTCTTTTAGCATTCAATAGATCTCGATTATTTCGTTTTTTCGTTCAGCTTATGCTCTATCTCAACGTCTAAGCTAACGCCGCCAGCACAGGCCGGAGCACGAAGTGCGGAGGTCCAGCCCCGCAGGGGCGATTGTGCCTGGCCTTGTTATACGCTTACTTCCAGCCATTGACATTTTTATAAGTTTCATAATCTGTTGGGGAAACATACTCCCACTCTTTATCATTTTTCTGCTCGTATGCTTCCTGAGCGACGTACAGTATGGCCTCGAACTCCATATCTTTAGGGAATTCTTTTGGATTCTCTAAGACGTGCTGGAAAAGCTCTTTGCCATTGGCTACTACCACACACCTAGAATAAAGAAAGCCATCTACAGAAAAGTACTCATCTTCGTTGGCATAGGCATCTTCGCCTATCTGTTTTGCATGAGCTTTAGTGTCCAGCGCGAAGAGCTTCTGAGCTAATAGCTCTTCAAATTGAAATATTTCTTCATCTGACTTCTGTGACAAATAGTTCACAACCGGCTCAACGACAGCTTCGTCGTCTCCTGATTCTTCCCAATTGAGCATTCCGATAATGCTCCAGAATTCATTCTCGTTCATGACTCTCCTTGCGTATAACGCCTTTGTCAGCCGCGTTTTGGTCGTAGTGGATTTTTGTGCAAAAATGGCCGAAGGCCATGCACAAAAAGGAGCGAAGACCAAAACGTCGGCTGGACAAATTTGTTAGGCTTTTTGCACATTAGAATATTTCCATTACGAAGGCTTCACCTTCTGGAGGAAAATCGAATATTACAGATTCGTACTGGCTTTCCTCAGTTTCTATATCGATTGAGTCACCGCTTTCGAACTCTATAGTTAATAGTTTGGGTGATTTCAATACAGCTTTTTTAGCAAGCTGCCTGCCTAAAGCACCCCAAGGGCCAGAATTCGGAGCATCGTCCCACTCGTATTCTTTACCGTTTATTGATGCGAATACCCGCTCATTGCATTGAACTCTAAAATTGACAAACTGGATATTGAAACCGTATGAGGCAAGCAATATCGACTCAACATACTCCTCTTCTTTGGCAAAATAATGATTGAGTAGTTCAACAATCTTTTCGTTAAATAAAATCATTATCGATTCACTTGAAGCCTAACGCCTACAATAACGGGCCGGAACGGAGAAGCCAAATTTGTGATTCGCAAATTTGAGCGACGCAGTGGAGGTCCGAGCCAGCTTGCTGGCGGGCGTTGATTGTTTTGTTAGAACACATTTGCTAGTTGCCCATATATTGGCGAACAATAATTGTGGCCAAGCTTGCCAATTTCTGATTGCCAATGAAACATATTCTTAATATTTTCGTTAAAGATACCTTTCTCTATTCCCACACTTAGAGCCTGCATAAGATCTTCAATGCTCTTTTGGCAAACAGAATCATATCTATCGTCTGATTTATCGCACAAGAAAATAATAATGCCGACTTCATTCCTGTCTTGGAAAAAAACAGATTTAATCCCAATTCCATGAGCGTAATCATACGCACTAAGCGTAAATTCTAATTGTTTATCTTCAAATAGTAGGTAGCTCATGTTTGTGTTCTAACGCCGCCAGAATGCGGCTGCTTTGTAGTTGTTTAAATTATGGCAGTCTTTTTCGCCATAATTTAAACGACGGAAAAGTAGCTCGCCATTACTGGCTTTGTTAAGGCTTGAACTGTTTAAGTCCCCACCAGAACCTTGCCACAAACGGAAGCAAGAGGGCTAATAGAGTTAACTGCCCCAACGCCACAAATTTTACGCTATTAATTGGATCAAATAATTTCACCGCCAAGTGAAATATGGGACTCAATATAAGCATTACTATTATTTCCGGAAGTATCGCGCTTTGCATTGGGTCTATTTCTGGCTCTTTCCCCTGCTGGAGCTGCCTCAAAGTCTCACTGGCGATACTTATATACTTCCATGTAAGTGCAATTAGGATCGGCAATATCAAGAAAATGATGATTTTCATGCTTGAGCCTTAACATATTAATAGGCGTCTGGCGCCAGAATCGACGGCATGACACCTATCCAAGTTTATTAATAACACGACACTATCCCACAACCCACGGGTGATCAAGGCTTTGCGCTTTTAGGCGCATAATTCATTCCGGGATAGGTGTCATGGGCTGATGCCTATCCCGGCTATATCCGTCACAGCTAAGTTATTGAAATACCGTTGTTATTTTCATTTTATCAAATAGTTTACCGAAATAGGCGTCGCGCCGA
>NZ_JAULRU010000578.1 GCF_030518155.1 Gilvimarinus gilvus | reverse complement strand
CTTGTATGGCGACAAACAGGACACCGAGCGGCTGATCCCCTTCGATATCATCCCGCGCAGCATCCGCGCCAGCGAGTGGCGTACGGTCGAGCGCGGCTGTATCCAGCGCGTGCAGGCCCTGAACCTGTTCCTGGAAGACATCTACCACGACCAGCGCATCCTCAAGGCCGGGATCATCCCGCCAGAGCAGGTCCTGGCCAACGAGGGTTATCAGATCGCCATGCAGGGCCTGGACCTGCACCGGGGCCTGTATGCGCACATCGCCGGCGTGGACCTGGTGCGCGATGGCGATGGCAGCTATTTCGTGCTGGAAGACAACCTGCGCACCCCCAGTGGTGTCAGCTACATGCTCGAAGACCGCAAGATGATG
>NZ_JAULRU010000577.1 GCF_030518155.1 Gilvimarinus gilvus | reverse complement strand
ATTGTCAGAGCTTAGAGCCGGAGTCGGCAGCCTGTTTTTAGAAAGGCGTTCGAGACCAACAACGCCTCGAACGGTTAAGATATCAAAGACTCGCTATCCGGTGGATCGCAATGCTGCTCCTCTTAAGTGAACAGCATTGCGGTATTTCCGGCCCTTTTTTGTGCTGTCACAATGGCTCTGTTAAGCTTCGGCAATCCTACAACGCCAGGAGCGCTACATGTCTTTCTCCGATTTCTCCTATGCCGGCGAGTACAACGAATTCCGGCAGCACGAACTGCGCAAGCGCCGTCTCAATATGGTTGATGGCAACCTAACGGCCAATGACAGCTCGCATGTGGGCGGTCAGTCTGCTCGTGTCTATCAAAATGGCTACTGGGGGTTTGCCTCGGCGACTCAGCCGGCCGGCGCCGATAAACTCGGCAATTTAGCATTGGCCAACGCCAGCGCATTGCAGGTTTTTGGTGGCGAAAGTCGGCCCCTGCCTCAGCAGGCGTATCAGGGCGAGCACGGCATAGCTTGCCAGCCAAACTGGTCGTCCGAGCAGCTTATTGAGTGGTTGCAGGAGGTTACGGCCCTGACGCAAAACCGTTACGAAAAAGTGGTATCCGTTACCGCTGTGGCGCTTGATGAGTATCACGATAAATTTGTGCAAAACAGCCTGGGTGCCCGCGCCTATAACAATATATCCCGCGCTTTGGTTTATCTGTTGTTGACGGTGAAAGACAAAGACGACAAACCGGTTGAGCTGTCTCATATCATCAGTGGCAAGGGCAGCTTCGGCAATTTGGATCTCGCTATGGCTTCGGTCGAGCCGCAACTGGATGGGCTCTATGAGCACCTGCTGGCCAAGCGCGAGGCGGTGCACGCGGATGGCGGTTTGCAGAACGTGGTATTGGCCCCAAACTTGGCCGGCATGTTGGCCCATGAAGCCATGGGGCACCCTTGCGAAGCCGATTTGGTGCTCGGTGGCGCCGTCACGGGC
Source organism: Gilvimarinus gilvus (assembly GCF_030518155.1). Lineage (GTDB taxonomy): Bacteria > Pseudomonadota > Gammaproteobacteria > Pseudomonadales > Cellvibrionaceae > Gilvimarinus > Gilvimarinus gilvus. The sequence goes on along the minus strand of NZ_JAULRU010000577.1, from coordinate 221,318 downwards.
GATAAACGAGGCCAGCGTATTGCGAGCGACTTAATTACTATGGTGGACTTCGCCCACAGTTACAACGGCGAGGAGTTAGCTGTTCCGGTTTACGCCGACGATGAAGGCACGCCCGCGCAGGATGTCACTTTAATTAAGCAAGGCGTACTCACCGACTTTATGCACAATCGCGAAACCGCTTCGCGTTTTGACAATTCCGCCACCGGTAATGCCCGGGCTTACTCGCCGGATGATGAGCCGCTGATTCGCATGCGCAACACGGCAATTTTGCCCGGTACCAGCAATCTTGACGATATGATTGCCGACGTGGAAGACGGATACTATTTAATGAAAACCGGTAATGGTCAGGCCGATACCACCACCGAATTTATGTTTGGTATTAATCTCGGCTATGAAATTAAGGACGGTAAATTGGGCCGGGCCATTAAAGATACGACCCTGTCGGGTTCGGCCATCAAAATGTTGCAAACAGTCGATGCTGTTTCCGATGATATGCATTGGGAGAGTGCCGGTTACTGCGGTAAAAAACAGCCGATGGTCGTGTCTATGGGCGGCCCTGCGATTCGGGCCAAAGCACAGCTAGGAGGTGAGTAATATGCTGACACGAGCCAAACAAATATTGGCAGCGGTTGAAGGTGCCGGTTTTGACGATGCACGGGTTACCATTACCGAAACAAATGTTAACGAGCTTAACGTCGCACACAATCATGTGAGCCTGATGCGCACCACCGAAAGTCAATCGCTGGCGGTTATGGCGATCCAGGACAAACGGCGGGTAAGCGCGTCGGTGAGTCGTTTGGATGAGTTGACGGTAGAGCAGGTCATCGCCGATATGCAAAGGGATGTGGCTAACTCGCCGCAAGACGAAGCTTACGCCGTCGCTGCTGGACAAACAGGACAGTTTGAACGCGGTCCACAAACTCCAGAGCGCGAAGCCATCGCAGCCGCAGCAAAGTCGTTGCTGCAGGTTCGCAGCGAACAGTTTCCGACATTTCAGATTGAAGAGTGTGCGATAAAGCACAGTCATTCAACATCCACATTGGTGTCGACACAAGGCGCCGCACTTGTTGCAGCGCAGGGCCATTACCGTGTCGGGCTCATGGGTTCAAGTAAAGATGAGCATGGCAGTAGCTCCTTTACGTTTATCGGTGGTGAGTTAAACGCGCTTCCGGCACGCCTTGCTGAGGTGATGGATATTGAATTGCTTATGGCAAACAGTGCGCGCGAAACCCGAACTGAAATGATCGGTGAAAAATTTACCGGCGATGTTGTGCTAATGCCTATGGCTGTTATGGATTTGGTGGGCTGGCTGACCCGTCAGTTAGGGGATGCGGCTTTGTTGAGTCACGCCTCGGTGTATCAAAATGCGGTGGGTGAGTGTATCGCTACGCCGGCGTTGTCCATTCGTAACAACCCGCAAGGCGCGGGCCAGCCACCGTTTAACGGCGAAGGTTTTGTAATACAGCCGGTTACTTTGCTCGATCAAGGTAAGTTGACCTGTCAGCTGCCCTCTTATATTGGAAGCCGTAAGTTGGGTATTCCCTATACGCCATTTGCCGGCGGTTGGTGTATCGATGGCGGCGATGTGAGTCGCGCTGACATGTTGGCCGGTGTTGAACACGGCGCATTGGTGGGACGTTTGTCGATGGGCAGCCCGGCGCCTAACGGTGATTTTTCCGGCGTGATTAAAAATAGCTTTCTGTTGGAAAGTGGCAAGCAAACCAAGGCACTGTCGGAGACCATGATTACCGGCAACGTCGCGCAAATGTTACAGGATATTCAGGCCATCAGTCGCGAGGTGACTGACTTCGGTGGCAGCCAGCTGCCCTGGCTAAAAATCAGTGGCTTACGTTTCTCATAAACATACAGCAGCCCCGCGAGGGGCTGTTTTATTTGTGTTGAATGAGCTGCATATTTAATCTTTCCCGTTTCCCGTTTCCCGTTTCCCGTTCTCCGTTCTCACTCCAAACACTGCTCAAACTCTTTCCCTAATTTATCCCATTCGAGTTCTTCGTGATGAATAATTTCCAATCGGCTATCTTCGCACTCATCCAGCTCCAACATTTTGACCACGCCGTCGGCTAAATTGAGCGCAATAATGCCTTGGTCGGTAATGAGCACAGCCTTGAGTCGGTCGCAGTTAAGGCCGCTAATCCAGTTAAATATATCGTTCAGGGCGAATACTTGAGCCGGATGTATTGCCCAGCCGCAACTGAAATACCCCTGGCCTTGATTGCGCTTCTCAGTAATGGGTTGCTCTTCGCTTGGCGTGGCGAGCGTTGCTGCGGGGTAGTCACCGCCATGATGATGGGCGTGACTGGGCAGTGGGATATGTTGGTTGTGTGGCAAATTGAGCCAGTGGGCAGAGAGTTCGCCCTGTTCGGCTTGGGTGACGGGGCGCTCATCTAACTGCCAGGTCTTGAGCTGTTTGTTCATGGCTTGCAAGTCGTTCTCGCTTGCCAAATCGGTTTTGCTGGCGACGATCACATCCGCGACGTCGAGCTGCTGGCGAAATATCTCGTTGCCTAAGTGGCGCTCGCTGGAAAAGTGTCTGGGGTCGATCAGTGTCAAGCAGGCCTTGAGTTCGAGCACGCCCTGAAAACTATTCAGAAGCGTTTGAATGACCTCCAGTGGGTGCCCCAGCCCCGTGGGTTCAATCAGCAGGCGGTCAAACTTTTGCGTGCGTAATAACTGCGTTAACCCTACCTGCATGGGCAGCCCCGCCGTGCAGCACATACAGCCGCCGGGGATTTCTTTCACCATGGTGCCGTTTTCTCGCAACAGGGCACCGTCTATGCCTACTTCGCCAAATTCATTCACCAGAATGGCCCAGTTTTCATGCGCAGGCTTATGCGCAAGAAGGTGCTTAATGAGATTGGTTTTGCCGACGCCAAGAAAGCCGGTAATGATATTGGTGGGGATGATGTTCATGGAGGTCCTAGTGGTTGAAAAATAAGTCGGAGGTCGGAAGTCTGACGTCGGACGCAAAATACAGCGAGCCGCGACCCGTTCGACAGTTCTGGCAGCGCATGGAAATTTTCGCTCCCAAGCGTCCGACATCCGACATCAGACGTCAAGTGGCTAAACAACGAAACGTTATATTGTTGCATTATTCAATTGTTATGTTATAACATTTGCCTATTGGAGGTGAAGTTGGCCTCTGTCCTTTCTTATTTTTTCAGCCATTGGGGGTGTATGTGTTGAAACGGTCTTTGTTGACCCTGGGTTGCTTGGTGCTGCCTGCCTGGGCCAGTGCCGATACGATTCAGGGTGTGGTGCTTGATGATATTGGTCAGCCTGTAGGTGATGCGACAGTGCAAGTGGTGGGGACGCGTACCCGCACGCTTACCGATGCGGATGGCAATTTCACATTGGATGATCTGTCCAGTGACGACGTTGAGCTGCATGTGCGTGCGCCGCGCTACATGCACAAAAATGTGCATGTCCACGGCGGCAGTAACTCTCTCACAATTACTCTCGATGAAACTGTGATGGAGGTGGTCGATGTCACTGGGCTGCCCTGGCACGTTTCGCAATTAGAGTCGGCAACCCCCGTAACGGTATTGAGCGGCGATGCGCTGCGTGATCAGCAAGCCGCTACTCTGGGCGATACCCTCGCTAAACAAGTGGGCGTGCATTCAAGTTACTACGGCCCGGTTGCGGGTACCCCGGTTATTCGCGGCTTGTCTGGCCCCCGTGTATTGGTCGCGCAAAACGGTCTGGATGTGGGTGATGTGTCCCGTTCCGGCCCAGATCATGCGGTGACCGGTGAGGCGACCACGGCTCGCCAGGTGGAAATTTTGCGCGGTCCGGCCACCTTGTTCTATGGCAATGGCGCCATAGGCGGCGTGGTCAATGTGGTGGATGATCGCGTGCCGCAAGATGCCGAGACTTTTGGTCAACTACAGCTGGAATACAACGGTGCCAACAGTGAGCCGGTCGTGCAGGGTAGCGCCAATGTGGGCGCCGGTGACTTTGCTTTTCATGTCGATGGTTTTTGGCGCGACGCGGATGATCTGGAGGTTCCCGAATATGCCGAGCTCAATCCCGACGATGACGCCACCTACGGCGTTTTAGAAAACTCCGCCTACGACAGTCAGGGCGCAACATTTGGCGGCAGCTACCTGAGCGATAATGGATTTACCGGTATTAGTATAGGCAGGCTTGAGCGCAACTACGGTATTCCCGGTCACAGTCACGATGGTATTTCGGTTCAGGCCGAGCTTGAGCAAGACCGTGTGCAGTTGGTCAGCGAATACAGCTTCGATGACTCACCACTGTCAGAGGCGCGTTTTCGTTACGGTTATACCGACTATCAGCATCAGGAAGTGGAAGGCGATGCTATAGGCACGATCTTCGCGACCGAGTTGCACGAAGCGCGTCTCGATTTATTTCACCAGCCTCTGGCCGAGTGGCGCGGTGCCGTGAGTTTACACGGCAAGCGTGAAGAAAGTTGGGCACGAGGTGAGGAAGCGTTTACACCACCGGCGACCACAGAGTCGATTGCAGCGGCGGTGATGGAAGAGCGCCACTTTGGCGATTGGCTGGTGCAATTAGGTGGGCGTTTGGAGCTTATCCAAATTGACGCTACCGATGTACTGCTCGATAGCGAAGGCGAGCGCGGAGTGTATCGCACTGAGCACGAATTTACGCCATACAGTTTATCCGCTGGCACCGTGTGGGATTTTGCCGAGGGCTATAACTTGGGGCTGTCGGTGTCACACTCGCAGCGCTCACCGTCGGCGGCTGAAGCCTTGTCTTTTGGCCCGCATATTGGCGCGGGGACTTTTGAAGTGGGTGCTTTGTTTGATATCGCATCAAATGAACACGGCGACTGGGTCGTTAATTTCTCTGAGCAGCCGCTGGAGTTGGAAACCGCGAATAATATTGATATTTCCCTGCGTAAATTTTCCGGCGATATTGGTTTCGTGATTGGTGCCTTCTACAACCAGATTGACGACTTCTACTACGAGCGCGCAACGGGCCTATTCGCTGAGAGCGGTCACGACCATGATCACGAAGAGGACGAGCACGATCATGAAGAGGACGAGCACGATCATGAAGAAGTGGGGCATGACGAGCACGAAGATGAGGCTCTACCTGTCTACCAGTATACCTCGGCCGATACAGAGCTCTATGGCCTGGAAGGTGAGGTGCACTGGCAAGTAAGCGACCCACTGACCTTACGCTTTACGGCCGATTATATACGCGCAACCCTGAAAGATGGTGGCAACCTGCCGCGTATTCCGCCCCTGCGTATGGGCATGCGGGCCGAATATGAGCAGGGCCCTTGGCTCTTGAGCGCCAGTGCTACGCACTATTTCGAAGCCGACAATACGGCCGAACTGGAAACCAGTACCGACGCATATACCTGGGTGGACGCCGAGGTGAGTTACACCTTGCCGGTGTTGGATGGGGCCAAACTGTTCTTGCGTGGCGATAACCTGTTAAACGAAACCGCCCGTGTGCATTCCTCATTCATTAAAGATATTGCACCACGCGCTGCGCGTTCGGCATCGGCCGGCATTCGCGTGAGTTTTTAAGGAGATTTAAAATGTTGTTAGAAAAAAATGTAAAACCCTTGTCGGCCATTATTCTGGCTCTTATGTTGAGTGCCTGCGGTGGTGACAGCGAAACCAATATTTATGCGCAAGATGTCGCGCAGCCTGGCCATGAGGATGAACACGATCACGACCATGATGAGCACGACGATGAAGACGAGCACGATCATGACGATGAACATGAAGAGGGCATTAGCGAGGCACGTCTGGTGTTGGTTGAAGCCGGTACCGAGCTCGCGCACGTGTTTGATATTGAACACGTCGAAAAAGTATCGAGCCTAACGTTGCCGGCGCCGATCGGCTATGCCTACCCCGTGCCGGGATATCGCTACGCCGCACTCGTTCATCGCGATGATAATTGGGTGAGTTTTATTGACGGTGGCGTCTGGGTCGAAGACCACGGTGATCACGATCACCCCTACACCGAGGCACCGGCTATTCAGGATTTCCATCTGGACGGCGTCAAGCCAACTCACTACACCTTTGATGATGAGCAGGTGGCGGTGTTTTACGATGGCAATGGAGAAACCGGTGATGTCGCTGGAGTGGCTACCTTCGATGCGCACTCTGTGGCGGACAATGGTCTTGCCAATACCTTGAGTTTTACTACCCATATGCACGGGGCGGCGCAGGTGCGCGGCGAGCATTTGTATACCACTGAGCGCAATGCCGATGCCGCATCCACTTTGCCGGATCGCGTCAGCGTGTATCACTTACACGACACCGAATATGAATTGGAAGCTATCTTTGATGAGCCCTGTCCAGCATTACACGGCAGTGCGCAAAATGAAGAGCATGTGTTCTTTGCCTGTGGCGATGGTGTGTTAGTTATTGAGGAGCACGATGGCTTTGAGGTAAATAAAATTACCCATGGAGATGTGCTTAGCGGCGATGCACGTGTGGGCAGCTTGCGTGCGCACCACCAAGTGCACGATGTGATCGGTTTGGCGTCGGGCCAACTGGTGCTGATCGAGCCGCACGAGGCGACCTTGCAAACGCTGGGCTGGGAGTCTGATGTAGGTGTTGTGGCCGCGGAATTTGCTGCCGATGGCGAGTTCTTTGTTGCCCTACTGGCTGATGGTTCCATGGTTGTGTTTGATGTGGCTGATTGGTCCGTGCATGGTGAACTGGCCGCGACCGACGCCAGTGGCCTGACGGATGATCAGAGTCTGCGTATGATCGCCGGCCCAACGGGACATAGTGTCTATATTGTGAACCCGGCCTTGTCCGAAGTTGTGCCCGTTGACGTCGAAGAGCTAACCTTGGGTGAGCACTGGGCGCTGGATTTTGAGCCATCGGTCGGTGTGTGGTTGGGCCATGGCGGCGAAGCCCACGAGCACGAAGGCCACGATCACTAATCACTGGTACGTTTTTCCCTTCTTTACCGCTAACCCGGCGCTGAGTCGTGCTGGGTTAGCGGTCCCGTCTATGCAGATGGCCGGTACTTGAGTCCGGTTTCAGTGTTCAAAATCATTGCTCGGTAAGTTCCTGTATTAATGGCTTAGAGGTTAGGTTTTCGCGCCCGCGTTTTATGGTAATGTATAAATAGGCGCCGTGTAGGCCGTTCTTTGTGTTTTGGATGTAGGGAGATGTATGGAGCATACACAGCAGGCATTAGCGGCATACTTGTCGGATTTAAGCCTTTGGGAAGATGCTCATAAAGCGCTCAGCGAACAGTTGCAGGCCGGTATGTTGCAGCTGCCCCGGTTGCCCTACCAAGAGTTCCGCAAGCGCGCCCCCGAGGCCGATGCTACCTGGTTGTTTGGTCTGTGGTTGGCGCGCAATGTGCGAGATAATATGCACTGCGATACTGACTTGTCCGATCGCCTTACCCAAGTTCAGCGTTTATTGGTAAACCTTTTGGCACAACCAGAGCCTGCCGCTGCAGTTTTTGACAGGCGCTGGTTTGACGCTTGGGATAATTTTTTCTTTCATTGGCAAAGTTGGTATCCGGGGCTTGGCACGGCGGCGGATAAATTTTTGGTGCGATGCGATGAAACTTTACAACAGTTAACGCCCGATAATTTGGAGCAAAGCCTGCAAGCTATTGAGGCGTTTAATCACAGGGCAGGCCGTGATCTAGACCGCGCAGCCCGGTTAGCAGCGCGAATTCGCGATACCGAGCTTGGCCAGCGCAAAGTTCAGCAAGCGCGAATGCAAGTGAAAGACGCTCTTAATGAATGGATGGCTGGCAGTAGCTTGCCCGATGAGGTATTTAGCTACATTAACCATTCCATCGCCCCCGCTTTGCAGTATTACCTAATCAACGATAAGCGTGACGATTGGGAGCTTTGGACTGACCTGATGCAAACGCTCTGTCGCTTTTTTGAACCCAATAAAACAGATGAGGCACGCGCCGAGTTTGAACGTGCAGCCCCAAGATTCGGTGCGCGCTTGGGAGCTACCAAGCCGCCGGTCAATTGCGAGTCGCAGGAGTACCACCAGTTTGTCCACAATGTGGTCGATGGTGTTGACCGGCTGATTGCGGGTAAAGGGCTTGAAACCTCTATTGCTCCGCCTATGTTTGGCAAAAAAACCGCACCGCGAATTCGCACTCATAGGCGCGATCAAGACGAGCACAACCTTAGCTGTGGGGATTGGTTGTTGTTTTCAGGCACCACCGAAGGTGATCTTCGCTGTCAGTACTTGCTGCAGTCACCAGTCTCTGACGAATTGATTTTCGTTAATCGTCTGGGGCATAAAGTGGCGCAAATGTCGGTGGGTAATTATCTTGACGCGCTTGATAACCGCCAGGTACAGCCTTTGGCGCAACAGAAGGTTTACAGTACAGCAATGAATAAAGCCTGGGCCCGCTTGGTGCATTGCCACAGCGAGGCGCGGGTAAAATGGGAAATGCATGAAAAAATGGCGCGGCAGCGTCAGGCCCAGCAAGAGCGTGAACGCCAAGAGCGCGAACGCGCCATAGCCGCACGTAAACTGGCCGACAAGGCCGCGCGACAAAAAGCCATGGCCGATGAGTTAGCCCGCCTACAAGCGTTAAAGCTGGAGCGCGAAGCGGCCGAGGCGCAAGCGCGTCAGGTACTGCTGGCAAAACGCACGGAAGTCGCCGAGGCGGACATTGCAGCGCTCACCCCGGGCGTGCTGGCCGATATTGTGTTAGCCGACAATGTGCGCGAACGCTGTTCGTTGGGCATGATCATTCCCTCGACAGGCAAGTACATTTTTTATGATCAGTACCAGCGCAAGCTAAAAGAGTGGCGCCGCGCGGAACTGCTGCAACAAATACTCGATGGTAACATCGAGTTCTACGATGCCGAGCCAGGCTTTGAAAGTCGCCTAGAGAAAATTGTTTTTGGGCAAAAGCGCAGCTAGCTCGTAGCATTTTTGTCTCTTTCAGGTGCGGCGTTTATTGTAGACTCGGGTGGCCCTGTGAGCATACGGCGTGTGTTTTGTGGGTGTTTCAATTGTCACCCGACACGGTATTATTTGCATAAAAAATAAGAAAACTAAGAGGGCCTATGTTAACGACAGACCAGCAGGGGCAGCTGGAGACAGCTCGCCAGCTACTTGACGACGATAAACCTCGTGCGGCGCTGAAACTGCTCAGCTCCTTGTACAAAGCAGATGAAGATAATATCGAACTGATTGAGGCCGTGCTCGATGCGCTGTGCGAGCTGAAGTTGTACGACAAAGCGCGGCAGGTATTGTTGCGGGCCTTGAAGCGTCGACCCAAAATTGTCGAGTTGTGGGGGCGTCTGGTACATGTGTATCTAGCCGAGGAAGATTATGACAACGCGCTCAAAGCGTTGGCAAAGGCAGAGGCGGTGTTACCTCGGCACTACGAGCTGCGGCGCTTGCAGGCCTTTGTCCATTCTGAGCGGGGTGACCGGGATGCTATGCATCAGACGCTTGAGCTTTTAATGACCGATCACCCTGATCACCGGCGGGATCTTTTGGTCGAGCGCGCGGACTTGTACCGTGCCATAGCGCTGAGGCCGGCGCTGGATGAGGCTCGGGTTAAAGACAGTCTCGGCGTAATGGCCTATGCTGTGGTGCCGCTGCGAAAAGCGATCGCCGATGTTGGTCGGGCCATTGAGATTGAGCCGGACGACTGGCATCTGTATTTCAAGCGCGCAGGTATCCATAAACAACTCACCGAATTTGATGAAGCCATTGACGATTTCAACCGGGCACTGGAGTACCTGGATTCGGAGGCGGAAGATTACCGCGAGTTTGTCATCGAGGAGCGCGATGGCTGTTTATACGGTGGTCGCAATGAGCGCGAGTCTTTAGCCGGTACTCTGCGTGAAGGTATGCCTTCGGCGGACGATGGTGAGCTTAGTCTCGATGATTATATGGCTAATAATGTCATGGATGCCCTGGTTGACCAGCACGTCGAAGGTGGCCCTATGTTGGAGCTTGTGGAGGCCATGGGGGATGATCCTGACGAAGCAATCGCTCTGAGTATCGCCCAGGATATTATTAAGCAGGCTCGGGAGCCCGCAGCCGATTACCAGCCCGTGGAAGCCAGCGAGTTCTGCGCTGCGAATCGCGCTCATTGCAATAGAGTCGAAAAACAACTGGCGCCGCTGGGCTATTCCCCTTTGGGGGATTTCGAGCCGGTTGGCTTGCGGCAAATGTTGGGTAAACGCGCCATCGTACGGTTCTTTTTGGCGGAAGATCGTCGCACCAGTGTGGCCGCTGTGCGTTTTAGTCCGCTTAAGCCCGCCTTGTGGCTCTGGTTGATTATGCTCGTGCTGCGTCGCTGGAAGTCATCCAACCTGATTCAGCTAGAAAGTATGTCTGATGACGGTCAGTTTGTGATAACCAACAATGCCGGTAATCTAAACCCATTTTCTAATACTCCCGATTATGTTCACGTGAATACTATGCCGCTCAAAACAAACCTTGGCGACTTGGTGGCGGCACATAACCAGCAGCGACAAAAGCTTGGTGTTGGCTGGTCAGAAATGGATGGTATAGAGGGTGTTTGGGCGTGTCAGGAAGCGCTGCGGGTGGCCAAAAATACGCACCGGGCAAACATTGGTTGTATAACGGAAGCTGAACTCTTCGCTTTGCTTGGTAAGCAGTATGAACGGTTTGCTGTCGCGGTGAGAAAGTACTTGCGCCTTTTGACTCAGGCTGCACGTTAAACAATACTGAATGAGGCTACCTAACAGGAGACGGCAATGGATCTGGAGAAAATCGAAAAGCTCAACGAGCTGAAAGAGAAGGGCATGATTACTCAGGAAGAGTACGACAAGGCCAAAACCAAAGCGCTGGGGGGCGATGTGCCTGCCACTGCGTCGGTGGATATGGATAACCGCACTTACAGCATGTTGATGCACTTTGCACAGTTGTGCGGTTACCTGTTGCTTATGTGTGGTTGGATTGCGCCACTGGTGATGTGGCTGATTCGCCGTGACGATCCTTACATTAATGAGCAGGGGAAGGTAGTTTTTAACTGGATTATCAGTTCTTTTATCTACTTTATGATTTGTTTTGTGTTATGGCTTATCTTCATTGGAATTTTCCTGACGATTGCGCTGGGGGTGATATCCATTATCTTTACCGTAATTGGCGCCATACGTGCCAAAGACGGCGTGATTCAAAATTACCCCATGAGTATCTCTTTTTTCACCGTTGATCCCAGCGTCGGTGCGCCGGCAGAGTGAAGCTCGCGGTTTTTAATGCCAAGCGTTATGACCGGCTCTATTTGGGTGATCTGGAAGACTGGCACCTGACGTTTATTGAGGCGCACTTAAACGAACAAAGTGCGCCTTTGGCGGCCGGCTTCGATGGGGTGTGCTGTTTTGTCAATGACATTGTTGATGAGCCTGTGCTTCAGCAGTTGTCCGAGCTCGGCGTCAAACTGGTGGCCATGCGCTGCGCCGGCTACAACAACGTCGACATTGCCGCGGCTGAACGCTTAGGTGTTGCGGTCTGCCGGGTGCCGGAGTACTCGCCTTACGCTGTAGCCGAGCACGCTGTTGCGTTAGTGCTGGATTTAAACCGGCATATTCGCCGCGCCTATGCGCGGGTGCGCGAACAAGATTATTCGCTGGATGGTCTGCTCGGGTTTGACTTGCACGGCAAAACGGTGGGAGTTGTCGGTGGCGGTAAAATCGGCCAGGCCTTTGCCCGCATTATGCGCGGATTTGGTTGCCGCACATTGGTTTATGATCCCGCAGTCAGTGAGACCATGGCGGCGCTGGCTGAACCGGTTAGCTTAGAGCAGTTGTGGGCGCACTCAGACATAGTGTCATTACACTGCCCATTACTTGAAGCTACGCGCCATTTGGTTAACGCGAATGCGCTGCAGCAAATGCAGCCGGGCGTGATGCTGATCAACACCAGTCGCGGTGGTTTGATTGATACCCGCGCGGTGATTGAGGCGCTCAAAAGTGGTCGCATCGGTTACCTGGGGTTGGATGTTTACGAAGAAGAGGCAGGGCTGTTTTTCGACGACCTGTCTGAGGGTATTTTGCAAGACGATGTTTTTGCCCGCCTGCTCACCTTTCCCAATGTGGTGATCACCGGCCATCAGGCCTTTTTTACTCGCGAGGCCCTGGCCGAAATCGCTCGTGTGACACAGCAAAATTTGCAGGACTTTGTCGCCGGCGACTATTCCGCCGATACCTTCGTTGTGGCGCCTTAGGTCGGTATTCTGCAGGCTTTAAAATAGTGAAGAGGGCTGGCCTCGCTTCGTTGCCGGGTGCTTTCTGTATGTCATGTTAAGGCCTCTATCTGTGCCGATTTCCGGCCAAGTTAATAGATGCAAAACTCTGGTCGATTGGTGTACAATCGCGCCTTCCTTTTTCCACCGATACCCATCAACCCGGCAGTGCCGGCGCGCTGCCCGTTAGTTTAGGAATTGCCCATGTTTGATAAAGACCAAACAATTGCCTCTTTTGATCCGGAAATTTGGGATTCAATCGAGAATGAAAGCCGCCGTCAGGAAGAGCACATTGAGCTGATCGCGTCTGAAAATTACACCAGCCCCATGGTTATGGCGGCGCAGGGTACCAAGCTGACCAACAAATACGCCGAAGGTTATCCGGGTAAGCGTTACTACGGTGGCTGTGAGTATGTCGACAAAAGCGAGCAGTTAGCGATTGAGCGCGCCTGTGAGCTGTTCGGCGCCGATTACGCCAATGTTCAACCTCACTCAGGTTCTCAAGCCAATGGTGCGGTATACCAGGCGCTGTGTAAGCCAGGCGATACCATTTTGGGTATGAGCCTGGACGCCGGCGGCCACCTGACTCACGGGGCCAAGCCTAACTTTTCGGGTAAAACCTACAACGCTATTCAGTACGGTTTGAACGCCGACACTGGACTTGTCGACATGGAAGAAGTTGAGCGCTTGGCGGTGGAGCACAAGCCCACTATGATTGTGGCCGGTTTCTCCGCTTACTCGCAGGTGCTGGACTGGGCTAAGTTCCGCGAAATCGCTGACAAAGTTGGCGCTTACTTACTGGTCGATATGGCTCACGTGGCAGGTCTTGTGGCCGCGGGCGTATACCCAAGCCCAATCCCACACGCCCACGTGGTTACCTCTACCACGCACAAAACTCTGCGCGGCCCACGCGGCGGTATTATCCTCGCCAAGGCCAATGAAGAGATCGAGAAAAAGCTCAACTCCGCGGTATTCCCCGGTGGTCAGGGTGGCCCATTGATGCACGTGATTGCCGCCAAAGCGATCAGCTTCAAAGAAGCCATGAGCGATGACTACAAAACCTACCAACAGCAAGTTGTCAAAAATGCTAAGGCCATGGCCAAGGTGTTTTTAGCGCGCGGACTGGATGTCGTCTCTGGCGGTACCGAAAACCACCTGATGCTGGTCAGCCTGATCGGCAAAGAGTACTCGGGCAAAGACGCCGATGCCGCACTGGGCGAGGCGAATATCACGGTGAATAAAAACGCCGTGCCGAACGACCCGCGCTCGCCGTTTGTTACCTCTGGCTTGCGTGTGGGTACTCCTGCGATTACGACCCGCGGCTTCGGCGAGAGCGAATGCACCGACCTGGCACACTGGATGTGCGATGTACTCGACGGGCTGGAAAAAGGCGACGCCTCAGAAGTCATCGCCAGTGTGAAACAAAAAGTGTTGGACGTATGCGCTAAGTTTCCGGTTTATGGCTAGTGTGCGCTGCGCGCGTCGGATGTCTGACGTCGGATGCAACAGGGCAGAACGTAAAAAGGGCGACTCCAGTTGGAGCTCGCCCTTTTTTATGCCGCTAATAATATTATTGGGAAAATGCACCATACTTAGTGGTAGGAGTTTTGCTCAGTGTTTTATGTGATTGGTGCGGTTAGGAGTTATAGATGCGTAAGGATAAGGCTGGGCGAGTGCAAATACTCTCAATGCAAAGAGCGTTGGGGGTGGTGTGCGCGCTTGTGTGGTTGGTGACTGCGGCGAGAGCCGAAACCAGCGCTGAACCAACCAAGCCTACCAGTCTGACCTATCTTATTAGCGCGTTTGCCTCTCAGCCCTATCAGGTGTCGCCCCCGCAAAATGGCTACTCGGGAATCGTTACCGAAGTGTTGGACCTGGTTGTGGCCAATAGCCAAATATCGGTGTCTGAGCGAGTGTTACCCTATCGTCGATTGCAGAGAGGTCTGCAGGAACAGATTTTTCAGCGCTGGGTTTCCTACGCGGCGCCAGTCTGGTTGGCGCCAGAGGTTAAGGCCCTCACGTGGGTTTCCAGTACTCCTTTGTTCAGTACCAGCTACCAGCTGGCTGGGCTGGCACCTAATATAAATAATCCACTGGAGGCGCAAGCTCAGCGAATTATTATCATTGACGGTTATCGCTACGGGGGAAGCTTTAGCGCTTGGGTACAGGCGCTAGGACATGTGTTAGTGGAGGCACCTTCCCATGCCCAAGCCCTGGCCATGCTGCGCAAAGACCGCGGCGACCTATATGTGGCTGAGGATGTGCGCATACACTGGGAGGCCATGCGCGCGGGGATTGGACCGGATGATTTGGCACTCTACGATTTCAGCTCAATCATTCCAGACTCCGATGTCTTCCTTATTGCCGATGCAGGTCTTGCCGAGGCAGAAAAAAAATGGCTGGAGGCTCGTTTAAAGGCTCTTCAGAATAGCGGTGAGCTGCGCCGGATTTACGACCGATACCTGAATGCGAGGTTTTATTAGTATTCTCGAGTGACGGGTGGGCTAAACTTGACCTCAGACCTCAGACCTCAGACCTCAGACCTCAGACCTCAGACCTCAGACCTCAGACCTCAGACCTCAGACCTCAGACCTCAGACCTCAGACCTCAGACCTCAGACTTTCGTTACTGCCCAAAAATTAACCTTGCGTTCCTCCGCCAAACTCCCTAAAATGTCGCGCCCTTGGATTACCGTCTGCTTGGCAGGTGGTTTCCAATTGAAACCGGCCCACACCCGTGTGAGCCACTCCTTGTCTTACCGCGATATGGCGGGAGACTTTAACCCGTAAGGAGCTATTAATGCGTCATTACGAAATCGTATTTATGGTCCACCCGGATCAGAGCGAACAAGTGCCAGGCATGATCGAGCGCTACACCGCAACCGTTACTACCGGTGGTGGTCAAGTGCACCGTCTGGAAGATTGGGGTCGCCGTCAACTGGCTTACTCCATCAACAAGATTCACAAAGCACACTACGTTCTGATGAACGTTGAGTGTAGCGATGAAGCCCTGGAAGAATTAACCACCAACTTCCGCTACAACGACGCTGTGCTGCGCAATCTGGTTATCCGTACCGACGAGGCTGTTACCGAAGAGTCTCCGATTGCCAAAGCTGATAAAGAAAGCCGTGAGCGTAAGGCTCCACGTGCTCCGCGTCGTGAAGAGTCTGAAAAGCCTGCTGAAACTTCTGAAGAAGTTGCAGAAGATCAGACCACTGAAAAAGAGGGAGAATAATCCATGGCTCGTTTTTTTCGTCGCCGTAAGTTCTGCCGTTTCACTGCCGAAGGCACCAAGCAGATCGACTATAAAGATCTGGACACCTTGAAAGCCTACGTCACCGAAACTGGCAAAATCGTACCTAGCCGTATCACAGGTACTAAAGCTAAGTATCAGCGCCAGCTGGCTACCGCTGTTAAGCGCGCCCGTTACTTGGCTCTGCTGCCATACACGGACAGCCACGAGTAAGAGACAGATATTGTGCGTGCGTTGGCTCAATTCGTTATGCGAGGCCGCACGCAGGCTGCAGCGGTAGCTCTGGTTGGGCACTGGATTCCTCTGGTAAGCCCCGCCGCCGTTGCACTGGTTACGCTCAGGCGCGGAATGGCCGATGGCCTGTTGGTTCTGCTCTGGGCACTGCTCCCACCCATTGTGTATATGGTGGTTGGGCAAACAAGCGCAGTTTTGGCAGTGATTGGCGCAATCAGCGTATTCGCCATCGCTTTATTGCTGCGCTCAAGCGCCTCCTGGGCCCATGCGTTAATGGGTTTAGTGGCGTGCAATACGCTCGGTGTATTGCTGCTTGCAAAACTGGCCCCCGGTTTTATCAATGAGATGATAGAACTGGGTAAGGCACTGTTCGACAGTGTGCGCAGCCAGGCAAGTCAGCCGGTCGCCTTGCCAGAGGCCGATACAACCTTGGTGTTGGGTTGGCTCGCCGCGCTCGGTACGCTCAGTTGCATTCTGAGCATGCTGTTAGGGCGCTGGTGGCAGGCGCAGTTATACAACCCCGGCGGCTTCGGTGAGGAGTTCCGGGCGCTGCGATTAAAGCCGGTAGCGGCGATGGTGTGCCTTGTGGCCGCCCTCTACTGCTACTTGCAGCCAGGCAGCATGAGCGTATGGGTTTGGGTGTTCGTCCAGCCACTGTTGTTCGCCGGTATTGCGCTGGTGCATTCAGTGGCTAAGCGTCGGGCCTTAGCAACCCAGTGGATGGTGCTGTTTTATTGCGCGCTACTGTTAGTGCAGCCGTTAAAAATACTGTTAGTCGTTATCGCTTTTTGCGATACGTGGTTGAACATCCGCGGCAAGATCAGGGCTAAACCCTGACCACCGCAGGCAAAATTGAAACTAGAGGATTAACGAGATGGAAGTTATTCTGCTCGAGAAAGTGGGTAAGCTTGGCGCCATCGGCGACAAAGTAACCGTGAAGTCCGGTTTTGGCCGCAACTTCCTGGTACCCCAAGGTAAAGCCGTTCCAGCAACTGAAACTAACGTTGCTGAATTTGAAGCTCGTCGTGCTGAGCTGGAAGCCGCTGCTGAAGCTAAGAAAGCTGAAGCTCAATTGCGCGCTGACAAGCTGGCCGAAGTTGCGGTTACCATTGAAGCCAATGCGGGCGACGAAGGTAAGCTGTTTGGTTCTATCGGTACTCGCGACATCGCCGATACCATCACCGCGGCTGGCGTTGAAGTAAGCAAGTCGGAAGTTCGTCTGCCAGAAGGTGTGATTCGCGAAATCGGCGAATATGACATCGATGTTCAGGTGCACGCCGACATTATTGCTACCGTTAAGTTGTCAGTTATTGCTGAGTAATTGATCCCTTGTTACCCGCCTTGCGCAGGGCAATGATGGATTAGCGTTTACTTACGCTGACAAAACGGTAAAAATCGGGCACTATCGACAGCCGAGCTATCGGCCGGTCGGGTGCCCTTTTTTTTGCCCGATGTTTATGCAAAAGCCCTAAGAGAGAATTTATGTCGTCAGAGGCCCTGTCTCAGTACTCAGAGTCCGAGTCCGGTTCCGCCGGTGCTAAGTTACCCTCCTCGGTAGAAGCCGAGCAGGCGGTTCTGGGTGGCCTGATGCTGGACAACAGCCGGCTTGATGCCGTGCTGGAAATAGCCTCTGAAGTCGATTTTTACCGCGAGGATCACAAGCAGATCCTGCGCATGATGGTTGAGCTGCAGGAAGATTCGCAGCCGCTCGATGCCGTCACGCTGTCTGAGGCGCTCGAGCGCCACGGCGAGTTGGAGCGTGCCGGTGGCTTGGGATATCTGGTGGAGCTTGCCGCCAACACGCCCAGCGCGGAAAACATCACCGCCTACGCCCGCATTGTGCGCGAGCGCTCCACCCTGCGCCAACTGATAGTCGCCGCACAGGAAATAAGCCAGTCCAGCTACAATCCCGCCGGTCTCGACTCTGATGACCTGTTGCAGTTGGCTGAAAAGCGCGTGGCACAAATCGCTGAAGATCGCCCCAAAGAGGGTGGCCTGCGCGAAGTGAATGGCCTGCTCAAGGAAACCGTTGAGCGCATCGACGAGCTGTTCCGCTCCGGTGATGATGTCACCGGTGTGCCCACCAGCATTGGGGATCTCGATGCGAAAACATCCGGCTGGCAGCCGGGCGAGTTAATTATTCTCGCCGCGCGCCCCTCCATGGGGAAAACCGCGCTCGCACTCAACTTTGTGGAAACCGCCATCTTCAGTCAAAAGCGCCCGGTGTTGGTGTTCAGTATGGAGATGCCCTCGGCGGCGCTAGTGATGCGGATGATGTCCTCAGTCGGTCGCATCGACCAGGGCCATATGCGCAACGGTAAGCTCACCGAAGAAGATTGGCCTAAGCTGTCAGTGGCGGTGAGCAAGCTCAAAGACAAGCCGCTGTTTATCGACGACACCCCGGGTTTAACCCCGCAAGAAATGCGCGCCCGTACCCGCCGTATTGCCCGCGAGCACGGCAACCCCGGCATGATTATGGTCGACTATCTGCAGCTGATGCAGGTGGCCGGTTCCAATGAAGGCCGCACCCAGGAAATCTCCGAAATCTCGCGCGCCCTCAAAGCGCTGGCGAAAGAATTTGATTGCCCGGTTATCGCGCTGTCGCAGCTTAACCGTAGTGTGGAGCAACGCCCCAACAAACGCCCGATGAACTCCGACTTGCGTGAATCCGGTGCCATCGAGCAGGACGCCGACGTTATTCTGTTTATCTACCGCGACGAATACTACAATGAGGACAGCGCTGAAAAAGGCGTGGCTGAGTTGATTGTGGGTAAGCAACGTAACGGTGAAGTAGGTACCGTGCGCGCCGCGTTTGTGGGTAAATACACCCGGTTTGATAACCTGGCGCCGGAGTATTTTTCGCAGCAGGATGATTATTGATACGTCGGACGACGGATGTCTGAGGTCTGACGCGAACTAGTGCGAATTTTCTAACTTGGTATTTTTTCTTGCGTCTGTCGTCATACATCCGGCATTAGACTTCTTTTCTATTTTGCCCTCTTTCGCCGGGCGGGCGAGTTACTTTTTACTGCAAAAAGTAACCAAAAACGAGCCCCGGCAACTGGCCCCTGCGGGGTTCCCTCGCTCCGGTTGATTTTAGTGGGCCGCATCTACTCGCCTTCCTTGGCGAGAAGATGCTTGCGCAAACGTCCTGCTTGCTTACCCGTTAAAATCAACCTCCACTCGGCTCAGTGGCATGGGTGAGGGGGCTTCGTAGCGGGTTTTGCCTTTGCGTCAGGCTTCAGACTTCAGACATCAGACTCCCAATTCCCATCACGCATCCCAGTTGCCAAATTGTCGAAACCATGACACTCTTTTCCTCAAGTGTTTTACAGTTTGGGCGGGTGCTCTCCATTCATTCCAGTCTGTGGATTTAGCCATCTGGAAGGTATATAGGCACATCGGGAGTGATGCGAAGCACTTTCCTTTCTTTGGTCGACTCAATTGAAACATCTAAGTGGCACATCCAGATGGTGTGCATATTTGGACACTAGGTTGTTATATGTAGATACTTCTTCCTATATGTGGATAAAGTGCCTATATATGGCTGAACATATTAATCAGCTGTTACATGCTTCTATGATTCATACTTCGCGCTTAATTTAAAGGCCGTTTACTCAGGAGGATCAAACGTCTGCCGTATCCTTACTAATGTGCCCAGAGTTTATGGTGTATTCCCCAACGGGGGCGCTGGAAGAGGGTGCTGCGGAGCGGAGATTTCATAGTCTCGTAGTAAATTATCAGATAAACGGTTTTGGCAAAATGGCGGTGGTTCAAAAGTCAGACGGAGTGCTTATCGGATATTGCGGCATAGAGGCATGCGAAATAGACGGTTGTAAACAGCTGGAGCTTGGTTTTCGCTTGGGTACTGAATATCGAGGCCAAGGGTATGCAACTGAAGCGGCGAAAGAATTACTAGAGACCAATACTTTGGTTAATGTCATAGCATTTACTGAACCAAGTAATAAGCAATCCATTAAAGTACTTTTAAAGCTGGGCTTTCAGAAAACTGGCAACTCCAGTTTTGAGGGAATGCCAGTGGTTCTGTTTGGTCGGGGCATGTAGCAATGCAAGCTAACGACTTTCCAGATCCTTGCTTTGCGGTTTAACACTAGGCTGCCGAAAAACAATCCACTACCAAGCCACAGCTGTTTGCGGGGTCATTTTCTGGTTAGAGTGCAGCTAATCATTGACGATCAAAGCGGGTCTCCCTGAGGGAATCCCTATTGTCCATAAAACAGGCCACTCAGGTAAGAACGATGAAGGCTTACCGGTGCTCAAAATGATCTAGGGGTAGTATCTTTTTCCTGATGGCAGCCACTATTTTCTAAGTATATTTATTAGCGATTCTCTTGAGAGCAGTGAAGTTAACAAAAGAATAATCTCAGATATTGCAAGTTTAACTTGGCAGTTCTTTGAGAGCAGTGCCAATAATTGAATTAGAAAATAACAAGGCGCTACTGTTGGGTATGTTTTCCTCTACACTTTACAATTTCCGCAGAGCGCGGAGTTATATTTCCAAGGGCGTAGCGTGCTAAAGAATATTAATAAGAATCTAAACTCTACCATTATATGGTGTGCAGAAAGATTGGATAAATCTAATCTGGCTTTGTGCCATCGAAGTGAAGAAATATTTCCCAAAAAAATTTTTGGTCCTGACGATTGGGCTATCAAATATACCGAGGATGATGCTCGCACAGGTGTGATTGATTATGTCATTGAGCAAAAGAATTCTAGACTCGCCTCATCTTCGGCTTCATTGAAAAAGAAGGGGCGAATTTTGTGCTTCTATCCCGATCTTAGTCTTAATGATGCAATGGTTGCAGTTGAGTGTTCTTTACAAATGAATCCTAATGACCGAATGCCATTTAACGAGCGAAATTTCTATATTGATGAGAATGACACTCCACCATGGGATGCTTGGTTTCACTACGGTGAGAATAATGGCGACTTTGCACTCTACTCATGGGTTTGCTCGGAAATGGTTGAGATTATAGACAATGCAATAGCAGTAGATGCCTATAGCTGCCTTGTATGGGCTAGTGAGCTTGAGGCGAGCTTGAATATTGAAGTATAAAAAGTCAAGGCACTGGGCATAGGGCTGCGCACTTTGCCCATACATGAAATGCTATTCTTCCCAGTTTTCGAAGAGAAAGGCGCAGGAATTCATCTTTGAAATTAGGAATATGTATGCATCACCGAAATTGGAAATGCCCTAAATGCAAGCACACTGAATTCACCACCGGAGAAATGAGAGTTGCGGGTGGTTTTTGGTCAAAAGTTTTTGATATTCAGGGCAGTAAGTATAGCGCGGTTACTTGTGAAAAATGTAGTTACACTGAATTTTATAAGAGTAGCAGTTCTGCAATAGGGAGTGTCTTCGATTTTTTTACGACTTAAAAGATGGGTTAGATGAGATTTTTGTTGCGAGTGTCAGTATTTAGCAAGCGCGGCCAGTAGTAGGGTCAGCGGAATTACGGCCGCTGCTGCAGGGCGTGGAGTAGCATATGGATAAGGCATGCCCAGTGGTTATGCGCAGGCGAGAGAATCAATTGGAAATTCTCGTGTTCAGGCACCCTTTAGCCGGTATTCAATTAGCCAAGGGGACTATTGAGCCGGGAGAGACTAGTCTGGAAGCTTCTGAGCGAGAACTCAGTGAGGAAGCTGGCATATCTTTGCAGGCAAAGTACCAACTACTTGAATGGCAAAGACGTTCCGGAGAACCCGTCTGGGGAATTTGTATCATGGAGGCAGGAGATGGTCTGCCTGAGGAGTGGAGCCACTACTGCGAAGACGATGGCGGCCATGTATTTCAATTTTTTTGGCACGCTCTGAGTCAAGCCCCAAGCCCAGAGTGGCATCCTGTTTTTGTTGACGCTTTGAACGCGGTCCGAGTAGCTCTCACAAAGAAAGTGGAGTCGAATAAAGCGTTAGGGTCTTTCAATCAACTCTATTGTATATCCATCCGGATCAGAAATAAAAGCAATCGTTTCTGAGGCGTCGAACTTCATTGGCGATGGCTCTCTCGTGAATTTGACGTTATCTTTTTTCAAATTTCCAAAAAACGTAAATATGTCTTTTACAGCAAACGCTAAATGGCCAAATGCATTGCCTTTTTCATATGATTGTTCGTCCCAGTTGTGGGTGAGCTCAACAACAGTCGACTTTGACTCTTCGTCATACCCTAAGAAAGCAAGGGTAAAGCGTCCATCTATGTAGTCTTTTTTCCTTAGTACTTTCATGCCAAATATTCGGGTATAAAAGTCTATAGATAAATCCATATTGTTTACACGCAACATAACGTGCAGCAATCTAGGTGTGATAATTTGATCCATGCCTTTAACTCCATGAGATAACACTCTACGCATTTTTTTAAAGCGTAGAGTGCCTAGTTTAGTTAAATTGCTGCTGCTGTTTGAATAGCTTGTCCGAGTTCTTCATTTGAGTATGCTTTTCCAGCAATCCCCCACAAACCGTCTACTGCGTATACGGCATTTACCCAAACATGCTCTTTCGATAGCTTGCCAGAGGTTGCACGCAAGATGATATCGGTCGCTTTTTGAACGAACTCATCCTTTTGCTGTTGAGTTCCAAAGGTGAATGACGGAACTCTAAGCTCTACGATAGCAATTGAGCTTGTTGCTTTTCCGGAGAACGTTAGTCCTTCCTCAACAAATACAACTTCACCAATGATATTTGGGAGCATAAATGAGTTATTGCTAATCTGATGCAGATCTAGAAAAACTTGCGAAATCTCAGCGTGTGCTTTTTGAGCCTCGACTTTTGAAGCTAAGCCTTCGGTCATAATAATTTGAACTGGCATGGTGTACCTCAATCTACTGGTTTATATATAGCGGTCACTATATTTAACTGAGTATAGATAGTGATCGCTATATTTGTCAATATAAAATATAATGATCGCTATCTATTGGCTTGGGAGATCAATATGCGAGCATCACAAGAACATATGAAGAAGATACGCTCACACATTCTGGAGGCGGCAGGTAAAGGGTTTCGTGAGGACGGCTATGGGGGGCTAGGTATTAATGGCTTAGCCAAAAGGGCAGGGATGACTTCTGGAGCGTTCTACGGTCATTTTAATTCAAAGGATGAAGCGTTTAGTGAGGTTGTCAAGAAAGGGCTAGAGGATTATGCCCAGGCTATTGAGGGGTTTGAGAAAGATTTTGGTGCTGAATGGCCTCAATACTTTCTACGCTATTATCTCGGTAAAGAGCACGTTGAAAACCTTGAATGCAGCTGCGCAGTCCCAGGTCTTTCAGCCGATGTTATGAGGGCTAACACAGAAACTAAAGAAATTTATTCGGGTGTTTCAGAGCGTATTGCGCAGAACATTGCGGATGGATTAGGCAAAAATGATTTAAGTGACTCATGGGCTTTAATGTCATTGCTGGCAGGGTCCGTCATGATAGCTCGCTGTGTTTCAGATCCGCAGCAAAAGAAAGATATCTTGAATGCTGCCCAAGACTGGTCAAGCAAAATGACTAACAAGCCGTCCAGTGTCGCCAAAGATAATCAATAACATGGGGAAAAGTGGGATTAGACATCCAGCGTCGGGCATACCTGCTGCTAAATTGGCGCCTTCATGACTCGTTTTATAGTACTCAATGCATTGAAATTGTTTTAGTGTCAGTGACTTAACCCGTTCGGAAGGATAGGTGGCGAGACCTCAATACTGCGCATGCACACCTTGCCTCTCCTTCCTTAAAACCAAATATACAAATAAGGTTATAGAAATCATAGGCTTGCGCCCTTGTCTTGTTGTTTTTTCAGGTATGGATAACGCGCAAGCGCGATCTGCAATTGTTGAATGGAGTCGATGATGAAGCCTGCGGCTTTGCTAATTCATGTTCGCGATTGGGAGGCGGGGTTCATTTGGTATCGTAAAGCGTTTCCGAATGCAATCGTGGTAGAGTTTCCTGAGTTTGAATTTAGGGCTCTTCGTATAGACGATTTTATGATTGAAATTTTACGAAGCGATGAAAAGGTGGCGAGTGGTAAAGCCGGCACTGTAATGTATTGGTCGGTCCAAGATCTTGTAGAGGGCGTGTCACACTTTCGCAACTTAGGTGCTGAGCTTTATCGAGGTCCCATCGAAATTGAGAATGGTCTAGGAATGTGCCAATTTGTTGATCCCTTTGGAAATCTTATTGGAATTCGGGGGCCATTAAACAAGGCGCTGAAACATGACATCTGAAAAACGGAGGTTTCTAGCGCGGCGTCAGACATTCTGAGGAACTATAGTGCGGAACCAAGGAAAAGTTACAAACTGGAATGATAAAAAAGGCTACGGTTTCGTCAAGCCATGTGGTGGAGGGGATCAGGCGTTTGTTCATATAAAATCGTTCGAAAGAGGGGCACGTAGACCCCTAGATGGCGATCTAAGGAGCCTCTGATCAAGTCTCCAGTGGTCTCTGCGCGAGTCAAAACGTTCACTCGGCAAGGCGCGCTTCGCAGGCAATGGCCATAGTCCTTGGCAAGAGGTGCAACACAGCGGATGGACGTTTTGGCCGTGCCCTTCGGTGCTTTCAGAGCTTTCCGATCTCTGTGTTGGCTCCCCTCACCGGGCCATCGGCACGCCATCGGATCGCCGCCTTGACCTCGAAAAGCTCTGTAAGCCAGAGGCCACTGAGGACTTAATCAGAGGCTCCCTAATAGTTTACCGGGTGGTTAAAGAGGAAGACGGTAGATTGAGAGCCGCCAATATCGCTTACCCTCACTCCAAGACGGCCAGTGGCAAGCCTAAAGGTAATCGAAGAATTCTCGGCTCAATATTTACTATAAGTTTTTGTATTTTTGTGGTTGTAGCAACGTTTTTTGGTAGATTGCCGGTTCAGTTGCTAGCCATATATGCTATTGCATGTATATTGACTTTTATAGTTTACGCAATGGATAAGGCCGCGGCGAAAAATGATAAATGGCGTACTAAAGAGAGTACGCTTCATCTACTAGGTCTGATTGGCGGCTGGCCTGGAGCGTTTTACGCTCAAAATAAATTGAGGCATAAATCTAAAAAGAATGAGTTCCAATCTGTATTTTGGATTACGGTTGTGCTAAATGTTGGGGCATTTGTTTATCTGTTTACTGATGGCGGCTCTAAATATATTACAGTCATTTCAAATTTTTGGTGATATGGCTTGCAAAGGAATGCACTCCAAACTTAAAAGCTACGCGGTTTTATTAACCATTCCGTTAAAGCTTCATTATAGATTGAAGTCGCTTAACTTTTGTGGCAGTCAATTGCGGTGCTGAGAAATCAACAAATCCAAGGAACTGAAACACTATGGCCACGAAAAAAATAAAACAAGTTCTGAGGGTTGTATTGATTGTCGCTTCGATTTCCTCCTTATACTTTGTACCATGGCTTTTGGTAAAAGCGTGGATTCTTCCCCTACCGGGTACTTTGCAGGAGCAACTCGATGAAGCCGTCGATCATGGGTTTGACGGAATGATATTGTATGTGGATCAAGCAGGAAAGCCACCGAAGTATATTGCTTCCGGCTGGCACGATCGAGATTCCCAGACTCCTGCCAATGCTCAGGCTCTATTCAAAATTGCCAGTATCAGCAAGTTATATGATGCGGTAGCTGTCACCAAACTAGTCAGTGATGGCCAGCTTTCTTTGGATAAAACTGTCGAAGATTATTTACCGGGATTGGTAGGAAGAATTGAAAATGCCAACAAAATCACATTGAGGTTAATGATTCAGCATAAAAGTGGTATTCCTAATTTTACAGATGCGCCAGGTTTTTGGGCGGAGCCAACAGAGACCTATGAGGAAAGTCTTGCATTAATTTTGGATAAGCCAGCCAATTTTCAACCCGGCGAAGACTACGAATACAGTAACACGAATTACCTTCTAATCAATAAGATAATGGACGATGCGTTGGGTTATTCCAACTTTCAATTCATTCGGGAAGAAGTGCTAGCGCCGCTCGGTCTCAACGATACTTACAGTTCGCTGAGTGAGGTGAATATAGATGATGTAATGAGCGGTTATCATGTAGGGTACCCCCATGATTTAAAGGGAACCGATCATGGTATGCATGCCACAGCAGAAGATGTTGGTACTTTCTTAAGGGCTTTAAACGATGGGTCCTTGTTTGAAGAGGGAGAGCAGGAAATATACGAATCCATTTACGAGTATGAGCATTCGGGCTGGGTTCCGGGCTACCAGAGTTTTGCCAAATACCACAAAGACCTTGATGCTGTTGTAGTCGAGTTCTACAGCACAACAGATTCCAAGCTCTACTATTGGAACGTATCAGAAATTGTGAATAGCAGAATTGTTAAAATATTGAAAAAGCAACAAAGCCTATAACAGGCGGACAGTCGCAAAAAAAATTCTAGCTGCACTCAGTATTCTACGCTGTTGCGGGCGCCAGGTGTTGATATGACTAAAGATGAATTTTCATGGTTAATTGTTCGATTACTTGGGGTTCTTTGCCTTGGCTGGGGATTATTTTTATTGCTCGAGTTTCTAGTCAGCGTGCTGGTTGTCGTCACTTATGAGCCTTCAGAGGTTTTAGCGGGCCAGAATACTGTTCGTCTTCCGCATCTGAACTGGAATTCTTTTATTGGCTCGGTATTTCTTCTAGGCGCTTCCATTTACTTATTGTGGTTTGGGAGTCTCGTAAAGACGCTGCTTAAAAGAGAGGGCGAATTTGCATAAATCAATAGGGCCACAGGCTTTGAATTTGACTTCAGGGTTCAGTAGATGAAATTAGATCATGCGGGAAGCTGCTCATGCGGCGCCGTTAATTTTCGGGTTGTTGCCGATTCGCTTGCCAGCTACCGGTGTTACTGCAGTATTTGCCAAAAAGCTACGGGCAGTGAGTTCTCTACGACCGTTCTTGCTGATGAGGCTGATTTTAAGTGGACGGCTGGGCAGGAGAGTGTTCGTGAATACCGAAAAGACAGCGGGTATATGCTCGCGTTTTGCGGCGTTTGCAGTAGTCCTGTTCCGAATCAGTTTAGGGGGATGCCTTTTTACTCGGTTCCTGCCGGTGCTATCGAAGGGGCGCCGCAAATTGACCTCAGGGTGACGTTGTTTAAGCCGGAAGCGGATGTTTCGGAAGCCGGTAATGTCGAAGTGACGAACTTTGATGAGGTGCCGAGCTTGAACGTTATGTTCGATCTCTTGGGAGTCACTGCTCCATAGAATCAGCTCGGCTGTTCTGCCCGACGAACGTTCGCACCTTCTTCATTTATGTTTTGTTACTTTCACCGCCGCCCAGTTGGCGATTGGCGCTACCGCCAATGCTGTTGGGAATGCTACGACAAAATCTGTACTCGCTTTGAGAAACCATTGCGACAGGAAGTTGTCGAGTTCGTTTGGATCGCTCATGGTACTGATTAAGGTGAGTGCCAATGCCATGCACATGGTCATCATGGCAACGAATACGTACTTGAAGTATTTTTTGTTGATCATCAATAGCCTCCGTCTTGTCGTTTCTTGTACTCGTTTCGGTTGCTGCGTGAACTCACCAGCCCTACGGGGCTGGTTAGTCGTCCGGACTTGTGCCATCTATTCGCCAATGGCGCCCAGTTGGCCGGATTCATATTTGGCGGTGACTTGTTGAATCTCCTCTAAGCTGCTCATTACGAAGGGTCCATTTTGAACAAACGGCTCGCGGACGGGGGCGCCTTGCAGCACCACTACGTGGGCTTGGTTTTGGCTGCAAAGGTGTAGCGTTTGATTGCCCTGCTCGATGTGTATCGCAACGGCTTGTTTTTTCGGCAGCGTGGTTTGCTTGCCGGCAATGTCGATGGTGATCTCGCCACTTACGGCATAAACCGTGACGGATGTATTGCCGCTTAACGCATGAGCATAGGTGCCGCCGCTTTCTAAAAAAGCATCCAGTGCGGTAAAGGGAAGTGCCGGAGATGTTGCGCCCCTAATATCATTGCTCTCGCCCAATACCACGCGAACTCTGTAGCCTGCGCCGGTTATTACGGGTATGTCCCGAGCGGGCACATGCAATGCCGTGGCGTTGTCGTGCTTATGCTGCTTGGGCAGATTGACGAAAATTTGCAGGCCGTGAGTGCGAGAGCCTGCGGTAGGTTTTTCGTCGTGAATTGCCCCACTGCCCGCTTTTAGCCAATAGGCGTCACCGGGCAAGAGGTCGATGTCGTTGCCCAGTGAGTCGCGATTGTTAAAGGTGCCTTCACTGTCTTCAAAGAGAATGGATAAGGCGGACATTCCTGCGTGTGGGTGCGCGCCAAAGGTTGGGCTGCTCATGGTGTAGTGATCAACCATGACTAACGGGTCCATTAACCCGCTGAACTGGCCGTGTTTAAAGCTCAGCGCATCAAAGCCCGAGCCAATGTTAAGAGGGTTGCCGGTGACGATGTGGCTGATTTGCACCGATTCGCTGTGGATGCCCGAAGTCGCTTGCTGGTTCATTCTGATCTCCCAATGTTTCGTAAAGTTTGTCTGCGATGTCACTGATGATTAGTATCTGGTAGAACGATGGCTTTGATAAGTAGGAAAAAGTGAACTTATCGTTCTATAATTGAAACGATAGGGCGGGTGACTGCAGGGCGAATGAGGGTTTTTTGATGGATATGAACGGCTACTACTTTTTCGTCCATGTGGTGGAGAAAAAGGGGTTTGCGCCTGCGGGGAGAGCACTCAATATTCCCAAGTCCCGTCTTAGTCGGCATATCGCCCAGCTTGAAGATCGGCTCGGAGTGCGGCTTATTCAGCGTACATCGCGCCAGTTTAAAGTGACCGACATGGGAGAGGCTTTCTATCAGCATGCGCGCAAGGCGGTGGATGAAATGGAAGCGGCAAATGCGGCGGTTGAGCAACACGCTAACGCACTGACCGGTAAGATTCGGCTTTCGTGTTCGGTAGGCATGGCGCAGTTCGCGCTCTGCCAGTTGGTCACGGATTTTCTCAAGCTGCACCCCAAGGTAGAAATCATTCAGCAGGTGACTAACCTGCCGGTTAATTTAATTGATGCTGGCGTGGACATGGCGATACGCGCTCATACGGCGCCGCTACCTGATTCAACGTTGATACAGCGCCGGTTAGCCACGGTTAGCTGGGGGCTCCTTGCCTCGCCGTCGTATCTTGAGCAGGCTGGTATACCGATGTCGCCTGAAGAGCTTGAGGCACACATAGGTTTAAAGCTGGGCTGGCAGCCGGACATCGGCCACTGGGATTTACAAGCTCCGGATGGCGCAACGTTTTCTAATACCTACCAACCGCGCTTGTGCAGTGAGGACATGGTGACGCTTAAGCACGCTGCGTCGGTGGGGTTAGGTATTGTTGGTTTACCGCTCTACACTTGTCGAGAAGAGCTTAGGGTCAAGCGTTTAGTTCGTGTGCTGCCTGATTGGACAGCTGGGCAAGCGGATATTAGCTTGCTGATGCCCTCGCGCCAGGGAGTGCCGCCAGCAGTTTCAAGTTTCGCCAACTTCCTTCGTGATGAGCTGCCAAAAATCGTTGTGACTCAGGCGTGAACGTTTCGCTTAATGATGGTCCATTTTTCTGCATCTACAGTCTGATTCTTTATGTGTTTTCGTGAATAGGTTCGGTAACAGGTGGGGGCGTTACTCAGTCGTGAACTTGTTGTGCTAAGCGTTAGTTTTACAGTGGGTGGAAGTTGCTAAGCTTTTGATTATATTATTATTTTTGCTTTTTTGGCGGGCTGAGGTTGGATGGGCTTCCTTGTGCGTTGAGGATGGTATCGGTATGATTATCGACTATCACGGGCTCTTTTAGCTATTTTGCAGCAGCGTTTCGCAGCCGCATACGGCCGCAGGCAAGCTCATTTGCTTGTTGGAATGATCTTTCGATTGCACAAAGGGACAACAGCAGTGACCTGGCTTTCAGGTAAGTTGACAGACATAGTGATTGTTATCGGGTTGCTGGGCTTTGGCTCCAGCTCGATGCTCCTGACTGCAAGTGTGTGCGTACTCAAGCGCCTAAACTTCTTTGCTTTTGCTTTCAACTCTTCAAATTTACGAACTGAGCAGTGCTCGGCTCACCCTTCTCATTTAAACCAAAAGGTACACAATGGATATTTTTAACGATCACGAATCAGAAGTACGCGGTTATATTCGCTCCTTCCCTACCGTCTTCGATAAAGCCGTTGGCTCTGAGCTTTTTGATGATAAAGGTCAGCGCTACATTGATTTCTTTGCCGGTGCCGGCACGCTCAACTACGGCCACAACCCCGACGTCGCGGTGGACGCGCAAATAGAGTACTTAAAGGATCGTCGCATTGCCCACGGTTTGGATAAAGCAACCGTCGCCAAGCAAGAGTTTATGGTGTCATTCGTTGAGAAAATCCTGGAGCCGCGCAACTACAACTACAAGTTGCAGTTTACCGGCCCAACGGGCACCAACTGTACCGAAGCGGCCATGAAGTTGGCACGCCAGGTAAAAGGCCGCCCCAATATCGTAGCATTCACCAACGCCTATCACGGTCACACCATGGGTGCATTATCCGCTACGGGTAACGAAGCCTATCGCGACGATTCTTACGGCGCTCGCGGTGCCATTTCCTTTATGCCGTTCGACGGTTTTCTGGGCGATGATATCGACACTCTGCATGTATTCCGTCGCTTCTTAGAAGATAAAGGCTCGGGTTTAGAGTTGCCAGCCGCCGTTATGATTGAAACGGTGCAGGGCGAAGGTGGTTTAAACGTCGCCTCTAAAGATTGGTTGCAGCGTTTGTCCGCATTGTGTAAAGAGTTCGATATATTGCTTATTATCGACGACATTCAAGTGGGTAATGGTCGTACCGGAAAATTCTTCAGCTTTGAAGAAGCGGGCATTGAGCCAGACATGGTGTGCTTGTCAAAGTCTATCGGTGGTGGCAACCCCATGGCGGTGTTGCTGATTAAGCCGGAAATTGATGCCTGGTCGCCGGGTGAGCATACCGGTACCTTCCGGGGTAACTCACTGGCGTTTGTCGCGGCAAAGCAGTTGATCGACAAATACTGGTCTGACGATACGTTAACGCATGAAGTGAAACGCAAGTCGGACATCATTTTTGACAGCCTGTACGAGCTGCAAAAAGAATTTCCAAAACTTGTGAAAGACGTGCGCGGTCGCGGTTTGGTATTGGGTATTGAAACCAATCACCCAGATTTTGCCGGTGACGTATCGGCGCAGGCGTTTGAAAATAAACTGATTTCAGAAACCTGCGGTGCAACCGGGCAGGTAAATAAAATATTTGTAGCCCTGACCATTGAAGACGAAATCCTCAAAGAAGGCTTAGACATTTTCAAGCAGTCATTCCGCGAAGTGGCGGCCAAGCACAATATTACGGAATAACGGCGTAGGTTGTTGCTCGGTAGTAAAAAGGCCTTCGATTGAAGGCCTTTTTTATTTGTGTGGACTGGGGGCATGCGACGCGTATCGGCTGTGTTCCGTCTACATTTAGAATTTCACATCGATCGAGGCCGCCCAGTGCCCATCAGGGTGAAAGCTTTACTTAGCTCAATTTTCAGTCTTTAAATCCATTATTGTTTGAGTGAGGGTGGTTGCGACTTTTGCGGATAAATCGGCTTTATTGCTGCCAAGTGCGTGTGCCGCAGTTATCTCTAGGCCAGTGCGAGCATCCACCAAGGTTAGTTCAACCTGATAGGCTAGGCTTGTGCTGGAAAATTGTACTTCCAGGACCCAGTCTGCACTGAACTCGGCAAAAAAATAAGGGTATGGGTTGCTAGGTCGCGCCGCTATTGCACTGGGAGCAACCAGCTCAATCGTGCGATCTTTCCTCAGAGTTTCAAGTATCGTCCTATCAATATGTTGTAGCAGCAGGATATTTTCAGAGGGAGCGGCTGTACTGGGTAAACTCGCCACCCGTATGGTCGGCCCTGTAGATATGTACGTCACTAGCCACATGATTGCCACTGCGGCTACCAAGCTTGCCAAGCAACATAAGACAATATTTAAAGGTATGCTTGAGGTCGGCGGCGACTTTGAAGGTTCATTACTAGCATGTGTGAAGCCAGCATTGACTGCACTAGAGGTAGCTGTTGGAGGGGCAACCCAGCGATAACCACGCTTTGGAACAGTTTCAATATATTTTTCCGTGTTATCAAGCGTTTTTAGGTGCGATCTTAGGTCCGAGATGGCGCGAGTTAGAGCGTCGTCGCTAACCGATTGGTTGGGCCATACGGTATCAAACAGGGTGTTTCTGCTGACAATCTCGCCCGGTGTTTGAATGAGTTGTAACAGCAATTTGTGCAGAACAGGGCTGAGGCGGACCTGCTCTTCTCGTGAATTGCCCAGTTGGCCCACCGCCTTATTGATGGTGATCTTACCGCAGGTGATTGTAGCTGGTGGGGGCGTAGTCATGGCAGAAGTATAACAGCCGCGCCAGTGTGTGTAGCGGTAAATCAGACGTGTCCGAGGTTTTGGGGAGGTTTTCCTCAGGCGGAGAAGGCGCCTCTGAGCCAAGCTGCAGGGAGCAAATACAAAAGGGGAATACCATGTTTAAAAATAATGCAGTACTAAAGTGGTTCACGCGAGTCGGTGCAATCTTGATCGGCGCAATGGCCATATTGCTGGTGCCGAACTTGTCAGTTTTCGATGCTGAGCTACTACCTGAAATACAGACGCGCACGGCTACGCTGGCGGAGCCTGATGTTGCAGGTAATGCGCTAAGTGACGTGTATGGGTTAGCTTCGGCAACGGGTATGGATGCTGCCGAGGTGGGATCGGCGCTTCTTGAGGCGTTGCACGCCAAGAAGGCGGGTGGATTGCCGGCCAGCTTAACGGCTCAAGAGGCAAAAACGTTAAATGGTGGACAAAATTTAGACAAGGCTTGGCAAGCTAAGTACCCCGCTGCTTCTTGTAATTCTCGTAGCAACCTCGATTGTTTTTATGAGTTGCGAGCTCAAATCACGGAAACCCCCCAGCTGGACGCGCGTTTGCTCTCGCAGTTGAATCGGTATGATTTGATTATCTCTAAGGAGCATTTTGTCGAAGATGTTTATGTCTTAGATTACACGTCTCCTCTGCCTCATTATGGCCTCCTAATGCAGCTGGGAAGAATTAGAGCAATACAGGAGTTTCAGCGTTTCGGTTTTGCGGGCTTAGTCGAAAGTAGCCGGATCGACATGGCATTTTGGCGAATGGTACTTGCTGATAGTCAAACAGTGATTGGCAAGATGGTCGCTCAGGCAGCATTGCGCTGGCACCTATACAGTCTTTCTCATGCGATAAATGAAGAGCCGGTCGTTGGTGATCAGCAACGTACGCACCTACGGCAAATTTTGCAGCCGCTTAGCCGCGATGAGCTTGATATAAGCGAGGCATTTAATGCAGAGCTGCTTACTGTGGTTGAGAATAGTGATGACTTTTTAAAGTATCTCGCTGCACAATCAACATTGAATGGTTTTCTGTTGAGCTTGATGTCTCAGCCGGTGGCCAGTGTCAACCTATATTATCGCTCCAGTTTATTGCCCATGTATGGTGTGAGCAAATTATCCGGGCGGGCGTTTTTGGCAGAGGCAAAGAGGTTTAGAAAAAACAATAAACTATCTTACCTCAATCCATACAACCTGGGCGGAAGAATCACACTGCAAAATCCTTGGCCTCTTGTTGATTACCTTGGAAGGCTTCACGATTTATCGGGCATCTATTCATTAGTAAGCTTACAGCTTGAAATCAAGTCAAGCACTGCATCAGTTCAGGATGCAATTGCTGGCTCCAGCTTCAAAAATCCATACACCGAAAAACCATTTTCATATGATGATGTAAATCATACGCTAGGTTTTGATTGTTTTAACAATCGAATAGTGTGTGAGGTGGTGGTACGGTGATGCGTAGCCTATGTATGTTTATAAAAGGGTCGACGCGCTCGGGGTGAGGGCGCGTAATGATGGCTGGCTTATTTGGTCTATGCTAGCAAGTGCCGCGCCTTTGTCCATTGTTACCCGCCTTTTTGCCGGTCGCGATCCGGTACCTGTTCACATTGTCGTGATGACTATGCTGATATAATTGAGCAAAGAAGGGAGCCCCGTGCTCCATGCCAAACGCAATAGGGATATTGTCAATGTTTAAAAATTATTCAATTGTTCTTTTAGTAAGCTGTTTTCTCGCTGCTTGTGGTGGCGATGGGGGTGGGAACACCAGTCAAGCCTCGTCTCAAGTGCTGAGTTCCAGTTCCAACTCGTCGAGTGAATCTTCTCAGTCAACAGTTAGTTCGACGTCTTCAGTGAGTTCGACATCGGAGAATTCTTCTGAATCTAGCGTCTCCAGCGGGGGCTCCTCGGCAGGGAGTTCACCATCGAGCGGCTCTTCGCAGTCCTCGGTTGTAGTAAGTTCGACCCCAAGTTCTAGCTCATCTATTTCGATATCTAGCTCCTCGACGCTGAGTACAAGTAGCTCCAGTTCCTCCAGTTCCTCCAGTTCTTCCAGTTCTTCCAGTTTAGCGGCCAATTCACAGCCTGTTGCCCATGCAGGCTTCAATCAAAATGTTGATGAAGGGCAATTGGTGGAGCTTGCCGGGCATCGCAGCCGCGACGATCAAATCGAGCCACTTGCCTACCAGTGGCGCCAAATCAGCGGCCCCAGCATCACAATTAGTAATCGAAACCGTAGTAAGGCTACGTTCGTCGCGCCCGAAGTGAGCGACGACTCCACTATAGTTGTGACACTAACAGTCACAGATTCGCAGGGCCTTACTGATACAGATAATGTCACTATTCATGTTAATGATGTCAACGAAATTGTCTGCGAGGCCAATGTGGATTCAAGGTGCTACTACTCGGGGCCGGGCGCCACCGGCGATGGCAGCTTTAAAAATCCTGGCAGCATTGAGTCGTTGATACCTCAGCTTTCTCGCGGAGATTATCTGTATCTGCGCGGTGGTGTTTACACTGACTACTACCGTGTCACAAGTGCCGAGTCCATAATTAACCTAGAAAAGTATGTCAATTTCTCGGACCCACAGCCTACTGTCACGCAACCTGTTACGATTAAAGGTTACCCCGATGAGCAGGTGACTATTCGAGGAGATCTGACAAAGGGTTGCGTTCACATTGATGGTATTTCTAATTTAGTCTTACAAGACATGAGAATTGAGAACTGTTTCAACAAAGGCGTACGTGTTGGGTATGACATTCCGGAAGAAAACATCACTTTGCGAAATATTGAGTTCGCCAATATGGAGTATTACGATGATTCTGGTTTTCTATACGTACATAGTTATGACAATGTTGTAATCGAAAATTGTCAATTTCATGATTACATACCTAAAGCTGGTACCGATCAAGTCGGCGCTTATGTGAAGTTCTACCGGGCCACAAATATTACCGTACGCCACAATGAGTTTTATGGTCAAGGTGCCGGTATATATTACAAGCACGGAGAAACAACGCCAGGCTCCGGTGGTTATACTCGGATCCATGATAATTATTTCCACGATTTGACGGGCTCGGGAAACCTAAGCAGTATAGATACCAATCAAAATAGAACAGAAATATACAATAATCGCTTTATTAATACAGGTGGTGTGCGTGTTCACCGGGAGGATGGAACAAGCCCCCCCTTCACGACAGGTGTGGAAATCTCCTATAACACGTTTGTCGGTGGAACCCTTTATTTGGCGGATGGAAGTAACGATGGAAGCTATATGAGCGCCTATGGATTGGGGGCGAAAAGCGCAAACATTCATCACAATGTTTTCTCTGACACTCAGTATAGAGTATGGACGTATGGCTCGGATGTCGAGTTTAACGAAGGCATTAATTTATCTTCAGATCACAACTGTTATTACTCATCTACTGGTGAGTACAAGATAAATTATTTTGCTGCTGAAGGAAGCTGGGGGGATCTGGGTGATAATTATGCGTTGAGTGATTGGCAGGCGTTGACCTATGGAGCAAATTCTATTGAGGGGATACCCTTATTGGACGAGCATGGAATTCAGCAAAGTGGGTCGCCGTGTTTGGGGATAGGCTATTCACCCTAACCTATACTTTTCTCGTGCACTAATAATGGTGGAAGGTGCGGGGTCGTCTCAAACGTGGGAATCGTTAAAATGTGTAGGAGATCCGCCGCTGGTGGGGCAAGTTAAGTAGACCTATTTATTTTTTGCTACCTCATCCTTAGATTCTAGCAGCAAGGCTGTTAAAACCCCTTGCATGCTCAGCGAGGCCCGAAGCGTGCAGATGTCGTGCCTTGTCTCGACGGACAGGGTGGGTCCCTTTGCTAGAGGTAAGGTGCGGCAGATGTGCGCTTCAGGCCTCGCCCTGCGGGACTTCCAGGCTGGCCCGTACTCGTCGTTGCCACTTTTCGATGGGGGGGAACACACCGTCAAAGTGGCGCTTAGATTACGAACCAGCCTGAGAGTCTGAGTACGTAAGGGGTTTTCAACAGCCTGCTAGGTAGTAGATTTTAATTTATGATTGGCTAGGGGATAATTCCCCAGTGTTTTTACACCTGATCTGGGAATGTCGGCCAGTAGGGCAAGCTTCCTAGCCCTTCTTTTTTCTTACATCTCTTACCAAGTACAAATTACCCGGCCCACGTTTTAGCTCAAACAGGTCGATGGCTTTTATTAAACTACTGAGATTTTTGTAGCCATAGTTGCGAGTGTCGAATGATGTTTTGTTGGAGATGTGTGATCCGAGGGGGCCTAGAGCCGCCCAGCCATTGTCTTCTTCTGTCGCCTCTATGGCTTGGCGCAATAAGTTGATGAGCTTTGTGTCGGATTTTATGTTCTTAGGTGGGTCTTGCGATTTGTCGTTCTGGTCCGGTGCCCTGTCTAAGAACAGAAACTTGGAGCAGGCGTTAACAAAAGGCGTTGGTGTTTTTCGCTCACCAAAGCCCAGTACAACTTTACCTTCGGCAAGTGCCCGGGTCACCATAGGGGTGAAGTCGCTATCGGACGATACAAAACACATAACGTCAATGTCTTTTGTGTACATGACGTCCATAGCGTCAATCACTAGCGCAATGTCAGAGGCGTTTTTCCCTTTGGATAAGTCGTATTGTTGAATCGGCTGGATGGCGTACTCATGCAGAAGCTCTTCCCAAGCCTTGAGCGATGACTTCTTCCAGTTGCCGTAGGCTTTGCGAATAGTGACAACACCGTACTTGGCAACTTCGCTCAGCACATCTTCAAATTTACTGGCCGGTGCGTTGTCGGCATCGATAAACAGCGCTATTTTCTGTTTCGATTCTTCCATTTTAGATAAACTCATCCAGTTCTATGATGACTAGCATTGGGGGTTGTCCCTGGACAGTCTTGTACCAAACCTCAAGGTGGCTATAGGTAATATCGTATGCGCTCAGGCACAGACGTGACGGTTCAAAACGGCTGTTCAGTTTGCGCGTTTCAAGAGCCATTCGTGAGCCTTTACCGGTAAGTTGCCAGCCCCGTTCTTTAACCTCAACTTGTTTCAGGCGTAGGCTTTCAAAGGGGCGTTTACCGAGGTCTCCAAAATCAAAGACGTCAGGTAGCGTTACTTTTACCTCATGGCATGCCCCGTAGGCGTCATAGCTGATGGTTAACTCAATGCTGGATTTCTCGAGGTTTTGCGGGGTAATGGTGTGCCAGCCAATCGCAAGAGAAGAGTGGCACACCATCATCAGTAATGCGCTGGCCAAAGCTCGCAGCATGACATTTCTGTTTTTCAACAGCCTGCTGCTAGGTTTTGGCAACAATGTCGAAACCGCCGTAGATTAATCGTTTGCCGTCAAATGGCATCGGATTGGCGTCCGGGTGCATTCGCGGGTCATCCATAGAGGATTGCCAGCCGGCGTCGCGCACTTCTTTTGAGGGCCACATAATCCAGGATAAGACCACGGTCTCTCCCGGTTTTTTATTCACGGCCATTGGGAAGGACGTGACGCTCCCGTCGGGCACTTCATCGCCCCAGGCATCGACAACTTCAATGGCGCCATTTTCCTTAAAAACAGCGGCCATTTCTTTGGCGTGTTCTATGTATATCTCTCGATTCTCATTTGGTACTGCGGCAACCATTCCATCTATATATGACATGTGAATTACCCCTCTTTGAAGTTGCGGAGCTTGCAGTATAGGTCAGTGGTAAAGCAAAATCAGCGCTATAAACATTTAAATAGAATCCCCAAAGCGGCAGGGGTGAAGTTCTTACCTCTGCCTTAGAGCTGTGATATTGTCGGCATGCAAGCTGTACAATCATGTTCGGCGCTGATTGTCGTGCGCCGTTCACCTTATTCCGTCCGCCGGCCCCTTATGAACTCACAAGCCAGACTCCTCGACAAGCTCGCTAAAGACCTCCAGCCCGGTCGCCTGGAATGGATTGGTTTGCGCTCGGTGCGCAGGGGCAATGTGCACTCGGTAGAGTCTGCCGTGGCACTGGAAGGCTTGGGGCTTGAGGGCGACCACCGCAGTAGTAAAACGCCTGGCTCGGGGCGACAGGTGACGATTATTAGTGTGGAGTTTGTCGCGATGATATGCCGCCACACCGGGCGCGATAATATCCCGCCACAATGGCTGCGCCGCAATTTGTTGGTGTCGGGGATTAACTTAAATCTATTGCGGCATCAGCGCGTGCAAATTGGCGAGGTCATTTTGGAGCCGGCGGCTTTGTGTCACCCTTGTTCGCGTATGAACGAGGTGCTGGGGCGTGGGGGCGCCGCCGCTATGTATGGCTACGGCGGTTTATGCGCAAAGATTGCCCAAGGTGGGTGGTTGTCAGTGGGGGATTCCGTGGTGCGCTTGCCACGTGTGGATAAATCACCCGCTTCACAGCAAGAGCCTCTGTTTTAGCCGTCGCCACCACCGCCTCCGCAATCACCGCCGCCCCCACCAAAGCCGCCGAATCCACCGCTATCTCCGCCACCGCCCGGGCCGCTGCCGGTTGGGCCTGCGAGTGCAACAAGCTTGATCAGCGTGGCTATCAGGAAAATCACGACCAAGATAGGGCAAAGGGTACTTTGCACGCCGGATTCTGCATTGAGATCGGTATAGTGCCAGCTGGCCGCCAAGCCGCCGAGTGTAATGAGCCATGAAGTCATAAGTAGGTTTCTCGGATGTTATCAATGAGCATAGCGTCCCTGTTCTTATTGTAACCTAGGGTTAGATACTCGACAGGCGCTGTGTCTCACGCGTGAGTCACAAGTGCGAAGTAAGGCGCAGTTAGATTGAATGAGTTGGGATAGCATAAAACCGATGTTAGAGGCGCGGACACACTACCAGTGCACACTAATCGAGTTATTGCTTTCGCTCGAAGCGGGCTTTGTTGTTGCTTGCGGGCACGTATTCTAACCGCTAAAATTGCCCACCTTGGGGCAAGCCGTAAATAATGGAGTTTGGTAACGTATGAATACCCTTCTAGGTCATGCTTCTGGCTATTTGAAATCGCTACTAGCAATTATTCTCTTATGCAGTCTTGCCGGAGCTGCACAGGTTTCGGCAGATACCTTTGCTCCAGAAAGCGGTTGGTGGTGGAACCCAAATGAAAGTGGTCGTGGATATTCGATAGAAATTCAAGACAATACGGTGTTTCTCGCCGCTTATACCTATGAATCCGAGCAGACAGCGGGTGTGAATAAGGCCACGTGGTTTGTGGCCAGTGGCACTTTGACCGGCACTAATGAGTTCAGCGGCCAGTTGCTTGAGGTGGAAAACGGTCAGTGCTTTGGCTGCGATTATCAAGCCCCCACTAATGACGTGGCACATGACATTAGTATAGTTTTTACCTCACGCACTGAAGCGAATATCAGTGTTGATGGCGAGAATATTGCAATTGAACGATTTTATTTCGCGCCTTCGTTTTTGAGCCACGAAGAGAAGTTAATGGGGCAGTGGGCGCTGGTGTCCGATGAGCCCAGAAATGTCGAAGGTTCATCGGACGGTCCATTGGGCGAAGTTCTCGTGCTGGATGAGTTAATTGAGGACGAGGATGGGTACGTGGTCGCGGGGTGTCGAGCGCTGGAGGTGGGGCAGACCTTCTGCACCCAAACTGATAAGGCCGATCGTCTCGTGCTAGCCGGGTATAGCACAGAAATACAACAATATTTCATGCTGGTTAGCCAGACCAGCCAGTTCGATCGAGGTTATTGGATGACGTTGGACAGCGATATCGGACAGGGCTGGGTAGATCAGTTTGAATCTGGCGGGGAATTTAATACAAGCTTCGAATGGGGGGAGGCGGTAAGGTTCCAGGCTTTTCGTTCGGCCAGTAAGTCTATCGTGGCGTGGCCTACAAAACCCTCCGTGGCCTCTAAAGTGACTGATGTGGCGCTTGCAGCTAGCACACAAGAGCACAAGCCGGTAGACAGAGGGCTTTTAAGTGAGCTGGACAAGCAGCAAATTAAATCAGATTTGGTGCAACGGCTGTCTCGAGTTCGCCAACGTCTGGTTCAAAATGCCCAGTAAAGTGCTCGGGTGATTGTGTTAGTCGCGATTGCCCGCGCTCGTAAAAATCCGAACTCAGCAATTCCTTACAAAGTGTTATCCACTGCACGTTGCTGTAGGTGGTGGGGTAGTGGCCTATTCATTTGTGTATGGGCTATTAACAATAGCCTCCCACCGCTGCGTGTGGCATGCCCCTAATACGCCCAAAAAATGTACTTATATCGTCTGGCGGTGTATTATCCCGCCCCCGGATTTCCGGCGTTATGGGGATGCTATGCAGGTTTTTCATCATATAGGCTCACTGCGAGCGGAGCTTGGCAAAGCACGGCGCGCGGGTAAGCGCATTGGCTTTGTGCCGACTATGGGCAATTTGCACGATGCCCATCTGGCCTTGGTGAAGCAGGCGCAAAATAGCTGCGATATTGTGGTGGCGAGCATCTTCGTTAACCGTTTGCAGTTTGGTTTGAACGAGGACTGGGATAAGTACCCGCGCACGCTGCCCGCCGATACCGCTAAGTTAGAGGCTGTTGGCTGTAACTTCCTGTTCTGCCCCGAAGAGCGCGAGATGTACCCCAATGGCATGGACGAGCAAACCCGGGTAGTCGTACCCACCATGACCGACGTACTGTGCGGTGCCAGTCGCCCCGGCCATTTTGAGGGTGTAACCACCGTAGTGACTAAGTTGTTTAATATTGTGCAGCCGGATGAAGCTGTCTTCGGTGTTAAAGATTTTCAACAGTTGGCGGTGATTCGGCGCATGGTGGAAGACCTGTGTATGCCAGTAGAAATCACGGCCGGTGAGATATACCGTGAAGAGGATGGCCTGGCGCTGAGCTCTCGCAACAGCTTTATTACGGATGACGAGCGCCCCCGTGTGGCAGAGCTCAATCGCACCCTAAACTGGATTGGTGGTGTCATTCGTGAGGGCAGGCGGGACTTTCTGGTTCTGCAGGAAGAGGGCGCAAAACGCATCGATCAGGCGGGCTTTAAGCTCGATTACCTGGAAATTTGTAACAGTCGCACGCTTAAACCAGCGGCGGTGGATGACACAGAAATTACCATTTTGGGTGCCATGTATACCGATGGGGCCCGTTTGATAGATAATATATCGCTGACAGTGGTCTAACCTGTTGGCGATGCCGACCTAATGCGGCCAGTACCAAAAGAAGGAGGAGCTTATGCTCTCTACCATGCTCAAAGGCAAACTTCATATGGCGGCGGTCACCCAGGCCGAGCTGTGGTATGACGGTTCCTGCGCGATTGATGCCGATTTAGTAGAGCTCGCTGGCTTGCGCGAGTTTGAGCAAATTGACATATACAACGTCAATAACGGTGAGCGTTTTACCACTTATGTGATTCTCGCTGAGCGGGGTTCAGGCACTATCTCCATGAATGGCGCCGCCGCGCGCAAAGTACAGGTAGGTGACCGAGTGATTATCGGTGCCTACGCGCAGTACAGTCAGGCAGACCTGGAAAACTACAAACCGCGACTGGTCTACCTAGACGAGAGCAACAAAGTCGAGCGCACCACCAACACCATTCCGATGCAGTTGGTTTAATAATTGTCGGATGACTGACGTCTGACGCCAGATGTAAAAGCTGAAGACTTTGCAGCTCAATTTGTCGTCGCTGAAATGGACTTCGCTCTGTACTTTAAGGCAGGCACAAATCAAAAATGAGCCTGACGTTAAAGCAAGAGCTTGAAAGGTTTGCGTGTGCGCTTCACGCTCATCCGTCATCCGTCATCCGTCATCCGTCATCCGTCATCCGTCATCCGTCATCCGTCATCCGACTCCGATTTTAATTAACCGTAACACTCACCTTAGCTCTGTGCGCATTGCCGTGCTCATCCCCCACCCAATAGTGAAATTCGTCCGTGCCGCGAAAATCAAAGTGAGGGCGATAGGTTATTTGCCCATCCGAGTGGGATACCAGGCCGAAGGTGGGGCTTACTACACTGATGATATACAGCGAGTCGCCTTCCGG
The DNA here is from genome assembly GCF_030518155.1 of Gilvimarinus gilvus. GTDB lineage: Bacteria > Pseudomonadota > Gammaproteobacteria > Pseudomonadales > Cellvibrionaceae > Gilvimarinus > Gilvimarinus gilvus. Next base: position 179,310 of record NZ_JAULRU010000577.1, on the reverse strand, counting down.
GTCGGAATCGTTCGTAATTGCATCTATAGTTACGGTGCGACCACTTGCGACTGAGGCGTTGTCATTACGCGCTTGCGGCGGCTGATTGTTAAGGTCAATGGTGCCTCGATTGCGTGCATCTCTCCAAGACGAATATTGATTGCCTAACCGTGCAGCGACCTCGGGGCCCAATAATATTTTAAGTGGCTGCATCTGTAGCTCGCCGGTGGCGCGGTCGCTAAAATACTCCCACTTAACGGTGTAGTGCTTACCATCGTTGGTTTGGTAGTAGCCCGCCTGCTCGACCAGAGCAATCATGTCGGTGCTGTCCATGCCCAGCGAGTCGTAGCCGGCTGGAATTGGGTTTGTCCCAATACTGTCCGTTTTCGTGCCACTAAAATTTATGCCAGTACCCGCTGTGGTGGCCGCGCTTAAATATTCGTAGTGACCTTCCGCATTTAAGTCATTAAAGTTAAGTTCGAAGCGGTCGGATTGGAGGTCACTGTTTTGTATGATCAGGTCGCTGTCATCGTGTTCTTCATACATTGTCGTTACCCCGGAAATCGAACCGCCGATAACAACAAACTGATCCAGCCCGGTTGGGTTGCTGCTGACGTGATCCTTGCTCAGATCAATGCCTACCTCAAAGCCGTCAATGCGCGAATCTCGCACGACCATATCGGTGGTGTTGCGACCGAACTCAATACCGTAGTCAGCATGGCGGAAGGCTTCGTTGGTTAAACCAATGACATCGAAATCACGCAGCAGGTAATGGGATGTGTACTCGATGGAGGCGCCGGTTTTTACCTCCCAGGCAACAAAATCGCTCATTACTGTGTAAATGTCGTGCTCCTGGCGAGGATTCGCTTTCACCACAAACACGCCCACCGTACTTGCATAGGCTTCGTTGCCGTGAAAGTGGCGAATCGGGATGTCATCCGCAGATGCATCGCGTCCGAGTCCAAGCGCCTGGGGCGCCATAAAAAGGGATGGGTCAAGACGAATCATGGTGCCCGAGCTGTCGCGGTGAAAATAGGTAAAGCCACGATTCACACTGGAGGCGATATTCCCCACTGACGCGACCAGACGCCCTTGAAACCAAAAGCCATCGCCACTGCGGGCAATGTCAAAAGTCGAGATGTCGTTGTTGTTTTTGGGGTTGTAAGAACCGTTTATTCCCTGCGCCTTGATCGCTAGGTTATCGGTCCATGCACCTGTTTCGTTGCCGGTTTCGGCGACAAAGCCGGCGCCAAAAGTGTCGTAGCTAACGTTATTGTGCAGTATGGCGTGACTGTCGTGGTGCACATAGCCCCAGCCAGGCGAGCCAAACACGGCGTTACCTAAACCAACCGCTGGGTTCGCTTGATCCTGGGTGCCTGAGCGGTGAAAGTGAAAGCTGTAGCGCCCGCGCACGTTGGTATCCGGGCGCATGATGTCTACATCAACGGCTTCCGTGTTGGTTTGCGACTTATCGGTACGGCCCAGTTGAAAGAATTCGGCGTAGCGCACGTCAATTTCATCGTTGTGCATAAACATCACGTGGCCGCGCTGATGCACGGGCACAGTGTCAGCACTCTCGGTTACAAATCGCACGTTGCGGGTGAAATTACCAATGCTTGCTTTTAGGTCGCTGCGGGGGGAGCTGTGGTCAAATTCTAGCGGTTCATTGAGGGTCACAGTCGTGCCGCTAACCTGAGTAATGGTGCGTACTTCGTCTTGCGTGCCGTGGTAGCGAACGGCGCGAATGTCGTTGTCCCACTTCCAGCCGGAAAACCGCGTACCTGTTACCACGAGCGTGTCACCCACGCGCCAACCCTGGGGTGGAGATTGCAGGCTAATGGTATTGTTGCCGGTAAAGACGTCGCTGCTCAGTTTTAGGTGTGGAGCCTTTGCCGCGCCGTGAACATTCAGTGTGCCGTGCACAATGACGCCGCGACTGAGTAATAGCGGGTCCCAGCTCACATCGATATCGCCGTTGGCAGCAATGATTATTTCAGCTTTGGCCGAAGAGTGAACCGGCTGACTTTCAGTGCCGATGGTTAAGGTGCCCCGAGGGTCCACAAATAAGGTGTCTAGCGTTAGGCGAGTGTCCTCGTTGGTGGCAAAGCTTAGCTCACCGTCGACCCGTAAAGTATGCAATCGAGCTGTGTCGACCAGCGAATAAGTGACATTGTGGCTGGTGGCGATAACAGCTCTGGCGCCATCGCCGGGTACTGCGCCGTTGTGCCAAATGCCTGGGTCACACCAGTCGCCGTCTGCGATTGTGGCGTGGGTGGCATCCTCATAGGCAACCAGCGCGTGGGCGGACATATGTTCGGCCATTTTGGCGGCAATTGTGTGATTCATTGGGCTGTCGCTCATGGCAGGTAATTCGGCCGTTGAGTCTGGCGACGACGCTGTTTGCGAGCATGCACTGTTTTCACTGAATGGCACGGTAGCAACAGCCGAGCTACTGCTAGAGCTAGAACTGGAGATCGAGCTGGAACTAGAGCTAAGGCTGGAGCTAGAGGATTCGGAGCTTGCAGGTACAGAACTGGAAGATTCTGAGCTAGATGACTCAACGCTCGAGGATACTGAACTGGAAGATTCTGAGCTAGATGACTCAATGCTCGAGGATACTGAACTGGAAGATTCCGAGCTAGATGATTCAATGCTCGAGGATACTGAGCTGGAACTAGAACTAATGCTGGAACTGGAGATCGAGCTAGAGCTACTCGAACTCGAGTTATCACCTGGCGTTAACTCTTCACCTGTACCGCCCCCTATAGGGGGTGCCGAGGTGAATTCGCCGGTAATTGTGCAATCTTCGCTCATGGGTTGAGTATGGTAACGATCTCCCTCAAGGTGGCCGTTACAGCCGCTGATGCTCGCCAGGCTCAACCCTTCCGGCACGTGAACGTTGAACCAAGTGCTAAACCCTTCTGTCACGTTGCGCTCGGAGGGATAGATATTGCCTTCGCCAGTGTACTCAACACGGGCGGTATAGCGCTCAGCGGGCAGCTCTTGCTCTGGTTCTGCCTCTGGTTCTTCGGCAACGGCGGGAGGTTGGTTGGTGCCGCTTGAGCCACCTCCTGTATCCGTGCCCGAGCCGCCGCCACAAGCGGCTAGTAAAAAACTGCATAAACTTAATACCAGAACTTTAATTCCCACAGCCTGCTCCCTGTTTTTGCTTCGCTATTCGATTAGTGTTGGCCAAAAATGATTGTCTATTTTTCTTGTGACAGCGCTACCATAATCATCTAATGGAAGATGAGTCGCTTTTCGGAGGCTAAAGCATTTCAGATAAATTGATTTAATTTGGGCTGATAGCGTTATCAATATCGTGAGGTGTATTGTATTGATTTATTGAATGAACAAATGTGAGCCAGTACCCACAATAATGGGATCTTCGTTTGACAGCTGGTATCGAAAGAGTTAACCAATAGTAAATCCATACGCCACAGACAACGTTGTCCGTGGCGAAACGGCTTCAACGCTGGTAAGCTTTGCTCACTGGAATAACATTAATGAGACACTCATGCCCGTTGGGCTTGAGCTAGCCTCCCTATAACAGCAATAAGTGCGGAGATGATGTATGACCGAGCAGCACGTATACCCGGTGCCGGACGCCTTAAAAGGGTTGGCCGCGATTGATAAGGATCGCTACCAACAGATGTATCAGCAATCGGTAGAGCATCCAGATCAATTCTGGGCGGAGCAGGCTGAGGAGCTTCTGGACTGGAATGAAAAATGGCACACAGTCAGTAAAAGCGACTTAAAAAAAGGCGAAGTTAGCTGGTTTTTAGGAGGCAAGCTTAACGTCAGTGTGAACTGTATTGACCGTCATTTGGAATCGCGCGGCGATCAGGTGGCGATCATTTGGGAAGGAGACGACCCCACCGAAGATCAGCTCATTACCTATAAAGAGCTGCACGAAGAAGTGTGTCGCCTGGCCAATGTGTTGCGCGAGCGCGGTGTTAAAAAGGGCGATCGTGTTTGCCTGTATCTACCGATGATTCCCGAGGCTTGCTATGCCATGTTGGCTTGCGCGCGTATCGGTGCTGTGCACTCAGTGGTATTTGGCGGCTTCTCTCCCGACGCGTTGAAAGATCGTATTAACAATGCCGATTGCCGCGTGCTGATCACCGCTGATGAAGGTTTACGCGGCGGCCGCAAGGTGCCACTTAAGGCGAATGCCGATAAAGCGTTGGCTGGCTGCCCGGACGTACACACCTGCCTGGTGGTGAAACGCACGGCGGGCGATATTGCCTGGGACGATAACAGAGATGTGTGGTATCGCGATGCCGTCGAGCAGGTGCCGGCCGAGTGCGAACCTGAGTGGATGGACTCGGAAGATCCGCTCTTTATTCTCTACACCTCCGGTTCAACCGGTAAGCCCAAAGGCGTGTTGCACACTACCGGCGGCTACCTATTGCAAGCCGCTATGACTCACAAGTATGTTTTTGATATACGTGAGGGAGATATCTACTGGTGTACGGCGGATGTCGGCTGGGTAACCGGGCACAGTTACATTGTTTACGGCCCTCTGGCCAATGGCACCACGAGCTTAATGTTTGAAGGTGTGCCTACTTATCCGGACGCTTCGCGTTGCTGGCAGGTGGTCGACAAGCATGGTGTTAACAGTTTCTACACGGCGCCTACAGCGGTGCGCGCTTTGATGGGGGCGGGTAATGATTTTGTCACCAAAACTTCGCGCAAATCTCTGCGTATTTTGGGCAGTGTTGGCGAGCCTATTAACCCAGAGGCCTGGGAGTGGTATCACAAGGTGGTCGGCGACGAGCGCTGCCCGATTATGGATACCTGGTGGCAGACCGAAACCGGTGCGCATATGATGACACCGCTGCCCGGGGCTACTGACCTTAAACCTGGCTCCTGCACCATGCCCTTTTTTGGGGTGCAGCCCGTACTGTTGGATGCGGAAGGCAATGAGATCGAGGGTGCGGGTGAGGGGAGCCTCGCCATTAAGGCCAGCTGGCCGAGTCAAATTCGCACTGTCTACGGTGACCATCAGCGCTGCATTGACACTTATTACTCAACCTATCCGGGTTACTACTTTACCGGTGACGGCGCGCGGCGCGACGAGGACGGCTACTTTTGGATTACCGGCCGGGTCGACGACGTGCTTAATGTCTCTGGTCACCGCATGGGTACGGCCGAGGTGGAAAGCGCGTTGGTATTGCACGACAGCATTGCCGAGGCGGCCGTTGTCGGCTATCCACACGATATTAAAGGGCAGGGTATTTACGCTTATGTGACACCTATGAACGGTGTTGAGCCCGATGATGAGCTGAAAAAGGCGCTGCTGAAGCTGTGCGTGCAAGAAATTGGAGCCATTGCTAAGCCCGATATTATTCAGTGGGCACCCGGCCTACCGAAAACGCGCTCGGGTAAGATCATGCGCCGCATTTTGCGCAAGATTGCGGCCAATGAGCTGGATACTTTAGGGGATACATCAACTCTGGCCGACCCTTCAGTGGTGGATGAGTTGATCGAGCACAGGGCCAATCGCTAGCAGGAGGAGCTGGCCCGGTTGTTCCGCCCGCCGTCCAGCGGCGGGCGGCCGTTGCCCGCTGACGGGAAAAGATACCAACTTTTTAAGCGTCGGGCAGGTTCGCGCCGGTGCTTTTTGTAGCTTAAAAAGAGCGATCCGAGGCGCGAGGAAAGCTGGGAAAAACATTCTCGGCGGAAATAGTGGCGCGGAACGTGGAATCTCTGAGGCCTGACGTCGGAGGCAAACAGTAAGAGATGGGCCGGGACGATAGGGGATGTGGCTGGCGCTCCAACCTCTCAAAAACGCTGTTGCTGCCTATATTTCCGATCCGGTTCTAACTCCGGCTGGGTGATGCCACGGGCTTGATCGGTCGTATAAATACGTATGATTATATCTTGCAAGCGCCCCGTCTAGGCCTCGATGGCGGGGCACGAGTGCGTGAAATTTGGCGCTCGATGTGAGCGATTTTACATTTCTTTGAGCTTCGCTTTCGCCTGAAAGCAGCATCTTACCCCTTGCTTGGCGCATAATAACTGATACTCATTACCCTCATGGTAATCGGTAGCGACCGAGCTGCCGTATTCCACCGTGTTTGGGGGCTTGTATGAACAATGAGTCACCGCATCCATCAGCCGGAGATACTGAATGAGCAATGCCAAAGAGCCTCAGCCCGCCATGCCCGTCAAACAAATGCTAATCGGGTGCGTCTCGGTCATAGCGGCGGGGCTACTTGCCTCCTATGCCATTGTCAAAAGCGAGCCCGAGGCGCAGCGCGAAGGCGCGACCAAGCGCACCGCCATGCTGGTGGATGTGTTGCCGGTCAGCCGGGGTACTTATCGCCCGGTCATTGTCAGCATGGGTTCGGTGTCGCCCTCGCAGGAGGTCACCCTGCAGCCGCGAGTGAGCGGCCGGGTAAATGCACGTTCGGAGAATTTCCGTCCGGGCGCTTTTGTAACGAAAGACGAAGTGTTGGTCACCATTGACCGGGCCGATTACGAGATCGAGCTCGCGTCTCGCCAAAGCGAGTTGGCCCAGGCTCAGGCCGCGCTGGAAATCGAGCAGGGTGAGCAGGTGGCGGCCGAGCAGGAATATCGTCAGCTGGGGCGTAATCTGCCCGCCATGCAAGAGGCGCTGATACTTCGTAAGCCCCAGCTGGACGCGGCCCGGGCCGAGCTCAAGGCGGCCGAAGCTCGGGTGGATAGGGCTGCGCTGGACTTGCAGCGCACCGAAGTGACCGCCCCCTTTGACGCTCAGATCGTCTCCCGCGCGGTCAATGTGGGCTCTCAAGTCGCTCCGGGCAATGCACTGGCTCGATTGGTGGGTATCGAGCGCTACTGGGTTGTGGCGACCGTCCCTCTGGCAAAAATGCCCAATATTGATGCGGTGGATGAGTTGACCGTGGAGCTGCGCGATCGCTCCGCCTGGCCGGAAGGGCAAATACGCGAAGGTAAAGTTCTGTCGCTGGTCGGCGAGCTGGACGAGCAGTCGCGGATGCTCCGCATGCTGATTGAAGTGGATGACCCTCAGGCCCGCAACGAGGAGAACGCCGGCAAGATGCCGCTGGTGCTGGGCAGCTATGTGGAGAGCCGTATCACCGCCGAGCCACTGCAAGATGTGGTGCGCCTGAAGCGGGAATACTTGCGCAAAAACGATACCGCGTGGGTGTATCAGGACGGTGAGCTCTCTATTCGGGAGCTGGATATTGCCTTTATGGATGCCGAGCATATTTATGTGCGCGACGGGCTCAGTGATGGCGATCGTGTCGTCACCACCAACCTCGCACGTATCCAGGACGGTGCCGCACTGCGTTTGGCTGAAGGGGCACAGTAATGAGTGCAGACAATCAGAAAGGTCCGGTATCGCACGGCCCCATTGAGTGGATGGCGCGCAACTCCATCGCGGCGAACCTGCTGATGATTATTTTGCTGGCGGGCGGTTTGTACATGGCATTTGCCATGCAAAAGGAAGTCTTTCCCGAGTTTGAAATCGATGTTGTCGAGGTGGATGTCCGTTACCCGGGCGCATCACCGGAAGAGGTGGAGCAGGGCATCTTGCAGCCCATTGAGAGCTCGGTGCGCGGCGTGCAGGGTATCAAGGAAATGACCTCAGAGGCGCGCGAGGGCTGGGGCCGGGTCAGCCTGGAGCTGGTAGCGGGCGCCGACCGTATGAAAGCGTTTCAGGAAGTCGACCAGGCGGTGAACCGCGTTCGCACTTTCCCTGACGACGCCGAAGATCCAGAAGTGCGCATTCGCGACAATTTGCGTGAGGTCATGGAAGTCGGTCTCTATGGTGACATTGACGTGTGGAGCTTGCGCAAACTGGCGGAAAACCTGCGCGACCGCTTACTGACCGAGCCCGAAATCACCCAGGTGGATTTGGGGTGGGTGCCGGGTTATCTCACTCATGTGGAAATACCTCGCGAGCAGTTGCGCCGCTACAACCTCACGTTGGGCGAGGTAGCGCGAATGATTGAAGCCTCCGGTCGCGACGTGCCCGCCGGATCGGTGGAAACTAGCCGGGGTGAAATACTGCTGCGTATGAACGAGCGCAAGCAGTGGGCCGAGGAGTTTGCCGGTATTCCGGTTGTCACGACCGAGTCCGGGGCGAGAGTCACCCTGGGCGATATCGCCAACATTGATGATGGCTTTGAAGAGACCGGTTTTCACTCGCAGTTTAACAAACAGCCATCGGTGGAAGTGAATATCTTCCGGGTGGGTAATCAATCGCCGCTGGAAATTTCCGCCGCCGTCGAGCGCGTGTTAAAAGAGCTGGATACCACGCTGCCGGAGGGTGTCCATCACCGAATTGACAGCAACAACGCCGAAGACTTTAGCGACCGTTTAATGTTGCTGCTCGGCAATGGCGGGTTGGCCATTTTGATTGTGCTCACCATTCTGACCATCTTTCTGGAGCTGCGTCTGGCGTTCTGGATCATGATGGGGATGACCATTTCGTTTGTGGGTGGCGTGCTGTTTATGCCCGCGCTGGGGGTGAGCATCAACATGATTTCCATGTTTGCCTTTTTGGTGGTGCTGGGCATCGTGGTGGATGACGCTATCGTGGTGGGCGAGAATATTTACGAGTACCGACAGCGTGGTTACGGCCGGTTGCAGGCAGCCATCAGTGGCACGAAAGATATTGCCTCACCGGTGACTTTTACCATTCTTACCACGGTGGTGGCTTTTATACCGGTTATGTTTATCCCCGGTACCACGGGCAAATTTTGGTGGCCGTTTCCCGTGGTGGTGATTACGGTGCTGCTCATCTCTTTGGTAGAGGCGTTGTTTATTCTCCCGGCCCACCTGGCTGAGAGTGGTAAGGGCCGCAAGGGCAAGCTGGAAAATTACGCGCACGATCGCCAGCAAGCACTGGCGAAGAAATTCAATGCCTTTGTGCAAAACCGCTATCGGCCGTTTGTGGAAAAGTGCATTCGGGTTCGGTACTTCACAATCAGCGTGGTCGTGTCAGCACTGATTATCGCCGGTGCGTACGGCACCAGTGACCATATGGGCATGGTCATGATGCCCCGCGTGGCCGCCGATGAAATTGAAGCTGGCGTGCGCCTACCTGTGGGTACCACTTTGGAGCAGGCGGCGGAAGTGGCCAATGCTATTACCGAGCAGACCCACGAGATGTTCGAAAAGCATGACCTGTACAAAGTGGCCGAGGGCATAAAATCCAACGTGCGCGGCAAGAGTTTTATCGATGTGGAAATTGTCATGCTGCCCCCGGATGAACGGGACGTAACCGCCCGAGAAGTAATTGAACTATGGCGCAATGAAATTGGCGATATCGAGGGGGTAGACCAAATAACCTTCGAAGCCGAGCGCGGCCCCGGCGGTTGGCGTGATGATTTGAGCGTGGACTTGAGCCACACCAATACCGACCTTCTGGCCGAAGCCAGCCAAGTGTTCAAAGCGCGGATGGAGGAGTACGCCAACACCCGCAACGTCAACGACAACTACAACAAAGGCAAACTGCAATATAACTTCACGCTGCGCCCCGAGGGCGAGTTGTTGGGTCTTACACCCACCGAGGTGGGGCGCCAGGTGCGCGATGCCTTTTATGGGGCAGTGGCCATTCGCCAGTTACGCGGCACCAACGAAATTGAAGTGCGTGTAAAGCTGCCCCTGGAGGAGCGTCGCCAACAGCACACGTTGGATGATTTGATCATTCGCACTCCCTCCGGCACAGAAGTGCCTCTGTACGACGTAGCCGAGCCGCACCTGGCTGAGGCGTTTAGTTCTCTCAGCCGTCGCAATGGTCGCCGCGTAATTAACGTCGGCATGGATGTAGAGCCGCAAAGTGCACTCGGTCAGGTGTCCGTTGCCATGAAGGAGCAGGTGCTGCCGCAGTTGCGAGCGGAATATCCGGGCTTGACCTGGACGTTCCGCGGCAGTGAGTCAGAAATGCGCGAGTCTACCCAGGTGCTCTGGGGCGGATTTGGCATGGCCATGTTTGTGATTTACTCGCTGCTCGCCATCGCGTTTCGCAGTTACCTGCAACCACTGATTGTGATGATCGCTATACCCTTTGGCATCATCGGGGTGGTAATAGGTCACCTGATGTTGGGTTACGACCTGTCGCTTGTGAGTTTGATGGGTATTGTGGCGCTGTCCGGAGTGGTGGTGAATGGCTCGCTGATTATGGTGGATCACGCCAATAAAACCATGCCCAATTACGAAAACGCCTATCAGGCTATCTGTGATGCCAGTGTGCGGCGTTTCCGCCCCATCTTCTTAACCACACTCACCACCTTTGGCGGGCTTTCGCCCATTATTATGGAAACCTCGCGTCAGGCGGCGCAGCTGATTCCGATGGCTATTTCCCTCGGCTTCGGGATCGTTTTTGCCAGTGCCATTGTGCTGATTGTCGTCCCCTGCTTTTTTATGGTGTTGGATGACCTCAAGCGTTGGCGGGAGCGAGCGAATGGGGAAGGTCATATATCTGACGACGGAGGAAGGTAACAGCCGGTGGGTGGTTGACGAGGGGCTGGTAACGAACAATTCCGTCACCCGTCACCCGTCACCCGTCACCGTGTTTATGTCGCCCGAGCTTGGAAATAGAGCACGCTGCCTCTGACTGGCGAAAGCGGCCGACTGAGTTTCAGTGCAGGTTAGCGAAATCCACGTAACCAACCGGGACAGCGCAATAAAATAGCTAAAGTGTTAATGCCACGCCCCTCCAGCAGGCTCTGGCATAGGGAGCGGCAATCTGAACCGCACCGTTATTGCGAGTGTTGCCGGCGCGGCCCACTTAAGAGCGCCGTATCAAAAGATGCTTTTGGCGATGAAGTACTTGTCTAGTAAATACCGATTGAGGGGCGAAGTGGGCTCGTATTTCAGCAAGTAGGTGTATTGGCCTGTATGGCCCGGGCGCTCCAACTGCCGTACAACGCTTGCGCGGCAATAGGTTGTTTTTGGTTTGTCGGTGGCATTTCTGGATCTGCGAGCCGAGGTGTCAATGCGCAGCTGCAGTACCAGAGGCTCTTCCGGCAGGGGCTGATCACAGTAGACGCGGGTCCACTCGTCGCTGATATCGCCCAAAACTACTTTCCCTAGCCTTTGCCTTTTCATAGCGTGTACATCGGTAAAAAGCGCAACTTCTACCCCCACTGGGCTGACGCGCTTTAGGCGGCGACGTTCGCGGGTTTTACCGGCGTGGCGGAACATTACGCAACGCTTTAGCACCGAGCGGCTCGCGCGCTTTACCAGTCCGAAGCTAAGGTGACTGAAGGCATAGATCACCACGCCTAGCTCGTGTAACAGCCCTTGCTCGCGCTGACCGTAGTTGTTGTCGATGGTTGCTCGCATGCGTTTGGGCGCGCTGTGGGGTGTAAACAGTTGAGAGTACCCGAGAACGCCAGGTTTGACTGCGAAGCGTTTGTCGTAACCCGGAATTTGCGCGCACTGCGCCTCGTATACCGCCTGGCGCTCCGGGCGCGGCCCGAAAAAAGCCATATCTCCGCGCAATACATTGTATAGCTGTGGCAGCTCATCGACGCGCACATCGCGCAAGAACTTACCTAAGGGTGTGTGCAGCTGGTGTTGGTGATTGAGCAGCTGAGCGCCAAGCTGGCTTTCCGCATCGGGTACCAATGTACGAAATTTGTACATCTGGAAGGTTTCTTTGTGGCGCCCCAGCCGGTCGCCACGGTAGAAAGCCGGCCCACCATCTTGCAATTTGATTAGCAGTGGCAGAACGATAAACAGGGGCGACGATAACACCAGCAATAACACGGCCAGCAGCTTTTCCAGCAGCCAGTCGAGCGCGCTTCGCAGTTTGCGCGTGCCTTTGGCGGGCGGATCAGTGCGTTTGGTGTTTTTCTCAAGGGACTGAGCGAGCATAGAACCTCTGTTTTTTGTGATGTATCGCACATTTTGTCTTCGTTTTAGGATTCTGAGTGACGCATAAAAAAACATCAACCCCTAATTGGCGCTTTTTGTGTGATTTTTGGTCGCCATGGGTAAAATGCAGCCTGCCGACCGGTCGGTTCGCTGCGGGGAGGGAAAGTGGTGGATATGCGCAAGCGGCCAGAATAGGGCCTTAGTGCATGCCGGGAGGGTGGGTCCAGTCGGTCCAGCCCGCATTTTTCCCGGGCCGGCTTGGCACCGGGGCAGGGAAGTTCTCGCTGTAGTAGTAATTGATTAGGTGGGGCAGCCAGGTGTCATCGCCTTGCGCGGGATAGTCAGCGTGCACGTGTAGCCAGCGAAAGGCTCGCAACAGTGCACGATCCTCCCATTCCCAAACCGGATAGCCGGCCCGATCCAGGATGACAGCCTGTGCCAGTGCGCCCTGTAGTGCTGTATAGACATAATTTTCTTTTGGTGGTGGCCAAAGAAATCCACCGCTGCGGCGCTGATCGTCAGGCAGGGCGCCGTCGATGGAGTAGCCTTGTTTGGTCGCGCCTACGGGGTTTATACCCCGCGGGCGTAGAGGTTCGGCATGCCAGCTGCGGTCTTTGAAGCGAAATCCGGAGTAGAGTGTGCGGTCGCCCAGCCAGCCTCTAAACACCCGCGCTGCTCGGGCAATCTCCTCCTTGTCCCCTAGGTAGGCGGCGACGGCCAATCGGCTGGATCCGGCAAAAGTGCCCCAGTTGTTGGGGCGGCGCTCGTGGGTCGATCGCAGTGTTTTTCCTGAGGGGTATTCACGCTCGGGTAGCGTTGACAGCCAGTTGCGAAAGCGCTGCTCTTGTTCGCCTTCAAGACCCACTAGATCCGCCGCCAATACATAAGCGAGCAGCTCCTTACCAAGATCCAGAGTTCGGCCTCCGCGCTCGGTGCCAATCGCCATCATGCAGGTGCTGATCACACTTCGGCGCAGATGCTCACCCCCGGTACGTGCGTAGACCAGCGCCCGCGCCAGAACCTGCACATTGGTCGGGTCGTTTTGATCGGCAAGGTTGGGGATTCCGAGGGGTTGGTTGGCGGCGGTCAGCAAATTTTCCCAGGCCGGACCCTCAGTGGGTAAAGCGAGCAGTCGATTTCTATCAATCCAGATGTAGTGCGCGGGAAGGACAGGTGCGCTCGAATGCCAGGTGCGTTTTTCGCTCTCGGCGACCGTAAGTTGGAGACCGTTTTCGCGCCACTTATGAGCGATCAAAACGGTCAGTGTTGCTGCAAGGGCCAGCACGATCGTCAGGCGCATTGTCCAGGCTCGGGACATGGCTTCACCCTCTGCTTACTGTCATTTAAGGAAAGTACTAGTGTATACTTAGGCGACAGCCGAACCCAAGCAAACTCTTCATTTTAACGCTTCTAACGGTCGGTATGTTGTGTATTATTAGACACTTTTGCTTGCCAGCGATTAAGGCAAGTTGGTAGAGGAACCTCTGATTAACTCCTTGTGGTCTCTGCGTAATCGGGCGCGGAGCAGACACAAGGCGGCAATCGCCGTTAATGGCCGTAGTCCTTAGCAAGATTGCCAACGCCGAGAATGCTCGCGCCCTTTGGGGCTTTCAGGAATTCTCGCTGACAGCGTCGCTTAGAGCGCCTACTTTTGGTGTACTCACTTGCCGGGCAACCAGCCTGACTCGATCGCACGCCTTGCCAGCAAAAATTCCTGAAAGCCAGCGGCCGCAAGGGGTTGATCAGAGGTTTCTAAAAACGTTTCGGCCAGACTCCGGGCTTTACGTGGCGGAACATGGCCGGTTAGATCGTGCGCCTTTGAGGATCATCCAAGTATGTCGAGCAGCATCAGCGTTACTGTTATCGGAACCGGTTATGTCGGCTTGGTTCAAGCCATTTGCTTTGCCGAAATGGGCCACAGGGTTTGTTGCCTGGACATTGACGAGCAAAAGATTGCCCGCCTAAATCGCGGTGAGGTGACAATCTACGAGCCTGGTCTGGAAGAGCTTATCCGCAAAAATACTGCGGCACGGCACTTATCTTTTACCACGGATGCTTCTGAGGCAATCGACTCCAGTCGGCACATTTTAATTGCCGTGGGCACACCTTCCGAGGAAGACGGATCGGCCGATTTGCAGCACGTACTCAAGGTAGCCCAAACCATTGCCGAGCATATGAGTGAAAGCAAGCTGGTCTATGTTAAGTCCACCGTGCCGGTCGGCACCAACGCGAAAGTGAGCAACACAATTCATCAACGGCTGGTGGAGCTGGATAAACAGCACTTGGAGTTCAGCGTCATCTCCAACCCTGAGTTTCTCAAAGAGGGCGCCGCTGTGCAGGATTGCATGCGCCCCGATCGCATTATCATCGGCTGCGAGGACACTGCAGTTTTCGATGAAATCCGACACTTGTACATGCCGTTTAATCGCAACCATGACAAAGTCATGTTCATGGATTGCGTGTCAGCAGAGCTGACCAAATATGCCGCTAACTGTATGCTGGCGACCAAAATTTCCTTTATGAATGAAATGTCCCAAATTGCCGAGCGGGTGGGGGCAGATATTGAACAGGTGCGACTCGGTATCGGCGCCGACCCACGTATTGGTTACCATTTTATTTATCCGGGCTGTGGTTACGGCGGTTCGTGTTTCCCTAAAGACGTCAAGGCCTTGATCCATTCCTCGCGCGAAGTGGATTTTGAACCACAGGTTCTCGCGTCGGTTGAGGCTGTGAATCAGCTACAGAAAACCCATCTGTTGGAGTCGGTAGACAGCCACTTTAAGGGTGACATAAAAGGTCGTACTTTCGCGCTATGGGGGCTCGCCTTTAAGCCTAATACAGACGACATGCGCGAAGCGCCGAGTCTACAGATCATAAAAGGGTTGTTGGATGGCGGTGCTCGTGTTCTCGCGTATGACCCGAAGGCGGCCGACAACTGTCGTGCCATTCTTGGCGAAAACTCGGCGATCACCTATTGCGATCATAAAGAGGACGCCCTTGATGGCGCCGATGCATTGATTGTGTGCACCGAGTGGAACGAATTCAAAGCCGCTGATATGAACTCCCTATCGCAATTAAAGCAAGCCATTCCCGTGTTCGATGGTCGCAATATCTTTGATCCCGATTACATGCGCTATCAGGGGATTGCCTATTACGGTATCGGTCGCGGTCTCAGCGTAAGCAAGCGAGCACGGTAGCGACCTCGTTGAAGCCTCAAAGTGGCCCCAGTCTAAAAAGGTTGATCATGTCGTACAAAAACGTCTTTGCACTAAGTTTTGCTCTGATTCTGACCGCTGGTTGTTCGCACTACCACATTGGCATGTGGGTGGCAGAAGACGGCGCCGTACCCGATGCTGATCAGGACGGTGTTGCCGATGACAGAGACGATTGCATAAAAACTCCCCTTCAAACGCCCGTCGACGAGCGCGGATGCGTTATTGACGATGACAGTGACGGAGTTGCCAACCTCCTTGATCTGTGTCCCGGGACACCGCCGGATACGGTTGTGGACAATGAGGGTTGCCCCGTCGAGCAAGACAGCGACGTTGCAATCGATGCGTCGGATAACTGCCGCGATGGAGTCGAAGCAGACGGCAAAGACTGTGATTTAAAGTCCGGAGAAGATGATCCCTTTGCCGGCGCGGACGACGCACTGAGTGACTGCCGGGCCGTTTGGGAGAGCGGTGACAACGCTCGCTGGGGGTGCGCCGAGCTGTCCGCTATGCTGCCCTCTCTGAGCAACGTGCACTTTTCTCTCGATAGTTGGGAGTTAATGCCAGAAGCGTTTCCGCTTCTCGAACAAGTCGTCATGCTTTTGCAGGCTCAACCTGAGATACTTTTGAGAGTGATTGGTTACACCGACAATCAGGGTAGCGAAGAATACAATATGGAGCTTTCTCGCCAGCGTGCGCAAACGGTAGTCGAATACCTGGTCGCCCGCGGAATTGATCCAACTCGACTTGAGGCACACGGGCGTGGAGAGGCTGAGGCTGTCGCATCTAATGCTGACCAATCCGGGCGCTCGCAAAACCGTCGGGTAGAATTCGTCGCAGGTTACCGCCGGCTATGATAGTAGTATTTTGGATTGCGGTGGCGATTCCCGTTGCGGTCATTCTTGGCAATCCTCTTCTGTTATGGCTGAATGTTCGTTTTGGCAAAACTTCCAGGGTTCAGTCCTCCACTGTCGACGAAGGCGCCGAAAGGCAAAGATTCGCCATGGTCACTGTGGTTAAAAACCCCTCGCAAGAACTCCTTCAGCAAAAACTGAAAAATACCCAGGCTATTGATGGGCTGCAGCAATGGGTGCTTTATCACGACGGCCCGGCCCCAGATTTCATAAAGCAAATCGCGGATGCGTTGCCAGCTGTGGTGTCGCTGCATGAGTCCGGGGAGGCAATGGGGAAAAACGCAGTCCTCAATCTGGCGCTCAGGGAGTGCCAGGGCGATATTATAATTTTTAGTGATATGGACAGTCTGCTTGAGCCCGACTGTGTTGCACGGTTGCAGGAGCACTTCAAAGACCCTCAAGTTGGTGGTGTTTGCGGTCAGCGAGAGATTGGGGAAAAAGGGCAAGACTCGAGCGCGCAGTCTCTGTACATCAACCTCGACTCTTTGATAAAACGCTGGGAGTCTCAGCTGGGGCAAATCACGTCCAACGACGGTAAACTCTATGCCGTACGTCGATCACTAACCCGACACATCCCGGATGGCGTTACGGATGATCTATATAGCGGTTTGAGTGTGATTCGCTCGCACCGGAAAATGATTTTTGACCAATATCTGGTTGCTCGTATACGTATCCCCTCTCGCACGCTTAGCCACGAGATTGAGCGCCGTCGGCGTATCGTCTGCCGGAGTTTGAGCGGAATGTGGCACCACCGGGCATTGTTCAACCCGGTGTCGTTCGGTTTCTTCGCTCCCCGATTGTTCATCAACAAGGTGCTCAGGCGTTTTATCCCCCACGCAGTATTGCTAGCCGTCGTCGCTGTGGTAGCAATTAACCTCTCCTCCCCCGGGAAAGTCGCGGCGCTGGTGGTGGCTATCGCGCTGTATCTCACTGTTACGCTGGTGGGCTATTACGGGCTTCTGCGCAATCGTTTGCCCGGCTTGCTAAAAAAATTAATCAATACCAACGCGTATGTTGCTGCTGGTCTGTATGGAACGTTTCTGGGAACTTGTGACTTTTTCCTGGGCCGCAAATACGTCATGTGGGTACCCAAAAAGAACTGATAGACACTGAGATCCTATGCCTCACACAATCAGCGCCATAATACCGACCTATAATCGCCCGGATAGCCTTGACGATTGTTTGCAGTCCATTCTCAAGCAGACCCGGCTGCCAGACGAACTCATAATCGTTGACGACGGTGACCTGGGTGGCTTTCCCTTGAAAGATCAGTTTGAGTCGGCGGGCGTGAAGTGTGTCTATGAACAAAAAAACATACCCGGCGTCACCGAATCTAGAAACCGCGCCGCTGAAATAGCCACGTTTGAGGTGTTAGTTTTTCTCGAGGACGATGTTGTGCTGTTCGACGATTACATTGAACAGCTGGTCAATACCTTTGACACCTGCAATGACGATACCGTCGTCGGCGTTGGCGGCATTATTGAAAATGATTGGTTTCGGTATCCTAAGGATCTATTTGAGTATTTGCCCTTTTTGCTGTTCGGCTTGACAGGGCTGCGCGAGGGGAAGGTTAAACGCTCGGGCTTCGCTACCGATTACGGAAAAACACCCTGGCCAATTAAGAAAACCCGATCAGTTGACTTTCTTTTGGGTGGGGTAAGCGCCTTTAAGAGATCCGTTTTCTCCGAATTCCAATTTTCAAACCGCTATAGAAGCGCCAGTGGTTACGGGCAAGGGGAGGACAAGGAGTTTAGTTACCGTGTTTCGCGCAAGTACCGATTACTGGTCAACCCCAGCGCGCGCCTTTATCACTATTGCGCCCCCAAGTCGAATTTCAACTGGGTAATCAAAGGGCGCGCGTTTGTCCTCTCTCGCTACTATTTTTTTAGGGACCAAGTAAGGCGAACTCCGTTCGATTGGCTGTTTTTCTGGTTCGCTTTGTTTGGTTATAGCCTCTATCGGATCGGTATTGCGCTCGTTTCTTTTAAGAAAAAAGAATGGCGCCGAGTGCAAGGTATTGCAACCGGCCTGCTGGATATCTGTAGGGGGAGGTCACTGGACTCGCTATAGCGCCAATCCGGGTTTTCTGAAGATGGCAGGTGGCTTTAACGAGCGTGAGTAAACTCACTTGTATTTGCTTCAGCTGTCTGAAGCGCATCAAATGGATCAGTGCTCTTTGGGTGTATAAAACAGGCGGGCGAAAGCCGCCCCTGCCACAGAGGTGTGTAGCCCCAGCGTTGTTTCAGCCCGAATCATCAGGTATATTTTGGTGATTAACATACCTCCAAAGGCGGCCCAAGCAGCGCCCGTTATACCGTAGTGGGGAATCAAGGCAAAGCACAGGGCCGCTTTTATGCAGACGCCCAACATCAGACCCGATGCCGCGATTTTTGCGTAATGAGTCATCAGCAGTAACATGGCAGAGCTTCCAAAAGCCGCATTGACGAGCTGCGTTGCTGCTAGAATAGTGAGCGCTGGTGCTGCTGTCGCAAACTCTTTGCCCCACAAACTCAATATCCATTCGCCCCAGATAATCATTACAGCCGCGACCGGCAAGGATAGCGCGAAAACCAATCGCGCAATGGTGGTGAGCTTTCGTTGCAGCGCCTGGTGCTCCCCATTGTGATACAGCCGAGCCATGTGGGGCTCAAAAACGACATTGGCTGAGGCAAACGCTAAAACAATTAGCTCCGCCAGTCGGTAAGCGGCATGAAAAACCCCGGTTTGCGCCGGTGCCATTAGCAGGCCAATCAGTAGAATGCCGATGCGAGTGTTGAGGTTCTCGAACACCCCGGTAAAAATAAGCGGTACCATGCTTTTGCGCCATTCACGCGATTCGTGCTTTGCTTCAACGCCGTCAAGATACTCGTTGTACCGCCCACGAAACAGCCATCCATACAAGAGAGCGGCAGAAGCCGCCGCCAGAATCTGCATAGCCATGGCCCAGGAGGCATTAAACGATTCGTCGAGCAGCCACCAGGTAATAAAGACATAAACCAATAACAACAAGGGCCGAAACAGCAGCTTCGGTGCTTGGCTGGCAAAAACAGAGCCTGCGCTTCTTAGCAGTCCATCTTTGATTCGGTTTACGCCCCAGATAAAGGGCAGCACGGCAGCGACGAGGTATAGGGTGTAGTGGCCTCCTTCTGTGCGGTCCTTCAGGAAAAAGGCGCATAACATCAGTACGGCGGTGGAGAAAAAACCACTGATACATACCACTTTTCCCAGCATCTGAATCATACCCTGAAGGTAGTCGTACCGGGTTTGTTCGAGATAAATCGTGCCGTTTCTTATGGCGACGGTTCGCAGGGCGAGAAAAACCGGCTCAGACAGAAGCCCAACAAGGGTGAAAACAAAGATGTAGCTCCCATAGTCATGAGTCCCCAGAATGCGGGCGAGGATAATGCTCGTTATGAACATTAAGCCGAGGTTGATCAGTTTTAGCGCCATTGTGAGTGCGCCGCCCTTTAACAGTCGTCCCCTCATTTTTTGCGGCTCGGTGGGTCGGGCTGTGAATGAGGCGCGGTGCGCCCGCTATTGCCTTTTTCCGTAATTTGGTCAATCAGAGCCTGCCACTTATTCATGATCTGATGGCTATTAAAGTGTTGAGCTCTCAGGGCGGCCTTCTCACCCAACTGATTTTTTAACGTTTTATCGTCGAGTACCGCTTTCATTGCGTCAGCTAGCTCTAGCTCGGCATGGTTCAATGGCGTTGACGGTGCATTGACTCTCTGCGATAAAGGCGGCGTGAGTACGCCGTACGCGGCATAGTCACATGCATTTGTTTTGACGCAGGGGTTGGTATCTGGTGCCAGGAGCTCACGAGGCCCCGAATAGCAGTCTGTGGAAATCACGGCTTTGCCTAGCGCCATAGCTTCCAGCAATGCATTGGGAAAGCCCTCCGAAAATGACGATAGAACAAATACACCGCAACGCTTAATGTAAGGGTAGGGGTTTTTTTTATGGCCCAAGAAGAAGATGCGGTCCGACAATTCCAGTCGCACCGCCAGGGTTTTCAGCTCATCTTCCAATGGGCCGCCGCCCAACAAAACCAGTTTCGCCTTAGGGTTTTGGTGTGCCACACTCGAAAAGGCGCGCAGCAAGGACGCTTGCCCTTTTACGGGCACCAGCCGTCCGCACGTTAATAACGTTTGTTCGTCGAACAGTTGTTCGTCTTCGGCACTTAGTGGCTCATTCGCGCGCCGGTGAACATCGTCACCGATAAAGTTGTGGATGACTGATAATGAGTCTGCGTATCGTGGGTACAAATTTTTGAAGCTTTCGGCGGACTCTGCTGAATTGAAATTAATACATTGAGCCCGGGTAAGCAAAAAACGGTATCCCCAATACACCAGTTTTCGCTTCAAGGGCGTTTTATCGGCCAAGGCCATCTCGATGTGTTTTCTTATGGAGAGGACCCGGGGCGTGCGCCGACTGCCGAGCAGGCTGAGTATGTTCGCTCGCTCCATAAAGCTGATCACTAGATCGAGCTTTTCCGTGCGCACTTCTCGTTCCAGGCGACCCCATAAAAAGGGTATAGCCAGAGCTTTACGGAGAGTGCTCCGTCTGGAGCCGTGACGCCCTAAAATCGTAATATGTTGGCGTAAGTCTGCCCCGTCCTCATCGGCGAGTGCCATATCCTGATCTGTGTCCAGACAGTACAGTCGAGCGTGCGTGCCTTTAAGCAGCAGCGCTCTGAGCAGTGACACGGCCATACGTGCGGCACCGCCGGGCTCAAGTGTGCCAATGACAATGCCGATGCGCGGTGCTTGTTTCGGTAGGTTGTCGGTCATAGTGTTTTAGGGGCTTGTCGCTCGTGCGTCGGTTTGGGCCTCGCTCGAAAGTGCTTCGGTCTTTGCCAGCGCGAATCTCAGTGCAACCACGGAGAGCGGCAGAGCCAACAGAAAGTACTTGTGCTCTATCCCGCTTTTAAAGAGAAAATAAAACAGCACCACTACCAAGCCGAGCTTATAGGCCCCTACGAGGTGCGCTGCTTCATACAGGTGCTTTTGCAAAAGCATTTTTTCCGCGTTCCTGAAATTCAAATAGGCCTTGAGAAGGAGGGCAGCGAAAAGGCAAAGCCCCAAAATACCGCTGCCCACGGCCACCTCGAGATAAGTATTGTGTGCCGGCCGTTCTATCATGTCGAACCAGCGCGTCTCTTCCGACTCTACCCACAGCTTTCTGAAAGCGCTTGTTCCCCAGCCTAATATTGGTTTCGCCTGGATAGCATCGAAGGCGACGATGACGTAGGATGAGCGCCGATCAAGTGACTTGTCTTGTGTTCCTTCGGTGACGAGCGTGGCCTGGCGCTCGAAAAATTCTTCCGGGATCATGGTGCCGATCACCAACAGCCCTATAGTCATGCCCGCGACCACTAAGCCTAAATAGCGCACCTTGAAGTGAATTCGGTATTGATATGCCAAAAGGCCGCTGACAACCAATAAATTCAAAAAACCGCCGCGTGAGACTGTGCTTACAACGCCCAGTACCATCATCAGAGAAGTGCCGAGGCCCAGCAGCTTTATCAGGTTGCGTTTTCCGTACACAGCCCAGTGCACCGCAACGGGTAGGGCATACACACACATTAATGCCATATTGTTGGCGCTAATGGTTCCGCCGTAGGCACGCTCTGTACCCTCTTGCGAAAATGCCTCGACATTGAAAAAATAACCAAGCACTGACAGGAGCGCACCCAGTCCCATGCTTAAGCCAATTGTCCAGGGTAGAAACGTTTCAAAGCCTCGATCGCTTACCAGAAGTAATACAATCATAAAGTAAATGGAGGCTTGAAATAGTACGACCATTCCGGACCAGGCTTGATCTGGGTAGGGTGATAAAAGTGTCGCCAAAAGGTTGGCGAGCAGAAATAGCACCCATGGTATCCAGATGTTGGCGCGCAGCCTTGTGGGTGGGCCTTTTAACGTCCCAAGATAGGCACCGATTAAGCCCAGCAAGCCGGCTGTCAGCAGCCAGTCGAGCTTCATAAAGTCGGGCCCGGGTAACTGGCGCCATCGAAAGAAGGGGATGGAGGCAATAATCAGGTAAAACATCACCTGAGGGATCGGGTGATCCATCGCGATGCGATTACTCGACATGCCGATCGCGCTATTTGAGTAGGCCGGCCTTCCCCGCATCGTCACCGCAACTATTACTTGGAGTAGTCAGGGACGGAGAACAGGTACGCCACTTGAGTGTAATTGGTAACATCCTCCGGTCGCTTAAAGCGATGATCAAAAAACTCGATTAAAAAGCCAGCGGTCATACCTAACATCAATCCAATAATCAGACACAGCGGAAGAAGATTTCTGGCGTTGGGGAAAACCGCCTTGTTTCGAGCGTAGGGCTGTTCCACAACACCGACAGTAAACAGGTGGTCGGACTTGGTTTCGTTGCGGATCTTGGCTTCTCGGTGTCGGGTGGCAAACGTCTTGAACGAATCTTCCATGACGTCGCGCTCCCGGTCGAGCCGTTTTGCCCTTATGGACTGCTCATACAGTGTACGATTTTCAGTGTCGATTGCTTCCAGTCGCGTCTCCACTTTACTGGCTTGCTCTTGGAGAGCTTTCAGCTCAGCTTGCTCCTTTTTGATATTGCGCGCTGCTTCTTTCTTAAAGACATCGTAGAGGCGATTGAGCTGCTCTTCGCTCTTTATGACTTCGGGGTTATCCGCAGTATATACCTTCAGTAGGGCTTCTCTCTCGATTAAAAGATCCTCGATTTTTTTCGAAAAATCGCCCAGCACCAAATTGGGGACGGCGGTAAAAAAGTTGAATCCCTCCTCTTGCAGAGAGCGCTCAAGGAATGTCACATAATTGTTTTTCTCGATCAAATCACCTTCGAGCTTGCCCAGCGCTTTTCGAAGATCACCCCGCATTTCAATATTTTGTTTGATGCGGTCTCTTAGCTCGCTCTCTCCCGCTCCGCCCGATACAGCGATAACGTCGTTTTCCAATGCCTCCAGCCCATCGCGAAAAGAGTCGAGTTGATTTCGGAAAAACTCCTCCGTCTCTTCCGGGTTGAATACCGTTTGTCGCTGTTGAATGTACTCTTCGAAAATGCTGTCGAGTAAGGCCGTTGCCTTAGACGGATCATTCCATTCGACGGCAGCGCGAATGACATACGAACGGGGCACCAAAGATGTGGCAAGGCGCTTTTGGACATCGCGTACCATGCTCATTAAAGATTCTTCATCGGTCGGGTCAATGGGAAAACGTTCATCGTCCTGCAGGCGCAGCACGGCTCCGCGAATTACATCCTGAGAGCGAAGGATTTCCATTTCGGAGAACAGGTCGGTCTCCCCGTAACTGTTGACTTCAGCATTGACGTCGGTTAACGAGCCGCCCTGGGCCTGCAGTACCTGGTTGCCTTTCAAAATCAGGGCACCATTGGCGCGGTACGCAGACGGATACAGGATTACGATCAATATGCCGAGGACAAGCGCGGCAATGGTGATCCCCAGAATTGTCTTCTTGCGGATGAAAAAAATGGTGATGAGTTCGCGTAAGTAGTCCTGAGTTTGCATACTGTGCTCGTGTTGTGTTTCGTCAGCCTGGGTTAGCCCGCTTGTGACAACCGCATCAATCGTTACTGCGGTCGTCTTTAATGCGGGTGTCGTTGATGTCGTAACCGATAGTTAGTCCTAGGCCGCGTAATAGGAAGATATCGGAAATTTCATTCATCAACTGTGCCGCGCTTGAGATACGAGTCCTTGGGACCAGCAGAATGTCTTCGGGTTGGAGGTAGAAGTTGGTCGCCTGGGCGCCGAAGGTTTCCATATCTTTAATGTTAAACCGGTGAGCATGGAGGCGATCGCCCTCGCGCCGAAAGACCACTACGTTGCGTGTTTCCGCCTGGCGTGTATAGCCGCCGGCTCGAGCCACAGCCTGGACCACACTGATCGGTCGTACAACTTTATAGCTGCCGGGGTCCTCAACTTCTCCAAGCAGGTACACATTGGTACCCGTCTGTTCGTGCATGAATAAATCCACCTGAAGGCCCGGCATGTATTCCTGGTAGTCGCGCCCCAACTCCTTGTAGACTTCCTCGACACTGCGCCGGGCAACGTAATAATCCCCTATCATAGGAAAAGTGGCGTAGCCATCAGGGCGTACCTTAATAAGCTTACTCAAGCCTCGACCGGCTGTATGGAGGTCTTTACGCAACTGCTCTACGCGAGCGTTGAAGTTTTTGATCTGGACAAAGATTTCCGGATCTCGGATGTATTTTTTGTACTTCTCGTTAAGCTCCGATCGTACTTGTTCTACGGTTTTTCCGATCACTGAGTACGAACCCAGGTAGGGCAAGCTGATGGTTCCATCCGGTAAAACATCCTGCGACTGGTCTAGCTTTGATAGATTGACAAACTGAACACTAACGGTGTGATACAGAGTAATCGGATAGTGCTCCTTCTGGCTCCGCACCAAGTGATAGACGACGTCCAGTGTATCGCCGGGGGAGATAAAGTAGTTTTGAAAGACGGGAAAGTCAGAACCGATTTCGAGCGTCGCCAGTTGTTCGCCGGGGCGTCCTTTGGTGTGGTCGATAACATCGGTATAATCGAAATTGCCGTCTTTGTTGGCGTCAGCGGGAAAATCGTCCTCGTAGCTGGAGGCGCAGCCCACTAGTGCAGCGAAGGCTACCCACAGAAAACAAACTTTGGTTGCAAGCTTTATCATACCGGCCATTTTTTTATGCCTCCGCGCTTTAACGCGTCAGCCATTTGTAAATTCGTTTGGGAATGTGAAATTTTCTTTTGTTAAGCGCGACCCCTAGCAGCTTTCCCTCTGCGTTTCGAACCTTATCTTCCGCGCTTTGTACAACCTCCCATTTGGTCTGTTCGCATGCAACCGTTAAAATCATGCCGTCGAACAGTGGCGCCATCTGAGTCGCTTCAGAAGAGCTGAAGATTGATGCGCCGTCCACGATAATGTAATCGTATAATGGCTTGGCAGTGTCCAGGAAGCTTTTCATCCTCTCACTGGACACAATATTTGGTCCGGCGCTCAGTGAGTCGCCTATAGCTAAAAAATCCAATTCGGAATAGCGGGTAGCCACTAGCGCTTGCTCAAGCTCCACCTTGCCATCGAGCACGTCGACCAGCCCGGGGGTGGAGGGACATGAAAAAAGCTCGTGGAGACGAGGATGATTTGTATTGCCGTCGACCAATAAAACCCGGCCGGCACCTGCGACAGAGAGTCCGTAAGCCGCATTGAGCGAGCATGTGGTTTTGCCCTCGCCATCGAAGCAGCTACTGACGTATATGAGCCGCGGGTTATCGGCTGCCGATGCCAGGTTGCCCCGAATCATGCCTAGCTCGCGCCTATTGCGCTCCAGTTGTCGCTCGGTGTGCTTGGATAGGCTTAAACGTGCGTCGCGTGTTTCATTTTGTCCATCTTCTGCCGCGTCCTCTTGCTCAGCCTGCGGGTCAAAGTTTGCGTGATCTGGTGCATTTGCGCTGTCCGGTAGCGCTTCGGCCTCTGGCTCAATCTGCGGTTCGGGCTCAACGTGATCTGGTGCCTTTGAGCTGTCCGATAGCGCTTCGTCCTCTTGCGCAATCCGCGATTCGGGCTCAACGTGATTTGGTGCATTCGAGCCGTCTGATAATGCATCGGCCTCGGGTGCGTTGTGGCGATGTCCGTTTTGATCCAACCACTCGGCCGCGTAGCTGTGCGATGGATGCGAGTGGTCTGCTTGTGCGGCGTTGCGCTGCAGGAACAGCTCGGCATAGCTTTGCTTTGCAGGTTTTTGTTTTGTCATAGTGAATGCCAGCTGCGCCCTAGGTTATCCGTTGTATATTTCACTTAATGCGTCTGGCAACACAGCGCCGTCCGCAAAGGCCACAATGGCTATTGCTGTAAGCAGTACGACAACGGTAGCACGCCAAATCCAGGTCGCCCATGGCGCGGCGGCGCCCAGGTCAATCTTAGAGCGCGGCGGCTGCTTGCTACTCGGGTCTGGTGAGTCATGGGGTTCGCTATCTGCGGCGTGCGAGTTCAACGGCTCGCTGGCATCGTCGGCTTGTGCGTAGAACTCCGGCTGTCCGGCGCTCAAATCGGACTTCAGGTCGTCTGCGTGCTCTGACAGCGAGGCGTCAATGGGTATAGATCGGCCCATCATTGGCGCGGAATCCACACCATTGACTGCGGGGGCGTCGATTACAGGCGGCAGCGGTTGCAAGCCCAGGTGTTTGGCTCCTTCGGCAAGAATGGATCGGTCAATGATCTCTTTGCCCAGTTTGTCACCAATCAGAATGCAATTGTCGCAAAGATTGTTGATTCTACGGGGCAGGCCCTCGCTCAGTTTGGTTATTTCCCGGATCGTGTCGTCGGGGAAAAAGGGAGACCCCCGCATGCCGGCCTCCAGCATCTGAAAATAGATGTATTCCTTAACCTCTTCAAAGCTCAAGCCTTCCAGGTGAAATCGACGCTTTATCCGCTGGTCAAGTGACTCTAAGTCGGCTGATTTCAGGCGCTGATAAAAGTGTGAATGCGCAAATAGAAATAAACGGACGGGAAACTTACCTTCCACATTGTAATTGGCCAACATGCGGATCTGATTAAGTGTGCTGGCATCGTATTCCTGAACGTCATCCAGCAGAATCACCAGAGTGTCGTCTGGGTTTTGCTCAAAGTGCCGGTAAATATGACTCGCCAGTGTCTCCTGCTTGGTAACGGAGCGGGAGACCTTCAGGTTTAGCGCGGAGCAGGCTTGGCGCAGCATCTCGGCGTAGTTTTGGGCTGGGGTTGAGACATAGACAAAGGGCTGCTCTGCGCTCTCTTTGAGGTGCTCGACCAGCTTGAGACACAAGAGTGTTTTGCCGGCACCGTAGGGGCCGGCGACAATCAAATGTGGCTCTGCGGATTTGAGTGCTGATTTGAGAAACTGCCATCCCTTGGTGTGGTTTTCGGACTCGAAAAACAGCTGAGGGGAGGGCTTGTTAAGAAAGGGCTCCGAGGCTATGGCGTTAAGGGTTGTATCCACGTTAATTCGACTACCTTGTGTCAGCTGGGATACCCCAGGCGTAATTGTCTCCCGCAAGGATTGGCAGGGAGATAGTCAGACCCGATACCCACTATCCGCGATAGCGTGTGAAAATATCCGATATGGCGCGTAAAGTCAAATGTGTGACTAGTGTCACGCACAGGCAGTTTCGCGATTAGTGTGTTTATGTTACGAGCTGGAAAGCATTCTGAGGCCGGCGGGTCTTTGTCTGGTCATTGGGTTGTGGCCATGGTGGCGGATATTCGTCCGCGTGTTAGAGCTCTGGCGAGAAGCCACAGGCCTTACGCCGGTGTTACAATAGCTCCCTACTTTTTGCTCACACACCAGCCCCAGTACACAGGATCGTTACCCTATGAAGCTTCTCGTCACCGGCGCTGCCGGTTTTATCGGCCTTCACACCAGCCTGAAACTGCTAGAGCAGGGGCATCAGGTAGTCGGCCTGGACAACTTGAATGACTACTATGGTGTCCAGCTCAAAAAAGACCGGCTCAAGCTTCTTGAGGTTTACCCAAACTTCCGGTTTGTTAAAGCCGATTTGGCCGACCGGGAGGCTATTTCACAGCTATTTCGCCGCGAGCAGTTCCAGCAGGTTATCCATCTGGCAGCTCAGGCCGGCGTTCGCTATTCGCTGGAGGCGCCCTTCGAGTATATTGACAGCAACCTTACAGGTACGCTGACCATACTGGAGGGGTGTCGCCAGCAAGGCATTGAACACCTGCTATACGCCTCTTCCAGTTCCGTATACGGTATGAATACCAAGGTGCCGTTCTCGCCGACCGATGGTGTGGATCACCCGGTATCGCTTTATGCGGCCACCAAAAAGTCCACCGAAATGCTGGCTCATTCCTACGCTCACCTTTACGGAATTCCGGCCACGGGGCTTCGCTTTTTCACTGTTTATGGTCCCTGGGGGCGCCCCGACATGGCGCCCTGGCTATTTACCGAGGCAATCCTCAATGACCGCCCCATAAAAGTGTTCAATCATGGCGACATGAGGCGCGATTTCACCTACATCGACGATATTGTTGAGGGTGTGCTACGGATTCGCAACGTCATCCCTGAGCCATCCGAAGAGCCACAGCAAGGTGATCCCTCGACCAGCTTTGCCCCCCATCGTATTTACAATATCGGTAACGGACAGCCCGTACAACTCGGTCGGTTTATTGAAGCGACTGAGGTCGCCTGCGGTAAAACCGCCATCAAGGAGTACCTTCCTATGCAGCCTGGAGATGTCGTGAAAACCTTTGCCGACGTCAGTGGTTTGCAGCAGGCTGTGGGCTACAAGCCCGACACCGATGTGGAAACCGGCATGGCTCGCTTCGTTGAGTGGTATCGCCGCTACCAAGGTATCTGAAACGCCGATGTATCTGGCGTCTGGGACAGATAGGGACGTGGCTAACGGTTGACGGGATGCGGACGCGAACACAATTCTGTGCCCTGTGCCCTGTGCCCTGTGCCCTGTGCTATGCAGGGTTATAAAGCCAAACCGCGGTCTACTAAGGTCTCAAAGGCCTCATTGGCTTCGGCTTGTTGAATACTTTGATCAACCTCCAAAGTAATGACGGTCCGCTCGCCATCGTTATTGGTTATGGTCACTTTTTCGCACAGCTGCAGTTCACGTTTGGCGATATGTGCGGCATCTTCTAAGGGAGTGTCTGGCAGGAAAATGGCAATACGGCGACCTCCGAGGCGGGCGGCGACATCAATCCGGCGAGTAGTCTTAATAATAAGTCGGCCCAGCTCCGACAGCGCCGCATCGCCAGCTGTAACGCCGTAGCGTTGGTTAATTGCCGGTAAGTTTGCAATCGTCATGACAATCAGCACACATGGCTGATTGTGCTTTTGGCACGATTTCAGCAATTCAGGGCAGTTGCTGTAAAAATAGCGACGATTGAACAGCTGAGTGATTTGATCGCGCGTCGCGAGGCTGTGCTCAATTTTTCGGTAGCTACCCAGCAGCAACCGACTGAGGCGGTAGGCTCTACCAATGTGAAATATGGCGACAGCGAGTGTCAGTACTCCCAGCGGCATAGCAATAGTACCCATGGCGTGCATGACACCGGGCAGATGGCTAACCATGGCCAGCATAAGCAAATGCCACGAGCCAAAAAATAGCAGAGCGCTGCCACAAACCATGCCCATGGCTAAATGGCGTC
This sequence comes from Gilvimarinus gilvus, assembly GCF_030518155.1. Lineage (GTDB taxonomy): Bacteria > Pseudomonadota > Gammaproteobacteria > Pseudomonadales > Cellvibrionaceae > Gilvimarinus > Gilvimarinus gilvus. Next base: position 150,207 of record NZ_JAULRU010000577.1, on the reverse strand, counting down.
GTACCGGCAAAAAGGCCGAGATGACAAGTAGTGCAAACGCCGCTGCGGCCAGGGCAATATCACTAATGACCGTCACCAAGATTATTCCGGTAACGGGGCGGATGGATCCTGTGGCGAAGCACGCCGCCGACCAGGCGAATCCAATACCGAGAGTGGCCATAATCGAAATCATGGCCAAAGTGTTGTTGCTGATATCCTGTCGACTCATTGTTTAGGCCTTAAGCGTTCCCAGTTGCTGTATTGATCTTAGTCCATTGGGCCCACTACTGCCGTGGTTGTTAAGGCTATATTTCGGCATAATAGGCATTCAGCGTACCGGTTGATCATACGCCAGAGGTCGGCGTGATCAAGTCGGTCTGTCGCACTATTCACCGATTAAATGCAGTGTCGCCTAGGCTTCAATATGAACGATCAAGATGACGATTTGTTTGCCCGTGAGATGGGTGATGTCAAAAAAATACAGCGCGACGAGCGAGTCCCCCTGGAAAAAGACAAACCCAGCCCGCAAAGCCTGGATGTGCGCCGGGCTGCGGCTGCGGCCGTCACCCGCAAAGACACTAATTTTCTCAGTGGTGAGCATATTGATCCGGTGCAGCCATTAGATATTCTCGAATTTAAGCGCGCGGGCGTACAGCACGGCGTTTATCGTAAATTGCGCTTGGGTAAATACAGTATTGATGCGCGGCTTGATTTGCACCGTATGACGGTGGAAGAAGCCCGTGGTGCGCTTTATCAATTTATCCGCGACTGCATGGACAATGACATTCGCTGCGCTCTGATCACCCACGGCAAAGGCGAGGGGCGCGCCAAGCCCGCTCTACTCAAAAGCTGCGTGGCCAACTGGCTGCCTATGTTTGACGATGTGCTCGCGTTTCACTCCGCGCAAAAACATCATGGTGCCAGCGGTGCTACTTATATTTTACTGAAGAAAAGTGAGCAAAAACGGCAGGAGAATTGGGAGCGGCACTCGCGCCGCAAAAATAATGACGATTAGAGGACGTTACGCATGAAGTTGCCGATACATTTGCTGCTGCTCGACTTCCTCGGCTGCGTCCTAATCGGGGGCGCCATGGCCATGCATTTGGGCGATGTCCCCTTGCTGCCCGAGCAATACCGCTTTGATAACGACACGATCATCTACTTACTGCTGGGTGTTGCCTGCATGATGCCCGCCGTTATCTTTATTTTAAATGGTATTCGCAACCGGCATAAATCTTAACCACTACGGAAGGGCTCGGTTGTCCTGGCCGGGCCGTACATTTCTATACACTTTAGGCGACCGTATTGGTGTGCTAGAAAATACTTGTCTACTTTTTCGGGGACACTCCAAAATTTTCCGTCACCCGTCACCCGTCACCCGTCACCCGTCACCCGTCACCCGTCACCCCTCACCCCTTTCTCCTCCACCAACTTGCCAGTAATGACCCGGACACATTGTGCCATACGGAAAATAGTGCCCCTGGTAATGCTGCTGCCGCGGTAAAAAATTGCTGTGCTAAAGCAACCGCCAGCCCTGAGTTTTGCATTCCCACCTCAATGGCAATAGTGCGACTTGTAGCTTGGTCAAATTTTAGAGCGCGTGCCAAACCGTAACCTGCTGTTAACCCCAGAGCATTGTGTAATACAACGGCCGCTAACACCCAGCCACCGACGCTGCTTAAACGCCCGGCATTGAGGGCGACCACAATGGCGATTATCAGTGCAATAATGATAACGGCCGTGCTGGCAAGTAGTGGTTCGAGCCGGTTTATCCACTGTTTAAGTAAGCTGTGTACAACAACGCCCAGGGCAATAGGGGCGACAACAATTTTCGCGATGCTTAAAAACATTCCCGCAATGTTTATATCCACACTGCTTTTTAACAGTAGCCATGTCAGTAAAGGCGTTAGCACTACCGATAGGATTGTGGAAGTTAAGGTCATCGATACCGACAGCGCGACCCGTCCGCCCGCAAGCCAGCAAATAACATTCGATGCGGTGCCGCCGGCGGTTGCGCCGACCAGCACCATACCCGTGGTTAACGCCTGGTCCAGTCCAAACGTTTTGGCCGCGAGTAAAGCGGCAAGTGGCATTACCGTAAATTGCAGTACAACACCAACGCCAATGGCTTTAGGCTCCCGTAAAACGCGTTTAAAGTCTTCAGGTGCTAAGGTCAGGCCCATTGTGAACATGATCAGCGATAGCATCCAGCTAATGCCGGGCGCCATAGGCGTAAAAGTCTGAGGAAAGTAAAAGCCGAGAGCACCTAAGCCAATGGCCCAAACGGGGAACAGTTGGTTAAAACTCTGGCTGGAGCGAACAAGCGCATTGGAGCTTTTCATAAAGAGTAACTTATTGTTATAGCGCAGCTATTTAGAACGGTGCCGGGTAAGTTTTTAATGCGTTACTAATATCGGCCAATATGTCGTCGCTCAACGTTATATCAAACGCATCGATATTTTCTTTTAGTTGCTCCATGCTGGTGGCACCAATTATGGTTGAAGTAACGCCGTCCACTTGATTGCACCAGGCAAGCGCAAGTTGCGCCGGTGTTAGGTCGTGCTGTTTAGCCAGCCGGCAATATTCACCAACGGCTGCGTTCACCTGCTCGGTATCGCGGAATAATCCATTGCGTTGCGATGTACACCAACGTGCTCCTGCAGGGCGGGCGCCATTGAGGTACTTACCGGTTAGGGCACCAGTGGCCAGAGGGGACCAGGGCAAATAGGCCACATTCTGATGAACACAGTTTTCAATCAGGTACGGCCAGTCTTTGTGATGCAGCAAGTTAAATTCATTTTGAATGGCGGTCACTCGGGTAAGGTTGTGCTCCTGCGCCAGGCGAATGTATTCATTAATGCCCCAAGGTGTGTCGTCGGATAAACCGAAGTGACGAATTTTTCCCGCTTTTACGCAATGATTCAGCGCTTGCAGTATGTCCAGCATCTGCGCCGAGTGCTGCTCGGTATTCACATCGCCAAACCGAATATGACCCGGTGAGTGCTTGCCAAAATGAGGCGAGGTGCGGTTGGGCCAGTGCAGTTGGTAAAGATCGATATAGTCCGTTTGTAAGCGCTGCAATGAACTGTCTACGGCTTGCTTAACCGTCTCGCCGGAAATATCAGCACCGCCGCGAATATACTTGAGCCCGTTACCAGCAATTTTGCTGGCCAGAAAAAATTCACTGCGGCGTTTTGGATTGGCTGCCAGCCAGTGGCCGATAATCGTTTCGGTTGTACCGTAGGTTTGCGCCGTCGGCGGCACAGCGTACATCTCTGCGGTGTCGATAAAATTGATGCCGCGCCCAAGGGCGTATTCTATTTGTTGGTTGGCATCGGCCTGATTGTTTTGTGTGCCCCAGGTCATGGTGCCCAGGCAGACCCTGGATACTTTGAGGCCTGAATGGCCTAAGGTGCTGTATTGCATAATTTTGGCCTCCTAGTAACTGATCGTTTTAGTTTGAATGGTGTGCGAGCTGCAAAGCGAAGGTTGGGTCAACTAGATTACCAAAATCCCTGCTGTTAGGCATTTCTATTCCGCGCTGTTTATCGCTTCCGCATGGTACCGTATATTGCCTTTGGGGGGGCTCGTTTCAATCGTCTTAGGGTTGTGGCACACTTGCTTAGCGCTTCAGTGCACCCAGCGCCGCAACGATAAGGACAAGCTGTTATGGACATCAGCGATGCGCAGCGAGCGCGTTTACAAATATTTGAGTTAGTTGTTTACTGGGAGGGCGCGGCCAATAGCAGCCTTCTGGTTAAGCACTTTGGTTTGTCGCGCCAGCAGGCCAGCCAAGACATAAAACGCTACACCGCCCTCGTGCCCGGCAACCTTAACTACTGCAATAGCCGCAAGTGCCACCAGCCCAGCTCAAATTTTAAACCATTGTTTATTACCGGTGAGGCAGAGCAGTACCTCGCCTGGTTGTCGCAACCTTTACCCCTGCAAACACTGCCCATTCACTCACTAAGCCTTCCCAGTCGCGGCCTGGAGCCTGCACTGATGCGTGCGGTTGCACAGGCGATTCGCCACAACCAACGGCTGGAGGTTGATTACGTCTCCCTCACCAACCCCAATCGCCGAGGGCGGGTAATCGCCCCACACTCGCTGGTGCAAACCGGCCTGCGCTGGCACCTGCGCGCCTGGTGTGAGCACAAAGAGCAGTTTCGTGATTTTGTGCTCAGCCGCTTTCGCGGCGATGTCACCTTATCCGGCCCCGCCACCCACAGCGCCGAGCAAGATGTTGCCTGGAACACCGAAGTAGAGCTCATATTCGAGCCCGATTCGCGCTTAACCCCCGATAAACGCAGCGTTATAGAGCACGACTACCAAATGCACAGTGGTCAACTGCGCATAAAAACCCGCGCCTGCCTTGTTCAATACCTACTGCAAGAAATGCGAGTTAACACCAAAGTGCTAGACGCCGTGCCCGAGGCCCAACAAATTATTCTTGTCAATTTAAATGACATAAAACAGTGGTTGTTCTGATGGTGACAGGACGTGCTGGAGGGTGTTGTCAGAAAACCATACGGATTAAATTTACAGTATTGCGGCCAGGGTTCGAATAGCTACAGTGGTGTCAACAAAGAGCGATCCACATTGGATTAACCGTAGTTGACGATTTTACATAGGTGGCTTGTATGTTTCGTATTTTGACAGTTTTGCTGGTATCAACAATGTTATCTGCCTGTGGGGGTGGCGGTGACAATCTCGGCCCGAGTTCTGGTAGTGGCTCGGATGGGCCCCGCGGGCTGGAAAAAATCGTAAACCTTCACAACAAAATGGGAAGCAGCTACAAGGTAAATAGCCTGACAATATCCGGGGCGAATAGCGAGAGAGCTGTAACATCCGAGTGCAGTACAGAAAGCACAATATCCACCGTAGGGCTGCAAGGTGACGCCAGTGAAATCAGCCAGAACGGAGCGTGTTTTAACGATTATTCAACCTGCACTTATGTCACCGGTGACGCAATGCTTACAACCACGTTATTCGGGCGAGAGTTTCGCGCGGTAACACCCACAGGAGACTACTCGGGCGTTGTAACGACAGATGTGCTTTTTACGGGCAGTTTTAAAGCGATAGCAGGTCAGAAAATTGATGCTTGCGATGATGGGGGGGATGCTGTTATTCCAGTTATTGAAGGTGTTTACGAAGGCTACCGTTACGATATAGACACCAGTAAAACGCTTGATAAGCAGGCATTAGTGCGGTCGGAAAAAGTGGTAATGGATTGTTTAGAAGGTGTCTGCGTGCCACGAGATGACAATGTCATACGCGTGATGACAAGCAGTGGGTTTGATTTGTCGGTGAGTCATTCAGCGGCTGCCCCGTACATTCTTAACCAGTTTTCCACACCGGATAATACCCGAGGGTATCAGTTTTGGGGAACGGTTACCGATGACGGCAACACAATAACAGGCTTGGCGTTTCCGGTAGGTACGGGCGCGGGTTATAGCGAATGCAATGCGGGTGAGTGTTTCTTTTTAAGTTTCTACAGGGTGATGTAGGCTCACTAGATGGAGTGTAAGGAGACGGGTGATGATTAGACCTAAAAAGAAAGCCAAAGCCGTTGTCAAGACTGTAAGCTATAAAGATTGTCCGGCAAAATCCTTTAACAATAACGGAAATATAATAGTTGGTAGGTCTGTTGAGAACCATTGCCAAATTGTCGGTGAAGTCGCCAAAGAGTTGATCCTGCGATCACCAGTTTCAGATTTGTTTCCGGAGGGGGCCGCATTCACGGCGGCGACCCACGATATTGGTAAAGTTAGCCCCACCTTCTACAACAAGATTATGAATGCTTGCTCACGAGAGCTGCTACCGAATGTGAATTTTAAACTTGAGAAAAATTGGAATGGTCACGCGGGTGTCAGTCAATTAACAGCTAAACAGCTGAATGCTCCAGAATACATACCGGAAATTTTGGGGCAGCATCATGGTTTTTCCCCGGCAGTGGTAGGAATGCGAGCAAATGATAACAACTTTGGCGGGGTGGAATGGCAGGCAGAGCGCGAAAAGCTGGTTAACGCTTTGCAGAAAAGCCTAGGAGAAACATGGCCGCAGGTAGAGTCGGCAGCCCAGGCTCGATTGCTGGCGGGGCTGACGTCTGTATCCGATTGGATTGGTTCAGGTTATCACTTTGAAGACCCGAGTGAACTCTGGAAAGACCGAATTACAGCGGCAGTGGATGACGCAGGGTTTGTGCCTGTGTTCTACAAGCCAGGATTGAAATTTAAGGACGTGTTTGGCTTCTCGCCACGGCAAGCGCAATCAAGCTTGATTGAGCAGGTGTCGTGTCCTGGAGTGTATGTTTTGGAGGCCCCTATGGGGCTCGGGAAGACAGAGGCCTCCCTGTATGCCGCCTACCGGATGTTAGAGAACGGCGAGGCCAGTGGAATTTACTTTGCGCTGCCCACCCAATTGACATCCAACAAGATTTACGAACGCTTTCAGTGCTTTCTGGAGCAGATACTGGCGAGAGATTGCGATCATCGTTCACTGTTGTTGCATGCCAATGCTTGGTTATTTGAAAAAGACATGGGTGAAGAAGGTCGCCCCGGTGGCGCCTGGTTTAACCAGAGTAAGCGGGGGTTACTGGCACCTTTTGCGGTGGGCACTATCGATCAGGCGCTGATGGCGGCCATGAACGTAAAGCACGGCTTTGTGCGGGCCTTTGGGCTGGCAGGCAAGGTGGTGATTCTCGACGAGGTGCATACATACGATGCCTATACCAGCACCTTGCTGGATGCGTTAATTGAATTGCTTCGCCAGCTGGGTTGTACGGTTATTATTCTCAGTGCCACCCTAAACCAGGAGCGGAGAGAGAGTCTGTTGAAGCGTAAGACCACGTCTATGAATTATCCGCTGATTACCGCCAGCCCTAATGAGACCGAGATAGAGGTAACAGAGGTCAGTGTTCCTGCTGGCGAAGATAAGCCATATCAAATTACCTTGCAGTCAAATGAGAGCCTGGCCGTTGAGCAGGCGCTGTTCAGTGCGGAGCAGGGGCAGCAAGTATTATGGATTGAAAATACTGTCAAGGAAGCGCAGCAGCGTTATCTGGATATGGCTGCCCGCGCAGCGGAACTGGGGATTGCTTGTGGTTTGCTGCACTCCCGCTTCACGGTGGATGATCGTCAGAACATCGAAGAAAAATGGGTCAACCTCTATGGTAAGGCGGGTTGGGAACAAAGGCAGGTACAAGGCAGAATTCTGGTGGGAACACAGGTTCTGGAGCAGTCCCTGGATATTGATGCGGACTTTATGGTGTCTCGCTTTGCGCCGACGGATATGCTGTTGCAACGACTTGGTCGTTTATGGAGGCACGACGAGACGCCCCGCTGTGACAAGGCGAAGCCGGAGGCCTGGCTATTGGCTCCCGACCTGGTGGAGGCGATTGAATCACCGCAGCAACACTTTGGTGCCAGCGCCTATGTCTATAGCCCATATGTTTTGTGTAGAAGCCTGGACGTCTGGAAGAGCATGACCAGTGTTAATTTGCCAGGGGATATCCGCAGCTTGATTGAGCAAACCTATGTCAGCAGAGATGAACAAGGATGCATGCGCCGCTGGCAGTACGAGTTGGATCATGGCATCCGTAATAGAAAAGGGCGAATAGCCTTGCAGCAGTTGGCAAGAGTTGGATTAGCGCAAGGGGGTAATACTTTGCCAGAAAGCAAAGCACAAACTCGATATAGCGAAACCGACAGTTATGAGGTGTTGATGCTCAGAAATATTTCCCAGGATTGTGAATGCGCCTTGTTGACCTTGCTGGATGGTAGCCAGGTGGAGCTGCCTCTGCAACGGCATAAATTGGGAAAACAGGAATGGCGCCAGCGTACGGCTACCCTGATGCGTCAGATTGTTAACGTCCCTCCCGGAGACAAACCCAAATCCGTGCCTGCGGATACCTTTAGGCGCTTTGGTCTGCATCACTGCTTTTATCTTGGCAACCCGGATTGGCATGAAAAAGATGAAAGTGTTTTACATGTGGCGCTGGTGGGTGACGCAGACAGCCTGAGCGGCGTTGAAAATAAGCCGATTCACGACAAGCACACCTTGGAATACCGTGATGACCTAGGCTATCGGGTGATCAAGAATCAGGAACTATAACTATGGAAAACCGTTTTAACCTAATCGATGAGCCCTGGATTCCGGTGGCTGACCATGGCCGTGTCAGTCTCAGGCAGATATTCAGCAATCCGGAATATCGAAGTCTGGGCGGCAATCCGGTACAGAAAATTGCGCTTTTGAAGTTGCTTCTGGCCATTGCCCAATCAGCGGCAACGCCCAAAGACGAAGCCGAGTGGAACGCGCTAGGGGCCGAAGGCCTGGCAGAGCGTTGCCTGGCTTATTTGGATAAATGGCATGATCGATTTTACCTGTATGGGGACAAGCCATTTCTGCAGATGCCAGCGATTAGAGCCGCGAAGGTGCAACCCTTTGGTGCTGTTCTACCTGAGGTTTCTACGGGCAACACCACTGTTTTGAGTCAAGTGCAGGTGCAGCGTGAACTTAATGATGGTGCTAAGGCACTTTTGATTTTGTCGCTGATGGGTTTCGCACTGTCTGGTAAGAAAACAGATAACAGTATTGTTCTAACATCCGGTTACTCTGGAAAAATGAATAACAAAGGCAAGCCTTCAACAGGAAAGCCTGGGCCTGCTGTGGCTCACATGGGACTACTCCATAATTTTCTGTACGGAAGTGATCTTTGCCAAACTTTATGGCTGAACCTGCTTACACAGCGGAATCTTGAGCAAATGAATATCTATACGGAGGGTATTGGTTGTGCGCCTTGGGAAGCTATGCCAGCAGGGGAGGACTGTGAAAAAGCGAGAAACCTTAAGAGATCCCTAATGGGGCGATTATTGCCGCTTTGCCGGTTTTGCCTACTTGTCGATGATGGCTTGCATTATTCTGAGGGCATAGCGCATCCAGGTTATAAAGACGGTGTGGTTGATCCCAGTATGGCCATCAATAACTCAGGAAAAGAACCCAAGGGGCTCTGGGTTGATCCGGAAAAGCGGCCGTGGAGAGAGTTGACGGCTCTGCTGGGTTTCTTGGATCAGTCGGATACACTAGGTTTTCAAAGTTGGCAGATACGAAATGGCTTGGACCGGGCACGCGATGCGGTTGATACCTTTGCAATCTGGTCTGGCGGCTTGAGGGTAAGCAGCAACGCCGGAGAGCAATATGCCTCTGGTAGCGACGATTTTGTTGAGTCACAAATTTGGTTGCATAGCGAGATTTTGGGTGAGAGTTGGTTTAGCCAGCTCAAGCAGGAAATAGATGCGCTTGATGGCCTTGCCAAGAACCTCTATGGACGGGTTCTTGGCTTCTTTAAGGAGCAGACTGTCGACGGTAGCAAAATTGCTCCGCAGGCAACACAGTTGTTCTGGCAGCTCTGTGAACGGAACTTTCAAGATCTAGTCAATCAGTGTGATCAAACTGAGGATGCGGCAGGCCACCGAAAGAAACTGCGTCAGCGCTTCGCCAACTATGTCAATCAAGCCTACGACAAATTCTGCCCCCGCGAGACAGCTAGGCAAATGGATGCCTGGGCTAAGTGTAGACCCAATACTAGTAAATATCTGAAACAGGAGGCCTGAGGCCATGCAAGAGAATCCATCGTCTGCGGTGTCAGGCAATGAGAGAAATCGAGAACAGCGTTTCGTTGGGGCGGTGATTGAACTTTGCCAGAGGGATAAGGGACTTGCCGCCCGCCTTCGCCGAGCCGAGAACCCGTCAATGGAATATCAGAGCTGGGAGCTGCTGGGCTGGTTCGGGATAGACCTTGAAAAAGACTATGAGCGATTGCCCTTTGTTACCATCGCGGCAGCTATAGCCAAATCCAAAACTGATCAGAACGGTTCTTTAACCTTGGGCAAGGCGATTGCAGCTTGCTACGAGGATGGTCGAGAGAGCAGTCAGGCCAAGGCCCGTCTTCGTCGCCTGTTGGCGTGCAGTGAGCTATCAGAAGCTTGTCGTATCCTTCGGCCTGTTTTGACTCTGGTTGATAGCAAAGTGGGGCAGCCTCTGAATTATGAACGCTTGCTTCGGCAATTGCGTTTTTTCGGCTTCGAATCAGGTCAGCGCACCAAGACCCAATGGGCTCAGGAATTTTATGGGCAGCCTGTTCAGAGCGAGAACGAGGAGGATTCTGCATGACGATGATTGCCAGCGTATTGCATTTGGATCGTCGAGCGGTGAAGGCATTACGTATTACCGATCCGTATTCCTTGCACCGGGTCGTATACAGTCTCTATGAAGATGTGCGCGATGCGGAGCAAAAGCAGGCCAGCGCAGCCAGCGGGATTCTCTATGCCGATCAGGGGGGCGATGTGCGAGGTCGAAAGATTCTGATGCTCGCTAATCGAGAGCCTATGAATGCGGTGGATGGACAGCACGGAGAAGTGCTTAGTAAACCGATACCGAATGATTTTCTGGCGCATGACTTGTACCGCTTTAAAGTCATCGTCAACCCAACCCGCCGTGACAGTGCCAGCCGAAAACTGGTGGTAGTAAAGGGGCGTGAAAACATAACTCAGTGGTTTATTGAGCGTTCGGCCAAGAGCTGGGGATTTGAGGTTTCTCCTCAGAGTTTACAGGTCGACAAGATCGAAGTGCTGCAATTCCAGGATAAACACAAGCGCAATGTGACCATTGGCCAGGCCCATGTGCTGGGTATGTTGCGTATCACCGATAGGGAGCAGTTTGCTAATAGTTTTTCTCAAGGTATTGGCCGCGCCCGTGCCTATGGCTGCGGTCTACTACAGGTTATTCCTGTTATTGAAAGCCTGTTTGACTAATTTATGACTTATTTGAAGACAAGGAAATCAACATGACTAACAGTTATACCAATACTCGCATTGAATTCCATATCCTGCAGTCTTTCCCGGTCACTTGCCTGAATCGGGATGATGTGGGTGCGCCTAAATCTGCCATTGTCGGTGGTGTGCCACGTGCCCGGGTTAGCTCTCAGTGCTGGAAGCGGCAGGTGCGGCTTGCCATGCAGGAATTCGGCGTCACTTTGGGTATTCGAACCAAGAAAGCGGAAGAAATTTTTGTCAAGGCATGTTTGGCAGCTGGTGCTTCAGACGAACAGGCAAATGCTTGTGGCGCCAAAATTGCTTCGCAACTGACAGATGATACTTTGTTGTTTGTGAGTGATACGGAAGCGGAGGCATTCGCGGTCTATGCAGAAGAGAAGGCATTCGACGACAGCAAAATTAAAGACAAGGAACTGGCTAAGGTAGCCAAGAAAGCATTGAACCCCGCATCAGATGCACTGGATATTGCGCTCTTTGGTCGTATGGTGGCGAAGGCAGCCGAAATGAATGTAGAGGCTGCCGCTTCCTTTTCTCACGCAATCTCCACGCATAAGGTTAGTAATGAAGTGGAATTTTTCACTGCACTAGATGATATGCAAAAGGAACCAGGCTCTGCTCATATGGGCAGCCTGGAATACAACTCGGCAACCTATTATCGCTATATCAGTCTCGACCTTGGTCAATTGGCGGAGACGCTGGGCGAAGGAGACTTGAAACAGGCAGTGGAGGCTTTTACCAAGGCTCTGTTCGTTGCAGTACCCAACGCCCGACAAACCACTCAGTCTGGAGCTAGCCCATGGGAATTCGCCCGAGTTATGGTGCGCAAGGGGCAGCGTTTACAGGTTCCGTTTGAAACCGCGGTTAAGGCACGAGAGGGAGGCTATTTAAAATCCAGTGTGGATGAGCTTAAGAGCTATCTCGATAAAAAAGAGAAGTTGACAGGCTCATTGTTCGGAAAACAGGCTTCCTATGACTGGGGGGAAGATGAAAACTTCAGTATCGACAGCTTGATTGAATCTCTGCAAAGCCATGTACAGTAAGTGAGGGTAGCCATGAGTGATCCGTATTTGCTGTTATGGTTGGAAGCACCGCTCCAGTCGTGGGGGCATGACTCTAAGTTTGGGCGGCGGGACAGCCTTGATTTTCCCACCAAGTCCGGTGTGTTTGGTCTGCTTTGTTGTGCTCTGGGGGTAGGAGGAAAGCAGACACAACGGCTGGAGAAGTGGGCTGATTGCGATATGCAGGTGCAGGCCTTTGTGTCGATGGACCGCCACGGCAAGCCAATGCCACGTCAGCCATTGATGCGAGATTTTCATATGGTAGGTAGTGGCTATGACGATAAAGACCCATGGCAGAGTTTGCTGATTCCGAAAACCAGTGAAGGAAAGAAAGCAGTAGGGGGTGGTACTAAAATGACCTACCGCTACTACCTGCAGGATATGGCCTTCGCGGTTGCCTTGCAGGGATCGAAGGCAGAGTTGTCTGAGCTGGAAACCGCGCTGCGAAACCCGGTGTGGGATTTGTATCTGGGGCGAAAGAACTGTGTGCCGACGGAGTTCATCGCCCAGGGTATTTGCACTGATGCCGAGCATGCCATGAACAAAGCCACACAGCTGGCAGAGTCCAAGAGTCGCGCGCCGGTATTTAAAGTGTTGCAAGGCGAGCATGACGGCGAGGTTCTGACTCTCAATGACGTCCCGCTGCAATTTGGCGAGCACAAGTTGTACCGTGATCGCCGCGTTACTGTCTTGCCTGTGGCCTGATCATGGCAGCCGGACAACGTTTGTTCGTCAAAGTAACCCGCGATTCCCTGCCTCAGGTGAAGGACAAGTACCCGTTCCTTTACCTGGAGCGGGGCAGGCTGGAAATTGACGACAGCAGCGTCAAGTGGATTGATTCAACCAATAATGTCGTGCCATTGCCAGTAGCTACGCTCAATGCCTTGTTACTGGGGCCGGGTACCAGCATTACTCATGATGCGGTTAAAACGGCCACGGCTGCCAATTGCTCTGTGTGCTGGGTGGGGGAAGATAGCCTGCTTTTTTATGCCGCTGGTTTCTTACCTACTTCTGATACCCGCAACCTGAAACAACAAATTGAGCTGGCTGCTGACTCAGAAAAATCTGTGGAAGTAGCTCGACGTATGTTCAAACGGCGTTTTCCTACGGCTGATTTAGATGGTAAGAACCTGAAGGAAATGGTGGGTATGGAAGGGCATCGGGTTAGAGCCCTATACCAAGCCAAGGCAGAGGAGTATCAGGTTGGCTGGAAGGGGCGCAAATTTGTACCTGGAAAGTTTGAAACGAGCGATATCACCAATCAAGTTCTAACTGCCTGTAATGCGGCCTTGTACGGCATTTTGTGTTCGGCTGTACACAGCATGGGCTATTCGCCACACATTGGCTTTATCCATTCGGGCAGTCCCTTGCCTTTTGTTTATGACCTTGCTGACCTGTACAAAGAGCACCTGTGTATCGATCTATCTTTTTCGTTAACTCGGGATATGGCGGGCCGATACAACAAATACAAAGTTTCCGATGCATTTCGTGAGCGGGTGATTGAAATGGATTTGTTAGCAACGTTAGCCGATGATGTCGCCGAAGTATTGGGGGTGAGCCGTGCTCGTGGTCGTCGCAAATGACCTTCCTCCTGCTGTCAGAGGCAGGATGAAACTTTGGTTTGTGGAGCCCCGCGCGAATGTTTTTGTATCCGGTGTGAAGGATTCCGTTGCAAAAACAGTAGTCGATTATTTGTATAAGCATTGCCCCCCCGAATCCGGAATAGTGATGTTTCGGTCTATACCGAAACCACCTGGTTATAAAATCTACACAGTAGGCCCGGTCCGTAATTCGATGACGGAAATTAGCGGCCTGCAGCTTGTGATTGAAACCCTAAAACAGTCGTAAACGCCATAACTTGTGTTTTGTGCGTAGATCTTTAACAATATGTTGGTGTCTTCTCCACGCACGTGGAGGTGTTTCCAGCCGTAACCACAGCAATCGACGGTGTATCTGGTCTTCTCCACGCACGTGGAGGTGTTTCTGCTAAAGATTACGTTTTCTCATTTTCTGAAGGGTCTTCTCCACGCACGTGGAGGTGTTTCCGCATCACCTGCCGTCATGCCCGCGGTATCGGTGTCTTCTCCACGCACGTGGAGGTGTTTCCTAAGATAAAGTAAACGGCTTTGGGTATTTTAGGTCTTCTCCACGCACGTGGAGGTGTTTCTTAGAGCTCAGAATTGACTTTTCTGGTCAATTTGTCTTCTCCACGCACGTGGAGGTGTTTCTAGTCTTTAAGTTAATAGGCGCAAGCGTTGTGCGTCTTCTCCACGCACGTGGAGGTGTTTCCAGCCATTAGCGTTTATGCTCCGGGTTTTTGGGGTCTTCTCCACGCACGTGGAGGTGTTTCTATTTACACATAGGTTAAGCAAAGCAAGCAACAGTCTTCTCCACGCACGTGGAGGTGTTTCTCATAAACCGCTCCATAGCGTAGCGTAAAGCGTGTCTTCTCCACGCACGTGGAGGTGTTTCCGGCACCGCTTATGCCAGCTTGCATGGACTTCAGTCTTCTCCACGCACGTGGAGGTGTTTCTGTCGGCAATTTCCATGGCGTGATCGGCTACAAGTCTTCTCCACGCACGTGGAGGTGTTTCCTAAAGCAGGCCGAGAAGGATCAAAAAGCGTTCGTCTTCTCCACGCACGTGGAGGTGTTTCTTCAGCCATTAGCCGCTGAGTGACATTACTGTTGTCTTCTCCACGCACGTGGAGGTGTTTCTGGACAATCAAGCGAGGCTATGAAGATCAGGCGGTCTTCTCCACGCACGTGGAGGTGTTTCCGCAGCAGGGCCGCCATCTGCCAGCCCTGAACAGTCTTCTCCACGCACGTGGAGGTGTTTCCAGATGATCGGCACCGGCAGTAACCGATGTATAGTCTTCTCCACGCACGTGGAGGTGTTTCATGCCTATGAAGCTCGCCACGATGCCGCCACCGGTCTTCTCCACGCACGTGGAGGTGTTTCCGGATTACCCCACCGGACTCCAGCCGCGTAGCTGTCTTCTCCACGCACGTGGAGGTGTTTCCGGGGGCGCCAAGCAGGATTGTGCACACAGGGCGTCTTCTCCACGCACGTGGAGGTGTTTCTATAACTTTACAAGTGGCTGGTGGTACAACCTGGTCTTCTCCACGCACGTGGAGGTGTTTCTGCTCGTTTGCCAGCTTTCTAACGTGAGGTAAATCGAGGACACCCACCTAAATCTCTGATAGTTTTGGCCTAAGCAAAACCGCAACTGTCCCCTGGTTCTGACCCGCGTGGGCACTCCAAAGTATAGCTTGTATGACGAATGTCATACAAGCTATACTTGTTCAAAATTCACACAGAGGCTGTACTATGGCTAGGATTAATGCGCGGGTTGAGCAAGAGTATATCGACAAGCTAGAAGTGCTTAAAAATCAGCAGCATAGCTCAATGACGCAAGTGTTGAAGATGGCGATTGATGAGTATTATGCCAGCCATATGTCCAAAGCGGCAGCGCAGCGCGAGGCCTTGTTGGGAGGTGGTTTTATTGGGTGTGGCGAAGGGGGTGAGGATCTGTCAGAGGCCTATAAAAAGGAGCTTTCCGAGTCGCTAGGCGCAAAGCATGATTATCGCTGATACCGGCTATTGGCTGGCACTGGCCAATCGGCGCGATAAGCACCATGCCCGCGCACTCGAGGTCACGCAAGCGTTGAATGAAAGCTTAGTGACGACTTGGCCGGTACTGACAGAGGTTTGTCATCTTTTGCTAAGCCGGTTAGGAGTCAATGCACAGGTTGTATTTATGTCGAGGGTTGACCAGTATTGCCAGCTCTTCGAATTAACCGAAGCCCACCTACGGCGCTGCGCTGAGCTGATGGACAAGTATCGCGATTTGCCGATGGATCTTACCGACGCCTCGTTAGTTGTGCTTGCCGAGGAGCTAGGCACGGGGCAGGTGCTTTCAACGGATCAGCGAGATTTTCATACCTACCGTTGGAAAAACACCCATCCATTTAAGAACCTATTACTAACCAACTGAAATACCCAAAATTTCGCTCTTTAAAAATCTGTAATAAAATCAAAAGGTTGCAATACCACTAAAAATTTGGGTCAAATCCCTAAATATGAGTTAAGTGGTTGTTGCAATTTCTTTTTTTGCCGCTAATCTATTGTTCACTGCCGCACAGGCAGCCAGGACGCCTTGGCCCCTGAGCGGTTTCTTCGCGTGCGTGGCTGTCACAGTAGAGCTTGCCACGCCGCCGATCAATCAAGGGGTTTGAGGCTTACTGAAGTTCTTTTGTTTGTAGCTCCATTTTGGCGTTTTTGATAGCCCCGGCGGGTTGCCGACAAACAGTTGTCCGGCTTGCTCGTCATCCTTAAGTTGCCATTGGAACCAGGCGGTGGCGACTCTCGCGAATTCGCCACCGTGGGGCTCGCGGTAGGTGCCGCCGTGGCCTACATCCAGGTTGCCGACAAAAACCGGAACATGGTTAATGTTTTCGACATCATGCATACCATTTTCGTAGGCGATATCGGATGGGCCGCCCAGCAGGTAGAGTGTGGGGGTGTGAATTTTTTCCAGTTGGGTTTTGTCGATGTTGGGCATGCCGGGCAAGGGGCTGGGCATGGGGGTAATAAAAATGCCGCTATTAAAAACACCGAGTGTTGAAATGCGAGAGTCGCCTGCCACTTCCAGTGCCTGTAAGCCGCCGCAAGACATACCCGCCACGCCTATATTGTCAGTGTCTATTGCCTGATGGTAGGCGCTGTCTTTATCGTTGTTTTGTGCAACGGTCCAGTCAATTGCTTGGGTTAATTTCGCTGAGGTTGAGCGCTCGGTGACTTGCTCGCCACTTGTTGTGGGCATGGTGCCAATGGCAATGACGAAAAATCCGTGCGAGGCGATTTCGTTTAAAAAGTTTACATGTTCCCACGGCGAGTCATTGCAGGCGCCATTGCCCCATACCACCAAAGGTAATTTTTGCTCTGTACTAAACTTACTTATATTTTGCGGCGCGAAAATGGTATGAGTAGTCAGAGAGGCGTCAGTCAACATAATGGCTTTGGACTCTCCGCTGCCGCCACTTTCAATCACTCTGGAGGCCGTTGTTTGGGCTAAAGATGGAAGCGCCCCTGCGGATGTCACCAGAAATATAAAAGTCAGTAAATGTTTCATTGGGATAAGTCCTTGTTTCAGTTATTTTAATAATCTCAGGTCGTTTTCCGAACTTTTTTAAGGAACCTGATTAGGTAGTCAGTCGACTCTGCGCGAATCCAAAACGCTGAGTGCGTAAGGCGTTTTTCGCAGGTATAGTCCTTGGCAAGAAAAGCAACGCGACGTAGGCAGTGTTTTGGCCGCGACCATCGGGGCTTACAGAGTTTTCCGATCTCTGTGTTGGCTCATCTCACCGTGCGGCTTGCACGTTTGCAGTTCGCCTCATTTTCCCGATCGCTGTGGGTGCTCGCTGTGGGTGCTCGACGTCACCGTTCGCGCAGCATTAGCGGGCATTCACAGATTGACGCAAACGAATATGGAGCCCCCGCTCTTTCGGTTGGGGGCTTACAGGCAAGGTTGCTTTTAGACTTACTCGGCTTTCAGAAAACCATTGACATCAAGCCAATGTATAAACGAACCAAACCATTGGTTACTGGTGCGGTTCGGGTTGCCCAAACCAAATCCATGTCCGCCGTTTTGGTATAGGTGCAGTTCAACGGGAATACCAGCCTGGTGCCAAGACTGAATAACGCCAAAGTCGCCGCTAAAAAGGAAATCGTCGGTGGCAATGGCCGAAAACATAGGTGGGGCATCTTTGGGAACGTCTACGGCCCCCATGCCGCCATAGATGGGACCGATAAACGCCAAGTCTACTTTATCTGACTGGAGGGTGGTGGTCATGGTGAGGCCGGCGCCAGCGGAAAAACCGATCATGCCGATGCGAGAGGTATCGACCCCCCATTCATCGGCGCGCTCTAAAATCATCGCATAGGCCGCCTCAGCATCTTCAAGCTGATTCGAAAGATCCCAACGAGGTCTTTCGGGCGTTTGTTGAGGTTCGTCGGTGGAATCGCCAGCCTCTTCAAAGCGGCGGTTCATCTGCTTCTCGAACTCTTCTAATGTAGGCGCTGTGGGCTGCAGACGGTATTTAAGCACAAATGCATTGATACCCTGCGCCGCCAACGCTTCGGCGACTTCCCAGCCCTCGTTGCCCATGGAGAGCCACATGAAACCGCCCCCTGGGGTAACTATGACTGAAGCGCCGTTTGCCTTGGCCGGATCGGCTAAAAAGGGGGTGAGTGTGGCTTTAGAAATGTTGCGCGCCATCGGATCGCCCCACTGGCGAAACCAGGTTTCCGGTTCGGTCTGTCCCTCTACAGGGCCGGTGTTCAACGGTATCGCGTTAGGTTCCGGTGGCGCCTCAATGGGGGTCATTTTACCGTCTTGTGCAAGCGCGGCCGCGTTGAATATAAGTGTGACTACAGCAATTAATTTAACAATAACGTGTGAATGTTTATGGCTCATTTTGGTCCACCTTTTCCTTATGGTTGATTGATATTATTAAGGTTGTTCTCAAACTTTTATTCGATTCGGTAAAAGTCAAAATCGGCGCGCCCGCCGGGTGTTTGCGTGGCGTAGTTGAACAGCGCAAATCGGTAGCCCATAAAATGGGGTAGGGTGTACTTCATTTTTAGAGGTGTGCCGATAGGACTCCAGTCGGCGCCGTCGAGGCTGTACCAGAATGTGGCTGTGTCATTCAGGTCGCGAAAATCGGCCCGGATCTGCAAATATACGATCGATTGCGCCAGAGCCACCCGATCATTCACCTGTTTTTGTTCAGGGGTATCGTTGGACTGGCCAGATACCATTATTAATTCGGGCCCTGTTGCTGTTTGCTCAACACCGACAAAACCATAATGTGCTTGCAGTGCCGCAAGCCCAGCGGTATCGCCCGTGCGCAGCTGAGAGGTGTCCAGGGCAACGGTCGCTCTGGATGTAGGGCCAAACATCCGTTGGGTAAGGGTGTTGCGTGTGTCCAGTAGCCCCTGATCGATACGCTGGTTGGTGAGTGTTAGGTAGCCGGGCCTCTCAGTGACGGCCCAACCTTGTGGGTCGGGGTTATGGTTCCACTGCCAGGCCGGTTTTAAGAGGGTTGGCTTATGGTTTGTGGCCATGCGCTGCCCGTAGACAAACTCGTCCGATTCGACGATATTACCCAGCGCGGGCCGCTGGGATACAATGTCCAGAGTATCGGGCACCTTTCCGTCGATACCATAAACTGGCCAGCCATGGCGCCAGCTAACGGGCACTAAATGGGGGATGCGGCCCACAGCACCGGAGTCGCGAAACAAAAACGCAAACCATTGATCATCGGTCGTATCGATTAGGCCGCCCTGGGCAATGCCCCGGTCCTGTAGTGCAATGCGCCCCTGGTAGGGGCCCGTTAACTGCTCGGCGCGATACACCAACTGGGTGCGCATCCCATTGGCTGGCCAGCTGATGAGATTGATGTAGTAATAGCCCTCCTTTTTGATAACCTGCGCGCCTTCGGCAGGTACCCAAAAATTCTCTCCCGCGATTGCAGATGCCTTTTCAATTATCGTGATTCGCAGCCCGTTTGGCTTAAGCGCTGTGGCGTCGGCGGTAAGCTCCACCAAATGAATGTCGTCGTTACCATAGAGTAAAAAGGCCCGACCGCTATCAAAAAACAGGGAGGCGTCATGAAAAAGCTCATCAATTTCTGCTCGTGCCCAAGGGCCCTTGGCAATATTGTCGGTGGAAAAGATATAGGTTTCGCCGGTGTGATTGGCAAAGGTGGTTACGTAATAGCGCCCTTGGTGATAGCGCAGGCTACTGGCCCAGGAGCCTTGCCCGTAGGATTGTTTACCATTGCTTAGGGTTGATTGATCGCCGTCCGACAGGGTGTCATAAACGTAACCCGATAACTCCCAATCCACCAGATTGGGAGATTGCATAATAGGCAGCCCAGGATTCATGTGCATCGTGGTACTGCTCATGTAATAAGTGTCATCGACACGAATAACAGCTGGGTCCGGCACATCGGCCCAGATAATCGGGTTCTTGGCGAACACCGCCGTCTTCGGTGGGGTTGCTACCTCGGCGTGATGGCTGCAGGCGCTTGTTAATGCGGCCACGGCCAACCCGACGCATTTGATGGTGTTCATCCCGTGTATCCCCATGAAGTCATTACCGATAAAACCATCAGTGAGCCAGAACCCCGGCCTTGTAAAAAGGCGCTGCGGCGCGCTATTACTCTAATTGATTGCAGCTGCACGAAAGGTTATAGTGAATTTGACAATATGAAATTGTAATAATATATTGCAATTTAAAAGAGAGCAACAGTCTTTAACTTACACCGCGAACAATGGCGGTTATTTACGTGTTGCGTATCCTTGTAGAACTTTGAGGGTTCATATAATGAATAAATTATTTACCTTACTTCTAGTTGGGCTTGCCGTATTGTTGGCGGGTTGTGATTCGACCCCAGACAGTAACCAGAGCGAACCAGAGGTATCAGCGCAAGAGGTTTCATCTTCAGCGTCGACACCGGCTGCTGCGGGCGCTGCTCAGTACACAAGCTTTAGCTACAAAGGCAAGTCGCAGGAACAGGTGGTGGTGGGCGAGGGCGAGTTTCGCAATCCGGTGATTTCTGGTTACGCACCGGACCCTACAGTGACACGGGTGGGCGACGATTATTATGTGGTCACCTCCTCGTTTACCCATTTCCCCGGTTTGCCGATTTACCACTCCAAAGATCTGGTTAACTGGACGCATATCGCCAATGCGATTGACCGGCCCGATCAGTTCGACTTTTTTGGCTTAAACGTTTCACGAGGTATATTCGCGCCTGATATTTCTTACCACGAGGGGCTCTATTATCTAACCTCGACGTGTGTTGATTGCGACGGTAACTTTGTAATGACGGCCGAGAGTCCCACTGGGCCTTGGTCGGACCCGCACTGGTTGGGTTTTGAGGGAATTGACCCTTCTATTCATTGGGATACTAGTGGCAAAGCCTACATTCTTAATAACGGTGCGCCCAATGAAGAGCCGCGCTACGACGGTCACCGCGCCATTTGGATTCAGGAGTTTGACTGGCGCAATCTTGCTATGACGGGAGAGCGTAAACAGCTGATTAATGGCGGTGTGGATATCTCAGAAGAGCCGGTATGGATCGAGGGGCCACATATTATTCAGCGAAATGGTTACTACTATATTACCGCCGCTGAGGGTGGCACGAGTGTGCAGCATTCCCAGACCATTTTTCGGGCGGACAACGTCTGGGGCCCTTACAAACCCGCTGACCATAACCCGATATTGACCCAGCGCGATTTGGAATTTGAGCGAGAGGATCCAATTATTGCCGCCGGGCACGCCAAGTTTGTACAAATCCCCAACGGCGACTGGTGGGCAACGTTTCTTGCCATTCGCCCATATGACCACGACATGTTTAATATTGGTCGAGAAACTTTTTTGCTGCCGGTACGGTGGGAAAACGACTGGCCCTATATTTTGCCTGAGGGTGAGCGCATTCCCTTTGCCCTTAAAAAACCTGACCTGCCTGTTCAGCCCGAGGCAGCCTCACTGAATTCGGGAGACTTTAGTTACTCGGATGATTTCGATGGCGATAAGCTCTCCTTGGGTTGGATGGGGATTCGCGCATCGGATAGCCCATTTTACCAAGTCGAGAATGGGGCCTTAAACCTGGCATGTGAGGGTGGCCTTGGCGACCTAAATACAGTGCCTTCTTTTGTCGGTAAGCGTCAGCAGCATCATATTGCAACCGTATCAACCACCGTGTCATTGGGTTCGGGCGATGAAGGTCAAATGGCCGGTTTGGCCGCGATCCAAAACGATCAATATTTGATGTTTCTGGGTATTCGCGAATTCGAAGGTGAACAACAGGTGGCGCTATACCGGCGCGCGGGCTCATTGGAGGATGAGTTAGTTAAAGCAACGACCTTGCCTGACACTGAGAATGTCACCTTAACGCTGGCATTCGATGGTGGACAAATGTCTGCCTCCTATGATGTTCAGGGCCAGTCGTATACGCTCGCCGAGGCGGTTGATGCCACTAATCTCAGTACCAATGTCGCGGGTGGTTTTGTCGGCACCTTGATTGGGCCCTATTGCACGACGCTTTAAAATAAAGTCTTTCGCCTGATGGTGGCTCATATTGAACGAAAGTCGCCATCGGGCCGTTGAACTAAATGGTAGGTCACAGCCTGCTAGTGATTGAGTTGCCGGATCTGTGAGGTGACGGGGCTTTTTATTACCATTAATCTACCAGGCCTGCTTGGTTTATAATCTGTTTAGCCCTTCAATTGTATGATATATTGGTTAGGTAATAATGCCCACGTTGATTTTTGAGAACTGAATTTGTTGTCCGATATTTCGCTCTTACAACTTATCCTCGCCAATATTGTCTTGGTGGCCGGCGCCTGCCTTCAGGGTGTTGCGGGCTATGGCATCGGTACCTTGTCAGCACCGTTGATGTTCTTAATCAGCCCCGCTTTTTTACCCGGCGTCATGATTATTAATGCCGTGGTTCTTAACATTCTTATGCTGATTCGCAATCACCAAAGTTTAACGTTTCGGCCCGTGCGCTACGCCATAGGCGGCAACGTGATTGGTACCGGTTTGGCCGCTATTACCCTGACGTTTTTAACCGCACAGGGGTTCGAGCTGGCTTTTGGAGTATTAATTCTAATGGCGGTAGGTTTGAGTGTGATGGGGTTAAGGCCGTCACTGTCGCCGCGCAATAGTGTTATGGCTGGTGGGGTGTCCGGCTATATGGGTACGATTACCGCGGTAGGTGGCCCACCTATTGCGCTGATTTACCAAAATGAGACCGGTGAATTGGTGCGCGCTAATCTGGCCGCGTTTTTTCTATTCGCCAGCCTTGCCAGCGTCGTGGCGCTGGCCCCCGCCGGCTATATCGGCATGCTGGAAATGAAGCTGGTGCTGGCCACCGCCCCCGGGGTATTTATCGGCTTTTGGTTGTCGGGCCACTTAGTGACGCGCTTACCCTTCAATGCCCTCAGACCCGTTATTTTGTCCATAGCGGCGCTGGCGGGCGTTGCGGCTGTGATTAGGGGGGTGTTGACATACTAACGGCCGTCGGATGTCTGAGGTCCGATGTCTGACGCAAACAACATCGAAACGGCACTAGCCGCTTTCGATTCACCTCAGACATTAGCCGTCCGAATTCAGGCATTCTATCCAGTCAGACCTCAGACGTCAGACCTCAGACCCTTTCTCCTGCACCAAAACCCAAGGCTTAACCACAACAGCCCACAGGGTGATGTCATCATCAAACCACGCTTGCGCGCTTTCGTCGCTGACGGGGCCAACTTGGTTGGCTTGCATCCAATGCTGAATTTGCGCTGCGTTGTCGCGGGCCATTTCGGTCGCTACTTGTGTAAGGTCGAGTTCCGGCGCGACAAAAATGGCGTTGCCCGAGGCGAAAAAACGCTGCAGTTCGCGCCAGGGTATTTGCGCAGTTTCTAAATTTACTTTGGCTTGTAACAGTTCGTTGTCTTCGGTCATATTCTCGAATCTTTTAGGCATTTTGGCTTAGCAGTGCTTGGGCTACCCGACTGTGGTTGGCAATGCCGAGTTTGCGACACATAACATCGCCCGCTACTACTACTTGATTGAGGTCAATGCCGTGCTCAATACCCAGCCCGTTTAATAGGTATAGCACGTCTTCGGTGGCGAGGTTGCCCGAGGCTCCTTTGGCGTACGGGCAGCCGCCCAGCCCTGCGACCGAGGCGTCGATAACACTAATGCCCATTTGCAGGGACTGGTACACATTGGCCAGCGCCTGGCCGTAGGTATCGTGCATATGCACGGCCAGTTGTTTGGGGTTGAATTTTTGAAGCATCGGCGTGAGCAGAGCCTGGGTGCTAGCGGCGGTGCCCACGCCAATAGTGTCACCCAGTGACACCTCAAAACAGCCCATGTCGAACAGTGCCTCGGCGATGTCCACGCAAAGTGCGGGGTCGACTGCCCCGCTGTAAGGGCAGCCCAGTACGCAGGAAATATAGCCGCGCACAGGGATCTTGGCCTGGGCTGCCGCCTGAGTGACCTCTGCGAAGCGCGCAAGGCTTTTATCGATACTGCAATTGAGATTTTTTTGGCTGAAGGCCTCTGACGCGGCAGCAAAAATCGCGACCTCGTCGGCCTTTGCTGCGAGCGCGCGCTCAAAGCCTTTTAAGTTGGGAGTGAGGGCGCTGTAACTGACGCCTGCACGGCGTTCAATACCAGCCAACACCGCTTCGCTATCGGCCATTTGCGGCACCCACTTGGGGTTAACAAAGGCGCCGGCCTCTATGCGCGTAAGTCCCGCTCGGGCGAGGGCGTTAATGAGTTCTATTTTGTCGGCACTGGCAATGAGCCCGGTCTCATTCTGCAGGCCATCGCGCGGGCCTACTTCCACCAAGGTGGCTTTACCCGGTAGCACTATTCCTCTCCCCAGCGCGGCATCAGTTCCTGCTCAATACCCAGTTGGTCGAGAATACGGGCCACGACAAAATCAATCAGTGCTTCGACGCTGTCAGGCTGCATATAGAAGCCAGGGCTGGCCGGTAATACCACCGCGCCCAGCTGGGTAAGTTTAAGCATGTTCTCAAGGTGAATGGCCGAGTAGGGGGTCTCGCGCGGGACTAAAATTAATTGTCGCCTTTCTTTTAACGCCACGTCGGCGGCGCGCTCAATTAAGTTGTTACTGGCGCCGGTCGCGATGGACGATAAAGTGCCACCACTGGCCGGGCAAATAACCATAGAGGCCGGGGAGCTCGAGCCAGAGGCCACCGGCGAAAACCAATCGTCGCGGCCGAATAACATAAGCTGGTCATCTTCGGCGCCATAACGCTGGCTAAGGAAGATCTGTTGTTCTTCCAAGTTCGAGGGTAAATCTAATTCGGTTTCCGTTCGAATCACCACTTCGGCGGCGGACGACAGCAATAGGTAGACGCGACATTCGGCAGCGAGCAGGCACTGCAGTAGTCGCAATCCGTATTGAGCGCCTGAGGCGCCCGTCATAGCGAGGGTTACGGTGCGCTCCTCATTCATTTTGGCCTCCGTCACAGTGCGTGTTTATTCAGTTGTTCCACCAGGCGGCCGTGCAGGCCACCAAAGCCGCCGTTGCTCATAATAACAATGTGGCAGTTGGCCTCGGCCAATGCCAGCGCGTCGTGAATAATTGCATTCAAATCACGATATAACTTTGCGGGCACGGGCGAGTGTTTAATGACATCGGCCAGATCCCAGTCGGTATCGGGTGGCTGGTACCAGAGTACATCATCGGCGTCGACACAGGCGGCAGCCAAATTATCTTTGTGGACACCCATACGCATCGTGTTTGATCGCGGTTCAATTACGGCGATGATTTTTCCATCGCCCACTTTGGCGCGCAGCCCGGCCAGGGTGGTTTGAATGGCCGTAGGGTGGTGAGCAAAGTCGTCGTACACCTTTATAGAATGTGTATCGGCGATGCATTCCATGCGGCGTTTTACGCCTTTAAATTCCGACAGCGCCGCCGCCGCAATTTCTGGTGTAACGCCTACGTGGCGCGCCGCCAGTATCGCTGCAAGCGCGTTGTCGACGTTGTGCTGGCCGCTGAGCCCCCAGTCGACAACGGCATGTTGCTGTCCGCCTTGGCATACAGCAAACTGGCTGCCGTCGGCTTGCAGGTTAGTGCATTGCCATTCACCTTGTTCGCCGGTGGTGACTGTCTCACTCCAGCAGCCTTTGGCAATGGTGTCCTCTATGGCGGCGACATTGGCCGGATAAATAATACGACCGCTAGCGGGTACTGTGCGTACCAGATGATGGAATTGTCGTTGGATGTCCGCCAGTGCATCGAAAATATCGGCGTGGTCGAATTCCATGTTGTTAATAATCAGCGTGCGCGGCTGGTAATGAACAAACTTGGATCGTTTATCGAAGAAGGCACTGTCGTATTCATCGGCTTCGATAACAAAGAAGGGGGTATCGCCCAGGCGGGCGGATACGGGGAAGTTTTGGGTGACGCCGCCGATTAAAAAGCCGGGGCTCATTTGGGCGTACTCTAAAATCCACGCCAGCATACTGGCCGTTGTGGTTTTACCATGAGTGCCAGAAACCGCTAACACCCATTTGCCCGGCAGCACATGTTGTCGCAACCACTCGGGGCCAGACGTATAAGGCAGTCCTCGCTCAAGCACAGCTTCTACCGCCGGGTTGCCACGGCTTAGCGCATTGCCGATAACAACCAAATCGGGGGCCGGGTCGAGCTGGCTGGGGTCGTAGCCGCTGATAAGCTCAATACCCAATTGCTCCAGCTGAGTGCTCATGGGTGGGTAAACGTTTTGGTCCGAGCCTGTCACCCGGTGGCCAAGTTCCTTGGCAAGGCAGGCCAGACTGCCCATGAACGTACCGCAAATACCAAGAATATGTATGTGCATAAACTCGCTTCAATCGTCATTTTTGATTGCAGCGAGCTTAGCATAAATTGCGATGCTAGACGTCTGAGGCCTGATGTCTGACGAGTTTTCGCTACGCAGGAGAAGCCTCTTGGACCGTCAAGCGTCGGACATCAGACCCTGGGCCTCGGACGCCCGTAACGATTCCCCAAAATACCTTCTCTTTTTGGTCGCCTTCATTTTGGTTAGATCTCCCATAAACAGGCCATCTAAACAATTGCCGAAATCCGAGTCGACGCTGAAGGCGAGTAGGCTGTAACCGCCGGCTTCATACAGTGCGGCGTATTGTTTATAGAGCGTTGGGAATTTGTGGCCAGCGGCGCTGAATTGCTGCTGCACGTAACGCATGGCATCGTCGGGTTCTTTATCGCGAAACTCACAGATTAGCCGTTCATGGTCTTCTTGATTGATGACATGAGGGTGTGGGGCAAGTGCCATCGGCTGGGCTGTGCTGAAATAGCGCTGGTAGAAAAAGACAGCCAAATCGCGCAGATTTTTGGGGTAGGTGGCGCTCATACTGACAGGTCCGAGTACATAGCGCACTTGAGGATTGTGTGTCAGGTAGGCACCTAACCCCTGCCAAAGGTAGTCTAAACTGGCTTTGCCCCAGTAGTCTGGGTGCACGAAGCTGCGGCCCAGCTCTACGCCTTGCTCTAAATAGGGGAATAGATTGGGGTGAAAGGTGAATAACTCGTTGGTGTAAAGCCCTTCGGCGCCGTATTGTTGCAAAATTCGACCGCAATCGGCTATGCGATAAGCCCCTGCAATAGTGAGGTTACTTTCGTCCCACAGTACCAGATGCAAATAGTGGTGGTCGTATTTATCGAGGTCGCGGCGCGCGCCAGTGCCTTCGCCTACTTTGCGAAAGGTGTGTTCTCGCAGTCGCCCTATTTCCCGCAAGATGGTTGGGTGGTCAGCGTAGTTGCAGAGAAATATTTTGTTGTTGTCTGAGGTGGTGCCAATTTGCTGCGCCAGCGAAAATTCTTTTTTCAGTGCACTGCGCTCTTCCGGGTGGGCTATGGTTCGTTCGGTAACAAACTGCGCGTCACGTTTTTTTCGCAGTTTGTACAGGTGTTTTTTCAGGCGGCGGATCAGGGCCTTATCGGCAAGGTTCTTTGCTTCCAATTCCGTGGCAGGAATCGGCTCGCCAATGCGCATACGAATTTCGGTTGATTGCTTTTTGAACATTTCACGCGCGAGCAACGCGGTACCGAAAGGTTTGTAGAGCATGGACGCAGAGTAAAACAGCAGAGAGTTCTTCGCGTCGATGCAGATAGGCAGTACCGGAGCATTGGTTTTGCGGGCAAAGTGTAAAAAGCCTGCGTGCCAGGCGCCGTCGCGAATGCCTTTGGGGGTGGCGCGCGATACTTCTCCCGCAGGAAAAATAATGACGGCCTGCTCGTTATTGAGTGCCGCCAAAATAGCTTTATAGCTTTTCCGGTAGGCGCCGCGGGTCATGTTATCCAGTGGCAGAAACACGTTGTGTAGCGGCTCGAAGGCCATCAGCATATCGTTGGCAACAATACGAACATCTGAGCGAATGCCGCGTACCATGTGCAGTAAAGCGAGCCCGTCTAGCGAGCCAATAGGGTGATTGGCAATAATGACGACGCGGCCCTGAGCGGGAATATTATTGCGGTCACGCGAGCTGACACTGTAGTTGAAATTAAAGTAATCGAAAATTTGATCGATGAAGTCAATTCCCTTT
The DNA here is from genome assembly GCF_030518155.1 of Gilvimarinus gilvus. Lineage (GTDB taxonomy): Bacteria > Pseudomonadota > Gammaproteobacteria > Pseudomonadales > Cellvibrionaceae > Gilvimarinus > Gilvimarinus gilvus. The sequence goes on along the minus strand of NZ_JAULRU010000577.1, from coordinate 122,189 downwards.
AACCCTTCGTTGTTGCTTAGGAAGTCATTAATCTCTTGCTCATGAGTGAGCTTGCGCAGCAACGACAGCGTAGGCTTTTTTAAGAGGGGTTTAGTACCGGCAAAGCGGGGGAATTTATCATTAACGGACTGTTCGATATTCAGCATACGCGTAACCTGTATCTATGCCCCGTGCTGGATGTGGGCGGACGGTGATACGCTACGCTAGTTGGCTTTAGTGACAGTTATGTGATGCTTTGGTGACGGATGAGTGACAAGCTCGCCCGTGTAGCCTGCAAGCTCGGTATGCTTCACTCTGCGTCTTGGTGCAGTGCTGCCTGCAGTTGTTTGCATTGGCGTTCGAGCAGAGCTTGATAGGGCGGTTTGATCACTGCTACCTGTTGGCGTTCAGTTATGCTGACATGCGATGCCAGGGCTGGGCTGTGCAGTGCTGGGTCAACCCAAATAGTACCTGCGTCAGGAAGCTGTGTCTGTTCGGGCGTCCGCTGAGAGCTCCCGTCGGGTGTCGTAACGGTTACTGAAATTTTTAGTCGGGGGCTGGGCTGCTGTTGTGACAATTCGCATGCCAGGTGGCCGATGCAAATTCCGTAGAAGCTGGCGTCATCCAGGTTGTCACTGGTAACAGAGAGGGTTAGCCGGCCGTTCTCTAGTGTGTTTTTCTCGCCTTCATAGAGCGCTAGTATGCCTTTTACAAGTCGGTCAAATTTTTTCAAGCAGCTTTGGTAGTTATTTAACGACAGTTGTTGTTCCAGTTTGTTGATGTTCAGCAGCTGCAACTTTACGGTAACGCAGTGGCTGTCCGTTGACTCAGCGCCGGCAATCTCTTGCTCGCTGGGTTCGTCTTCGACACCTTGTGAGTCGGCCGCTGTTTGCTCTAGATCATGGGCCGGCTCTTTGCCCGCGCCTTGTTGTTGCGATAGACGCCTATAGGCCAGCACGCAGACCAACATGGCGATAAAAACGGTTAGAGCCCACGCCCAAATAAAGCTGTCATAAACTTGCTGGATCGGAGGCAGCGCTAGTGTGACGCCTAGGTGGCCCGCAATATGTGTGTCCAACGTGATGGGGGCGGTGAAGTTTAGCTCGCTGTAATGTGGCGGGGCATTGCCGGAGCCGCTTTGCACCAATAGTTGATTCTCGACATCGTGAATGGTCGCGCCGCTGACATTGGGTTGCTGAGCAACGGCTTGTAAAATGACCTGCAAGCTGATCATGTCCTGGCTCAGGGCCGGCTCTACGGCCTGTGACGCCGCACTTTCGGCTAACGCATTGCCATATTGACTTGCGCTTGTCGCCTGTTGCTGTGCGGCGAAGTGCAGAGTCAGCATGGCGCCGGTCAGTCCAAGCAGTACCATCAGGCACAGGCACAGGCCGAGTAAAGGATGGCGACTAAGAGTTTGCTTCAGTGTCATTACGGGTTTTGAGGTGTCCTTGAGGCTAAGTATTCTCTTATACCGCGTCGATACGGTGAGCGCATTCTAACGCAATTGTAGCATTAGCCGCTGTTGAAAAACCCTTTACATGCAGGCGGTTGTTCAACAGTCTGCCCAGGCATTGCTTAAATTTTGCATTCTGTGGTTGTTTTGCCGCTGTCCTATTAGTATTTGCAACGCGTTAACCGCTATAATGCCCGCTTTTACTACAGCGCCTTATACCGTGAAAGATATAGTTTTGATCAATGCGGCCGGGGAAGATAAGCCCGGTGTCACTTCCGCCATTACTCAGGTGCTTGATCGGTACCAAGCTGCCGTGCTGGATATTGGGCAGGCGGTAATCCACGATAATTTAACGTTAGGATTGTTAGTGGGTTTTGAGCAGGGTGCTGTGAATCAAGATGACCTGCTACAGGAAATCCGGGCGGCGGTTATCGATTTGTCTATTCAGGTGCGGTTTACCCGTATTGATGCGCAAAGCTATGAACAGTGGGTCAATCATCAGGGCAAGGCCCGCTATATCGTGACGTTACTGGCAAGAGAAGTCACTGCTGGCCAAATAGCGGACTTAACGCAGGTAACCGTCAAGCACGGTCTGAATATAGACAATATTAATCGCCTTTCAGGGCGTATTCCCCTCAATGGTTTGGATCAGCGCAGCAGCGCTTGCGTTGAGTTTTCGGTGCGCGGCGAGCCGGCCAATCGCGAAGCTTTGCGCGCAGACTTTATGGAGCTGTCGACGCAGCATGAAGTAGATATCGCCTTTCAGCGGGACACCGTTTATCGCCGCAATCGGCGCCTTGTTTGTTTCGATATGGATTCCACCCTGATTGAAGCGGAAGTGATCGATGAGCTCGCTAAGGCCGCTGGCGTGGGGGAGCAGGTGGCTGAAATCACCGAGCTGGCCATGCGTGGCGAATTGGATTTCAATGAGAGCTTTACCCGCCGCATGGCACTGTTAAAGGGCTTGGATGAGAACGTACTTGCGGATATTGCGGCGAATTTACGAATTACTGAGGGCGCAGAAAAGCTGATCAGTAGCTTAAAACACTTGGGTTACAAAACTGCGATCTTGTCTGGTGGCTTTCAATATTTTGGTGAGTACTTACAAAAAAGATTGGGCGTTGATTACGTGTTCGCCAATCAGCTGGATATCGTTGACGGAAAGGTAACCGGCGAGGTGAAAGGTGAAGTCGTCAATGGCCAGCGCAAAGCCGAGTTATTAAAGCTTCTGGCTGAGAAAGAAGGTATCACCGTAGAGCAAACCATCGCAGTTGGCGATGGCGCCAACGATTTGCCAATGCTAAGTGCTGCTGGCCTTGGCATTGCGTTTCGCGCCAAGCCTTTGGTGAAAGCCAGCGCAGAGCAGGCAATATCAACGCTGGGGCTAGACGCGATTCTCTATTTGATGGGGTTTCGCGAACGCGATCGGATTGTTTGAAAAAAGTCGGATGTCTGAGGTCCGATGTCTGAGGTTTGAAAATCAACGCGTCACTCCACACTGTTCGACATCCGACATCCGACATCCGACATCCGACATCCGACATCCGACATCCGACATCCGACAGTTTTACCCTTCCATATTAAAATCGTAACTCATCGATTCCGTGGGTTCTTGCAAATAGTGACCTTGAATGTAGTGCACGCCAGCCTGCCATAGCGTTGATAGTACGCTGGCGTTCTCCACAAAGGGCACTATGGTAACGCGCTCGTGTTCGTGCAGTTCCGCCAGCAGCTGTGAGAGCCCCTCAGGGCTCTCGCTCTTACTCTGAATGTCTTGAGTGAAGGAGCCGTCTACCTTTATTACCTTGGCGTCTACATGCTTTAGCGTATTGAATGGGTTGAGCGAGCAGCCAAAGCTGCTGATTGACATCATTGAGCCGATTTTTAACAGGCCGTTGTTCAGTGCTTTGGCCGCGTTGAGGTGGTTTGTGACGTCGCGTTCTTGCACTTGAAATATAATGGCGTCGGTAGGTAGGCCGGCCGCTTTAAAGGCCACCCCTAACCAGGGAACTAATGTTTCGTCGCACACAGAGACTCGGTTAAGGTTGACGATAAGTTTGGTCTGGTTGCCCCGGGCGCGATGTTCAGACAACATTTTAATCGACTCAAGGACAATCCAGCGGTCAACTTTGGTCCCGATACCTGCATCGGCCGCAGCATCAATAAAACCCTCTGGGGACAGCTTGTCGCCAGTGGCGCTTTCCAGCCGGACTAATACTTCGTAATACTCCTCGTCAGAACCGCGCAGGCTGATAATCGGTTGGAACATTAAGCGGAAAAGATCATTGGCCAGCGCTTCGCGTACTTCACTCAGAAGATTTTTCTCCTGGCGTTCCTCATCGCTCATGGGGGGTTCATAGAGCAGGGCCTGACACTCGGAGCTGGCGCGAGCTTTCTCCATGGCATCCAGGGCCTGCTCTATGGCAGTTTCCGCTTTTGAGCTATTTTCGTTGATCACCGAAACCCCAATGCTGGCGGTTACTTGCAGGGTAACGTTGTCTATGTCGATAATGTGTTCGGCGACCTGACTGCTAATTTTTTCTGCGCGCTTTACCGCTTCCGACGCCGTAGTTGTGTTGGTTAGCAAGGTAAAGCTGCTGTCGCCGAAGCGTGCCAGAATTTCACTGTCATGCTTAAGCTCGGTAAAAAGTTTAGCCAGGTCAGTAATGGCCTCATCGGCACCGCTAACCCCGAACTTACCCTGTATAGCGTCCGCGTAATCGTCGATATCAATGTACAAAAGGGCGCGGGTTTGGTCGTCCCCAATATTATTAATGACTTTGTTGGTTTGCCCCATCATGTAGCTGCGGTTGTATAAACCGGTAACCACATCCAGCGATTTTACCGCCTCCAGCTCTTCAGCGGACGCGCCGTCTTGCTTTGTGGCCTTGGCTAAAAATTGCAGGCAGGGTTCGTCGTCGTAGGTGGCGTGGTTTACTTCCAGGGCGATATTGGTTTCGCTACCATCTTGCTTCAATCCGCTGAATTGCAGCTGAGATGACTCGGCGTCCACGCCCTTCAAGGTAAACTCTTTGATGAAGTCTTTTAGCGTCTTTTGATCCCGCTCTGCAACCATGTCCATGATGGGCATGCAATCTATATCGTCTTTGTCCTCGTAGGCAAACAGCTCGGCGAAGGATTCATTGGCGTAGAGGTACAGGCCATCCTGGACATAGGCGATGGCATCGCGCGAGCTGTCGAGCAGCGATTGGGCGCGCCGTTCCGACTCTCGAAACAGACGATCCGCAATGCGCTTTTCTTGCCGCTGGTAACGATTAGCCATTTCGCGATTAATGACAAAGAGCAGGTGTTGGTCTTCATCGAGTTGTACAACATCGACGGCGCCCAGTTTCAGGCCTTCGACCACCACTTGGCTGCCTTGCTCATCGGTGAGCAATATGACCGGGACATCTTTGTTGAGGCGGCGGATTTGTTGGATAGCGCTAGCGGGGGCAAGGTTTTGGGTTTTTTCGTGAGCGATCAGTAGATCCCAAGCTTGATCTTCAAGCAGCTTTGCCAGAGAGTCGGCACTGGTGACATGCTGAGCCCGATTCGGTTTGCCCGCATTTTGCAGCATGCTGATCAGGCGCTCAGCCTCGGCTTGTGAGTCATTGAGGATGAGCAGTCGGATCGTATCGTTGGCTGTCATAGAGTATTACTGCGCTCTTTCATTTTGATTTTATGGGTGACCCGTTGCCTGCAATCCACCACATGCGAGAGTCAAACCAATGCACGGCGACTTGTAATAGGCCGTTGCGGTGTCTGTTGCTACCGTTTGTCGCCATCTAGTTGAAATTATTAGCTCAACCGAGCTAGTGCGGCAACTATATTACCCGAATCCGGGCCTACGACAATAGCTATTGGCGTATAGAACTGCATGTGAGTGGGGCATATGTCGATATTATGCGACATAGTAGACGTCCCCAGCGTTACTAATTGCGCCAAACCGATTCGAAATCATCCTCCGAAGTGGATCGGGAGTCGTTCTTTTCAGGTTGATCGCTGGCACTGGTTAGGTTTTTGTAGGCAAACTGACTCACGGAGCCTGTGCTAAAAAGTCGTCGGGTCAATTGTAGCGTGGCCAATTGCCCCCCCTGATAAAGTTTTACCTTTTGCTGCTCGTGAAAAGACACCGCATTGGTCAACAAGCTTGCCGGGCGGTTGGCCAGCCTTTGCGCAGGTAGTGCCAGTACGCGATGATATTCAGACGTGTCACCAGTTTTGTGGATGGGTGCGGCCGCTCCTGGGTGTGCCTGGGGGGCCAGTAATTGAATGCCCAGTTGGCTGGTGTTGCGGGTTTGCTGCACCCAGCGCACTGCGGCAATGGCCCACTTAAAGCGGCCGGGCTCGCGCACCCCAAGCAGTTCACCGGCTTTCAGTTGCAGCGGGCTTGCGGTGTGCCATTCCAGACAATAACCACCTGCGCTAACATCAATAATCTCGACGGAAAATATGGGGTGCTGACCGCGATACCGCATGCGCGCACCTTGTTGCAGTGCCTGGTCGATATTGGTGGTGGGCTTGTCGCTCCCCGCCATTCTAGGTTTGGCGATATCATAAGCATCCCCCCATGGGTCAGCTTGGCTGGGGTCGATACGGTCTTTCAGTTTCACGCTGTGTTTTTTAAATATTTCACCGTCGCCCTCGATATCAAAGCTTGAGGTTTGCCTGATGAACAGATTGAACGGCGTTTCATCGGCTACATGAAAATGCAGGTTGGTTAGCCCGACGCAAACCTCCAGCTGTCCGTCGCCGGCTGTGCGTTCGAAATTGCGTTGCGCCGGTTGCTGCCATGCATCAATCGCGTGGCCCAGTAGACTGGTATTGAGCTTCAATGATTTTAGCCGCTCTGGGTCTGTCACCATCTCGTGCAGGGATTGACATAGTTCAGTGGTGTCCAGTTGGCGAATATCTTGGCTTTCATAGAGTGCTAGCCGGGTGCGATAAACCGGAGGGGCTTCGCTGTCCAGCATAACGCTGTACAAATTCTTGGTCCCGGAAGGGTCTAGCTTATTAAGCGATGCTTTTGCCGACCAGTCCTCTAGCGCATTGTATATGTTGTGCAGGTCGTTTTGACGCAATTGATTGGGGCGGCAGGCGGACAGTAATACAACGCGCAAGTAGGCCTGCTCAATGGTGCGCACACCGCGCTGCCCCACCATGGGGTCACGCAGTAGCACCTGTGACAGTCCGCTGAGCTCCGCTAAATGGTATAGCGTATGCAGCTCTCGCCAGGCTTGGCTCGGGGTTGGTGTGTACAGCTGATAGCTGCGCAGCAACAATAAACCAAGCCCCGTAATTGCGCGGTGGATACACAGAGCCTTCACATCTTGGCTGGTTTTGTTGGTAAAGCTGTCCCGAACGGCGCAGGTATAAGCATTGCTTAGGTGCTTTTGCAGTGCCTGCGCCACCGTAGCGGCCTTGCGCGCGGGCTCTGGTAAAATGATGGGTTGATTTAGAAAAGCTTTTGACAGGCCACTAACGCAGCCATATATCACCGGGCGAACGACCTCAAGCATTTTGAAGTGTGTGTCACCGTCGGTTTTTAAACGCGCTAACTCTGGCAGTGCTGAATAGAGAATTGCACTGACAAAGCTGGTGCGCGTTAACGGCAAACTATCTACCCACTGCTCGATATTTTTGACCGAGGTGCTTTTACAGAAGCTCAATTGCTTGAGGTCCGGTTCGGGCAGCTTTAAGCGCTCTAGCAGCGATTGTTGAGAAGGCTCTGTCATATTTCAACGGAATCTTTGCGGTCAGTATTAGCAATATAGCGGATAACCACAGCCTCTGTCGCCTAACCGTCGACTATAGAATGGGAGTTTTACTCGCCTCACCCGCAATTTCACGCACCAGCTTGGGTACCAAATAGCCTGGTAAGTTCTCTCGCATGACTTGTACAAGGCGTCGAGCGTCCGCTTGATCCACGTCAAAGTGGGCGGCTCCCGCGACTTTGTCCAGCATGTGTAAGTAGTAGGGTACAACGCCGCACTGGAACAGTCGTTCACTGAGATTGATGAGTGTCTGGGCATGATTATTGACACCATTGAGCAGTACGGTTTGGTTGAGCAAGGTAACCCCATGGCTCTTTAAGCGAGCCAGAGCTGAGGCCACTCCGGCATCTATTTCATTGGCGTGGTTCGCGTGAATGACTAGTACATTGTCAAAGCGATCGCTGGCCATCCATTCGAGACAGCTATCGGTAATGCGCGCTGGAATCACAATGGGCAATCGGCTGTGTACCCGCAAACGGGTAATGTGTGGAATCTGCGCAATCTGCGCGCTCAACCATTGCAGCGTGCTGTCTGGCGCATTGAGTGGGTCGCCGCCGCTGAATATCACCTCGTTAATGCTGTCGTCTTGAGCGATGTAGTCAAGAGCCTGCCGCCAGGTTTCCCGGCTCGGGCGATTGTCTTGGTAGGGGAAATGACGGCGAAAGCAGTAGCGACAATTAATGGCGCAACTGCCGGTCACCACGAGCAATACCCGGCCTTTGTATTTGTGAATTAAACCCGGGTGCGGATTGGCGGCCTGTTCTCCCAATGGGTCCTGACTGTAGCCCGGTTCAGCCAACAATTCGCGCCCCGTGGGCAAGACTTGCTTGAGCAGCGGGTCGTTTGGGTCACCAATTTGCATTCGTGCCGCGAAGCTGCGCGGTACCCGTAATTCAAACTGGCCACAAGCCTCTAGCGCCATTTCAAGGTCTGTGTTGTCTAGCTGTAACAGCTCAAACAGCTCTTTTGGACTGCGAATCAGGTTTTTCAGCGCCTCTTGCCAGCTTTCGGTGTGCCAAGTGAGGGCGGTTCGATGTATCATTGGCGCCTTTAAAATTTGATAAATGAATTCGAGAGGGTGTATGGCAACCTATTCTATCAATGATTTCCGCACAGGTCTGAAAGTAATGTTGGACGGAGATCCTTGTACGATTGTTGAAAATGAACTGGTAAAACCGGGCAAAGGTCAGGCTTTTAATCGCGTCAAATTGCGCAATTTGGCCACCGGCCGGGTGTGGGAGCGTACTTTCCGTCAGACCGACTCGCTGGAAGGTGCGGATGTCATGGATCGCGACATGGAGTACCTGTATACCGACGGTGAGTTTTGGCACTTCATGGACCCGGACAGCTTCGAGCAGTTTGCCGCTGATGCAAAAGCCGTCGCCGATGCTGCGAAGTGGCTGCGTGAGCAGGATAAGTGCGTGGTTACACTGTTCAACGATGCGCCATTGGTTATTACGCCGCCCAATCACGTTGAGCTGGAAGTAACCGAAACTGACCCTGGGCTTAAGGGCGACACTGCACAGGGCGGTACTAAGCCTGCGACCTTGAGCACCGGTGCGGTGGTCAAAGTGCCTCTATTTATGAACCAGGGTGATGTGGTTCGGGTAGATACGCGTACCGGCGAATATTTGGGACGCGCCTCTAAAGATTGATTCGCTCAATATGAGTGATCACCACCTGCCTACCAGCACGCCCGCAGCCCTTGAGGCGCGGGCCGCGCTTTATCAGTTGATTCGTCATTTTTTTGCTTCTCGCCATGTACTCGAGGTCGAGCTGCCGTTGCTGTGTCAGCACTTTGTGACCGACCCTTTTATTCAGCCCGTAGTGGCCGAGCGAAATGGGCGGCAGGCGTACTTGCAAAGCTCGCCAGAGTACGCCATGAAACGTTTGCTGGCGCAGATGCCCAGGTGTATTTATTCGTTGGGTAAGGCTTTTCGCGACGGTGAGTCGAGTCGGCGTCATAATTGTGAATTCACCATGCTCGAATGGTATCGAGTGGAGCTCGACGACCGGGCTCTGATGGCTGAGGTGGCCGAGTTGGTGAAGGCTGTGGTGCCGGATCTGGCGGTAAACTATCTGAGTTACCGGGATTGGTTTTTCAATGAACTGGGGGTGGACCCTCACTGCGCAACTCGCGAGGAGCTGCAAACCCTTGGCGCGCAGTGGATTGAGATAAATCCAGATGGTTTGTCGAAGGATGACTGGTTGGATTTGCTCATCACGCACCGGCTCGAATCTCGCCTCCCCCAAGGCCTTACATTTATTTACGATTATCCCGTGTCGCAAGCGGCTCTCGCGCGAATAGCGCCCGATGCAACCGGCCAGCCAGTCGCGCGTCGGTTTGAGGCATTCCTAAATGGTATGGAATTAGCTAATGGTTATTGGGAGCTGACAGATGCCACTGAGTTGGCCCTGCGCTTTACGGCCGATCAGCGTCGACGCGAGGAGCTTGGCTTGCCCTACATTGCGGCGGATGAACGATTGCTTGCGGCGATGAAAGATGGCCTGCCAAATTGCGCCGGTGTCGCGTTAGGGGTCGATCGGCTGTTAATGCAAAGTTTAGGATTGGAACATATCCAGCAAGTGTTAACGTTTTCCACTGCGCGAGCCTAGGGTGTGAATAGATTGAGCTTTTTGCAGTAATAAGGCGTACTAATTGTGCCGGCGGGCGCTGCGCCGGACTACAATTATGTTCGCTGAGTGAGCATTCTTGGTTGTAAAACGTTCATAACGGTGCGCTCTAACCCCCTGAATTTGTGCAAGTTCTGTGCTGAGTGGTAATCACACAGTTGGGTCGGGGCGAGTGTCCACGGGGGCTGGGGAAGGTTACTAAAAACTCTTGCACAAAGTTATCCACAGATGGTGTGGATAAGGGTTGGCTGAACCGCCCACCGCGATGCGAGCACTGGAAAAATCTTTTAAAATACACTTTTTTAGCAACGGAGAGACTCGATGCAACAGCTACCTGAAACCATGCGTGAAAACGTCCGTTTATTGGGCGAGCTATTGGGTGAAACCATTCGCGATCACGAAGGTGAGGCTCGCTTCGGTAAGATCGAGCAAATCCGTCAGCTTGGGAAAACCATCAATCAAAGTGAAGATGACGACCCAAGTGCGTTGGTGGAACTGCTCGAAGAGCTGGACGACAATGACATTCTGCCCATTGTTAGGGCATTTAATCAGTTTTTGAACCTCGCCAATATTGCCGATCAAGAGTACGGCGCCAGCGCCGAGGCTGAACCAGAGGATGGTCTCAAGGCAATGCTCCTCAACTTTTCTGAGACCTATGGTCGGGAAAAGCTGGTAGAGGTGATTCGCAACCTGCGTATCGAGCTCGTGCTAACGGCGCACCCAACGGAAGTGACGCGACGTACTTTGATTCGCAAATACGATCAAATCGTGACCACCTTGTCTGATCAGCAGCGCGGTAATTTACTGTCGTTTGAAAAAGACAAAATAGGTGGCCGCCTGCATCGCCTGGTGGAAGAAATTTGGAGCACTGATGAAATTCGCGCCGAGCGTCCTACCGCGGTGGATGAAGCCAAGTGGGGGTTCGCGGTTATTGAGAACAGCCTCTGGCAAGCAGTGCCGGATTTTATTCGTCACATGGACCGACTGTGTAGCCGACATCTGGATGAGTCCTTACCGCTCGACCTACAGCCGTTTTGCTTTTACTCCTGGATGGGGGGAGACCGGGACGGCAATCCCAATGTGACCCACAAGGTAACCCGCGAAGTGTTGTTGCTGGGACGTTGGATGGCGGCCGAGCTTTACCTGCGCGATGTTCAGGGTCTTTACGGTGACCTGAGTATGCTGGCAGCAAGCGACGAGTTGAAAGCCGTGGTTGGTCAAAGCGACACACCTTACCGCGATTATCTGGCCGGGTTGCGCACTAAAGTTCAGGCAACCCTAGACTGGGCAGAGGCAACCTTAAAGGGGCAGCAGCCCGCTAAGCCGGACGGTATCATTGAGTCACGCGAAGACCTGCTGCAGCCATTGATGCTTTGCTACCGCTCGCTGCGCGAAGTGGGGCTGCCGCACATTGCCAATGGTCCCCTGATGGACACTATCCGTCGGGTTTACAGCTTTGGCATTAATTTGGTTCCTTTGGATATTCGTCAGGATGGTGAGCGTCATTTAAATGTGATGGATGAGCTGACTCGCTATTTAGAAATGGGCAGCTACCTGGAGTGGAGTGAGGCCGAACGTCAGGAGTTTTTGCTTAAACACCTGCAGGACAAGCGCCCACTCTTTCCTACCCAATGGCCCGTCAGTGACGAGGGCGCAGAGGTGCTGGCCACTTGTAAAGTGGTCGCCTCAGAGCCACGCGAGGCGCTATCCACTTACATTATTTCGATGGCGCAACAGCCTTCCGATGTATTGGTTGTCGCCCTGCTTTTGAAAGAGTGCGGTATGGGCTGGAATATGCCGATTGTCCCCTTGTTTGAAACACTGGATGATCTGGACCGCTCCGCCCAGGTAATGGATTTGCTTTGGCAGTTACCTTGGTACCGCGAATACACCGACGGTAAACAGACGGTAATGATTGGCTATTCGGACTCGGCCAAAGATGCCGGTAAATTCGCTGCGACCTGGGCGCAATATAAATCGCAAGAGAGGCTGGTGCAGCTGGCAGAGAAGCACGGTGTGGATTTGGTTCTGTTCCACGGCCGCGGCGGTACCGTCGGCCGTGGCGGCGGTCCGGTAGAAAAGGCCATGGCTTCGCAGCCACCGGGTTCGGTCAAGGGCAAGATTCGTGTGACCGAGCAAGGCGAGATGATTCGCTATAAGTTTGGCCTGCCGAAAGTGGCGTTTGCGAGTTTCTCAACGTATGTGGTGGCAACCTTGCGCGCGACATTGGAACCGCACGAGGCGCCGCAGGAGCAGTGGCGTGAATTAATCGAACGCATGGCGCAGGCGAGCCTTGAGGGCTATCGTCGGGTGGTGCGTGGGCATCCGCAATTTGTGCCTTACTTCCGCTCTCTCACGCCCGAGCAAGAGTTGGGCTTGTTGGCGTTGGGATCGCGACCTGCCAAACGCAAGGCCACCGGTGGTGTGGAAAGTTTGCGAGCGATTCCTTGGGTTTTCGCCTGGATGCAAGTGCGCCTAAATTTACCTGCATGGCTTGGCACCCGTCAGGCTTTGGAATTTGCCCTCCAAGAAGCGCCCGCGACCCTTAACGATATGGTGGATAACTGGCCCTTCTTTTCATCGTTCCTGGATTTGCTGGAAATGGTGATCGGTAAGGCGGACACACCGATTGCCGCTTACTATGAAAAGCAATTGGTACCCAAAGAGTTGCACCCGCTGGGACAGGAATTGCGCGCTGATTTAGGCGCACTGGAAGTGCTGATCAACCGCATCAAAAAGCAAGATGCATTGTTCGAAAGCGATCCTATGTTGCGTCAAACGTTAAGTGTGCGTAAGCCCTACATTGATCCTCTTAATTATTTACAGGCGGAGCTGCTCAAACGTCATCGCAGCGGCAAGCCGTTTAGCGAAGAGCTCGAACGCGCTTTGAAAGTAACCATGGCCGGTATTTCCGCTGGTATGCGTAACACAGGGTAAGTCGGGGAACGGTTCACGGGCGACAGTGAACGGGAGGTGGCTTGAGCTGCCTTCCCTTTTTCTTGTTACTGAAAGTGTGTTTTAGCCTTGCAGTTGGTGTTTGCGAAACTCTGAGGGTGTCATGCCCACGCGTTTTTTGAATAGGGTATTAAAGGTTGCCTTACTGTTAAAGCCTGCTTCGTAAAGAATATCCAGAATGCTATTGTCTTTATGGATGGGGTCGGATAGCAGTGCCTGAGCTTTGTCTATTCGATAGCTGTTTATAAACTCGTAAAAATTTTTACCGAAGTGTTGTTTGAAAATGGCTGAAAGTGTTTTAGGTGGGATGCCAACCATATTCGCAAGTTCGTCTACGGTAAGTGCATGTTGCAAAAATGGAGAATCCTGCTCCATTACATCGAGCAGTTTATCGATATCGGTTGACTGAAATATCTCCCGATTCGCGTCATCCTTCTTAGTGTTAAATTCCTGTACAGTGCCAACCAGTGATGAATGTCTCAGGCTAAAAAAGATTAATACACTGACCAGTAAAAATGTAAGGTAGTTGGCGGTTAAACCCATGGTGCGAAAATCGAAGGTCATTCCGAAGTGAAAGCTACACAGAATCATGATGCTAACAATGACAGCAATAACGCGCAGTATCAGAAATCCATCGACCAAAAGGTTAAGCCAGCGAAAGTCAATGCTTTGAATGTCAGAGAAGTTTTGTCGAATGTGTGAACGATAACGCCGGATTTCGATGACGCACATTACGCCAAAACTGATGCGGATCAGTTCGCGCACAAAGGTCACATAGTTCATGTATTTAGGTGCCAGGGCGAGATCGTAGCCTTGCTGTAAAGCAGTTTTAGCATCGCCGGATAAACTGTAATAAAACAAAATCTCATAGCCCAAGTACAGTAAAAAGGGCGCTAAATATAAGTATTCAAAGGGCTTGGGGCGATAATTCTTATACAGTGCTGAACGGGTGTACCAAAGAAGTAAAGGGCCCTCCAGCCAATAGGCGAAGCCAAAAATATAAAAAAGATTGGGAGAGATGTCGAGCGCGACGTAACGAAACTCCTCGCCAAAATTAATCAAAATGTCCAGCGGAATGGCGGCGTGCGATAATAAAAAAAGTGCCAGAAACAGATTTCTTGGTAAGTGGCCACGGCTCAAAACAAGCAATAACAATGCGTAAAGTACACACTGGTATGCCGTCATGAGCAGCACTACATCGTGAGTGTTGAATATAACTGAATCCATAAATTCTCTAAGCTTTTTTATTCATTATTTTTTGCTTGTCTTAACCGAGCTTAATGGTGGACCTGAAAATTGGCCCGCCGGGAGCAGTATACCAAGCTATTCCACTGCTTGTAGGAACAAAATTCCATTGCGTTGCTTTATGTGCCAGCCCTTGCTGGCTGTGGCTTGTGGGCGTTCATATTTTATCTGTACGTTCAAATTTTCACTATTGCAATGCTTTGGACGCTTTTGTGGGGGCGGCGTGATTAAGTGTCGCGGCTCTTGGGTGTATGTACTCGAGAGTTGCCTGATTACCCGCTACGGCGGACATTTAATAACTAACAATAAATCGGAGAGTCCTGTGGATACACTAAAAAAGCGCCCCCTTAGACGCCGTCATTTACTGGCTACGGCCGTAACTGGCGCATTAAGTCTTTTGGGTGCGGCAAGCGCGTTGGCGCAAGTTAATATTCTAGAAAATTCAGACTTTGAGACCGGTGAATTCCCCTGGGAAAATAGCATTGGCTGGGGAGGTGTGACCTCTGCATTTACCGCTCAAGTAGAGAATGGCGAGTACTGCCTAAATGTGACCGACCCGGGAGGTGGCGGGTGGCATGTTACCTTGCGTCAAGCTGGGTTGGATATAGCGGCAGATGCCGAATATACGTACGAGTTTGCCGTTCACTCTTCTGCTTCGGGCAGCGTATTCGTTCAATTTGATCAAGGTAGTGAGGAGAATTACAACCTCGACAATGCGGGAGCAGCCCACAGTGTTGGTGGCACTAGTGTTGTATCGGGCACATTTGATCCGAGCAGCGATTACTCGGGTGTAGAGTTTGTGTTGCAGATGGGAGGAACCCGTTTGTCACCGGGAACAGAAATCTGCTTTGATGACTTTGTTCTAAATTGTTCTACGTGCGAGCCCGAAGAGCCGAAGGCACCCGCCTTGCTTGTACACGTCAATCAAGCGGGCTATCTGCCAGAGCTTGAAAAGGTCGCGTCTTATGCAGTTCCTTTAGCTGCAGTCAATAAGTCTACACCTAGAGTATGGCGGTTATTGGAAGGCTCGCGTGAAGAAGTGACAGCGGGTACCGCTACTGAAGTGGCCACCGGTTCTACGTCAGCCGTTGGTGAAGATAGTGCTTCGGGCGACTACTTGCATACGATAGATTTTTCCGGCGTTGGGGCGACGGGCCCGGCGTTTGTATTGGAAATTTTAGAGGGGGCGGAACAACACTTCAGCCCCAGTTTCGCCATACAGAGCGATGTGTATAGCGCAATGAAATATGATGCCCTAGCTTATTTTTATCACAATAGGGCGGGCAGTGCGGTGGACGCCAGTTTGGTGGGCGCTGATCTGGCGCGTGCGGCTGGGCACGAGTACGACAACAACCTTGACACTAAAGGCTGTGTCGACAATAGCTTTGAGTGTCGCACGGGCGTAGATGCTGGTGGCGGTTGGTACGATGCCGGTGACCACGGAAAATACGTCGTTAACGGCGGTATTTCTGTTTGGACTATGTTGAACCAGTACGAGCGCGCACTGCACTTAGGTGCGAATGCGGGTGACTTCGCTGACGGCACTATGGCTATACCTGAGGCGGGTAACGGTACCGCGGATATCCTCGACGAGGCTCGCTATGAAATTGAGTGGATGCTTAAAATGCAAATCCCGGCAGGTTATGAAAATGCTGGTATGGTGTATCACAAGTTGCATGATGACAGTTGGACTGCTAGCGCCTTTAACCCCGCCACTGCCACAGCCTCAGCTAATCCTAGGCATATTTGGGCACCATCGACTGCGGCAACATTAAATTTTGCGGCTATCGGGGCACAGTGTTATCGCGTCTACAAAGATATCGATACCGCTTTTGCCAATGAGTGTTTAAGTAAGGCCAAGACGGCGTATGACGCAGCGCAAAACACTGCGTATTTGCGCGCACCTTATACCAGCCCGTCTGGTGATGGTGGTGGTCAATATGAAGACTTGCCTGGAGATCGTACCGCGGCCAGTGCAAGCTATGTTCAAGATGAGTTTTACTGGGCGGCTACGGAACTCTATATTGCTGCCAATATTGATTCGGGTACCGATGCCAGTGGTTATGCGGCTGATATGACAGCGGCCACCAGTTTGCATCTGCAGTTGCCAAGTGCGGACCCTCAAACCAGTATGACCTGGGCCCATGTGTCGGGTTTAGGGGTTATGTCTTTGGCAACAGCGGGTGAAACTGCAGGGGTGGACAGCACCTGGATCAGCCAAGCTCGCACTGCAATTACTAATCGCGCAGACACCTATGTGGCCGCCAGTGAGGGCGAAGGCTACGGTGTACCTTTCAATGTGGATACGGTTTATTGGGGATCCAACTCTAATGTTCTCAATAATGCGTTGGTTATGGGACTTGCCCGCGACTTTACCGGTTGCACTACGGATGCTTATCTGGAAACCATGAATCGTGCGATGGGCTACCTGATGGGACACAACCCTATGGGCACAGCTTATGTTACAGGTTATGGCGAGAAGTCCGTGCAAAACCCGCATCACCGCTACTGGTCTAACAGCCAGAATAGCAGCTTTCCTACACCACCACCGGGTGTGCTGGTGGGCGGGCCTAACGCTGGCATGGAAGATCCTATTGCCTTAGCGCTATTGGATGGGTGCTCCCCATTAAAGTGTTATGTCGATGAACTGGAGGCTTACTCAACCAACGAAATCACCATTAACTGGAATACGCCTTTGGCCTGGGTGAGCGCCTATTTGGACGAAGCTGCTAGCGGAGCTTTACCGCAAGCCTGCGGTGGTTTAGTGGCCGAAGACGCGGCACTGGATATCGGTGAGGCCAGCAGCGGTACGCTAGACTTGGCAACGATTAACAACGCTCAGGCCGGCGATACGTTTGTCATTGTCGAGCCTCCCGAGTTTGGTACGGCAACCATAGATGCCAATGGCGTGTTGACCTATAGTGTCGATGTTGTGAGCGGCGTGGATACATTAACCTATGAATTCCAGCGCGGAACCGATGTATCTACCGAGGGGACGATTTCCATAACGACCTCGAGCGCTTCACCATTAAGTTGCACTTGGCAGGTCGTGCAGGATGTCGATGCCTATAACAGTCACTGGAATGCTGAGGTGCTGCTGGAAAATAATACTGCTCAGGATGTTAACGGATGGGAGCTGGCAATAACTGTTGGTGCGGATAGCGCCTTGGGGAGTGAGTGGTACCAAGTGCCCGGCTATACATTGTCCAGCGGCAGTGTAACGTCAGGTGGGGTTTGGTCGGTGGTAGACAGTGGCTGGAACGGGTCTATCCCCGCCGGCGGCAATATGACATTAACCGTGACTGGCTACGACCCTACCGTAAAACACTGGGAGCCGGGCTTTAATGGTTACACTCCTGCTAACATCACAAGTATTGGTGGTGATTGTGGCACTCCTGCTGAGAAAACTGTCGATATCATTAGTTTGGAAGGTGGTGAAAACGGCGCGTTTACGGGCGACGATTTCGTAACGCTCAGCTGGTTTAATAACAGTGGACAGGACCTTCACATACTGGATGAGCAAGGCAATCGTTTAGACCTGACGGCTCGGGACGACGGTGTGTGGATTATTCCACAGGGCAACTGGACGCGAATGGAAGCCCGTGTGCACCGGTTGCGCGAACTTACCTCATTAGATATGTCGCCCGGTACGCATACCTGGACGGTTGCATCCGATACAGGTTTGGCAAGCGAAACCAGTGACCCTGTGAGTATTACCATTTCCGGAGATCCGGTATTGCGTTGCGATGTTGGAGTGCAAACTCGTTACAGTGACGGCGACTGGTTGGGTTCGTTCTCGGTTACTAACACCAGTGACCAGGCCGTGACTGACTGGAGTTTAGTTCTGGAGTGGCCGAGTGAAGATTATCTGGAAGCGCCAGCTGCTATTCAGAATGTATTTTCCAGCACTCAGTACAACGTGGTGCAAGAGGAAACGTGGCGTTACCGCCTTGAGTCTAATGGTGTAGCAATAGCTCCCGGAGCCACCCTGAGCGATGTCTACCATGGGCATGTTTGGTCTGGCAGTGACAGCTGGGCGATTTCCGACCCTGTGGTAATCGCAGAACCCGGTGGCAATAACTGTTATTGATCCAATGATGGCAGGCCATAGTGGCCTGCCATTGTTAGAGGGATGCGGCCAGTGGTTTTAACACCGTCTGGCCACTTTTACGCTCTTGTAATCGCAGGGCATAAGCGCTCAGCGTATCGGACTGGGCAACAATGTTCAGGCACGGTGGCGATTCAAAGTTGTAGGCCAGCATAGGCGCTAACATAATGTCGGCCATGGAAAATCGATTTCCCACTAAATACTCATTGTGTCCAAGTTGCGTTTCTACCACGCTCAGTGCGTGCTCGGCGGCCGGGCGATTAGATTCAATCACGTCATAGCGCACACTACCGTCGTCCCCCTTGGGTAATACCAATTCCAGCATATATTGCTTTACGACGTAAAAGTCGATGTATTGCGTGATCAAGGAACACCATTGTTCGATTTGCGCCTTTTCAAAGTTGTTTGTTCCCTGCAGAGTGGACGGGCCAAATTCGTTATCCAGGTAGCGAATAATACAGGCCGTTTCCGATAGGTGGCGATCGCCGTGTATCAGTACGGGAATCTTGCCGAAGGGGTGAAGGTCCATATGTGGGTCGCTTTTCATGGCAATGGGGAGGCCGTCCTTGCTCATGTCCAATGTATACGCCAACTGTTTTTCCTCACAAGCCAATGCTACAGATCGTGCAAAGGTGCTAAAGCCTACGCCAATGATATGAATTGAATCGCTCACTGTTCTCTCCTTATGGGTTTTGCATACATACTAAAATCATTTAAAATATGTTCAACAACATATTTAAGGTTTTATTATGGCGTGGCAAAAAGAGCACAAACAGCAATCCCGGCAGAATATCGTCGAGGCGGCGGCCAGTTTATTCACCGAGCTTGGTTTTGATCATGTATCCATTGATGACGTGATGTTGGCGGCGGGATTGACGCGAGGAGCCTTTTACGCGCACTTTAACTCCAAGTCTGAGCTCTACGCTGAGGCTATTTCGCATGCTGCCCGGTGCGCGCGGGATCGCGTTATGCATGGGCTACAGGAAGGGCCCAGTGTTGCGGATATTGCCACCCGGTATTTAATGCTGAGCCATGCCGAGGGTAAAACCACCCGTTGTCCGTTGGCTTTTCTAACCTCAGATATTCATCAGCGCGATGAGCAAGTGCGCGATGCCTATACGCAAGTGTTGAAAGGATTTATCGCAGCGGTAAGGGCAACGTCGGCCAAAGGCGACCCCGACAAAGAAATACGTAATGCAGTATTAATGATTGGAGGTTTGGCTCTGGCGCGGGCCATTAATGAGCCCGAACTTCAGGAGCGTGTGTTACAGGCTTGCCGTGACGGTGTGTTCTGAGCGGCGATTATCTGTCAGTGGTCCAGTCTTCAGTGTTCAGTGTATAGCGAATATGATCTATCCATTCACCGTACAGATCTTCTGCGTTGAGAATTTTATAACGCTGACGAAAATGTAAACGCTCGGCTATGGCGCGACTTTTTCCGTTGCCCTCGGCCGTGTTTAAATGCAGTTGGCGCAAGCCGATATCCCTAAAGGCAATTGTTATTAATCGCTCTACGCAGCGCGTCATAATGCCTTGCCCGCAGTGTGCTTCAGCCAGCCAGTAGCCAATATTGGCGCTTTGTTTGTTTTGCTCAATCGCATCCAGTGAACAGATCCCAATTAGCTCTTGTTGCAGTGTAATGGCGAAGGTGTATGCCGCGCCTGATTGGCTTTCATTGCGGGTGAGTCCAATAAAGTGCTCCGAATCGGTCAGTTGCGTCGCATCATCCAGCCAAGGCAGCCACTGACGCAGGTGCAAGCGATTGCGGTCAATTTGAGTGAACAACATTGGAGCGTCATCGGCTTGCAATAGCCGCATGACCAATTCATCACTTAGCGCTATAGCGTTGTCAGAAATCATATCTCGGTATAGGTTCTCTCTACTGGGTTGCCATATTTAATCACAATTGATCATTGGTTTGCCCGAAGCTCAGCCCGCCTGTGCCTTTTTGCCCTGTTTAACTGTTACTGACAGCCAAAACATCAATCGGCAACAAGGAGAATGGTAATGGTGATTAATCGGGGTGGGTACAGAGCTCTGGCGTATAGGCTGCTGTTCATGCTATTGGCACATTCGGCACTAGGTGAAGAGTCGCCAGGTGCCGGAAAACTGGTTTTCAGTAATGGCGACGCAGCGGCGCATGTAGCGAGCGATGTAACAATGCGTGTGCAGGGCATGCACGCGGAGGTTGTGGTGGAGCAGGAGTTTCACAACACTTCGCAGCGCTGGTTAAATGCGACTTATGTCTATCCGTTGGCTGAAGACAGTGTGGTGTATCGTCTAACGATGCAGATAGGGCAGCGTGTTATTGAGGGCGAAATTAAGGAAAAAGAGGAGGCCCGAAAAATATATCAGCAGGCAAAGGCTGCGGGGAAAAAGGCAACATTACTGGAGCAGCAGCGTCCCAACTTATTCCGACAGCAAATTGCCAATATTGGTCCGGGTGAGTCAATTAAAATAGCCATTCGCTATAACCAACAAGTGCTGTACGACTCGGGAGAGTTTCGTTTGCGCCTGCCGATGACGTTGACACCACGCTATATTCCGGGTGTAACTCGCAAAGAGTTAGTGCCAGAGGCGCGCCTGTCGAGCGGTAGTGCTGGCTGGGCGTTGGCAACGGATCAGGTGTGGGACGCCGCCACCATTACGCCACCCCAAAAACATGCCACCGCTGGGCAATTGTTGAACCCCGTTACGCTGGATTTACAGTTAAACGCGGGTATGGAGTTGGCCAGTGTTACCAGTAGTACTCATAAGCTCGACATCAGTGTGCCAGAGCAGGGGGCAGCGGGGGAGCGCAGTATTCGCTTTGCCCAAGGGCAGGTAAGTATGGATAGGGATTTTGAGCTGACGTGGCTGCCCGTGGCGAGTAGCGCTCCGATAGCGGCGCAGTTTATGGATCAGTGGCGCGGCGATCGGTATGCGCAAATTATGCTGATGCCACCGCGAGAAATAACGCCGACACAAGCCTTACCACGCGAGCTATTGCTAGTGCTCGATACGTCGGGCTCCATGGCTGGTCAATCCATTGAGCAGGCGCGCGCCAGTGCACAGCTCGCCCTCGAGCAACTGGGCCCACAGGATCGGTTTAATGTGATCTTTTTTGACAGTCATACACGCTCGGTATTTCCCACTGCTGTATCGGCTCTGCCTGAAAATATAGCGAAAGCGGCGAGCGCGGTTAGTGCTATGCGTGCGCAAGGTGGTACCGAGATGCATGACGCGCTCTCTCGAGCGTTTGCGCATGAGGCCGGCGAGCAGCATTTGCAGCAAATTGTATTTGTCACGGATGGCAGTGTGGGCAATGAGGCAGCGCTGCTCAAATTAATACATCGGCGTCTGGCAGGTGCCCGGCTCTTTACCGTTGCCATAGGAAGCGCGCCCAATCGATATTTTATGCGTCGCGCCGCGGAGTTTGGTCGCGGTACCTTCACCGAAATTGCCAACGCTGGGCAAGTGCAAGAGCGTATGCGAAGCTTGCTGAGTAAACTTCGTAAACCAGTGGTGGCCAATATCGAAATTGACTGGCCGCAACCGGTGGAAGTTTTTCCGCGCAAAGTGCCGGATTTGTACTGGGGTGAACCTTTGCTTATGACCGTGAAGTTAGCGCCCTGGCCAAGCCGGTCGGATCAACGCATAGTGATTCGTGGCGAAAGCTCTGGTGCTGCCTGGGTGCGAGAACTGGTGTTACCGGAACCCGCGCAAAGCCCGGGAGACGTTGATGTACCAATACTGGCGCGACGTTTTGGTCGGGAACAAGTGGCATTTTTAGAAGATGAGGCGATTAGATTGGATGCGCGAGATCAGGCCCGCGCGAAAATATTGCCCGTGGCGCTGGAGTACCAATTGATGTCTCGGTTTACCAGTTTGGTGGCCGTGGATAAAACACCCACGAAGCCAGATTCTATCCCTAGCGCAGAGCATGCCTTGGTGAATGCAATGCCGGCGGGTTCCACAATGCAGGCGGTGGGTTACCCGCAGACGGCGACCAATCTCTACTGGCACTTTTTGCTCGGTTGCTTGGCTGCACTGGGGTTGTGGTTGCTTAACCGCAAGGAGGTGACCTGTGCCTAAGAAGAATTCAGATCGCCAGCCCTTGCCATTGCGCCACTCAGGTCGCCTAATGCTGTCAGCAGTCTTGCTGTTGGTACTGCTCTATCAGTGGGGCAGCGCGTTGGGGATTGAGGTTAAAGCTCAGCTGGCGCAAGTATTGATCGAACGAGCCTGGCAGCAAAAGTTAGACGCACCTGGTGTAACAGCGCGCCCCTGGCCTTGGGCCGATACCGAACCGGTCGGCCGACTGCAGTGGCTCGATAAAGAGGGGCGGGTCGAGCGAGATTTGTTTGTCCTGTCGGGTACCCATGGCGAGGCGTTGGCGTTTGGGCCGGGGTTAATGGATGGCTCCTTTGCTGATGCCAGGGTTATCGGAGGCCACCGCGACACGCATTTTGCTTTCTTGCGTGACCTGCGCGACGGTGATCGTTTGCGCTGGCAGGACGAAAATGGCCATTGGCGCAGCTATATGATTAGCAAACGCAGTATTGCCGATGCGCGTAACAACCAGCTATGGATTGATCCAGACGCTGACGCCCTGTGGCTGGTTACTTGCTTTCCGTTCGATGCGCTGCGGGCGGGTGGTCCGCTGCGTTATGTAGTACGTGCCGATAGCATTGATGCGTACGCCGAGCGGCAAGAATTAGCAGGGGTACGCTTGTAACGACTATTACAAAGTGTGTCGCTTAACGTCCTTGGGCTAAGAGT
The DNA here is from genome assembly GCF_030518155.1 of Gilvimarinus gilvus. Classification (GTDB taxonomy): domain Bacteria; phylum Pseudomonadota; class Gammaproteobacteria; order Pseudomonadales; family Cellvibrionaceae; genus Gilvimarinus; species Gilvimarinus gilvus. Next base: position 99,277 of record NZ_JAULRU010000577.1, on the reverse strand, counting down.
GGCTGGGTCAGCTCGGGTATAATAGAAGGTTGCGGGTGCTCTAAGACGATGATCTGTGTATTCGGATCTTTAATGTGCGCAATTGCATCAGAAAAATATTCGTCGAGCAATCGGTCTAGTGTGCCATCGCGCCTGACGATTGCCAAACCATCCGCGACGCGTTTGGCCAGCAATGGGTGTTGCCCACTGACTTGAAACACCATGGCATGCGGATAATAGATCACGTTCTGTGGGGCGATGCTCAATGCATCTCGCATGTTACTTGCGGCGAGCTCTGCCGGCGCTTCAACCACGCCAAAAAATACTGTGTCAAATCGTCCGTAACTTAACATGCTAAGGAGGTTTTCATAGCGTCCGCTGTCATCGACGGAAAATTTGTTATGGCGCAAAACTTTGGCGTCCGCCCAGCGGTTGCCTTGGCCCACCACAAGCTCGCGCAATTCGGACTGCTGAACGGCCAGGGCAAAGCGCTCTTGATCATCTGCCCGAATAATGGCAGATCGGTAGCCCATAAGACCTTTCATGGTGGGGGTGGGCACCACTACAATTTCGCCACTGTCGGTATACGCATCCTCGCGCAAGCCCGAGACGTAAATGTTTGCGTGTTGGCCATTGGCGACCACTTGTCGCCCGCGTTCCGCCCCTAGGTGCTCGTTATTTACCCACAAGTCGTAAGGAGGGTAGCGATCGGCAGTTTTTATCAATATCTGCTGAAGCAGCGCATGCTCATAAGCTGTACGGCCACTTTTGCCGCCCCATAGAGTCACCTGCATAACGTCCTTATCGGTTGTTTGAGTGGTGTTGGCGAGCGCTGGCCAGCTAAGACAAAGCGAAGCTGTGGCGAGATAAAGTAAAATGTGTCTCAAAAACATAGATCGCACTAATTATATTGCTGTGGGGCCAACGACAAGTGACAGAGTTGGCTCTAGGCATATATTTCATTATTGTGACCCTGTTATAGCCCTTCTGGAAAGCGCTGGCAAGTAGTTATTGATAACGGTTTCATTGCTGTTTCGCGGGTTTTTGTATTTTGCGTTATGAGTGCAGTCGGCGAAGCGCTTGGTATGAAAAGTGTATAATTAGTGCGTATTTGAATCAGCGAGTCGCGGAAAAGGAAAACCAGAATGCCAGCACGCCGAAAACTCGAAGGCCTTCAATTGGCCAGCGCATTGCGCGACAGCCTGGGCGGTGAAGGTTACGGCGTCGATAAGCTGCGCGGCGATTTGCTGGCGGGCTTGACCGTTGGCATTTCGGCCATTCCATTGTCCATGGCTCTCGCAATTGCGATCGGTATCCCTCCCGAGCACGGGCTGTACACGTCGCTGGTGGCGGGCCTCATTATGGCACTGTTTGGCGGGTCGCGTTACAGCATCTCGGGCCCAACCGCGGCCTTTGTGGTGATATTGCAACCCATTGTGCAGCAGTATGGTCTTTCGGGGCTGTTGCTGACGACGCTCATGTCTGCATGTATAGCGTTAATAATGGCTGTGGCGAAATTCGGCCGGATTGTTACTTACATCCCGAATACCGTCACCTTTGGTTTTACCGTCGGAATTGCTGTCATTATTGCGACGTTGCAGTTACCTGATTTACTCGGTTTACAGCTGACAGAGCCTTTGCCTGATTTTTTCTTCGCTAAGATTTGGACGATTTTGGCCGCTGTAGGTTCGCTAGATTGGCCTAGCCTATTGATAACTGTCCTCTCTTTTTCCGTGATGCTGGCATGGCCCAAGCTGAAAGTACCGGTGCCGGCACATCTGGTGACCATTATTGTCGCAACTGCAGCTGTTTTCGCATTGCGAGAGAGCGGTGTGGTGGTTGCCACCATTGGCAGTAGTTTTGAATACACCGCGCCTGACGGCGGTGCCGGGGCAGGCATTCCCAATTTTTTGCCTGCGTTTGAGCTTCCCTGGCATAACAGTAGTGGTGCGCCCTGGACGCTGGAGCTTGTGAGTACATTGTTGCCCGAGGCGCTAACCATTGCTCTTCTTGGCGCGATCGAAGCTTTGCTGTGTGCGGTGATGTTAGAGCGTTTGACGGGCGCCCGGTATCACGCCAATGCCGAATTATTTGGCCATGGCCTGGGTAATTTAATAGCGCCGTTTTTTGGCGGCTTTAGTGCGGCGCCGGAGCTGGCGCGATCGACTACTAATTACCGCGCTGGAGCGCGCACACCCATTGCCGCTATTGTTCACGCTGGCGTTATAGCCGCCACGTTAATTTGGGCAGAGCCCTATTTGCAGCACTTACCCATGGCATGCATGGCGACTTTAGTGATTATTGTCGCCTGGCGCATGTGTCACGGGCGACAGATTTTGTCGACAATACGTACAGCCCCTATGGCTGATGTTTTGGTGTTTTTTGTTTGCTTTTCGTTGACTCTCATGGTGGATATGGTAGTTGCCATTGGCAGCGCCGTAGTGATTGCCGCATTTTTGTTTATGCGCGATATTGCCGAGATGACCAAAGTTCGTGACATTACAAAGTTGCTTAAACATGTCCCGAGACCTTTGCCCGACGGCTGGCGAGTCGTAAAAATATCTGGCCCGATGTTCTTTGCCGCCGCCGATAAAATTTTTAACGAGCTCGAAGACATGGCGGAAAATCAAAATGGCCTGGTGTTGCACATGGATGGGGTCCCCTTGCTAGATGCCGGTGGTTTAGACGGCTTAACGAGCTTTATCAAGCGATGCAAAAAGCTCGGCGTAGAATTGATACTCTCGGACATTCAGTTTCAACCGTTGCGCGCAATGGTGAAGGCCGAAATTAAGCCTGAAAATGGCAATTTCGTGGTTTATGCGACGCTCGCGGACGCACTTGATGCGGTTTTGGATAAGTCATCCGAGGTGCCACCTACGTGTTAGCAGGCAAGGGGTTTTACAATGGATCTGCTAGAGCAAGACGCTGAAGAAATTTTGGTAAAGCTAATTGATGCGGACCCTTTACGTTGTCGGGCACTGGAGGTTTTGTTTCGGTTGAAGTTGCCTCAGGGGTGTATTGCAGCGGGCTTTGTGCGCAATTTGGTGTGGGACTATTTGCACAAAAAGACATCGCCCACTGAGCTGTCGGACATTGATGTAATTTACTTTGATGCCGCCAACAATTGTTCCCAGTACGACCACGCCATAGAAGAAAATTGCAAAGTCTTAATGCCCGAAGTGAACTGGCAGGTGCGTAATCAAGCGCGCATGCATGTCCGTAATGGTGATCCCGCCTACACCAGCGCAGTGGATGCGATGGCTTATTGGCCGGAAAAAGAAACCGCCGTTGCAGTTATTCGCAACCAAACCTGGGGGCTGGATTTCTTTTCGCCCTTCGATCAGCCGTTAAGGGGATTATTTGCAGGCTGTATTCATTGGAATGCTGTGCGAGATAAATCGGTTTTTCAGCAAAGGCTACGGGACAAACGTTGGTTGCAGCACTGGCCTAATTTGAGCGTGGTCGAGTCGATATAGATGAAAAAGGGCCCGGTTGTGAACCGGGCTAAACAAATATACAGGCGCTGTCGCTTAGCTCATTGCCCTTAACATGCCCCTTTTTTTAATCAGGTCAATAGTTGCCACAACGGCGTAGCCCAACAAGCCTATGGTGAACCACGTCGCTGGAAAGACGAACTGTTTCGCCGTTTCTTCGTGGCCAATAATAATGCTTACAGGCGCATCCCATTGGCTAATGATGCCAAGAATTATTAAAGTGGGAATATGTAATGCCAACTCGATTAAGGCTTTGGGCCGAGTCCAGTAAGGTGATACCAACTTGACTGCGGCGAGCAGTGCGCTGGTGAACATCAACGCGGTAATCCAGGGCAGTAGATTGTGCCAACCATCGGCAAATACCAGTTCGATAGGGTTGTCTCCCAAACTCTGCGGAATAACGCGGTTAATCCAGGCAATAAAATAAGTCAGTACCACGAGCTCTATCGCGGTTCCTGTACGACTGATGTAGGCGCCCTGCGCAGTCACCTTAGGCAGAGAGTCTGGCTTCCAGTTTTTAAAAATATCGGCTCGATTAATGGATTCGCCGAATAGATAAAAAATTAGAGTTAACCAAGCAAAACCATACAAGCTGCCGTTCAAGGTGCCCCACGTTATTTGCGGCAAAAGCTGCCACAAATTCAGCGAGGATACTTGCGCTGCTTGAATAACGCCAACACACACCTGCGCGATGGCAATAGCCATAACCATCCAGCGCAACAGCTGTGCGTATATCGGGAAGAGGCTTTCGCTGATTAGCGAGGGACGCGGCAAAAAGTCGGCCGCTACCAGTAACGGGTGCCCGCGCTCTTGCAGCAGCTGCTGAACCTCGTCGTCGGTTAGGTCGCGCTCCAGTGTTTCGGCGCGGTAGTCACACTCATCTTGTAGGTCACTGAGCAGCTCGTCTGCGACATCGTTGCGTACTTTGGGTGGTAAGTGTGATTTTACCGCGTATGCGTACCTTTCTAGCCATTGATTACTCATTGTGTGTCCTCCGCTAAATTTGTTAGCGCTTGATTTAAATGCCGCCATTCGCGCTCCATGGTGATTCGCGCCGTTTGGCCATTGTCCGATAATTGATACACCCGACGCTTGCGTCCCTCTTGCACTTGCCAATCGCTGGTGAGCAATTGCTGGCTCTCCAATCGCCGTAGCAGGGGGTAGAGAGTGCCTTCGTCAACATCCAGACCGTTTTGCTCCAGGTGGCGGCGCAGTGAGTAGCCATAGTGTGATGTCACCATCGATTCCAGTACCGCCATTATCAATACGCCCCGCCGTAGCTCCATGGTGAGCTTGTTCAGACGTTCGTGTTCTTCTGTCACTGCTTTAACCTCATACTGTGTGTTGCACAGTATATACTATGTACCGCACAGTATGGTTTGTCAAGTAGTGCAAGTTTGCGGGTGAGGTGGCGCATTTCTGTCATGCAACTAAGGTATTATTAAGCTGCAAACCGTAAATGGAGTGAACCATGAAGAAGTTGATGATTGTATTGTTGTTGCCGTTGCTGGCGGTGGCCTGTTCTAAGCATGACCCGTTGCATGAATCTATGGAGTCTATGGGGGATTCTTTTAAAGCGATGCGCGAGAGCGATGACCTAGTTGAGGTGCAAGCGCAGTGGCAATCTTTCAAAGAGGCTCTTGATATAGCGCAGGCGCAAACTATGGGGCCTGAAGAGCAGGCTGATTTTGAGCACGGGATGCAGGAGCTGGCCGAACTTACTCAGGCGTTAGACGCAGCACTTGCGGCTAAAGACTTAGCGGCTGCTAAGGCCAGTTTGAAGAAGTTAGGCGAGGTGCGTAAGGAATATCACGATAAGCTTAAGGTCGATTAAGTACGGCCCTTACTTCGAAGCGAGCGGCGTTTTGACGGCGTGCGCTTTGAATTGAGCGAACACCTTTTGCCCGACACTCAGCGCCAATTCACTCGCCGATTTTTTAGTAATCAGCGAGTAAAGCACCAAGTCCCCCCAACTCAAGGTGACCAATGCGCTGTTGTTTTCAACTGTGCGGATTCCCCTCACCGTGACCTCCAGCGTGTTGGCGATACTTGATGGCCCGGGGCGGTGTTGGGCCAGTGACACGTCGTGTGCATCAATACTGACCCGCTGGGTTTCAGTATTAAGTGGCCCCGTCTCGATGCTGTGACCGGCAATATAAAGCTGGCCCCCGTGATCCAGTTTATCGACTGGCCATAGGGCTGCCGCTTGCTCCGGGTGCAAGTTGACTCGTTGCTGTTGAGCGCGTTCGATATCTATCAGTGTCTGCTCGGTCCAGCCGTAGTAATAATCGCAAGTGGCCGCCATATCGCACCATTGGTGGCTGACCAGCCAAGCCGTTAGGCTGCGCTGTTGGGCGGCACGCTTTACCGCTGCTAGTACCTCGTTGGCGGCGCGCTTATCCAAAGCGGATACTGGCTCGTCCAATAACAATATATGTTTAGCCGAAAGCAGTGCGCTTAGCAGAGCGACCCGTTGCCGTTCGCCGCCAGAAAGCACGGTGGTATTGCGCTTGAGGAGAGGGACAACACCGAGTTCGTCAGCAAGATCCATCCAGGCGCGGCGGCGATGTCTTTCGGCAATCGCTTGCACTTGTCGTTCTACCGGTTGGTTAGGCCACAGCATGGCCCCTTGTGCGGCCCAGCCAATACCGCGTAAGGGCGGCGCAGATTGCAGGAGGTTATGCCCGTCGCACGTGAGTTCGCCTTGGCGGGTTGTCATCAAATGTTGTAGGAGTGAGGTTTTACCGCAACCTGAGGGTCCATCAATGCCAACCCAGCTGCCGTTAGGCCAATGAAAACAGTGTTTGCCGGCCTTAAGTGCCCACATGAATAGGACCTCGTGTGCGCTGCCAGCGGTATAAAGCAAATAGTATTAACCATGACACTGCTACCAATGCACCGGCTATTGTGTGCGCACTGGTGTAGTTTAGGGATTCGACTTCATCGTAAAGAAGCACTGATAAAACCTGTGTCTCGCCCGGTATATTGCCGCCGATCATTAAAATCACACCGAACTCACCTACCGTATGGGCAAAGCCCAAAGCGGTAGCCGTTACCAGCGCGTAGCCACAACAGGGCAAGATTATATGGCGAAACAGACCAATACTGTTCAGTCCCTGTGAGCGCCCAAGCAGAATAAGCTGCGGATCGAGCTGGCGGAAGCTGGCGGTAAGCGGTTGCGCGACAAATGGCAGGGAATATACACAAGAGCCCAATACCAGCCCTGTGAAGCTGAAAGCCAGCCCCTGATCAAAAAACTGGCCCAACATGCCGGTAGGACTCAATAGCAGTAACAGATAAAAGCCCAATACGGTCGGTGGTAAAATCAACGGTAGAGCAATAGCGGCCTCAAGAACATTGCGAAACCAGCTGGTGCGGCCGCGCGCTAACCACCATGCCAGCGGTGTACACACCAACAGCAAGATCAATGTTGTGACAAACGCGAGCCTGCAGGTAACCCATATGGCGTCAATCATGGTGTCGTCGATTCTTGAGATTCTGGTGCAATATAGCTGTGATTGCGAATCATACCCTGAGCTTGATCACTCAGCAAAAACTCAACGAATTGTTTGGCGGGGTTGGTCGGGTTTATCAATACGCCAGCTTGCGGCAAATTAGGTGCCGTTTCGATAGCATACCAGTGCAGGCCGGAAGCTAACCGTTCAAAACTCGCGGCTATTAAGCCACAAGGCGCGTTGCCCGAGACCACTGTTTGTAACGCGCCGGCGACGGATCCCGTCTGCACAATTTGCGCCGTTACGGCTGGCTCTTGTCGTTGCAACCATTGCCAGGCGGCGCGCCCGTAAGGCGCTGTTTTAATATTGGCCAGTGCCAGTCTTGCGCTGCTGTGCAGCGCATTGGATAGGGAGTCGTGCGCATTAATGCAGCCGAGTTTGAGTTGACCCTGAGCGTATACAAAGGGTTTTTCGCTAAGTTGTTGGTGGTATAGGTGCAGTGGAAGATCGGCATCCGCCGAAAGAAATACATCAAACGGTGCGCCAGAGAGTATTTGCTGAGTCAGTACGCCGGAAGGTCCACCGGAGATGAGTAATTTTGTTTTCTGGGTGCGCTGCCAAAGTGGGAGCAGCGCTTCGAGGGTAGGTTTGAAATTGCTTGCCACCGCGATCTTAACGACATTGTCTGCGTGAACGGAGACGCTTGTAACAAGTAAGAAACAGAAAAACAAAAAACGCACAATAGCTCCTTAATCAGAACGCGGGGTGAACGCCTGAATGATTGCCAGATTAATGACTGGCAAGTGGGGCTATTGTGCCATAAACGATGCGGGTTAGGCCGCGTTGTGCTTGGAAGTCTTGGCTTTTTCTGATTTCTCTCGGCGAGCGGCCAAAGGCTCGACCTTTTTCTGCTTCTCGTACAAAAAGCGCAATACCGAGCTGCGGTAGTGGTTGTAGCTGGCGTTATCGGCCAACGCCAACCGGTCGCGTGGTCTTTCTAGATCAATATCGAGAATTTCGCCAATGGTGGCTTCGGGGCCGTTGGTCATCATTACAATGCGGTCGGATAAAAGCACGGCCTCATCCACATCATGGGTAATCATAATTACCGTGTTGCCGAGATCGGCTTGTATTTCCATCAGTGAGTCTTGCAAGTGGGCGCGGGTCAGCGCATCCAGCGCGCCAAAAGGTTCGTCCATGAGTAGCACTTGCGGCTCCATGGCCAGCGCGCGGGCAATACCGACGCGTTGCTTCATGCCGCCTGAAATTTCGTCGGGTTTCTTGTGCATGGCGTGACTCATTTGCACCAGCTCGAGATTGTGTTCAATCCAATCGCGCATCTCGGCGCGGCTTTTTTGCCGGCCAAACACGCGTTTCACGGCCAGTTCAACATTCTGATAGGCCGACAACCAAGGTAGCAGTGAATGATTCTGGAAAACGACGGCGCGCTCTGGCCCCGGCTCATTGACTTCCCGGCCATTTAGTACAACGCCGCCGGTAGTTGCTTGGTAAAGTCCGGCTACAATATTCAGAACCGTAGACTTACCACAGCCCGAGTGGCCAATAAGTGATACGAATTCGCCTTCCTTAATTTTCAAGTCAACATTTTTGAGGGCACAAAATGACCCCTTCGGTGTAGGGAAGCTGATGCCAACTTGAGTAAGTTCCAAATGTACTTTGCTCATAATAATCTCCGTGGTGGACAACAGGCGCGTTAACGCACTACCGCTGATTTATCCCAATTAACCCAGCTTTGAATAAGCAGCAGGGCACGATCCAGTAAGAAGCCGATAAAGCCAATCATCAACACGGCAACACAAATTCTACCCAGAGAGTTGGATGAACCGTTTTGAAATTCATCCCATACAAACTTACCAAGCCCTGGGTTTTGAGCCAGCATCTCAGCTGCAATCAAAACCATCCAGGCTATGCCCAGCGATAAACGCAGACCGGTGAACATCATCGGGATAGAGGACGGAAGAACAATGGTCTTCACATGGGTAAACCAGCCTAGCCGCAGTACCCGACTTACGTTCTGTAGGTCTTGATTGATGCTGGCGACACCAACCGCGGTGTTAATCATGGTGGGCCAAAGACAGCACAAGGTAACCGTAACGACCGAAGTAATGAAGGACTTTGCGACTATCGGGTCGTCAGTGACGTAAACTGCACTCACTACCATGGTGACAAGAGGCAGCCACGCCAAAGGCGAAACTGGTTTAAAAATTTGAATAATCGGATTGAGGGCACGGTAAACCGTGTTACTCAAACCAATACAGATTCCCAATGGAATAGCAATAAACGTTGCCAGCAAAAAACCCGTCATTACGGTAACTAAACTGGTAATGATTTGATCGAAAAAAGTAGGGCGGCGGTTAAAGTCACGCCAGCGTACTTCCGCATCCGGATTTTTTTCCAGTTTCTTGGCATTGCGATCTTCCTGGCGTTGGTAAAAAGCCGCTTCGCGATCATTTTCACTTAGGTGTTCAGAGCGCAAATTGCTCCATTGTTCGTGCACCTCAGCAGGCCCCGGAAACTGTCCGAGTGAGGTGTCCACTTGTTTGGCGCCAATATGCCACACGCCTAAAAACAGCACCAGACCTACCATGGGGATTAGAATGGCCTTGGCTAAGGCCTGCCACTGGGCAACCCCAAAGCTGGTGCGTTGCCATTTTTGCCGAATCAATATGGCTGGATTCATAATCTGGTCCTCGGAAGAAAAAATGGCGCCGCTGTACGGCGCCCTAGTCGATGTCGCCATCGAATGTTGAATACAAATTACAATGCGTCAGTCGCTTTTAAGCCGATGGTCAGCTTCTCAAGATACGCGTTAGGCTTGCTACCGTCATAGGTGATGCCGTCAATGAAATCTGGCTGCGGCCCTTTAAATCCAGTTTCGCTGGCGAACGCCGGGAACTCTGAGGATTTCATTTCGCCGTCTTCAATCAAAGCTTTCGCGGCCACGGCATAGATGTCTGGGCGGTAAACTTTTTTGGCGGTTTCAAAATACCAGGTGTCGTCTTTGTGATCTGAGATTTGACCCCAACGGCGCATTTGCGTGAGATACCAAATCGCATCCGAGTAGTAAGGGTAAGTCGCGTTGTAACGGAAGAACACGTTAAAGTCCGGCACTGAACGCTTGTCGCCTTTCTCGTATTCAAATGTGCCCGTCATAGAGTTGGCAATAACTTCTGCGTCGGCGCCAACGTAGTAAGGCTTAGCCAAAATCTCTACCGCTTCCGGACGGTTAGCGTTGTCGTTTTCATCCAACCATTTGGCGGCGCGAATAAGAGCTTTGGTTAAGCGAACGGTAGTGTTGGGGTATTTTTCCGCAAACTCTGCCGTAATGCCAAATACTTTTTCTGGGTTGTTCTTCCAGATTTCGTAGTCAGTAATAACCGGCACACCAATACCTTTAAATACAGCTTGCTGGTTCCAGGGTTCGCCCACGCAGTAACCGTAAATAGTGCCGGCTTCCATAGTTGAAGGCATTTGCGGTGGTGGCGTTACACTGAGCAGTGCGTCCGCTTGCAATTGACCTGACGTGTCACCTTTGTGTGGAGCGTAGAAGCCCGGGTGAATGCCGCCGGCTGCGAGCCAGTAGCGAAGCTCATAGTTGTGGGTTGAAACAGGAAATACCATGCCTAAATTGAAAGGCTTGCCTTCTTGTTTGTATTTTTCAACCACAGGTTTTAAAGCGTCTGCCTTGATTGGATGGACAGGTTTGCCGTCGGCTTGCTTGGGAATGTGTGGCTTCATTTGCTCCCAGATGTCGTTGGAAACCGTAATGCCGTTGCCGTTTAGATCCATCGAAAACGGGGTGATAATATGAGCCTTAGTGCCGAAACCAATCGTCGCTGCCAGCGGCTGTCCTGCCAGCATATGGGCGCCGTCAAGTTCGCCGGTAATGACTCGATCCAATAAAACCTTCCAGTTTGCTTGCGCTTCCAGTTCAACAAAAAGCCCTTCGTCTTCGAAGTATCCGTTTTCTAGCGCGATCGCCAATGGCGCCATGTCGGTAAGTTTAATGAAGCCGAACTTTAGGTCTTCTTTTTCGGGCGCGCCAACGGCCATTGCGTGCGCAGAAACACATAAAGCCGCAGTACCAAGAATGACGTTCTTGAAAGGCTTAAGCCAGCGGCCCAGTCCTTTTGCTTTGTTTTTCATTGTCGGTCGATTTCCCATAGTCAATCTCCTAATTCCCAAGGGTGTTTAATTTGATTCGTTAGCGGCACTTGGGCGGTAGCGATTTGGCTCCGTCATTTTGTAAGTTTGTTTGCTCGTGCCGGTTCCGAGATAAATGTTTTCCGTCGTTTGTTTTGAAAAACTTTTTATCAAAGTTCCCTTGGGTAGTTTCAAAGGCCGTGCCAATATTGTGTTTGCCCGAAACCGTGCAGAATTTAGTGGTAATGCCATTGAATTCTGGGCCTAATCAACCCTTATGCACATTTCTGAATCACTTCAAAAATTGTGATGCATGAAAAAGGGCGCTCGTTGTGCAATTTTTTGCAGAGATTTTGGTGGTGCATTGGTGCAATTGGCGTGCGCGGGGGTGCATTACGGTGCGCCAAGTCTGAAATTTCCAGTGCTATTCGTTGTCAAAGGCTATACTTAGCAAGAGTGATGGAGGTCGGGCAATGAAGGCAAAACAGCCACTGCGCTTAATTGTTTCGACTGGCAGGCTTTTGACGGGTCTGCTGGTGGCCTCGGTCTTTGCCGGTTGCAGCAGTACGGGGGAGCTAGTTTCCGCCACCGTGGCCACGGCGCCGCAACAACATATTGATATGGCCCTTTCGGGTGACGCTTTAGTGGTCGATCTGCAGGCGGTTTCTGTTGAGCCTGCCGGTCAATTGTTAGATCTGACGCCTGCGATGCAGCGCTTCGCCGAGCGAAGTGTGGCCGGAAGAAGACACCAGGATCAAAAAGTGGAGGCTTTACATAAGGCGTTACTGCTGCCGGAATCTGCTGGTGGCATGAATATACGCTATCAAAGTGCAGCTACCCATAGTCCCAGAGATTCTTTTCGCTTGCGCGAAGCCAACTGTTTGGGCTTTTCACTGCTATTTGTGAGCTTGGCCCGGCACGTTGGGCTAGATGCGCAGGTAAACGATGTCACCATTCCGCCGACCTGGAACCTATCCGATAACAGGGTTCAGTTTATGCGCCATGTAAACACACGTGTGGATCTGAAGTTCAGCCGTGACGATATGATTATCGATCTGGACATGGAAAACTATCGCAGCTACTACCCGCAAAGAGCTATCGACGATAATGTGGCGATTGCCCAGTTCTACAATAACAGGGCTATGGTGTTACCGGCGAACCGAGATACGTTGGCGACACGTTTTGTCTATCTGCAGCGCGCGCTATCGCAAGCGCCTGAACAGAGCTATTTGTGGAATAATATGGCCGCTTTGTACTCGCGTGAGGGGCATTTTGAATTGGCCGAAGCGCTCTACCTCAGGGCTCTTGAGCTTAACCCTGAAGACCTAACCGCTATATTGAACTTAAGTGAGCTCTATCGTTACACCGGGCAACACTCTTTGCACCGCCAGTTGTCGGAGCTGGCAAGCCGGCATCGCGATAGAAACCCTTACTATCAGTATTTGCTTGCCTCAGAATTGTTTGATGATGCGTCCTATGAGTTGGCGGCTGTTAAAATAGAAACGGCGATTCGGCGCCAGCCCTATGAAAAGCGTTTTTACCGGCTGGCAGCGGACATTTATCAAAGCCTGGGAGATGAAAGCAAACATCGCTATGCGATAAGTCAATTGTAGCCCATGCTTTGCTAAACACGTCTCACCCATTAATACGTAGGAAAGAATGATTCGCACATTGTTGAAGTGGGCTGCTGCTCTATGCATGTTATGGGGGAGCGCAATAGGAGTTGTTGCATCTGAACAGGAATCGGCTGCGTTAACGGTACAGGTCAATAGCGTGGCCGCGTGCCGGCAAGCGCTGGCCGAGAGCCGGGTGGCGGAGGCTGCGCATATTTACCAGTTGCCGGAGCAGCTACACCTTGTCAGTTGGAATATTTATAAAGCCAATCGGGACAATTTGCTGTCGGATTTACAGCAGTTGGCCGGTACCGCCGATATATTGTTGCTGCAAGAGGCCTTTGTCGATGAACGTCTTACCCGTTTAAAGCCTTATTGGCGCTTTGCTCCCGGCTATGTGGACGGTAACCGTGCCACTGGCGTACTCACTCTCAGCCCTTGGCCGGCGCGTGTGCATTGCCGGTTTACCCATTTAGAGCCCTGGTTGCGAACCCCTAAAGCTACCGCCGTGTTGGAATACCAATCCTCCGCGGGGTTATTACTGGCGGTAAACTTACACGCGGTCAATTTCGAATTTGGCATTGAGGCCTTCACCGCGCAGTTGAGCGATGTCCGCAAATTGGTAGAAGACCATTCGGGGCCGGTTGTGCTCGCCGGCGATTTTAATACCTGGAGTGAAGAGCGCACAGCCCTCGTTTCGGAGTATTTCTCTGCACTGGAGCTGACGCCGGCGAATTTTAGCCAAGACAACCGCACCACCACCTTTGGCAATGCGCTGGATCATATATGGACGCGTGGTGTGAAGATTACCGCCAGTGAGGTGCCGCTGCATAACAGCTCGGATCATAATCCGCTCTTAATTACTTTTAGGTTCAATCCTGCGGTAGCCAATAAGTGATAAAGTAGCGCCCATGGCGACCCCACCAATCAAAACTTTTACCGATCCCAGCGCACGAGCGAGTCAGGAGGCGCTGCTAGCGGCCATCCATGCCGGTGTGGCGAAGTATTTTACCGAGTGCCGGGCACGCGTCCCTGGTTTTGTGCGTCGGCACTTTTGCTATCCGGGTGCCTGGCATACCAATCGTCATGGTTTGGGGTGGGATATGCTGCGCTCGCCACTGAATCTGTTGTGGGTGCCTTTCTATTTAGCCGCGCATTTGCTCGCCTGGGGCTTAGATAAGCTCAGTGTCAAAAAGCCGGCAACACTTCTGCGTCGCTGTCCTGTGGGTATGCGTACCCGCATTCAGCAACACCTTATGGCGTGCGCTGAGCGCGAGTTATTGCAGCGCCGCAGTGGCGATAATGAGTCTGGTAACAGCCGGCTGCGCGAATGTATTGTCGAGGCGATTGTTGAGGCCGAACATTTGGATTCACTGCCAGATGAGCAAGAAGCTTTGTTGGAACAAAGTCTGAATGATGCACTGGCTCAGTACGCTCTAACCCGCACCGCCAATGCCGATATTGGCAATACCATTATAGCCACTATCGCCGGCGCGTTTACCTTGCAAAAGTTTACCCCCGGTGGCATTGCCATCGGATTTGCACTGGCGGGTTTTGTCGCCAATCGCATTGCCGCCTGGGACTTTTTTCTCGGTGCCGGAGTCGGGCAGTGGTATTACGCGCTGTTTCCCGTTGAGCCCGGCGCAGGTTTGATTGTCTTGTCTACCGGCGCTGTCATGTTGGTATTCGCCGTAGTGGCGTGTTTTTCCGGTTTGCTTTCCGACCCTATACAATCTTGCTTGGGTATTCATGCGCGTCGCTTAAACCGAATGCTCGATAGCCTTGAACGGGACGTGTTGGCTCAGTCGAGCGGTAGCTTTCGCCCCAAAGACGCCTACCTCGCTCGCATTATGGATATTATCGACGCCGCGCGTACGGGGGTTATTTAGCGTGTGCGCTAATCCGCTTTGAGCTATTTACCGTAGGGGATTATGTAAGCTCATGGGGCAATAGGGAGCAGAGATGGGGGCTAAGTCGAATTATTGGGTAGGCCTGCCGGTGTGGCTGGCAGTGTGTTTTTCAATGGCTTTTTTGGGGGCGTTAGGCTCGGTTGACGCGGCCCGTTTATACAGTCAGTTGCAGCAACCCTATTGGGCGCCGCCAGCGTTTGTATTTGGGCCCGTGTGGAGTGTTTTGTACGCGCTTATGGCGATTGCGATTTGGCGGGTATGGTCAAGGCTTGCGAGGACTCGTCACCCCACGATAGGGCTGTTTGTGGTTCACCTTGGGGTGAATGCGCTGTGGAGCTGGTTGTTTTTTGCCTGGGAGTTGGGCTTTGTTGCACTGCTAAACATCGTTGTTCTGTGGCTTATAATTGTGGCCATGCTGTTGCAATTTTGGCGCTACGATAAGCCCGCAGCCTGGATGCTGGTGCCCTATTTAGGCTGGGTCAGCTTTGCCGGGGTTTTAAATTACACACTGTGGCAGCTTAACCCCGGCTTACTGTAAGTGTTTGTGTGCAACGCCACTCTACTGCGGCGTGGAATCGCCGCTCGTCGTGCTGCCCATTGAGCCTGAATCTTCCGCTTCTGCGGTCGATGCTTCGCTTTGCGTCGTCTCTGTGTCGCTGTCATCTAACGCGCCCCAGTCCTCATCCACGTTAATTTCGCGCATAAAGATTCCCCAAAAGGCAATAAACAGGGCCGCGATTAATGGCCCAATCACAAAGCCGTTGATGCCAAACAGCGCCATCCCGCCCAAGGTGGAGAGTAGTACTAAATAATCCGGTAGCTTGGTATCGCGGCCCACCAATATGGGGCGCAGCACATTATCCACCAAACCAATAACCCCGCCGCCGAAGGCGACGAGCACAATGCCCTGAATGTAATCGCCTGTTGCGAGCAGATAAATCGCTACCGGAGCCCAAATAATGGCGGCCCCAACCGCAGGTAGGAGCGAGGCGAAGGCCATCACCACTGCCCATAAAAGCGCGGCGGGAATGCCCAGAATCCAAAAAATCACGCCGCCCAGTGCGCCCTGAGTCATCGCAACCACTAAATTGCCCTTGACCGTGGCGCGGGTGACTTCGGCAAACTTGGCAAATAGCAGTCGCTCACGTATGTCGCCCATCGGCAGTGCCCGGACCATCAGCTCTTTGATATTGTCACCGTCGCGCAGAAAAAAGAAGGTCAGGTAAAGCATCAGGCAGAAGTCGAGTACAAACTTAAACGCGTTGGAGCCGATATCAAACGTGTACTGGGCAATAAACTTGCCACTGTTCATCGCAAAGTCTACGGATTGCTTTTTAATGTCGGCGAAGTTGACGCCAAAGCGCTCTAGGGTTTCTTTTATAACAGGGAATGAGTTTTGAAACTGTTCAATATGGCCGGCTAAATCAAACTCGCCCGATTCAATTTTCTGATAGAGCTCAGCCGCTTGGGCCACCACCGAGCTGACCAGAAAAATAACTGGAATAATCACAATGACCAGACACATCAATAAGGTGAGTATTGCCTGGGAATTGGGCCGGTGATTGAGCCTCTTAAGAAGACTTG
Organism: Gilvimarinus gilvus; assembly: GCF_030518155.1. GTDB lineage: Bacteria > Pseudomonadota > Gammaproteobacteria > Pseudomonadales > Cellvibrionaceae > Gilvimarinus > Gilvimarinus gilvus. Next base: position 83,078 of record NZ_JAULRU010000577.1, on the reverse strand, counting down.
CCTGCACGGGCTGAAAGATAATCGCCAGTGCACAGGCCCAGAATATTGGACCGAAGAAGGGCTGTAAAATCCATAAAAACGCGGCCGAGACGACCAACAGTAAAGCCAAAAAAGATTTTAGTTCCAGATTTTGCTTGAGCTCAGACATATCCCTGCCTTAGACGTGGTTTTGGCCACCATCATAAGGCAGAGGGCGCCCAGCTGTCATCCGTGGCAGTAGGGGAGGCCGCACGTTCAATGCGCGAGGCGTAATGCGCCAGATGCATTGCGCCTCGAAGGCGTGAATGTCTATGCGATAGCGGGCGAAAGTACATAGCCCAAACTGGTTCGTTAGTAAGCGCGGCTTACACATTGGCGAGCCACATTGGTGCAAGTTGGCGCTGTTAGCGCGAACATTGAGAGAGTGCGCGCGGCTAACCCTTTCACTGCAAAGCAAAAAACGACAGTGGCACACAAAATGCCTTATAGCTCTGGCTATGCCATGTGTGCACCACCGTAAGCCAAGCGGTGGGCAAAATCAGCTCTTGGGAAGGGGCTGGGATAAAAAAATACGAAAGAGAACGCCCAATGAAAAAAGTAATTTGGACACTGCTAAGCGCGGTGCTGCTATTTTGTGCCAGTCAAACTCAAGCCGCTGAATCGATCGCTTCGCAGGAGTCGGTCGATACTGTCTGGATTATCGTTGCCGCAGCGCTTGTATTCTTTATGCAAGCGGGTTTTGCTTTACTGGAAAGCGGCATGTCGCGAGCGAAAAACACCGTAAACGTTATTATGAAAAACTACGCCGACGTCTGCTTGGGCTCGTTGGTGTTTTGCCTGGTGGGCTTTGGTTTGATGTTTGGCGCCAATCCCTCTGGCTTTCTGGGCACTGATCACTTCTTTCTCAATCCGGATGAAGACTGGAATTGGTCGGTGCTACTTTTTCAGGCGATGTTTGCCGCAACGGCTGCCACCATCGCCAGTGGCACCATGGCTGAACGCACTCGCTTTAACGCTTACTTGCTGGCGGCCTGTGTCGTTATGGGGTTTCTATACCCGGTATTTGGCAGCTGGGTATGGGGCAGCGCGTATGAGGGTAGCGGCTGGCTCGCCCAACTAGGCTTTATTGATTTTGCCGGGTCTACTGTTGTTCATTCGCTGGGGGCTTGGGTGGCGCTCGCCGGAGCCCTGGTAGTGGGCCCCAGAATCGGTAGGTTTGATAGCGATGGGCGTCCACGACGATTACCGGGTCATAACCTAAGCTATGTTGCTATGGGTGGCTTTATTCTGTGGTTGGGGTGGTTTGGTTTTAATGGTGGCAGCACTCTCGCAGCTGATGTTTCGATCGGTTTGATCAACCTGAATACGCATTTAGCAGCCTGCGCCGGTGCCGCCGGGGCGTTATTGGCCTGCTGCCTAAGGCGCACTCCCATTTTGGTCGGACAAGTGATCAACGGTTCCATTGGCGGGCTAGTCGGAATTACCGCGGGTTGCGCCACTATGGATCCGTTGTACGCCATTATTACAGGTGCTGTCGCTGGCATGATTGTCGTGTATGGCTCCGATATTTTGTTGAAAATTCGTGTCGATGACGTGGTTGGCGCCATACCCGTGCACGGATTCGCCGGCGCGTGGGGGACTATCGCGGCGGGTTTGTTCTACGCCGAAGACATGTTCTCTATTGAGATGGTAGTGGTACAAAGCATTGGTGTGCTGACTTGTTTCCTCTGGGCATTTGTTGGCGCGCTGGCGATTTATGGACTGATCAACCTGGTTCTACCGTTGCGCGCTGAGCCTCAGCATGAGCAACGCGGCTTAGATATTACCGAGCATGCGGAAATTGGTTATCCCGAGTTCAGTAAGAGCACGGCCTACAATGAAAAAACACTGGAGGTGCTTGAGCGATGAGTACCCATCCAGTTCAAATTCAAAAGCGCCGAATTGTTTTTACTGCGTTGTCAAAATTTATGCAGGGCGATGACCTGAGCAAGGCATTTCGGCTATGGGAAAAACAGTATTCAGACAAACCTGTGTATGCGCTCAATGAGTTTGTCGGTAAGTTGTCTGAACTGTCATCGAGCGTGGGCCCTCGCAAAGAGGTGATTCGAACCCTGCTGAATTTAAGTCAGGATCCGGGTGCTGCGGCGTTATTACCCGACCCATCGCCCAGTAGCGGAATTTCGTATGAGCCGGCCACGGCGAAGTCTGAGGCTGAGTATCCAGAGCGACTGGATAAGGTTTTTGAGAATTTTTTGGTGGCGCTCGAAAAAGTACTGCCTAGCGATGCATTTCTGCAATTGCGACTCAATTTTTTGGTGCGCTTAGGTGATATGAATTTAAACCCTACACTGAAAGCGCGCTTGCGATTGTGGTTCGACAGCGATGGCGGGGGTAAGGTGTTTTCGGTGATGTGTACATCGCCTGAAATTAGGCGAGTGGTTAATCAGTTGTACGTTGTGATGTGTGAGCTATACGGCCCTATGCGCGCCGATGATACGTTGGAGAAGTGTGTTGCTTGGCTCGAAGCGTACCATCCCCAAAGTGTGCGCGATGTGCGTCGTTTTTTATAATTCAGGTGGGTCGAGTGAGTTTCAACCGCACAGGTGAAGTAGCACCTGTGCGGTCTTCGTTGTTACCAGCCGAGGTCGGGCTCTGGGTAGTAATGAATGTTTAGCGCATCGAGATGGGCTTGCAAATTCGATAGACGCTGAGTGAACTGCTCATAATTCTTGTCGGATGCCTGGCTCCAGCCCAGTTCCGCAGTTACCGCCAGGCGTGGCCAAAGGCGGTTGTCGGCGGTCGCATCCGTGTGTACCAACTCCGACCACATAGCCGATTCAATGCCTACGGCGGCGCCGAATTTGCTGGTGTCCATACTGTAGGCACGCTGCAGTGGGACCCCCTCTTTGCGACACCAATCATAAGTGTTGGGTTGCCCTTGGTAGTTGCCGTGGTCGTAGTAAGTGTATGAGCAAGGCGACAGAATTAATTTGTGGCCGCGCTCCAGCGCTGGCTGAATATCGTATTTATCATTCCACAATTGCAGTAGCACATCGGGCTCATTGTCTGCGACCGAACCTTCTTCCCACGCTATTGCTGTGCGGCCCAAGTCGGCAACGATTCCGGCGGCGCGTGCAATGAACTCTGGGTAGAGCGGGTCTTTGATTTCATCGCCGCCGATATGAATGTAGTCGGATGGAAATAGATCAACGATTTCGCTTAGAACATCTTCAACCCAAGGGTAGATAACATCGGGTTTGGTTAGGCACAGTTTGCTGAACCCAACCTCTTTGCCACTATAGGTTCCCAGTCGGGTTACGTCATCACATGCCAGCTCGTTGTAGGCCGCCAGTGCTGCCTGAGTGTGGCCGGGCAAATCAATTTCGGGTACCAGTGTGACATGGCGCTGTGCGGCATACTGAACCAGATCGCGAATCTCTGCCTGGCTGTAGAAACCTGAGCGTCCGCCTTCGACAGCGCTGGCGCCACCAATTTCAGTAAGCTTTGGGTACTTTTTAATTTCAACACGCCAACCCTGATCATCGCTCAAGTGTAGGTGAAGACGGTTTAGCTTGAACAGTGACATCCGGTCGATGTGCGCCTTAACATATTCTACGGGTAAGAAGCTGCGGGCCACATCGAGCATGTTACCGCGCCAGGGATAAGTGGGCGTGTCGGTAATTTCAACTGTCGGGAGCTGGTAAGTTGCTTCGCTACTGGCCGGCAGCATTTGTCGTAAGGTCTGTACGGCGTAGAAAAGCCCCGTGTCAGTATTGGCGCTTATACTGATGCCATCAGCAATGCTCAGGCGATAGCCTTCCGCCCCCAAAGCATCGTCGTTTATCAGTGATAGCTCAATACTGGCTGCGGCGGTAGGGTCCTGGGTGATATGCAGCTGTGACAGAAGTTCCTGCAGTGCTAGCAATGCGGTATCGCCACCGCTGTTGAGAAGCTGAACGCTCGCAGGCAAAGTCCATTGGCCGCCCGTGGTGCTGACGTCAGTGGGGTATGGCACCACGCCTAGTTGCTGCATGGAATTCTCAATTTGGCTCTGTGTACCCTCTGCTTCTTGGGGTGGTTGCGTTGAATGACTGCCACAGCCGGCCAACAGGCAGGCCGCCAGGGTTGCGGTAATAAGTCTCATTGTGTTGCTCCGTGTATCGACTTTGCGATGGGGCACTTATTTATTGTTTACGGCGCCAAGCTTATTGCGAGTATTCAAAGTGGATTTTACGCTCTGCGGCGTTTATCCTTGATGCTCAGTGCATAGGCCGTATTTCATGACTTAATGTGCAATGTAGATTAACTATAAGAGTGAGAGCAAGCGCTTAAACGCGCAGTGGACAGAAAATTACAGTTCTTTAGGTAAGTGCCCCACACAAAAGCAGAAACATTTCTATGAAGTCATCTGACAACCGTATCACCCAATTTGTTGTCGTCGGTGGTGGTACTGCGGGGTGGATCGCCGCGGCCACTCTCGGCAATGTGTTTAAAGACACCGATGTGAGCATTGAAGTCGTCGAATCGCCAGAGGTCGGGATTATCGGCGTAGGCGAGGCGACCTTGCCGCACTTCCTCACCGCAATACGCAATCTGGGCATCGACGAGGTAGATTTTATCCGTCAAACCCAAAGTACATTTAAGTGGGGCATTGAATTTGCCGACTGGGCAGAGAAAGGGCAAAGCTATTTCCATTCGTTCGGTAAAATTGGCCGTCAAATAGATGGACACGATTTTTATCAACTCTGGTTAAAGGCCCGCAGCGAAGGCGATTCCGTCTCTTTGATGGAGCACTCGCCAGAGGGAATTCTGGCAGGCCAGAACCGATTTTTCCTGCCGCACAAAGCCGCGCAAACACCATTGGCCGCGGTTGGCTACGCACTGCATCTCGATTCAACTCTGGTTGGCCAGTACCTCAGTCGCTATGCGCAGTCGGCCGGTGTGAAACGCACCGAAGCCCATGTTGAGTCCGTTGAGCAAGATGCCGAGGGCAATATCACCACGTTAAAGCTAAAAGGTGGCGAATCGGTCAGTGGCGATTTCTTTATCGACTGCACCGGTTTTAAGGGGCTGTTGATTGAGCAAACGTTAAAGGCAGGTTACGAAGATTGGTCGCATTTCTTGCCGTGTAATCGCGCCGTCACCGTGCCCAGTGCCAAAGCCGAACATACGGCGCCTTATACGCTTGCAACCGCGCGCGAGGCGGGCTGGACCTGGCGAATTCCCCTGCAGCACCGCACAGGCAATGGTTACGTCTATTGCAGTGATTACATCAGTGATGACGAAGCGGCCAACACCTTATTGAACGCGCTTGATACCAAACCGTTGGGCGAACCCAAAGTGATACCATTTCTCACTGGTGTTCGCCGTAAAATTTGGCATAAGAATTGTCTCGCGCTTGGTTTGGCGCAGGGTTTTCTGGAACCGCTGGAGTCTACGGCCATTCATCTGGTGTCGCGTTCGGTGGCTATGTTTATTCGCCACTTTCCGGATCGAGGCATTCACAGCACCTTAGTGGATGAGTTTAATCGTCGTATGCATGGGGAGTATGCCGAAATTCGAGATTTTCTGGTGATGCATTACTGCACCACAAAACGCAATGACACCCCTTTTTGGCAATTCTGCCAAAATATGCCTCAGTCGGAAGATTTGCAGCGCAAGCTCGCAGTCTTTAAGGCATCAGGCACCGTTGTGCCGGGTGTTGAAGTGCTATTTGAAGCGGTGAATTGGCAGATGGTTCTGACCGGAATGGGGGTTGTCCCCGAGCGCTACAACCCGACTGTAGATGCGCTCGATTACGCTGCGCTCAGGGCATCAATGGCTGCCGGTAAAGCCGCTATTGAGAAAATAGCGGCAACGCAGCCTACTCACGATGAGTTTATTGAGCGTTTTTGTAAGGCGCCTGCGGTGACAATGTAAGGGCGTGTTGCTCGATCTGGGGGCTGGCCTGAACACTGCAAGCTCCCTGACTGGCACAGCCGGAACAACCGCTGCCGCACGCAGGGCTCCCTCTCAACATGCGACGAATGACGGCGATGGCCGCCACTAGCACGCAAATTCCGACAATGATTTCCTGCCACATAATTACGTCTCCCCTGACGTCTGTCTATTACCGTTTACCCCAACAGCCATGAGGCAAGCTGGTAGGTGATAACGGCAGCCAGATACGCCAGTCCGAACAAATAAAGGGTGAAGAAGGTCGTTGCTGAGCGCGAGTTGGTTTCGCGGCGAACCACGGCAATGGTTGCTAAGCACTGCGGCGCATAGACAAACCAGGCAAGGTAAGCCAGCGCAACGGGCAAGCCCCAACTGGCTCCCAGTGCGCTACCCAGAGCGGCTTCGCCGCCCACCGCGTATACCGTAGCCAGAGCACTTACCGCCACTTCCCGTGCGGCCAGCGCTGGAATAAGCGCTATACACATCTGCCAGTTAAAGCCCATGGGCGAGAATAAGGGTTCCATCAATCGCCCCAGTTGTCCGGCAAAGCTGTACTCAATGGCGGGGCGGGTAGCGTCCAGCGGCGCTGCCGGAAAGCTCGACAGAGCCCACAGCACAATCGACAGAGCCAAAATAATAGTACCGACCCGGCGCAGGAAAACCCAGGTGCGCTCGCGCAGTCCAATCAACAAATGGTAGAGCGACGGTATACGGTAGCTGGGCAGCTCCAACAGCAGTGGAAATTCATCGCGGGTTTGCTTCAGGCGCATAAGCCATGCGGCCGCGGCAGCGCTGACAATGCCGGCAATGTAAAGTACGAACAGCGTAAGCCCCTGCAGATTGAAAAATCCGAATACGTTTTGTTCGGGAATAAATGCAGCGATAATGAGTGTGTACACCGGCAGACGCGCGGAACAGGTCATTAGAGGGGCCACCATAATGGCCACTAAACGCTCGCGCGGGTCGGGCACAGTGCGTGTCGCCATAATGCCGGGTACGGCGCAGGCAAAGCTCGACAGTAGTGGAATAAACGAGCGCCCGGACAGGCCAACACCGCGCATGGGCCGATCCAGTAAAAACGCCGCGCGGGTCAAGTAGCCGGAGTCTTCCAGCACTAAAATAAAGAAAAATAAAATAATAATTTGCGGCAAAAATACCAGTACACCACCCACCCCGGCAATCAGTCCATTGACCAGAAAGTCCTGCAGGATGCCCTGTGGCAAAGCCGTTGCAACTGTTTCTCCGAGCGCGCCAAAAGATCCGTCGATTAAATCCATCACCGGGGCGGCCCAGGCAAATACCGCCTGAAAAATCATCAACAAAATAGCCATCAGAACGGCAAAGCCGATGACCGGGTGCATAACGACACGATCCAGGGTGTCTTGCCACGTGTTGCGCGCCGTGGGTGCCTCAACAAATTGTTGAATCAGCGCCTCGATGCGCTGGTAGAGCGACTCAATGGACTCGCTGCGCTCGGGCATATCGATGCTGGCGCTGCGTTCACCGCTGAAATTGTTGGCAAACTGCTCCATAGCCGTACGCAGGGCTTGCATACCGTTGCGACGAATAGCGACCGTTTCGACAATCGGCATTCCAATCGCCTGCGCCAAGCCTTCGGTATCGATTTTCATGCCTTGCTTGGCGGCAGAGTCGGCTTGATTGAGCGCGAGTATCATGGGGCGGCCGAGCTCTGCGAGTTCCATGACCAAACGCAAACCCAGGCGCAGGTTGGTGGCGTCCACCACCGCAATCAGCACATCCGGCGGCGCCTCTCCAGGCATGCAGCCCAGAATGATGTCGCGCGCCACTTTTTCATCCAGAGAGGATACGTGCAAGCTGTACGTGCCGGGTAAGTCGACCAGGTGCGCACTGTGCTCGAGTTCTCCTACCGGGCCGGTGCGCCTCTCTACGGTAACGCCGGGGTAGTTGGCCACTTTGGCGCGGGCGCCGGTAAGACGATTAAAAATTGAGGTTTTGCCGCAGTTGGGGTTGCCCACTAAGGCGTAGCGAATAGGCTGAGCGCTCATTGTTTGCCCTCAGTTGGAGCCTCTGCCGCGACCGGTTCAACAATCAACTTACTGGCTTCGGCGCGGCGCAATGCAAACTTGGTTCTGCCGATTTTAACGGCGATCGGGTCGCGCCCGAGAAAGCCGAAACCGAGCACGGTCAATACCGCACCGGGCAAAAAGCCCAGCTCTTTTAAGCGCAATGAGACGAGCTCATCCTGATCAGCAAAAGCCTGTTGGCTGGCAACCTGAAGTAAGCGCACAGTTTGCCCCTTGCTACATTGGTGCAGAGGAAGAGTTGTGCTAGCCATATCGGCGGGGCTAGTAACGGTAGAACTGGCAGTCATAGTGTGAAAATCAACCAAGGGGAAAATGAGAGTAATTATTAATTAGGATACCTTTTTTACTCTGATCGAGCAATGAATTCCCCGTTGTTAACGCGTGAAGCTGTGGCTTAACGCGCTCGGGTTTCCAGGCTATGAACACCGAGTTGGGAGAGTCGCTGGCGAATACTGCAACCTATACCCGCTGCGTCTAGGCCTTGATTGGCCAGTTGCCCGGACTGACTGGCATGGCTGACAAAGTCGTCGCTCAGGCCTAACTGAAGCACGGGAGTGTTGAGTTGTTGAGTGTTGAGAAACTCGGTTACCGCCGAACCGGCTCCACCGGCAATGGCGTTTTCTTCCAGCGTGACGAGCAGCGCATGGCTGCGCGCCATCTGCCCAATAAGCTCAGTATCCAGTGGTTTGACAAAACGCATGTCACACAGCGTTAACCCCAGTTCGCTGGCAGCTTGTTGGGCATTGGCGGTCAGTGTGCCAAAACACAGCAGGGCGGCGCTGGTGCCGTGGCGCTTTATGATCCCTTTGCCCAGAGGCAGAGCGTTCATTGCCGGTTCGATGGTCGCGCCCGGGCCGCGCCCACGAGGGTAGCGCACAGCGCTGGGGCCTTGGTGGCTAAAACAGGTGTACAGAAGCTGGCGGCACTCATTTTCATCAGAAGGCGTCGCTAACACCATATTGGGAATGCAGCGTAAAAAGGAGATGTCGAAGCTGCCGGCGTGAGTGGCCCCGTCTTCGCCAACCAACCCTGCGCGATCTATGGCGAAGGTGACGTCCAGATTCTGCAAGGCCACGTCGTGTATCAACTGATCGTAAGCGCGTTGTAAGAAAGTCGAGTAGATGGCAACCACGGGTTTTTTGCCCTCACAGGCAAGCCCGGCGGCCAAGGTGACAGCATGCTGCTCGGCAATGGCGACGTCATAGAAGCGCTCGGCGTACTGTTCGGCAAATTCGACCATGCCAGACCCCTCACACATGGCGGGGGTTATGCCAACCAGCCGTGGCTCAATCGCGGCCATATCACAAAGCCACTGACCAAACACAGCCTGAAATTTGGGCCGGTTGGGTACGGGTTTCTTGGGGGCCGGTTCGAGCTTATTGAGCGCGTGGTAGCCCACCGGATCTTGCTCTGCAGGCTCAAACCCTTTGCCTTTTTGGGTGATGATATGCAGTAACTTGGGGCCCTTTACATCGCGCAGGTTGCGCAGGTAGCGCACCAGCGAGGTCATATCGTGGCCGTCGATAGGACCGATGTAATTAAAGCCTAGCTCTTCGAACAAAGTGCCGGGCGAGACAAACCCCTTAAAGTGCTCTTCAGTGCGGCGGGCGAACTCCCAGGCAGAGGGGATTTTAGTCAGCACCTGTTTGCTGCCCTCGCGTAGCGAGTTGTAAAACTTGCTGCCCCAAATTTTCGACAGATAAGTGGCGAGGCCGCCCACATTGGGCGATATCGACATATTGTTATCGTTGAGAATAACCAGCAGGTCGGCTTCGGTATGGGCGGCGTGGTTTAGCGCCTCAAATGCCATGCCCGCGGTCATGGCACCATCGCCTATAATCGCGGCGCATTTGTTGTCGTTACCGGCCAACGCCATACCCAGAGCGGCGCTAATGGAAGTGCTGGAGTGGCCGACCCCAAAGGTATCGTATTCACTCTCTTCGCGCTTAGGGAAGCCTGATAAACCGTCAGCCTGACGCATCGTGAGCAGTTGCTCGCGCCGGCCGGTTAGAATCTTATGGGGATACGTCTGATGCCCGACATCCCACACCAGGCGGTCAACGGGCGTTTGATAGACATAATGCAGAGCAATCGTCAGTTCTACAACGCCGAGCCCCGCACCAAAATGGCCGCCCGTTTGCCCTACGCTGTACAGCAAAAATGCTCGCAACTCTTCGGCAAGCTTGGGCAGCTCTTTGTCACTGAGCTCGCGCAAGTCGGCGGGGGAGTCGATGCGATCCAGCAGCGGGGTTGCCGGTCGCGTTTGAGGTATTTCGTTCAGCATTTGGGAGTATCGCTTATCGCAAACCTGCCATTGTAGGCGCCACTAGTGTTTACGCTCAACTATATATTGTGCGATTACGCGCAATGTTTGGGTGTTTCCGGGTAAATGGGGTAAGCAATCCAGTGCCTGGCGGTACAGGTCCTGAGCTTTTTGGCGAGCTCCGTCAAGCCCTAGCAGTGAGACGTAGGTAGGCTTGTTGCGAGCCTGGTCGGCGCCCTGTTGCTTGCCCAGAGTTTGAGTGTCCGAGGTGACATCGAGAATGTCGTCCTGCACCTGAAAGGCTAAACCCAGTGCGCGGCTGAACTCTGTAAGCACGCTTAAAGACTCGCTATTGGCGGCGCCAACCCAGGCCCCCATGGTAATACTGGCGTCGATAAGGGCGCCGGTTTTACAGCGATGCATATGTTCAAGCTGGCTGAGCGTCAGTTCCTGGTCAACCGCCGCCAGGTCGATGGCCTGACCCAACACCATGCCTTGCGCGCCTGCACCTCTGGCCAGAGTTTGAATCAGGGCCAGCCGGGTACTGTCGCTCAGCTCGGGTGCTTTGGCTAACAGCTCGAACGCTAACGTTTGCAAGGCGTCACCGGCGAGAATGGCGGTCGCCTCGTCAAAAGCAATGTGGCAAGTAGGTTGGCCGCGGCGCAGATCGTCGTCGTCCATTGCCGGCAAGTCGTCGTGTATTAGACTGTAGGCGTGAATCGCCTCGATCGCGCAGGCAACATTGTCCAGCGCCGGGTGGTCGGATTTGCAGCTTACCGCCTGGAAGCCGGCAAATACCAGCAGGGGGCGGATACGTTTACCGCCGCCGGCGAGTGCGTAGCGCATGGCGGCGCCCAGTGGGTTGTCCGCAGTGTCGGGGATCGCCTGCTGTAGCGCGCTGTCGATGCGTGAGCGTACCGACTGCGAAAAATCCATATAGGCGGACATTAATTATCTTCCGGGGGGTCGAAATCAGTCAGCGTCAGTTCGCCATTGTGTTCCAGCAGCTGCTTTACTTGTGCTTCGGCATCGGTGAGTCGCAGTTGGCACTCGCGGGTCAGCTTAATGCCTTTTTCGAATGCCTGCAGCGACTGCTCTAGAGATAGCTCTCCAGACTCCATCTCACTGACTATGCTTTCGAGCTGCTTTAGCGATGACTCAAGGTCGGGCTTTTTCTTGGCGCCGGGCATTACTAAACCTGTAGTGTGGGGGATAATGGCCTTAATGTTATGGGCCTGTGGCCGATAAGCTGGGCATATCCCGTGAATGTCGGCGTATTATAGCGTTTCCTATCAAGGTTTCAGAGTCGGTTTTTAATTTTTACTTTTGGGTGCAGTTTGCGACTAGAATAAGTGGTAAATGAATGTTCATCCGGGTGCCGCTAAGGAGTGAGGAGTGGATTTAGCAACACTGATTGGGCTATTGGGGGCTTTGGGCCTGATTGTCGCCTCAATGTTTATGTCGGGCGAGCTTGGTATGTTCGTCAACGCCCCATCGCTAGTCATTGTGGTCGGTGGCACTGTGTTCGCTGTCATGGCGAAGTATGGGTTGAGCCAATTCTTGAGCGCGTTTAAGGTTGCGGGCAAAAGCTTTGTCAATAAATCGGATGATCCGCTGGATATGATTGAAGAGATCGTCGATCTGGCCGATGCTGCCCGCAAAGGGGGGCTGCTGTCACTCGAAGGCAAAGAAGTCACCAATGGGTTTATGCAAAAAGGCATTCAATTATTGGTGGATGGTCACGACCCGGATGTGGTGCGTACCATGCTGTCCAAAGACCGCTCTTTGGCCGAAAAACGCCACACCAGTGGCTCTTCTATATTTGCCGCGATCGGCGACGTTGCCCCAGCGATGGGTATGATCGGCACCTTGATTGGGCTAGTGGCTATGCTGGCGAATATGGACGACCCCAAAGCAATTGGCCCGGCGATGGCGGTTGCGCTGTTGACCACACTCTACGGCGCAATGATTGCCAATGCTATTGCGCTGCCCATTGCCGATAAGCTCAAATTGCGCGCAGGGGAAGAGTATCTGATTAAAAGTATGATCATTGACGGTTTACTCGCCATCCAAAATGGCCAGAACCCCCGGGTGATTGACACTATTTTGCGCACCTACTTACCCGAGCGTAAGCGCGAAGTGGCCGATACGGCCGGGTAGGGGAGTAGGCGAAGATGGACGAAGAAGAAAACGAATGCGAATGTGAACCCGGTCTACCTGCCTGGCTTGCCACCTTTGGCGATTTAATGTCGCTGCTCATGTGTTTCTTTGTATTGCTGCTTTCTTTTTCAGAAATGGACGCTATGAAATTTCGGCGTTTGGCAGGGTCTTTGGCGCAGGCATTCGGTGTGCAGGCCAAGCTCAACGTCACGGAGGTTCCCAAGGGCACCAGCATCATCGCTCAGGAGTTTAGTCCGGGTAAGCCCGATCCAACGCCGATTACCGAAATTTTTCAACGCACTCAGGACATTACCCAAATGAGTCTGGAGGTGCGCGATGCGCAAGAATACGACATCGAGCGCGGTGAACCGGACATGGATGACGGCGCCAAAGACCGGCTACAGAAGATTATTGAAGGCCTGATTGAACAAACTCAGCAGGACGCGGCGGAATTGGCCGGCAAGCTGGAAGAGCGTATTAGCAACGGCGAATTGGAAATAGAAACGGAAGGTCGGCAAATTATCATTCGGATTCGCGAGAAAGGTTCGTTTGAGTCTGGCTCGGCCAGGCTCGCCGCTGATTACTATGATGTGATCGATGAGATTAGAGCGGTCTTGATGTTAAAGCCAGGGCGAATTGAGGTGCAGGGTCATACCGATAATATTCCGATCCGTTCGGCGCAGTTTCGCTCCAACTGGGACCTGTCGGCCATGCGGGCAGCCTCTGTTGCCTCACAGCTTATGCGCGGCGGTTATCTGGTACCTAAACGCTTTGAAGTTTCGGGTTTTGCCGATGTAAGACCCTTGGCGCCTAACGATAGTGCGTCTAACCGCGCGCGTAACCGTCGGGTTGAAATTGTCATTCGGCAGGGGTTGCAGGGCGATCTGGCACCTGAGGACATGGAGCTGCTTAAATCCGAAGGCGACGACATTATCCGCAAACTCGACGTGGAGCCTCAGTACCTGTTTGATCTGGAGCCGGAAGAAGTATTCTAGTACCCAGAGAGGCTAAGTCGGCTGCATGGCAACGCAACGCGAGTGACGATAAACCGACTTGTGCGACATCTCTTACAAAAACTTGTGACAAATGCCACTATTTTTGACGCTCATCCTCGCTCATAATGGGCGCAAGGATCACGAAACATAAGGACGTGAGGCAAGGAATAGACGGATCTCGCCGCTAGAGAGCCCAAGGTTGGGTTCCATCCTGCAAAACCCCATAACAAGCCCCCTTGTTGTGGGGTTTTTCTTTTCTAGGCATAGATTATGGGCATTTTGATGTCACAGGTGTTGAGTCATGTGTCCGATTTTTATGGCGAGAATACGTCCGACTGTCCGCAAATATGTGTGAATGTGATTAAATAGCGCTTCAATTCTTACAATAAAAAGCCGACGCCTTTGATGTCAGGGGTGTCGGCTTTTTATTGTCGTGCATTTCATCCGGGGGCTCTCGATCGCAGCAGTAAACAACAGTGAAGTCGCGCCACAATGGCCTGCCCTAATTATGGTGTGTTTGGGCGCATTTATTGCCCCTTTAGGTATGGCATCGGTCAATGTGGCGATTCCGGCGTTGGCTCAGGAGCTGTCAGCCAGCGGCATTCTCGTCAGTTGGGTCCCCACCGCCGTATTGGTCGCCAATATTATCTGTATGTTGCCAGCGGGTAAGCTCGCGGATAACTGGGGTCGCAAGAGAGTGTTTCAGCTGGGAATTGTGATTAACGCGCTTGCGGGTATTAGCGCTTATTTCGCGTCCGGTATGTGGTGGCTGTTGGCGATGAGATTCATGCAGGGCATGGGGGCGGCCATGATCTTTGCCACCAGCATGGCTATTTTGATTTCGGTTTTTCCCGTGCATCGGCGTGGCCTGCCGCTGGGGCTAAACGCTGCCTGTGTATATTTAGGGCTTACTCTGGCTCCCGCGCTCGGGGGGTGGGTCACACATTATCTGGGCTGGCGATTTGTTTTTCTGCTGCCTTTACCTTTGGTCTCCATCGTTTTAGTCCTGTCTTTTTTCTATGTCAAAGGAGAGTGGCGCAATGCCAAAGGCGAGCGCTTTGATTGGCGTGGCGCACTGTTGCTGGCGACTTGGGCCATCACATTAGTTTTTGGTTTTACCAGCTTGCCAAGCCCGGTTGGTTTTTTCACGCTTTGCGCTTCATGTCTGTTGTTTGCAGGCTTTGTCTGGGGGCAGCTCAATTCAAAGGCTCCATTGATTCGCGTGCAAATGTTCAGCGAGTCACGGCTATTCTCGATGTCTCTTGCCGCTGCGCTGTTTATGTACGCTTCCAGTTACCCCTTGGGGTTTCTGCTGAGTCTTTATTTGCAATATGTGCTTGGCTTGAGCGCCGCTGACGCTGGCCAAATCATGCTCAGTCAAGCACTGGCAATGGCCGTTGTCGCGCCCTTTGCCGGCAAATTGGCCGATTTTTTTCCGGCCCGAATCTTGTCATCTGTTGGCTGCGGTTTAACCTTGGCCGGATTTTTTTTGCTGCATCAGCTTCAGCTAAGTACCACGGGGTTTTACATCAGTGTTGCGTTAGGCTTGGTGGGGGTGGGGTTTGGCTTGTTTTCGAGCCCAAATAACCTCGCGGTTATGCAGGCGGCTCATCCCTCTGAGACCGGCGTCGCCTCCGCAACACTAAATTTAGCGCGGGTAAGCGGCAATCTAGTGGGAATGAGTTTGGTCAATTTACTGGTCTATTCACTTATTGGTGACAGGCCTCTTACCGGGGCATTGGCAGAACCCATACTCGCAACCTTTCTCCATGCGCTAGAGCTCTCGATGTCTTTTGTCGCTCTCGCTGTTATTTTTTCTTTATTGCGCGGAAAAGCTTGCGCACGTTAATGGCGCTGCCCTGAGTTACTTTCACGCGAGATTAACGGCTGCGACTTGGTGGCGCTGAACCAGACTGTGCGAAAATAGTTGTACCCAAAGGACAATGTGAGGCCATATGTCGCAATCGTATCAGGCGCTAGCGCAACCGTGTCAATTTCTCTACGAGGAGAAACGCAGCACTTTCACAGCAGTACTAACGCCTGTGCAAAGTCGCGAAGACGCTTTGCGGGTGCTGAAAAATATAAAGCAGGCGTTGCCAGGGGCCAGCCATTACTGCTGGGCATACATTGTGGGCAATGCAGCGCAACCTAAATTAGTGGCGTTCAGTGACGATGGTGAACCATCAGGCACGGCGGGAAAGCCCATACTGAATGTGCTTACGCACCGCTCGGCCGGCGATTGTATGGCCGTAGTTGTGCGTACATTCGGCGGCACCAAGTTAGGCGCTGGAGGATTGGTACGTGCCTATGGCGCATCGGTATCGCAGGCGCTAGACAATGCTCAGTGGCGTGAAGTTGTACCTCAACTGTCATTAGTCGTGGAGGTTCCTTTTGCGTTCGAGCAAAAAATTCGTCTGGCGCTGGATGGACAGGGCGCGGTGGTTGACGATGTAGAGTATGCAGACGGAGTCAGCCTTTATACGACGGTGGCTTACAGTAAGTATGAGTCTTTGCAAGACCATATTCGATTGCTGACTTCAGGTCAGGCACGAGTGCGTCCGTTAGATGATAAATAGAGGCGTCTGTGTGGCGAGTTGGCTACGTGACCTGAAGCGCACATTTGCTGCGCCTTGCCTCTAGCAAAGGGAACCACCCTGTGCGTCGAGACAAGACGCAACATCTGCACGCTTCAGGCTACGCTGAGCATGCATGGGGTTTTTCAGCAGCCTGCTAGGCAATTGCAGAAAAACACGGTACATTTGACATATTATCGTCATAATTTATGGACAAAGTAGTTAGCGCTACTCATTGATCGAGTGGTCTTTTGCCAGTTATACATCACGCCCGTGATTACTGCGACAGGAGGTACCGGTGGACGAGAGAATACTGCGGCTTAATATCGCCGGCCAGCCTATTGAGTGGCTGCATTGGCAAGACGCGGTTTGCCTTTATGCCCGAGACTTGGTGGCCTGGAGTTTAGGTGGCCCGGTTCGCAAAGTGGTGGGTGGTTACGCCCGCTGCAGTGGAGTTCGCTCGCAAATAACCCTGCCGGCTATTATTGCCTGTGGCGGCAGTCGTATCGCCCGCTATCGCCAAATCCCCCCCCTTACCAATCGCGCCTTGTTTGCCCGGGATGATTATCTCTGCCTGTATTGTGGTAAGGCATTTACCTACGGGCTACTGTCGCGGGACCATGTACACCCCATCAGTCGCGGCGGTAAAGATATCTGGCGCAATGTGGTCACCGCCTGTAAACGCTGCAACCAACGCAAGAGTAATAATCTGCTCCAGGACATTGATATGGAGTTACTGGCACTGCCCTTTTGCCCCAATATTGCCGAATACCTGGCACTGATTAACTCCGATCGTATTCGCGGTGATCAAATGGAGTTTCTGCGCCCGCAGTTTTCCGAAAATAGAGCGTGGCACTAAAAGCATCTATGGATGATTTACGCGGCGTGATGCAGAATATCAGCAAAAACGTTTCTAGCAGTGTCCCAATCTTCTCTGATACACCATATTTTCGAGATTATGCTCAAAAAAATAATAAGCCATGGGATTGTCGATGAAAACTTCAAAACTTTAGTAGTATCTCTTCCATTATTCTTCGGTGTATTGTTTGCGTCTCCTCCAACTTGAGCGTTGCAAGAGGTGATTGTTTACGGGCATCCGGTGCCGACAGGCTTTATAGCTACTTGTCCAGCTTCATGGATACCGCCGATATGAGATCCATGTACTTGAGTATGGGGAGTGATCGTGGCATGAGTGCATTGGCCCAAGAACAGATGAAGTGGGCCCAGCGTTGTGGCAAAAGGATGGGGGCTTTGCGAAAAAAACAGCATAGCTGTACAGTAAATGCGCGTGATAAGTATAGCGATACGATTGACGTCTGTAATGAGATTGAAAGTGGTAGCGTCTCACACTCTATGGGGTTCAGTTATTTCGACCTGTATTCGTTTACGATTAACCCCGCTGTGCATGGTAACCAATATTGTTCAGACAAAATGAAAAATGCCAGAGATAAGCATTTTGATAAGTGCGATTATGATTTTGACAATTCTAAGTTGAAAGATACTTCTTGTGCTGGGGCTGCGGGCTGGGGGATTAAGCGATGAATGCCAAATTGAAAGGCGCGGTTATCGCTGCTTTGTCTGTACTTTTTAGTTTGTCGGCTTTTGTCTATTTTACGTTGGGTACGGGAGAGGACGGTGAAGGTCCGGTGTTTGATCAAGAGTCGGCGGTCGAATACAGTAGTGATATCGGCAGTGAAAGTGAGGGTGAAAAAAATACTGCCACGGTTTCGCGATCGGCACAGTCAAGCGCTCATGATACTCAATTGTCGCAGGGTTCCATTCCCAGCTTAAGAAGTAAGGACGCCTTTGTCTACCGAAGCTACGACGAAGCCACTTTAGAGGCGCTTGCAGCTGAGAGGGATATTCTCGCAGTCAAAGAGTTGGCTAATCGCATTGTCCGCACACGAGTATCTGATGAGTATTTGAGTAATCTCTCTGTAAGAGAAGAAGCAGAATTTTGGGAAAAGCGTGATCAAAATTTAAAGCGGTACACTGATCTGGCTATAATTTTGGGCGATACACAAGTGATGGAGTATGCTGAGAAGTTTTACGGTGAAGAGGCCTATAGTCGTGATTCGGAGAAAATGAAAGAAGGCTTGCTGGCAAAATTTTCATTTATGGAGTTTTCGGCCATGCGTGGGAATACAAGTTATAAATATCAAAGTGCGCCGGCGTTGTTGCAGGGCCTGGAGGAGAGTAGAGGCTCTAAAATTGTTTTATCTGACCAGGATAAGGTGGTGATCAGAGAAAAGGCTAAAGAATTGTATGATTATTATGAGGCTCGGCGTATTAAGCTCGGGCTGCCACCTTTTGAGTATGCCGACGAAGAGGCACCGATTATTCCCGGCTATAGCCTTACCGAAGAGTATTCTTTAGAAATGGGTGAAAACGCTTTTTGACCGGTAATGTTGGGGACGCCAGCAATTTCCGCTGATTCGAGCTCAGCTTCCTACTACCACTTGTACAAACAGTAGTGGCTGAAGTTTACCTTTCGTACAGAATTTCGTCACCTTATACCAACAAAGCTACCGGTTACTGAGATTCATGTTTCGATGGGCACTCTTTAATATTGACCGGGAGTGTCATATGAAAACAGTATTGTTACTAACGTATCTAATCGCCGTATTCGTCACGCTGTGCGCTTGTGGCAGTGACTCGAGTACAACGGGAAATGCCACGCCAGCCACTATCGACTTGCCCATTGAGACTGAAGGGGTGTTACAGGAAGATTTTCCGTTGGCCAATTACATTGGATTCTCTGACGAAACCTTGAGTATTCGTTACCCCAAAAGTGTCAGCGTGGACTTTCCAAGCCTGTACGTTTTGAGTGAGTCCGGGGCGGTGGGCGAAGTGGATGCCGCCGAGGAGTCGCTGCCCTATACACGTTTTGCCGAGTACTTCCCTGGTACGGTTGATATGGTGATGACGGACGCGGGTACTTGGTCTGTCGAGGGCAACCAAAACTTAACGCTCAATGAAACCAACGGCAGCCAAACCTGGTCGTTTGCGGCGGGGGACCAGTTAACCGAGCTTGCGATTAACCAGCAAGGGTGGGTTTATGCACGCAATCGTGCCCGGCTCATTCAGTTTTCTGTTAGTAACCCAGCGGAATATACAGATTACGAGCTGTCTGTGAGTGGAGAACTGGCGGGAGTGGCTTTCTTTGAGGGGCACTTGTACCTTATGGAGGCTGACAATCAAGCCGTTAGGGTGCATATGTTTGACACCCTCGATAGTATGAATAGGCTTTACAGCTGGTTAGTTCCAGAGCTCGCGGGCCTGCCTGTAAGCGACCTCGATATTTTGCCCGATGGGCGAGTCGTGGTCAGCATTGACTCGTCTGACAATAATTTGATTGTTCTGGCGGATAAGCAGCAGCGCGATGAGCCGCCTTTACCTGCAACGGTGACCCTTAACGAAGTTGACCGAATGACTTTACCCGATGTTATTCGTCAGCCATCGGGACTTTGGCGTTCTCAGGAGGGTTTCTGGTATGTACTTACAGATCAATCCGAGGTGTTTAAACTGGATGCCTCATTCGATGTCTTAGCTCGCATCGAAGTGGTGTATGAACACACACTTTGCAACCAGGGCTGTACAGAAGCTATCAGCGGAACCGATGAGGCCATATTTGTTTTAAACGATGAGGGCTACGTAGCGCAGTTGTCAATGTCGCTGCCAGAGCATCCCAAAGTGGCTGAATACCAAATGAACATTGTAGGGCAAGACAATGAAATACTTCGTTTTGCCGGCATGGGGGGCGATACCGAGCAGAACCAATTCTATTTTGTTAATCACGAGGCAAGCGATCAAACGAGCGAGCTTATTATCGTTGATGACGGATTCATTCCCCTATCGAGAACACCTGTATTTAGCAACCAAGAAGTTGACTTGCCTGTTTCAATGTACGATGTTGTGGGGGTTAGTTATTACCAAGGTAGTGTCTATGTCTTGTCTGAGCAGTATCGTCAGGTGCTGAAGTTATCCACGTCTGGAGAAATCGAAGAGGTGTACTCGGTTGCCTCTGAGGCGGTAGAAGAGCCCAGCGATCTTTTTATTGAGAATAACATGCTGTATCTAATAGGTGATCATGAAGATGCTCAGGAAACACCGCCACTGGTGCAGTTCCAATTGCCCTAGCTGAGCAGGCAATGCCGCAAGCTTGGGGCTTGCGGCCGCCTGGTGCTGAAGTATAGCCCTGAATTCTGCCGTTGTTACTGTCTCTACCTACTTAGAGTAAGAGAGAATATCTTCATCGGTAAGATTCAAGCGCTCTAATAAGTGGTCATACCTAGGGTCATTTCTTAACGGCTGTAAGCGTGGATCATGGCGTGTGAACATTAAACAATTTGATCGATATGCTACGGCTTCGTTGAGTAACCCAAAGGCAATGTCGGGTTGCCCTAACAGGGAGTAGATAACGGCGGTTTCATAAGGGCACATGTATTCATTTGCCGCCTCAGCTTCTGCAATAAGTGCCGGTATTTGTGCCGTGGTGCCCGCCGCTGCATATGCTTGAGCCAGTATAATCAGCGAGAAAGGTATGCGGTTGCTCATGTTAACACCTTGCTCGGCCCATTTGATGCCAGCCTCGTAATTGCCCTTCATGGTTTCATTGACGGCTAAGCTCAAAACCATATAGGGGTTTTTGGGGTGCAGTGCGTACATCTTCTTTCCCCAGTCGCTGGCTGCTTCCAGCTCGTTAGCCATCATTAACGCCCACATTCCCCATTCGGCGATTTCAGGATTGAGCGGGTCTAGCTCGCTGGCTCGTTGTACCGATTTGTGCAGAGCGCTGAAATCACCAATCGCGGAATAGTACAAACTGAACCCCAGCTCTGTCAGGGCTAAATCAGGGTCTCTTTTTCTTGCTTCGCTTAGCATTTTCCATGCATCGTTCCATAGCCAGGCATGTACGTAGGCTACACCGAGAGATGAGCGTGCGTAGGCCGACTGGGGGTTTACATCCAGGACATCGATGCTTGCCGAAATTACTTTTGGCAATACATCTTTAGGTATTTCGAAGACATTCATTAGTATTCGGTAGGCGTTGGAGCGGGCCACCAAAGCTTCTTCAAATAGGGGGTCTAGTGCTATGGCTTGGTCAAACAGTTCAATCGCTTGCTGTACCGATTCGTGACTCAGGAGCGAAAATTGGTATTGGCCATTGATGTATAACTCATACGCCTCAATGCTTGTCGTAGGCGCTTGTGCCAGTTGACGTTGCACTTTAGACAGTATGCTGACTTTTAGTGCGTCTGACACCGACTCGGCAATGCTCGATTGAACGGTAAAGACATTGGCATCGCTAACGTTGATATCAAAATCTTTATCCCATACTAGGCTGCCCGTTAATAGATTCTCAAGCTCTACGCTAATGCGTATTCCCCCGGTACTCGCTTCGCTGACAACACCATCCAGAACATAATTGACTTCAGGCAACTGGTTTCGAATAAAGCCGCGCGTCTTGTTGTCTTTAAATGTAAACGCTGAGGGTGGGGGCACTACGCGAGTCCCCGCAATCTTACGCAAGTGCTGTATGAGTTCACGAGTGATCTGGTCGGCAAATGGTGCCCAAGTCTCACTGTTGTTGCTCGAAACCGAAAACGGCAAAACGATGATGTAGGGTTTTTCAGATTTTTGCGGGCTCGGCCACTGCCAAAAGGTAATGCTACCAACGAGCAGCGCTGTCGCGATAAAGGCGAGTATTCTAAGCGGCCTGGTGTGTGCTGTAGTCAGGGGTTCCGAGGAAGGTGCTACTTCCTGTTTATCCTCTTCTTGAACTCCCGATAATTGCGCGATGAACTGATACCCACGCCCTCTGACGGTTTTAATGACCTGTTGTCGCTCTCCGTCGTCGTCTAGCGCTTTGCGTGCGTTTTTAATGTGGTTGCTCAGGGTGGCATCCGAGACTTGGCGCCCCTCCCACACAGTTTCAAAAAGCTCATCTCGCGTCACCATGCGGCTTTGGTTCTTGACTAGATACGCAATAGTATCGAAAACCTTGGGCTCAACGGTGACTTCCTGGCCGGCGTTGGTAATGCGGAATTGTTCCAGGTCGATCTCAATATTGTTGTATCGCACGATCATGATCCGCTCCATACATTATAGCCGCAGCCTCTGTTCCATCTCGCTCGAGTTTAACGCCATTGTTTCCACCTTTATACCATCGTTACACGCGTAGAGCTGATTATTAGCGAATCGTTAGTGTTTCATTATGTTATGTGTGTGGGGTTCCCCTATGGTTTGGGAGGGTATTCGACGCTTGCAAGGAGCCTTGAGCTCGGCGCTGCAGCGTTAGCTGTTCGAGCCTAATGGTCTGTTCTATACGGTCGCGGCTGATAAGGCGGCCTCAAATTTAGGGGAAAAGGGATGAAATTTCTAAGGTTCGCCACTGTTATTTTCACAATTGCCAGCTTGCATTGGCCTGCAAGTGTTAGTGCACTAGACAAAGCACCTTCATTATTTGCAGGGCAAATAGCTCCGTTGCTCGAAGGTATGGGGCAGCATGAGTTCGCGATAGATACAGAGCAGCCCATGGCGCAGGCTTACTTCAATCAGGCCGTGGCATTAACTTATGGCTTCAACCATTTAGAGGCCGGTCGATCCTTTCGGCAAGTTGCAGAGCTTGAGCCAAACTTGCCAATGGCCTATTGGGGGCAAGCGCTCGTACTTGGCCCCAATATCAATGGAGCAATGGAGGCTGATTCGGTCGCGCCCGCACTTGCTGCCATTGAGTCTGCAATGGAGCGGCTAGAGTACGCATCCGCAAAAGAGCGAGATCTGATAATGGCACTCGCGTCGCGATACTCGAGTGACGAAACAATGGCCGATCGCCAAACGCTAGACGCCGCATATGCAGATGCTATGTTGAAGGTTGCGACAAAATACCCTAGCGATCCTAACGTGATGACACTGCTGGCTGAATCATTGATGGTGATACATGCGTGGGATTACTGGCACAGTGACGGCAGGCCAAAGGAGTGGACGCCCCAAATCTTAGAGATTCTCACACAGGGGTTGAGTGAACATCCCAGACATGCGGGGCTTATTCACTATTATATTCACGCGGTTGAGGCTTCCAAGAGTCCTGAGGCTGCGGAAGCTTACGCAGACACATTGCGAGATCTGGTGCCGGGGGCAGGACATTTGGTGCACATGCCATCGCACATATATTTACGCGTTGGCCGTTACCAAGATGGCGTTATTGCCAATGAAAAGGCAATGCAAGTAGATGATAACTACATCGCTCAGTGCAAGGCTCAAGGGGTTTACCCGGTTGCGTACGTGCCCCATAACCGGCATTTCCTGTGGGCCATGGCGACAATGCAGGGTAGCAGCGCCAAAGCGATTTCGGCGGCCGAACACATGGCGAGCCATATTGATACGGAGCTAATGCTGGAGCCAGGGCTGGGTACGCTGCAGCATTACTGGGTCACGCCCCTTTATGCCTATGTACGTTTTGGCCAGTGGCAAAAGATATTCGCCGCGCAAAAGCCTAATCTCGATTTGAAGTACCCGCTGGGTATCTGGCATTACGCTCGCGGAGTCGCGTTTGTCGCGAGCAATCAGCTCGATCGCGCCCGTCTGGAACTATCGGTACTGCAAACACTCGCCGCCGATGACGACCTCAAAGACGTTACGGTATGGGATATTAACGATGCCCAAAGTATTGTCAGTATTGCGGCGCTCGTCCTCGAGGGCGAAATTGAGGGTAAGGCAGGGCATTACGCACGATCAATTGAAATGTTCGAGGCCGCTATTGCGATGGAGGACGCTCTGAACTATGACGAACCCTCCGATTGGCACTACCCGGTACGCCAATCGCTGGGGGCCGTTCTAATAGATGCCGGCGATTATCAGCGAGCTGCAGCGGTTTATAGACAAGACCTGCAAACATTCCCGAATAATGGCTGGTCTTTATTGGGCCTGTATCAAGCGTTGCAAAAACAGGGAGCAGAGAAAGAAGCCGCACAGGTCAAGGCAAAGTTCGATGCGAGTTGGCAATGGGCCGACATTACAATTCGTCAGTCGAGGATTCTGTGATGTCTACTTGTACAGTGCACGAACAAGTAAATCCCATAAGCCGCCAAAAGCTTCGGTATTTCCTGTGGTCCTTGCCGGCCCCCCTAATTTCCATCGGTTGTGCCATATTGACGGCTACCGCTTGCGTTTATCACTGGGTGGATCCGTGGCTCGTGGTAAGTTTTATTACATGGCTGTCTTACCCGATATTACTAGCATTGGAGAGGATCGCTCCACGGCGCAGGGATTGGTGGGTTAATTGGAAAGATATGGGGGTGGATTCCTTCTGGGTGTTTGGGACATTGCTCGTGTGGATACCATTGTATTTGGCGTTCTACGACCCTCATATTTCCAGTGTATTTCAGGCACTGCGGGACAGTGTCGGCTTTACCTGGTCTTTTCAGGCTAACTCTATTGGCGGTCTGTTGTTCATGGCCTTTCTTGCCACCTTGGCCATGGAATTTATCGGTTACTGGTCGCATCGGCTCCAGCATCGATTTATATTTTTGTGGCGAATACACGCCACCCATCACCATATAACGAAAATGAGTGTTGCGAGAACGGATCGTACCCATCCATTAGAGTTCTTGGGGCTAAACTTAGGGGGGGCAATTGCTTTGGCGTTTTTTGGGGCGAGTGGTGATGTCATTGCTGTAACCATTGCTTTTAAAATAGCTATTGTCCATTTAAATCACTGCAATATGCCCTTAACCTCGGGTGTTTTTGGGTGGGTGTTTACCACCGCGCAACTGCATCAAGTGCATCACTCTCTCAATTACGCAGAGAGTAACAAGAACTTTGGTTGCGTCTTAATAATCTGGGACCGGGTATTCGGCACGTATTGTGGTCAAGCGGATGTTGACAATGTAGGGAATGGTACGGGTAGGTCACTGCCCCTATGGAAGCAACTGGCTTTGCCATTTTTCTCCAATAAGAGCCTGCGATCATTGTAGGGTGCGAGCGCATGAGGCGGAAAATGTAGGGGCAAGAATCCCCCTACATGCCCTCGCTGGCAGCGCAAAACCAGCGCTTGACCTCCGTTAGCGCTGCTGTGACACAAGGTGGTTGGGGTAAAGATATGTACCAAGGCGTTCCATCTGTTGCGGCTTTTCACTAAGATAGGCAAAACTATAATAGTGAGGTAATTGTATGTCCGAGTATTCGCGTCGTCAGTGCTTGGCTGGATTGGGATCTCTGTTGGCGGGCTCCGTGCTCGCGAGCAACGCAGTGCCTGTGCTTGCGGCGCCCGACAAGCCTTATTTCTTTGATATCTCTTTGGCGCAGTGGTCTCTCAATAAATCCTTTTTCGATAAATCGTTAAGCCCGTTGGATTTTCCCGCAGTGGCGCGAACCAGCTTTGATATAGGTGCTGTTGAGTACGTCAATCAATTTTTCATGGATAAAGCCAAAGATACAGCTTTTTTGAATGAGCTTAAACAGCGCGCTCTAGATCACGATGTAGAAAGCTTATTGATTATGATCGACGGCGAAGGAGACCTTTCGGTCGCCGATGAGAAACGCCGTAAGCAGGCGGTTCTCAATCATCATAAGTGGGTTGATGCCGCGGCGCAGCTAGGTTGTCACAGTATTCGGGTGAATTTGCATGGTTCCGGCAGTGCTGAGGACTGGCATCGAACGTCGGTCGAGAGTATGGCTGAGCTCGGCGAGTATGGCGCAGACCGCAATATTAAAATTCTGGTGGAAAATCATGGTGGTTATTCATCACACGGGGCGATGCTGGCAGCGGTACTAAAAGAAGTTGACTCGCCATTTTGTGGGTCGATGCCAGATTTTGGTAACTTTTGTTATCAGCGTGCTTCAGGCGACCTGTGGGATTCCCCCTGTGTCAAACAGTACGATATTTACCAGGGCGTGGCGGATCTAATGCCCTATGCAGGTGCTGTTAGCGCCAAGGCGTTTCGTTTCGATAAAAATGGCAATGAGCCCGATATTGATTTCCATCGGATATTCAAGCTGGTGAAAGCGGCGGGTTACACGGGCCATGTGGGGATTGAGTACGAAGGTCACGATATGTCGGCCGAAGATGGTATTCGTGCGACCAAACACCTGCTTGAAAGGGTGCGTAAGGAGCTCGCCTGAGCTTCTAAGGCGCAGTAGGTGTAATGGCGGGGGCATTAAGGGTTCGCCATTGCTTGACTTGAGGGTGATAAAAACCGCTTTCGCGGTATGCACGCGCGATGGTCCCGCTTTGCTGTAAGTGCCGAATTCCTGTTTGCAAAGCTTGAAAATAAGCATTTGCATCGGGGTGATTTCGACTCACAACCCAGTGCCGGCTTCCTTTCAAGGCTATTTTAATTCCGGGTATAGGAATCAAAACGCCTTCCTGTTGACGGATTGCCATAGAATCGCCGGGCTGAAAGGGCGCGAGTGTGACATCCGCGCGCTGTGCAGCCAGCATTTTCACCATTGATATCCAGCTGTTGGCTAAATAAATCCGCTCAAAACCCAGTATTTCGAGTGTATTGATATCTGTCTTCCAGTTGGCATTGCTGACCGCGCTCAAACGGTTGAGGTTGGCGAAAGTGGTGGCCAAAGCCGTTTTGTTGTCGGCTGACGTATATAAGCCAACTTTGAAATTGCCATTGCGAACGACAGCCGAACTCACCCTGACATCCTCTGCTATGGGGCGAGTATCTTCCAGCCAAACCAGTGCACCTGAGCTGATCAGCTCGCCCGCGGCCACACGATAGAGTGTGCGCCGGTAATTTTGCTCGGGGATAAAAGTAAGCTCCTTCTCAAACCCTCCGAGTTTTAGCGCTTTTTGCAGCAGCAGCAACTCAATAACATCGCGTCTGGCGCCGGCGCCGCCATAATAATTCACATCTTCAACCCGGCGTCCGTCCATAAACACTTCATAATCATCCAATATGTCGGGAGTTGCGGTTACCCGCAAAGGTGCGGCGTATAGCGGCAGCGCCAGCAAACACATCGCAATCGCGAGTGCCCATGCTGTTAACAACCTTTGGCGACGTGACGAAAATATTGGCACCAGTCATAATCCAGGAGTGAGTTACATAGCCAATTGTAGCCCTAATCAGTAGTTGATGACTTGGCCTCGGTAGACACGTGTCTTCTTCGGGCTTTGTGCAGTGGGGTTGGGGGCAGGTTTGGCCTCTTCTAATCTTACCTGACCGCGGTATACCTTGACTTGCGGCTTTGGCCCCTCTGATTGCACTGGTTTTTCCAGTCGGATGAGCCAATCATCGCCCGCCATCATGAGCAGTTCCTTGATCAGTGCTCGCGAGACGTTATCGCTCGAGGCTGGGTAGTGGGCGATGAGCTCGTTCAATACGTCAGGGTTGGCAAGTTTGATCCCGGGTTTAAGGTTGGAGGGAACTCGACGGCGCAGCTCTAAAATAATGTCTATCATGGGCTTGCTGTATTGCATACGGACCCTCAGGCAGCAGATAGGTTGATTTGAGCCTACCTTGCGTGCAAGAAATCCGCCAACACGTGGAGCCATTTAAAACGTCAATTTGCCCCATTGTTGGCTAGAGGTGCTATATTTTAGGTCGCGTGCCCGCCAGGCATGCCCAAATTAGTGCAATGACTGCTTAAGGCTTAAAAACACTACTTTACTTGCGCGTGTTAACGCCTGATTTATACTTCGCTGACTTTGACATCTTAATATTGACTGTAAACTGCGACCCTCTCGTACATATAACGATAATTGTGAAGCCTATGATGAATTTTACCAAGAGCGCGACTTTGAGTTTCCGCGTTTCAACTTTAGCTATGTGCATAGCCTTAACGGCTTGTGCTAAGCAGGAAGAGTCCGCCGATCAAAAGGTGGCCAATCAGCAGCCGGCAAGCCCTGCAGAGGCAACTCTTGCCCCCAAAGTGAAGCAAGTGTCTGACAGCGAGGCAGCCAAACAAGCCAAGCGCATTACCAGCCAAACCAGCTTGGAGCTGGCAGATGGTATCAATATGCAGATATGGGCTTCCGAAAAACTGTTGGCTGACCCCGTTGCCTTAAGTATGGATTATGACGGAAATGCTTGGGTTGCGATTACCCACCGCAGTAACAATTCCGAGTTTGATATTCGTCCCTATCCGCACTGGCTAACCCCTTCGCAGGCAATGACCTCGGTAGAAGACCGTCGTGCCTTCTTAAAAGACTATTTTGGCGCTGATAAAAACTTAACGAAAGAGGATGTGCCCGATCGCAACAAAGACGGCGTGCATGACTGGCAAGATCTGGCCGTTGTCAAAGAAGAAGTACTTAAAATTTCTGATACGACGGGTAACGGTACGGCGAATAAAGCTGAGACTTTTTTGGAAGATTTCAACAGCGAGGTCACCGACGTATTGGGTGGTATCTATTACCACAACGAAATTGACGAGTTATTTCTCGGTGTTGCACCTCATGCCTGGCGGGTCAAAGACAGCAATGGTGATGGTGTCGCGGATGATAAGCAGCAGCTGTCCGATGGGTTTGGCGTACACATCGGTTTTAGTGGTCATGGTATGTCCGGTGTCACCCTGGGGCCTGACGGTCGAATCTACTACGGGATTGGCGACATAGGCGCCAATATCACCGATAACGATGGTAACCAGTATGAGTATCCCAATCGCGGTGTCGTGGTGCGCAGTGAGCTCGATGGCAGTAACTTTGAAATATTTGCCCACGGTGTACGCAACACCCATGAGTTTGTATTCGATAAGTACGGCAACCTTATTACCGTAGATAACGACGGGGACCACCCGGGCGAGTACGAGCGTTTGGTGTATTTAGTGGATGGCTCCGATAGCGGTTGGCGAATCAACTGGCAGTTTGGTAAGTATACCGACCCCAAGAACAATGATTACAAGGTATGGATGGACGAAGAGTTCTACAAGCCGCGCTTTGATAATCAAGCAGCTCATATTCTGCCGCCTGTTGCGCCTTATCACGCCGGGCCGACTGGTATGGTTTATCACCCAGGTACTGGTTTGTCGGAGCGCTGGAAGGATCATTTCTTCGTTGTTGAGTATACCGGTAGCGGTCCGCGTTCTGGAATTAATGCATTCACACTGAAACCAAATGGCGCGAGCTTTGAGTTAAATACCGACGAGAAATTTATGCGCGGTGTGCAAAGCACTGGTCTCGATATCGGTCCGGATGGCGCACTGTACACTAGTGACTGGATTGAAGGTTGGGGACGCAATGGCAAAGGGCGCATTTGGAAAATTGACGCCGATGGCAGCAATCAGGTGCAGCGTGATGAAACCAAGGCGCTATTACAAGCTGATCTAACGCAAAAGTCCGTCCCTGAGCTGGTCGGATTAATGGGGCACGTCGATATGCGTGTACGCTCACGTGCTCAGTTTGAGTTGGTTAATCGCGGCGAGCAATCTGCGCTTGCCGGCGCTTTGGCAAGTGAAGATCAGATGGTTCGTATTCACGCCATCTGGGGGATTGGTCAATTTGCCCGTAAAGACAGCGCAGCAGCTAAGCCGTTATTGGCAATACTCGAAGCTGATGATCCCGAAATTCGAGCGCAGGCTGCCCGCACTATTGGCGATGCGAAATATTCCGAGGCAATCGATGCTTTAGTTGGCAATCTTCAGCATGCCAATGCGCGCGTGCGTTTCTTCGCGACTGAGGCCTTGGGGCGTATCGCCAATGACAAGGCGACAGCCCCAATTATTGATATGCTGTTGGCCAACAATGATGAAGATGTCTACCTGCGTCAGGCCGGTGCTATAGCCTTGGCCCGTATTGGGAATGAATCAGCGTTGGCGAACTTGGCTGATCATGAATCCGAGGCGCTACGGGTGGCGGCGGTTGTTGCTTTGCGTCGTCTGGCTAGCCCCGAGCTGGCCCGTTTCCTTGAGGACTCGAGTCAATTTGTCGTGACCAATGCGGCGCGCGCCATTAACGATGATCTTTTTGTTCAAGCGGCGTTACCCGCCTTGGCTGAATTGTTAGGAGCAACCCCCTTCCAAAATGAAGAGCTAATCCGTCGCGTTATCAACGCCAATGCTTTTGTCGCAGGGCAAGCTGAAGCAGAGCGTTTGGCACAGTACGCCAGCGACGTATCAGCGCCGGCAGCGCTGCGCGCAGAAGCGTTGAGTGCATTGACGTTCTGGGAGTCGCCATCAGTGTTTGATCGTGTCAGTGGTCGGTATCGTGGCGAGCGCACCGGTGATAGCAATGTTGCCCGGTCTGCACTGGGCGATATCTATGTCGCTTTGCTCAACGATGATTCTGCAGAAGTTCGGGTCGCGGCGGTAAATGCGCTAGGCAATCTGCGCTTTGCCGATGCCAGTGAGCGATTGGTGGCGGTTGTGCAGGACGACGTAGCGGCTGAAGTGCGACTCGGTGCATTGAATAACTTGCATAAAATTGGCTACGAAGACATGCAAGCCGTTGTTTATGGTGCGCTCAACGATAAGGCGCAGGATGTTCGTATGGCGGCCTTAGCAATTGTGCCAGATCTCGACATAGCAATTGATACGAAAGTCGATATGCATACAATACTATTGGCTGAAGGCACGGTTGGGGAAAAGCAGGCGGCTTATAAATCTTTGTCCAATATTAAAGCGCCCGAGGCTTATCAGGTGTTGGCCGCTGAGCTTAACAAGCTAAAGGCAGGGGATATTGTTCCCGCGGTTAAGTTGGAGTTAGTTAATGCAGCTGAAGCGGCGGCTCAACCAGAGCTAACCCAGTTGCTGGCTGAGTATGAAGCGGCTAAAGACCAGAGTGACCCAATAGCCAAGTATGCTGAAGCTTTGGAAGGTGGGGATGCAAGCAATGGCTTTGGTATATTCAGTTACAACTCGACGGCGCAGTGTGTTCGTTGCCATATTATTGGTCCGCGCGGCAGCAAGGTGGGGCCAGAGTTGACTGACATTGGCAGCAAACTTACTCGTGAACAGCTGCTGGAATCCATGGTGGCGCCGGGCGCACGTATTGCGCCAGGTTATGGCCGTACTACCGTAACTTTGCAAGATGGCTCCAGTGTTGACGGTCTGTTCGAGGCCGAAAGCGAAACCACGATTACGGTTAAAACCAATGATGGGCAATCGCGGGAAATTGCTCGTGCCGATATTGCCGAGCAAAGTTACTCGCCATCGGGTATGCCGCCTATGGGATTGCTATTGGACAAAGGTCAACTGCGCGACCTAGTGGAATATTTGCACTGGCAGCGCGGACAGGAAAAGGCCGTGTCGCATTAATTGCAGTATGGTCAGTTAGAAGCCGCCTTCGGGCGGCTTTTTTGTGGCGGGCAACACTGGCCAGCCTTCGGTTTGTGAGTTAAAAAGTCTGCTTGTTGATAGGCGCGGGTAATGGCGCCGCGTTCTCGCAGTGCAGACAGTCCGGATCGAATGGTTGGCAAGAATGCTCTGACCTGAGGGTGGGTTCGCCCCATGGGGATTCCTTATTGGCACAGGCCGGTATCAATTCCATAACAAAGTGAGCAGTTAAGGTTCTATACTGACAGCAGTATTTGTGCCGTGATTACTTAAACGCGTTGGCTGCGATCGAATGCATGTCTTTGAAAAAGAGTCCTACTCTTTTTGCTTAGCTGGCAATGGATGATGCCTCGCACTCAGTTGGAGCCGAAATCAGTTATGAGTCACAAAGTAGAGCAAATTACCCAAGCGTTATTGGAAATTGAAAAGTTGCGGGGTGTTGAGCGACAAACCTATACCGTCCAAGGCGAGCGCCGCAGAGAGAACTCTGCTGAACACAGCTGGCACCTGGCGATGGCCTGTTGGGTGATTGCAGAGCAATTCGACATTGCCGTTAATATGACCAAATTATTGCAAATGGCTTTGTTGCACGATCTTGGTGAAATCGACGGCGGTGATACTTTTCTCTATTCAGCCAGCCGTGCACAAGCTGCAGACAAGGAGGCGAGCTGCATCACTCGCCTGGCAAGTGAATTTCCGGCATTACCGTGCGAACTTGACGCTCTTTGGCGAGAGCAGGAAGAGGGGAGCTCGCGGGAGGCAAAATTGCTTAAAGTCGCCGATCGATTGCTGCCGTTTTTACTTAACCTCCAGCATCAAGGTTACCCCTGGCGAGAGCATGGTATTACGGCGGCGCAAGTCAAGTCCGTATTGGCTTTTATCGAGGCAGACTTCCCTGACATACACGATTGGATGATGCGCGAAATTTCGCGGGCACTGGCACTAGGCTGGCTACGTGAAGACTGATATTAAACAGTGGCACGTCACTTCAGGTTTGGCCAGTGTTTTCTGTTGCCTGGTCAAACCTTAGGTGAAAAACCAGGTATTATGGGGCCAGCGCCAGAGAGGCCATCTGGGAGTCTTGGGGCGAGCTCAAGCCACCTGCCAGGCTTTTATAAATCGCGACCAGAGCAATAAGTAGCTGCGTTTCACTTTGCGCTAACTGCGCGATAATTCGCGCAGCTAGTAAGCAGCATCGCGGCGGATATGGCTGTGAAGGAAAATTTCCTAATTCGCTATACCTCGCTTGGCTGTTTCGTGGTACTCGATGTGCGTGCGATCGTGCTGTATTCGGGCAACAGGTACTTTTCTGGTCGTTCAAGCTTACGCACCAACACGTAAAAAATCGGGGTAAAAATCAAGCCAAAAAAGGTCACTCCCAGCATGCCTGAGAATACGGCGATACCCATAACATTGCGCATTTCAGCGCCGGCGCCGGTAGACAGCACTAAGGGCACAACCCCCATAATAAAGGCGAACGATGTCATCAATATGGGGCGCAGACGCAACCTTGATGCATTGATGGCCGCCTGATAGGTCGGCATGCCCTGGCGCTCCAGGTCCCGCGCAAACTCCACAATTAAGATGGCATTTTTGCTGGCGAGCCCTGCAAGCACGAACAGGCTAATCTGGGTGAAAATATTGTTGTCGCCTCCTGTAATCCATATGCCGGTCACCGCGGCGAGCACCGATAAGGGCACAATGGCAATCACTGCAAGCGGCAGAGCGAGTGACTCATATTGTGCAGCCAACACTAAGTAGACCAATAATAAACACAGCGGAAAAATATAAATGGCCGTGTTACCGGACAGCACCTGTTGAAAAGTGAGGTCGGTCCACTCAAAGGCCATTCCGGGTGGCAGCGTTTCGGCCAGAATCTCACTGATGGCATCTTGCGCTTCGCCGCTGGAGTAGCCCGGAGCAGCATCACCATTTAAGTCGGCTGCGAGGTAGCCGTTATAGTGACTGGCACTTTCCGGTCCGTAGCTTTCCTGCATTTGCACGACACTACCTAGCGGAACCATTTGACCGTTTTGATTGCGAACTTTTAATTTCAGCGCATCTTCGGTTGTGGCTCGAAAGCGAGCATCGGCCTGGGCAATCACCTGATAGGTTCGACCAAATTGGTTGAAGTCATTGACGTATAGTGACCCTAAATATATTTGCATGGTGTCGAAAATTTCGTCAATGTTTAGCCCGAGTTGTTTGGCCTTGGTTCGATCCAGATCGGCATATAGCTGAGGCACGTTAATTTTGTAGTTAGAGTACACGCTGGCCAGCTCGGGGCGTTGCCAGGCTTTCATTGTGACTTGGTTTACCACGTCGGCCAGCGCTTCGTAGCCTAAGTCTGCGCGATCCTCAATTTGTAACTTGAAACCGCCTGTGGTACCGAGACCTCGCACCGGTGGCGGCGGAAAGATGGCAATAAACGCCTCTTCAATAGCGGCGAACTTCATTTGCAATTTTTGTGCTATTGCCCCAGCGGACAAATCGCCGCTGGTGCGATCATCGAACGGATCCAGAGGTACAAATACAATGCCCGCGCTGGCACTGTTGGTAAAACCGTTAACGGAAAGACCCGGAAATTGCACCGCATTGGCAACACCGGGTTCGGCCAGTGCTATTTCCCCCATTTCCCTGATGACGCTTTGGGTGCGACCCAAAGTGGCACCGTCGGGCAGTTGTGCAAAGGCAATCAGGTATTGTTTATCCTGGGCCGGGACAAAACCCTTGGGTAAAGACGATAAGCCGATACCGGTAACGGCAAGCAGCACAGCGTATACGGCTACTGTTATTGTTTTACGACCTAATAACTTGCCAACGCTGGTGGAGTAGCTGCCTGCACTTTTATTAAAAACTCTATTAAATCCACTAAAAAACCGACCAAAAATCTTGTCCATAACGCGGGTTAGCCAATCTTTCGGTGCGCGATGGTCTTTTAGCAGCAGCGCTGCAAGCGCGGGGCTCAATGTCAGCGAGTTAATGGCCGAGATTACGGTGGAAATGGCAATCGTCAATGCAAATTGTTTGTAGAATTGACCCGTTAAGCCACTGACAAAAGCAATGGGGACAAACACTGCCACCAGCGTTAGAGAGATGGCAATAATAGGACCGCTTACTTCTCGCATGGCTTTGTAGGTCGCGGCAAGCGGGGTTAATCCTTCCTCGATATTCCTTTCAACATTTTCCACAACTACAATGGCGTCATCCACCACAATCCCTATGGACAGCACTAAGCCAAACAGTGATAGGGTATTGATGGAAAAACCAAACACATGCATTAATGCAAAGGTACCCACAATAGAAACAGGTACGGCGAGTAGTGGTATGATCGAAGCGCGCCAGGTTTGTAAAAATACCACCACGACAATGACCACCAACAGCAAAGCTTCCAGTAACGTTTTAACCACTGCCTCAATAGAGCCTTTGACAAATACTGTCGGGTCGTAAACCACTTCGTAATCTACGCCGTCAGGAAACATACTTTTCAGCTCGGCCATTTTTGCGCGAGTGTTGTTGGAAATCTCAATGGCGTTGGCGCCGGGACTTTGAAACAAACCTATGGCTACGGCGGATTTGTTGTCCAGCATGGAGTTGAGGTTATACGCGGAGGAGGCAAGCTCAACTCTGGCGACATCGCTTAAGCGGGTGATTTCGCCGTTGCTGCCGGCTCGAATGATTATATCGCTGAACTCTTGCGGAGACTGCAGTCGCCCTTTGGCATTAATTGGGCGCTGTACTTCAATCGCTTCACTGATCGGGGCGCCACCAATAATACCGGCCGCCACTTGCACGTTTTGCTCGCGTATAGCGTTCACAATATTGCGCGCGCTCAAACCGCGCTCGGCAATTTTATCGGGGTTGAGCCAAACGCGCATGGCGTAATCTCCGGAGCCCCACATATTAACCATGCCTACCCCGGGCACTTTTGCCAGTTCATCCTTGATGTTCATGTGCGCATAGTTGCGAAGGTACAAATCATCATAGCGGTTGTCAGGTGATAGCAAATGCACAACCAAGGTAAGGTCGGGTGAGCTCTTAACAACGGTGACCCCCAGTTGTCGGGTCACTTCCGGCAGGCGTGGCAAAGCGCGCGACACTCTATTTTGTACCAGCTGCTGGGCAAGGTCAGGATCGGTGCCAATTGCAAACGTAACGGTTAAGGCTAAACGTCCGTCTGCGGTGGCCTGCGAGTGCATGTACAGCATATTTTCGACACCACTCATTTGTTCCTCTAGCGGTGTCGCGACGGTTTCAGCAATAACTCTTGGATTGGCGCCCGGGTATGAGGCGCTGACCACCACTGAGGGCGGTGACACTTCAGGATACTCGGTTACTGGCAGTTCAAACAGAGCCAGGAAACCCGCGATAAAAATCATCAACGAGAGAACGCCCGCAAAAATAGGGCGGTCTACAAAAAATTTGGAAATGTTCATGGCTTTTCCGTATCAGTAGGACTGGAGTCAATTAAAGAGAGGCGGCGACACTGTTGGCCGGAGCTGCCGGTTGCGGTGTGACCGGAGTGTCGGGGCGCACATGAGACAGACCGCCGACAATGACGCGATCGCCTGCATTAAGGCCGCCGTCAATAATGCGTTGCCCGCGCCACTGCTTACCCAGATTCACTTCGCGGTAACGCGCTGTGTTGTCCGCATCGACCACCAACACAAACTTTTTGTTCTGATTGGTGCCAATCGCGCGCTCAGGAACAATGAGCGCCTGACTCAGTTGCGGTGCCCCTAAACGAACTTCGGCGAACATACCGGTGGTTAGGGCGCCGTCAATATTTTCGAAGATGGCACGGGCGCGAATGGTGCCAGTTTCGGTGTTTAGGCGGTTATCAAACGCGTGCAGCTTACCTTCGTAGATAACACTCTTATCGCTGGCAAGCGTTAGCTCGACAGGCATTGTTTGCGGGTCCTCAGTGGCGCGGACAAAATGAATAAAGGTTTGTTCGTCAACATCGAATTCTGCGTATAACCTGTCATTGGCGACAATACTGGCCAGAATGGGGGCATTAGGGCCAGCTTCTACCACATTGCCAACGGTCAATTCGGCGCGGCTGATGCGGCCACTGACGGGGGCGCTGATGTGGGCGTATTCCAGATTTAATTCAGCCTGTAATGAGGACGCTTGCGCTTCTGCTACAGCGGCCTCAGCGATTTGCGCTTCGTTGCGTGCGGCGTCGAACAGACTCTGAGAAATTAGTTTGTCGGTTAGTAACTGACGAGCCCGCTCCAGCTCATGGCGTGCCAATGCAAGACGCGATTGCGCAGCGGTCAATTGGGCCTCAGCGCGAGCGAGTGCGGCCTGATGAGGGCGAGGGTCAATCAAAAACAGCGCCTGGCCCCGCTCGACTTGTTGTCCGTCGTGAAAGTTAACTTGTTGAATAGTGCCTCCAACCAAAGGTTTGATCTGGGCACTGGCAACCGGCGCCAAGCGGCCAGAAAAGCTGGCCCAGGTGCGAATCTGCTGCTGCTCTAGCTGGGTCACCATCACCGTCGGTGGCGGTGGAGTGCCTGCCTCGGTCTGAGCGCGGGCGCCTCCCTGATAGAAGGTCAGGCCGGTGACAGTGGCGGCGGTAATGGCAAAAGCGACAGTCAGCTGACGCGCTGGCTTGGATAGAAGGCTGAGCATGGTGATTTCCTTGCTGATTGGCATGCTGTTACGGTGAATTGTGCTAGAATACATACCGGTCGGTATGTTAGTCAATAGGATAAAAGTGACAATTTGAGATTCATTTTGTGTTTGCCGGGAACAAATAACCGTGTAAAGACTCAGATATGGCAGAGTGTCAGCGGAATCGACCCTTGTTTGCACCAGTTGGTCGGGGTAGTGTTGGCCAGATAGCGCATGTATCTTTTGTAGGATATTTTACAAACCAACCGGTATGTTGTGACTGGCCGGTGCTAAGAGAGCAAGTTCCATGAGTGCAGTTGAAACCCGCGAGCGTCTGTTGTCTACCGCCTTGGATTTGATATGGCAGAGCAATTACAGCAGTGTTGGTGTCAATGAAATATGCAAACAGGCCGGCGTGACCAAAGGTGGCTTTTATCACCACTTTGAGTCCAAAGCGCAGTTGTTTTGTGAGGCGACTGAATTTTATTGGAACAATGTTAAGCAGCATTTCGACGAGTTGTACTCGCCTTCACAGTCACCTCTCGAGCAATTGGAAAGTGTCTTGTCGTTTATCTTGCAGTCGAAGCTCGATGAAGAAAATAACGATATCCCGGGATGCGCGTTCTTTAGCGCAGGCTCCCAGTGTGGCAACAACGATGACCGAATTCAGCAAGCGTTACGCGATATGTCGAATGCGTCGATTCGGTACAATTTATCGTTGGTTCGCGCGCTGGCCGGCGAGGGGTATCTGGAGGACGGTGTGGACCAGGATCAGGCCGCCCGCTATATGCATCAGTACATTCAAGGTGTTTTGATTTTCGGCAAGGTGCACCGCAACCTCGATCAGGTGCGGGCAGATTTGCCGGAGGGTGTCTATCGACTGCTGGGGTTAAAACGTGAGTATTGGCCTTCCAGTTCACCAAAGTAAATCGATAAAAACAAAAAGCTAACAGCCGCGATTATAAAAAATGCCTTCCGTCTCATTCAGAGAAGGTTCGCGTCATAGCTGTTAAGTTTGCCGACTTTGTTTGGTGTTGCTTCGCCTGAAAAGAAAATAGATGGTGTGATGACGCCCTGTGGATATCGCGGCGCCTCAAATCTGAGGCGCGCTCTTGCCGGCTTTTAGTACTGACAGGCTTTGCTGTCGTGTTTCACTAAATAGCTTTTATAGTTGTTGGCCTCTGGGTCCATGCAACCCTCTAAATTAAGCAGACGCACTACTTTAAAATCAATCGGCGCTGACTCCGCTTGCAGGGCAATATAGCCTCGCTCCAACGCGCTGCCATCATCTTTTTGTAAATCTCGGTAGCGCATTACCTCTGCCCCCTCAACTGTGTGAACGGCAAGTTCGCGCCCGTGCACCTCTAGGCTAATATTCACCCAGTCGTCGCCGTTATAGGTTGCGCTGCTGGAATTAATGCAGTGATCTTTGCGCAGTACATTACCCATCACCACATGGGTGCCTGGGGTGCACAGGTTGGCGGTAGAGCGCTCACCTTCGTTCAGACCGCCCAGCAATTGGTACTCCATACTCAGAGGAAAGTCCTGGTCCAGGCCCATGGTTTCGGGCGCTTGGGCGTGATACATAATACCGTTGTTGCGGTTGGCCCAAGCGGGCCCGTTGGCGACCTGTTGCCCGACAAACCGATACTGCAACTCAATACGGTAATAGCTGAAGTCCTGCGGGGTGTAGAAAATATGGCCAAACTCGTGGTCAAACGATGGATACTGGTCGTAGCGAACTTTTAGCAGACCATCTTCCACACGAAAAGTATTGTGGGTGTTTTCTCCCAGTTTGGAGTGTCTGATTTTAATTGCCCAATCGTTCAGGTCTTTGCCATTGAATAGGTTGATCCATTCTTTTTCGCCAGCGCTGTCCGCAAGGGTACTAGGTACCAGCGCGCACAATAGGGCGGCGCTTAGGCAGGTTTTGAGTGGTGACATAGTAGGCTCTCTTTTAGTTTTTATTGGTGAATTGAGGTATTAAATATGCGTGAAATACTATACCTCAGGCGCTGGAACTTAGGCAGGGGCGTCAAGATAAAGAAATGCTAATACCATCGGCGGGCTTAGCCGCCGATGGTGTGATTCATCGCTCTGGATGGGTGACTGCAATCGGCCGATCCAACGACCTGAGCGGGTACACCCGCGACAGTGGTGCGCGCAGGCACAGATTTTAAAACTACGCTACCGGCTCCCACTTTGGCGCAGTGGCCAATTTCGATATTACCGAGAATTTTGGCCCCGGCACTGATCAGTACACCGCTGCGCACCTTGGGGTGGCGATCGCCACTTTCTTTGCCGGTACCGCCTAACGTGACGGCCTGCATAATGGAGACATCGTCTTCAACTACGGCGGTTTCACCAATAACGATACCCGTACCGTGGTCGAGCATAATGCCTCTTCCAATACGGGCGGCAGGGTGGATATCCACTGAAAACACCATAGAAATACGATTTTGCAGAAACAGCGCCATCGCGTGGCGTTTATTCTTCCAGAGCCAATGTGCAACCCGGTAGGCCTGCAAGGCGTGGAAGCCTTTAAAAAACAAAAACGGTGTCGTCAGAGAGCAGCAAGCCGAGTCGCGCTCATTAATGGCCTGTATATCAGCTCGAACTGCGGCACCAATGTCGGCGTCTTCAGCCAATGCCTGATCGATCACCTCGCGCATGGATATGGCGGGCAGAGCCTGACTTTCCAGTTTGTTGGCTAAATGAAAGCTGAGGGCATCTTCCAGCGAATCGTGATTGAGAATGGTGGAATATAAAAAGCTGGCCAGCATGGGCTCTTGCGCTGCCTGCTCGTAGGCGCGTTCTCGAATTTCTTCCCAGACAGGGTCGGCACTGGCGGCTGCCGTTTTGGTGGTCATGGTGACTCCTTGGTTGGCTACAGTCCCATTATTAGGGTTGTGCGTATCAATTTCTACCCTATCTATTGGTTGTGTTTAATATACTTCCAACGCTGGCTCGTTCAGTGCTGCCAGCTGTTCGCGCAACTCCAGAATATGCTCGGCCCAGTAGCGCTCGGTATTAAACCAAGGGAAGCTGTGGGGAAAGGCCGGGTCTTGCCAGCGCCGGGCCAGCCAGCCGGCATAGTGCATAAGGCGCAATGTGCGCAGCGCCTCAATCAGTGGCAACTCGGCGCAATCGAAATCACAAAACTCATTGTAGCCTTCTAAAATCTCCGACAGCTGCGCGGTTTGCTGGGCTCGCTCGCCAGATAGGAGCATCCATAAGTCTTGCACGGCGGGGCCGTTGCGCGCATCGTCGAAATCGACAAAATGTGCGGAGTCATCACGCCAAAGAATATTGCCCGGGTGGCAGTCGCCGTGCAGACGAATACGTTGGTAGTCGACACTGGCAAGTATCGATTGGCAGCGTTCGATTAAATCGCGCCCTAAAGTTTCGTAAGCTGCGACCAGTGAGTCCGGAATAAAATTGTTGTCCAGTAGAAATTCGTAGCTGGCTTGGGCGAAGCTTTCGGTGTTGAGCTCGGGTCGACTTTGAAAGGGGGCTACGCGCCCCAATGCGTGAATGCGGCCGAGCGAGCGGCCCAGACTTAGCAAGTGGTCGAAGTTATCCAGCGTTGGCGCATGCCCGCCCTGGCGAGGGTAGAGCGCAAAGCGAAAACCGCTGAATGTGTGCAGGCTGACATCGTCAAGTCTGGTGGGCGGAACAACCGAAACCCCGAGATCAAACAGCGCCTGGGAAAAGCGGTGCTCCTCCAGTATCTGCTCGTCGCTCCAGCGCTCCGGGCGGTAGAACTTGGCAATCAGCGGGACCTGATCCTCGATCCCGACCTGATAGACCCGGTTCTCGTAACTGTTGAGGGCAAACACACGGGCATCGCAGGTATAGTCCAGATGTTCGACGGCATCCATCACCAAATCTGGTGTTAACTTTTCGTAGGGGTGGCCCGCCTGGTTTGCTTCACTCATAAATTACTCTGCTCCAAGAAAGCCACCATTGTACGTTGTCGATGCCTCCCCCTGTCTACAAATCATGTGTGTGTCGTGCGCTTGGTGTTCGCGCCAGCGCCCAAATATGCACGGATCCGGCGCCGGCGCGAAGTAGGTGTTTACTCAACTCGCGCGCGGTCGTCCCCGTAGTGACGACGTCGTCAACTAGGGCGACAGCCTGTCCTTGCAAGGGTTTGCAGTGGAAGCACTGGCGCAGGTTGAGCTTGCGCTCGCGTCGGGGCAGGCCGTGCTGTACAGGGGTGTGGCGTAATTTGTAAAGGTGTTTGGTACTGACGGGTAGGTCGAGTGTTTGCGCTGCAGCTCGCGCAAGTTGCAGTGACTGGTTGTAACCCCGTTTAAATTGGCTGCGCCAATGTAAAGGCGTAGGAATGATTATGTCAGGTGTCGGCGCATAAGTTGCGATAAATTGAGTAAACAGTTCCCGTAATAGCTGGCCAGATGCCAGACAGCTGCTGAATTTATAGCGGGCCACGAGATAATCCAGAGGGTATTGGTAACGGTATGGGATGTATGCGCAGTCGAAACTCGGCGGCAGCGCCAGACATTCACCGCAGTAGGGCTCCTCGGGAGCGAGAGGCAAAGCGCATTGCTGGCACTGGTTTGTACCGATGGCCAGGTGGGCGATGGCGGTGTAACAGTCGGGACACAAGCGCTGGGCCGCTCTTTGCTGGCACAGTAGGCACACGGGGGTAAATTGCATTGGTTAACCTCAAAGTCCTTTTTAGGTTGACAGCGTCCGCAGGGCCACTATTATGGCACCTCTAAAACAGTCTAATCATATCCAGCGCTTTGCGCACTAACCGTGGAATTATTATGAACGCCCCTGTCACTCATGCGCCCGTTGGTGCTGTGCGTCACGATTGGACGCGAGATGAAATTCTGGCGCTGTTTGCGCTGCCGTTCAACGATTTGTTGTTTCAGGCGCAGACCCTGCATCGTGCGCATTTCAACCCCAATGAAGTGCAGGTAAGCACCCTGTGTTCAATCAAAACCGGGGCCTGCCCGGAAGATTGCGCGTACTGCCCTCAGAGTGCACGTTACGACACCGGTCTGGAGCGTGAAAAGCTGATGCAGGTGGAAAAAGTGGTCGAAGAGGCAAAGGCGGCTAAGGCGTCGGGCGCGACTCGGTTCTGCATGGGCGCGGCATGGCGTTCACCGAAGGGTAAGGACATGCCCTATGTCACCAAAATGGTGAAAGAGGTGAAATCTCTCGGCCTGGAAACTTGTATGACCCTGGGTATGCTCGATCAGCAGCAGGCCAGCTCCTTGGCTGAGGCTGGCCTCGACTACTATAACCACAATTTGGATACCTCACCTGAGTACTACGGTGAGATTATCACCACGCGAACTTATCAGGACCGTCTCGATACCTTGTCTAATGTTCGTGCGGCGGGTATGAAGGTGTGTTGTGGCGGCATTGTTGGTATGGGCGAAAAGGCGGCCGATCGCGCGGGTCTGTTGCAGCAGTTAGCCAACATGGCTGAGCACCCGGAGTCGGTGCCCATTAATATGCTGGTTAAAGTAGAGGGTACGCCGCTCGATCAAGAGGCGGACCTCGACCCGTTGGAGTTTATTCGTACCATTGCCGTTGCCCGTATTTTAATGCCTGAGTCGCATGTGCGCTTATCGGCAGGGCGTGAAGAAATGAGCGATGAAATGCAGGCGATGGCCTTCTTTGCGGGAGCTAATTCGATATTTTACGGTGAGAAATTATTAACCACCGCAAACCCTGAATCGAACAAAGATATGCAGTTATTCGCGCGTTTGGGGATTCAGCCTGAGCAGCGCCACGTGCACGATGATGATACCGCTGTCGAAGCGCAAATATCCGGTGCGCTGGAGTCGGCACACAACGACCAGTTCTTTTACGACGCGGCCAAATAAGGTAGCCAGCGGTCCCACAATGAACCCCTTTGAACAACACCTGGCGGCGGTGCTCGATGAGCGCCGCGCGCTCAGCCGCTATCGCGTACGCCCGCGAATCGACTCCCCGCAAGGGCCGGAACTGACGGTCGACGGTGTACCGTACCTGGCATTTTGCAGCAACGATTATCTGGGGTTGGCAAATCACCCCGATGTCGCATTGGCAATGCGTGAAGGTATCGATCAGTTTGGGGTGGGCAGTGGCGCTTCACATCTGGTATGCGGTCACAGCGCGGAACACCACGCGCTGGAGCAAGAGCTTGCGTCTTTTTGTGGGCGCGAGCGAGCCCTGGTGTTTTCCACCGGGTTTATGGCCAATCTGGGGGCGGTCACCGCACTGGTCGGCCGTGGCGATCATATCCTCGCAGATAAGCTCAATCACGCCTCGCTGATTGATGCCGGGCTGTTAAGCGGCGCTAAGTTCAACCGCTTTTTGCATAATGATATAGATTCGTTGTGCTCGCGCCTCAGTAAGATCGATAGCGGCCGCACCCTGATTGCGGTCGATGGTGTCTTCAGCATGGATGGCGATATTGCCCCGTTGCGGCAGCAAGTTGCGCTTGCCCGCGAGTATGATGCCTGGCTGATGGTGGATGACGCCCACGGTTTTGGCTGTTTGGGGCCCAATGGTCGCGGTACTCTTGATTTACTGGGGTTGGAGCAAGACGATGTCCCGGTATTGATGGGGACTCTGGGTAAGGCGCTCGGTACCTTCGGGGCTTTTATAGCGG
Source organism: Gilvimarinus gilvus (assembly GCF_030518155.1). GTDB lineage: Bacteria > Pseudomonadota > Gammaproteobacteria > Pseudomonadales > Cellvibrionaceae > Gilvimarinus > Gilvimarinus gilvus. Next base: position 39,627 of record NZ_JAULRU010000577.1, on the reverse strand, counting down.
GTTCCGGGCAGCTTATTGAAGCTTTGATACAGTTGGCTCGCCCCTATATTTACACCACCGCAATGCCACCGGCGGTTGCGGCTGCTACCCGGCGCAGTTTGCAGTTGGTGGCTGAGCAGCCGTGGCGTCGCCAGCACCTGGGCGAATTGATCGCGCGTTTTCGCGCGGGTGCGGAGCAGTTGGGTTTAACCCTGATGCCGTCAAAGACCGCTGTTCAGCCCATTGTGGTGGGCGCCGATGCGGATGCGCAGGCGATGTCCCATGCGCTGCGCCAACGTGGATTTTGGGTTGCGGCTATTCGCCCACCCACTGTCGCCGAGGGCAGTGCCCGGCTGCGGGTGACCTTGACCGCAGCGCACACGAACAATCAGGTAGACGCCTTGCTAAAGGCGCTCGCTGAGGCTCAGCAGGAGCTGCGTAAAGAGCCGCTATGAGCAACCCTGAAATCTATAAGTCGACGTCACCCACTCAATCTGAGCCTATCGTGTTGCTGCACGGCTGGGGCTTTGACCGCTCTTCCATGGAGCCATTGATAGAGCCATTGCGGCAGTTGGCCGACGTTTGGAATGTGAATCTCCCGGGCTTTGGCGGGGAGTCGCCAGAGCGGGAATCCGATCTGGAGGCTTGGCTAGAATTCCTGGCACAATCTCTACCTGCGAGTGCAGCGTTGGTGGGTTGGTCGCTAGGTGGTATGTTAGCACTTGCTTACTCACAGAAGTATCCCGCGCGCGTGAGCGCCATTGCCACCTTGGCGTGTAACGCTAAGTTTGTTGCCGCGCCCGATTGGCCCCGTGCCATGGACCGCCAAGTGAACCGGTTGTTTAATCGCGGTTTCGATGCCGAGCCCGCGACCACCCTGAAGCGTTTTTGTGGATTGGTCGCGCAAGGCGCCAATGATGAGCGTGCCCGCTTACGCCATTTGCGAGGTCTGGTGCAGCTACCGGATTCGACATGTATGGCCAGCTGGAGTCAGGGGTTAAGCATTCTAAGTCAAGCCGATTTTCGGCAAACGCTGCAGCGAACCCGGATTCCGTGTCTACACCTTTTAGCCGCTGAGGATGCCTTAGTACCGGCGCAGGTTTTGGATGATATGCGGGGCTTGAATGCCTCGCATCAGGTGGAGGTTATTAGCGGTGCCGGCCACGCTTTGCACTGGGATCAAACCGGGCAAGTGTTATCTGCGCTGAACAACTTTTTACGCCCTGTCGTTGGCAATCATCTGGATAAGCGCTGGGTGGCTAAATCCTTTTCGCGGGCTGCCGCCAGTTACGACTCAGCGGCACGCCTGCAGCGACGAGTGGGGCAGAGCTTGTTAGAGGGGCTGGCTCCCACTTCAGGCACGGTCGTGGACTTGGGGTCCGGAACCGGGCACTTTCTAAACGATCTTAAGCGGGGTAATCCTGAGGCCAATTTGCTGGCGCTGGATCTCGCTGAGGGGATGTTGTTGCATGCGCGAGAGCAGCAGCGCCCGGCGGACGCGTGGTTGTGTGCCGACGCCGAGGCCTTGCCGTTTACCTCTGGCAGTATCGCTGCATTTTACTCGAGTTTAGCCATTCAGTGGTGCGAGGATCAGGGTTGTTTGTTCTCCGAGTTATTGCGGAGCCTGCGCCCCGGTGGGCAGCTGTGTTTGTCTACGCTCACTGACGGCACTCTGGCAGAATTGGCCAAAGCATGGCAGGCGGTGGATAAATATATCCACGTCAATCGTTTTGTGGCGGCAGATGTTGTGGTGCAAGCGCTGAAATCGGCCGGTTTTATCGATATCGAGATTCGCCAAGAGACAGTTTTGTTGCACTGCGCCAGCTTGCGAGAGCTGAGCTCAGAGCTCAAGGCATTGGGCGCCCACAACGTCAATACAGGCCGGCCCAAGGGGTTGACTGGGCGCGAGCGCCTGTCCAGGCTGGAGGCCGCCTATGAGGCTGAGCGCACAGACCAAGGTCTGCCGGTGACCTATCAAGTTTGCTACGTGAGCGCGAGTAAGCCGACATGAATCATTACTTTGTAACGGGAACCGATACCGACGTTGGTAAAACCCAAGTGGCAGCGGCGTTGTTGCACCTTGCCGCAAAGCGCGGACTCACCACATCGGCGGTTAAGCCGATCGCAGCTGGGTGCGCGCGGGAAAAGCAGGGGTTGCGCAATAGCGATGCCCTTGCCTTGATGGCTGAGTGTCACCCCGAGCTGGAATATGATGCGGTTAACCCCGTTGCCTTGGCTCCGGCCATTGCCCCGCATATCGCGGCCCAGCAAGCTGGGCTGAGCTTACAGGTGGCGGATCTGCTGCCTAAAGTACAGCGCGTGCTTGCACAGGGGGCCGCTATATCGGTCGTCGAAGGAGCTGGCGGTTGGCGGGTGCCTCTCAATGATAACGAAACTCTCGCTGATCTGGCTCAGCAGCTGCAGCTGCCAGTAGTGCTGGTTGTGGGGATGCGATTGGGTTGTATTAGTCACGCCTTGCTCACGGCAGAGGCGATCGAGCGCGATGGTTTAGCCTTTGCTGGCTGGGTTGCCAATGTAATTGATCCGCACAGCGCGTGCATCGCCGCGAATATCGAATGCTTGAAAGAGCGCCTGCCCGCGCCTTGCCTGGGTTCGGTGCCGTTTCTGGCTGATCCCACTCCAGCGGCGGTCGCGGAGTATCTTGTGCTGCCGGAAGATGTTGGTTGACGGTTGACGGTTGACGGTTGACGGTTGACGGTTGACGGTTGATGGATACAATCCCGTCCCGTCCCGTCCCGTCCCGTCCCGTCCCGTCCCGTCCCCCGTCCCCCGTCCCCCGTCCCCCGTCCCCCGTCCCCCGTCCCTTATAAGCCTTAGCGCTTTTATTCTCTTGCTTTAACACTAACCATTCTTATGTTCGGTGAAATTGGCGCCACTGTTGGTTGTTTTTTGTACTCATTCGGAGCTAAAATACTAAATAACTGGAAATAGATTTTAGTGTGCTAAGGCCTCAAGTAGCTTATAGCGCGAAATGTAAGGTTTGAGAGGTGTTTATGGACGTTGGCTCAGTCGTCAATCAAGGTCTGATCGGGTTGCAAAGCTCGCAGGCCGAGATCGCTAAATCCGCTCAGCAGATTACTCAGGTAGCGCAGGGTGACCAAGCCCAGGATGTTGTCGAGCCGCTGATTAATATTCAGGCGCAGCAACAGGTGTTTGACAGCAGTGCGCGTGTGATCGAGGCGGCCGATAAGTCTATCGGTACCTTGCTTGATATCGACGCCTAAGGAACTGAACTGTGATTAACTCATTGCCTTCAAATTTTGCCAATGCAGTAGCGCCCTACGCGCCACTGGGGCGGCAGGCCGTGAGTCAGGAAAGTACCGAGCTTAAGTCCACGAGCTTCAAGCCTCTCGAGGAGAGTGCAGAGTCAGCCCGCGGTGCTAACGAGCGCTCTGCGGAGCAGCGCTCGGGCGAAGTGGAAGAGCGTGAGCGCACCCGGATTTTAAGTAGTGCGCAAGATGAAACGCCGGAAGCGGAGCCGGACGGTGACAGTCGAGGTGAAGCGGCGCGTGACGGCGACAAACCATCAAGCGCCGAGCGCCAACAGTTAGAGCAAGAGCAAGCTGAGATACGCGAGCTGTCCGCTCGCGATCGTGAAGTTCGTTCTCATGAGCGAGCACACGCTGCGGTGGGCGGGCAGTATGCCGGAGCGCCTAGCTATCAGTATGAGCGTGGCCCTGATGGTGTGAGTTATGCCGTTTCAGGAGAGGTGGGCATTGATGTCAGTGCAGTACCAGGCGATCCGCAGGCCACTATTGAAAAAGCCGAGCAGGTTCGTCGCGCCGCCTTGGCGCCGGCGGAGCCTTCCCCGCAGGATCGGCGAGTCGCGGCCCGGGCGGCCCAGCTTGCTGTCGAGGCAAGAGCGGATCTGGTTGCCGAGCAGCGTGAAGCTCAGCGTCTGGAACGTGAGCAGGCAGCTGAAGCGCGTGCGCAGGAGCAGGCTCAGCCCGATGCAGTGCGCGAATCTGATAGTGCACGTGAATCAGAACTTGAAAGGCAGGCACAAGAACAGCGCCGCCGCGAAGAGCGTGCCCAAGAGTTTGCACAAGCCAGTGCCCGCAACATCGATATTAATCGCCGGTTGATCGAAATTGGTGTCGTTGAGCCGCCTGCTGGCACCGGTTCGTTGTTTAGCCAAAAAATATAAGATTCCCTCCTTTGGTATGCTTTGTTTAGTGCGCTTGTTGGCGTGAGTTTCCCTTCAATTACTGTTAATCTCGTGCGTCTGCGAACAAGTATAAATCGACAGAGGTGGGGTAATGACAAGTAAGCTGTCAGCAGAGGATCAGGCGCGGGTCGATAGCGTCTTGCACCGTGGTGTCAACAGCACTGAGCGCAAGCCATTTAGGGTGTGGACGCTGTTTGCGGCTTTACTGGCGTTGCTCACCGTGATGAGCCTGATTAGTTTTTATATCGCTTGGCGTCACGGGGTGGTGTAGTTCTTCCCGCGACGCCAAGTTGGTGTGGGAAAAGAGTTACTCTACTGTTATAGAGATTTTCTCCGACATTACCGGTGTTGCATGTGGGCGGTGCAGGTGGTCGCCTACCAGCAGCTGTAGCGTATGTGTGCCTGGGCTCAGCTCGAGGGTGGTTTCGGTTTGGCCGCCGCCAAAATGCCTGTGGTTCTCATCGGAAGGAATGGTCTGGCCGGGTGCAGGTGGCGTGTCAACATCGATTAATAAATGGTGGTGTCCAGTGTTGCTTCTCTCTACGCCGGCAGGCGCTACTCCCATGCCTGTAAGGCCAAACTGAACTTTAACCGGGCTACTTACAGTGCTGCCGTCGGCAGGGGATATAAAATACACATCGGCGTCTTCGGCGCTGGCGGTCATGGTCAGGCTTGTCATCGCAAGCGTTAGTGTACCCAGCGTGAGTTTGAGCTTGGTGGCAAACATAGCAACTCCTTAACTTCATTGATTCACAAAAATATGATGCGGTCTTCGGAAATGGCTGACTCGCTTATTGTGCAGATTTGATTATAGGGAGTCATGCTGCGCGCGGCTATGTAAACAATTGGAATTTAAATAAATTTACCCTTGACCGATGGCATGTGCCTCCCTATAATGCGCGTCCTCGGTTAGGGCAAAGCCCGACACTGAGTTGCGAATGCGGGGTGGAGCAGCCTGGTAGCTCGTCGGGCTCATAACCCGAAGGTCGTTGGTTCGAATCCAGCCCCCGCTACCAAATTTAGGATTGATGATGATGTTGGATCATTGATCCGCTGTCTTAAGACAGTAATGCCACAGCAGGTGGCCCCAGCATGCTTTGCTGGAATCATAGGTTGAAGTATTCTATGGTGAATGCTCAGCCGGCGCCCTAAGCACGGGCGTAACCTGAGGCCCCTGCATGGGGCTTTTTTGTATCTGAAAGACAGTGGGGTACCACTGCCGCGGGTGTCAGGCCGGTGGCGATCAGTACTAAAGTGGGCCTAGAGGCCCATTTTTTGTTTTTGGCGCCGACTTTTGCAGTCAGGTGCGGTCGGAACCACGGGCCTTCGCCTCGCTGGTCGAAGTTTCAGGAATTGATTATGGCGTCCAAAGAAGAACAATTGGTAGCATTGTTTGCTCCGACCGTCGAGGCTCTGGAGTGCGAACTTTGGGGGGTGGAGTACATTACCGGCGGACCCCAAAAAATACTTCGCGTTTACATCGATACCGATGAAGGTGTTTCGCTGGAAGACTGTGAAAAAGTGAGTCGCCAGCTCAGTGCGCTGATGGATGTAGAAGACCCTATTGCAGGTGAGTACACCTTGGAAGTGTCTTCGCCAGGAATGGACCGTCCTTTGTTTACGCTGGAACAGTTTCGGCGTTTTATCGGGCATGTCGCTGCGGTTAAGCTGCGGATTGCTTTTGATGGGCGGCGTAAATTTAAAGGTAGTATCAACGCCATTGAAGACAGTGACGTTGTTTTGGTGGTGGATAATGAAGAGTATCTGTTGCCGATTGAATCTATAGAAAAAGCAAATATTGTCCCCCAGTTCTGATCGAGTTATCGATTGGTTGCAGGAGTTGAAGAGGCTGACTCATGAACAAAGAAATTTTGCTGGTCGCAGACGCCGTTTCTAACGAGAAAGGTGTCGACAAGGATGTGATCTTTGAGGCCATTGAAAGTGCCTTAGCGATGGCGACAAAAAAACGTTTTGATGAAGACTCCACTATCGAAGTTAAAATCGATCGGACCACAGGTGACTATATAACTCACCGCAGTTGGGAAGTGGTTGCAGATGATGTGATGGCAGAGCTGGGCACTCAGTGGACCACTCAGGAAGCTGCAGAAGTTGATGAAAATTTGCAAATAGGTGAAATTTACCGCGAGCAAATTGAAAACGTAGAGTTTGGACGTATCGCTGCGCAAACCGCTAAGCAGGTTATCGTGCAAAAAGTGCGTGAAGCTGAGCGTGCGCAGATGGTCGATGAATATCTCGATCGAGTTGGCGAGCTGGTCAACGGCACCGTAAAGAAAGTGACTCGTGACAGTATTATTGTAGATCTCGGCAATAATGCCGAGGCTTTGTTGCCGCGCGACCAATTGGTCGGCCGAGAAATTTTTCGAATGGGCGATCGTGTTCGAGCGCTGCTGCAGGACGTGCGTTCTGAGTCGCGTGGCCCACAGCTGTTCCTGAGCCGCTCTTGCCCAGAAATGTTGGTTGAGCTGTTTAAAATTGAAGTCCCGGAAATATCTGAGGGTATTATTGAAATTCGCGGGGCGGCACGTGACCCAGGTCTGCGGGCAAAGATTGCCGTCAATACTAACGATGGTCGTATTGATCCGGTAGGTGCTTGTGTTGGTATGCGCGGTTCGCGCGTGCAGGCCGTATCCAATGAGTTGGGCAATGAGCGCGTCGATATTGTGCTTTGGGATGATAACCCGGCGCAGTTTGTGATCAACGCTATGTCTCCTGCCGAAATTGAATCCATTGTTGTTGACGAAGAGGCCAACTCCATGGATCTGGCCGTCGGTGAAGACAACTTAGCGATGGCAATTGGCCGGGGCGGTCAAAATGTTCGTTTGGCTTGCGAACTCTCCGGTTGGGATATCAATGTAATGAGTTCCGCTGAGTGGGAAGAAAAGCAGCAAGCCGAAACCGGCGGATACATTCAGGTGTTTATTAACGCGCTGGATGTTGATGAAGACGTAGCTCAGGTGCTGGTTGAGGAAGGATTCACCAGTATCGAAGAAGTAGCTTATGTGCCGCTTGATGAGATTGCGTCCATTGAAGGATTTGATGAAGATGTTGCCGAGGAGTTGCGTGCGCGTGCAAAAGACGCATTGTTAACACAGGCATTGGCATCAGAGGAGCAACTCGAGGGCGCGGCGCCGGCCGATGACCTTGTTAATATGGAAGGCATGGACCGCGAGCTGGCGGTCAAAATGGCGAGCCGTGGCATTGTGACCATGGAAGATCTCGCTGAGCAGTCCATTGATGAATTGCTGGAAATAGGCGGTGTTGACGAAGAGCGCGCGGCTGCGTTGATTATGAAAGCCCGCGAGCCCTGGTTTGCCTGATTCCACACGTTGTTGGACGTGTAGACGTGTGAGCTAGAAGGCAAAATTTACAACTGAGGAAATAGAATGGCAGAAGTAAAAGTAAGCGAACTCGCCAAGTCAGTGGGAACTCCCGTTGAGCGACTGCTTAAACAAATGCAGGAAGCCGGGCTTGATCAGACCGCTGAAGATCAGGTGGTTTCTGACGAAGAGAAGCAGCAATTACTCGCCTATTTGAAAAGCAGCCACGGTGAGTCGACCAGTGAGCCTCGCAAAATTACGTTGAAGCGTAAAACCACAACCACCTTGAAAGCGGGAAGTGGCAGCGGCCGTAAAACGGTTAATGTCGAAGTGCGTAAGAAGCGCACCTACGTTAAGCGCAAGCCCAGTGACGATTCCCCCGAGTTGGATGAAAGTTTGGCGCCAGAAGTGGCCGAGCATGAAGCTCCCGAAGTTGAGCAAGAGCCGGTGGTTGAAACCCCTGCTCCAGTTTCTGAGCCAGAGCCAGAAACCGCGCCGGAGCCGCTAGAGCAGGAACCTGTGGCAGAAGAGCCAGAGGCTGAGCCAGAAGCTCCGTCTGCTGAACCTGTGCGAAGCTCCTTTGTTGACGACATTGAAGAGAAACGTCGCGCCGCCCAAGAGCGCCGCATGGCTGAAGACGCTGCGCGTGAAGCAGAGCTGAAAAAGACGCGTGACGAGCAAAAAGCGGCAGAGGAAACAGCGAAAACTGCAAAGCAAGCGCCAAAAGCGAAGCCAGCCGCGCCCACAGCTCCAGCTGATGCCGCTCCTGCGCCCAATAAGCCAGACACTAAGCACGGCCGCAAGAAAGAAAATCGCCGTGGAGACTTCGAAGATGACGAAACTCCGCGCAGCAAACGTACCAAAAGTAAAAAAGGTATGGGGCCGAAGAAATCCTCCAAAGCCGATTTGTACGAATTGGCTGATGACGATCTCGATCAGGCGTTTATGCAGCGCCGTCGCGCCGCTCGTGCCGCTCACAAAGCTTCGAATAAGCACGGCTTCAAAAAGCCGACGCAAAAAATGATTCATGAAGTAGAAGTGCCAGAGACCATTTTGGTGTCGGAGTTGGCGCAACGCATGAGCATCAAGGGTGCTGAAGTCGTTAAACAGTTGATGAAGCTGGGTGTTATGGCCACCATCAATCAGCCGCTGGACCAGGAAACTGCTCAGTTAGTGGTTGAGGAAATGGGGCATGCGGCAAAGCTTGTCAGCGAAAATGATATCGAAACCCATTTGGAAGAACACGTTAAAGTGGAAGGCGAAGAAATACCGCGCGCCCCGGTTGTGACGGTAATGGGTCACGTTGACCACGGTAAAACGTCTTTGCTGGATTACATTCGTAAGGCCAAGGTGGCTTCAGGTGAGGCGGGTGGTATTACCCAGCACATCGGCGCCTACCGTGTTCCTACCAGTCACGGCGAAGTTGCGTTCCTGGATACTCCCGGACACGCCGCTTTTACCGCAATGCGCGCTCGCGGTGCTCAGTGCACGGACGTCGTTATTTTGGTTGTGGCTGCTGATGACGGTGTAATGCCACAAACTGAAGAAGCGATTACTCACGCGCGTGCCGCTGGTGTGCCGATTGTTGTCGCCATTAACAAGTGTGACAAAGAAAGTGCTGACCCAGACCGCGTTAAAAATGAGTTGGCTGCGAAAGAAGTTATTCCTGAGGATTGGGGTGGCGATACTCAGTTCATTGAAGTTTCCGCGCACACTGGCGATGGTGTTGATGAGCTGCTTGAGGCTGTATCCTTGCAGGCAGAGCTGCTGGAATTGAAGGCAGTGGCCGATGCGCCTGCGCAAGGTGTGGTGGTGGAGTCCCGTGTCGATAAAGGTCGCGGTGTGGTTGCCACCTTATTGGTGCAGCAGGGTACCTTGAAGCACGGTGATTTGGTGTTAGCGGGACAAAGCTACGGCCGGGTGCGTGCTGCCATGAATGAATTGGGCCAGCAAGTGAAGCAGGTAGGCCCTTCTTCGCCGGTAGAGATCCTTGGTTTGGATACGGCCCCGAGCGCGGGTGACGAGTTTGTTGTGCTTGAAGACGAGCGCAAAGCTCGTGAAGTAGCGCAGTTCCGTGCCGAGAAAGAGCGCACAGAGCGTATGCAGCGCCAGCAGGCGGCAAAACTGGAAAATATGTTTGCCAACATGGACGGGGGCGAGAAGAAAATTCTGTCCGTCGTGGTAAAAGCCGATGTGCGTGGTTCGTTAGAAGCGATTTTGGCATCTTTGGCCGACATCGGTAACGACGAAGTTGAAGTGCAGGTAATCTCCTCTGGTGTTGGTGGTATTACCGACAATGATGTGAACCTGGCGATGACGTCGAATGCTATTGTCATTGGTTTTAACGTTCGTGCGTCCGGTTCAACTCGAGGCCTGGCCGAGCAAGAGAGTATCGAAATCCGCTACTACAGCATTATTTATCAGCTGTTGGATGACGTTAAAAGTGCTCTGTCGGGCATGCTTGATCCAGAGCGTGTTGAAGAGATTGTCGGAATTGCCGATGTGCGTGAAGTATTCAGCTCGCCCAAGTTTGGTCAGGTGGCCGGTTGTATGGTTACCGAAGGTACTGTGTATCGCAATAAGCCCATCCGTGTACTGCGTGACAACGTGGTAATTTTTGAAGGTGAACTGGAGTCACTGCGTCGCTTTAAAGACGATGTGAACGATGTTCGTAACGGCATGGAGTGTGGTATTGGTGTTAAAAACTACGACGTTAAAGTCGGCGACCAAATTGAAGTGTTTGAAGTTAAAGAGGTAGCGCGCGAGCTTTAATCGTACGCGCATACCAGTCGCCCCGGCGCGTACTTGTGTTAAGTGACACTGGGCGCCGGGGCATTTTTGTTTGAGGCAGGTGATAAAATGGCCAGAGAATTTTTTCGTTCAGATCGAGTCGGTGATGCCATACAGCGGTATCTGGCGAATATGATTCAACAGGAAATCCGCGACCCGCGGGTGGGTATGGTCAATATTAATGACGTCACGGTCTCGCGCGATATGTCGTTTGCTAAGGTATATTTCACCTTGATCGGTGGCGATGAGGCTGAAAGCCGTGCCAGTGGCGAAGTGCTCAATAAGGCTGCGGGCTTCTTGCGCACTTTGCTGGCAAAAGAATTGAACATGCGTACAGTGCCGCGTTTGCAGTTTTACTACGACCACACCTCGGTGCGCGGTCAGGCGCTGTCCTCTTTGATCGACAAGGCTGTGGCCGAAGATCGCTCTAAGGGTGGCGACGAGGACGAATAATGGGCCGTAGAAGAAAAGGCCGGGCTATCGATGGCGTATTATTGCTGGATAAACCATTGGGTGTGAGTTCTAACCATGCTCTGCAGCAAGCGAAGAGACTATATTTCGCCGCAAAAGCTGGCCATACCGGTAGTCTAGACCCGCTCGCAACCGGTGTTCTACCCATTTGTTTTGGTGAATCCACGAAGTTTTCCCAGTATTTGCTTGATGCTGATAAAAATTATCGCGCGACCTTTGTGCTGGGCGAGAAAACGGCCTCTGGTGATGCCGAGGGCGAGGTACTTGAGAGTGTTGATGCATCAGCGTTAACGCAGCTTCAGATTGAGCAAGCTATAGGCCAGTTTGTGGGAGAAATAGACCAGATTCCTCCCATGTATTCGGCTCTCAAGCAAAATGGACAGCCACTCTACAAATTGGCCCGCAAAGGCATTGAGGTGAGCCGAGAGGCGCGCCGGGTGGAGATCCTGGAGTATGATCTTTTGGCGTTCCGCTCAGGATTCCGCGCAGAAGTTGATGTAGAGGTCCATTGCTCCAAGGGGACGTATATTCGCTCTCTGGCGGAAGATCTCGGCGAAACGCTGGGCGTCGGTGGGCATGTCAGTGCACTTCGCCGTACCTTTACCGGCGGTTTCGATGAAGCTCAGTGTGTCACCCTTGAGGCTCTAAGCCATGAGAGGGGAGAAGGTAGAGCTGAGTCGCTCGACCACCATTTACTGCCGGTTGACGCCCCCGTTGATCACTTGCCTCGCGTTGAATTGAGTGCCGAAAGTGCCTACTATTTTCGCATGGGTAACCCGGTTATGGATGCGCAGGTCTATCGCGTCGGCCAAGAAGGTGATATGGTGCGTGTCTTTTGTGAAAGTGGACAATTTTTAGGCGTTGCGGCTATCGAAGAGGGCCGTGTGGCGCCCAAGCGTTCGGTGGCGAATAGCCCCAACGCTGAGTAAACCGAATTTATCGCCCTGGGCGATAAACCCACCTGCGCAAGCGGGTGTCGTAGTCTGGCCTACCTGTAAATATGCACGGGTAAGGCTGTAACTTTAAGGCATATTGTAATGAGGAAACGACAATGGCACTAAGTGCACAAGAAAAATCTGAAATTGTAAAAGAGTATCAACAAGCCGAAGGTGACACTGGCTCTCCGGAAGTGCAAGTAGCTCTGTTGACCCACAACATCAACAAACTGCAAAACCACTTTGCCGGCCACAAGCAGGATCACCATTCCCGTCGCGGTCTGATCCGCATGGTAAACCAGCGTCGTAAACTGCTGGACTACCTGAAGGGTAAAGATACCAGCCGTTACGCGTCTCTGATTCAAAAACTGGGTCTGCGCCGCTAATTGCAAAGTGCCCGCTTTTGCGGGCACTTTTTTGTTGAAAATCTGTAATTGAGCCCAAGAAGCTGCGTAGAACAACGCAATGTCAGGTAAGTAAAGGATAGAAGAGTGAATCCGATTATTAAGAAATTTCAATATGGTGATGCGACCGTAACTTTGGAAACTGGGCGTATTGCGCGCCAGGCCTCCGGAGCGGTTATGGTTACCATGGGCGAAACATCCGTACTTTGTACCGTTGTTGGTGCCAAAGAGGCCAAACCAGACCAAGCATTTTTTCCGCTGTCTGTACACTATCAGGAAAAAGCATACGCGGCCGGTAAAATCCCCGGTGGTTTTTTTAAGCGCGAAGGTCGACCTTCAGAAAAAGAGACTTTGACGTCTCGTCTGATTGACCGTCCAATTCGTCCACTATTCCCGAATGGTTTCATGAACGAAGTGCAGGTTGTCTGTACCGTTATGTCAACCTGTAAAACTGTGGACCCAGACATCCCAGCCATGATTGGTACGTCTGCCGCATTAGCCGTTTCCGGCATCCCGTTCAGCGGCCCTATCGGTGCTGCTCGTGTTGGTTATACCCAGGACGGCGGTTACCTGTTGAACCCAAGCTACGAAGCGCTGCAATCTTCTGAGCTGGACATGGTTGTTGCCGGTACTTCAGACGCGGTACTGATGGTGGAGTCAGAAGCCAATGAGTTGCCTGAGGACATTATGCTGGGCGCCGTACTTTACGCTCACCAGGAAATGCAGGCGGTTGTTCAGGCGTGTGCTGAACTGGCTCGCGATGCAGGTAAACCTCAATGGGATTGGCAGCCAGAAGCGGCTAACGCTGATTTGGCCGCGACGATTGAGCGCGACTTTGGTGACTCTATTGGCGTAGCTTATCGCATTACCGATAAAGCTAAGCGTTATGACCGTCTGTCTGAACTTCGTGGCCAAGCGGTTGCGGAGCTAGTCAAAGAAGGCGGCAGCGTTAGCGAAGAAGACGTGAAAAAAGCCTTTGGCAAGCTGGAAAAAGCTATTGTGCGTACCAGCATTGTTGAAGGCCAGCCTCGCATTGACGGCCGCGACCAAAAAACCGTACGCGCGATTGAAGTTGAAGTTGGTGTGCTCAATAAAGCTCACGGTTCTGCGCTGTTTACCCGCGGTGAAACTCAGGCTTTAGTGGTTGCTACGTTGGGTAATGCCCGCGATGCGCAAATCATTGACGCACTTGAAGGCGAGCGTAAAGACCCGTTCATGTTGCACTACAACTTCCCTCCTTACTCGGTAGGTGAGTGTGGTCGTATGGGTGGTACTGGTCGTCGCGAAGTGGGTCACGGTCGTTTGGCTCGCCGCGGCATCGCGGCGGTACTGCCAGATCCAGATACCTTCCCATACACTATGCGTGTGGTTAGCGAAATTACCGAGTCTAACGGCTCCAGCTCTATGGCCTCTGTATGTGGCTCATCGCTGGCGTTGATGGATGCAGGTGTTCCTTTGAAAGCACCAGTAGCCGGTATCGCTATGGGCCTGGTGAAAGAAGGTGAAAAGTTTGCCGTGTTGACCGACATTCTCGGTGATGAAGATCACCTGGGTGACATGGACTTTAAAGTGGCGGGTACCTCTTCCGGTATCACCGCGCTGCAAATGGACATCAAGATCGAAGGCATTACCGAGCAAATCATGGAAATCGCTCTGGAGCAGGCATTGCATGCGCGTCTGCACATTCTGGGCGAGATGAACAAAGTGATTGCCGAGTCGCGTACGACCATAAGCGACAATGCTCCTCGTTTTGAAACCATTAAAGTTAATCCAGACAAGATTCGCGACATCATCGGTAAAGGCGGTGCAACGATCCGCTCTATTACTGAAGAGACCGGAGCGTCTGTCGATATTGACGACAATGGTACGGTGAAAATCTACGCTGACGATGGCGACGCGTTGCGCGCTGCTGTTGAGCGTATTGAAGGCATTACCGCTGAAGCTGAAATTGGTGCCATCTACGAAGGTACCGTGGTTCGCATCGTCGATTTTGGCGCGTTTGTGAACTTCTTGCCAGGTAAAGATGGTCTGGTTCACATCTCGCAGATCGCCGATGAGCGTGTTAATAGCGTTACCGATTACCTGAAAGAAGGTGAAGTGGTGCGCGTTAAATGTCTCGACGTTGATCAACGTGGTCGTATCAAGCTGTCTATCAAAGAAGCGAAGGCTGAAGAGGGCGGTGCCCAGGCGCCAACTGAAGCTGCGACAGCGGAAGAAGGCAACAGCGAAGAGTCTTAATTCAGCAGTAGATTGGATTAAGCAAAAGGCCCGGCAGTTTCACTGCCGGGCCTTTTTCGTTTTGACAATACCGTTAGTGGTCTCTCAGCGCCAGGCAAACAAAGGATTTAACCAACGTAAAAGTGGCCCGGTAAAGCGTATAGGCGCATCGAGTACGGTCAGGCAAATGCAGTCTTCATTTTGTAGCGCTGTGGGTGTGTGCTGATGCGTTGCATCGCGCGAGACGAAATCGCCCTCATGATAAACACCGAGCTCATCGGAGAAGCCACCGCTCAATATGACGGTCAATTCTCGCCCTTTGTGAGTGTGCTCAGGTACCCTCGCGCCGGCTTTAATTTTTTGTAGGGCAACGCGATAACCTTTCAATCCCAGAGATTTTGTCAAATCATACTCGGCAATTTCTTTGGTTTGTTGCCGCCAATTAATATCGCTAAACCGCTCGGGTAGAATCTTCGCCAGAGGGTTGCCGTTCTTCGCTTTAGGCACGGCTGCCTTTGCTGCCACTGACTCGTCGTCAATGCCATCCATAAACCGATCAAACTCCTGTACCTTGATTTGCTGTGGCGAAGATTGCTCCAACACAGCCCCGCCCAGTGTGTTGAGCTGGGTGGTACGAGTGCGGCAGGTTTCGCATAGAAACAAGTGCGCGGCAACGGCCAGAGACTGTGCCATAGGCAGCGTGCCTGCAGCGTAGTCCAGCATGGTGATGTCGTCTGGGTGATGGTTACTCATAAATCTTTAGACTCCAGCATCACTTTGAGCTTCTGCATAGACAAGCGCAGACGCCCTTTCAGCGTTCCCAAAGGAACATTCAACTCGGTAGCCACCTCCTGGTGAGTCTTTCCCTCGTAATAAACTTTACGCACGGCAATTAATTGCTCCTCAGGCAACTGTTTAATGCTGTGGCGGATATGCTTTTCCGCCGCCAGGGCTTGTATGGAATGGATTGTTGTGTCCTCTTCCGTGGGGATTTGCCAGAGGTCTTCGGTTTCAACATTGATCTCCGCCTTCAGCCGCCCGAGCTTGCGCAGCAGATCGATGCGCTGGTTGCGGGTGATTGTGAAAATCCAGGTTGAAGGCGATGCCAGCGTATCCACGTACTTATCAGCACTGCGCCAGACGCTGGTCATCACTTCCTGAACAAGTTCATCAGCCTGCTGACCTATACCTTGGTTTATGGCGTAGGCCTTGATACGTGGTGCAAAGTATTCATATATCTCGCGAAAAGCGGCCCGGTCACGATCGTGAGCGACTTGCTGAAGTAAGCGACCCCACTTCTTTGCCTCATCAGAACCCATGCCAGTTTTTGCCGCTTCCATTGATGTGACCTTTGCCGCCGTTTTTCGTTGAGTCACCGTGAAGCCTCTTTTAAAAACCTAAGTTGCTGTTAGATACGGCCACAGAATGCTCTTGGATCATCAGCTTAGCACGTAGTGCATCGACCGGCACGTTGGGCAGAATGTAAATTAATGCGCCTAGGCGTGGTGTGGCAACAGCACTGTGTTTCGCTAATTACGCGCTAGTGCATACATCGGATCAAAAAAATCGATTCTATGTTCGAAAATATTCGATGCGACCCATTTTATTTGATCTTTTCTTTCACGGCTTGCGTAGCTTGAGTCGAACGAGCAACCTAATAATCGCATGGGAGAACAACAATGACAGCTACATTAATGAGGTTTACCGCAATGGTGTTGTTGGCGCTGGGCCTGGCCGCCTGCGGCAGTGACGACGATAACGACAATGAACCGATGCCCGAACCGGCGAAAACCATTGTCGATGTTGCGGCTGCAAATGGTAACTTTACAACCTTGGTGGCGGCGCTTGAGGCAACCGGCCTCGACGCTACACTGGACGATGAAAATGAAACCTTCACAGTGTTTGCGCCAACAGACGACGCGTTTGCTTTGCTTGGCCAGGACACTATCGATGCTCTGTTAGCTGATCCGGACACTCTGTCTAACATCCTTCTATACCATGTGATCGCGGGCAGCGAGGTAGACTCGTCAGCCGCTATCTCTAGCGCTGGCTCAACGGTCGAAATGGCAAATGGTCAGAGTGTGGGTCTATCTCTGGAAGGCGAGTCCTTGATGGCGAATTTGTCCGTTGTGACCATGGCCGATGTCGAGGCGGACAATGGCGTGATTCATGTCATAGATGCGGTTCTGATGCCTCCGGCAGAGCGCGGCGAACCCACTATGAACATTGTTGAAACCGCGGTAGATAACGGCAGCTTTACAACGCTGGTAGCGGCTCTGCAAGCGGCAGGCTTAGATACAACCTTAGCCGATGAGTCCCAGAGTTATACCGTCTTTGCTCCCACCGATGCAGCCTTCGATATGGTTGGTGCTGACAACATTGCCGCGCTGCTGGGCGATGCCGATGCACTGGAAGCGGTGCTGCTCCAGCACGTTGTGGCTGGTGAAGTAACGTCGGTTAACGCTTATGCTGCCAACGGCACCAATGTAACTACCGCGAGCGGTGCAGAAGTTCTGGTTGATATTGTTGACCGCATGCTAACGGTTGGCGGTGCCAAGGTGGTGATGGAAGATTTATACACCACCAATGGTATTATTCACGTGATTGACACGGTTATTGTGGGTGACGTCGATTTGCCAGCACCGCCGATGTCCATTGTGGATGTAGCAATGGAAGCAGGAAACTTCACAACCTTGGTCGCTGCTCTGCAGGCTACCGGCTTGGACACCACGCTGGCCGATCTGGATACGGACTTTACCGTATTCGCTCCGACCGATGATGCTTTCGCAGCTCTTGGCCAGGATACGATAGATGCCCTTCTGGCTGATACCGATACCCTAACCGATATACTTCTCTATCACGTCATTGTAGGTAGCGAAATTTTAGCGGATGGGGCAATAGCGGCTGCCGGTTCGGATATGCCGAAAGTCACAATGGGTAACGGCGATATGGCTGGTTTGTCTCTCGGCGGTGAAGATCTCTACATCAACACATCGATGGTCAGCCAGGCGAACGTGATGGCCGACAATGGCGTGATTCATGTAATCGATCAGGTGATGATGCCACCGGCCGAAATGGGTATGCCCGACAGCAATATAGTCGAGACAGCCATAGCGGCAGGCAACTTCACGACATTGGTTAGTGCGCTGCAAGCGGCTGGGCTGGATGCAACCCTGGCAGATGAAGCTGAGATCTTCACCGTATTTGCACCAACGGACGACGCCTTTGCCAAAATCGATAGCGCAACCCTCGATGCTTTGATCATGGATGTACCCGCATTGACGCAGGTGTTACTGCAACATGTGATTCAGGGCGCAGCCGTTGATTCGGTAACGGCCTTTACCCTGAATGGCACCAGTGTGGGTACTGCGGCGAGTGACGATGTGACGATAGAGATCGTTGATGGAATGTTGCAGGTGCAAGGCTCTAATGTAATGGTCTATGACATCTACACAAATAACGGTGTAATTCATGTCATTGATACCGTGATTACCGAAACGCTAGCACCCTAGAGCTCAGCGCATTGCTAATGCGCACTATATACTCTCCGTGACTGTTGGCCCCTGGTAAATTCAGGGGCTTTTTTTTAGTCTTCTAACAGCACCAGCGTTTGGCCTGGCTTGACGCCGGCGCCAGTGGTTTTTAGGATCTGCTTCACCTTGCCGCCAATCGGAGCTGGAATATTTATTTCCATTTTCATGGACTCCAAAACCACCAGTGTTTGACCGGCTTCTACAGTATCACCGACCTCCACGTTAACCTGCCAAATACTGCCAGAGACAGAGCTGTCCACCAAGGTGTCGCCTTCGGCCAGATCTAATTCACTTTCCGACTCAATTTGTTCAAGCGGGGTAAAATTAAACTGTCCATCGGCATGCCAGCGTTCCAGCTCTTCATCAAAAGCATTTTGCCTTTGCGCCTGAAAGCTATCGATGTCTGATTGATTGTCGGTAATAAACTGCTCGTAATCAGCTAGGCTAAATTCTGTAGTTTCTATTTTTATCGGGTACTGCCCGCGGGGAAAGTCTCGGCGCATTTGCTTAAGTTCGTCGGCGCTCACTTCGTAGAAGCGTATTTGATCAAAAAATCGTAACAGCCAGCGTTGATCGAACTCAGGTGTTTTCCGGTAGCGATTCCACATTTGTACCGTGCGACCCACAAACTGATAACCACCCGGGCCTTCCATGCCGTATACACATAGGTAGGCGCCACCAATCCCAACTGAATTTTCAGCCGTCCAGGTGCGCGCTGGGTTGTACTTTGTGGTGACTAATCGATGGCGTGGGTCCATAGGGGTTGCAACGGGAGCGCCGAGGTAAACATCGCCGAGCCCCATCACCAGATACGACGCATTAAATACAATATCCTTAACCTGCTCAATATTATCGAGGCCATTAATACGACGAATAAATTCCAAATTTGATGGGCACCAAGGGGCGCCTGGACGAACGCTCTGCTCATACTTGGCAATGGCCTCTCGACACGCTTCATCATCCCATGACAAGGGCAAATGCACTACACGCGAAGGCACGCTAAGTTCTGCTATTTGGGTAGCTAGGTATTTTTCGCCGCGTTGTAAATGTTCAAGTAATTCCGCGAGGCTAACGTTTTGACTGTCGTAGTGTACTTGCAGCGAGCGGATGCCGGGGGTGAGTTCACGCACGCCGGGTAAAGGGTTTTGTTCCAGCCACTGCATCAAGGCGTGGGCGCGAAAGCGTAACTTAATATCCAGCTGTAGTGGGCCATACTCGACCAGTAGAAAGTGGTCACCAGCGACGCGATAGTTCACGTCTTCGCCTACGTCGCAGGCGGGTAATGTCGCAACAACTGGGGACGGGAGTTGATCCGTGTGCAGCCTTGCTGAGGCTGTGTCTACATATTCGAGGCGGGCGAGTGACTCGGTCTGTGCTGTCTCCAGGGCGACGGCCGTATCGATGGAAACCGGTATAAATCGAATTTTGTCCCCGGCGCGCACCTGACCGAGCTTCCACAGATCGGCTGTAATCACTGTTGCCGGGCATACAAATCCTCCCAGCGATGGTCCGTCAGGGCCGAGAATAACCGGCATGTCTCCGGTGAAATCAACGCTACCAAATGCGTAGGCGTTGTCGTGAATGTTGGATGGGTGCATGCCGGCTTCACCGCCCGTAGTACGCGCCCACTGGGGTTTGGGGCCGTTCAACCGCACGCCGGTACGACTGGAGTTGTAGTGCACTTCCCAGTCGGTAGAGAAAAAGGTGTTGATGTCGTCACCGGTAAAAAAATCTGGTGCGCCGTGCGGCCCATAGATAACGCGAAGCTCCCAACAATTGTGGATCTCAGGGCGCAATGTGTCTGGTATTTTCGCCGCAGCGACAGTCGCTGTAGAATGGCAGTTTAATACGTCACCGGCGAGCAGGGCTCGGCCGTTGTGCCCGCCAAACTGGCCAAGCGTAAACGTGGACTTAGAGCCCAGATAGTCAGGGCACTGAATACCTCCGGCAACGGCCAAATAGGCGCGAGCCCCTTCTTCACTGACGCGTCCGAGCGCTAGCGTTTGCCCGGCTTTCACACTGAACACTTCCCAGCTAGCTACAGGTTCTCCATCAAGGGTTGCGTTAATTGCGGCGCCTGTTAGCGCGCACTGGCAGGCAAAGCCAAACTGAAGGCTAGGTCCTGCTACGGTAATTTCCAGTGCCGCTGCATCATCGGCATTACCAAGCAGTTTATTGGCCAGGCGAAACGAATAATTATCGAATGGCCCTGACGGTGGCACACCAATGTGCCAGTAACCGCTGCGCCCGGGGTAGTCTTGAATAGTGGTTTGGGTGCCGCCGTTAATCACATCGATTCGGCTTTCGCTAAAACCTCGTTCGTTGAGGTAGCGGGTCGTGATTTCACCGTCAATAAAAATCGGTTCGCCCAATAGTTCAGTGACATACTCTTTGTTGGTTTCAATTCCGTACAGTTTGCTGGTGCTCAGTGTGTCACGCAGAAGGTCTATTGCCGCGCTGCGATTGTAGCCTTTGGTAATTACTTTCGCCAGCATTGGGTCGAAATAGGGCGATACTTCAAGGCCGGATTCAATCCAGTGATCGATTCGAACCACTTGTTGTGAATTTCTCTGATTGTCGGCAAATTTAACCTCGCTTAACAGTCCTGCACTGGGTTGGAAGTTTTTTACCGGGTCTTCTGCGTACAGCCTTACCTGAATGGCGTGCCCTTCGGGGGTTAGATCTGAGAATTCGCGGTCTATGTCAAAGGGTTCTGCACTGGCCAATCGTAACATCCATTCAACCAGATCGAGTCCCCACACTTCTTCTGTAACGCCATGTTCAACCTGGAGGCGAGTATTCACTTCCAGAAAATAAAACTTTTGATCTTTTGCATCAAAAATATATTCGACGGTACCGGCGCCGCGATAGCTAACCGCAGCTAATAGTCTGGCGGCTGTCTCGTGCATGGCTTGGCGTAGCGTGTCAGATAAATTGGGGGCGGGGCACTCCTCAATCACTTTTTGGTTGCGGCGCTGGCTGGAGCAATCGCGCTCCCCGATAGCAACCGCTTTGCCTTTGCCGTCACCAAAAACCTGAACTTCGATATGACGAGCCTGGCCAATAAATTTCTCCAGAAAAACGCGGTCGTCAGAGAAGTTATTGGCGCCGAGCTTGCGTACAGAGTCGAAACTGTCAATTAGATCCTGCTCGCTCTCACACAATTTCATGCCGATGCCGCCACCGCCAGCACTGCTTTTCAGCATGATAGGGTAGCCGATCTGGTCGGCGGCTTGCGTGGCTTGCTCAAGGCTGTTGAGTAGATCGGTACCCGGCACCAAGGGTACTTTGTTTTGTTCGGCGATATCGCGGGCGGTGTGCTTTAGTCCGAATATATTCATTTGCTCGGGTGTAGGCCCAACAAAAGCAATACCGGCAGCTTCGCAACGATCAACGAAACTGGCATTCTCACTTAGAAATCCGTAGCCAGGATGAATCGCCTGAGCGCCAGTCTGCCTGGCGATATTGAGAATTTTTGTTTGATCGAGATAGGTGTCAGCGGCTGCACCTTCGCCTAGGCTGTAGGCTTCATCGGCTTGTCGTACATGCAAGCTGCCAGCATCGGCTTCGGCGTAAACAGCAACCGACTGAACTCCCATCCGGCGCAGGGTGCGAATAATACGGGTGGCGATGGCGCCACGATTGGCAATCAGAACTTTGTTGAACATAGTGAGCTCCAGCGGGTCGTCCCGGCAGTGCCTTTGGTGAAAGAGGTCGTCCCCTTCGGCGTATATAATTTATAAGCGCGTCGCGCTTACCAAATTATCATTTCTACAGGTGTTGGGTTGTATCCATTGCAAGGGTTGTTCAGCTGTGGGCAATTGGACATCAATACCAGTACATCCATAAGTGCGACCATTTCCACGTATTTTCCTGCGCCAGATATGCCGTCGGCGAAGGTTAATCCCCCATCAGAAGTCACCGGCACATTCATAAAGAAATTAATATTGTGACTGATGTCTCGCTTGTTGACGCCGTACTCCGGGTGCTCAGCCACAGCTAGCATCCAACTGTCGCGACAGGCATGCATGCAGCGTTTTTCCAGATCGTAGCGCACCGTATTGCTCTCGGTGGCGCAGGCGCCGCCGAGGGTGTCGTGTCGGCCACAGGTGTCGGCGGTAATTTCTAACATTGGGTTGTTTAGGTTGGAGCGCAACACGCTACCCGCGCTAAGGTAAACATTGCCCTGTTCACGAATAGTGTCAGTGGCACTGTAGCGCTCCGATACATCGTTGGCATTAAAAAATAGTGTATCAGCGGCTTGATTACCTTCAAGGTCGAGGATGCGAAGGATTTGGCCTTTTTTAAGCGGTGCAAAGTAATAATCACCAGCACCAATCGTGTGACGCTCAAGTGCATTTTCCGCTGCCAGCTGGCTTTCTAGTATTGTCATGGCAAACTCTTAAATTCCAATATGGTAGAGCGCGTTGTTGGCAAAGCCGCGCGCATTTTCAGGGCGAGAATTTAGGCAGAGGTCGTCTTCTTGTATTGGCGCTGCCGCGCCTAAATCGATTCGGATGTCTGCGCGAGGATATTCTTCGCTTGCGTCCAGCGGGTGCGGGCAGGTGTGTAATACCACCAAGGTGTCCATTTCAAAGCGAAGGTCGACTGTGGCTCCTGCTTTGCGGGCACTGGTATCGAGCATTATTGCCCCGTTGTCATCGGTCGCCACTTTACTAAACCAGTTAAGGTTGGCGGCAATGTCTGCCCGGCCGAGACCATATTTAGCAAGCTCAACTAAAAATGCATCGAACCCATTCTGCAGCCATTGATTACCATGTGATTGATAGTCGCGTTTGCCCCAGCGTTTATCGATCGCCGACTTGTGGCTAGTGCCTGCAACGGTATCGTGCCAGCCGAAGCTATCGTGGGTAATGGACGCAAAAATTCTACCCATGTCCGAATACAAACAGTGGCCGGCGGTAAGCTTGAAGGTATGTTGACACTTCAAAGAGTCGGGTGCGTTGTAACGCTCCAGCAAATTACGGGGGTTGTAGAAAAGCATCCCCACGTTGCCATCGCCGCTTATGTCGGTCAGTCGCATTGCGCTCCCGCGGCGTACTTCTAGTGACCAGTGGCTGGCGCCGGGTAGTGATGTGGTGTAATCAATCGTCCTCACGTTAACTCTCCAACCTCTTGTTGTTCTTCTGGCGAGGTAATTTTTTGTACCTTTGCCAGTGTATCACTGGGAATTTCTCCCACAGTTAAGTCATAAGTAATTTTGGCTCCCCAAGCTCCCGGTGCCTGCGGGTCATGACGAACCTTGTCAAATACCCAAAGACGCGTACCAAGGTAGAAGCCTTCCGATAAGTCGTGCGTAACCATAAATACTGTTAGCTGATGCTCTCGCCAAAGCTCAAGGATAAGTTTATGCATGTCGGCGCGAATGCCTGGGTCGAGAGCGCCAAATGGCTCATCTAGTAAGAGTACGCGGGGCTTACGAATTAGGGCTTGGGCTATGGCCAAGCGCTGTCGCATGCCGCCGGAAAGCTCATGGGGGTACTTGCTTACGGCGGGGCCGAGGCCTACCTTTTCCAATAGGGCTTGAGCTTCTTCGCGAACTTTTCTCTTTGCCACACCGAAGAGTTTTCCCAGCAAAGCAGATCGCTCAAACTCACGGGCAATCATTACGTTTTCCAGCACGCTAAGGTGCGGGAAAACCGAGTATTGCTGGAAAACAATACCGCGACTTTGGTCGGGTTCGCCGGGTATAGGCTTGTCGTCGATCAGGAGTTCGCCGCGCGATGCCGTTTCCATGCCTAACAGCATTTTTAAAAAAGTACTTTTGCCACAACCGGAGGTGCCCACCAGTGTGACAAACTCGCCGTCGGCGACGGTTTTGGATATGTCCTCCAGCACAACGTTGTCGCCGTACTCTTTCCAGAGTTTATTAATTTTGATCATGCCTTGCCTCCTTGGTGGTGCCAGGGGAAAGCGATCTGGCTGGTTTTGGCCAGTAGCCAGTCAATAACAAACGCAAGCAAAGTGATCCACGCGACGTAAGGCAGAATGACGTCCATAGAAAGGTAACGCCGGACTAAAAATATACGGTAGCCAAGACCGTCAGTTGAGGCGATACCTTCTGCGGCAATTAGAAACAGCCAGCCGGCACCCAGTGATAAGCGCACGGCATTGATCAGCCTGGGCAGCAGCTGGGGTATCAATACTCGCCATACAATGTGCCAACTGCTAGCGCCCAATGTCTGCGCTTTAATGAGCTGCTCCTGAGGTATCTCCTGGGTGCAGCGCTGCATGTCTCGTGCAATAAAGGGCGCAACACCAAATATAATCAGTGCCACTTTCGACAATTCCCCCAACCCAAATACAATAAACAAAATGGGGAGCAGTGCCATAGGAGGAATCAGCGATATCACGGTTAACAGCGGTGCCAGCGGAGCGTGTACCGAGGGTAATGCTCCCGTGACCAGTCCTAAGCTGAAGCCAATGAATGCGGCAATACCAATTCCCAATGCTAAGCGCGTCAGGCTAGACAAGGTGTCTTGCCAAAATAAGTATTCACCGGTGCGCTTACTCGGCTCAAAAGCGAGCCGTTGGATTGCGTCGCCCATTTGGCCAAAGCTGGGTAGCAATTTGTCACTGGGGTTCGCTTCAAGTCTCGCATCGGAGGCGATGATATAGATCAGCACAATTAAGGCAAAGGGCAGTAGCCCCAGTAGAATCTTAACCGGCTTGGAGGGGGTTAGGTTAACCAGGCGTTTCATAGGCAGCTCTCAGGCGGGGGCAGTGCCCCCGGTTCGGAGGTGTAATGGTTACAGTTTGCCGTCAGCGGCCATTTGCATATAGGTAGTGTCGAAGCGCAGCTTAACGTTGCTCTGGCTACCGTAAATGCCTTTGGGGCCTTCAATACCAATAAAGCCTGCGTCTGGAGCACCGTCACCTAACAAGCCGTGATCAAACGAAAACTCCGCTACTTTCTGCATGGTGCTCAGCAGCTCTTCACTTTCAACGAGGGCAATGGCATCGCTTGGCTGATAGAACATTTTGGTACTGGCGAGCTGTGAATCGTATCCAGCTAGGTCCGTGCCTGAGGCGGTACCCATTGTGGTGCGGGCCGCTTTACCGCTATCACTGTCGGCACTCATTAGGCTCATAATTTCATACCATGCGCCTACCAATGCTTTACCCAGTTTCGGGTTGGCGGCCAGGGTCTCGGTGTTGATAACCAGCAGGTCCATAATCTCACCGGGAATCTGTGATGAGTCAAACACTAAATTGGCATCGTCTTCTTCTAATATGGTGCTCAACAATGGGTTCCAGGTAGTGACAGCGCTGACCGAACCTGAATTGTAGAGTGCGACCATGTCTGCGTCTGAAGTATTCACCACCTGTACGTCGGCTTCCGACATGCCCACGCTTTCAAGGCCGCGAGCCAGCAGGTAATGGGATACAGAAAGCTCAACAAGATTAACCTTTTGGCCCTTCACGTCGGCTAGCGTTTCCATGTCGCGAAGAATGACTCCATCGTTACCGTTTGAGAAGTCACCGACAATCAATGCAGTGCTGTCAACGCCGCTGGCAGCAGGGATAGTGAGCGCGTCCATATTGGTCATGGTACAGGCGTCAAACTCGCCGGCTGTGTATTGGTTGATGGATTCGATGTAGTCGTTGATTTGTACGACTTCGATATCAATGCCGTACTTGTCGGCCCATTTATCGACAATGTTTTGCTCGGCACCGTAGCCCCAGGGCATCCAGCCTACATAAATGGACCAACATATTTTGAAAGAGTCGGCCGCTTGGGCCTGAAAGGATAGTAGTAGTGCAAAAACGGCGATAGAAAGTCGCTTCATGACAAACCTCCGGAGGTATGTGTCAGGTTATACGGAAATACGGAGCACCTTTTGGCAAGCTGGCCAAGCAGTTCTCCCGGGCTTTTGTCCCGCCGTGTAACCTTCACTTCGAAGGTCGAAAGCTCTCGGACCAGTCGTGAGGCGGTAGCCTCACCGGAACCCTAGCTTTCCATTTACAAATTGTCGTTGTCCCAACTCGCCAACCAAGTGCGGACAAATGTGTAGCAAATTTTTAACGGTGGGAGTTAAGCAAGTTGGATACCAAGCTGAACTTTGTAGTTGTAACATCTTGAAAAGATAGTTATAAACGGCGAAGAGCGATGATTGTGACGGGCGGGTTTCGCATCGTAATCGGGTGTGCTGGTGAGATTTTGGTGCTGGCGTGCGCATTCTGCCCCAAAATGAGGCGTCAATTTTGGCGGCCGAGAGAAAAACTCTATCCGTTTGTTTTTGGTGGCGGCGAATTCAGGCTAAAATGTGCGCAAGTTGGCATTCGGGCTATACTCAGCAGTAGACCTGCTATAGGTGTGCTTTGGTAGCAGGTACGGCCAATTGTATCAGCGGCCATTGGTGGAAGTGGTTTATGACGGACAATTCCATAGGACAGGGGATAGACAAATTGCAGGAAACAGAAGACTCAGCGCCTTCTTTCGGCCCATTGACTCCGGCACAAACGCAGAAATGCCTGGACCTTTGTGCTGCCAGCACCGAGGAGTTTATTCAGGACCATTTCGCGAGCTTCTGGGGGGAGTGGGTCGCGTCTGTAGAAAAGCGTGAAGAGAACGCTCGTTCCAATAAGGAGCAAGTCACCTTGAATGAGTTGATTAAGCTTCTGCGGCGCATTGCGCCTTCAGTGCAGCAGCAGCTGTTGAGCTTTTCTAAGGATAACTTTAGTGATTTTGCTCAGCGTCGTTTGCAAACTCCCAGTGGACAAGAGCGGTTCAATTCACCTTCCGGGCTGTCTCTGGTAGAAAACGCAGAGTTGGAAGAGACCATCGCAATTACCTCAATTTGTCATCGTGCTGACTCCCAGTACGCTGAAATATTATGGGCATTGCACCAGCGTCTGGCGTTACTCAATGGCGGGCAAAAAATTGACGAACGAGGTAACCCTGCCAGCGCTATTCAGTTTTGTGAGTCTCTTCGTAAAGCCATTGCGCAGTACAAATTTGATACTCGCATAAAGGTCATAGGTTATAAACATTTCGAGTCCTCCTTTATCAAAGTTTTGGGTGCGCTCTACCAAGAGCTGAACGAAAGACTGGCTGGAGAGGGAATTCTTCCTAATTTGCGTTTCTCTGGTATTAATTCTTCGGTAGGAAGACCTGATTCAGCGACCGATCATGAAACCGCTGCTAAGGCGCCTGAAGGCGACCAGGAAGAAGTACCAAAACGCCGGGCCACAGACCGTGAACCTGAGCCGCGTCGCCGAGCTTCAGATCAGGTCGCGAGTCAGAACAGTAAAGGACCGGAGCAATATGAGCAGGGGCTAATCAGCGCGATTCGCTTACTCCAAACTCATTTGGGCGCCACGCCCGCGCCACAGGGGCAAGGCAGTGTTGCGCCACAAGGCTCAGGTGGAGCAACACCGGTGTCTGCTCCGTCCGGCACTGCAGCTGGCGGCGGTTCTAACCTGTCAGCAAGTCAACTGTTGGGTGTTTTCCAGCAATCACAAGATCAGCAGTTTGCGCAAGTGCAGCCCCTGCTTGATGCGCAAGTCGGGCAAGTTCAACCTTTAGCTGTGAGTGCCGTGTCATCACAGCTGGTTGCAGAACTCAAAAGTAAAGATGTCGACGGCGATCATGCCGATGACATGCACACTATTGAGTTGGTTGGATTGCTGTTCGAATATATTCTTTCGGACGAGCAGTTGCCGGATTCGGTGAAAGCTTTGCTCAGTTATTTGCATACGCCGGTATTAAAACTTGCGTTTATTGATAAAGAATTTTTTGAAAACGTTGAGCATCCGGCGCGCCTTTTGCTCAATCAAATGGCAGAGGCTGGGGCACGTTGGGTCGGTAATGATGGCACCAACGAGTACAATATTTACGAAAAAATTAAAACTACTGTATTCGACATTTTGAAGGATTTTGGCAACGACGCCAAAGTGTTTGCTGAGGCTTTGTTGGAATTTAGCGGATACACCCGCAATATTTCACGGCGGCAAGACTTAATGGAAAAGCGCGCGCTTGAAAAAGCTCGCGGCGAAGAAAAGCTGCGAGAGGCCAAAATACTGGTTAATGACGAAGTTTCCCGACTGATTGATGGCAAGGACTTACCATCGCCAGTCCTTTTGTTGATGCTGCTGCCGTGGTCTGACTACTTATCGTTTATGATTCTTCGCTATGGCACGGACTCGCAAAATTTTGGCGATGCATTGAAAACAGCACGCGAATTGATTTGGAGTGTTGAGCCCAAATTGCTCGAATCGGATAAAATCCGACAGCTGGAAATTCAGGACGGGCTAATGCGAGCCGTTCAGTCAGGTTTTGAAACAATTGGTTATGAGCAAGATAAGGCCCGCAAACTGACGGATGCCATTCAATCGTTACAAAGGCTCGCGCTTAAAAGTCAAAAAGCAGAGCCAGCTCCAAAGCCTATGCGCACGAAACTGGAAACAATGGCTGCTGAAAAGGCCGGGCGGGTTGAGGAGGAGGCCGGTATCGCGTCTCAGGAAGAATCGCAGTTAATTGAAAAGCTCAAGTTGATTGAATTTGGCACCTGGCTCGAGGACGACCAGGGCAAGCGCTTGAAAGTTGCTTGGTATAACCATAAAACCATGCACTATATGTTGGTAGACCAACAGGGCAAGAAGGTCTCAATGACCTCGGCACTGCAAATGGCGCGGGCTATGATTGCAGGTAGATTGCGGGTTATCGCCGGTAGCGCTAAACCGTTTTTCGAGCGCGCGTTGGAAAATATTTATCACAGTTTAAATGCCAGAGCATCCGGTGAGTTGCTGAATCGTGAGTAACTAATATGGATAAACCCAGTGAGCATGAAGACCGTAAACTCGAACGCCTTGGTGTCAAGCAAAGTATTGATGTCTACGATAATATTCACGACATATACCTTGGTCGTGTAGTTAATCTTCACAATGACGGATTAATGATAATTGGCGATAAGCCCTGTGAGGAAGACTGCCTGTATCGTTTAGATTTGCACCTCAGCAATGCTGTCAATGGTCGCAATAGTGTGCAGCTAGGGGTGGATTGCTTGTGGGTTCGCAACGCGGAAGACAATAGCAAGCACTGGGCGGGGTTTAGCATCATTGACGCGTCCCCCCAGGCTCTGGAAGATATTGCTTTATTATCCGAAAATCAGTAGTTACTCATCCTTAAGGCTAGCAAACACTTTCTGGGCGGCTGCGATGGTTTGCTCGATATCGTTATCGGTGTGTGCCTGTGACATAAAGCCTGCCTCATAAGAGGCTGGAGCCAAATAAACCCCTGCCTTTAGCATGCCATGAAAAAACCGATTAAATCGTTCAGTGTCGCATGCCATTACCTGCTGGTAATTGGTAACGGTTTTCTCTTGGGTAAAAAAGCCGCCGAACATGCTGCCGATATGATTGGTGGTAAAGGCAACGCCTGCCGTATCGGCCGCAGCCTGTAAGCCCGTTACTAATTTTTGAGTTTTGCGGAACAGTTCGGGGTAAAAGTCCGGTGCTTCTAGCAGTTCTAGCGTGGCAATGCCTGCCGCCATAGCCACTGGGTTTCCGGACAAAGTACCCGCTTGATACACCGGGCCTGCGGGGGCCACTTTTTCCATAATTTCACGCTTGCCGCCAAAAGCACCAACGGGCATACCACCGCCTACTACTTTGCCTAAAGTGGTTAGGTCAGGCTGTACTTGATAGTGTCCTTGTGCACCAGTGGCACTGACGCGAAAGCCTGTCATCACCTCATCAAAAATCAGTACGCTACCGGACTCGTCGCACACCTCGCGCAGCGTTTGCAAAAAGCCGGGTACGGGGGGGATACAATTCATGTTGCCGGCGACTGGTTCGATAATAATACAGGCAACCTGGTCTCCTTTTTCCGCGAAAAATTGACGAACCTGTTCGCTGTTGTTGTAATTCAGCGTTACGGTATGTTCTGCTAACGCTTTGGGCACGCCGGGAGAGCTGGGCACGCCGAGAGTGAGCGCGCCGGAACCCGCTTTGATTAACAGTGAGTCGGAGTGGCCGTGATAGCAGCCTTCAAACTTAACGATAGTGTCTCGCTCTGTATGCGCGCGCGCGAGGCGAATCGCACTCATGGTCGCCTCTGTTCCAGAGTTCACAAACCGAACCAGGTCTATACCGGGCATGCGCTTACATACTATTTCGGCCAGCTGTGTTTCGCGCTCCGTGGGTGCGCCAAATGTGAGTCCGGATTGCACCGCGTCGACCACAGCGGCAATAACATCAGGATGGCTGTGGCCGAGAATCATCGGGCCCCAGGACTGGACGTAATCAATGTAGTCTTTACCGTCGACATCGGTAATGCGAGCCCCTTTAGCACTTTGCAGAAAAATCGGGGTGCCGCCCACGGCTTTAAATGCGCGCACAGGGGAGTTTACGCCGCCGGGAATAAATTGGGCCGCTTGGGCAAAGAGTTGCTCGGAATGGTTCATATTTTCCTCAAAAGCTAAGCAGCGCTTGTTCGCGCAAAGGCGCGAGCATACGCAGTGGGGTTAGGGTGGTGACAGACGTCATGGCATACAGCTACATAGTTGGCGCCTTGTTGTATTGCAAGCTCAGCGTTGGCTTGGGTGATGCCGCCGATAGCAACGATACAGCAATCGGGCCAGCGACGTCGGACCTGCGTGAGTAAACTGAGCCGAGCGGGTGGTGCATCGGGTTTGGTTGCCGAGGGGAAAAAGCGCCCGAAGGCAACATAATTGGCGCCGTCTTGCAGGGCGTATCGGGCGAGCTCCATATCGCTATGGCAGGTTGCACCAATAATAGCCTTCGCTCCCAGAGCTTGGCGCGCCTCGCGAATGGTGCTGTCGCTCTGGCCCAAATGGACGCCATCGGCCTTCACACTGCGGGCGAGAGCGACATCATCGTTAATAATGAGTTTGGCGTTGAACTGGCGACATAGTTTTAGCAACTGAGTGGCTTCGGCGTAACGCCGGACTTTGTCATCACTTTTGTCACGGTACTGAACGAAGCGGCAGCCACCGGCCAACGCCTGCTGTACGGGTGAATATAGGGCAGCTCCGCGCAGGTTTGCACAGTCTGTAATCGCGTAAAGAGCATTAGTGTTGTGCAAAGTTGTCGGCATTCCGACATTTTAACAAGTGCGGGAGCCTGAGCGAAACCTTAAACAAGACGCGGACTATCTCTTATTGTGCTTATCGGCCCAGAACAGCCGGTTGGGTATGCACTGCCCCATTCCCAGGCGGCGGCTGGCGTTGAGGCTTTGCCAGGTAAACTCTTGACCCTGTTCGACTGCATCGGTCAAGCGTAACCCATAGGCTAAATAGGCGCTAATACTGGCAGATAAAGTGGCGCCACTGCCGTGGCTAAAGTGGCTTAAGCGCGGCCAGCTATAGCGTCTTGCCTGCTGACCGGGAACATACAGGGTATTGATGTAATCCTTGTTTGTGCGGCTGGTGCCGGTGATGAGGACGGCTTGACTGCCATGGTTGAGAATTTGTTGGCCGCATGCATCGGCGGTATCGGCTTGGCGCGCCAAACTGTTGGCCTCGACAATATCAGGTGTGGTGATGGTTGCCAGCGGCATTAACAGTGTCGTTATTGCACGACACAAGTCCCCTTCACTGTCTGCCGTGCTCTGCCCGTCACCGGCAATAGACAGGTGCATTACGGGGTCGAGAAGCACGGGCAGCTCGGGGTAATCACGTAAAATACTGTGTGCGGCTTCTATTTGCGTAACTTGGCAAAAGTAGCCAAGCTTAATCGCTGATACCGGCATATCCTCGAGAATGGCCCGCGCTTGCGCAATGATGAGGCTGGTATCGGTAGGGGTCATGCTGACGATCTGACGGGTATCGCGAGCGCACAGTGCGGTGACGACACCGCAGCAATGCACCCCGAGACTAAAACAGGACTCGATATCTGCTTGCAGGCCTGTGCTGCCGGACGGGTCGTGGCTAGAGAGTGACAGCACTACCGGCGTTTCGGTTGGCATTTCGGTCATTGAGGTCGCCAGCTGGTTAAAACTCTAGTTAAAGCTTAGCACAGTGTGGAAGTGACCCGATTGGCTTAGAAGGGCTTTACGACCGCCAATATGACAATGGCAAATAAGGCAAACACCGGTAGCTCGTTAAATATCCGATAATACCGATCAGAGTGTGTGTTGGCGTTTTTTGCAAAGCGTTTTATATGGGCACCACACATATGGTGATAACCGATCAGGGCCAAAACAATGGCGAGCTTCGCCCATATCCAGTTGGCGGTCACTAAATAGTCCCACTGCAGGTGCATAAGACCGGCACCAAAAACCAGTGTGGCGATCATTGAGGGCGTAGCGATACCTCGGTAGAGCTTGCGCTCCATTATCTTAAAGCGCTCGTTGCTAACCTCGTCTGAACTCATGGCGTGGTATACGAACAGTCGCGGCAAGTAAAACAGCGCGGCAAACCAGCATATTACGGCAATAATGTGCAGGGCTTTAATCCAAAGCATAGAGTCAATCCCAAGTGAGCATTGCTCGTTATTATGCCATCGCGTTGAGGCGCCGCCCAGCGGCTGGCAATTTAGCCGCTGCGCTCTTATGATAGTGCGTCCGTTATAGACGCTAGCCGTATCGGCGTGAACATACAAGAGGTTGTTATTGTGATTAATGTGGGGATTGTTGGGGGGACCGGCTATACCGGTGTCGAGCTGTTGCGCTTACTGTGTAAGCATCCGCAGGCGAAGGTAAGCGTTATTACCTCGCGTGCTGAAGCGGGTATTCCCGTCAGTGATCTTTATCCCAATTTGCGCGGTCATGTTGATTTGTGCTTTAGCGAACCCGATGTGGAGGCATTGGGAAAATGTGATGTGGTCTTTTTCGCCACCCCGCATGGTGTTGCGCAAAACCTGATGCCCGCCTTGATGGCGACTGGCACCCGAGTGATTGATCTGTCAGCGGATTTTCGAATTCGCGATGCCGAGCTCTGGGCTCACTGGTATGACCAGGCTCATGGCTGCCCCGAGTTAATCAGCGAGGCTGTGTACGGTTTACCCGAAAATAATCGTGCCGCTATCAAGAGTGCCCGGCTGGTAGCGTGCCCGGGCTGTTACCCGACGGCAGCGCAGCTCGGTTTGCTGCCGTTGCTTGAAAATGAACTGGTGGACCCGACCGGATTGATTATTAGCGCCGCCAGCGGTGCGTCCGGCGCCGGCCGTCAGGCCAAAGTGGGTATGTTGTTGACTGAAAATAGCGGCAGCTTTAAGGCCTATGGGGTGTCTGGCCATCGTCATTTGCCTGAAATTGAGCAGGCGCTGCATGATGCTCAACCAGCCGCAGCGGTTCCTGCTGCCGTTACCTTTGTACCACATCTATTGCCGATGGTCAGAGGCATTCATGTCACCAGTTATGCGCGTGCATTGAACCCCGATACTTTGCCAGATTTACAGCGCGTATTTGAAGAGCGCTACGTGGATGAACCGTTTGTCGATGTGCTGCCAGAGGGGCAGGTACCGGAAACGCGCTCGGTAAAAGGCTCGAATATGTGCCGTATTTCCGTGTGCCAACCGCAAGGGCGCGATACCATCGTGATCCTGTCGGTTATCGATAACCTCACCAAAGGGGCTTCTGGCCAAGCTATTCAGAACATGAATATCATGTTTGGCTTTGAGGAATCCGCCGGACTCGACGTGGTAGCACTGCTGCCATAATAAACCTTGAGAGTAATTACGAGAGCCTATGAGTGCAGTAAAAGGCAGTACGCAGTATTCACTAAAGGTCGTTCCCCATCGTCCTGCCCGGCGTTTTTTGATCGTCCTGATGTTACTGCTTGTTGTGGTTGTGTGTATAGCGGGCGCTTATTTTGCCGGCTACTGGCAGGGTACTGGTACGCAAAGCAACGCTTTGCAGCAACTAGAGCGATTGCGAGTGGAGTTGCAAGATTCACAGGCAGAGTCTGAACAGCTTCGCCAGCAAGTGGCTAACTTATCGCTTGCCTCTGAAGTGGATCAATATGCCTCAGAAGAAGTGCGCACTGAGGTCATGGAGTTGCGCCAGCAAATTGCGAGTTTGGAAACCGACATCTCATTCTATCGGGGATTAATGGAGCCCAGTGAGTCCAATAGCGGACTGACGATTGGCGATGTTAATCTTGTCGAAACATCACAGGCGGGGCGTTTTTCCTTCAAGGTGGTGATGCAACAGTTGGCGACCAACCATCAGGTGCTGAACGGAACCTTGAATGTCGATGTTATCGGTCGTAGCAATGGTGGCGTGACTCGAGTACCTTTATATCAGTTGTCGGATGACATCGATAGCGAAGACATCAAATTACGGTTTAAATACTTTCAAAATGTTGAGGGTGAGCTAACTCTGCCCGAGGGTTTTGAGGCACAAAAACTTGAGCTATCAGCACAGGCCGCAGGTCGTGATGGTGGCAAGGTATCCAAGAGCTACAGTTGGCTCGTTGAAGATAGATAAAATAAGTGCGGGGGCTTGAGCACAATGGCATTCAGTAATAGTCACACCTTAATTTCCAAAGGGACCAGTATCATCGGCGATGTCCATTTTACGGGTGATCTACAAGTAGAAGGTAAAGTAAAAGGTAACATCATTGTCGAAGGCGGCGCTGATGCTAAGTTGGTGGTCGCCGACAAGGGTGTTGTCGAGGGCGAAATTCGTGTGCCAATGGTCGTTATCAACGGTAAGGTGATCGGCAATGTTTACTCAAGTAAGCACGTTGAATTGGCTGGCAAGGCGGTGGTTGAAGGCAATGTGCACTACCAATTGATCGAGATGGTTAAAGGTGCTCAGGTCAATGGCTCTCTGGTCTACGGCGAGTCGACTCAGCCCGCAGCCAAGCCCGACAAGAACTTTGGCAGTGAAAAGTCCAATGTCGATGCGAAATAGTTGACTGTTTTACTCTGGTATTGGGATAATAACCTGTTAGCCAGTACCGGAGTTTATCTATGTCTACCCCTGAAGTTTTTACCCCAGAGCCGATTTACGTCAGCGCCCCAGCGGTGGCCAAGGTAAAAGGCCTGGTTGAAGAGGAAGGCAATGACGAGTTGAAGCTGCGTGTTTATGTCACCGGCGGAGGCTGTTCAGGCTTTCAGTACGGGTTTACCTTTGATGACGTCACAGCCGAAGACGATACCGTGGTGGAAAAAGACGGTATCAAAGTGGTTGTTGATGCCTTGAGCTACCCCTATCTGGTAGGTGCTAGTGTCGATTATACCGAGGGTTTGCAGGGGGCTAAGTTTGTCGTCACCAACCCCAATGCTGCTACTACGTGTGGGTGCGGCGCGTCTTTCTCTGTTTAATTTAGGCCCTGGGTCTTCCCGGGTAAATTGCTCCTAATACGACCTCTTCGCAGGCACCTGTAACGCTCGCTAAGTTTCCCGGTAGACCTTGCAGGGTGCGGTGTGCCAGCCACGCAAAGGCACTCGCTTCGACCCAGTCTGGTGCTATTCCTAGCCTGTCCGTGGTTTCAACTCTAAAGCCCGACATCAGCGCCTGTAACCTGCTCATCAGTGTCGAGTTATGAGCCCCGCCGCCACAGACATAGGCTTCTCCACCTAACGCGGCATTGGGGCAGCTGTGCAGGTGATTGGCCAGGGTTTGCGCCGTGTATTCCAATAAGGTGGCCTGAATATGCTGTGGCTCTAACTGACTGACCCGTGGGTGATGAGATTCCAGCCAAGCTAGGTGAAAGTCCTCGCGACCAGTGCTTTTAGGTATGGGTCGCGCCAGATAAGGGTGCTCCAGCAGGGTGGCCAGCAACTCGCTGTCAGGCTCGCCCTCGCGTGCCCAATTACCGTTGGCGTCGTATTTTTTCCCCTGGTGCTTCAGTATCCAGGCGTCCATCAATGTGTTGCCTGGGCCTGTGTCAAAACCGAGAGCGGGCTGGCCGGGTTGCAGCCAGCTTATATTGCCTATACCGCCAATATTGATAATCGCACGATTGACCTGAGGGTGTGTAAAAACCGACTGGTGAAAGGCCGGGACCAGAGGTGCGCCCTGACCGCCTGCCGCCATATCGCGCCGGCGAAGATCGGCAACGGTACAAATGCCGGTGCGTTGCGCAATGATATTGGGGTCACCAATTTGCCAGGTGAAGGGGGTGTCGCTGTGCCCAGGTGGTCGGTGGCGAATAGTTTGGCCATGACTGCCGATAGCACTGATTTGCTCAGGTTTGACCGCTGCCGTTTCAAGCAGGGCGAGGGTTGCTTCGGCAAACTCGATGCCCAGCGCCCGATCTAGGGCGCCAGCTCGGTCGATTTCGTTATCACCTGGGGCGCACAGAGCGTGAATACGCTCGCGCATAGACGAGCTGAAGTCATGGGCGAAATGGGCAAGAAGTTGAGTTTGGCCTGATTCTATAGAAACCAGTGCGGCGTCTATTCCGTCAGCACTGGTCCCTGATATTAGACCGATATAAAGCGGCATATTCAGTTTATGTTGCGGTCGGTCGTGCCCATCGCGAGGCGAGAGGCGTTGAAGCGTTGTTCCAGCGAAGCCATTAGAGGTTGCGTCTGGCTAAGGAAATCCTGCATTTCACCATCGTTTATAGATTTAGCCTTTGGCAGCTTCTGCACAATGGTGCGTGGGTTGCGGTGGACCCCATCGAGCAAGAATTCATAGTGTAGGTGCGGGCCGGTCGCGTATCCGGTAGAGCCTACGGTACCAATCGATTGCTTTTGCTTTACGCGTTGGCCTTTTTTCACGAAGCGCTTGTGTAGGTGCAGGTACTTGGTGACGACGTTATTGCCGTGCTGGATAAACACGTAGTTACCGTTTGCCTTGCTGTAGCCCGCGGCAGTTACTCTACCGTCGCCTGAGGCCCAGACTGGGGTGCCCCGGTTGGCGGCGTAATCAGTGCCGCGGTGAGGGCGTACCGTTTTGAAAATAGGGTGCAGGCGTTTGGGATTAAAGTTGCCACTGATGCGACGAAAGTCTACCGGTGCCAGCAGAAACGCTTTGCGCATACTTTCGCCGTTGGGTGTGTAGTAGTGAGCTTCGCCATTGGCGTGGGTGTAGCGGACGGCTTTGAATTTGTCGCCTTGGTTGGTGAACTCGGCGGCGAGAATGGCGCCGTGACCGATTTTCTCGCCATCCAGAAACTTTTCTTCGTAAAGTACGCTGAAATGATCGCCTTTGCGTAAATCCAGTGCAAAGTCGATGT
Source organism: Gilvimarinus gilvus (assembly GCF_030518155.1). Taxonomy (GTDB): domain Bacteria; phylum Pseudomonadota; class Gammaproteobacteria; order Pseudomonadales; family Cellvibrionaceae; genus Gilvimarinus; species Gilvimarinus gilvus. The sequence goes on along the minus strand of NZ_JAULRU010000577.1, from coordinate 2,653 downwards.
CCCAACCAAACACGTTGGCCATTTCCATGATCAGGCTTTCTGGCATGCTTACGCCTACCGCTGCCATATACAGCGAGCTGCTAATGGTCGCTTCTTTATAGGCGGTGCGAACTTCCGGCTGTTTAATCTCTTTAATGCTAACGTAGCTCGCTTCGCTTTTCTCGAAGTGAGTGGAGTTTAGGCGGTCGGTAATATGGCTGAGTTTCTGCAGTGCGCCCGCTTCGTCAAGGTAGAACACGATTTTATGGCCGGGCATTATGCGCGTGAGTGATTTGGCTTCCGGGCACGAATGTGTCAGCTCGTAGACGTCGCGATCGCTTAGCCCGGCGCGCTTAAAAATGGTCGACAGGCTGTCTCCTGAGCGCACCGTAAAGCTGCGTTGTTCCAACGTCGGCATGGCAGGTTCAACTGGTTTTGCCGAAGGCTTCTCCGCCAAGGCGATATCCAGTACGTTAGCTTCGGTGTTTAAGGGGGCTGGGTTCAGCTCGCTCTTAGGTAGGATATCGGCTCGCTCAACCGAGGGAGCAGGGGTTAAGTTAATTGCAACGGTATCGGGATGACTTTGCTTGGATGGAGAGGACGCAGCCCACGCAATTAGCCCCAGAGCAAGCGCACCAGCGGCTAGGATGTGGCCCTTCGGAAAACTGCTATTGGTAACTTCCGAAGTCTTTACTTGATGTTTATCAGGGGCTTGCACGTGTCTCTTAAGCCTTTTTCCGAGGTAAGTGTTGCGCATAGTTATATCAGAAATGCAGTTTAATATCGATAATTTCTGGTTGTTTTTTGAGCTTTCGGGGCGCTTTATTTTACATGTCGATTGAGCTCGGCACAGCTTAGTCCATTTCAGGGGCCAGAAGTTGCAAGGCCTGGCGCTCGATTTTGCGTCGCGAGGGGCTTGTTTTTGCATCTATATAAGGTATCTTTGCCCGCCTAGTCCGGCCGCCTCGCAAGGTGCGGCGTTAATGATGAATGATTACCTTTAAGGCAAAACCATGACGACTATCGATGCATCGCTGTTTGAAGATTTACAGGCGCGCGGTCTGATCGCCCAAACCACGGGTGGAGATGTACTGGCGGAATACCTGAGCAGCGCAAGTCGTACACTGTACAGCGGTTTTGACCCTACGGCCGACAGTTTGCATATAGGTCACCTTGTGCCCCTGCTCGCACTGAAGCGCTTCCAGCAGGCTGGGCACAAGCCGGTTGCTCTGGTCGGTGGGGCGACGGGTTTGGTAGGGGATCCAAGTTTTAAGGCGGCGGAGCGCAAGCTCAATACCCCGGATATAGTGGCGGGCTGGACCCAAAAACTGAAAGATCAGGTGAGCCGCTTTATTGATTTTGATTGTGGTGAGAACAGAGCCGAGGTGGTCAATAATCTCGACTGGGTTGGCAGTATGGATGTGCTGACGTTCCTGCGTGATGTGGGCAAGCACTTTTCAGTCAATAATATGATTAACAAAGAGTCGGTTAAGCAGCGGATCGACCGCGAAGGTGCGGGAATATCCTTTACCGAGTTCACCTATATGTTGCTGCAGTCGTACGACTTTGCAGAGCTGTACAAGCGTTATAATTGCACACTGCAGATCGGCGGCTCCGACCAGTGGGGGAATATCACGGGTGGAATCGATTTGGCGCGTCGCATGTACAGTGGTGAGACCTACGGCCTGACCTTGCCGTTGGTGACCAAGTCGGACGGTACTAAATTTGGCAAAACTGAGTCGGGTACCGTTTGGTTGGATCCTGCCAAGACCTCGCCCTATGCTTTTTATCAATTCTGGCTGGGCACTGCAGATGCGGATGTGTATAAGTTTTTGCGTTACTTCACCTTTCTGCCTTTGGCGCGGATCGCAGACATTGAAGCGCAGGACCGTGCCGCTGAAGGTCGCCCGCAAGCGCAGAGCATACTCGCGCGTGAAGTCACAGAGCTTATTCATGGTGCTGAGGGGCTGCAGGCGGCGGAGCGTATTACCGGGGCCCTATTTTCCGGCAGTCTTGATCAGCTCAGTGAGTCAGATTTGGAGCAGTTGAAGCTTGACGGTTTGCCAAGCTCAACTCTGCAGCGTTCAGAGTTGAGTGAGAAACCGTTGACACAGTGGCTGGTGGATGCCGGCATGGCAGCTTCGGGCAAGCAGGTTAAGGATGCCCTGGGGCGCGAGGCAGTAGTAATTAACGGGGGCGCGATAAGCTTCGAGCAAAATCTCGATGCACCGGCTTGTTTCCCCCAGGCTTCAGCGCGTTTTGATCGCTTTTATGTGGTGAAGCTAGGTAAAAAGAAATACCACTTGTTTGAAGTTGTCTGAACTTTGCTTGCAGGGTGAACCAAAGGCGGCGTCAGCGGCCTTTTTTGTGTCTATTGTGAGCATATCGTTTGCAATTTATACGGTGTCTACTAAATTTAATAATTACCTCCTAAAACACTTGTGCGCTAACAGTAGCTGCGTATAATGCGCGCCTGTCCTTAGGGCGGAGCGGAAAACGGTGGTGATATTGATCGTTTTTCGGGCTTGAAAATTGACTTGAAATTAAGTGTTTACAAGCGCCAGTGGATGCGTATAATGCGCCTCCCCAACAAGGAGCCAGAGCGGCTTTGAGTTGTCTCGGTTAAGGCGGTTTGATGGCTTTGACCGGCGGCAAAAACTTTTATTAAAAAGTG